>NZ_DATLIW010000030.1:0-448471 GCF_035539195.1 Luteibacter sp.
TTCCGGTACGAAACGCGGAGGACCTGTCTGAGCAGCGAGGGTGGGCACCGAAGGCTCTGCGCCGTAACGTCCGCGCTCGCCGCGGCATCAGCCGCTGAGTGAACCGATGCCTTCGGCGTCCCCGGACTTCCGCGATGAACCTAAAAAAAGCCAGCGCTGTGGAGCGCTGGCTTTTTCTTTGAGGGAAGATCTATCGCCGATGAATCGGCTCCCACATAGTGCGGAGCGGGGGTCAGGCTTCGTCTTCGGACGAGCCGGCCTCGAGTTCCTTGATGATCCGGTAGAGCTCGCGGAACGCATGCAGCGGCTTGCTCGCCTCGCGTTCGGCCTTGGCCTGGCGGACGAGGGAGCGCAGGTGCTGGCGGTCCAGGTGGGGGTATTCGTCGAACAACTCGCCGAGGGCGACGTCGCCGCCTTCCATCAGCTTCTCGCGACGGGCTTCGAGGCGGTGCATGTGTGCGGCCTCCTGGCGCTGGCGGTCGCGATCTTCGCCGAGGGCGGCACGGGCGTCGGTGAAGGCTTCGTCGCCGTGGCGGCGCATCTGCTTGGCGAGGAAGGCCAGCTGGCGCTTGTGGGCGATGTGGGCGGTGACCTTACGGGTGCGGCCGATCTCGTCGACGATGTCTTCCGGCAGCTTCAGCTTGGGAATGCGGCTGGGTGGAAGCTCCACCAGCTGCTTGGCCAGCTTGAGCATGTCCAGGGCATTGCGGCGCAGTTCGCTGCGGCTGGGGCCGAAGTCTTCTTCTTCGTCGTCCTTCTTCGGGCGATCGTCGTAGGGCTTCATGGCTGGGTCTCCGGCGTGGCGAAAAGGTCGGTGGCTTCACCCTCGAAGGCGAAGCGGGGTTGCGTGCGGCCGTCGTGTTCGACGGTTTCGGCGAACATCGCCGCGGGGCGGACCCACAGGCCGTGCTCGCCGTACAGGGCCTGGTAAACCACGAGTTCTTCCATGGTTTCGCTGTGCCGGGCGGTGCCCAGTACGCGGTAGGGCATGCCCTTGAAGTGGCGGTAGAAGCCGACACGGATGCTCATATGTGTTCCATGGCACCATGTGCGGTGCGTTGCTTTTTAATCGGGTGACGCGACCCCATCTGGATGGGATTGGCCGCGTGCGGCCTGCCATTCTAACCGCCAGCCCCCGGGAAGCCCACGTGAGCCTCGTTTCCACCGTCGACAGCAGTCAGCAGGACCTCGATCGCCTCGCCACCCTGGCCGAGGACACCATCCGCCGGGCCCGGGCCGCCGGCGCGACGCAGGCCGAGGTTTCCGCCAGCGTCGATATCGGCCTGAACGTGAACGTGCGCCTGGGCGAGGTCGAAACCGTCGAGCACACCCGTGATCGCGGCTTTGCCCTGACCGTCTACTTCGGCCAGCACAAGGGTTCGGCGAGCACGGCCGACCTCAACCCGGACTCGATCCAGGCCACGATCGACCAGGCCTGCGCCATTGCCCGGTTCACCGAGGACGACCCGGCCTCCGGCCTGGCCGATGCCGATCGCATGGCCACGACCTTTCCAGACCTCGACCTGTGGCATCCGTGGGATATCGATGTCGATCGCGCCATCGTCCTGGGCCAGGAAATCGAGGATGCGGGACGTGCCGTCGCCGGGATCACCCATTCCGACGGTTCGAGCGTGAGCGCGGGGCAGAGCCTGTCGGTCTACGCCAATTCCCATGGCTTCCTGGGGCGCGAGCGCGGTACGCGCCATTCGCTCTCGGTCGCCCTGATCGCCGGGGACGACGACGACGGCATGCAGCGCGACTACTGGTACGACAGCCAGCGCAGCGCCAACGACTTCATGGACCCCGCGGCGATCGGCCGTAAGGCCGCCGAACGCACGCTGGCGCGGCTCAATGCGCGCCGTCTGGGTACGCGCCAGGCGCCGGTGCTGTTCGCGCCGGAGATCTCCCGCTCGCTCATCGGCCACCTGCTCGGCGCGGTAAGCGGCGGCTCGCTCTACCGCCGCTCCACCTTCCTGCTCGACCATGTGGGCAAGCAGATCCTGCCGTCCTGGTTCCGCATCGATGAGAAACCGCTCATTCCGCGCGGCATGGGGTCGTCGGTGTTCGATGCCGAAGGCGTGGCGACGATCGATGCTCCCCTGGTCGTCGACGGCGTACTGGCGCGCTACATCCTCGGTAGCTATTCGGCACGCAAACTTGGCCTGACCTCCACCGGCAACGCGGGCGGGGTCCACAACCTGCTCGTGAAGACCGGTGACGACGACTTCGCCGGCATGCTGCGCAAACTCGGCACCGGCCTGCTGGTTACCGAGGTGATGGGGCAGGGCGTGTCCATCGTCACGGGCGATTATTCGCGGGGCGCGTCGGGTTTCTGGGTAGAGAATGGCGAGATCGCCTACCCGGTCGAAGAGATCACCATCGCCGCCAACCTGCGCGACATGTTCGCCAACCTGGTGGCCGTGGGCAATGACGTCGACCGGCGGTCGCACATCCTCACCGGGTCCTGGCTGATCGAGAACATGATGATCGCGGGCGAGTGAGCTGCCTCATGCCGCCCCTGCGGGGGCGGTATGTGCCGTAAGGACGGCTTGACACGTTCCCTGCGCTCTCCGACAGTGGGGCCGACATCGCCACCGGAGTCGCACCATGAGTACGCCGTCCGACCAGATCCCGCCGTCGCCCCCGCCGAGCCCGCCGCCCAGTCCGCCGCCGTACGAGCCGGTTCCGCCGGTTTCCGGCAACGACGACAAGAACCTCGCGATGCTCACGCATCTTTCGGGATTCCTCTTCAGCATCATCGTTCCGCTGATCGTATGGCTGATCAACAAGGACAGGTCCGACAAGACCTACCTCGTCACCGAGTCGAAGGAAGCGTTGAACTTCCAGATCACCGTTCTCCTGGGATACGTGATCTGCTGGATCCTCACGGTCATCCTGATCGGCGCCTTCCTGCACGTCGTGCTGTGGATCCTCAACATCGTCTTCTGCATCCTCGCCGCCGTGAGGGTCAGTCAGACGGGCAGCTACCGCTATCCCTTCGCGCTGCGGCTGGTCAGCTGAGTCATTGCGAATGGTTTCGACGAAAAGCCCGCGAACGCGGGCTTTTCGTTCATGGCCATCATCGCCAGGAATGGTTGGAGCCTACCGTGTTGTACCTGGATAGCGGCATTTTCTGATTCATCCGCTCCTCGAACGCAGCCAGGTCGAAGCCACGTGGAGGGCCATGGGCGATCACCGATCGTACGATCGACAGGTGCTCTCCTATCTCTGCGTCTTCGCGCGCGATGGTGTCCGTGAAGACACGGGTTCCCACGATGCCGGACAGGATCTGCACGCGATCCGCTTTTCGGTGCGCCGCGAGATACTCACCCACTTCCATGCTGCCTCCCTGGGAGTAGGCTCCCGAATCCCGGGCCTCGTCATACTTCTTCACCATGTCCTGCTCGAGACGCTCAAGCGTTCTATTGGAGGCGTGTGCGGCGAAGAAACTGTTGTTAAGTTGAATGCTTTCGGGAGAACCGGGCTGTTCCCATGGGACCCCGACAGGCTGCATCGTCAGCACTTCATCGGGCGCTGCTTCGAACACGCCCGAACTGAACGGGGCCTGCGAGTCATCCGATGCGTGGGAATTGGCCAGCACGTCGTCGACGTCGAGATAGAACCCCCCTTTCTTGCGGATCAGCGGAATCCGCAGGGTATCGGCGGCGAAAGCGAGATTTTCCGGTTTCATCCGGAAGTCGTCATAAAGATTGAATAGCCAGGTTCCGGAGAATTCGGGGGCGCTGCCGTCTTCCAGGCTTAACCAGTTGATCTCATGCACCCTCAGTTCCTTGACGGTTTCCGCATAGGCATCCGGGTTATTCACGTCCATATGCAACACAAACCGGTAGTCGGACGCGGTCTCGACATTGCGGTTGATGGTGTCTACGTGCGTTTTCAGCAGGTCGGGTCGGTCGCCGATCCAGATCTGGTGAATGCTCTTGTCGATAGGTGTTCGTTGCCGACCATCGGTGTCGCTATAGCTCGCCGGATTGTTCGCCACCATCCTGTAGAGGTTGATGCCGTCGACGTTGCCGGCGGGATCGGGACTGGCCCAGCGGCAGAGCCAGGGGACGTAGTAGCGAAAGCCGTAGTCATAGAGGCCTGTCGCATCGCGTTCCTTACCCGAATAGCGAACCGTCTTGTACGAGGCCTCGATCGCACTGCGCGCGGCCCACCACGCCGTCCCCCCGTAAGGGTAATAGCCCTCGTGGCTGATGACCGCGCCAAGCTCGTCCAGTTCGAGCGAGCTGCCGCCCAGACGATCGTCGAGGCTGTAGCGCCATTGCGCTGGGGGCAGGGCCGCCCGGGTGGTCACCCAGCGCAGGTGTCTTACCCGGTTGCGACCCGCCTGCACGTCTATCACGTGCACCACCTCACCGGTTGCCGTGTCGCTGCGGATCTCCAGGCCGGGCAGGTACCTCACTTCCGATACGTGCCGTGTCGCCCTGGCCTGTGTAACGCGCCGTTTTCGCCGACGCTGGCCTGCGCCGTCGTAGACATACACTTCGTCGTCGTTCGCACCGGCGCCGCGCAAGACCTGCGTGACCTTCTGCAACTGGTTACGTGCATTCCATTGCACGGCCTGTGTTCCCTCCAGCCGGAGCAGGTTGCCGTTGGCGTCGAACGCCATGTCGAAGTCCGGTGGCTGGTTCGGATCCGTGTCCGGCAGGCAGCGATTGCTGCGCGGCTCGGCCGTCATCGTCCGCGTGTACTGCGTCGGGCCGCCTGACGCGTGCCTCAACGTCAGCAGGTTGTCACCGGCATCGTAGGTATAGGTTTGCGTGTAGTTGCGCAGGCGGCTCGCGTCGACGGTCCCACCCGGGCCGCCGAGCTCGGGCAGGCCTGGCCGAACGGTCGCCAGTACACTTTCCCGGCCGCCGGCCTCGACCAGCCGATACAGCGTGTCGTAGCGATACGCGCATACCGGTTCGACCTGTGCGCCCGAGAACCAGTCGGTGGGTTGCGCCAGATCCTCGACACGCAACACGTGGCCCATGGGGTCGTACGTGTAGATCAGATCCTGCAGGGTCGCTCCCGTGCGCCGCACCTCGAGCGCCTGCAGGCGGTCGTCGACGATCGAGTAGATGGCGGTGGTGACCACGCCATTGCCGGCCGTCCCGGAGATCATCCGACCGGCGGCGTTGTAGGCAGGATGATGAAACACCTCCACGGAAGCGGCCTGGACGGGCGTGAAGCCCGCTTGCAGCAGCTGTCCCGCCACGTCGTAGCGTGTGGTCCGTTCGTTCCCCATGGCGTCGAGCTGGCTGAGCGACGCCGCCAGCGCGTCACGTATCCACTGGGTCGTATAGGCCACGGGCGACCCGTCGACGTCGTGCTCCAGCAAGGCGTCCCGCGCGGCTTCGGCGACCGGCCAGTCGGGCACGACCGGATTCGCGAGAAAGCGCTGCGTCTGCACCCTGGGCTCGCCCAGCGGGTCATACGCGGCGACAGCGAGGCTGCCAGCCGGATCGTCGTAACGGACCATCCGTCCGCAACGGTTGGTTGCCGCTTCGGTGGCGTTGCCGTAGTGCAGGCGCTCCGTGCAGCAGGCGAGGCCGCCGTCCCACTGCTCATGCACGCTCACCAGTCGCAGCTGGGCGTCGTAATCGCTCCACCGATGGGTGCCCCGGCCATCCCATCCCTCCCGTGCCTGTCCGGACCCGTCGAACAGGCCCATCCGCCAACCGGCGTCCACGCTTACGCTGCGCAGCAGTCGGCTCGAGAGGCTATGCATCGCGCGCTGGTTAGGTTCGCCAGCCTCGCCGCCGTCGGCCCATAGGCGCGCATCCCATTGCCCGGTTGCATGGCCCGTGGCGTCATACGTCTGCCTGCGGATGCGCGCGATGGGCTCGTCGGCGACCTGCAGACGGTCGTACGCCACCGAGCGCACCGGCAGGCCGCGCGCGTCGACGGCGGAGAGTTGTGGCGTGTGACGATGGAGGCTGGCGCTCATCGCGAAGTCCGTCAGGCGCCGTAGCGGCGTTCTTGCTCGACGAATCGACACTTATCTCGTGCTGGGAACCTTCGCAAGCCGAAGCGATGGCGAAAAACCGGCTGCTTCCGGCCAAGTCGTTGAGCGACTGGTAATTCCAGCCGTGGGTCGATCAGTGGCGACGCTGCGCCGAATAGCGCGCCAGATCGGCCAGCCACTCGCCGCGCTCGCCGAGCGGCGCGATGGCTTCAAGGGCGTCGCGGACGAGGGTGTCGAGGCGCTCGCGCGAGGCGGCCAGGCCGATGATGGACGGGAAGGTGGGCTTGTCGGCGGCGGCGTCCTTGCCGGCGGTCTTGCCGATCACCGCGGACTCGCCTTCCACGTCGAGGATATCGTCGCGCACCTGGAATGCCAGACCCACGGCATGGCCGTAGCGGTCCAGGCGGTCGAGGAGCGCCGCATCGGTGCAGCCGGCCGCCAGGGCGCCAAGCCGTACCGAGGCGCGGATCAGCGCGCCGGTCTTATAGGCGTGCATCCGCTCGAGGTCGGCGAGCGACAGTTTTCGACCCACGGCGGAGAGATCGAAGGCCTGGCCGCCGGCCATGCCTTCGGCGCCGCAGGCCGCGCCCAGGGCGCGCAGCATGGCGATACGCGCCGTCGAGTCGTCGCTGTCGCCGTAGGGCGTGGACAGGATCTCGAAGGCGAGGGCCTGGAGGGCATCGCCGGCGAGAATCGCCATGGCTTCGCCGTAAACGATGTGGCAGGTAGGCTGGCCGCGGCGCAGCGCGTCGTCGTCCATCGCCGGCAGGTCGTCGTGCACCAGCGAGTACGCATGGATGATCTCCACCGCGCAGGCGGGTGCGTCGAGGATACCGTCGTCCCGGCCGAGGGCATGCCCGGCCGCGTAGACGAGCAGCGGACGCAGGCGTTTGCCCCCGCCGAGCACGGCGTAGCGCATGGCGCCGTGCAGTTCGACGGGGGGAAGGTCGCCGCTGGGCAACGCGCGCGCGAGCGCTTCGTCAGCCCGGCCGACCAGCGCCTTCAGCGGCGCCGGCAGATCAGTCGATGTGGGAGTCAAAGGGTTCGGCGGTCTCGGGGGCTTCGGGGTCGAGCAGCAGGCGCACCCGCAGCTCCGCCTGTTCCAGCGCCGTCTGGCAGTGCCGGTAAAGGCCGATGCCACGCTCGAACGACTTGAGCGATTCGTCGAGGCTCAACTCGCCGCCTTCCATGCGCGTGACCAGTTGCTCGAGCTCGTCGAGCGAGTGCTCGAATTCGGCGATGGTCGATGCGGGCACAACGGGGGCGGGGGACTTCGGCATGCCGGCAAAATTAGCTCACATGGCCTTTTTGATCAATCGGAAACGCCGTGCTGCCAGACCGGATAAGCACCTGCCTCATCGAAAATGGCCTTGCCGCGATCGCTCATCCAGCGCCCGGCCACGGCGACCAGGTTGCCGCTTTCGCAAAGCAGGGGCATCCGCGGTCGCCGCCAGGGCGGAATCGCGCCTTCCTGGAACAGATCGCGCAGTTCCTTGGTGATGTGGTTGCCGGCGGTGCGAATGCGATCGCCGGCGCGCCGGTAGCGCACGGTCAGCGCCTCCGGCAGCCGAACGCCGCCCAGGGTAAGCATCCCGCCGCCGGGTAGCGCCAGCGGTTCGCCCTGCCAGGCGACCGACCATGCCTCGTCGAATGGCTGGCAGCGCGGCATGGCCCAGAGGCGCCCTTTCCAGACACGGACCTCGGTGTCCTGCCAACCGACCAGGGGCAGGCGTTCCGCCGAGGCTTCGCGAATCTGTCGTTCGAGCACGTCGCGCTGCGCGGTGGTGGGCGCGCTCAGGCCAGCCGTGTGCAACCAGTGGTCGAGGAGGGGGGCGCGCCATGCCGGCCGCAGGTCGAGCCAGCCGCGGGCGTCGAGGGTGTCTTCCTCGCGGCGCAGACGTGCCAGGGCGTCGATCCAGCCCTCGCGCAGGCCGTCGGCGGCCTCCCTGCACAGGCGCGCGCTATGGGCGATGCTGACGCCTGCCTGTGGCCACTGTGCCATCAGCGCAGGAATGACCGTCGCGCGCAGGTAAGCGCGTGCGATGCGCGGGTCGTCGTTGGAGGGATCGTGCAGGGTGGACAGGCCGTTTTGCGCAATGTGGTCGAGCAGCGCGCTGCGCGGAAGATCCAGCAGCGGGCGCCACAGCATGCCTGCGCCCAACGGGCGCACCGCCCGCATGCCGGCCAGTCCTTCCGGCCCTGCGCCACGCAGGAGCTTGAGCAGGACGGTTTCCATCTGGTCGTCGCGATGATGCGCAAGGACGACATGTTCACCGGGCTTCAGGGCGGACGCGAAGGCTGCGCGTCTCGCTCGCCTTGCCGCGGCCTCGATGCCTTCGCCGCGCGTGAGGTCCACGGTGACCCGTACGACGTCGATCGGCACGCCGAGCGAATCGGCGAGGCGCCGGCAATGCACCGCCCAGGTGGCACTGTCGGCGTGCAGCCCGTGGTCGACATGGAGCGCGCGCAGCGGTGGTCTCGGCATGTGTCCGGCCAGCGCATGCAACAGCGCGGTGGAATCGGGTCCGCCACTGAAGGCGACCAGCAGCGGCACGCCCGGCACGTCATCGAGTGCGCGGGCCAGGTGATCGGTCAGCGAGGCGCTCATTTGCCTTTGGCGCGAAGGCGCACGAAGAGATGGCGGGCATTGCCCAATTGGCGCTCTTCGACCTCGAACAGCCCCATGCCGTTGATCAAGCCGCTCAGCTTCGAATAGCCGTAGTTGCGCGAGTCGAACTCGGGCGAGCGCTTGTTGATGATGCTTCCGATGGCACCGAGGCTGGCCCAGCCGTTCTCGTCGGAGCCGGCGTCGATGGCGTTGCGGATCAGGTTCACCAGCTTGGTGTCGCCACGCAACTCATTCGCCGAGCGTTGCACGGGCGGCTCGGAGGCTTCGTTCTCCACGGTGCCGACGAGCACTTCGGTGTAAATGAACTTGTCGCAGGCGGAGACGAACGGTTTGGGCGTTTTCTGCTCGCCAAACCCGTAAACCATGAGGCCGGCTTCGCGGATGCGCGAGGCGAGCCGGGTGAAATCGCTGTCGCTGGAAACGATGCAGAAGCCGTCGAAACGATTGGAATAGAGCAGGTCCATCGCGTCGATGATCATCGCCGAATCGGTGGCATTCTTGCCCGACGTATAGGCGAACTGCTGGATCGGCTGAATCGAATGATCGAGCAGGGCGGTCTTCCATCCATTGAGGTGGGGTCCGGTCCAGTCGCCGTAAATGCGTTTCACGTGCGCGGTGCCGTATTTCGCCACTTCGGCGAGCAGGCCGTCGACGATCGCGGGCCGTGCATTGTCCGCGTCGATGAGGACGGCGAGTTTATCGGTGACGTCGTTGGCCATGAGACGGTCCGCGGTCGGTGCGTGGAAGACCGATGGTAGCCCGATCGATGTGACGAGCGCCGTCAGCCGGCGAAGTTCAGCTCGATCGCGATGCCGGCGGGATCTCGGAAGAACACCTGGGCCTCGCCGGAGGAGGGCACCCGGTCGATCTGGTATGCCACCGAGGCGGCGTCGAGCCGGGCAAGCATGGCATCGAGACCCGTCGCAGCGAAGGCGAAGTGATCGAGCCAGCCGGTACGGGCCGGTGCGTCGCCCGACATGGCGGGGTCGATCGTGAGATGTATCAGGTCGCGGTCGCCGGCGTACAGCCAGTAACCACGAGAGCGAAATGCTGGCCGCGCGCCCTCGCTGAGGCCGAGGACGTCGACGTGAAACCGGCGCACGCGCTCGATCATGGCCTCGGAGGCGCGAATGTTCACATGCGCGAGGCCGTGGATCGTCATCGCCGGCTCAGCCTTCGGTAAAGGCGCCGTAGCCACGCAGACGCTGGTAGCGTTTTTCCAGCAGCTGGTCGACGCCGAGCTTTTCCAGTTCGTCGAGCTCGTTGAGAAGCACGGCCTTGAGGCGGATGGCCATGGACTGGGCGTTGCGATGGGCACCGCCCAGCGGCTCACGCACGATCTTGTCGATCAGCCCGTTCTCGAGCAGTCGCGGTGCCGTGAGGCCCATGACATCGGCGGCGTCCTTGGCCTTGTCGGCGCTCTTCCACAGGATGGAGGCGCAGCCTTCCGGTGTGATGACCGAATACGTCGAGTACTGCAGCATCAGCGTGCGGTCGCCCACGCCGATGGCCAACGCGCCGCCGGAACCGCCTTCGCCGGTGACCGTGCAGATGATCGGCACGCGCAGCTCGGCCATCTCGAGCAGGTTGCGCGCGATCGCTTCGGACTGACCGCGTTCTTCGGCGTTGATGCCCGGCCAGGCACCGGCGGTGTCGATGAAGGTGAACACCGGGATATTGAAACGCTCGGCCATCTTGAACAGGCGCAGCGCCTTGCGATAGCCCTCCGGACGAGGCATGCCGAAGTTGCGCTTCACCTTGGCCTTGGTGTCGCGGCCCTTCTGGTGGCCGACGATCATCACCGAACGGCCGTTGACGCGCGCCAGGCCACCGACGATGGCCTGGTCGTCCGCGAACATGCGGTCGCCCTTGAGCTCGTGGAATTCCTCGCACATGGCCTGGATGTAATCCAGCGTGTACGGACGCGCCGGATGACGCGACACCTGGCTGACCTGCCAGGGCGTCAGGTTACGAAAGATCTCGGCGGTCTTGATTTTCAGCTTTTCGCGAAGCCGGCCGACTTCCTCATCGATGTTGAACGCCTGGCCGCTGCTGGCATGGCGAAGCTCTTCGATCTTTGCCTCCAGTTCGGCGATGGGTTGTTCGAAATCGAGGAAATTGGGATTCATGGGCAACGGTGGTTCGGGAAGACCCGACAGTATAGCGGGTGGGGCGGGGCGCCAGTGTGCGCCGGGGTACGGTTTGCCGGCAGGGACCTAAGTGCTTGAAACCGAAGCCTTGGCGGCGCTTCAGTCCGCCGGGCGCACCAGGCGGAGCTCGGTGCCAAGAACGCCTGGCAGGCTGCGCAGGGTGCGTATGAGATCGGGCGAGGCGCGCACGCGCCACTCGTCGCCGAGCTCGAAGCTGGCCTGGCCGACGGTGTTGCGGTAACCGGACAGCAGCAACGGCGTGCGGCCTCCGCGGTAGCCCATCAGCGCCTGGCGCAGGTGCTGCGGGAAATCAGGGCCGATCCCGTTGAGCCGTAGCGTCAACAGGCGACCGAAGTGTTCCATGGCATCGGACAACGCATAGGCCTTGCGCGCGCGCAGCTGGTAGCCGCCGGCGAAATCGTCGATGCGCAGTCCGCCCTCGACCACGATGAGGCTGCCGCGCGTCAGCAGGGGGGCGGCTTCGGTGAACACCTCGCGGAAGAAGCTGGTTTCCAGCAGTCCCGTGGCGTCTTCGATCTGCACGAACGCATCGCTGTCGCCGCGCTTGCGCATCCCGACCACCATGCCCGCGACCGTCCACGGCGTTTCCGGTCCACGACGGAACCGGCTGGCGTTTTCGTCGTCGTCGTTGCGCCGCGGTTTGGGTGGCTGGTAGCGCTGGGGGATTTCGCCGATGGGACAACTGGAGAGCTGCGCGAGTTCGCCCTTCCACGGGTCGGTGGGATGACCCGACAGGTAATGGCCAAGCGTGTCGTGCTCGCCCTGCAGGAGTTGCTCGAGCGGCCACTCGGGCACGCTGCCCGACAGTTCGATGATGCTCGGCGTTTCCGCGGCGCCGAAGGCGTTGCCGAAAATATCGACCTGGCCGGACGCGCGGTTCTTCGCTTCCTGATCGGCGGCGCGCATCGCTTCGGGCAGGTGCATGATGAGCGTGGCGCGGTTTTCGCCTAGCGCGTCGAGCGCGCCGGACTGCACCAGCGCTTCCATCGTGCGCTTGTTGAGCTTGTTCGAGCCGACGCGCTGGCAGAAGTCGACGAGGCCACGATACGGCCCCCTCGCCTTGCGCTCGGCGACGATCTCTTCGCAGATGCCCTGGCCGACGCCCTTGATCGCGCCCAGGCCATAACGGACGACCTTCGGTTCCACCGCCTCGAACATCCAGTCCGAGGCATTGACGTCCGGCGGCAGCACCTTGATGCCGATGGCACGCGTTTCCTCGAGAAAGGTGACGGCTTTCTCGGTGTTGTCCATGTCCGACGAGATCGTCGCGGCCATGAACTCGGCGGGGTAGTGCGCCTTCAGCCAGGCGGTCTGGTAGGAGACCAGCGCGTAGGCCGCGGCATGCGACTTGTTGAAACCATAGCCGGCGAACTTCTCCATCAGGTCGAAGATCGCGTCGGCCTTGATCGAATCGATGCCGTCCTTCGCCGCGCCTTCGCGGAAGGTGGCGCGATGCTTGACCATCTCCTCGGCTTTTTTCTTACCCATCGCGCGGCGAAGCAGGTCGGCGCCGCCGAGCGTGTAACCGCCGACGATCTGCGCCATCTGCATCACCTGCTCCTGGTAGACCATGATGCCGTAGGTCTCTTTCAGGATGGGCTCGACGCGCGGATCCGGATACTCCACGGCCTCGCGACCATGCTTGCGCGCGCAGAAGCTGGGAATCAGGTCCATCGGGCCGGGGCGATACAGGGCCACCAGGGCGATGATGTCCTCGAATCGGTCGGCCTGGGCGTCCTTGAGCATGCCCTGCATGCCGCGCGACTCGAGCTGGAAGACGGCGACGGTCTGCGCCTTCTTCAGCAGGTCGTAGACCTTGGGATCGTCCAGCGGCAACGCTTCGATCACCAGCGGCTCGACGCCTTCCTTCGCGCGGCGCCGGTTGATCGCCTTCACCGCCCAGTCGATGATCGTCAGCGTGCGCAGGCCGAGGAAGTCGAACTTCACCAGGCCTACCGCTTCGACGTCGTCCTTGTCGTACTGGGTGACGACACCTTCACCGCTCGCTTCGCAGTAAAGCGGGGCGAAGTCGGTCAGCGGGGTCGGTGCGATCACCACGCCACCGGCGTGCTTGCCGGCGTTGCGGGTGAGGCCTTCGAGGCTGAGCGCGAGGTCGATCAGCTGGCGCGGCTCTTCCTCCTGCTCGTAGACGTCGCAGAATTCCTTGACGATGCGGTCCGGTTCTTTTTTCGACTTCTCGGTGCGGCCGAGGGCGTCGCCCAGCGTGAGGTCGAGCGGCCGGTTGGGAATGAGCTTGGCGAGGCGATCCACTTGTCCGTAGCCCATGCCGAGCACGCGACCGGAGTCGCGCAGCACGGCCTTGGCGGCCATGGATCCGTAGGTGATGATCTGGCTGACGTGGTCGCGGCCATACTTGCGTGCGACGTAGTCGATCACCTCATCGCGGCGATCCATGCAGAAGTCGATGTCGAAGTCGGGCATCGACACGCGTTCGGGATTGAGGAAGCGCTCGAACAGCAGCTCGAACTGGAGCGGATCCAGGTCGGTGATCTTGAGCACCCAGGCCACCAGCGAACCGGCGCCCGAACCACGGCCCGGTCCGACCGGAATGCCGTTGTCCTTACCCCAGCCGATGAAGTCGGCCACGATGAGGAAGTAGCCGGGAAAGCCCATGCCGATGATGACGTCGACTTCGCGATCGAGACGGGCCTGGTAGTCCTCCCGCGTCTTGCCGGGCGCCAGCGGATGCACGGCGAGGCGTTCTTCCAGGCCGGCCTGGGCCTGCGCACGGATGAAGGTATCGAGCGTATGGCCTTCGGGGACCGGGAAGTTCGGCAGGAAGTACTCGCCGAAGGTCAGTTCCAGGTTGCAGCGCTTGGCCAGTTCGACCGTGTTCTCGAGGGCTTCGGGAATGTCGGCGAACAACGCCTCCATGTCTTCGGCGCTCTTGAAATACTGCTCTTCGCTGTAGTCGTGCGGGCGCTTGGGGTCGGCAAGGACGCGGCCCTGGTTGATACAGGTGCGTGCCTCGTGGGCTTCGAAGCCTTCGCGCTCGAGGAAGCGGACGTCGTTGCTGGCGATCACCGGCAGCTCGTAGTCGCCGGCGAGCGCCATCGCGGCGCGCACCCAGTCTTCCTCGTGCTGGCGACCCGTACGGGTCAGCTCCAGGTACAGGCGATCGGGGAACAGCCGACGCAGCGATTCCAGCCGGGCACCGGCGGCAGGCAACCCGGCGCCGAGCGCCACGCGCGCCAACTCGCTTTCGCGGCCGGCGATGGCGATGAGGCCGCGCACGCTCTCGGGATGCATCCAGGCGGCGTCGACAAGCGCGCGGCCGGTGCCCTGGCCTTCACGCCAGGCGCGCGAGACCAAACGCGAGAGGTTGAGGTAACCGTCGCGGTCCTGGCACAGCAGGGTCAGCCGCCAGGGACGCGGATCGTCAGGGCTGGACACCCAGATGTCGCAGCCGGCAATGGGCTTGATGCCCGCAGCCGTGCACTGCTTGTAGAACTTGACCAGCGCGAAGAGGTTGTTCTCATCCGTCAGTGCGACGGCGGGCACGCCGGTGCGCACGCAGGCCGCGACCAGCTGCTTGATGCGGATGGTCGAGTCGACCAGCGAATACTCGCTGTGCAGGTGGAGATGGGCAAAGCGGACAGACATGGGCGGCGCCGGGTGAAGCAGAGGGAAGGCTAACCGGGGAGTGACTTAGCGACAAGAATTGACTTTGTCGTTACCCGCCCCAGACGCGGCCGAGCACCCTGTGTGGGAGCCGATTCATCGGCGACAGGGTGCTTGGCGTAGGCTGGCCCGCTGCCGCGGGATCGCCGATGAATCGGCTCCCACACGGGGCACCAGGGGCGCGGCTGTCAGGTAAGGCTGCGGTTATCCCGGATATGTGCCTCGGGGTGGTCGATGAACCAGAGGCCCGCAAAAAGCTTGGCATCGATCGAAAACCCTTCGGCGGCGCGGTCGAACAGCCATTTGCCGGCTTCGGCGCGCGGCACTTCGTGCACGATGATGTTCTCGGTCTCGTCGCCCCCGCCCTTGCCGACGCGGACCAGGTCCCAGGCACGGGCGAAGGCGATCATCTCGGTGCTCATGCCGGCCGAGGACGGGCCTTCGTGGACGAATTCGATCCTGCCGCAGGCGTAGCCGGTTTCTTCCTCGAGTTCGCGACGCGCGGCGATCAGCACGTCCTCATCCTCGGCGTCGGCGAGATCGCCCACCAGGCCGGCGGGCATCTCGATGGTGTTGGCGAGGATCGACACGCGGTACTGCTCGACGAAGACGACTTTGTCGTCGGGCGTCACGGCGAGAATGATCACGGCGCCGCCGGGATTGTTGCGCTCGGCATATTCCCATCGGCCGCGGCGCTTCAGGGTCAGCCACTTCGCCTTGTGCAGCACCTCTTCCGGCGCGCTGGCGTCGTCGGGGATCGGCGAGGCGTGGGGCAACGGACTGGTCTGCATGGGCGGGCTCCTGGATGGTGGATACGCAGTATCCGGCCAAGGGTAGCGCGGCCGTGTGACGTTGGGTGGGATACCTTCAGATCAGCGCGCGCAGCCGGGACCGGGTCAGCGGACCGAAACGCAGGCGCTCGCAGAGTTCGTCCACAGTGGCGGCTTCACCCTGGCGACGGCGCAGCGCGTCGGCGGTCTCGGCCACGGCGATATCCAGGGCGATGCGGGTCAGGCGGCGACACATCAGTGCCTGCTCGGCGTGCTCGCGCAGGCGCACCGCGCAGGCCGCCGCACCACGGAAACGCAGGTAAGGGACCTCGTCGATCCGGTCCAGCACCGCGTCGAGGCTGCCAAAGTGAGCGAGCAGGGCGGCCGCGGTTTTCGCGCCGATGCCGGGGACGCCGGGGATGTTGTCGACCGCGTCGCCGCAAAGGGCCAGGTAGTCGGCAACCTGGTGAGGATGGACGCCGAGCCGGTCGAACACACCGCTGGGTCCCCAGCGCAGATTCTTGGCGAAGTCCCATTGTTCGTCGTGCTCGCCGAGCAGTTGGCCGAAGTCCTTGTCGGCGGAGACGATGACACCGCGGAATCCGTGCGAACGCAGGCCCCATAGCGCGCTGCCGATGAGGTCGTCGGCTTCGTACTGATGGTCGTTCAGGACGCTGAGGCCCAGTGCCGCGGCGATCTCACGACACAGCGAAAACTGGCGAACGAGCTGCGGCGGCGGTAGCTCGCGGTTGGCCTTGTAGGCCGGATAGATCGCGTTGCGAAACGAGGTGGTGAGCGAGGCGTCGAAGGCGACGGCGACGTGCTCCGCGCGGCTGCGCTCGAGCAGTTCGCACAGGAAACGCGTGAAGCCGTGGACGGCGTTGACCGACTCGCCGTCCTGGTCGTGGAACTCGTCAGGCATGGAATGCCAGGCGCGGAATACGTAGAGGCTGCCGTCCACGAGGTGGACGAGGGAATCCCCGCTCACGGCGTCCATACGCTCACGATATCGTCGTAGGCCGGTCGCTCACGCTCGGGCGCGTCCATCGAGGGCGTGCCGATGTGGAGGAAACCGATGACATGTTCGTTCGTCGTCATGCCCAGCAGATGGGCCACGTTGCGATCGTAGGCGGCCCAGCCGGTGAGCCATTGTGCGCCGAAGCCAAGCGCCTGCGCACCGAGCAGCACGTTGTAGGCCACGCATCCCGCCGTGAGGTTCTGCTCGAGTTCGGGCACCGCACTCGTTTCGTCGATCTTCGCCGACACGACAAGCACCAGGGGCGCGTGGTCGTAGCGTTTCAGTTCTTTTTCGCGCTTGGCATCGGAGAGGTCGGGATTGGCTTCGACGGCGAGCTTCGCCAGCCGCGCACCGAAGTGACGCTTGGCGTCGCCGCGCAATACACGAATACGAAACGGCGCCAGCTTGCCGTGATCGGGCACTCGGACAGCCGCTTCCAGCAGGCGCTTGAGGGTGGTGTCGTCCGGGGCCGGTTCGCCGAGCTGGCGCGAGGGCACGGAGCGGCGGCGATCGAGGAGTTCCAGGGTGGTCTGCGTCATCCGCCCAGTTTAGCGGAACCATCCGGAGGCGGTCCGCGCTCGCCCCGGGGTGGGGGCGGCAGCGCATCGTTCGGCCCCATGTTATCGATGGCCTGACGGCGCTGTTCCGGCGTTTGATCACGCCACTTTTCCATCAGCGCCTGCTTCTGCGCGGGCGGCAGGCTGCGAAAGCGCTCGAAGGCGGCGTGCAGTTTGGCGCGCTGTTCGGGGCTGAGGTCCTTGAACTTCTGCTGGTTCTTGCGCGCTTCGGCGCGCTCTTCCGGCGTCATGTGCTGCCAGCGGTCGATGCGCTCGCGGATCTGGGCGCGCCGCTCGGGAGGGAGCCCTTTCCAGCGCTGCGCCATCTCGAGCATGTGGGACTGCTTCCTGGGCGTGAAGCTGTCCCAGTCATGCGCCACCGGGGAAAGGATGTCCTTCTCGTCGGGGGTCAGCTGACTCCAGGGGCGCGGCGGCACGGACGGGTGTTCACTGTCCGGCCAATCGGATCCGCCGACCGGCGGCGGTGGCCGATCCTGCGCCACGGCGGCGCCAGGCGCGGCCAACGCAAGCAAGAGGGCGATGACAAGGGAAAAGCGGCGCATGGCGATCACTTGTGGGCGGCGGACGGCTGCGTGTCGTTGTAGGCCAGCCAGCTGTAGAACTGCAGGTTCTGGTACAGGGCGGGATCGGTGCTGTCCGGGTCGGGCGGGAGGTCGGCGGCCTCGATGTCGGCCGCTTGCATCACGGCCGGCGGCGCCGACGGCGGCGCGCCACCCGGCTGCCACAGCATGAGCGAGGCGAGCGCGACGACGGCAAACGCGCCGGCAGGGAGCATCAGGCGGCGTGCCGCGGATTCGTGCGGTGCGGCGAGCGCCGTCCGCCGGGCCGCGCGCAGGCGACCGGCCGTGGCCGGGTCCACGTCGCGGCTGGCGCGCAGGTAGAGTTCCCGGGCGCGACGTTCGAGGTCTCGATCGTGCTGGCTCATCGCCATGCCTCCAGTTGATCGCGCAGCGCATGCATCGCGCGCGAAAGGTGAGTCTTGACACTGCCGTCGGAGCAGCCCATGACAGCGGCCGTTTCAGCGACATCCAGCCCTTCCATGATGCGCAGGGTGAACGCCTCGCGCTGGCGCCGGGGCAGCTTGCGTACGGCGACGACGATGTCCCCGTAAGCCTGCGAGTCCTGGAGCCTGGCGGATGGGTCCGGGCTGTCGTCGGCGGGCTCCCAGGCGGGCAGTTCGTCGCCGTCGTCGTCGCGGCCACCGCCGATCCAGCCGACGATGATCGAGCGCACCTTGCGGCGACGCTGGAGGTCGACGATGCGGCGGCGGAGGATGCCCCAGAACAGCGGCGTCCATTCGCCCGGCGGCTTGTCGGCGTAGTGGCGAACCAGGCGCAACATGGCGTCCTGCACCGCATCCATGCCGTCTTCCCGGTTGCCCAGGTGGATTTCCGCCATGCGCCAGGCCCTGCGCTCGATGGCCGCCAGGAAGGCGTCCATGTTCGCCGGGACTTCGCGGACATCGTCCAGGGATGCGCTGTCGAGCGCGAGCGAGCCGTTCACGGCGCCCTTCGCTTCGTCGGTGCTGGCATCCTCGTGCTCCATACGGCCTGAATCACTCCGATTAACGCGGTCGGCGACCGCCGGTTGACTGGTTCTGCCCCTGCCATCTTCCTGGGCCGGGCATTTACGGCTTATGAAGTCAGGGCCCGCCCGTGGACCGGCGTGCGATGGGCCAGGCGACCAAGCCCGCCAGGAGGGCGCCGGCGAGGTATAACACGAGGTCCCAGGGCCCCTGGGCGAGGCGAGCCAGTTCCAGCAGCATGGAAGCCCCGGCGTCGTGAATGGTCTGGCCGAAGCCGATACCCATCATTCCCGAGATGGTCGCTGCCGCGACCAGGCAGGCGGTATAGGCGGCTG
Organism: Luteibacter sp.; assembly: GCF_035539195.1. Lineage (GTDB taxonomy): Bacteria > Pseudomonadota > Gammaproteobacteria > Xanthomonadales > Rhodanobacteraceae > Luteibacter. Next base: position 18,643 of record NZ_DATLIW010000030.1, read on the forward strand.
CGACAAGGGTGGCGACGGCCGCCAGGACCGAGCCCAGGCCGCGTTCGATGCGCAGCCAGCGGCGCACGACGATTCCCAGGACCCAGCCTACCGGAAGGACCAGGGCGGGCAGGGCACGGCCGAACATCATCGACGGCACCATCCACACGGCGCCGGCGGCGAAACCGAACGCGACGGCGCAGAAAGCGCCGAACAGAAGTCCGGCGAGGCGGCGCAAACGCTCAGCCGGCATGGGGTTCCTTCGGATGAGGCATGGGATCAGGGGGTGGGCAAAAGGGGGCAATGATAGCGGGCAAGCGCGAGGCTTGCTCTTGAGGCGCCCGGTCGCCGCCCCGACGTAGCTTGCAGGATGCTTACCGTCGGCTCGCGGCGGGCGCATAATCGACGACTTTGCGGCCGCGGTGCGGCCTTCACAGGACAGCAATGAGCGGTTTCAGCCTCAGCAGCGAACCTTTCACCCTCGAGCGCGACTGCCAGGCGGTCATGGTGCCGCAGGGCGAAACCGTGACGCTTCCGGCCGGGCAGATCGGTTACATCACCCAGGCCCTGGGTGGCAGCTTCACCGTGTACGTGGAAGGCAACCTGTTCCGTATTGCGGGCGGCGATGCCGATGCGCTGGGCAAGGAGCCCCCGCGTCCGATCGAACTCGAAGACGGTGCGTCGGACGACGAAGTGGAGAAGCTGGTCTGGCAGCAGTTGCGTACCTGCTTCGATCCCGAGATCCCCATCAATGTGGTGGAACTTGGCCTCGTTTACGACGTGAGCCTTGAATCCAACGACGAAGGCGCGCGCCGGGCCTATGTGAAAATGACCCTGACCGCGCCGGGCTGCGGCATGGGTGACATTCTGGTCGACGATGTCCGCACCAAGCTGGAACTCATTCCCACGGTGGTCGAAGCCGATGTCGACCTCGTTTTCGATCCGCCCTGGAACCATTCGATGATGTCGGACGCGGCGAAGCTCGAAACCGGGATGCTCTGAGGATCAGGGTCAGGATCAGGGTGCCGGCGTTACCGCGATGTCCGCTTCCAGAGAAGCTCCGTAGAGGGCGAGCGTTCTGATGTTCGCCGGCGACCAGTAGCAGGCAGGCACGCGATCGCCCGTCACTCGCACGTGGAGGCCGACGTGCGCATCCAGCTCGAGACTGCGAATGGCCGCGACGATGTCGTCGCGCTTCGGCGCCAACATGGTGAGCAACTGGCTGAGCGCGTCGTCCAGCGCATACGTGCGTTGCTCGGGCAACTCCACGCACCAGCCATGGCTGCGACGCTGCAATGAATCTCCCTCCGTCTCGCCGCGCTGCCAGCTTCTGGCACCCGCAACGCCGAACTCGGCGGTCAGGTGGTCGAGCGTGTGCCGCTCCGATGTGAGGCGGAACGACGCGCGCACCCACGGGGTCATCTGGCGAAGTTCGAGGTCGATGTCGGTCGATTGGGTCATGGTCACCATCTTCGCAAGTTCGTGAGGCCTAGGGAAATCCCTAGGTAGTCGACCGCGAAAACTTGCGCTAGGTTGACAAGCACTTTCGGCGGGGGGGCCGGAAGTTGCAACGGGCATCGCGCTTCGGCGCGTCAATCATATCGTTCGGAATGTGGTCCACACGACCGCAACGGGTTCGTGTGGCCTGTTCCTGGAGGAGGAACGTAATGGCAAGTCATGTTCGCTTGAAACTCCTGGTCGCATCGCTGGGTATCGCGACCTGCTCCGTCGCTTCGGCGGCCACCGAGCAGGCGCTGCGCGCGCAGAGCCTGGGAGCCGTCCCCGCCAGCCAGCTGGCCGTGAAACTCGGCCTGTCGGCCGACAACGCCTTTGTCGCGAAGACCGCGCTGCCGACCGTCAAGGGCACGCAGACGGTACGCATGCAGCAAACCTTCAAGGGCGTACCCGTGTTTGGTCGGAGCATTGCTGTGGAGCAGGACGCCCAGGGCAATTCGCTGGTCGCCAACGGCATCGTCACCTCCGACCTTCAGGTCGACCTCGCCTCGGTGACACCGAAGATCGACGGCGCGCGCGCCATCGCGCTGCTCGGCAAGCAGGCCAAGACCCTGGCCGGTGCCGTGGCGAAGCCCGAGAACGCCAAGGCCGATCTCTACGTCTATCCTGGCGACGGTGTGCCGGCCCGCCTGGTCTACCTGACCTCGTTCTTCTCCGGTGGCGACCATCCGACCCGCCCGACCGCGATCATCGACGCCAACACCGGCGAGATCATCGAGCAGTGGGAAGGCTTGACCTACGCCGAGGTGGATGCGACCGGTCCAGGTGGCAACCAGAAGACCGGGCAGTACACCTGGGGCGCCGGTGGCAAGCCCGCGCTGCGCGTGACGCAGTCGGGTAGCACCTGCACCGCGCAGAACACCAATGTGAAAACCTACAACCTCAACCACGCCACGTCCGGCGCGGGGACGTTGTGGAGCTTCACGTGCTTCAACTCCACCGGCGACGCGATCAACGGTGCCTATGGCCCGATCAACGACGCCCACCACTTCGGTGGCGTGGTGCATGACATGTACACCGCATACACTGGCTCAGCACCGCTGAGCCAGGTGCTGATCATGAAGGTCCACTACGGTTCCAGCTACGAGAACGCGTTCTGGGACGGCAGCTCGATGAACTTCGGCGACGGCGCCAGCACCTTCTATCCGCTGGTGGCGCTGGACGTGACCTCGCACGAAATCAGCCACGGTTACACCGAGCAGCACTCGAACCTGACCTACAGCGGCCAGTCGGGCGGCATGAACGAAGCCTACTCGGACATCGCCGGCGAAGCGGCCGAATTCTACGACCGTGGTAGCAACGACTTCCTGGTCGGTGCCGACATCGTCAAGGCCAGTGCCGGCATCGGCACCGCGCTTCGCTACATGTGCGATCCGCCGCAGGATGGAGGCTCGATCGGCAACGCGGCCGACTACACCAGCGGCCTGGACGTGCACTACTCGTCCGGTGTCTATAACAAGGCGTTCTGCCTGCTGGCGAAGACGACCGGTTGGGGAACGGTCAATGCGTTCAAGGTGTTCGCCCGCGCCAACGCCCTCTACTGGACGGCGAGCTCCACCTTCAACAGCGGCTCGTGTGGCGTCGCCAGCGCGGCGACGGACCTCGGTCTCTCGGCAACGGATGTCGCCGCGGCGTTCAGCGGCGTGGGCGTGACCTGCTCGACGGGCGGCGGTGGCGGTGGTACGGCGCTGCAGAACGGCGTGGCCAAGACAGGCCTCTCCGGCAGCGCGAGCCAGGAACTGAGCTATACGGTGGTCGTGGCCGCCGGCGCGACCAATCTTGTCATCGCGACGAGCGGCGGCACGGGTGATGCGGACCTCTATGTGAAGTTCGGTTCCGCACCGACGACCTCGAGCTACAACTGCCGTCCGTACAAGACCGGCAATGCCGAGTCGTGCACGTTCGCGACGACCCAGGCCGGCACGTACTACGTGAAGGTGCGCGGTTACTCCGCGTTCTCGGGTGTGTCGCTGAAGGCGACCTGGACGCCGTAAGCGCGTGTGGGTTCAGTCGTGACGAAAGGCGCGGGCAGCGATGCCCGCGCCTTTCCTTTGCCGCACGCTTTGCGGCGTAAGCGTTGTCCGAAACACGTGCCGCCTCATGCTCACATGTCATGTCGAGGTATAGCGGATGGTTGCGCGAGGGTGCGTCTTCTAGCTTATTTCGATCGGCGCCGCGGAGCGCCTTGTCGAAGGAACGTGCCATGTCGAAGTATTCCGGTCTGCCTCACGCCGTCGTCGCTCTCTGGCTCGTGGTGAGCATGCCCGTCGTCGCCTCGGACGGAACGACCAAGCGCTACATCGTGCATTTCGCCGACCCCGCCTTCGCGACGACAGCGACAGCGACAACGGCGGCGGTGCGGACGCCGTCCCAGCGTGGCCTGCCTGCGTGGCACCTGCGCCGCGTGGCCGCGGGAGGCGAGTTGGTGGAGCTGTCTTCCGCCGAAGCCGAGGTCATGGCGGCCTCGCAGGGTGTCCTCGCGGTGGAGGAAGATCGCATGATCGATCTGGCCGGCATCGGCATCGTCGATCCCCTCTGGCGGCGCCAGTGGTACATGCATGACGCGAAGGTCGGTATCGAGGCACCGGTGGCATGGCGCGATACCCGTGGCGAAGGCTCGGTCGTGGCGGTCCTGGATACCGGGGTGACGCCCCATCCCGAGTTCGATGGGCAACTGCTTCCCGGGTTCGACTTCATCGCCGACGCACACGCGGCGCGTGATGGCGATGGTCGCGATGCCGATCCCACCGACGAAGGCGACTGGAAAGACCCGGGCGATTGCGGGGCCAAGCAGTTTTCGCCCTCGTCGTGGCACGGGACGCATGTCACCGGCATCGTTGTGGCGCGCGCCGGCAACACCCCGGGTATCGTCGGTGTCGCCCCTTTGGCGAAGGTCGTTCCGGTGCGTGTCATGGGGCGTTGCGGTGGCCGGCTTTCGGATCTGGCCGACGCCATCGTCTGGGCATCCGGGGGTGAAGTGGCAGGCGTGCCCGGCAGGGCTCCCGTCGACGTGATCAACCTCAGCCTGCGCCTGCCCGGCGCCTGCGGCATGACGATGGAGCGCGCCATCGCACAGGCGCGCTCGCGCGGAACGGCGGTAGTGGCCGCCGCCGGCAACGATTCGATCAAGGCGTCGGCCGTATCGCCCGCCAACTGCCCCGGCGTCGTCTCGGTCGCCGCGCTGGCGCGCGACGGCGGCATGGCCTCCTACTCGAACTACGGTGACGGGGTGACGGTCGCCGCGCCGGGAGGCACGCTTTGGGGCATGGGCGTGGACGACATCCTTTCGTCGGTCGACGCGGGCGAACGCGGTCGCCAACGGCCTGTCTTCAAGTACTACGCCGGCACATCGATGGCCGCGCCCCAGGTCGCCGGACTGGTCGCGCTCATGCGCTCGGCCGACCCGCTCATCGGCGTGGACGAGATCACCGCACAGTTGGTCGACAATGCGCGGCCGCTGCCGGGCCCCTGCCCGAAGGGCTGTGGGGCCGGCCTCATCGATGCCGGTGCAACGGTGAGCGCGGTGATCGAGGACAGCGTCCTGCCCCGGCCGGGCTCATGACCGGTGGATCAGATCGCTTCGAAGCGGTTCGCGTCACGGTTCTTGCGGACCGTGGCCGGATCCCACACGCGGCCGTTCATGGCAATGTAGACGCCATCGTCCAGCGACTGCACCGCGCCCACGGCGCAACCGATATTGAACACCGCATCGGAACCCTGGAAGCGCGCCGGGTTCAATGCGCCGGTAAGGACGATGACCTTGCCGGGGATACCCGCCAGCACGCGCGCCGTCTCGACCATGGTGTCGGTGCCGTGCGTCACCAGTACGTGGCGGTGCGGCTGCGCTTCGATCGTGCTGCGCATCAGCGCCCGGTCCTCGTCCGTCACATGCAGGCTGTCCTTGCGCAGGATCGGGATCACATCGAAACGAAACGCGACGCCCAGCTGCTGAAGGATATCGGCGATCTGCGGGCTACCGATCTGGTAATCCGATTTGTCGTCGAAGTAGACCTTGTCGATGGTGCCGCCGGTGGTAACGATGGTGAGCTGCTGCATGTCTGACCTGGGAAGCCGGATAAAGCGGGGCGCTCATTCTACCTCGTGACCGGGGTGCCCATCGCTTCGGCGGCGGCCTTGCTGCCTCGGGGGCGCGGCGCCGTGTCGGTGGCGAGGAGCACGTCCTCGTCGTTCTCAGGGAGTGCCAGCCGATCGAGCCCGCGTGCGATGAAGCGCCGGCTGGCAGCGGCGGGACGCGGGTCGGTCGCTGCGTTCGCCCAGGTCGCCGAGCGCACCAGCAACGCGGCGGCCGTTGTGCGGGCCAGCGTATAGGCGACACCGCGCGCGGATGCCTCGAGGGCCGCGCGGTCCGAGACAAGGTCGCCGAGCAGGGCTTCGGTGGCGTCCAGCGCGGTGTCGATGGCGGTGCGCTCGGGTGCATCCGGGCCGATGAGGTCGTCGATGGCCCGCCGCAACGGCGCGAGCCCGGTCGCTCCGATGGCGCGCAGCATGTCCAGCGAGAGGACATTGGTCGTGCCCTCCCAGATGGCGTAGACCTGGGCGTCGCGCAGTAGCTGCGGCAGACCGGTGTCCTCGATATAGCCGGCACCGCCGAAGCACTCCAGCGCTTCGGAGACGACACGTATCGATACCTTGGCCGTCCACAGCTTGGCCAGTGGCGTGAGCAGGCGGAGCAGGGCGGCTTCATGAGCCGCACCCTCGCCGTGCTCGGTGCGGCCCAGCAATTCGGCGACGAAGAAGGTGAGCGAGAACGCGGCTTCGAACTCGGCCTGCATGTCGGCAAGCGTTCGCGCGTGCAGGGGTTGATCGATCAGGCGCGCCCCGAAGGCGCTGCGGCGCGTGGCGTAGTCGCGTGCAAGGGCGATCGCACGCGCCATGCTTGCCACGGCGCAAACGGCGTTCCAGGTGCGTGTGACGTTGAGCATCGGCGCAATCTGTCGCACGCCATGGTCCAGCGGTCCGACCGGTGTCGCCGGTAGGCCATCCAGGTGAATCTCGGCGGTAGGCAGCTCGTGCGTGCCGAGTTTCTTCTTCAGGCGGTCGATCGTGATACCGCGCCAGGCCCCGTGTTCGTCCTTCGTCTCGACGTAGAACAAGGCGAGGGCCGAGGTCCCCGGGCCTGCGCCTTCCGGTCGCGCCAGGGCCAGGGCCGCTTCGCCGACCACGGCCGAGCTGAACCACTTGCGACCATACAGCCGCCATTGTCCGTCGGGATCCTGCCGCGCGACCGTCTCGGTGCGGCTGACATCCGAGCCACCGGGGGTTTCCGTCATCCATTGCCCGGAGAGCCAGAACGTGGAAGCGTCGCGGCTGAGAAAGTGCGGCAGCGCGCGTGCGATCAGGGCGGCATTGCCGGAGGCGCGGATGGCCGTGGCCGCGCCGTCCGTCATGGCCAGCGGACAGCAATAGAACTCGCTGGCGATGTGATAGAGATAAACGCGGGCGAACGCTTCGACGCGCGCCCATGGCGAGGCGGCATGGCCGGAAGCGAGCACGGCGTGGCGAGTGGTGATGCCGGGGCCCTCCTCCCACGCAGGCGTCAGCGCGATCCGATCCACCCGGGCACCCCAGGCGTCCCATGAGGTAAGGACGGGTTCGCTGCGCGGTGTGCGGCCGCGTCGATCCCAGGCCATCAAGGCATAGTCGCCCAAGGCGTCCAGGTCGCCTCGCATCGCATCCAGGCGCTCGGCCGGCAACACGCGGCCGAGCCAGGCGTTCAGTACGCGATCGTCGCGAAAGGGATGCGCCAGTCGGGGCGCGTCCTGCAGAAAACCCATCGTGGCATCCTCTCCGTCGGTAAGCGGGCCTAGCCTGCGCCGATGACTTTGAGGGGTCAACGCGGGCGACGCACGCCCACGCCCAGTGTGCCGATCAGCGACAGAGTGAGCACCAGCTCGATCACGCCAAGCCATCGATCCGGGCCGCCGCTCCATGTCTCGGTGACGCCGTGGCAGAAATAGAACAGCGCCAGCACGCCGACCCAGAGCAGGGCGCGGGTGACCCTCGGCAGCGAGAGCAGCGGCAGAAGCAGCGGCGGAACGGTGAGCACGAGGGCAACCCAGGTCGGAATCGACACCGGTGGGTAGAGCGAGTACCAGAGCACCTGGAGCACCAGCAAGCCGGCCCACGCGCATAAGCCGATTTTCTGCGTGCCGGTCAGGATCACGCTCACGCGGGCGTCGCCAGTCGTCGGGCGACGTCGGCCAGGCGCCGGCCGAGCGCCCGCGCGAGCTCGCGTTCGTGCTCGCTGATGACGTTGTCGCCGCGCCCGCCGGCGACATGGCTGGCCCCGTACGGGGTGCCTCCGCTGGTGGTGCTGGTCAATGCCGGCTCGGTATAGGGAATGCCGACGAGCAGCATGCCGTGGTGGAGCAGGGGTAACGCCATCGACAACAAGGTGGCTTCCTGCCCGCCGTGCATGGTGCTGGTCGAGGTGAACAATGCGGCCGGTTTGCCGGCCAGCGCACCGGATGCCCACTCTGCCCCGGTGGTGTCGAGGAAGTATTTCAGCGGCGCGGCCATGTTGCCGAAGCGCGTGGGGCTGCCCATGGCCATGCCCACGCACTCGACCAGATCGGCTCGGGATACATAGGGCGCGCCTTCGTCCGGTTCGGGCGGCATGGCGATCTCGGTCACCGGGGCGACCGGTGGCACCTGGCGCAGGCGTGCCCGCATGCCGGGGACTTCCTCGATGCCGCGGGCGATGAGGCGGGCGAGCTGGGCCGTGTGGCCGCTACGGCTGTAGTAGAGTACGAGGACGTCGTGGGACATGGATGGCCGCCTGTGCGAAGGCGCTAGTCTCGCAGAACTGCCACATGTTCCCAATGTTTCGGGACAGGATGAAGGACAGACATGCCGCCGCTTCGCTTCGACCGCGATCGCGCCCTGAGTTTCACCCGCTTCACGTGGCTGCGTTTCGTCGACGATAAGTGCTTCGAGACGGCCGGCGCGCTGTCGTACACCACGCTCGTCTCGCTCGTGCCGTTGACCGTCGCCGTGTTCGCCATTCTGTCGGCCTTTCCGGTGTTCGCCGAATGGCGCGGCAGCCTGGCGAACTACGCTTTCCAGAACTTCGTACCCGCCACGGGCATCAAGATCCAGGAGTACATGCTGGCTTTCGCCGACAAGGCCAGCCAGCTGACCGGCATCTCCATCCTGGTCATGCTCTTCAGCGCGGTCTCGATGATGATAAGCATCGAAGACCGGATGAATCGTATCTGGCGCGTGCGCAAGCCGCGCGGATGGACCTCGCGTCTTTTGCTCTATTGGGCGGCACTCACGCTGGGTCCTATCCTGGTCGTCGGCAGTCTCGTGCTCACTTCTTACATCACCGCCTTTCCCATGCTCCATGCGGCGGCCGACCAGATCGCGACGCAGAGCCGCTTGCTCAATGTCCTGCCGTTCGCGATCACCTTCGTCACCCTCGTGTTGATGTACACCATGGTGCCGAATCGTCGTGTCGACTGGCGTCATGCCGGCATCGGCGCGCTGCTTGGCGCCATCCTGTTCGAGATCGCGCGTTGGGGCTTCACGTTGTTCATCCGCAACGCGCCAACCTACGAGGAAATCTACGGCGCGCTGGCGGCGATCCCGATCTTCCTGTTGTGGATCTACCTGTCCTGGATCATCGTGATCCTCGGTGCCTCGATCGCCGCGTCGATCTCGGCATTCGAATACACCCTGCCGCAGGAGGCCCTCCCCGAAGGAGCGGAGTTCATCGGCCTGCTGGTGGTGCTGCAACATTTCGTCGAGGCGCAACGCGCCGGCGACAGCGTGGACCCGGCCACCGTGCGCGTACGCGCGCCCTACCTGCCGTCCAGCGCGATCACCTGCTATTTCGACGACCTGCAACGTTCGGACATGATCCAGCGGGGCGAGGCCGGCGGCTGGCTACTCACGCGTAGCCTCGACTGCACGGAACTGCTTCGTGTCTACCGTTGCACGTCGTACCGCCTGCCCTTGCATCCACGCGAGCAGGTGGAGCGCCTGGGCATCTATCTCCCCACCGAATTGCTGGTGCTGCTCGACCACCTTGCCGCCGCGCTGGATGCGACGCTGGGTGCGCGGCTCGACCGGCTCTTTCCCCCCGCTGTCGTTAGCGCTTCCATCGAGGATACACCCGCATGATCGCCCGCTTTCTCACCGCTGCCGTCGTTGCCCTGGCCCTCGCAGGGCCCGTCATCGCGGCACCGGCCGCGACCCCGGAACTGAAGATCGCCACGCTGGACGGCAAGCCGTTCAACCTCGCCGAGCAACACGGCAAATGGGTGGTGGTGAACTACTGGGCAACCTGGTGCGTACCGTGCATCAAGGAAATGCCGGATATCTCGGCCTTCGTGAAGAACCACAAGAACGTCGCGGCGATCGGCCTCGCCTTCGAGGACACCGACGCGAAGGATATCCGCGCTTTCTTGGCGAAGCATCCCGTCGTGTACCCGATCGCCCAGGTCGATGTCATGGATCCGCCGAAGGCCTTCGAGCCGCCGAAGGGCCTGCCGACGACTTACCTCATCGCGCCGGATGGCACGGTGGCCAAGCGTTTCGTCGGGCCGGTGACCGAGCAGAGCCTCGGCGAGGCCATCGGCAAGGGGAAATGAGATGAAAGCCGCTCGCTTCGTCGTCAGGGGGAAGGTGCAGGGCGTGTTCTTCCGTGCCTCGGCACGGGAGCAGGCGAAAGCACTGAGGCTCACCGGCCACGCTCGCAACCTGCTGGATGGCAGCGTCGAGGTGGTCGTCTATGGCGAGGCAGCGGCGATCGACCGGCTCGAGGTCTGGCTGCACGACGGTCCGGACTCGGCCGAGGTCAACGAGCTCTATCGCGAAGACATCGGTGCACACGATGCGCCGGTCGAGTTCGTGACCAAATAGCCGGCCCCCGCGGATCAGCCGGATTCAGTCGGTGGGACCGGTCGCATTCGCCGGACGGGCGAGCAAGGTCACCGGCAGCTTTTCCCCATCGGACAGCGCGAAGGTGACGACGAGCGTGTCGCCCGGCTTCACCGGGTGCTTCGCGCCCATCAGCATGACGTGGTAGCCGCCCGGCGCGAACGCCAGTGTGCCCTTCGGCGGCAGCGGTACGCTGTCGATCATTTCCATGCGGCCCATGCCACCGTCGGTGCTGCTGCGATGAATCATGGCCTCGGCATAGTCCGGCGATGCGGCACCGACAATCGAGACCGCGTGGTCGGACAGGTTTTCGAAGCTCACGTAGCCGCCTGCGGGCAGGTTGCCCGGCAGGATACGAAGCCAGCCTTCGCTGGCCTTGACGGTGGGAACGTCGGCGGCGTGCGCCGCGCCGGCGACAAGCAGCATGGCGGCAACGAGCGATCGAAACATCACGGTGGGGCTCCCAGTGAAGTGAGGAGGTGCAGGTCGTGCACCATGTCGTCCTGCGAGGCCGACGGCGTCGCCAGCAGGCGTGCCTTGCCTTCGGCGTCGAAGAAATAGATGGCCGAGCTGTGGCTGACGTCGTACGCGCCGTCGCCACGGTCCGGCTCGCGGGTGAACGCGGAGCGATAGCGTTTGGCCAACGCTTCTACGTCGGCATCGGAGCCGACCAGGCCGACCGCGCGTTTATCGAATGCGTTGACGTAGGCATGCATGATCTCCGGCGTATCGCGCTTGGGATCGACACTGACGAACAGGATGCGCACGTTATCGGCCGGTGGTCCGAGGCGATCCAGCACCACGTGCAACTGGGTCAGGGTCAGCGGGCACACATCGGGGCAATGCGTGTAGCCGAAATACATCAGGGTGACCTTGCCCTTGAAATCGGCGCCGGTCACCGCCTTGCCGTTGTCGTCGGTGAGGTGGAAGTCGAGGTCGGGCAGATGGCCCGACACGTCGGTCAGCCGCCATGCCGGCTGCGGCTCGCGTTGGCAGCCGCCCGCGCTGACGAGGGCGATCAGGATCAGCAAGGCCCAGACGGCCCGGCGGGAGAACGACGGCTTCATGCGACACTCCGCGACATATCCCGCGAAGGATACGCCACCCGTGCCGGCCGTCAGGCACTTCCCCCATCAGGAACGATCCGCATGCGACAACATGTCAGTGGCGCACAGGCCCTTCTCGTCGGCATTGCCGGCGCTTCGGCGGTCGCCTTGGGTGCTTTCGGCGCGCACGCCCTGCGCGGGGTGATCGACGACCACGGCCTGGAGATATGGCATACCGGGGTGGAATACCATTTCTGGCACGCGCTGGCGCTGTTCGGCGCCGTGATCGGACTGCCGTCGTGCCGGGCTCGGTCCGCGGCGATCCTGCTGTTCGCGCTGGGGATCGCGATGTTCTCGGGCAGCCTGTACGGGCTGGCGCTGGGCGCGCCACGGCCGGTCGGGCTGGTGACGCCGGTGGGCGGCGTGGCGTTTATCGCGGGGTGGATCGCGGTGGGATTCGCGTTGCGACAGCGTGAGGCTCCCGCTGCGTAGGTTTCGCCGATTCCTCGGCGATGGGAGCGACGGCTCCCATCAGTTCGACCCCTTGCCGCCGCCGACATTGGCGGTAATGCCTGAAGGCATTGGCAGATCCATCAGGTTGGATGCGGCGACCGCCCGATCGATGGTGATGTGGCCCAGGGTGCTCATCGCCGCGAAGAAACGCCATGGGTCGCCGTTGCCTACGCCGAGCGCGATGTGGGTCGAGTCGAAACGTCGCTGCGCCGAGTCGAAGCTGATCCAGCGACCATTGATGAAGGCCTGGGTCCAGGCATGGGGCACGAACACGCGCGACATGCCGCCCATGCGCTCGACATAGACGACACCGGTGACCACGCGGGCCGGGATGCCCATCGACCGAGCCAGTGCCGTGAGAAGCACGGCGTGTTCGGTGCAGTCGCCGTTACGGCTTTCCATGGTCTCCAGCGCGGACGCGTAGCCGACGTCGAGCCCCTTCCGCGAAATGTAGTCGGAGATATAGGAGCGAAGCCGGCGCATGCGTTGGAGGTCGCTGCTCGCGTCGCCGGCGATCTGCCTGGCGAAGGCACGGATCTGCGGCGAGTCCGATTGCACCCACGCATTCGCTGCCGTGTCCTCGGGGGAGGGCGCCGCCTCGTCGCTCGTCATGTGACCGAAGCCGACATCGATGATATAGACGCCATCGCCCAGGGACACCACGTGCTGCTCGTCGGTTTCGACGAAGGGCTGCGGAAAATTGCCGCGAACCGTCACGGTGTAGCGTACCGGCGCCGCACGCAGCCCCATCACCATGGGGCGGGGCGACTGGATCATGGCCGCGCGAAGCAGGTCGACGTCCTGGTCGGGCGCCTTGGCGCAGGCCTCGCTGCAGGCGGCCATCTCCAGGCGGAAACCGAGCAACGGCGAAATGCCACGACGGATATAGCCCTGGTCGTCGACCCAGATGTCCACGCTGTGGTCGCCTGATGCGCCGACCAACGACTCCTTGAGATGGTGCACCGTCTCGCGGCGATCGTCGGGCATGTCGACCACCTCGTCGCCGATCACGACGACTTCGACGTTGGCGACCTGCTGTTTGACGGTGTCGAAATTCCGGATCTGGTAGGTCGTGCCCGGCTTGAAACCGTGGGCGACCATGGCCAGGCGTTGTCCCTCGGCGAGCGACGCGCCGGTCGGCCAGATCAGGAGGTTCACCTTCGACTGGCCGCCCACGGTGTTGGCCACCTGGAATGCGCCGTCGTCACGCACCTCGCCCTCGACGAGGTTCTGCTGCGAGGACATGTTGGTGCTGGCGTAGAACGCCAGGGGTGCCCCCAACGGCGATTCCACCGTCTTGATCCGGGTCTCGAGCAGGATGGGCGTATGCACGCGGGTGAGGCGGAAGTTGAGGACCTGGGTGGTCGTCACCTTGTCGCCGGCCTGATCGCGGTCGATCTCCAGGTTGCCCACCTTGCGACCGTCGAGGAGAACGGTCATCCAGCGCTGGTCCGCCAGGGCCGAATTGGCGGTCAGGCACAGCAGTACGGCGACGGCGGCAAGACGACGTCTCATGAGCGTACTTCCGGATTGTTGGGGACAAGTGAATAACAGCACTTTGGTGGCTGGAGTCAAGTACCCCTTTCGTCGGGGGCTGGCCCGGTAGAATGGGAGCTTCGCCCCCTCCGGACCCACCCCTATGAAGAGCTTCGGCACCCCGCACTCCCACAACGCCCTCAAGGTGCTTCTGCTGGGGTCCGGCGAGCTCGGCAAAGAGGTCGCCATCGAACTCCAGCGCTTCGCCGTGGAAGTGATCGCGGTCGACCGCTACCCGAACGCACCGGCCATGCAGGTGGCGCATCGCAGCCACGTCATCGACATGCTCGACGGCGCCGCCCTGCGCAAGCTCATCGAAGAGGAACAGCCGCACCTGGTCGTCCCCGAGATCGAGGCGATTCACACGCAGACCCTCATCGAGATGGAAAAGGAGGGCCTCAAGGTCGTCCCCACCGCGAGGGCTGCCTGGCTCACCATGGATCGGGAAGGTATCCGCCGCCTTGCCGCGGAAACGCTCGGCCTGCCGACGTCGCCTTACCGCTTCTGCGATACCCGTGAGGACTTCCTCGCCGCTGTGGCCGCCCTCGGCACGCCCTGCGTGGTCAAGCCGGTCATGAGCTCTTCCGGCAAGGGCCAGAGTGTGGTGCGTCAGCCCGCCGATGCGGACGCGGCGTGGGAATACGCACAGTCCGGCGGCCGTGCCGGTCGCGGCCGGGTCATCGTCGAGGGCTTCATCGACTTCGACTACGAGATCACCCTGCTCACCGTGCGCCATCGCGATGGCGTGTCGTTCTGCGCGCCGATCGGTCATCGCCAGGAAGAGGGCGACTACCGCGAATCGTGGCAGCCGCAACCCATGAGCGACGCGGCGCGCGCGTCGGCAGAACGGCAGGCCGACGCGATCACCGCGGCACTCGGCGGTTGGGGCGTGTTCGGCGTGGAGTTCTTCGTGCGTGGCGACGAGGTGATCTTCTCCGAGGTGAGCCCGCGTCCTCACGACACCGGCCTGGTCACCCTGATTTCGCAGGATCTTTCCGAATTCGCGCTGCATGCGCGGGCCATCCTCGGCCTGCCCGTGCCGGAGATCCACCTCTTCGCCCCGGCCGCCTCGTGCGCCGTGCTCGTCGAGGGCGAGGGCACGGCGCCGACCTACCACGGCATTGCCGAGGCGCTGGCCGAGACCGGGACGATGCTGCGCATCTTCGGTAAGCCGGAGGTGCGCGGACGCCGTCGCATGGCGGTGACCCTCGCTCGCGGCGCCACGGTCGAGGAAGCACTCGACAAAGCCAAGCGTGCGGCGAGCCGGATTCGCGTCGAACTCTGAATGGACGGGCGTGACGGTCTACAACGGCCGTTCACGCCCCGATGTTAAGCTGCTGCGCTCCTAGGGAAGATGCCTGACCCATGAGCGGACGCCGAGACTCGAACGACTACGAACCACGCGGACGAACCGAACCGACCCTCGGTCGGCTCGACGATCTGGATAAGCCGGCACCGCCGGTCGACGACGGCTTGCCACATTTCGTGGTCGACGAGCCGCGGCGACGCGCCGGCGGTCCCACGCCACCACCGCGGCGTCCGCGCAAGCGCGGCTGGCTCATTCCCGTCCTGGTGCTGGTGCTGATCGGCGCCGCCACCGGCCTGTGGCTGCAGCAGGACCGCCTGCGCAACCTCGTTCCCAGCACCGAACTCAACGATGTCCTCACCCAGGCCAACCAGGCACTCGATGCCGGCAAGCTCGATGGCACGCAGGGCGACAGCGCGCGCGAACTGTTCGAGAAGGCGCGCGACCAGCAACCCGACAGCGACCAGGCCCGGGATGGTCTTCGCCGCGTGGGGCAGGCAGAGGTCGCCCGCGCCGACCAGGCACTTTCCGCCGGCCGGCTCGACGAAGCCGAAGCCGCGCTCAACGTGGCGCGTGAGCTGCTGGGTGGCGGCAACGACGTCGAGCAATTGAGCACACGCCTGTCGCAGGCACGCAATCCGCAGGGCCATACCGAGTCGCTTATCGACCAGGCACAGCAGGCATTCGCTGCCGGCAAGCTCGACGGCGACGACGGTGCCGGCGCGCTCTACCGCCGTGTGCTCGACGCGGACAAATCCAACGCGGTAGCCGCCCGCGGTCTGGACAAGGTCGGCGACGCGCTGGCCGCGCAGGCGCGCCAGGCCATCGCCGATAACGACAGGGCGAAGGCGAACACCTTGGTCGACCGCATTGCCATTCTCGTCCCGGGGTATGGGGACCTGCCGTCCCTGCGCGCTTCGCTGGCGGAAAACCGCAAGCAGGATGACCAGGCCGTCACCACCCTCATCCAGCAGGGCAACGACGCGATGCGCGCCGGCCGTTTCACCGGCGATGGCGACGACAACGCGCTGGCGCGTTTTCGTGCCGTGCTCGCGAAAGATCCGGATAACGCCGACGCCCGGGCCGGACTCGGGCAGGTGGCGCAGGCGCTGATCGTGCAGGCCAATGCCGCCCTGGACAGCGAAGACGATGCGCAGGCCTCACGGTTGCTCGACCAGGCTGCGAAGCTCGCCCCGAAATCCGCCGAACTTGCCGCCGCGCGTGCGCGTATCGGCGGTGGCGAAGCCCGGGGCGGCAAGCGTGCCGCCACGTCCGATGGCGTCGCCACGGCAGGCGGTGGCGATACCGCCGAGGCGTCCCTGGCGGTCAGCCCGGAGCAGAAGGCGAAGGTCGCCGCGCTGGTCGGTCGAGCGCAGGCCGCCGTGGCACGCGGCGACATCATGGATCCTCCGGGCGACAGCGCCTACGACCTGTATCGGAATGCACTCGCCATCGACGGTAACGATCCCGCCGCCCGTGCCGGCTTGCAGGGCCTGCCGGGCCAGGTCGAGAAGCTGATGCAGCAGGCCGTGGCCAATGGCAACGTCAAACGCGCCGAGGACCTCTACGGCACGCTTTCCGACCTCGCCCCAGGCGATGCCTCACAGGGCGAGATGCGCCATCGCCTCGGTAGCGCGTGGATCGACAATGCCCTCCAGCGTTCGTCGCAGGGCGACCGTCAGGGCGCGTTCCAGGCCCTCGACCGAGCCCGTCACTACGCTCCCGACGACCCGCGCCTGCAGGGCGCTTATGAGCGTATCGCTACGGGGCGATGAGCGACGGCATGCAGATTCTCGTCATCGGCGCGTCGAGCCAGATCGGACACTTTCTCCTGCCTCGCCTGGTCGCCGCCGGTGAGGACGTTCTGCCCCTTGGTCGGCATCCCGGGGCGCTGCACCCGGACTGGCTCGCCGGCCGGCTTCCTGACGAGATGCCCGCATTGCCGCCGCTGAAGGCGATCGTTTGCCTGGGTCCGTTGAACGGGCTTTCGCGATGGCTTTCGCAAACGCGCGTCTCGGGGACGCCACATATCGTGGCGACCTCGTCGATGAGCGCCGAGACCAAGCGAGACTCCACCGATCCCGAAGAGCGCGACCTCTCGCGCATCCTGCGCGAGGCGGAGACCCAGCTCAGCACGACGTGCGCCTCCCGCGGCATGCCGTGGACGATCTTCCGTCCAACGCTGATCTACGGGGCCGGACTCGACAAGAGCCTCACCCCGGTCGTGCAGGGCGCCCTGCGCCGGCACGTCTTTCCGCTACCGGCGGGTCGAGGTCAGCGTCAGCCCGTCCACGCCGACGACATCGCGGCGGCCATCGTAGCCGCCCTGCAGCGACCGGCGGGCCGCAACCAGACCTTCGCCATCGGCGGTGGCGAGCGCCTGAGCGCGGCCGAGATGTTCCGTCGGGCACGCCGCACCGCGGGTTCGGCGACCCTTCCCGTGCCGATTCCGCGTTTTATCCTGAACGCGGCCGTCCTGGTCTCGCCGGGGATGCGGGGCCCTGTGCGCCGGCTCGATAGCGACCTGATCGCCGACAATCGGCTCCTGGAGGCCGCGCTCGACGTTCATCCCCGCGCTTTCGCGCCGCAGCCCGAGACCTGGCGGACGGCGTCCTGACCCCGCGAGTCACCGCTTCGCCAGCGTTCGTTCAGATGGGCGCCGGGGCTGTGCCCCTATCATCCGGCTACGTCTCTTTCCCCAGGACCTCCCCGCGTTGGCTTTCCTGAATCGTCTTGGCTCCCTCCTGCGCGCCAGCTGGCCCTGGTTGCGCATTCCGTTCTGGCTGGTGATGGGCCTGGTGTTCGGCTTCCTGCTGCCCTACACGCTCATCCTCAACGCCCGCCTGCAGGATCGCTTCAACGATCTGGTGTTCGCGGTGCCGACGCGCGTGTATGCGCGACCGCTACCGCTTGAACCGGGGCGCGCCATGACACCCGCCGCGCTCGAACTCGAACTCACCTTCGCCGGCTATACCACCGACGGCGCCGGCAAGGTGCAGGGCAGTTATGCGAAGAACGGCTCGCGTTTCGTCATCGCCTCGCGTGGCTACTCCGGTCCGGACGGCGGCGAGTTGCCCCATCGCATCCGGGTAAGCCTGGCCAATGGCCAGGTCGGCCAGATCGTCGACGACACGAACGACAAGCCGATCAAGAGCATCCACCTCGACCCCGCGCGTATCGCCACGCTCTACGGCGCGCAGCAGGAAGAGCGTCGCATCGTGCGCCTCGAGAACGTGCCGCCGTTGCTCGTGCAGGGTCTGCAGGCGGTGGAGGATCGCGACTTCAATCATCACATCGGCATCGACTTCTCCGCGATCGCGCGCGCGTCGCTGGCCAACCTCCGTGCCGGTCATGCCGTGCAGGGTGGCTCGACCCTGACCCAGCAGCTGGTGCGCAACCTGTTCCTCGACCGCAGCCAGAACATGTTGCGCAAGGTGAACGAGGCCATCCTTTCGGTCTTGATGGAGGCGCACTATTCGAAGGGCCGCATCCTCGAGGCGTACGTCAACGAGGTCTTCCTCGGCCAGCAGGGCAGCCAGGCCGTGCACGGCTTCGCCGCCGGCGGCGAGTTCTTCTTCGGCCGTCGGCTGGAGGACCTGCGTCCGCAGGAGATCGCCATGCTCGTCGGTCTGGTGAAGGGGCCGAGCTACTACGACCCCCGCCGTTACCCCGATCGCGCGCTGTCCCGACGCAATCTGGTGCTGCAGCAGTTCCACGACACCGGTCTGCTCGACGATGCACAGCTGAAGGCCGCGCAGGCGACGCCGCTCGGCATCGCCGAGAACGCGCAACTTCCGCACAACCGCTTCCCGGCCTTCATGCAGCTGGTACGTTCGCAGATCACCGCCGACTTCGACGAAGCCGCGTTGCGCGACGGCAGCCTGAGCATCTTCACGACACTCGATCCCGCCGCCCAGCTGTACACCGAGCAGGCCATCCTGACCACGGCGAAATCGCTGGGCAAGCGCGGCGCCGCGGCGCAGGCCGCCGCGGTGGTCACCGATACCGCCACCGGCAGCGTGCTGGCGGTGGTCGGCTCGCGCGATCCGGGTGACCAGGGTTTCAATCGTGCGCTCGACGCGCGCCGTTCGATCGGTTCGCTGGTCAAGCCCCTGGTTTACCTGGTGGCCTGGGCGCAGCCGTCGAAGTGGTCGCTCGCCACGATCGTCGACGACACGCCGATCAACATGACCCAACCCGACGGCAAGCCCTGGACACCGCAGAACGACGATCGCGAGATCCACGGCCAGGTGCCGATGCTCGATGCCCTGGTGCATTCCTGGAATCTCGCCACGGTGCACCTCGGCATGCAGGTCGGCGTACCGCGGATCAAGGGTTTCCTCGAATCCTTCGGTCTCGAAGACGTCAACCCGAGCCCGTCGTTGCTGCTCGGCGCGATCGATCTGTCACCGTTCCAGGTGGCCCAGCTTTACGAGTACATCGCCGCCGATGGCCATGCCCTGCCGTTGATCGCCGTGAGCGGCGTGATGGACAACAAGGGGCAGGCGATCAAGCGCTACGAGGTGAAGGGCGGTGAAGGCGAGTACCAGAGCGCCACGCGCCTGACCACCTGGGCCATGCAGCAGGTGGTCAACAGCGGCACCGCGGCAGCCATCGGCAACTCGGCACTGGGCTCGCTGCATGCCGCCGGCAAGACCGGCACCAGCGACAGCCAGCGCGACAGCTGGTTTGCCGGCTTCACGGGCGAGCACCTCGCCGTGATCTGGATGGGTCGCGACGACAACAAGCCCACCGGGCTCTACGGCGCCACCGGCAGCATGCGCGTGTGGCAGGAACTGTTCCGCAAGCTGCCGACCAGGCCGCTGCCCACAGCACTGGGCGATGGCCTCGAAATGGCCTGGGTGAACCCGCAGACGGGCAAGCGTACGGACCCGTCCTGCCAGGGCGCCCGGCAGTTCCCCTTCGTGTCCGGTTACGTGCCTGATGCCGAGGAGGGCTGTTTCTGGCAGCAATTCAAGGGTATGTTCGGCGGCGGTGACGCCCAGCCGGCGCCGCCCGTTCCCAGTAATCCTACGGATTGACCCATGCATCGCCTTCGCTTCTGTGCCATCGCCGCCGTTACGCTCGTCGCCGCCTGCAGCCAGCCCGCTCCGCCGCAGGCGACCCGTCCCAGCAAGCCCGCTTACGACATCGTCGCCCAGATCCGCGCCGCGGGTGAGCGCGAGAAGTCGGCGATCGAAGTCGCCCCGCTACGCGATCCCGGCGTGCAGGGTCTGGAGAAAGCCGCCCAGGCGGACGAACAGGCCGGCCGCTACCCCGATGCGGACGCCAAGCTCGTTCAGGCCCTGAAGCTGGCGCCCGAGGCGCCGGAACTCATCCAGGACCGCGCCGAAGTGGCCGTCCGCATGCAGGATTTCCCGACGGCCGAGAAGCTGGCCAGGCAGTCCTTCGAGATGGGCCCGAAGTCGGGCAGCCTCTGCGCGCGCAACTGGCAGACCATCTATGAGATGCGCATGCAGGCAAACGACCAGGGACAAGCGATGGCCGCCCGTGCCGAGCTGGGTAAGTGCCACATCGCAGGGCCGAATCGGTTCTAGAGGTTTCGCAGGCCTCCAGGCCCCCGAGCCCCAAGGCCCCAAAGGCCTCTAGGCCCCAAGGCCCGAGGCTCTATGTGGGAGCCGCTTCAGCGGCGACGAGCGCGGCTACGCCGCGTGTTTCCTTATTCGCCGCTGAAGCGGCTCCCACAATTATTAGCCGGCTCCCTCAATTAGCCGGCTCCCACCATTATTAGCCGGCTGCCACAATTAGTCGCCTCGGCCGCCCCGAATGACCCGACCGTGCTCGTGCACGGTATCGACCAGCACCTTCACGTTTTCCGGATCGACTTCCGGGGTGATGCCGTGTCCGAGGTTGAACACGTGCCCCGGGTGGTTGCCGAAGGCGTCCAGCACGGCGCGCGCCTCACGCGCCACGATCTCCGGCGACGCACGTAGCACGGCGGGATCGAGGTTGCCCTGCAACGCGACGCGCTCGCCGACGCGTCGGCGTGCTTCGCCGATATCGATCGTCCAGTCCACGCCCAGGCCGGTGCAACCGGTATCGGCGAGCGCCTCGAGCTGGCCGCTGGCGCCCTTGGAGAACAGGATCACCGGCAGGTCGCGACTGATCGGATCGGCCTTCAGTGCGTCCACCACCTGGGTCATGTAGCGCAGCGAGAATGCCTTGAACGGCGCCGGGCCGAGCAGGCCGCCCCAGGTGTCGAAAATCATCAGCGCCTGCGCGCCGGCATGGGCCTGGGCGATCAGGTAAGCGGCGACCGAGCGAGCGATGGTGTCGAGCAGACGGTGGGCGAGGGCGGGCTCGTTCCAGGCCAGGGCCTTGACCCTGGCGAAATCCTTCGAGCCCTCGCCTTCGACCATGTAACAGGCCAGCGTCCACGGGCTACCGGAGAAGCCGATCAGCGGGACGCGGCCGTCGAGTTCCTTGCGGATCAGGCGCACGGCATCCATGACATAGCGCAGTTCGCCGTCCATGTCGGGGACGACGAGCTTTTCGATCGATGCGGCATCGCGCAGCGGACGTTCGAAACGCGGGCCTTCGCCCTGGGCGAACGACAGCCCCAGACCCATCGCGTCGGGGATGGTCAGGATGTCGGAAAACAGGATGGCCGCGTCCAGCTCGAACCGCGCAAGCGGCTGCAAGGTGACCTCGCAGGCGTATTCCGGGTTGGTCGCCAGGCCCATGAAACTGCCCGCTTTCGCGCGCGTGGCGCGGTACTCCGGCAGATAGCGGCCGGCCTGGCGCATCACCCAGATCGGCGTGGTGTCGGTCGGTTCGCGACGCAATGCGCGGAGAAAGCGGTCGTTGCGAAGGACGTCAGCGGCCATGCGCGGACTCCTGACCCTGGCTGAACATCACTTTGAACCCTTTCTTTATCTGTGCGTCGCGCGCCTTCTCGAAGGCGGCGGTCGCGGCGTCGCGCTCGAGGTACACCTCGCGCTTGAGTGTCGTCTTGCCGCCCTGGATGCCGCTCTCGCGGTACAGGGTCCAGCCGCCGAGAAGATCCTGTTCCAGCGTGATCTGGACGAAACGGGGCGCTTCCGCCGCCGCTTCGGGCATGGTTTGCATGTAGATCCGCATCAAACGATCCGGGCTGGCGCAGGGCCGATCATTGTAGGTGGTCGCCCCGGGGTACGCACGGTATGCGTCAATCCAGCACCGCGAGGACGTCCGCGTCGCTCACCCCGGGGACGATCTCCGCGCGACCGATGCCGCGCCAGAGGATAAGGCGCAGCGTGCCCGCGGTGTTCTTCTTGTCCAGGCGCATCAGGTCGAGCAGGCGGCTGGCGGCGTGTTCGCGCGATGGCGTGGTGGGCAGGCCGAGGCGTTCGAGCAGCTCCTTGAGACGCTGGGTGTCGACGGCCGCCGCCATGCCCAGCTTCTCGGACAAGCGGGCGGCCAGAACCATGCCGATGGCCACGCCTTCGCCATGCAGGATCTCGCTGTAGTTGCCCGCGGTTTCCAGGGCGTGGCCGAAGGTGTGACCGAGGTTGAGCAGGGCGCGCTCGCCTTGTTCGGTTTCGTCGCGCGCGACGACGCCGGCCTTGTACCGGCATTTGCGCGCGATCGCCTCGATCAGGATGGCTGGCTCCCTCTTTGCCAACGCGTCGGCATGCGCTTCCAGCCATTCGAAGAAGTCCGCGTCGCCGATGGCGGCGCCCTTGACGATTTCCGCGAGGCCGGCGCGGTACTCGCGCTGCGGCAAGGTTGCCAGTACGTCCACATCGGCGACGACGGCGCGCGGCTGATGGAAGGCCCCGGCGAGGTTCTTGCCTGCGGGGAGGTTCACGCCGGTCTTGCCGCCGACCGACGAATCGACCATCGCCAGCAGGGTGGTGGGCACCTGGATGAAGTCGATGCCGCGCATCCAGCAGGCCGCGGCGAAGCCGGCGAGGTCGCCGACCACACCGCCACCGAGGGCGATCACGCAGGCGTCTCGCGTGGCACCGAGTTTCCCGAGGGCTTCGAGGACATGGCCGACATTGGCGAAGGTCTTATGGGTTTCGCCATCGTCGATCAGATAGGACGACCAGGTCAGGCCTTCGAGGCCTTTCGCCAGCGCCGCCAGATACAGGGGCGCGACCGTGGTGTTGCTGACCACCAGCACATGCCTGCCGCGGATACTGGCACGCCAGCGTGCGCTGTCCGCGATGAGGCCGGGGCCGATCCAGACGCTGTACTCGCGCCCGGCAAGGGCGACGTCGACGGTTTCCATCAGCTGCGTTTCCAGTGGCGGTCGAGGAGGGCGATGGCCCGGGGCGCGGCGGCGTCGACGTCTTCGTGCCGACCGCGAAAGATCAGGTCGGCGATTTCCTCGTAGAGGTGGTTGCGATCGAGGGCGAGGCTTTCCAGCCGCCCCCGGCGATCGTTGCCGGCGATCATTGGGCGGACGCGATCGTGCTGCAGGCGATCGAGCTGTTCGTCGACATCGACGCCGAGCATGAGCACGGTGCCCCGGTTCATCAGCAGATCGCGGTTGGCGGGGTCCACGACGGCGCCGGCGCCGGTGGCAAGCACGATGCCCTGACGCCGACTAAACTCATCCAGGTGCGCGCACTCGCGTGCCCGGAAACCCGCCTCGCCTTCGCTTTCGAAGAGCGCGGCGATCGTCGTACCGCAGCGTGCCTCGATTTCCACGTCGAGGTCGACGAAGGTCAGGCCATAGTGCGCCGCGAGGCGCTGTCCGATCGTGGTCTTGCCGGCCCCCGTGGGGCCGACCAGGAACAGGTTGGGCGAAGGATTCATTGCACCCATGCTAGCAATAAGCCATCCACAGAAGAACGAGACCGTGCTGATCGCCGGCGCTGGTGATGTCGGCGGCCGCGTGGCTCGACGGTTGGTGGCGCAGGGAAAGCACGTCATCGCGCTGCGCCGTGGCGAAGTGACGCCGGATCCCGCGATCCGCTGGCTACGCGGCGACCTGACCCGCCCCGACACCTTGTGTGACCTTCCAAAGGTCGACGCGGTCGTCTTCGCCGCCACCCCGGACGCGCGCGATGAACGGGCGTACCGCGCCATTTTCGTCGATGGGTTCCGGCATCTGCTCGAGGCGCTTCCGGTGCCGCCGAGCCGGACGCTGTTCGTCTCCTCGACCGCCGTCTACGGCGAGCACGCCGGCGACTGGGTCGATGAAACCACGCCCACGGACCCACCCGGTTTCAACGGGCGTGTCCTTGTCGAAGCGGAGGATTGGCTGGCATCGCGTGACGTGGGCGGCATGTCGTTGCGCCTGGCCGGTCTCTACGGCCCGGGAAGAACGCAATTGTTCGAACGACTTCGCGAGGGCTCGGTCTCCGTGCCACGCGGCCGCGGCGTCTTCGCCAATCGCATGCATGTCGACGACGCCGCTGCTGCCATCGCGCATCTGTTGTCGCTGGACGCGCCCGAATCGCTCTACGTCGGCGTCGACGATACGCCGCTGCCCGTCGATGAACTCTACGACTACCTCGCCGGCCTGCTTGGCGCCGCGCCACCGCCCGATGGCCCGCCGGTTGCAGGCATCGGCAACAAACGCCTGTCGAACGCACGCCTGCGCGCGACGGGGTTTCGATGCCGCTGGCCGGATGCGCGGATGGGTTATGCCGCTCTTATTTGATGCGAGGCGCAATGTCGATGCAAGGCGCAATATCGATGCGGGGCGCAATGTCGATGCAAGGCGCAATGTGGGAGCCGCTTCAGCGGCGAACCCTCAGTGCGACAAGGGCGCGACTGAGGCTTTTGCGTTATCGCCGCTGAAGCGGCTCCCACATGGAAAGCACGAGCCCGCCCGCGCCCTATCCGATTCGATGGCGATCCCGATCGAGCGTGACGATCATGTCCGCCTTCGCGGGTAACGTATCCAGCGCGTGCTTGCTGAGCCGCTCGTAGTGCTGAAGAAACCTCGCCATCTCGTCCTTATTCATGGCTTGCGGCTCGCCGCGTGCGCGAAGTGACCACTCGGCTTGGTCGCGCCAGCGCGCGACCACCTCCCACGATGGGGCCTGCAACAGTACGAGGGCATCGAGGCGACGCCACACGGGAAGGTACTCGGCCAGCTTCGCGTTCACCCAGCGGCGCCAGACGCCGTCGGCATCCTCGTCGCGCTCCAGCGCATTGATCGGCTCGGCCAGCGCGGCCTCGGCCTGCGGGTCGAGCCCAAGGCACCAGCCTTCCAGGATGACCAGCATTGGCGGCTGCGGCACTTCGGGCCATAGCGGCTCGGCGTAACGATCGTCGTGCCCCTTGTCGAAACGCGGCATCGAAACCGGTCGCTCGTAGGCGGCCTTGTCGAGGGCGTCGAGCGTCGAGGCGAGGAGCGCGAGGTCGTGGGTGCCGGGGACGCCGCGTGTACTTAGCAGCGGGTGGACCTGGCGACCGAGGGTCTGGCGCTCGGCGCGAGTCAGGTATACGTCGTCCAGGGAGAGGGTCGCGGCGGACCAGCCGCGGTCGCGGGCGGCGTCGATCATGGCCGTGGCGAGGGTGCTCTTGCCGCTGCCCTGCAGGCCGGAAAGGCCCAGGATGAACGGCTTGGAGGCGTGCGCGATGGGCGCGGCGAAACGCCCCAGGACCCGCTCGGCGAGCGTGATAGCATCGGCTGATTCCATACCGGCAAGCATAGCCTACCCATGCTGACTCCCGAGATCCTCGACACCTTCCGTGGCCTGCTGGACGAGGCCAAAGCCAGTGGCGATCGCGAACCCACCGCCATGAACCTCGCCACCGTCGACGCTGACGGCCGCGTGCATTCACGCATCGTGCTGCTCAAGCGCATCGACGAGAACGGGTTGGGTTTCTTCACCAATTACGAGAGCGCGAAGGCCGGCGAGATGGCCGCGCACGACCAGGTGGCGGTGTGCTTCCACTGGAAGCAGATCCGCGAAGGCATCCAGGTGCGTTTCGAGGGCCGTGTGAGCAAGGCCAGCGCGGCGGAGTCGGACGCGTATTTCGTGCGTCGCCAGCGCGGCAGCCAGATCGGTGCCTGGGCGTCTAAGCAGAGCCAGGAACTACCGGACAGGCAGACCTTCGAAGATCGTGTGGCGCACTTCGAGAAGGAGTTCGAAGGCCGCGACGTACCACGTCCTCCGCATTGGGGCGGCTACCTGCTCAAGCCGGACCGCGTCGAGTTCTGGTACGGCGCCGAATTCCGCCTGCACGAACGTATCGTCCACGCCGAACACGGTACAAGCTGGACGAGCCGCCTGCTTTACCCCTGATCCGGAGTCCGCGATGAGCCGCGCCCAACCCGTCCAGCACATCGCACAGACCACGTTCACGGTGCACACGCGTGGCCGTTCGCTTATCGAGATCACCGATCGTCTGACCGACGCCGTCTCGGCCAGTGGTGTCTCGACCGGTATCGCGCACGTCTTCGTGCAGCACACCAGCGCTTCGTTGCTTATCGGCGAGAATGCCGACCCGACGGTCGTCGCCGATCTCGAGCGCTTCTTCGCACGGCTGGTGCCCGACGGCGATCCGCTGTTTCGCCACCAGGACGAAGGCCCCGACGACATGCCCGCGCATGTGCGCGCCGTGCTGACCGGTGTATCGCTCTCGGTACCGGTGCACGGCGGGCGTCCACTGTTGGGAACCTGGCAAGGTGTCTTCCTTTACGAGCACCGCCGTGAAGCGCACCAGCGCAAGATCACCGTGACGATATCGGGCCACTGAGGCGGTCAGAACAAGAGTCCGAGGTCCTCCGAGCGACGGACGAGCTCGAGGGTGCTGTGCACGTCCAGGATCTGCATGATGGTGTACTTGTGCGCCTCCACCGTGCGTACCGAAAGACCGAGCTGGGCGGCGATCTGCTTGGACCGGAGGCCGGAGCCGACCAGCCGAAGTACCTCGCGCTGCTTGGGCGTGAGCTGGTGCAAATCGGCCGTGTGGCCGCGAAGATTGCGCGCACCGAGCGACGGCGAGACGTACGTGCCACCGGCGAGTACCTGGCGGAGTGCGCTGAGCAGCTCGTCGCCGGCGGAGACCTTGAGCACGTAACCGTTGGCACCGGCGCGCATGGCCGAAGCGGCCAGTGCGGGTTCGGCGTGCATGGTGAGAAAAACGAAAGGCGTGGTGTTGCCGCCGGCGCGAAGGGTCTTGAGTACCTCGAGTCCGCTGCCGCCAGGCATGTTGATATCCGAGAGGATCAGGTCGGGTTTTTCGCGTTCGACGCTGTCGATCAGGCTCTTGCCATCCTGGGCGAGGGCGACCAGTTCGAAGTCCTCGGCGAGCAGCCGTTCGATGCCTTCGGCAACCATGCGGTGGTCGTCGGCGAAGACGATGCGCGGAAGCGCTTCGCAGCTCAACCCGTTTCCAGTGGTATGCGCAGGCATACATCCACTCCCTTTCCCGGTGCGGTACGCAGTTCGAAGCTGCCTCCCAGCAACTTCGCACGTTCACTCATGCTGAGCAAACCGATGCCTGGCTTCTTCGTCGGGAACGCGTCGGGGTCGATGCCCTTGCCGTCGTCGAAGATCCATAGCGATGCGAGGTCGCCATTCACCGAGGCCTTGATCGTCACCTGGCTTGCCTCGGCGTGGCGCAGCGCGTTCGTCAGCGCCTCCTGCGTAACGCGATAGAAACACAGGGCAATGTCCGCGGAGAGGACGTCGATGGCCTGGTCCGCGATAAAGACCACCTGCGGCGCGCGTGGCCGCCGCGGCATGTGGCACAAGGCCTCGAGCGAGTCGCGCAGTCCCGCATGGTCCAGGCAGCTCGGATGCAGTTCGTGTGAAAGCTGCCGCACGTCCTCGGACAGGGCGATGACTTGATGCTGGATGTGCGCCACTTCCGCCTGCACGGAGGGTGGAACGCGCCGCCGCAGCGCACTAAGGCCGATCGACGAGGCGGCGAGGCGCTGGTTGATGTCGTCGTGAAGGTCACGCGCCAGGCGAGCCCGTTCCTGCTCCTGGGTGGCGATGAGCCGGCCGGTCATCTCGCGCAGTTCTTCATGGGCATCGTCGAGGGCGCGACGGCTGGCGAAGCGCTGCTCCACCACCACGCCGAGCGTCAACGCGGAGAGTGCCGCGGTGAGTGTCCACAGTTGCAGGGCGAGTGTCGTTTCCTGCGCTGTCGAGGCCGTGAACGGCCCGTAGCCGCCGACGCTGAGATGGCCGGCCATGATGACGATGATGAAGACCGCGATGGAACTGCCGGTCATCTGCGCCCGGATGATCGCGGCGATGATGATCGGTGCCGGTGCCAGGCAAAGCACGGGCACGAGTTCGGGGCGGCCGCCGTAGCCGTACCAGATCACCCCGAGCAGGGCCGTCGAGACCACCATCAGCAGGTAGAACTCGGTAGGAAGGCGTGCTTGATGACGTACGGCGGAATCCGGATTCCGCACGCTGACCCAGACCGGCACATAGAGCACGTAGCCCAGCGCATGGGCGAGAGCGATATTCGGCCAGTCACTGAGCACAGAGCCGCGAAACGAGGTGTAATGGCTCGCGTAGTCGATCAGCGTGGCGCAGGCCGCGGGCAGGGCGATGACCGCCACCGCGGCAAACGCATAGAGCCGGGTGAAGTCCTCCAGTGGCGGCGCGTGCGCGGGCACGAGCTGCATCGCCCAGGCAGCCACCGGCGTCAGTAGCACGGCGGGTGAGACCACCAGCGCCGTATCCGCCAGTGGCAGTCCGAAGGACACGCCGGTGATCACCAGCCCCACCAGTGCCGCGCCCATCAGCGCGGGCCACAGGCGTCGCGGAGTCGCGAGGAGGGCGCCCAGCAGTACCGCGCCGGGGAACCAGACGATATGCGTGCCGCCCTGATGGCTCCATAGCGCAGCGGAAAGCAGCTGCGCCGCCATGACGCCCACGAAAACACCACCGCACCAGCGCGTCGCGTCATATGTCGATGGCAAGGCCTGCGTCATCGGCTCTCCCACCGCCTCTTCCGAGGCGGCCTTAACCCGCTGTCGTCACATTTTTCGTGTGACCCCCGCCACACCCCTTACGACTCCCTTACGACTATACGCGCGCGGTGTCGGATTGGTGTCTAGGCCATCGGGAAGGCCGGGACGGTCATCTGGCCGTCCAGCCGTGGATGATGCGGCGCAGTTCGGCCAGGCCATCCGTCAGGGCGGCAGGGCCGGGCTGAAGGATGAGTGGCGACTTGATCTCGTACAGGTGCCCATCGCGAATCGCCGGCACGTTCTCCCAGCCCGGTCGCGCGGCAACCTGTTCGGGCCGGAACCGCTTCCCACACCAGGAGCCGACGATGATCTCCGGCGCCGTGTCGATCACTTCCTGCGGGTCGGCGATGATCCGGTCTTTCGCCAGCGATTGCACGGCACGACCGGGTAGCACGTCGTCGCCACCGGCGATGCCGACCAGCTCCGACACCCAGCGGATGCCCGAGATCATCGGTTCGTCCCATTCCTCGAAATAGACGCGCGGCCGACGGGACAGGCGCGCCGACGCGTCGCGCGTTTCCTCGAGCCCACGTTCCAGCGTCGCCGCGAGGGTCTCCGCTTTATCCGCGACGCCGACCATCGCGCCAAGGCGGCGGATGTATTCAAGGATGCCTTCGACACTGCGATGGTTGGAGATCCACACTTCGACGCCGGCCTTGATGAGGGCCTGAGCGATATCGGCCTGGATATCCGAGAAGCCGATGGCGAGGTCGGGTTTCAGGGCGAGGATCTTGTCGACCTTCGCGCTGGTGAAGGCGCTGACCTTGGGCTTGTCGCGGCGCGCTTCCGTCGGCCGCACGGTGAAACCGCTGATGCCGACGATGCGGTCCTGCTCGCCGAGTAGGTAGAGCGTTTCGGTGGGTTCTTCGGTGAGGCAGACGATGCGGCGCGGGCCCATGGGGGTTCCGAAAGGCGGGTAAACGCCGATTGTGCCACCGCCATGGTCCGTGCTTCGACAGGCGTGCGTGGACCGCATCAAGGCATCTCGATCCAACGTCCGTGCCGCCGAATTTCCAACGGCCTAAAGCGACGCTTGTAATCCATCTTCGGATGCCCGGCGATCCAGAATCCCAGATACACATACGGAATGCCACGGCGCTTCGCCAGGGCCACCTGCTGCAGGATGCCGAAGGTACCGAGCCCACGCGATGTTTCGTCGGGGTCGAAGAAGGTATAGACGGCCGAAACACCGGCAAGCGCGATATCGGTCACGGCCACGCCGAGCAGGCGCTCGCCCAGGTAATACTCGAGAAAGAGGGTGGGACTCCACGGTGCGGCAAGAAAGCGCTGGAAGTCTTCGGCGTCGGCCGTGTCCATGCCGCCGCCGCTGTGACGGGCGCGGAGGTAGCGTTCGTACAACTCATGCCGCTCGGGCGTGAAGCCGGGAATGCCTTCGCGGACGGTCAGGTCGGCATTGCGCTTGAGGCAACGGCGCTGCGCGCGATCGGGCGTGAAGCGGTCGACATCGATGCGACACGGCACACAGGCCTGGCAGGCCGCGCATTGGGGCAGGTAGAGGTGGCCGCCGGCGCGCCGGAAGCCTTTGGCGAGGGCCGGGCCGTAGAGCTTGTCGAGGTTGGGGGCGCCGGGGTCGACCACGAGGTTCTGCGCCGTCCGCTCGGCGAAATAGCCACAGGAATGCGGCAGGGTCTGGAACAGGCGGACACGGTCGGTCATGGGGATGTTATAGCGCTGAAGCGGTGCTGGCGTCAGCCCGTACCGCTGGCATCAGCCGCCGAAATGGAACACCGACATCCAGTGGGTGATGTTGCCCATCGCGTCCGCGACCGGTTCCAGCTCGACCCTCGCCTGCAGCATCGAGCCGTCGCTGTGACGAAGTGGAACCACGACCGAGGCGGCGTTCCGTGCGTCGACGGTGGTGACCAGGGTGGCCAGGGCCTCGGGGCTCTCGCCGAGCAGGGCGGTCATGGGCAGGCCGGTGACGCTTTCGGCGCTGCGGCGGGTCTTGTGGACGAAGGCGTCATTGACGAAAACCACGGAACACTCGCGCCAGTCGGTCTGCGCGGCGTCGGTAATGACGATCGGATCGGGCAGGCGAGCCAGTGAGGCGCGCATCAGCGCAAAGCTCTGTTGGAAGTGCTTGCGTTCCATCATCTCGATCAGCACGCGAAGGCCACGCGCGGATTCCAGGTGCAGCCGCGACCAGGGCCGTGAGCGGCCGCGGACGTTTTCCTGCCAGGTGGCGAAGCTCTGCCGCGGCGAAAGGCGCGCACCGGGATAAACCTCCAGCTTGGACAGTGCCGGATTGCCGGCCCAGCGCACGTTGCGCACCTGTTCGGCGCGCGTCCATAAGACGGCGTTGTGCGCGTCGGACTGCAGCGGCATGAAGATGATGCCCGCAGCCAGGCCGGTGACGTCGGGGCCGGCCAGTTCCGGGTAGCGTGCGCCTACCTCGTCCGTGTGGAGCACGCCGGCGATGCCATCCACTACTGCGGCGGCACCGCGCCCCACGAAATCGCGAATGCGCAGCAAGGCGGCTTCCTCCGGCAACTGGCCGTGGCGCATCACGCGGTTGCCCGCGAAGATGGCAATGCCGTCGGCGTCCACGACCTCGAGCAACTCGGGCGCGAGGGAGGCGAGCAGTTCCGGGTCGATGCGGTCGCGTTCGTTGAAGGCGGTGATGAGCTTCTCGCGCACCGTGAGCAGCACGCTTTCGCTTTCGATCTTGGCCAGTTCCTCGATCGCCGCGACGCGCGAGGCGAAGGCACGCGCCACGGCGTCGGCCACCTCGCGCATGCGGTGGTCGGCGAAGAACGGGCTGTAGTGGTGGCAGGAGATCAGGCCCCACAGCTTGCCATTGGCGATGATGGAGGCCACCAGCGTGCCGGTGACGCCCATGTTGCCGAGGTATTCGAGATGGACCGGGGAGACGCTGCGCAGCGAGATGTCGCTGAGGTCGGTGGCCGCGGCGGTTTCCGGATCGTAGGCAGGCAGGATGCGCGCCGGCACGTAGTGGCAATCGCTGATCTGGCGGACGCGGTTGCGTAGATAGAGCGCGCGAGCCTGCACGGGAATGTCCGTCGCGGGATAGTGCAGCCCGAGGTAGGCCTCGAGGTCTTCCTGGCGCGCTTCGGCGATGACTTCGCCGTGCCAATCGTGATCGAAGCGGTAGACCATGACGCGGTCGTAGCCGAGCAGGTTGCGAACGGCGCGGGCCACCCGCGCGGCGGCGCGTTCCACGGTGGTATCGAGTTCGAGCCGGTGGGTGAGGTCGAAGCCCACACGGTACGGGTCGTCTTCGAAATCGCTCTCGCGAGGTTCGATCTCGATCATCCAGCGCGCGTCGTAGGCGTGTACCGAGGCGTACCAATCCCCCTGCCTGGTCGCGTTTGGGAAGGACACGGACACCCACGCGCTATGGGCGGGGCGTTCGTCATCGTCGAACAGATCGACCGGCAGGGCGATGACTTCGTGCAGCGGGGCGTCCAGGACGACGACGGGGTCGACCCCGAGCACGTCCGCGGCGTTTTCGCTGACCTGCAGGATCGTCCGCGTGCGCGCATCCACCACGATCAGGACGCCATGGGGCTGAATCGAGCCAGGGATGTGAATGGGCTCGCGGTCGCAGGCGGTCAGGTCGGGCAGGTCAGTCATGGGCCGCAGGATCCTTCAGCATCTGTTGAAAGCGCGCGAACATCCGCTGCGCGCCAAGGGTGGCCGCCTCCTGGGAGGCTTCGTCGGGGAGGGCGCGATCGAGCAGGGACTGGAATCGTCGCCAGCCGGCTGGGGCGTTTTCGCCGACGGCGTAGAAGTGGTGCGGGAGCTCGGGGTAAAGCTCGCGAAGACGGCGGACTATGACACGTCCGCCGAGGGCCGAACCTTCGACGACGTAGAGCTCGCCCCAGTAGGCGGCCTCATCGCCGACAAAGTCGGCTCCCACAGACCGCCTGTGCGGGTCCTGAGTGGGAGTCGATTCATCG
The DNA here is from genome assembly GCF_035539195.1 of Luteibacter sp. Classification (GTDB taxonomy): domain Bacteria; phylum Pseudomonadota; class Gammaproteobacteria; order Xanthomonadales; family Rhodanobacteraceae; genus Luteibacter. Next base: position 51,289 of record NZ_DATLIW010000030.1, read on the forward strand.
CCGACAAAGTCGGCTCCCACAGACCGCCTGCGCATGTCTTGTGTGGGAGCCGATTCATCGGCGATGGGCGCGGCAGCCGAAAGATCCGCCTCGATCAACGCCGCGCGCGACACATAACGCCACTCTGTCAGCCCGGCCAGCCAGTCACGCCGTCCGGCTTCCCACGCGTCGAACAACCCCAGTTGCGCCCGCAACAAGCCAGCGTAGCCGCGATCGTCCAGCTCGCCGGCCAGCAACAACCGCATCCCGGCCGTCGCTTCGGCCGCCTCATGGGCATCCCGGGTGGCTTCGCGCAGCAGAAGATGGGCGGGCGTCGAACCGACGGCGCCGGCCATTCAGAGCACCTGGACAGCCTTGAGCACCACGACCACCACAACGCCGGCGACGATCGCCAGCGCCATCAGGCGAATGCGCGATGCCGTGCGCTGGGGGGCCGGACGCAGGTCCGGGGAGCGGTGCATCTGCAGTTCTTCCTGGAAACGCACCACCGGCTCGATGCCGATGTCCTTCAGCAAGGCGCGGGCTTTGGGGAAGTCGTCGGCGCGCTTGACCCATACCTGCGGCCAGGCATCCCGATTGTCGTTGCGCTGCGAATAGCTGAAGCGCTGGTAGGTCGGGCGATTCCAGGTCGACCGGTTGGTGACGGTCGTCTCGATGTCGTGCTCGGTGAGGAGCGACACGATCCGGTCGATGTTTTCCGGGCGGGGTGAGGTATAGATCTGGCGCATGCCCGGATTCTACGGGATTTGCGCCGGAGCCAGCAGGCCCCTCACATCCTCGATATGACCGTCGTTGGACTCCGCGGGCAGGCGCAGCAGGCTCATCAGCAACGGATACACGTCCACGTTGGGAAAGGGTGCGACGGTCACGCCGCGCGCGAATGCCGGGCCATGGGCGACGAACAGGGCGCGCATGGCGGGGTCGAGATTGTCGTAGCCGTGCTCGCCCAGCGACATCGGGTCCTTGCGCTTTGCCAGGGCCTCGCGGCTGATGATCGACCAGCCCGTGTCGGCCAGGCATTCGAACGCCGGCACGCGCGGATGGCTGCCGTAGTCGAGCCGCTTGGGCAGGTCCTGCTTGCGGTAGCAGCGCATGTGCTCGTGCGGGCCGAGCAGACGGGCGACGGCGGCACCGGTGTCCACGTCGGGCTTCGGATTGAAGGTGGCCATGACACCGTAGGACACCGCGTCCAGCGCGTTCAGATCGGTGGCGTCGTCGGCGAAGACGATATTGCCCTTGGGCACATAGGCCATGCCGTGATCGGAAACGATCACCAGGTTCATGTTCCCGTAGAGGCCGCGCTGGCGCAGCTGGGCCACGAGATAGCCGATCGCGTCGTCGACCTCGCCCAGGGCGGCGTTGAGTTCGGCGGAATCCGGCCCGTGCTCATGGCCGGCATGATCGACGGCGTCGAAGTACAGCGTGTCGAAGGCCGGCTTCGGGCCCGGTTCGTCGATCCACGATAGCAGCTTGTCCACCCGCGCCCGCGAGGTGAGCGAGTCGTCGAAAGGAATCCAGTGGTCGGGGCGCACGCCGTGGATTTCGGCTTCGGTGCCGGGCCAGAACATGGTGGCCGTATGCAGGCCGTGCTTCTGCGCCGTCACCCAGATCGGTTCGGCATCCGCCCACCAGCGGCCGTCGCTGGTCGCGTCGTGGTTGGAGAGGCTGAACTTGCCCAGCACCGGGTCCTGCATCGTGTTGTTGACGATGCCGTTGCGGTCGGGCACGCGGCCGGTCACCAGCGTGTAGTGGTTGGGAAATGTCAGTGACGGAAACGAAGGCAGCATGTACCGCGCACGCGCACCCTCGGCGGCCATGGCGACAAGGTTCGGTGTCAGCCCACGGTCCAGGTAGTCGGGCCGGAACGCGTCGATCGAGACCAGCAGCACGGGCGTGACAGACGGGGTGGTGGGCTTGGCGGGGCGCGTGGCGCATCCGGCCAGTACCACCGCGAAAAGCGCGAAAAAGAGGCGCTGCAGCGGGGACGACGTGGCGTTCATGAAGGACGACGTAGGCTCTGTTCATCAAGGCAATCCGCCTATGATGGACGAGTCCCATGACCAATTCATCTCACAAGATCCTGTCGTTTCTTCTTGCGGTGGCCCTGCCGCTGACGACGACAGCGCAGACCTCGACGCCAACCACCAAGGCGGCCGCTCCGGCTGCCCGGCCAGCGGCACCCGCACCGGTGGCCCGGCCCGCCGCGCGGCCCGTCGTGTACGCACCCTCGCATACCCAGCAGTTCCAGCAGCAAGTCGACCGCCAGCAGTCGATCAACCAGCAGAACCAAAGCGCCGTGCAGCAGCAACTGCGACAGAGCAACCTGAACCAGCAGCGCAGCACCGCCACCGACCCCGGCCTGCGTTCCCAACTGGACAACGCCGATCGCGCCCAGCAGCAGACCTATCAGGCGCAACAGGACGCCGCCGCGCGGCGCAACCCCAGCGTGCCGCGGACGGGTGACACGACGCAGCGCTCCGCGCCCGCCAGCGCTGGCTCCGCCGGCCACTAAGCAGGCAACTAACGCGTTGTTTGTTGCGACGCGGCTGGCGAGGCGCCACGTCGCCAGCCCATAATCGGCGATTCCCCTGGATCGACGGAGTTTCCCCGATGACGGCCTTTACGCGCATCGACACGACCCGCACCGTCCGCGCACCGCGCGGCGCCGAACTCACGTGTCGCAGCTGGCTCACGGAAGCGCCATTCCGCATGCTGCAGAACAACCTCGATCCCGAGGTGGCGGAAAACCCCGCCGAGCTCGTGGTTTATGGTGGTATCGGCCGTGCCGCGCGCAACTGGGAATGCTTCGATGCCATCCTGCGCGCACTGCGCGAACTGCGCGACGACGAAACGCTGCTCATCCAGTCCGGCAAGCCGGTCGGCGTGTTCCCGTCGCACCCGGACGCACCGCGCGTACTGCTGGCCAATTCCAATCTGGTGCCAGCCTGGGCGAATTGGGAGCACTTCAACGAGCTCGATCGCAAAGGCCTGATGATGTACGGCCAGATGACGGCCGGATCGTGGATCTACATCGGTTCGCAGGGCATCGTGCAGGGCACGTACGAAACCTTCGTCGAGATGGGTCGCCAACACTACGGCGGCAGCCTCGCGGGACGCTGGATCCTCACCGCCGGCCTCGGCGGCATGGGCGGTGCGCAGCCGCTTGCCGCCAGCCTGGCCGGCGCCTCGTCGCTGACCATCGAATGCCAGCAGAGCCGCATCGACTTCCGCCTGAAGACGCGCTACGTCGACGAACAGGCCAGCGACCTCGACGACGCGCTCGCGCGCCTGGAACGCTACGCGAAGGAAGGCCGTGCGGTCTCCGTGGCCTTGCTCGGCAATGCCGCCGACGTGTTGCCGGAACTGGTTCGACGCGGCGTTCGCCCGGATGCCGTCACCGACCAGACCAGCGCCCACGATCCGGTCAACGGCTACCTGCCGTCGGGCTGGACGGTGGAGGAATGGTTCGAACGCCGTAAGTCCGATCCCTCGGGCACCTCACGCGCGGCGAAGGCCTCCATGCGCAAGCACGTCGAAGCGATGCTCGCCTTCCACGCCATGGGCGTGCCGACGTTCGACTATGGCAACAACATCCGCCAGATGGCCAAGGACGAGGGCCTCGCCGAGGCGTTCGCCTTCCCGGGCTTCGTGCCGGCCTTCGTGCGCCCGCTGTTCTGCCGTGGGGTCGGTCCGTTCCGCTGGGTCGCGCTGTCCGGCGATCCGGAAGACATCTACAAGACCGACGCCAAGGTGAAGGAGCTGATCCCCGACGACCCGCACCTGCACCGCTGGCTCGACATGGCCCGCGAGCGCATCAGCTTCCAGGGTCTGCCGGCGCGCATCTGCTGGGTGGGCCTGGGCCAGCGCCATCGACTGGCGCTGGCCTTCAATGAAATGGTCCGCAACGGCGAGCTCAAGGCGCCGATCGTGATCGGCCGTGATCATCTGGACTCCGGCTCGGTGGCCAGCCCCAACCGCGAGACCGAGTCCATGCGCGACGGTAGCGACGCGGTCAGCGACTGGCCGCTGCTCAACGCCATGCTCAACGTGGCCGGCGGCGCCACCTGGGTCAGCCTGCACCATGGTGGCGGCGTCGGCATGGGCTACAGCCAGCACAGCGGCGTGGTCATCGTCGCCGATGGCACCGAGGCCGCGGACAAGCGGCTGGCGCGCGTGCTGTGGAACGACCCGGGCACCGGCGTCATGCGCCATGCGGATGCGGGTTATGAGGATGCGATCGCCTGTGCCAGGGCGCAGGGGCTGAATTTGCCGATGGTGGGGTAGGGCAGGAGCCAGGAGCCAAGAGCCAAGAGCCAAGAGCCAAGAGCCAAGAGCATCGCCGATAAATCGGCTCCCACACAGAGCGAGGCACCGCTTCATGTGGGAGCCGATTCATCGGCGATCGGGTGCTCCCACACAGAGCGAGGCATCGCTTCATGTGGGAGCCGAGCTTCATGTGGGAGCCGATTCATCGGCGATCGGGTGCTTGCCTCACCTCCCATTAGCCCAGGCAGCGGTATACCGCTCCGGGTAAATCCGCTCCAGCGCCAGCACCTTCGGGCGGTCGTTCACTGCGATGTACATCGCTTCCGGATTCAGCCGCATGTAGTCCTGGTGATAGTCCTCGGCCGGATAGAAGGCCTTCAGCGGCGTCACCTGGGTCACGATCGGCGCCGGGAACGCGTGTGCCGCGGTCAACTGGGCCACATAAGCCTCGGCCACCCTTTTCTGCTCCGGCGTGGCGTAGAACACGGCCGAGCGGTACTGCGTACCCGAGTCCGGCCCTTGGCGATTCAACAGGGTCGGGTCCTGCGCCACGGAGAAGAACACCTGCAACAGCTGGCCATAGGTGACCTGGGTCGGGTCGTAGACCACGCGCACCGACTCGGCGTGGCCGGTGTCGCCCTCGCTCACGTCGTCGTAGTTCGCGTGGGCGGCGTCGCCGCCGGCATAGCCATTGCGGACGCTCTTCACGCCGCGAACGTGCTGGAAAACGCCCTCGACGCCCCAGAAGCAGCCGCCGGCGAAGACGGCGGTCGCCTCACCCGGCAGCGTGGCCGCGTCGACGGTGGGGGCGGGCAGGCGAACCCCCTCGTCGCGCGCGGAGGCCGCGGAGCAGGCCGTAAGGGCGATCAGGAGCGGGACGAGCAGGGAACGGCGGTTCATGCGGATCTCCGATGGAGGGGGCCTGCCTGACAAGACCGGGTTCTTCGCAGGAATCTGACACCCGTCCCCGTTACAGTTAGCAGGCTCGCGGCCGATAACGATCAGACGAGCGTAAATCGATCCAAAGGGAGGCAGGGGAAACGTGGCGTACGACCTGGTGGAGAGACGCGTCTTCGTGACCGATCTGGAGATCGGCATGTATGTCAGCCGTCTCGATTGTGATTGGTCGGACACGCCCTTTCCGTTGCAGGGGGTGCCGATCACCTCTCGTGAGGACATCGAGTCCTTGCGGCGGTTTTGCAAGTACGTTTTCGTCGACCTGCACCGTCGCGTCACCCCTGCACGTGTCTCCGCTGTGGCGCCCACGCGCGCGCCCATGCCGCGTCCGGTCCTGAACACGCGACTGGTCACCCGGCACAGCTACAACGACACCGTCTCCTTCGACGATGAGATGCCGCGCGCCCGTGAGGCATTCGACACCGTGGCCGGCTTCGCCGAGAAGATCGTCCATGACCTCCAGGCGGGCCTCCCGATCGATCCGGACGCCGTGGAGACCGCCGTACGGCCCATGGTGGAAAGCGTGCTGCGCAGCGGCGACGCCTTCTTCTGGATGCAGAGCCTGCGTCAGCGCGACAGCTACACCTACCAGCATGCCGTCGGCTGCAGCACGCTGGCGGCCGCTTTCGGGCGGCACATGGGCTTCACCGGCGACGCCATCGTCAGCCTCGCGGCGGGCGGCCTGCTGATGGACGTGGGCAAGTCGCAGCTGCCCGAGGAGTTGCTCGAGCGGGGCGGCCCGCTCAACGACGCCGAGTGGGGGCTCGCCCGCCAGCATGTGAACGAAGGCGTGGCGATCCTCGACCATTCCGGCGTCGTCGACGAGGAGGTCCGTGACATGGTGCTGACCCATCACGAGCGCTTCGACGGCAGCGGCTACCCGCAGGGCCTGGCCGGCACGGCCATCCCGTTGGCCGGACGTATGGCCGCGATCATCGACACCTACCATGCGATGTCCACGCCGCGGCCTTACCGCCCGGCGGTCTCCCAGCATCTCGCGATCCGGCAGATCTATGCCGGTCGCGACCGTGAATTCCAGGGCGAGTTGGTGGAACAATTCCAGGCCTGCCTGGGCGTGTACCCGACCGGTTCGCTGGTCGAACTCAACACCGGCGAGGTCGCCATCGTCATGGTGCAGAACCAGGCGCGCCGCCTGCAGCCGCGCGTGGCGATTCTTACCGGCACGGACAAGACCCACCTCGATGAATTCCTTATCGTGGATCTGATGCGCCAGACCGATGGCGTACGACGAGAGATCCTGCGCACATTGGCTGCCGGCAGTTTTGGTATCGACCCGAGGGAGTATTTCCTGCCATGACCAGCGAGCGGTCGCATATCCTCCCGGCGGTCCAGGGCATCCTGGATCGTCATGCCAACGCCGAGGGCCTGTGCGCGGTGCTGGTCATCCGCCTGCAAGGCATGCGCGAGGCCCAGCTGCGCTTCGGCTTCGATTTCGGCAGCGAGATCATGCTGGCCGCACGCGAGCGCATCGTCGACGCCGTGCGCCATGTGGACAAGATCTTCGTCGCCGGCGACGACACCTTCGTCGCGGTGCTGCCGGCCATCCGCAATCGCACGCACGCGCTGCTCGCCTCCACGCGTATCTGCGGTGCCTTCGACGCCCCGCTGTTGCGCGGCGAACGTCCCTGGCATGGCCGCGCCATCATCGGTGTGACGCTCTACTCCGAGCACGGCACCAAGGCGGAGCTGCTCTACCGTCGCTCCGAGCTCGCGCACGACGAGGCGCTGCGCATCGGCGAGCCCTTCGCGGTGTACCAGCAGGACGTCACGCCGATCGAAATCCTCTACGGCGAACTGCGCCAGGATATCGACGCCAATCGCCTGCATGTCGCCTTCCAGCCCTTGTGCGACCTGCGCACCGGCGAAGTGGTCCGGGTCGAATCGCTGGCGCGGTGGAACACCCGTTCGGGCGTGGAAGTGGCCCCGGCCGACTTCGTGCCCTTCGCCGAGCGCAGCGACCTCATCCTGCCGCTGACGCGCTGGAGCCTCAACGCCTCGCTACGTCACACGGCCGCCCTGCATCGCGGCGGCTGCCCACTCGACGTGGCGATCAACCTATCGCCCCGGGTTTTCATCGAACAGGGCTTCGCGGAGCAGATGCTCGGTGCGCTGGAGATCTGGGGCGTGCCGCCGGAGTCCGCGATCATCGAGATCACCGAGACCGCGTTGCTCACCGACCTCGACATGAGCGTGCGCGTGCTGCGTCGCCTGCGCGACCATGGCGTGCGCGTGGCCATCGACGACTTCGGTACGGGTTACGCCTCGTTCGCCTACCTGCGTCACTTCCCGGCCACCGAGCTGAAGATCGATCGCAGCTTCGTCGACGCGATGATCGGCGACCGCCGCACCGAACTGCTCGTCCAGGCCATGGTCGACGTCGCCCACCGCCTTGGGCTCGAGGCCGTGGCCGAAGGTGTCGAGAACGAAGAGACCCTGCGCCGGCTGGTCGAGATGGACTGCGACCTCGTACAGGGCTATCACATCGGCCGCCCGATGCTGGCCGAAGCCTTCGTTGCCGAGCGCATCGCCGCCGCTTCGACGGTGTAATCCCGCCGCCCCCACGGGGATGCTCCTCCTGTGGGAGCCGCTTCAGCGGCGATGGGTGCTTGGGGTAAAGTGGCTATCGCCGCTGAAGCGGCTCCCACACAAAACACCGTTCCTACCGAGTGGCGAGTTCGAGGTACCTCTGGTGCATCTCGGCTACTTTGGCGGTCAGTTCGGCCTCCGAGCCTTCGTTGACGATCACATCGTCCGCGATCGCCAGGCGCCTTTCCCGCGAGGCCTGCGCCGCGATCATCTTCCGCGCCAGCGCTTCATCCACGCCATCGCGTCGGGTCAACCGCTCGATCTGCACGGCCTCCGGCACATCGACCACCAGCACCCGGTCGACCCATTCGTAGTTGGCGAGGTTCTCCACCAGCAACGGAATCGACAGGATGCAGTAGGGGCCGTTGTCGGCGTCGACCGCCTCGTGCAGCCAGGTTCGGATGCGTGGGTGAAGGATGCCTTCCAGTGTCGTCCGTGCGAGCAGGTTGTCGAAGACGCGCTTGCGCATTGCCGCCCGGTCCAGGCGGCCTTTGCCGTCCAGGGCGTCGGTGCCGAACGCCCGAACGATCTCCGCAAGCGCCTCGGAGCCCGGTCCGACTACCGCCCGCGCCGCCACGTCCGCATCGTAGGCATGCACGCCCAGGGCCTCGAAACAGCGCTCCACCGAGCTCTTGCCCGACGCGACGCCACCGGTCAGCGCGACGACGAAAGCGCTCATCGCATGCCGGCCAGGTGCATGTAGCTGGCGAGCAGCGAGTCGCCGAACAGCAGCCAGACCCAGCCGGCCGCCGCGATGTACGGCCCGAACGGAATCGGCACGTCGCGCTGGTGCTTGCGGAACAGCATCAGGGCGCCGCCAACCAGCGCCCCGATCAGCGAGGACAGCATGATGATCGGCAGCAGGGCCACGGGCCCCAGCCAGGCGCCGAGCGCCGCCAGCAGCTTGAAGTCGCCGTGACCCATGCCTTCCTTGCCGGTGAGCAGTTTGAACAGCCAGTAGACGCTCCACAGGCTGAGGTAACCGATCAGGGCGCCGAGGATGGCGGCCGAGGGCGTAACGGGCAGGGCCTGCCAGCCCGGGACCAGGGCGAGACCCAGGCCGATCCAGAGCAGGGGGTAGTTGAGTTCGTCCGGCAGGAACTGGGTGCGGGCATCGATGCCCGAGAGGGCGATCAGGAAGTACGTGATGACCAGGCCGGCGAGGGCCCCGATGGTCGGGCCGAAGCGCCATATCACCGCGGCACTGGCAAGGCCGGTGAGCAGCTCCACCAGCGGGTACTGCGCCGAGATGGGCTCACGGCAATAGCGGCACCGGCCGCGCAGCATCAGCCAGCCGAACAGTGGAATGTTGTCGCGGACGGCGAGCGCGTGCTTGCAGTTGGGGCAATGCGACCCTTCGACCACGATGCCAGGCGGCCGCGGCTCATCGGATGCCTCGATCTCGAGCACCTCGCGCGCCTGCTTGCGCCAGTCCGCCTGCATGCGCTCGGGCACCCGCAGGATCACCACGTTGAGGAAGCTGCCGACCAACAGGCCGAAGACGCCGGCGATACCGATCCAGAGGGCGAGGGGCAATTCGAGCATGGGCAATCCGTGATCCAAGAAAAAAACCCTCCGCCGGTGAGGGCGGAGGGTTCCTATTGTGCATGGCGCGGGCGTGCGAGGGTCAGATCGTCCCTGCCAGCTTGAAGATGGGCAGGTAAAGGGCGATAACCATGCCACCGACAAGGACACCGAGCACCACCATCATGATCGGTTCGAGCAGGCTGGCAAGCGTGTCAACGGCGGTTTCAACTTCTTCCTCGTAGAACTCCGCCACCTTGAATAGCATGTGATCGAGCGATCCGGCTTCTTCGCCGATGGCGGTCATCTGGACGACCATGTTCGGGAACAGGTTGGTCTGGCGCATGGCCAACTGGAGCTGATGGCCGACGGCGATGTCGTCGCGCATCTGTCTCACGGCGTCGCCGTAGACGACGCTGCCGGTGGCTCCAGACACAGCCTCCAGCGCCTCGACCAATGGCACGCCAGCGTGGAAGGTCACACCAAGTGTACGCGCGAAGCGGGCGATGGCCGACTTGTTCAGGATGTCACCTAGGACCGGGATCTTCAGGGATACCCGGTCGAGGAAGTGCGCGAACTTCAGCGAACGCTTCTTGAAAAAGATTATGGCGAAAATCGAGCCGACGATGCTGCCGATAACCACCCACCAGTACGACTGCATAAACGCAGATGCGCTGACGATCATTTGCGTGGGTGCCGGCAACTCCACCTTGGCCTCGGCAAAAGTTTGCTGGAATACAGGCACTACGAAGAGCAGTAGGATCATCGTCACCAGAAAAGCGACGACCATTACCATGATCGGATAGAACAAGGCCTTCTTGATCTTGGACTTGATGGTCTCCATCCGCTCTTTGTATGTCGCCACGGTGTCCAGCACTGTGTCGAGCACGCCCGCGGATTCGCCGGCGTGAACCAGGTTGCGATAGAGCTCGTCGAACTCGACGGGGTAGAGGCCCAAGGCTTCATGCAGTGAGGAACCACCTTCGATGCTCTGACGAATCTCGACAAGCATGTTCTTGAAACGGGCGTTCTTCTGGCCGTTCGCGATGATCTCGAAGGCCTGCACCATGGGGACGCCTGCGGCCATCATGGCGGCGATCTGGCGGCTGAAAATCGCGACGTCGCGGGGTTTGACCTTCTTGCCGGTGCTGCCGAACAGCGGCTTGGATTTCTCGCGCACCGTCTGGGGGTTCATGCCCTGCCGGCGCAGCTCGGCCTTGACCATTGCAGCGTTCTTAGCCTGCATGTCGCCCTTCATGCGCTTGCCGCGCTTGTCCAGGGCAGTCCAGTCGTATGGAATAAGCTTGCTTGTTTCGGCGCGAGCGGCGCCTATGGCGCGCGCATTCTTGGTGGCGGTGGCAGTGGCCATGACGCGGTGTTCCCCCGGATTGATGCTTCAGGGGACCGCCCCCTATCGGTCGGCCCCTGTTCTTATTCTAGTGTGAAGCTTTAGTCGCCGACGATTCTGCCATCTGGCGCACATCTTCAGTGCGCCGTAGGGCTCGGATCGCCGTCAGTCCTTGGTGACGCGGTTGATCTCGGCAAGGCTGGTCATGCCGTTGCGCACCTTCAGCAGGGCCGACGCACGCAGGTCATTGATGCCATTCTTACGGGCCACCTCGCCGATCTGCATGGCGTTGCCACCTTCGAGAATGATCTTCTGGATGTCCTCGACCAGGGGCATCACCTGGTAGATGCCGACGCGGCCCTTGTAGCCCTCGTTGCAGCTGTCGCAGCCTACAGCCTCGTACACCGTGAAACCGGCGTCGATTTCTTCCTGGGTAAAACCCTCGGCCAGCAAGGCCTTTGCCGGCAGCTCGATGGGCCGCTTGCAGTCATGCAGGCGACGGGCCAGGCGCTGGGCGATGATCAGGGTCACCGACGAGATGATGTTGTACGGCGCGATACCCATGTTCATCAGGCGGGCGATGGTCTGCGGCGCGTCGTTGGTATGCAGGGTGGACAGGACCATATGGCCGGTCTGAGCGGCCTTCACCGCGATCTCTGCCGTCTCGAGGTCGCGGATTTCGCCGACCATGATCACGTCCGGATCCTGGCGCAGGAACGAGCGCAGGGCGGCGGCGAAGGTCATGCCGCGCTTCACGTTCTGCTGGACTTGGTTGATGCCCTCGACGCGGATTTCGACCGGGTCTTCCACCGTGGAGATATTGCGCCCCTCGGTGTTGAGAATGTTCAGCGCCGTGTACAGCGACACTGTCTTACCCGAGCCGGTGGGGCCGGTAACCAGGACCATGCCGTAAGGTTTTTCGATGGCGTCGAGGTAGAGGTTCTTCTGGACCTCCTCGTAGCCGAGCTTGTCGATGCCCAGCTTGGCCGAGGAGCCGTCGAGGATACGCAGCACGATCTTCTCGCCGAACAGGGTCGGCAGCGTGCTGACGCGAAAGTCGATGGCGCGGGTCTTGGTCAGGTTGAGCTTGATGCGGCCGTCCTGCGGGACGCGGCGTTCGGCGATGTCCAGGCCGCTCATCACCTTCAGGCGAGAGGCGAAGCGGTTACCCAGCTTGATCGGCGCGGTGGCGACGATACGCAGGATGCCGTCCATGCGCAGGCGCACGCGGTAGACCGTTTCGAACGGCTCGAAGTGGATATCCGAGGCGCCGCGCTTGATCGCGTCCACCAGGATCTTGTTGACGAACTTGACGATCGGGGCGTCGTCGCCGGCCGTGGCGTCGATGCCGGTTGTCGGCTCGTCGTCGCCGTCGCTGCCTTCCAGGGACAGCTCATCGAGTGAGCCATCCTCATAGCCAGCTACCTGGGCATTCATCGAAGCGAGGGCGGTATCGATGATGCGCTTCAGTTGGCTGCGCTCGACCAGGACCGGCTCGACCATGTGGTTCGAATGGAACTTGATCTCGTCCAGCGCGTGCGACTGCATGGGGTCGGCGATGCCGACGAAGAGGCGCTTGCCGCGCTTGAACAGGGGCAGGGCCTGGTGTTTGGTGATCAGGGCCTCGGTGACCAGATCCAGCGGCATGCTGGCCGAGACCATGTTTCCGATGTCCATCAGGGGCATGCCGAACTCGGATGACGCGACCTGGGACAGCCTGGCGCTGTCGACGAGGTTGTGGTCCACGAGCCAGGCAGACAGCGAAACCCGCTTCTCCGCCGCATCCTGGACCGCCTTGCGCACGTCCGCCTCGGGCAGGACGCCCTCGGTGACCAACCGACGCGCCATACCCGTCAGACCCGCCAGCATCGGCGCCTGCATTTGTGAAGCCATGTTGGGTCCCGTTTCCCCGAGATACGCGCCTGAATCTACTCTAGATTGTGGGTTTGGTCACGCGTCGACGCGTGAAGGAGTTCATGTCATCGATCTGTGAACTCCGCCGTCGGCGTCTCGTTTCCGGCGGGGGATATCCCTTATGATTCAACGACCATCGGGGACACATCTTGAGCCGTATCAGCATTATCCTGCCCGCCAAGAACGAGGCGGCCGCACTGCGAGACCTTTTGCCCCGCCTGACCGCTGCCCAGCCGGGAGCCGAGGTCATTGTCGTGGACGACGGATCAACCGACGACACTCGTGACGTATGCGCCGCGTGCGGGGTCATTTGCCTTTCCTCGCCCTATTCCATGGGCAACGGGGCCGCGATCAAGCGTGGCGCACGAGCGGCCAATGGCGAGATCCTGGTCTTCATGGACGGCGATGGGCAACACGAGCCGGCTGACGTGGCCAGGCTGATCGCACGCCTTGATCAGGGGTTCGACATGGTCGTCGGTGCGCGGGACTGGGAAAGCCAGGCCGGGGTCGGGCGTGGATTGGCCAATACCCTATACAACTGGCTGGCCAGTCGGATGACGGGGCATGCCGTTGCCGATCTGACCTCCGGCTTTCGCGCCGCCCGCGCCGAACGCTTTCGCGAGTTCATCCATCTGCTGCCCAACGGTTTTTCCTACCCTACAACGAGCACGATGGCATTCTTCCGCAGTGCCTATGGCGTTGCGTACGAGCCGATCAAAGCGGCGCAGCGTGTTGGCAAGAGCCACATCAAGCCATTTAAGGACGGGATTCGCTTTCTCCTGATCATCTTTAAGATCGCCACGCTTTACTCGCCATTGAAGCTGTTCGTTCCGGTGAGCTTTGTCTTCTTCTTGTTGGGCTTCGCGAACTACGCGTACACCTTCTTCAGCTATGGGCGGCTGACTAACGGGAGCACGTTGATGTGGAGTGCTGCCGTTATCGTGTTCTTGATCGGCCTCATTTCGGAGCAGATCACGGCCTTGACCTATCGACATACCGATTGAGATATGCCATCGACGAGAACAGGCGAAACCGCCTCTAAGCCCACAATCCTAGTGCTTGCCACGACGTATCCACGGTGGGCCAACGATCACGAGCCTGGCTTTGTCCATGAGCTTTGCCGACGCCTCGTCGATCGCTACGATGTTATCGTCGTGACGCCGGATGCCCCGGGGGCCGATCATTCGGACGTTTTGGATGGGGTAAGCGTGACCCGGTATCGCTATGCGCCGCGCTCACTTCAGACCCTTGTAAACGACGGCGGGATTGCGTCGAACCTGCGCCGAGCGCCGTGGAAGTGGCTACTCGTGCCCGGATTCATTCTCGGCCAATGGCTTGCTGCAAGGCGCGCTATCGCGCGGAACGGTGTGTCGATTATCCACGCGCACTGGTTGATTTCCCCTGGCGTCGTCGCCCGCATTCTCTCCAACAAGGACTTGCCATACGTAGTCACTTCGCACGGGGGGGATCTGTTTGGATTCCGCCAGCCTGCGCTCGTGGGTTTGAAACGATGGGTCGCTGCTCGCGCGGCAGCGATGACCGTGGTCAGCGAAGCCATGGCCGACGAGGTGCGCCGAGTCGCGTTACCCGTTGAAAGCCTGCAGACGATTCCCATGGGTGTCGATATGACGGTCAGGTTTGCTCCGGATAACTCGATTCGATCCTCGACAGAACTCTTGTTCGTTGGCCGCCTCGTGGCAAAGAAGGGATTGAATCACCTGATTGAGGCACTACCGGCAATACTCTCGAGCCGTCCGGACGTTACGTTGCATATCGTCGGCTTTGGGCCGGAGCGACTCGCTCTTGAGGCGTTGTCGAAGAAGCTACAGGTTTCGGATCGCGTGCTTTTCGTCGGGGCTGTCCCGCCGACGGATCTGCCTTCGTATTACCGCAATGCCGCTGTGTTCATTGCCCCTTTCGTACGCGATCCCTCCGGTGACCAGGAAGGATTGCCGGTGGCTTTGATGGAAGCGGTAGCTACAGGTTGCCCGTTCGTCGTCGGCGATGTTCCCGGTCTGGACGACTTGATCGGAGCATCCTCGCCCTTTCGCGTAAACCCGCGGGATACCGCCGCGCTCGCAGACGCGGTTCTTGCTCGGCTGTCCGATCCTGTCGCCGCTCGCGATGATGCCGAGCGAGTGAGATCGCGTGCACTCGCCCGCATTGAATGGAGCGTCGTCGCGGAACGGTACGGCAGTTTGCTTGCCACCTGCATCGAGGGTCGTCGCCAATGAGGGCCATGGTTTGTGGCGGTGCAGGATATATTGGCTCGCACATGGTGCGGGGGCTGAGTCGTGCGGGGCACGACATTCTAGTGGTCGACGATCTGTCCACAGGACATCGCGAGGCGGTCGGCAACGAGCCGCTCAAGCAATTGAGTCTGCTGGATGGCGCCCAGCTGGATGCCGTAGTAAAGGAATTTCGCCCCGATGTGGTCTTCCATTTTGCTGCGCTCTCGCTCGTAGGCGAGTCCGTTTTGGATCCGCTCCGTTATCACCGAAACAACGTCACCGGGACGCTATGCCTGCTCGAAGCTCTTCAGCGGCATGCTGTCAAGAGGCTGGTCTTCTCGTCCACTGCCGCCGTTTACGGCACACCCGCATCTGCGTTTCTTGATGAGTCGCATGATCTCCGTCCTATCAATCCTTATGGCACCACGAAGATGATAGTCGAGGCGATGCTCGCGGAAGCGTGGCGGGCGTATGGGCTTCGGTCGGTTTCGCTTAGGTACTTCAACGCGGCAGGGGCGGACGCCGAAGGCGACATCGGGGAGTCGCATCAACCAGAGACACACCTGATACCGAACGTGCTTCGCGCTGCTTCGGGCGAGACACGCCTGCGGGTGTTTGGCACCGATTATTCAACGCCGGACGGAACCTGCGTCCGTGACTTTGTGCACGTGAACGATCTGGTTTCGGCTCATTTGCTGGCGTGCGACTACTTGCAACGAAACGACGGTGCATTCCGCTTCAACTTGGGCAGTGGATTTGGATACTCTGTCAAAGAGGTCATCGAGGCTGTCGAACGCGTCACCGGACGCGCTGTGCCTTACGATGTCGAGGCGCGACGCGAGGGTGATCCGGGTCGTCTCGTCGCCAGTCATGCACTCGCGTCTCGCGAGCTCGGTTGGACCCCCGGCATGAGCGACCTGGACACCATCGTAAGGACTGCCGCCCGTTGGCACAAACAGCGCCGCTATTGAGGTAAAATGATGTCGGGGAAACAGCCAAAGCTCGTCTTGCGCGAGGCCTGTATCGCGGATGTCACCAGGAGCTGGCCTGTTGGCCGGTTCTTTGAGGCCGGCGCAGGAACCGGGCACATGTCATCGCTTTTCCTCGCGCGCGGCTTCACCGGAGTCAGTCACGACCTGGGCGAATCGAGCCGCTCGTTGATGCGGGATCGATTCCAAGATTCTCCCTCACGTATGAAGGTGGTCGACGATATCGATCAGCTGGCCGATGGTACGTTTGATTACTTGCTAGCATTCGAGGTTCTTGAGCACATCGAGAACGATGTCGATATGCTTTCAAGCTGGGCGAGGAAATTACGTCCGAACGGTCGTATTCTCGTTTCGGTCCCTGCCCATCAGCGCAAGTTCGGTGCTTCGGATGCCATGGTGGGACACGTTAGGCGCTATGAGCGAGCTAACCTGCACCAGGTTCTCGGTGCCGCAGGTTTTACCGATATCCAGATGGTGAACTATGGGTGGCCATTAACCGAACTGACGCGGCGTGTTTCCAATCGCCTGATCGGGGTCACGCAGGAAGGCTTCGATGGTTTGTCAGCGGCCGAACGAAGCATTCGTAGCGCACAGGCCAAACCAGCGGTAATCAACAAGGTGTTGAAGGTTGCAAGTGGGAATGCATTCGTGCCTTTTACCTGGATACAGCGCCTGTTCTACCGATTCGACCTTGGCGACGGCCTTGTCGCTTGGGGGACGCGTGCCTAGCGCGCCGCCTTGCGAAGGTGCGGTTCGATTATGGTGACGAGTTCGGCCCAATCCATAATCGGGACTCGGGCCCGCACCGGAGCGGCCAGCTGGCGGCGGATACGGTCCGCCAGTGAGGACGCATCTCCGGGTCGGTATCGCAGCGTAGGGTAGTCCGCAAGTACGTCGCGCATCGCGCCCAGATCTGAGGCAACGACGGCGGTGCCGGTCGCGAGAATTTCGTACGCCTTCTGGGGAAAGCAGTAGCGACCGAACGGTGTGTCCAGCACGCACACCGTCGCAACATCCAGGGCGGAGAACAGGGTCGCGATCCTCTCGTGAGGCAGCTCGCCCAAGTAGTGAACGCGCGGATCTTGCGGAATCTGAATGCTTCCGTCTAGGGGGCCGGCAAGAACGAGATGGATGCGTACGTCGGCTTTCAGTAGGTTCCATGCCGCATAGAGTTCGCCGATCCCCTTGGCGCGATGAAGCCCTCCGGCCGTGCCGATGAGGAGCGCATCATCCGGCAGATTAAGCTCCCGGCGCGACTCCGCCTTGTCGCGAGGGCGGAACACCCGAGCGTCCACCGTACTCGGCATGGCGACCACTTCGCCTGCGACGTCATACGTTTCACGGACGTATCGGGCGAGCGCCTCGCTCGTCGTCGTGACGATGGCTGCCTTGTTCGTGGCGCGCCTCAGTGCGCGGACCATTCCCGGAAGTTTCGCTTGGCCGAATGCCTCGAAGTTGTCGTAGAGGTCGACGGCGAGAGGACGCTTCAACTTCTTGGCGGCCCAAGCTGCCATCACGATGTTCGGGATATCGGAAGCGCCAATGACGATGTCAGGACTGAACTCCCTGAGCCTCGCCAGCATCTGCGCAGGATAGGCGACCATAGCGGGGACCCAGGGTGCACGAATACCTTTCGCGACAAAGCGCAGGCGGCCACGTTTGGTTTTGTGTTCCCAGGAGCCGTCTTCCTGACCTTGATATCCAACGCACGCAACCAACACGTCGTGCCCTATTTCCGCTAGCTGCCTGGGGAACTCATACAGCCGGGCATAGCGGTCGTTGATGACGTCCTTGCCCATATAGCGGCGTTTGCAAAGAAAGGCTATACGCATGAATCAGTCGATCCACTGCCGGGCAGCCGCAAGCGCAGCCCCTACGACCTGATCCATGTTGTAGTAGCGATACTGAGCCAGGCGGCCAACAAAGGACACGCCCGGTTCGTCTTTTGCAAGCGTCTCGTACCTTTTAAACAGAGCCTCATTCTCGGCGCTTGGCACCGGGTAGTACGGGTCGCCCTCGGCCTCCGGATACTCGCGAACGATCGACGTCCCCTCGTGCTGCTGGCCTGTCAGGTGCTTGAACTCCGTGATGCGCGTATACGCGTGGTCATTGGGATAATTGACCGTGCCGACCGACTGAAATTTCGTGACGCCAGGAAGAAATTCATGCTCGAACCGAAGTGACCGATAAGGAAGACGGCCAAAACGGAAGTCGAAATAGGCGTCGATCGGACCGGTATAGATTACATGGTCAACCGTGACGCACTCTCTGACCTCGGCAAACTCCACGCCCAGTTCTACGGAGATGGATGGGTGGTCGAGCATGCGTTGGAACATGCGTGTGTATCCTTCGGCAGGCATGGCCTGGAAGGTGTCGGTGAAGTATCGGTCGTCGCTATTTGTACGAAAGGGAATGCGCGCTGCGACACCTGCCTTCAGTTCTGACGGATCCATTCCCCACTGCTTGCGCGTGTAGTTCAGGAAGAACTTTTCGTACAGGTCACGCCCGACGCTGTTCAGGACGACGTCTTCGCTTGTCGACACGGGCTCGCGTGGCTCCCGGACTCGCTCGAAGAACGCGGCCGCGCCAGCTTCGTCCAGCTCTAAGCCGTAGAGTTTGTTGAGGGTATCGCGATTGATCGGGAAGGGGTAGCTCACGCCGTCAACGACTCCGAGTACACGATGTTCGTACGGTCGCCAGTCAGTGAAACGCGATAAGTATTCCGCAATGCGCGCACCGTTGGTATGAAAGATATGTGGTCCGTACCTGTGGATGAGTACGCCGTTCTCGTCGTACTCATCGTATGCGTTTCCCGCCACGTGCGAACGGCGATCTATGACGTGAACAATATGGCCGGCATCGGCCAGCTCACGTGCAACAACGGACCCAGCAAAGCCAGCGCCCGCGATCAGGAATTTCATGGATGGTCTTTTCCGGCTCACGGGTTGATATTCCAAAGGGTATGGCGAAGTCCCTTGCGTCCACGAAGTCCGTCCCAAGTGCCCGCGAGGAATGCCCAAGTCTGCCGCAAACGCTGTTTTTCGTGAACCATGCATGCAAACCAACGCATCAGGGTGCCCGGCACCGTCTCAGTGTAGAGTCGGCTTCCGTAGTATTCCCGGGCGATCAAAAGTCGGTTGCGCGTGTCGTAGTAACGCTTCCAAGGTGCGAGTCGAAGACATGCGAGACGCCGCCCAGGTGCCCACGCGTGGTAGATCTCGGCACGCGGATGTTCGATTCTGCTCCCGCCTATGGCAAGTACGCTTGCGCCGGCTCGCTGCGCTCTCATGCAGTATTCGACGTCGTCGGCAGCGATGAAATAGCCTGAGTCGGGAAGGCCGATCCGAGAGACAAGATCGCGATGGATCAACAATCCCAGGAAAGGCAGGAATCTGACCGGTGCTATATCGCGAAGGTCATTCGTATAGTAGATGTCCCGAGGCGGCTCTTCATCGACAACGGTGAGTATCCAGGAGGTTTCATTTCCGCGGACTGCGACCGAGCCGTAGATCTGGGAAGGATCATGGGCATGCCTTATCAGTATCTCAAGTGCATCTGGGTGCGGTTCAGCATCGTCGTCCATAACCCACGCCCAGTCGTAGCCGGCTTCAGTAGCTAGGCGGATGCCCTCGGAGAACCCACCGGCGCCGCCCGTGTTCGTTTCGAGGCGGTGGTACTCGAGGTGAGGCGCGTTCGCCGAACGTTCTGTCATGCGTGACTGGGTGTCATCAGTGGACGCGTTGTCGATGACAAGGATGCGATCCGGTGCGATTGTCTGTGCGAGCATGGCCGCCACGCATCGCTCGAGAAGGACGGACCGGTTGAATGTCACGATCACGGCGCAAGCACTCATGAATGTCGACCTGCTTCGGTCCCGAAGCTAGCGGGATCTATCTTCGCGAATTCAGGGAGGAGATCCATCATGGCGCGCTCTTGCGGGTAGAAAGAGAAGTGTCCGGCGAGGATATTCGTCATGTAGTACATAGGCCTGGATGCGAGCATGCAGGCAGTGCAGATCCCCGTTTCATCGACGCCGAGGATTCCTTGTCGCCAGGTCGACGTGAACCCGCCGAATGCCTTCCAGAACTCACGTTCGAAAAGTATTGCACCGATGCTGAAACGGGTGCCGATAAGTCTTGCGTGCGCGAGAGGTTCAGCGATGCCGGAAGTCATTCGCGCAGCGACTTCATCCAGCGGCAAGGTCCGGCGCCATAGCCATTCTGCGGCTCTCGGATCGTAGTGCGCGGGTATCCCATCACATGCCTGCCGCAGGTCTCCGAAGATCGCCTTGTAGTCATCCGCGGCGTCTATGCGTTCAAGGAAGCCTGCATAGGAAATTCCGTTGACGTTGAGCATAGGTGCACAAAATCCAGGCCGGTAAGAACCCTGGTTTACAATTGCTTCGTAGCCCTGCATGAGGCCATCAAAGAATCCCGCGGCGACAAAAACATCTTCATCCAGTTTGAACCAGCGGGTGGCAGATGGATGAGTATCGATGACTTTGTTTAGCGCGAGGCCGGTCTTGTTGGCCGACGTCGTCAAGTACGTCCATCCGTTGGCCTTACACAGTTCGGCGAGCTCGGGAACGCGCTTGCCAGCAGTCGTAACGCAGACCTCTGCGCACGATGGTACGAACTTGCGGATACGAGCCAGCGTTAACGGCCAGAGCGATGGCTTATAGCCCGCGAGGACGACAACGCCGACGTCCAGTCCCTTGGGCTCGCCTTCGAGGCGATAGGTGCCGTGGTGATCGCGCCAATCGCGCAGGAATTTTGCCATCGCTTCGATGAATTCGCGTGCGGCGCGCGATAGCGACCCGGCCAAGCCGTACGTCGCAACGCTGCGTCGCAGCTTCGAAGTGAGCTTCGTACGACTCATGGCTGATGTGTTGTCGCAATCTTAGAGCCACCCGTGACGACCACGGCCAGCTGCTCACCTTGGGCATTGTAGGAAATCGTTTCCACGCTAAGTTCACCGCGCCCGACTGTCTCCTGTAACGCACGGTGCTCGTGCTGACGCCACCCCGGGTAGTTGAAGTATTCATCAAACAGCAATACAGAGCCGATCACGAGATGCTGTGTGATGGAGTCAAGGACCGTCTTGGTCGATGAATATAGATCGCAATCGATGTGGGCGAACGCGATCGGTTCAGGCAGGTTTGCCGAAAAGGGTGGAACGGTCGCGTCGAACCAGCCGGTATGCAGTTGCACGTTGCGCGCACCTATTTTGGGTGCGTCTGTCTGGAAGGCGCCTTGCTTGAATCCATCGCGCCAGTCCTCAGGAAGGCCTTCGAAGGAGTCGAAACCGTGCAGAGCACGCGCTGGCGCAAGGGCTGCGATTCGCTTGAGGGTCCGTCCTTGATATACGCCAAACTCGCAGAAGCAGCCAGTGACGCCAAGTGCCCGCTCGACGGAATCGGTCAATACGGCGTCGGCCCCATCGAGCGACCGGGCGCCCATTGCGTGAGTCTCGATATAACCGGCGCTGTCCTCGGCCGCCCTGCGTTGCAGGACATGCCTTAGATCGAAGGCATCCTTCTGGGCGACATGATGCGCCGTATGCCGGGCGACACCGCGGTAGAAGCGTTGTAGAAACGGAATCTTCAATTACTTTTCCTCAAATTAATGGCTACAACGCCGAAGGCTATGGTTACCAGGCACTCTACTCCCACGTAAGCGATGGCCCCGCCGACCGCGCCGAAGCGATGCCCGGCGACCATGAACGTGACTACGTGGATCGGAACCGCCACCACGGTAATGATAGTGACAAGCCGTTCTCTACCCCTGGCTACTAAGTATTGCACGCCGATCAAATGGCCAGCCGTAATCACCGCGACGTTGGCGGAAAGGATTCGGGTCGTCGAGATCGCTCCGACGAACGCCGTCCCGCTCACCACCCAGATTGCAAATGGGGAAAGAACGGCCAATACCAAGGATACAACGACGCTCAAGGCGAGCGTTGCGACTCCGGCTCGACGCAGATTGGTACGAAGAGTGTTGGAGCCTCTATCGCCCTCAGCAGCGTAGGGGTACATCGCGACGAGGATGGGTTGAACGGTATTCTTTGCGGCACGAACGAGGCGTTCACCGAGCGCGTAGTCGGCGATCTGAGGCGAGGTGCTGACCAGACCGAGGAGAAACGGGTTAAACGAGGAATAGGCGCCGGCACCAAGCGTCATGACGAAGAGAGGGAAGCCCTCGCGAAGACGGAGGGCAACGTCCTTTGCGTCGAACCGCGGCGTGCCGGCATTCAGCTTCGCCCACCGGTACATGGACAGCGCAATTGCTGCTACCAAGGGCATGCCGAGCTGGATCAAGGCGGCCCGATTGAAGTCGGACGGGATACTTACGAAAAGCCACATGGCTAGTAGCGAAACGAGTGAAGCTCCGGCGCTTATCACTGCGGCGGCGACGTTCTGACGCGTTGCGATGAAGAACCAGGCAGGCGAAATGGCAGCGCCAAGCACGGATAGCCAAGCAGCAAAAACGAGAAACGGTGGGGCCTCGTTTGGCACTGAGACGGAGGCGATGACCAAGATGATGCTTGCAGGAAATAGGAGTACCAGCTTTGCCCAGGCGGTCGACCAGAAGATGGCCGATCTGCATTCGACCGAATCGGTCTGATTCAGTGCTCGTATCGACGTGTAGTTAAAGCCGTAATCCACGACGAGGCTGAGGAGTGCCGCCAGCGCTTGCCAGAAGGAAAGCAAGCCATATCGGTCTGGCCCGATCGATCTCGTAATGATCGGAAGGACCATTAGCGGAAAGACGTACTGCATGCCTTGAACGGCGTAAAGCGCAATTACGTTAGTTGCAATATGCCTACGCGACATCGTCAGGCCCCAACGGTCGCGTTAGCGGCCGCAACTTCGATATGGACGGAAACGAATCTTGTGCCTCCGTTAGCCAGTCGCGGGTGCATCAGGGTTTTGCCAACGCCGTATCGATACGGGCAATGTCGTCATCGTAGGCGCCGCCAACATTCATCGTGACCAGTGTGTCGCGCTGCGTGCGTGCCTCGTCGAAGCGGCTCAGATTGATGAGCTTGTTGATAAGGCTGATGCGATATGCCGGCTCCCGTCCGTCCACTTCGACAACCTCTCTCGCGACCCGGACGGAGAGCTCGTGGTCGTTTAGCTGATTCCACGCGAAATCAGAATACATGGCAAGCAAGCGAGCGCTTTTACTTTCGTGAGACAAGGCGGCGAGATAAGCGTCCATCATTCGGCCTACTGGCAGATGGCAAAGACCCTGTCGCATGCAGTCGCTCAGGGCGCCAAGCGCGCTTTCATCCTGCACTCCGACCTTGTTTTCGCGAAGCTTGCTTGTGATCGAATCCCACCAGGCATCCTTGAGCGGTCGACCAAGGCGAGAATTGAGAAAGATCAGTGCCTGCTCGGGAAGGATGGTCGATCCCTTCAGCGCTGCACCCCTTTCTAGCGGGGCATACGCCAGCGGTGTGAATGGTGATTGCTCGTCGTAATGAGACAGGACGATGTATGTGCGCCCTAGTTCGTACTGTGCGCGGGGCGACTTAGGTGCGCGTTCTGCCAATGCCTGCGCAAGGTCAAGGGGACTGTTCCACGCGTGCGAAAGGATCGCGAGCTGCGCTGCGAACTGAACAACGAGTGCGGCTAGCAGGGTGCGACGAACAAGGATGCCCGCCGATTTACCGTAACCTGACCATGGGGCAAGAAGCGGCACGACGGCGAGCATCAGCCCCAAGCTCGCAAAGTAGTTGCGGTGTTCGTAGACGAGTTCGAGAGGCAGGATTGTTGCCGTTAGCAGATGGCATGCGAGATAGAGCAGCAAGCCCAAGCTGACGGTCGGAGCCTTTCTGTGGGTGGCGAATGCAAGAACCACAGTGGCGCCGAGCGCTAGGATCGAGGCCGCAGTGGTCCATGGAGCAAAAAACCCCGACGAGATCGCAAAATCATCGTGGTAGAACGACAGGGCTCCGGGTGTCGGGACGATAGTCCACGCGACGTAGTCGATGACGACCCTCGCTTCGGTCAGTAGCCGAGTGCCGAGTGTGAAGTTTCGGGTCGACCATCCTGACGGACGAAGGAGTCCTGGGAGTATCCAGGCTAGGCCAGCCGCGATTGGCAGCGCAAGTACAAGGACGTAGGCTCCGATAATCCGCTTGTCCCGGACGACCGCGTCGCCCGTTGATGATGGTCGTAGGCTTAGCCCGCGGAACACGATGAACTCGATTACCAAGGCGTAAAGCGGAAGCATCACCGCCGTCTCTTTCGCCAGAAGACCGAGTATGGTCGGGAAAACGATAGAGGTTGCCGCAGCCCAGAACCCGGTCGCGCTGGCCGAGTGCTGCATGCGTATGCGTGATCGCACGTACCCCAGGAGGCCTATCAGCACGAACAGGTTGGCTAGGCTCTCCATGCGCTGCACGACGTATAAAACAGCGGTCAGGTTGATCGGTAGCAGTAGCCAGCAGCCGGCAACTATGGCTGCCGTGATCCCTGAATTACGGTCGTCTGCGGTCTCGTCGCCGATGACTTTGAGAATCATCCGGCAAAGTAGAAAGGCCAGTACGCCATTCGCAAGGTGAATGGCGACGTTCGTAATCTTCATCGCAACCGGGTCCAACCCGGAAGCCAAGAAGTTTGCTGCAAATGTAAGGGAAGCCAGTGGCCGTTTGAACTCGCTCGAAGGCGAGGAAAGCGCGCTGCGAATCAGTGATCTAACCGTGGCGTCTGCGGGTTGGACGCCATGGTTGTCGACGATGTTGGGGTAGTCGTCGAAAAGAAACCCGCCGTGAATCCCAAGCGCATATATGGCGGTTGCCACGATTGCCAGAACGATGAATACGAGCCAGCCCGGAACGGAATCATGAGAGATGCGCGTCACTGCTGGGCACCGGCGTCATGTCTGAGGGCTGTGGCCAGATGGGCTATCTCGCCATCCCAATAATGCTGTTTTTCCAGAACGTAATCGTGGAGCCAGGGCATGCCGTCAGTAATCCCATGCCGGGCGGGTGCCGGCAGATGCGAGAAGTATCCCAGATGAGCGAGGCCCAGGGCGGGCTTCCCGGCTGATCCGAGCAGCGCAGCCTGTTCAAGCGCTGTGGCGGGGTTCGGCTGCTCGGCAAGGGCGCGATTGAACCAGGCCAGGGCGGCGTCGGGATTCCGGTCTGCCAGCAGGATAAGGCCCCGCGCATGGTCGATATCCTGTCTTCGGCCCGCAATGGCCGCGATTCGGGGGTTCTCCGCGGCACCGTCGAGGATGTCTCCAAGTGCTTGGTCCGACAGGCCGTCGCAGGCGGCGCGATCGCGGGCATCGACGACCCGAACGAACCAGTTGAGCAGCAGAGAACCCGGTTCGCGTTGCGTTTCACGGAAGGTACGTCGTGTGTACTCGATATCGCCAGCTACCAGTCCGCCCGTGGCGCAGTGGATGTCGATCAGGTTCAATGCGATCTGAGGTTCGCCAGCGAACCGGCGGCTGGCAGCGTCTATTCGTTCGCGTGCCTGGACCGCTCGACCCGAGTCCATGTCCATCTGCACGGCATAAGCCTGTGCGCGCGCGGATTCCGGATGCCTCTCCGCCCATTCGATCGCCTGAGCCAGGGGGTGGCCCCAGACTGTTGTGGTCGAAAATGTCAGTGCCGAGATCGCGAGAATCGCCGATGTCGCGCTCAGTCCGGCAAGCAGTCGCGAGCGTAGGCCGGTGACAGCGACGGCC
Source organism: Luteibacter sp. (assembly GCF_035539195.1). Taxonomy (GTDB): domain Bacteria; phylum Pseudomonadota; class Gammaproteobacteria; order Xanthomonadales; family Rhodanobacteraceae; genus Luteibacter. The sequence continues at coordinate 76,826 of NZ_DATLIW010000030.1, forward strand.
AGGGCCCAGAACATTGGCATGGCCGGCAGATAGTTCCGGTGATCGAAGTAGAGCTCAAGCGCCAGGGAGCTCGATTCCATGACGTGTCCGGCGAAGAAAAAGAGGATCGCCAGCGAGAGGAAGGGGTTACGGCGACGGATCATCCAGCCTGTGACAATGAGTGAGCTGCAGACGATGATCGATGGAAGGGTGTACCAGGGAGACCACAGCGATGCCGCCGGCTGGATGCCGTCATGGAGAAGGCTGCTGTCCGTGGGCTTAATCAGCCATAGTTGTGCTAGGTAGTCGAGCAAAATGAACGGCTCTGTCATCAGCCTCTGCCAGACGGACCACCCGCGAATCGGGATGGGGCCGTGGCCGATCGCGGCGATGGCTGTCCAGATTACATAGGCGACGATGGCAACGGCAGGCGGGCACAATGTCCACCGGAGCTGTGTACGAAACGTCGGTGCGGAGGCTGGGAGAGTGGCCTCGCAAGCCAAAACCATGAGTGGCAGGAGCAGGCCATTTGCCTTGGACAAGGCGGCGAGCACTGTGCAACCGCCGACCCCGATGATCAGCCATATCAGGCTGATGGCGGGCTTTGCTGGGCTGCACTCGCGGGCTCGAAGCCAGCACAGCAGGCCGAGCAGGGTGAACGTCGCCGGCAGCATGGCTTCCCGCTGCACGACATAAAGCACGGTTGACACAAAGAACGGGTGGAGTGCCCATGTAGCAGTAGCCAGGACAGACGCGACGTCGGCGCGTGCACGCGAGAGTCCGTGAAGTCGCCCTAGCCACGCGAGCACGATGCCCAGGAGCACGGCATTGACGCCGTGAAGGATCAGATTGGTTCGTTTAAAAGCGAACGGATCAGCCGGCCAGTCCCTCGCATCTATCAAGAACGAAAGCAGCGACACCGGGCGTCCGGTAGGATCTGCCCGGCCCGAAGTTATGTAGCGTAGGAATGTAGTTCCGTTGTCCACAGGGCCATAAGCGCCCAGACTCGGGAGGTTCGCTGCATCGTCGAACAGAAAGTTCCCATGGAGGCCTGGCAGGTAGCAGGCCACCAGCAGAAATGCACCCGTCGCTACGAGCAACGATAGTCCGGTACGATGTTTCGGCGATGCGTTCGGGAGCAAAGGTATATTCCAAGAAAAAGGGCCGCATAACGGCCCTTTTCCATTGCGCGAAGTTTTAGCCCGCGCTATTAGGTGCGGCAAGCCGTAGGAAGGTACGCATCAGGGACGTAGCTGCTGTTGCCCTTGGATTTGCAGTTCCAGGAGATTGAGCCACCGTTGTCGGTGGGCGACAGGGTGATGACCTTGCTGTTGATCTTCGAGTTGGCTTCCTGCGGCGAGGTGCCGGAGAAGGTAGCCGTAATGAGGCCCGAGGTGACCACGAGCGTCGAAACATACTTGCCGGAGTTGGAAGCAGCAGTCGACGGGAGGCCAGCCGACACGTTGCTGGCAGGGAAGTGACCCTTATTGTTGTAGAACTCCGCCACGGCGGTCTTGGCGCCGTCAGCGAGGTTCATGCCTTCCGACACCTGGGTGCGGATGATGTAGTTCTGGTACTGCGGGATGGCGATAGCAGCCAGGATCGCGATAATGGCGACAACGATCATCAGTTCGATGAGGGTGAAGCCCTTCTGGACGTTCTTCATGAAATTTCCTCGTTGGTGTTGACTAACCGAAATTAAGTGACGCCCCCTGAGCCCTAGCACCTCACCCGTAACCGGGGTCAGACGCTCCCTCACTTGCCTTTGGTCAGGAACGACCAGGAAGCTCGCCGCAAAGCCTGCATTGTCCATGCCACGACTCCCGCGACCGGCATATTTCCTCACACTTGCCGGTGCCGGGATTGTGCATCGGGTCACGCTTGTGGATCAACTGGAATATTTTGCCGATTCAGGGAATTGCGACACATTCGACAGTGACGCATTAGGTCAGCATGTGACGCTTTTCGTCAGTTCGCGCGACACGTGGTTGGCAAATATCGGTTGGCGAGCGTCGATTTGCAGGTCCAACCAATGCTGCCCGAATTGTCGATGGGTGACAGGGACATGGTTTCAGGCTTCAGAACATCACTCGCGTCCGCTGTCTGGTACGAGATCAGGATGACGCCGGTCTGTTGCAGGGCTACCGAAGATACGTACTTGCCGCTAATCGATGTGTCCGCCGGGAGGCCCGCGGAGACGTTCGAAGGCGGGAATCGCCCGGTGTTGTGCATATATTCCCAGACCGCCGCTTTCGCGCCGGATGCGGCCACGAGTCCTTCGGACGCCTGGGTCCGCACCAGGTAGTCCTTGTACTGTGGGATGGCGATAGCCGCCAGAATGGCGATGATGGTCACGACAATCATCATTTCGATGAGCGTGAAGCCCTCCGAAGCTCGCTTGGAGAAAGACATGTGAAGGCCCCTGGTTGACTCCCGGCCACTAGCACGGTCCGTACCAATCAATTGCCATGTGTGGCCAGCATGGTTGAAGTGTGACATTGGTCTCGGGAACGAGACTCCCCATACGTCTATCCCGGCGCCAAAGATGGGTGGGCTTGCTCGAATGTGGTCCACGTAGGCATCCGGCGAGCGACTCATTCTGCTCGCGAGCTTCGACAGCCCCGCCGCGCTGCCTTTCTGGGAAACGTGGCGATTTCGCTGTCGATCGCTTCGATGGCTATCCTCGTCGCCGTTCATGGCTAGCTGATACGCAGCTTGAATAGGCGCATGTGCTCCTAATCCGCCTCTACGAAAGCGGGCCGCCTCAAGTTGGCGAGGATGCGCAAGCGGCATTTTGTCGGGCGAACGCAGCCGTGCTTGCAAGCGGGGACCCCGCCCCGTACCGTCCTCCCCGAGCACAACCCCAAGGGAGCCTCCATGAAACCACTTTTCGCCGCGCTGGCCCTCGCGCTGGCGTCCGGCCCTGTCTTGGCCGCGGACGCCGACAGCGTCGCCCCGCATCCTTTCTCGATCCGCGACCTAGTCATGATGGACCGCGTCGGTGATCCGCAGCTCTCACCGGATGGCCACTATGCGCTGTTTACCGTGCGCGCCACCGACTATGCGGCGAACAAGGGTGTCACTTCCGTCTATGTGATGGACCTCAATAAGCCGCCCGAGCCGGTCAAGGTGGTGGACAAGGGTTCATCGCCGCGCTGGGCCCCGGATGGCAAGTCCATCTTCTATACGGCCCCGAGGGACGGGGTGGCCCAGGTCTGGCATCGCGCCTTCGATGCCGATAATGGCAAGGGTCTGGCCCTGACCGTGCGTACCGGCGATGCCGTGACCACCGCGCCACTGGACGTCGGCTCGTTCAAGCTATCGCCGGACGGCTCGAAGCTGCTGTTGAGCTATGAGGTCTTTACCGACTGTGCCGACCTGGCCTGCACGAAGGAGCGACTGGACGGTCGCGAGAAGGACAAGTCCACCGGCACGGTCTACGACAAGCTCTTCGTCCGTCACTGGGATGTCTGGGCCGACGGTCGTCGCAACCAACTCTATATCGCCGATGCCAACAACACCTCGCAGCCGGTGCTGCTGAGCAAGGGGATCGACGGCGATGTGCCGAGCAAGCCTTTCGGTGGCGAAGACGAGTTCTCCTTCTCGCCGGATGGCAAGACCGTCTATTTCGACGCGCGCATTGCCGGCAAGAGCGAGCCGTGGTCGACCAACTTCGATGTCTTCAGCGTTCCCTCGGACGGCTCGGCCGCGCCGACCAACCTGACGGCCGACAACCAGGCCTGGGATGCGAACCCCGTCGCTTCGCCGGACGGCAAGACGCTCTTCTACACCGCCATGAAGGAGCCGGGCTCGGAAGCGGATCGTTTCGGCATCTGGGCTCTGGACCTCGCTTCGGGCTCTAAGCACGAAGTCGATCCGTCTTGGGACCGCTCTGCCGGACCACTCACGGTTTCCGCAGACGGCAAGACCCTCTACACGACCACCGACGATAACGGCCAGCATCCGCTGTTCGCGATCGACGTGCCGACCGGCAAGGTCACTACGCTCGTCACCGACGGTTCCGTCAGTGGCTTCTCGATCAGTGGCAACAAGCTGCTGCTGACCCGCGACGACCTAAAGCGCCCGGCCGATCTATACACGGCGGACGTCAAGGGCAAGGGCCTCAAGCAGGTCTCGCACTTCAACGCAAAGCGCATCAAGAGCGCACAGACCGGTGACTTCGAGTTCTATACCTTCAAGGGTGCGAACGGCGACACGGTCCAGGGTTATGTGGTCAAGCCGGCGGGCTATAAGAAGGGCAAGACCTATCCGGTGGCCTTCGTCATCCATGGTGGCCCGCAGGGTGCGATGACCAACAGCTGGAGCTATCGCTGGAACGCCCAGACATATGCGGGGCAGGGCTTTGCCGTCGTCACGGTGAACTTCCATGGTTCCACCGGTTATGGCCAGAAGTTCACCGACGCCATTTCGGGTGACTGGGGTGGCAAACCGCTGGAAGACCTCAAGGCCGGCTGGAGTGCTGCCCTTTCGAAGTACAAGTTCCTCGACGGCGACCGCGCCTGTGCCCTCGGCGCAAGCTATGGCGGCTACATGGTCTACTGGATCGCCGGCGTGTGGAACCAGCCGTGGAAGTGCCTCGTCGATCACGACGGCGTCTTCGATGCTCGCGCCATGTACTACGACACTGAAGAGCTCTGGTTCGAGGAGAAGGAAAATGGCGGCACGCAATACGACCATCCGGAAAACTACGAGCGCTTCAACCCGATCAACCACGTGAAGGAGTGGCGTGTGCCGATGCTGGTTATCCACAGCGGCAAGGACTTCCGTATTCCGGACACGCAGGGCATCGGCGCATTCACCGCGCTACAGCGTCGTGGCATTCCGAGCAAGCTATTGCACTTCCCGGATGAGAACCATTGGGTGCTCAAGCCGCAGAACAGCGTGCAGTGGCATGAGACTGTCAATGCGTGGTTGAAGGAGTGGACGGCTTCTGACGCCAAGTAAGGAAGATAAGGGCGGCGACCTTCGGGTCGCCGTTTTTTATTTGGTATGACCCGCCACAAACTCTCGTCCGAAGACGGCGGCGGCAGAAGCGGAGACGTGATTGCTGTCCCAGTAAAGCGCCATGCCATTTCGCACGCCCGGGCAGGACTCTTGAGTGCAGAAGAAGTCGATGGGCTCCACATATGTGACGTTGGGATACTTCGCGAGTAGGGACGATAGGAGCGTCCGGATGGCAGCCGACTGCGCGATGCATTCTCGACGAGTCACTTCGCATGACTTGAGCGAGTTCCGGCTCAGGCAATCGGGAACGCAGGCGCGTAAATCTGGCGTCGCACCGATGACGACAACACGCCGCACGTGGGAAGATAGCTGATTGACCGTTGCGGTAAGGTCGGCAGCGCCATGTGCCGTTGACGAGAAGCAAGGCCGGAGAACGAGTGCTGCACGCGCGGGTACGGGAATGTCTCCAGGTATAGCTACGACAGCGAGCGCAATCAATGCATCTTGCGAGATTCGTAATTGTGTGACGCAGGTAGCAAAAGTGCGACGGCAAACGTCGCAGTATCTTGCCGGGCGCGGTTCTCTCCGCGCCAAATGGGGACACGCGCGTAAATAGGCTGGACTTTGGTCCGGGCGCGTGTACGCGCCAACGTCGTAATCAGGGGCAATGGAATGTCAGCTTGGTATCGAGCTCGATTCGTGGCGTTTGCGCTCCTCCTCTCGCTCGCCGAGCCTGCTTCCGCTCAGGAAGTCCACTACACATACGACGCAGATGGGCGGCTCATCGCCCAAGGCCCAGCGGTGAGCGGCGTCGCAATTACCGGATTTGCCCCGGCGTACGGATCTGGCGGAGTGTCCGTGTCTATCCAGGGCCAGGGCTTTGATCCAGTCGCGTCGAACAATCAGCTGTCATTCGGCGGCGTCGCGGCCGTAGTCGACAGCGCACGCCCGGACCTTCTTACCGCAAAGGTGCCTGCCTCTGCGGTCACCGGCCCCATCGCTGTGGTTGCAGGCGGAAAACGGGCTCAGTCCGCTACGGATTTCGTTATCTTTCCTCCCGGTACTGATCTGAGCGGTATTGTCGGACGAGCGACCCTCCCAATCGATGGTGTGTTTCATCCCTACAGTTCGCTGGCGGGGCGCAGCTACGCGCTGAGCTACTCCGCAGCGTCAGGCAGTTACGTTTCAGTGGATTTGAACTGGGATCTATGTTCGGGGCTGAACTCGGCTGGTCTTAGCTACAAGTTATACAGTCCCGCCGGCGATACGCTCGCCAGCGGTGAGCTGACTCAGAACTCGCCAACCTTGCCATTGCCAGCTGCGGCTGTGGCGGGAACCTACACTTTGCTTGTCAGCGCGCCAAATGCATGGAATTGTCAACTTGCCGCTCAACTTGACGGAAAGGTCTCACCCGACGATTCGCCGATCCATCTGGTGACGTCGCTACCGTTTCACACCAAGCGCATCCTATTCGACGTCCCCGATGGTGGGGCTCTCGGTGTCGCCTCGTCGGACATCGTTACCATGCCTGCGGGCGGTGCGCTGGTCATGAGCTTCAACGGACCGTCGGGTGAGTCTGCCGGGTCATATGCGTGCGGGTACCCGGGCTACGGAGACTGCCAGGGCCAGATCGTTTACAGGCCAGCGGGTACATATGCTGCCATCCTTCAGCCGTACGACAGTCGTACGTCGACGATCGACACGAAGTTCTGGCTGACAAACTATGTCGATGGGGGCGCCTTCGAGCCTAATTCGACGGTACGTACCGTCATCGAAAAGCCCGGACAGGTAGTCCGATACACCTTCCATGGCCACACAGGCCAGATGCTTCGATTGATCACCACGGACCGGGCCCTCGGACCGGGGACCTGGTACGACATCATCACCGGAAAGAGTCCCGCCGGCGATTGCATCTTCGACAACAACTACTACTGCAACATCAGCGCTCCGACGGCTCCTTATGACTTCGCCCCGTTGCGGTACGACGGCGTATACACGCTTTTCTACTACCTGAAGAGTCTTGGTGCGGCTGCCCCCACGGGTGCGTTGACGATGACGTTGTCGGACACCGTGGATACGACCATGCCTTCGGGGGCGGATCATGTCGATGTGACTTCGACGGTGAATGGTCAGCAGGTTCGCGTTCCCATCCTCGTGAAAGAAGGTGAAGACGTCAGTGTTGCCCTGACCGACATCAATAGCCAGCCGAGTCCGTTCTACATCGAAGGGGATCTTTACAGGCCCGACGGATCCCTCGTGACATCGATCTATTGCGGCACCGGCTGGGGCAGCTGCTTTACGACACTCGAAGGTGCTGCCCCAGGCTCATACTATTTGTTGTTGAAAGAGGCCGACACGCGCACCAGGAGCTTCAGCGCTCGTGTCTGGCGCGTGCCTTTTGCCGAGGGAGGTCAGCTGTCGATCAATTCGACGGTCAACGTGTCGAGCACTCTGCCGGGGCAGGTTGTCCGCTATACCGTGCCGGCATCGGAGGGACAGCGGCTCCATCTCTGGCTGGACAACGTGCACCCTGGACCGAGCGGACAGCAGATGAACCTGACCGGCAAGAATCCCTCGGGTCAGTGCATCTTTGACAACAACTACTACTGCAACTTCGGCACTTCGTCGCATGGCTTGTATGACATGCAGCCGCTTCGCATGACAGGAAACTACGAGCTTCTGGCTTATGTCTCAAGCAATGGTGATCAGGCTTCCTACGGCACAGCTTCGATCACGCTATCGGACACGAAAGCCATACCGACGTCTCCAGGCGAGTGGTCGACCCCTGTTGCCGCAGACTTTCAGGGCCAGACAGCACGTGGGGTCCTTCATGTCGCGGATGGCGAAAGCTTCACTCTTGCTGCCACCGACGTGCTGCCCACGAACACCGATGGGCTCCTCATCAACCTGTATGCGCCCGATGGCTCCCTAGCCCGCAACTTCTATTGCGGCTACAGCGGCGGATGCTCGATGTCGGTTCTCGAGGCAAGTGCGGGCGCCTGGACCATCGAGGCCGCCTCCATGAATGGGTATGGAAACACGTTCTCGACGACTTTGTGGAAGAGCGAGATCGTCGACGGCGGAGCGCTCATGCCAGGCGTGCCGCTCGCGCTATCCGTCACCAGGCCAGGAAACCTCGTCAAGGTCACGGTATCCGGCAAGGCCGGTGATTCGTTCACGTTGGGCGTCGATGGCCAAGTGCTCGGCGCGGGTGGCGGCCGGGCAGGAATCAGTGGCCGGGGCGCGGATGGTGCCTGTGCATTCGCCAACAACTACTACTGCGACGTCTCAAACGGCTACACCGGAACGATCGGGCCGCTCGCAGCTGACTCGACGCGTGACATTTACTTCTACGTATCGGGAGACGGGACGCGTGCTGCCGTAGGCAGCGCCACTGTCACCCTGACGCCTGTTCATTAAGTCGGTAACCGGAAGCCGAGGTAGTCTTGTGAAAGCATTGGGATGCTTACTTTTCTTGGCCTTCGTCGCGGTGTTCAGTCATCACGCCGAGGCTTCTGGAGGTCAGTGCCGCTGGGAGGGAGGGCCCGGTCTGGACGCTTCCTGTCGAACCCAGGACTGTCCGCGGGACGGCGGCACGGCGATCTGCACCCAGGTAGAAATTCAAAAGCCGACTCAGGGCGACAACCCAGAGGGCTACACCTATGGCATGTGCGATGGGAGCCTCTATACCAGCAATGACGTGAAGTGGTGTATTGCTGCCGGCGGAACGCCAGGCACTGGTCCCGATGGTGGAGCTGGCTGTGACAATTTGCCGGAACACGTGCTAGGAGGTATGGGGCAATCGGTCGATGAAGAGTCCCTCACTTACACGATTCCAGACAAGAAGGTGGGCAATCCGACCTGCGACAAGACCAACGTGGTCGACTCAGGGTGGGGTAAGCAGCCAGAGCACGATCCTGGTTGCTGGCCGTTCAATCCCACTTCCATCAATGGCATCAACGTCTCGGATCGGCGAGAAAGAACCTATTCCGGCCACGTGAAAGCAGCTGACGGGACCTGCGGGACCCCTTGGGACTATACGGTCGTCGTTCGACGTGACAGAGCAGTCAAGTGCCCACTCGGGTACAGCACCCGCAATCGGGCCGATGGCGATATTGATTGTATTGTTGACCCGCCGTGCTGCAAGAAGCTTGGCGATCCGGTGCAAGTTGCGAATGGCGCCCGCGTTCAGCGCGAAGAAGACTACCGATTCGGCGACCCGCGCGGCTTACAGCTTACCCGTTACTACTATTCCTTCGGATTCTTCCGGCCTGTTATCCGCGGCGCGTCCGACGTCGCCGGCGTGGATGACTTCTGGCGAAACAGCTACGACATCCGACTTTATCCAGAGGCAAGCGGTAGTGCGGCTCTTGCTACAGTCGTGAGTCCGGATGGGAGTATTACGTCGTTCGACACGACCGGGGCTCCCCTCCAGAACTACGGCGGCGCTGCGGACCGTTTGCGGCATGAGACCGATGGAAGCTGGACGCTAGTCCTGGCGGCGGGCGGTCGGAAGGTGTTCAACGCGGCAGGCCGCGTGACGGCTCTAGTGGATCAGAACGGCCTTCAGACCATCGTGGCCTACGATGGCAACGGAAAACTCGGACTAGTTGAGGACCCGTATGGTCGGCAGATTCTGTTCTCGTACACCGGCGAGCTTCTTTCATCTGCAACGACGCCTGATGGAAAGGTCATTGCGTACGGCTACGATGCGTCCGGTCGGTTGACCTCCGTCACGTATCCCGATGGCGCATCGCGCACCTATAAGTATGAGGATGGTACGTACCGTTTCCTCATGACGGGTCTTGTCGATGAGATGGGTGCCGAAAGCGTTTTCTCATACGATAGTAACGGTAGGGCAACCAAGAATAGTCGCAACGGCGGGAGCTTTGTCGAGAGCTACGCCTATGGTGCAGGAACGACGGCGTATACGGACGCGCTCGGCAAGACGGAGACAATAACCTTCGCTGTCAGCGGCGGCGTCAATCGGCCAACGGCTTCGGCGACCTCGTGCGCAGGCTGCACGAATACCCCGGCTACTGCGACGGCCTTCGATAGCAACGGCAATCGCGTCTCATCACGAGACGCGAATGGAAATCTGACTAGCTACACGTTCGATCTCGCTACGAATCTGGAGACTTCCCGGACTGAGGCACTCAAGAGCGATGGCACGGCAACGACCGCAATGCGATCGGTTTCCACAGTGTGGGATACGGTGCGGCGCAAGCCAGCGACTGTCACGCACAGTGCGGCGGGAGAGCCTGACTGGACTGAGTCGTTTGTCTATGACGCGAACGGCAACATCCTCAAGAGCACGCTGTCCTCCGGAGCGCAATCGCGGTCGACGTCCTATCAGTACGATGCCCAGGGACGGCTGGTCCTAGTGGATGGTCCCCGTACGGACGTGCAGGACCTCACTTCCGTCACGTATTTTCCCAATGATGACGCGTGCACGGGATGCCGCGGTCAACAGGCCTCTGTGACGGATGCGCTGGGGCACGTCACCACTTATGTCGCCTATGACGCCAACGGTCGCTTGACTGAAGAGAAAGACCCCAACGGCATCACCCAGAAAAATGTCTACGATGTGCGAGGTCGCCTCATAGCAACGACTAGCGCCTTTGGTCTCCCCGCCGCGGAAACCGCTGGCTATGCGTACGACCTGGCGGGAAGGATCGCCACCTCGACCGCGCCCGACGGGGCCAAGGCTACTTATGGTTACGACGGTCTGGGCAGGCTCGTGTCGGTGGCCTCGCCCAGCGGCTCAAGGATCGTCACCGTTCGTGACGCGAACGGTAATATCATCGGACAAGATACCTTCGACAAGGATGGCACTCTGCGCTCACGCAGTCGAAGTGTCCTGGATCCGCTTGGTCGGGCGATCGGAACCATCGACGGCTATGGGAATCGCACCAACTACGTCTACGATTCGAACGGAAATCAGGTTTCGTCCATCACTCCGCTAGGCTCGTTGACTCAGGTCCAGTATGACGCGGCGGATCGCGTCATCAGTCAGACTGCGCCGGACGGTGGGAAGACGCTGACGAGTTACGACTCCCGAGATCACGTGGTTGCAGTTGTTGATCCGCTCGGCCACGTCACCAACTACACATACGACGGTTTGGGCAATCGCGTGTCGTTGAGTAGCCCGGATACTGGCCTGACAACGTACGAGTATGATCCTGCAGGCAACGTCAGCGGAACGAACGACGCGCGTGGGGTACACACGACGTACGTTTACGACCCATTGGGGCGCCTCACTTCCTCTCGATTTGGTGTGGGAAGCGCGGATGAGCTTCTGGTCGAGTATGTTTACGACGAAGGGAGTGCCGGGATCGGGCATCTGACGACATCCCGTACGCCAACATCAGTCGTTCACTTCGGGTACGACGCACTCGGGCGGGTCGCTGTCGAGTCCCAGACCAGTGCCTCACTGCCGGCCCGAACGACCTCCTATACGTACCTTGGCGGGCACTTGGCCTCGCTCACTTACCCGAGCGGCCTCATCGTTGCTTATCAGTACGATGGTGATGGCAACATTCTTGCCGTCACCGCAGGTGGTACGTCCGTTGTTGGCAATGCGACCTCCACGCCAACGGGTGCACTGGAGTCCTATACATCGCTTGGCGGCCGTGTCGTCACTCGCAAGCGCGACCTGAACGGCCAGGTCGTATCCGCCACCCTGGATGCGAATGGCTCGGGTCAGAACGGCGCCTTTGCCTATGAGTACGACCTCAATGGACGCCTTACCAAGGCATCAGGTGCAAACACCTATGCTTACCTTTACGATCCGAACGGAAATCGTCTCTCGTTCTCACAGAACGGTGTCACATCTGCGTATCGGTACGATATAGCCTCGAACAAGCTCGTTGCAGTGACGGATAGCACGGGTGCGACTGACGCGTATTCGTATGACCTTCGGGGCAACACGCTCACCCGCGGATCCGACCAGTTTGATTACGACGCCCGCGGGGTCTTGCGGCGCTCTGCAGTTATGTCACCGCTGCAATATGAGGTTGATGGTCTCGGGCGACGTGTCGTGACAAGCGACGGTTCCTCGACGTTGTCTTACGCTTACACCGATGGTTATCGGATGTTGGGGGCGTACTCCCAGCCGTCCGAGGCGAGCGATGAGACCATCTATGTGGGCGACCTTCCGGTGGCCCTCCTAAAGAAGGTCGGTAGCTCGAGCCCGATGATCTATGCAACCCTTACGGATCAATTGGGGACCGTAAGGGAAATCACAGACTCCAATGGTCGCCCTGTCTGGCTCTGGGGAGGCGAGCCCTTCGGCACATCGCTGCCTGATGAGAATCCGTCGGGGCTTGGCCAGTTCACGAATCGATCTCGATTTCCGGGTCAGTACTTCGACGTGGAATCGGAGCTCGCTTACAACATCAATCGTGACTATGAAGCAGCCTCCGGTCGGTACATACAAAGCGACCCCATCGGACTGGACGGAGGAGGCAATACATACATCTATGCAAATGGTTCGCCTTTGATCTTCATGGATCCGGACGGTCGCCTTTGTGTCTACAGTCAAGGTACAGGTAGCCTTCGCTGTACGGATGACAGGACCGGGGCTGAGTATCTGAGCTGCGGCGGGTATGCCGGAACAGGTGATGGCCGAAACAATCCAGATATGGATGGTCAGTCCAATGTCGGACCACTCCCACGAGGAGACTACACGGTGGGGCCGGCGTTTACGCACGCACATGCTGGTCCAAACACTCGCCGTCTGACTCCTCTTCCTGGAACCGACATGCACGGGCGCGATGGCATGCTAATGCATGGTGACAATCCGCGCCACGACGCCTCGAACGGTTGTATCGTTGCTCCCCCGAACTGCAGGAACTCGGTTCCTGCAGGTGAGACATTGAGGGTGGTCAGATGAAAGTTCTCATCCAGCTTTCCATCGCCATCGCAATGCTGGTCGGGTGCGTGAACGTCATGGCCGATGCGCATTCACGTACGTTGTCAAGCGACGTTTTTGCTCTCGGTAGGATCAAGATCGGCGTCACAACAATTGCTGAAGCGCAGGAAATACTGGGCAAGACGGTTTCCTTCAGATCTAGAAAGGTAGACGAGTCACCTGTACAGATATGCTATCTGGCGGAATCGCCTAATGTGCGGTTCTACGTACTCTTTGAGGCGGGGTCGATGGGCGGGTTCAGCAGAATCACGCGATTTAGCATCTCTCGGCAGGCTCCATCACAAAGCTGCGGTTCATTGCGATCGCCGGCGGAGGTCATGTCGTCGGGCAACGGGGTGAAAATTGGTCAGTCGTATCAGGAGTTTTTAAGTAAGTTCTCTGTCAGGTTCACGAGCGTCGGAGACAAGTTGATTTACCGAGCTCAAACTAGTCGCTCTCCCAATGCGGAGGAATTGATTGTTCTCAAGAAGGCATGGCCGGAGGAGAAGGCTTATCGGTTGGAGGTTCTTGTGAACATCAATGCTGACTTTGAGAACGGCTTTCTTTCTAAGTATGAGGTTTCAAGGATCGAGTCGTACTGAGGGAAGACGACACAGATTGACTTTCCCTAGCGCGGCGATGCTTCTTGAAAGCAAACTGAGTAGTCTTCCGGAGGGGCAACGAAAGGCACGCTAGTCTAGCCTCCGAGTTATGCTGACCCTTGAAAACCAGGCGGCCGCAGGCGAGGCGCAACTCATCCAGATGAATCAAAATTTCATGATTTTGAGAGCACGCTACACCAATCATCGAGTTCGAAAATGCTAAGGGCGTTTCTATTTCCTATTTTACTGTCTGTGTCATGCCTGCTCCTGCAGCGGGTCGTTTCGAGATCAAAAGGACCGTCTGACGAAGAGTATCCCGAGTTTCGCTTTTCCAAGGGCCTGCGAATCTTCTGTTGGGTTGGCGTCTTTGCGGTTACGGTGGGGCCCATCGTCCTCACTTGGTCGGATGCGCCAATAAGAACGGTAGATTGGATAGGCTTTGGTGGATTCGCGATTCTTGGATTCGCAGGCTGTGTATATGCAGACAGGTTCGTCCTGAAGTTTTGGGACGATCATCTTTGCTACGGGGCTTTCGTAAGCTCTAGCATCGACTACAAGGACATTGTTTCTGCTGAGATGAGCACTAGCAGTAGTGGCAAGAGATTTTTAGTTATCAAGACTTCAAGAAGGCGAGTCGCAATCTCCGGATATCTCAGTTCGGTGGACGACGCAGCGCAGCTTCTTGAGAGAAAGTTGACGAAAGTTCGAGAATCTAGGTGATAAAGCATTGTGTATGGTATTGGACCGACGTCCCTGCCGCGTCCCAAAGCTGAAGTTCTTCGTCCCACCCTCGGGATTGAATCCCCACGCGGTAGCCCGCCAGTCAATGTTCATCGATGGCACGAGCATCAGCGTTACGCCCGGCATGGCCGTGAGCCTCGATGTGATGACCGGAAAAAGGACGGTGCTCGAGTACTTGCTGGAGCCGGTAAAGGTCCACCTTTCGGAGTCACTTCATGAGAGGTGATCTTTCCCGGCGCTCCGCACGTGCGCTGCCCGTAGAGCGCTGGATACGCATTGCCGCACTGTCTTTCATCGCCATAGCGGCGGTCGCGGCGATTTTCTGCCACGACAACGCTCTCGGGCGATCCTGGGCGCGAAACATCCTGCAAATCGCTTACTTCATCCCGGCAAGGAGATGGGCCCTGCACGCGTCATACGCAGATGAGGCAGCCATCTATTACTTCTTCACCTGGCCGGTCTTGCCGCTAGCTACCGCTTGGGTAATAGCCCGTTTCGCATTTCCACTTCCCGCAGCATTCTCAAATGGCCGCGGCGTCCTGGACGCACTTCGCACCATTATTGCGATACCGGTGCTGGCATTCGTGGGGATCCTCATCCTGCTGGGGAAAAGTGGATCCGATCTTCCTTTCCTGCGGATCGGGACTCACTTCGAACAGCTCATTCTGTTCGGTTGGCTTGGCTTCGCGATGCCCGGAATCTTGTTCGGCCTATGCGGTTTGTATTGTCGAAAAGCGTTTCTAGACATCAAGGGAGTGACACGCAAATGAGTATGCAAGATACGTTCGAACCCCGCGGCGGAAAGCCTGTCGTTGACCGGGTGACTGGCGCAGGTACGTCGGCCACATTAAAGAAGCTTTCGGCCCGAAGGAAGAATCCATCCTTGGCTCGCTTGATGCCTTTGACCAGCGTCAAAGCCTCATGCAAATCCGAGTGCGAACGCCGCGTCCCAAAGTTGAAGTTCTTCGTCCCACCCTCGGGATTGAATCCCCACGCGGTAGCGATCGCCTCCAGCAACGTCGACTTCCCGCTACCGTTCTCCCCAACGATAAAAGTGACCTTGGGATGCAGCCTCAGCGTGCCAAGCTCTTTCACAGCCGGAAGCGAGAACGGATACGTCTCAAACGACGGCACGCGCTCGCGGCGCAGTTTTACGTCGAGCAGGTAGTGTTCTGCATCCAGTGAGTTCATGCGGTAGCTTCCTTGTCGCTCGACCTTATCGCCGATGAATCGGCTCCCACACGAAGCCTATGCGACTTTGGTGGTCCGGCGTCTCAGAACCAGCGATTGCGTTTCAGGGCGATAAAGATGATGCCGACGACGCAGGCGACCAGGCAGGTGATGGCCGGATACGCCCAGGGCTGATTCAACTCCGGCATATGCACGAAGTTCATCCCATACCAGCTTGTAATCAACGTAGGCGCAGCCAACATGGCCGCCCAGCCAGCGAGCTTCTTCATCACCTCGTTCTGCCCGAAGGTGACGAGAGCAAGGTTCACACTGATCGCCGCCCCAAGCATTTCCCGCATCGCGGAAATCGACTCGTTCACACGAAATACGTGATCGTAGATATCGCGGAAATACGCCCGCAGTTCATCGTGAATCAAATGCGGATGCAACCGCGTTAACTGCGCCACGATGTCCTGCAGCGGCACCACGGCCAGGCGTAGCGTCATCAACTCACGCTGCATGTCGTATAGCCGCTTGATGGTCTGTCGGTTGTACGTCTCGGCGAAGATGTCGTTCTCGAGCTCGTGCAGTTCCTGCCGGAAGTCGCGGACGATCGGCAGGAAATTGTCGACGATGAAGTCGAGCACGGAGTAGAGCGCGTAGCTCGGCCCCATGGCGAGCAGCTCGGGCGTCTGCTCGCAGGTGCGACGCGCCGGCGCATACGACAGCGACGCGCCGTGGCGCACGGTGACGAAGTAGCGCTGGCCGACGAAGATCTGCGTTTCACCGAAGGCGATATTGCCGCCGACCAGCTGGGCGGTCTGCGCGACGATGAAGAGGGAGTCGCCGTAGGTTTCGATCTTGGTGCGCTGGTGGGCGAGCTGGGCGTCCTCGATGGCCAGATCGTGCAGGTTGAACTCTTCCTGCAGCTTCAGCAGCAGGGGCTCGTCCGGCTCGTGCAGGCCGACCCAGACGAAGGTGTCGGGTTCCTTGAGGACGTCGCTGATCGCATCGATGGTGATATCGCCGATGCGGCTGCCATCCATGCGGTAGGCAACGCAATTGACGACCATGCCGCCGTTGTTGACGGGCGGAGCGACGGGTTCGGGGAGGATCGATACGGAGGCCATAGGCCGGCATCATGCCGCCGCTCGTGTGACGGGGCAATCGCGGATTCAACATTCGCCGTGGCCGAATGGGCGCCGGGAGTGTCGGCGTATCGTGAAAGCCTGGCCTTCCCGCTACCGAGCTGCCTCTACCGCCCTCAGTCGTGCCTACGGCAGAACGTGGCGAACAACGCCGCCCAGCACGGCAGGGCGAGCAGCAACCACGGGAGGTTCCGCTGTGGAAACGCCGGCCAGAGGTGCAGCAGGAGGGCGATGACACAAGCCGCGAACGAAAGCGCGGTCACGCGCGGTGCGAGCCGGCCGATCTGCCGACCGGCCACGCGCAGCCGCCAGATGCCGGGGATCAGCAGCAAGGCGAACGGCTGGAAGGCCAGCAGGTTGAAGTTGCCCCAGGCGGAACGGTGCAGGGTCAGCGTCCACAGGCCGAGCATGAACAGGCCTGCCAGGCCGGCGAAGACGGCGTACAGCGTACCGGCGGCGACGAAGACGCCACGGGCCAGGCGGTTTCGGGTGAAGGCGGGCAGGGCGAGGGGAACCGCCCAGATCAGCCCCATGATCAACAACGGCCAGCGCAGGTCCGGCGCCTGTTCCGGCGGCGGATCGAGCTTGTTCTGCGCGAGCGTGTCTTCCTGATCGACCAGCGGCCGCGCGTCGGCGCCGTCACCAACGCGTACGTGACGGAGTTCTTCTTCCAGCACCATCGGCAGGAAGGCTTCCTTCCACGCGGTCATCGGCTGGTCGGCATAGGGGCCGAGACCGAGGTCCATGCCCAGCATCAACCAGGCCTGGTTGCTCATCAGCCGGGCCGTCTGCTCGCGGTAGGTCATGCCACCGGCGCGCGTGCGCAGCTGGCGACTGAGTGCGCCACCCAATGCACCATCCAGCGCATCGCGCACGCGCGTGGTGCAGTTATCGGCGTAGTAGTCGTAGTTGTAGCCGGCATTGGCCGGCTGCACGTTCCACAGCAGGAAGCGGCGCAGGCTGTCTTTCTGCTCGTTGTCCAGCGCGAGCCGCTGGCGACGGACGTAACGGCCTTCGCCCGAATAGAAGTCCACGTCCGACTGCGTGGTCTCCGCGTCCATGCGGTAGGCCATGATGCCGCGCGCGAAATTGACGATGAAGCCCTTCTGGTCGAAGTCGAACACGCCGTAGTTGAAGGCGATGGCTTCGCCGCTCACGGTGTCGCGCACTTCCAGCGCGTCGTGGCCGAAGCGCTCCCAGTAGATATCGCCCGGCCCGTACGTCATCAGCGAGATCTCGAGGTTGGCGGCCGGGGCGTCGACGATGCCAGCGCGGGCAACGGGAACGAAACACAGGGCGATCAACAACAGCAGGGCGTAGCGCATCGTGGGGCGTAGTCCTTGCCCGCAGGCATGGCTTGAAGGAAAGGGATCAGGTCCCGTTGTTACCGTTGCCGTTGCTGCTTACACGGGTGACATGGAAGTGCAGCACGCGACGATCGTCGGCTTCGGTGACACGGAAGACGAAGTCGCCCATGGTGATCTCCTCGCCCACGCTCGGCAGGTGGCCGAACTCGGACGTGATCATGCCGCCGATGGTGTCGAATTCCTCGTCGGAGAAATGGGCGCCGGCCACCTCGTTGAAGTCGGCGATCGGGGTCAGAGCGCTCACCGCGAACACGCCATCGTCGAGCTGGGTGGCGAGGACCGGCTCTTCCTCGTCGTCGTGTTCGTCGTCGATCTCGCCGACGATCTGCTCGAGCACATCTTCGATGGTGATCAGGCCGGCGACGCCGCCGTATTCGTCCACCACCAGGGCCATGTGGTTGCGCGTGAGACGGAACTCCGCCAGCAGCACGTTCAGGCGCATGGATTCGGGAATCAGCACGGCCGGGCGGAGCAGGGCGCGCACGTCGCCGCCCTCGCTCAGGCCGAAGTACTTGAGCAGGTCTTTGGCCAGCAGGATGCCAAGGACTTCGTCCTTGTCTTCGCCGTGCACGGGGAAGCGGGAGTGACCGGATTCGACGACGGCGGCCAGGATGTCCGGCAGCGGCGCATCGACGGGCAGGCTGACGATCTGGGCCCGGGGGACCATGACGTCGTCGACGCTTAGTTCGGTGACTTTGATCGCACCCTCGACCATGGTCAGGGTGTCGTTGGAGAGCAGGCCGTTGGCCTGGGCGGTGCGCAGTTCCTCGATCAGTTCGTCGCGGTTGCGTGGCTCGCCGGAAAACATGTGGCCCAGACGGTCCCACCAGGATCGGTGAGTCGGGCCGTTCGTACTGCCAGGGTCCTCGTTCATTACTCTTTGATATTCGGCCCGAATGGGCGGAATAGGGAGTCTAACGGAATTTCCGTGACGGTTCAGAGGATCGGGCAGGGGCATCGCCGCTGAAGCGGCTCCCACAGGAGAAGGCGAGACCTTGTGGGAGCCGATTCATCGGCGATTGGGTACTCGCGATAACCTGGCCCGCTGCCGCGGGATCGCCGCTGAAGCGGCTCCCACAAAGAGCCACAGGAATCAGCTGATATAAGGATCCGAAATGCCCAAACCAGCCAGAACCTTGGTCTCCAAAGCTTCCATCGTCTCGGCGTCGGCCTCGTCGATGTGGTCGTAGCCCAGCAGGTGCAGGGTGCCGTGGACGGTCAGGTGGGCCCAGTGGTCGGCCGGCTTCTTGCCTTGCTCGGCGGCCTCCTTGGCGACCACCGGGGCGCAGATGACCAGGTCGCCGATCAGCGGCAGGTCGACGCCGGGCGGCAGCTCCACGGGGAAGGAGAGCACGTTGGTCGCATAGTCGCGGCCGCGGTACTGCAGGTTCAGCGCCTGGCCTTCCGCGGCATCCACGATCCGCACCGAGACCTCGGTGGCCTTGCGGCGCTTCGCGCCCTTGAGCGCGGCCTCGATCCAGCGGCGGAAGCTGGCCGATGCCGGCACGCCTTTACGCGGCGCGGCATAGCCCACGGCGACGTCCAGCTTGCTCAACGTGCTTCGTCCTTCTGCTCGAAGGCCTCGTAGGCGCGGACGATCTTGGCCACGAGCGGGTGGCGGACCACGTCGCGCGAGGTGAAGAAGGTGAAGCTGATGCCGTCCACCCCGCGCAGCACTTCGATCGCGTGGCGCAGACCGGAACGGATGTTGCGCGGCAGGTCGACCTGGGAGACGTCGCCGGTGATCACCGCGACCGAGCCGAAGCCGATGCGGGTCAGGAACATCTTCATCTGTTCGACGGTGGTGTTCTGGGCTTCGTCGAGGATCACGTAGGAATCGTTGAGCGTGCGGCCACGCATGTAGGCGAGCGGCGCGATCTCGATCACGTTGCGCTCGATCAGCTTGGCTACCTTCTCGAAGCCGACCATCTCGTACAGCGCGTCGTAGAGCGGCCGCAGGTAGGGGTCGATCTTCTGGCTGAGATCGCCGGGCAGGAAGCCGAGCTTTTCGCCGGCCTCGACGGCCGGACGCACCAGCAGCACGCGCTGCACGCGGTTGTTCTCCAGCGCCTCGATGGCGCTGGCCACGGCGAGGTAGGTCTTGCCGGTACCGGCCGGACCGACACCGAAGTTGATGTCGTGGCTGGTGATCGCGTGCAGATAACGGGCCTGGTTCGGGCCGCGGCCCTTGATCACGCCGCGCTTCACCTTGATCACCACCTCCTGCGCCGACTCGGCCGCCTGGTCGGCCAGCGCGTCGATGCCGGATTCGGCCAGGTGCAGGTTGATCACCGCGCCGTTGAGCGTTTCGTTCTCGGCCGCCGCGTACAGGGCACGGAGCACCTTCTCGCCGGCACGCGCCGTAAGCTCGTCGCCGATCACGCGGAAGGTGGCGCCGCGATGGTCGATCTCGACACCCAGGCGTAGCTCGATCTGGCGGATGTGCTCGTCGAGCGGTCCACACAGGTTGGCGAGGCGTACGTTGTCTTCGGGCTCGAGGGAAAAGTCGCGCTGGATAAGCTGGCTCATGGCATTCACGAGGCGAGCGCGACCTCTTCGTCCAGACGGACACGGCCGCGCAGGGAGTTGGACATCGCCTCGGTGATCACCACGTCGACGAACTGGCCGATCATCCGGGCGTGGCCCGGGAAATTCACGTAGCGCATGTTCTCGGTGCGTCCGGTCATTTCGTTGGCGTTCTTGCGGCTGGGTTTCTCGACCAACACGCGCTGCACGCTGCCGACCATGGCCTCGTTGATCTTGCGCGCGTTCTCGTTGATCGCCGCCTGCAGGCGCGTCAGGCGCGCGTGCTTGACCTCCGCCGGTGTGTCGTCGGCGAGGTTGGCGGCCGGCGTGCCGGGGCGGGACGAGAAGATGAAGGAGAAGCTCTGGTCGAAGCCGATGTCGTGGATCAGCTTCATGGTCTTTTCGAAGTCCTCGTCCGTCTCGCCGGGGAAGCCGACGATGAAGTCCGACGACACGCAGATGTCCGGGCGTACGGCGCGCAGCTTGCGGATCTTCTGCTTGAATTCGATCGCGGTGTAGCCGCGCTTCATGGCCGAGAGGATGCGGTCCGAACCCGCCTGCACGGGAAGGTGCAGGTAGTTGGCCAGCTGCGGCACGTTGGCATACGCCTCGATCAGCGAGTCCGAGAACTCCAGCGGATGCGAGGTGGTGAAGCGGATGCGGCCGATGCCTTCGATCTGCGCGATGGCGTGGATCAGCACGGAGAGGTCGGCGGTACCGCCCTCGTGCATGGGGCCGCGGTAGGCGTTGACGTTCTGGCCGAGCAGGTTCACTTCGCGCACGCCTTGCTCGGCGAGCTGGGCCACCTCGACGATGACGTCGTCGAACGGACGGCTGATTTCCTCGCCGCGGGTGTAGGGCACGACACAGTACGAGCAATACTTGGAGCAGCCTTCCATGATCGAGACGAAGGCGGTGGGGCCTTCGGCGCGTGGCTCGGGCAGGCTGTCGAACTTCTCGATTTCCGGGAAGCTGATATCCACCTGCGATTTGCCGCTGGCACGCTGGGCTTCGATCATTTCCGGCAAGCGGTGCAGGGTCTGTGGACCGAACACCAGGTCCACATAGGGCGCGCGCTTGAGGATGGCGTCGCCTTCCTGCGAGGCGACGCAGCCGCCCACGCCGATGAGCACCGGCTTGCCGCCGGCCTTGTGTGCCTTCCAGCGGCCGAGTTGGCTGAAGACTTTTTCCTGGGCCTTTTCGCGGATCGAACAGGTGTTGACCAGGATGACGTCAGCTTCCGCTTCGTCCTGGGTCAGCTCGAGACCGTGCGATGCGCGCAGGACGTCGGCCATCTTGGCCGAGTCGTACTCGTTCATCTGGCAGCCGTGGGTCTTGATGAAAAGCTTGCCGCTCATGGGCCGGGATACCGTGATTCGTGGGGAGTTACCGAACCGCGCAGTTTACGCCGCCACCACCCACCTTGCCACAGGGTTCGGCGGATCAATGGCTTACGTGAAGGACATCACGTTATCGGCTCTTGGCAGGCCGGGGGTGCTCGGGCACACTCGCGCCCATGGTCCACGACGCGACGCCAGGGGAATGCGCCGGCCATCCCGCCAGCCGTTTTCTGCTCTCCCGGACGGCCCTGCGAAGGGCCGCGGGCGCCTGCGTGCTGCTTCTGGGGCTGCTGGCCGGGCCCGCTTCGGCGAGTGCCCTCTATAGATGTATCGGCAGCACGGGCGAAACCGTATTCGCCGGGACGACTGCCGGCTACAAGGACTGCAAGCGGCTGGCCAATATGGCGCCAGCTCGTCCGGCCCGGCCGGTCGTTCCGATGACTCCGGCGGCCTCGGTCTTCCAGCCCGTCGAGGCAACCCCCTCGCTGAAAGGCGTCATCGGTAGTGTCGTCCTGGCTCCTGGCCACAACGACGGCCCGTCGACGGCTCCGGTGCCGGCGGACGGCCTCCTGGCCGGTCAGCTGCCGACGGGGAACCCCGCCGTCGCCGGCCTGACCGTCGAAAGCTCGGTCACGACGACGGCGAGAGCCCTCGGCCCTGCTCGCGTGACAGCCGCCAATCCAGTCACGGCAGCCGACGCGGTCGCGGCTTCGGCCAACCGGTCGCCTGCTGCGGCCCCCACGGTGAAGGCCCCGAAGGGCACCTGGGACTACCACGAGTCCGCCTCGACCGATCTCGCTTCGCTGCCGGCCCCCGAGCAACCCAAGGGCTCGCGCGTTCTCCGCGGTGCGGTCTATCGGATCACGCGCGCGGACGGCGGCGTCGAGTACACCAACATTCCGCAGTCCGGCGCCGGCCAGAAAGGGCAGAGCATCAAGATGCTCTTCACCTACATAGCGACCTGCGCCGCGTGCGACGTGCATTCGAAGATCGACTGGAACAGCGTCGCGCTCAACATCACCTCGTACGGCGACGCCATCTCGGCGGCGAGCACGGAGTTCGGCGTGGACGAGGCCTTGCTGCGCGCGATCATCCATGCGGAGAGCGCGTTCAATCCGCGCGCCCTCTCGGTGGCGGGCGCCCAGGGCCTGATGCAGCTGATTCCCGGGACCGCCCGTGACATGGGTGTGCTGGACGCCTTCGACGCGAATCAGAATATTCGCGGTGGCGCGCGCTACCTCGCGCTGCTGCTGAGGAACTTCAACGGTAACGAGCGGCTCGCGGCGGCCGCGTATAACGCAGGCCCGGGCGCGGTGCAGAAGTACAACGGTGTACCGCCTTATGACGAGACGCAGGTCTACGTCGAGCGCGTAGGCACGCTGCGCAAGCGCTATGGCCAGATGCTGAAGGAACATCCGGGCACCAACGTGCCGTTGGCCTCCCGCGGTACCTGATCGCTACGGTTACTTCGCGCCTTGCAGGGCCTGCATCGGTGCCGTCGGCGGCCTTTGGCTCGGCGTGACGCTGCTGGTGAAGGGCGCGCCGTTGCGCAACCCGGAAACGTCGATGGCGGTGCCGGGCTTGAGCGCGGCCTCGTGCCGGCGCAGGTCGGATGGATCCAGGATGTCTTCCCCGCCGATCTTCAGGAGGACGTCGCGCTGCTGGATGCCGGCCATGGCGGCGGGGCCGCCGGGCGAGACATCGTTGACCACGACGCCGCGGGCCGCCGAAGGCAGGCCACTATCGGCCGAGATCGGCACCGCGCCGTAGTCCGCGCCGATCCAGCCGCGGACCACGTGGCCGGTCTGGACGATCTGGTCGAGCACGTTGCGCGCACTGGCCACGGGAATGGCGAAGCCGATGCCCTCGGCACCGACGGCCTGGCCGATCAGCGAGGTGTTGATGCCGACCAGGTCGCCATGGGCGTTCACCAGCGCGCCGCCGGAATTACCGAAATTGATCGCTGCGTCCGTCTGGATGAAGTTCTCCAGGCTGGACAGGTTGAGCTGGCGCCCGATGGCGCTGACGATACCCATGGTCACGGTCTGACCGATCCCGAAGGGATTGCCGATGGCGAGGACCACGTCGCCCACGCGTGGGCGGCGATCGGCGTCGGTCATGTGGATGGCCGGCAGGTTGCCGGCGTCCACCTTGAGCACGGCCAGGTCGGTCTCGTCATCGGAGCCGACCACCTGCGCCTTGGCCACGCGGCCGTCGTAGAGCAGCAGCTGGATGTCGTCGGCGTTGGCGATGACGTGGTTGTTGGTCAGTACGTAACCATCTTCGCTGACGATCACGCCCGAGCCCAGGTTCTGCTGGCGCCGGGTACGTGCCGGACCGGTGGGCACGCTGAAGATGCGCTGCAGCACGGGGTCCGAGTACAACTGGCGTGGCTGCTCGGTGACCATCTTGTTGGCGTAGATGTTGACCACCGAGGGCGCGGCCTTGGCCACGGCGTCCGCGTAGGAGGCCGGGCCGGAGGAGGGCGAATCGCCCGTGGTCGTCGCCGTGATACCGGCCGGCGCGGTGAAGCGCTGGCGCAGGAATGCCCCGCTACCCGGCCAGAACAGCCCGACGATGAAGGCCACGGCAAGGCCGAGCACGACGAAGCGGGCAATGAAAGCGAGCGTGCGGGCGGCGTGTTTCATCTAAGAACGAGGGATCCTGTCGTCGTCGCATCGCCGTGCCCATGGCAGCCCTTGCCCCTTATGGGATAGGGTGGCGTCCAGTTTATTGTACGTGGCTAGTGCTGACGTTACACTGACGCGATTTGCGGAAGCCGATTTCCGAACGAACCGGCGATAGGGGTCCGCAACCTCAATGGCAAAGTTCCGGAGAGCCTGATGGCGAACGAAGTCGTCGATCACGGGCGCCGTCGCTTCCTTACCGTTACGACAGCAGTCGTAGGTGGTGTGGGAGTGGTCGCGGCGGTCGTGCCCTTCATAAAGTCGTGGGAACCAAGTGCAAGGGCAAAGGCGGCAGGAGCGCCCGTCACGGTCGATATCAGTGCCATCGATGCGGGCCAGAAGGTCACCTTCGCATGGCGCAGCCTTCCGGTTTTCGTGGTCAATCGCACCAAGGACCAGCTGGCCCAGCTGAAGGGCCTCGAGCCCCGCCTGCTGGACCCGCAGTCGTCCAACAGCGAACAGCAGCCGAAGTACGCGACCAACGAAACCCGTTCCATCAAGCCCGAGTGGCTGGTCGTCATCGGCCTGTGCACCCACCTGGGTTGCGTTCCCGACTTCGTTCCGGACATCAAGCCCGAGCCGTTCGACGCCAACTGGAAGGGCGGCTTCTATTGCCCCTGCCATAAGTCGCGTTACGACCTCTCCGGCCGCGTGTTCAGCGGCGTGCCCGCACCGAAGAACCTCCCCGTGCCGCCGTACCACTTCGTGGACGACTCGCACATCCAGATCGGTGTCGATCCGAAGGAGGCCGGCTGATGGCAAACCTATTTGACTGGGTCAACGAACGCGCGCCGAACCTGGCGCCCACGTTCCGCAAGCACATGACCGAGTACTACGCACCGAAGAACTTCAATCTTTGGTACTACTTCGGCTCGCTGGCGATCCTGGTTCTGGTCAACCAGATCGTGACCGGCATCTTCCTCACCATGAACTACAAGACGAGTGCGCTGGAAGCGTTCAACTCCGTCGAGTACATCATGCGTGACGTGGAGTGGGGCTGGCTGATCCGCTACATGCACTCCACCGGCGCGTCGCTGTTCTTCGTGGTGGTGTTCCTGCACATGTTCCGCGGGATCATGTACGGCTCGTTCAAGCGTCCGCGCGAGCTGGTGTGGATCCTCGGCATGCTGATCTTCCTGGTCCTGATGGCCGAGGCCTTCATGGGCTATGTGCTGCCCTGGGGCAACATGTCCTTCTGGGGCGCGAAAGTCATCATTTCCCTGTTTGGCACCATCCCCTACATCGGCCCCGGCCTGGTGGAGTGGATCATGGGCGACTTCCTGCCCGCCGATGCCACGCTCAACCGCTTCTTCGCGCTGCACGTGATCGCGCTGCCCCTGGTGCTTCTGCTCCTGGTCGTGTTGCATCTGGCCGCGCTGCACGAAGTGGGTTCGAACAATCCGGACGGCGTGGACGTCAAGCACGGTCCGAAGGGCAATCGCTGGGATGCCAGCAAGCCCATCGACGCCATTCCGTTCCACCCGTACTACACGGTGAAAGACCTGGTCGGCGTCGGCTTCTTCCTGCTGATCGCGGCATTCATCATCTTCTTCGCGCCCACCTTCGGTGGCTGGTTCCTCGAGCACGACAACTTCACCCCGGCCAACAACCTGGTGACGCCGAGCCACATCAAGCCGTCGTGGTACTTCACGCCGTTCTACGCGATCCTGCGCATGATCCCGTCGTTCTTCGGCACGGCCATCTGGGGCGT
This sequence comes from Luteibacter sp., assembly GCF_035539195.1. GTDB lineage: Bacteria > Pseudomonadota > Gammaproteobacteria > Xanthomonadales > Rhodanobacteraceae > Luteibacter. The sequence goes on from NZ_DATLIW010000030.1 coordinate 102,974, forward strand.
GATCGGCATGTTCGGCTCGATCCTGCTGCTGGCCTTGTTGCCGTGGATCGATCGTGGCGAAGTGCGCTCCGTCCGCTTCCGTGGCATGGGCTACCGTATCGCCCTGGCGGTGCTGGTGATCTCGTTCCTGTCCCTTGGCGCGGTCGGCGCCGGCGTCACCGCCGAGCTGATTCCCGAATGGTTTCCGGGGGCGGACGTGACCACCGTGGAAAATGCCTTTGGCCGCCTCATGACGCTGGGCTATTTCGGGTTCTTCGTATTCCTCTGGGTCTACACGCACTTTGGCTTCGAGAAGACCAAGCCGGTTCCGGAACGGGTGACGATGCATGATTAAGCGCTATCTATCCGCCATGGCCCTGGCGCTGGGCCTGTTCGTCGCCACCGCTCCCGCCTTCGCCGCCGAAGGCGGTGAGGGCTTGCCCTCGGCCGGGACGAACGTGAACGACCGGGCGTCGCTGCAGCGCGGCGCCAAGCTGTTCTTCAACTACTGCGTCGGCTGCCACTCGCTGAAGTACGTGCGTTACTCGCGCCTGGCCAGCGATCTCGGCCTGAGCGAAGACGAGGTGATGTCCAACCTCAACTTCACCGGGGCGAAGTTCGGCGAACCGGTGATTTCGCACATGCCGGCCGATTCGGCGAAGACCTGGTTCGGCAAGGAACCGCCGGATCTCTCGCTCGAAGCGCGCGCCAAGGGCGTCGACTTCATCTTCAATTACCTGAACTCGTTCTACCTCGACCCGAGCCGTCCGGTCGGCTGGAACAACACGATCTTCCCGAATGCCTCGATGCCGAACCCGCTATGGGAACTGCAGGGCCTGCAGGTGGGCGTGCATTCCGAAGCCAAGCCGGGCCAGGATTCGGTGGTGGAGAAGCTCGAACTCTCCCAGCCGGGCCGCATGACTCCGGAAGAGTTCAAGGGCGCCACGCGCGACCTCGCGACGTTCCTCGAATACACGGCCGAACCGGCCGCGCTCGAGCGGCAGTCGGTCGGCGTGTGGGTGGTCCTGTTCCTTGCCCTGCTCACCTTCCTGCTGTACCTGGTGAAGCATGAGTATTGGAAGGATGTGCACGAGAACCACTAATTGATGTCCCTCGGGGTGGCCTGACCGGCCGCCTCGTTTTTATCGGCGGCAGGGAGAGGGCTCGCACGCATGGTCCAGAACGCTCGTTCGCGAACGGCTTTGACGCTGTACACCAGCGCCGACGACATCCATTGCCACCGCACGCGGCTGGTGCTGGCGGCCAAGGGCGTGGCGTACGACCGGATCATCGTGAAGGCCGACGAACCTACCGCCGACCTGCTCGAGCTCAATCCCTACGGCACCCTGCCGACCCTGGTCGACCGCGACCTGACCGTTTACGACCCGATGGTCGTCGTCGAGTACCTCGACGAGCGCTATCCACACCCGCCCCTCATGCCGATCGATCCGCTCTCCCGGGCCCGCCTGCGCCTGGCTACGTGGCGCATCGAGAACGACTGGCTACCCGAAATCGAGGCGATCGGGGAGGGTGGCAAGACCGCGGAAGGTGGTCGCCGCCGGCTTCGCGAGCACCTGCTTCTTTCGGTGCCTCTGTTCCGGGCCTCTCGCTTCTTCCTGAATCCGGAGATGAGCCTGATCGACTGCCTGGTCGCCCCCGTGGTCTGGCGCCTGCCGCACCTGGGTGTCGACCTTGGCAAGGAAGGCAAGCCGGTCGTCGACTACGGCGAGCGGCTGTTTCACAGCCAGGGGTTCGCCCGCAGTCTCACGCCCGAAGAGCGCAACATGCGCCCCGACTTCAATTTCGCTCCCGGTTAGCCTCGATACCGCGTATCCCGTAAACTGTGCGCATGGATACGAACGAAAGCACGGGCATGACCTCCAATCGCCCCTACCTGCTCCGCGCCATCTACGACTGGATCAGCGACAACGGCCTGACCCCGTACGTACTCGTGGACGCCGCACAACCGGGCGTGAAGGTACCGGCCCATGTCGTGAAGAACGGCCAGGTGGTCCTCAACCTCGCCATGCGCGCGGTCGCACACCTCGACCTCGGTAACGATCGCATCGCCTTCGAGGCGCGTTTTTCCGGTGTCAGCCAGTCCATCGTGATCCCGATGCACGCCGTGCTTGCGCTGTACGCGCAGGAGAACGGCCAGGGCATGATGTTCCCCGCCGACGAGAACGAAGCCCTGCCCACCGACGGCATCGAAGCGGCGGACGAAACGCCGGCACCCTCCGCCGGCGGCGACGACGACCGCCCCAAGCGAGGCGCCCCGCACCTGCGCGTGGTCAAATAAAAAAAACCGCCGAAAGGCGGTTTTTTGCTTTATGTGGGAGCCGCTTCAGCGGCGATAGCCAGTTTGCCGCGGACCCCATCGCCGGCGCAGCCGGCTCCCACAAAAAGCCGGGTTCCCACAGACAGAAAGCCGGGTTCCCACAAAAAGCCGAGTTCCCACAAAGCATTGTGTGGGAGCCGCTTCAGCGGCGATAGCCAGTTTGCCGCAGACCCCATCGCCGGCGTAGCCGGCTCCCACAAAAAGCCGGGCATCCACAGAAAGCCAGGCTCTCACAAGAAAGCCAGGCTCCCACAAAAAAGCCGGCTCCTCGAGGCAACTATCCCTCAGTGCAGACGCCGCCGGTCGGCCAGCGAAATGACATTCGCTCCATGCACGATCGAATCCGTAGCCACCACCGTCTCCAGGGCCGGGCCGCCGCTCATCGGCAGCGAGAAGCTCACCACGTCGTTGCCGGCCATCCACAAGCGGGCCAATTCGCGCGACTGACCATCTTCGCTCACTTCGAACACGTAGCAGCGCTCAAGGCGCCGCACCCCGTCGACGCCTTGCAGGCGGATGGAGCGCAGTCCGACGCTCTGGTCCAGCAACTGCAACCCGTGCCGCTTGCACAACGATGCCGCCGCTCGGACGGCGACCTCGCGGGCGCGGGTCAGCCGATACCAGCTGGCGATACCAGCAGCCAGGGCCATGAGCCAGAACAGGTCGGTAAAGGAAGCCATGGGGTCAGTGTGTGGCCGCTGCGGCGGGACCACAAGCCCCGTGCTGCACATCCAGCCGCAACGACAGATCGATCGCCCTCACGTTCTTCGTCAGTGCCCCACTGGAGATGAAATCCACCCCCGTCTCCGCGATGGCCCGGATCGTGTCGATCTCCACATTGCCTGAGACCTCCAGCGGCATGCGCCCCGCCGTGAACGCCACAGCCTCGGCGAGCATCGCCGGGGTGAAGTTGTCTAGCAGGGCGCGGTCGGCGCGGGCATCGAGCGCCTGGGCCAGTTCGTCGAGGGTCTCTACCTCGACGATGAGGGGAAGCGTCGGGTGAATACGTCGCGCGGCCTCGACTGCGGCCGGAATCCCCCCCGTGGCGATGATGTGATTCTCCTTCAGCATCATCGCGTCGAAAAGGCCGATGCGGTGGTTGGTGCCACCGCCGCAGAGCACGGCATATTTCTGCGCACGGCGCAGGCCCGGCAGGGTCTTGCGCGTATCCAGCACGCGTGTACGCGTCCCTTCGATGGCATCGACGTAACGGGATGTCACCGTCGCCGTCGCCGACAGCAATTGCAGGAAGTTGAGCGCGGACCGCTCGGCGGTCACCAGTGCGCGGGCCTTGCCAGCGAGGCGGCAGACCGTCGATCCGGCCGGCACGCGGTCGCCGTCGTGCACGAGCCATTCGATGCGCACGTCCGGATCGAGCTGGCGGAAACAGACGTCGAACCACGCCGTGCCGCAGAGCACGGCATCCTCGCGACAGGTCAGGACGGCCGTGGCTGTGGCGTCGGGATCGAGCAGGTCGGCTGTCGCATCGCCGGGGCCGATGTCTTCGGCGAACGCGCGCTGCACGTCGGCGAGAATCTCACTGGCCGGCGGCAGGGCGTCGGCCAGGTGGCGCGGATCGGGAGAGCTCATCGTGTCGTGCTGTCCGTGGAGGAAGGCCGCTACCTTAGCGCGGCCGTCCGTCGCTGGGGAGGTCAGGCAGCGGGCGCAGCGTCCGGCTGGCGCAGCCGCTCGACGATGGCGTCCATCGCCCGGTCGAAAAGCAGGGTCGAATCGAGCAGGCGTGCCGTGCCGTTGGCGAAGGCCTGGGCAAGGCCGGCCAGGCTGTGATCGGCCACCTTGAGGCCGCGGCGATTGACGAACAGGAAACGTCCGCTGATGGGACTGACCCACGACAGCTTGGCGCGGTCCGTCGTGCCGTCTTCCGCGGTGAACTCCAGCCACTGGCCGACCTTGAGGTCGCGGGCCTGGGCGAGGTTGCGCTCGTCGAAGGCTTCGTCCAGTAGGGTTTCGCTCTCGTCTTCCGGTTCCGGTTCGAGGGTGGGTTCCTCGATCGCCTGGATAGCTTCAGGCAACGGCATGACGCTGGAGACGAGGGTGCCCGATTCCGTTTCCGGCGTGGACTCGCCGAGCTGCTGGCGATAGAACGCGTGCAGTTGGCCAAGCAGCTGCTCGGTATCGCCTTCCTGGAAGGCGACCGAGGCGAGGCCGCGGCGCAGCGAGCGTTCGATACCCGGCAACAGCGAGCGGAGATCGCGACGGCCGTTGAGGTCGTACACCGGGCGCGCACTGGCGATGAAGTCGTCGATGAAGCGTAGCGACTCGCGGAACTCGGGGGACTCGTCGCCCTGGCGAAGCAGGGTGAGCACGATGTAGTTGGCCCAGGCGCGGGTGAGCACGCCATAGATCAGCGGCGGCAATGCGGCGCCGCCGATGCGGGTGACGATTTCCGACGCGGCGCGACGGCGCGCCTGCTCGAGCTTCTCGCGACCCCGGGTCGACTCGGCGACGCGCTGTTCGGCGAGCTCGGCCCGCTTGCGGCTGACGTCCAGGAATTCCTGCAACTCGCCGGCGAGGCGCGTAAAGATGGCGACGTCGTCGTCGAAGTCGTGCAGCAGGCGCTCGACGATCGACTTGACTTTGTCGAACAGCCTGCCGTCGCGATCGGCTTCCGAGGACCAGCCCTTGGCGGCATCGGCGAGAGCGTCGAGCAGCTGGCGCGCCGGATGCGACTTGTGCGCAAACATGCGGCGGTCGAGCAGGGCCACCTTGAGGTAAGGAATCTGCAGGCGCGCAAGCAACACCTGCATCTCGGCCGGCAGGTTGTGGTCCTCGAGAATGAACTCGAAGAGCATGCCCACCAGGTCGATCGTGTCTTCGTCCACGCCGGACACGTGCGAGGTCTGCTGACCGCGCAGCTGGCCGATCTGCGCGAGCAGCTGTTCCTTCAGGTGGGCGACGTCACGCGTGACGTCGGCCTGCGTGGCCAGCGGCGTCGCGTGCGAGGGCAGGCTGGCGATCTGGCTCTGCAGCAGCGTGAGGGCGCCGAGCAATTCGGCGGCGCTCGGCAACGGACCAGTCTGCACCGGCGCGGCCGCGGCGCCCATGACCATGGAAGCGCTGTCCCGGCGTGCCGAGAACAGGGCGTGCAAGGACTGCATGAATTCGGCGGCGGCAACGTCCGTCACCGGGGCGCTGGCGGCGACCTGCGGGGCGACGGCCGTGGTGGCCGGACCGATGGGCGCGGGCGCGTCGCTGCGACGGGTGGAAATCTCGTGGCGAAGCTGCGGCAGCACACCCGCCGCGGCCAGTTCGTTGTTGATGTCGTCGTAGAGCTCGTCGATGCCGGCGAGCACGTAGCGATCGAACAGCTTGTAGATGATCAGCTTCACGCGGACTTCGACCACCAGCTCGCGCATGGCCTGGCGGAACGCCGCGGCCAGGGCGGAGGGGCCGACCGGGTTGGACGCGTCGTCCATCTTGGTGCCGCCGCAGATCACCGACAGGCGCTGGTTGACCGCGAAGAGGGCGCGCGCGAGGCGCTGCTCGTTCTTGCCGATCATGCTGGTGATGGCGAGCGACTCTTCCAGCTCGTTCTCGCCGACCAGGCTCAACTCGATGTTGGCGAGCGGGCGGGCCGCGCCGTCGGCGTTGGGTGCGCGGGTACGGCCGGCAGAAAAATCGGCCAGGTCGCGGGCGACCTGGCCGAGGAAGGTTCGCTCGACGATCGCGCGCTTCTTTCGGACTTCGCGCATGCCGTCGAAGAACTGGGTCTGCGCGGCGTTGTTCTCGGCCTTCTCGGCCAGGTCGAACAGCGCGTCGTCGATGTTCTCGAACATGTTGGTCGCAAGCGCGTGCAGGCGCTTGGTGGCGAGGCCGCGAACCGTGACCAGAAGCGCGCCCACACGCTCGCTGCGCGGATCTAGGCGCTGGCTCAGGTCAACGACGTTGGACGGCTCGCTCGCGTTGGTCATCACGCTTCTCTGGATTCTTACTGGCCCCCGCCCGAGGGGCCATTGTGCGGGAACGGATGCTTTAAAGTGTGACCCGCATCACGGATTTTGCGCGAGACCGGATTCGGCCGCAAACCCCTGCAGCTGGGTGGTGCCGATGCCGGCCTCGGGGAGCATGACGGGGATGCCGTCCTCGACCCGATAGACCAGCTTGCCGTCCGTCGTGATGAGGCCTTCGGCGATCGCCTCGGTCACCTTTTCCCCGGCGACGGTGTCGAGGTTGCCGGCGCGGATGGCGCCATTGAGGTTGTCGCGCTCGGTCGCGGTGAGCGGGCGCAGCGGGCGCTTGCTGACGGGGCAGCAGAGGATGTCGATAAGACGCTTGTCCATGGGAGCGGCCGCAAAGGGCCAACCTGTATGTAGATCGGGAATGCCCTTACAATAACGACTTTTGGGTGCTCCGGCCATGACTTCCAACGAGGTGAACGAGGCGAACGCACCGCGCGTTGGCGTGGTGATGGGCTCGCGTTCGGACTGGGAAACGATGGAGCACGCCTCGGCCACGCTGACCCGCATGGGCATCGTGCACGAGGTTCGCGTGGTCTCCGCCCACCGCACCCCGGACCTCCTGTTCGACTACGCCGATGCCGCCCGCGGCCGTGGCATCCAGGTGATCATCGCGGGGGCCGGTGGCGCCGCGCACCTTCCCGGCATGATCGCGGCGAAGACGGCCCTGCCGGTCTTCGGCGTGCCGGTGCAGTCCAAGGCGCTCAACGGCATGGACTCCTTGCTGTCGATCGCCCAGATGCCGGCCGGCATTCCGGTGGGTACCCTGGCCATCGGCCGGGCCGGCGCGACCAATGCGGCGCTCCTGGCCGCTTCGGTTCTTGCCCTGCACGACGCCGCCGTCGCGGCCGCTCTGGATGCCTTCCGCGCCGAGCAGACCCGCACCGTTCTCGACAATCCGGACCCGCGCACGTGACCCGTAGGCTCCCCACGGTTGGCATCCTCGGTGGCGGCCAGCTGGCCCGTATGCTTTCGCTGGCCGCCGCGCCGTTGGGTGTGCGCACCCTCGTGGTCGACGGCTCCGCCGATGCCTGCGCCGGCCAGGTCAGCGAGCTGGTCGTCGCCGACTGGACCGACGACGAGGCGCTGGAGGCCTTCGCCGCCCGCGTCGACGTGGTCACCTTCGACTTCGAGAACGTGCCCGCCGTCACCGCCGAGCGCCTCGCCGGCCTTACCAACGTCTTCCCGAATCCGGGCGCGCTGTCCGTCGCCCAGGACCGCCTTGCCGAGAAGACCCTGTTCCGGGCCTCGGGCCTGAACACCCCCGATTTCGAGCCCGTCGACAACCGCGACGACCTGGTTCGCGCCGTGGCGCGGATCGGGGCACCGGCCATTCTCAAGACCCGGCGCCTGGGCTACGACGGCAAGGGTCAATTCCGCCTGAAGACCGCGGACGACATCGATGCCGCCTGGGCGGCGCTGGGCGAGGCCGCCGCCTCCGTGGGCCTGATCCTGGAAGCCTTCGTGCCCTTCGATCGCGAACTGTCGGTTGTCGCCGTTCGCGGTCGCGACGGCGCGTTCCGCACCTGGCCGCTGACCCGCAACTGGCACGTCGACGGAGTCCTCTCGCTCAGCCTGGCCCCGGCCCCCGATACCTCGGACGAGCTGGAGCAGGCCGCCATCGAGCACGCGCGCCGCATCGCGGAGACGCTCGACTACGTGGGCGTCTTCGCCCTGGAGTTGTTCGTCTGTGGCGGCGAGCTGCTCGGCAACGAGATGGCGCCCCGTGTCCACAATTCGGGCCACTGGACCATCGAGGGCGCGCACACCAGCCAGTTCGAGAATCACGTCCGCGCCGTCCTCGGCCTGCCGCTCGGAGACACCGGCGTCCGTGGCGCCAGCGCCATGCTCAACTGGATCGGCGACATGCCCGACCCCACTCCGGTCCTTTCGGTGGTCGACGGTCACTGGCACGACTACGGCAAGGAGGCACGCCCCGGCCGAAAGGTCGGTCACGCGACACTCTGCGCCCCGGATGTCGGCAGCCTTCGCATGAAGCTGGCTGACGTCGGGCTCGCCCTCGACCGCAACGATCAGGTAGCTCCGGCGGTCGATCTGCTCGGGTAGCCGTGCGTCGCAAGAGCCGGCGGGTGCCACCCTCGGGGGCCCGCTTCGGCGATCCGCGAGGGGAGGGCCGCGTGCCGCGGCCGTGTATCGATTGCCCTACGGGCCGGGTCGGGCTCCGACCTAGGGCGCCTTTTCCGACCTAGGACGCCTTTACTGTGGGAGCCGCTTCAGCGGCGATGGGTGCTTGCCTCACCCTGGCCCGCTACCGCGGGATCGCCGATGAATCGGCTCCCACAACATCGGTTCCCACAACATCGGCTCCCACAACATCGGCCTCGTAACGTCGAGGGGCAGTCCCTCCCCCAGGCGCCTCCCGACAAAAAAAAGCCGGGTCTCGCGACCCGGCCTTTTCACGTCCACATCGAGGAAATCAGGCGAGGTTCTTCGCCGCAAAGTCCCAATTGACGATGTTCCAGAACGCTTCCAGGTACTTCGGACGCGCGTTGCGGTAGTCGATGTAATACGCGTGCTCCCACACGTCCGCGGTGAACAGCGGCTTGTCGCTGCCGGTGATCGGCGTGGCGGCGTTGGACGTGTTGACGATGGCCAGGGAGCCGTCCGGGCGCTGTACCAGCCAGGTCCAGCCCGAGCCGAAGTTGCCGGCGGCGCTCTTGGCGAACTCTTCCTTGAACTTGTCCACGCCACCAAAGGCCTTGGTCAGGGCGTCGGCGAGCTTGGCCGGCGGCTCGGCGCCGCCCGGGGCGCGCATCGAGTTCCAGTAGAAGGTGTGGTTCCAGACCTGCGCGGCGTTGTTGAAGATGCCGCCCGAGGAGGACTTTACGATGTCGACCAGATCCTTGCCCTCGAACTCCGTGCCCTTGATCAGGTTATTGAGGTTCGTGACGTAGGTCTGGTGGTGCTTCCCGTAATGAAACTCGAGGGTTTCAGCGGAGATGTGCGGCTCCAGGGCGTTCTTCTCGTAAGGAAGCGGGGGAAGTTCGATCGCCATGTGCGGGACTCCTTAGCGTTGGCTGGGGGAAAAAAGGCAAAGCAGGGCGGGGGTGCGGCACTGCTACACTACGCAACTATCAGCATTCTAATGATGAAACCCGACCTATGGACGTCGTAGACGAGATCAAGGCCACCGTAGCGGCGCATCCGATCGTGCTTTTCATGAAGGGCACGCCGGAATTTCCCACCTGCGGCTTCTCCGATCGCGCGGTCAAGGCGCTCGAAGCGGCGGGTGCGACCTTCTTCTCGGTCAACGTCCTGGCCGATCCGCGCGTGCGCGCGGGGCTGCCGCATTATTCGAACTGGCCGACGTTCCCGCAGCTGTTCCTGCTGGGGGAATTCATCGGCGGCTGCGATATCGTCGAAGATCTGCACGCGGCGGGGGAGCTCAAGCGCATGGCGGTGGAAGTCGCCGGGGCCGATTCGTGAGCGCATGGACCTCCGTAGCCCTGCCCGAAGGGTGGACGCCGGTTGCCGGCTCGCTGGCCGGGCGCGTCGTCGTCGTCACCGGTGCCACGGGTGGCCTCGGGAGTGAAACCGCGAAGGCCGTCGTGCGTGCCGGCGCCACCGCCGTCATCACCGGTCGCAAGGTGCGCGCCCTGGAGAAGCTCTACGACGAACTGGTCGCCCTCGGTGGTGCCGAGCCGGTCATCCACCCGCTGGACCTGGAAAGCGCCACCCCGAACGATTACGCCGCGCTCGCCGAAGGCCTCGAGAAGGAATTCGGTCGCCTCGACGGTGTTGTCCATGCGGCCGCGCATTTCAACGAACTCACGCCCATCGCCATGCACAAGCCGGACGACTGGCTGCGTGCGATGCAGGTGAACGTGTCCGCGCCGTTCGCGCTCACCCAGGCCTGCATGCCCCTGCTCACCAAGGCCGAAGACAGCGCCGTCGTCTTCGTGTTCGACGATGCCGACCTGGTGTCGCGTGCGCACTGGGGCGGCTACGGCGTATCCAAGGCGGCCGTGGAACGCATGGCCGCCGTGCTTCACGCCGAGAATGGCAAGGGCAGCATGCGTGTGCACGCCTTGCTCCCCGCGCCGATGCGTACGGCCCTGCGCCGTGCCGCGTACTACGGCGAAAACACGCTCGATCGCCCGTTGCCGACAGCGTCGGCCGAGGCCATCGTTTACCTGCTCTCCGGTGCCGGCGCGGATGCGCGTGGCGCCGTACTCGATATTCGCCACACCCACTGACGTACCGCGCCGCCCTGGCGATAAGGGCGCGACGCAAAGGAGTTTTTCATGGAAGCGCAGATGACGACGTTGTCCGCGGGCATCCTGCTGTTCCTGATCATGGACCCGCTGGGCAACATCCCGTTGTTCCTCGCCCTGCTCAAGGACGTGCCGCCGCAACGCCGCCGCAAGGTCATGGTGCGCGAGCTGCTGATCGCGCTCGCCGTGCTCATCGGCTTCCTGCTCGGTGGCCAGTACATCCTCAAGGTGCTGCAGTTGCGCCAGGAGTCGGTCAGCATCGGCGGTGGCATCGTGCTGTTCCTGATCGGCATCCGCATGGTGTTCCCGCCGGTCGAGGGTGGCGTGTTCGGCAAGCAGGGCGAGGGCGAGCCCTTCATCGTGCCTATGGCGATTCCCGGTGTGGCCGGTCCCTCGGCGATGGCCGCTCTCCTGCTCCTGACCAACTCCCAGCCCGGCCGCACGGCGGAGTGGGGCATCGCCCTGTTCCTTGCCTGGCTCGCCACGGCGGTCATCCTGCTCAGCTCGACCTTCCTGTTCAAATGGTTGGGCGAGAGCGTCCTCACGGCACTGGAGCGCCTGATGGGCATGCTGCTGATCGCCTTGTCGGTGCAGATGTTCCTGACCGGCTTGTCTGCCTATCTGCACATTGCCGTATGAACATACGAGGCAGTAGGGTTGCTGTCATAATTCCCCGCGAGCATGTCCGGGGGTAGGCGCCGTCTACCTCCGAGCATGGGTCGAAGCCCCCACAAGGGGCACTGAGGACGTTCGAAGGTATGAAAAACACGACTCCGCCCCGGCCCCGCACGGTTTCCTCCGTCCGACGTCATTGGGAGCCCAAGTCATGCTGAGCATCGATCAGACCCTGGCCGAACGCCTTCCGTGGCTCGCCCAGCACCCGCTCATCCGCAAACCCATCGTCAACATGCTGGAGAAGCTGGCCCACGAAAGCCGCTTCAACCAGACGCTCGACCACGCCGGCACGGCGCTGGGTTTCGATTTCTGCGAGCGCACGCTGGATTATCTCGGCGTCAGCTGCCGCATCACCGAGCGTGAGCGCGAAAACATTCCCGTGGAGGGGCCGCTGCTCGTCGTCGCCAATCATCCGCTGGGCATGGTCGATGCGATCGCCCTGTTGCAGATGATCGGCACGGTACGTCGCGATGTGCGCATCCTCGGTAACGACGTGCTGGCGGCGGTGCCGCAGCTCGGTCCCTTGCTGCTGCCGGTCGACGTCTTCGGCAAGGGCGGGGCGTCGAAGATGCGCGGCATCTTCCGCAGCATCGAAGCCGGCGAGGTCTTGGTGATCTTCCCGGCGGGCGAGGTATCCCGCATGGGGCCCGGCGGCGTGCGGGACGGCAAGTGGTCCGACGGCTTCGCGCGTATCGCCATGCGCACGGGCGTGCCCGTGTTGCCGGTGCATATCGCGGCGCGTAATTCGGCCATGTTCTATGGCGTGTCCATGCTGGCCAAGCCGCTGAGCACCGCGATGCTTCCGCGTGAGGCGACGTCGGGCAAACAGCGTGTGGGCTTCCGCATCGGCAAGCTCGTCGACGCCGCGGAACTCAAGCAGCTCAGCGGCGGCTCGCCGGAGCAGGCCGCCAAGCTCATGCGCCGCCACGTCTATCGCGTGGGCCGTGGCCGCGACCTCGTCTTCGGCGGCCAGACGCCGCTGGCGCATCCGGAACCCATCGAGCGAGTGGTGGCGGAGCTGGAAAAGGCCGAATTCCTTGCGGACCTGCCGGACGGCAAGCGCGCCCTGTTGCTGCAGGGGTCGCAGGATAGTGCCGCGTTGCGCGAGATCGGTCGCCTGCGCGAGCTGACGTTCCGTCGCGTCGGCGAAGGCACGGGCAAGCGCCGCGACCTCGATGCGTACGACGCGCACTACGAGCACCTCGTGCTGTGGGATCCCAAGGCCCTGCGTATCGTCGGCTCGTATCGGTTCGGCCATGGCGGTCGGCTGATCGCCGAGCGCGGCATGTCGTCGCTCTATACCTCAAGTCTTTTCGATTATTCGCCGGCGCTCGAATCCCGTCTGGCGCAAGGTCTTGAGCTCGGTCGCAGCTTCATCGCCCCGGCTTACTGGCGTTCCCGCGCCCTCGACCAGCTGTGGCAGGGCATTGGGCTCTACCTGCAGCGCCATCCCGACCTGCGCTACGTGTTCGGGCCGGTGAGCATGTCGGTGAGCATGCCGCGCGAAGCACGCGAGTGGATCGCCGTGGCCCACCAGCATTTCTTTGGTGTTCAAGGGCTTGCTGCCGCGCGTCAGCCCTTCGTCGTTCCCGATGCGACCGTCCATACGATCCGTGCCGAACTGGAAGGCCTGGACCCGGTCGCCGGCCTGGGGATGCTCAAGAATCGCCTGGACGCGCTCGGCGCGACCTTGCCGGTGCTCTACCGTCAGTACGTGGATCTGGTCGAGCCCGCGGGCGTCCAGTTTCTTGCGTTCGGCGAGGATCCGGACTTCTCCGGATGCGTCGATGGCCTCGTCATGTTGGATCTGGCTTCCCTGAAACCTGCGAAGCGGTCCCGCTACCTAGGTAAAAACGCTTGAATTTCATAGAGGTACGCCGGTAAGGCGTGCCTCTAGGAAAAAGTGGTATTTATCTATTTAGCGTGAAAATGTTACGAATCTGTCATAGAATCCCGTTAAAGTTCGCTTAACAAGTGTCGCCGCCCGGATCAGTTGCGTGACCGGGATCACAAAGGCCGGCGCTTAAAAATTGGGGAAAGCTCGACGACTGCGCCAACCCGGCCTCACGGCCAGGTGGTCTTTCGTTCGGCCAAATTTTCGTTGAAAGCCACAGGGCACTTTTGAATGAATAGCCGTATCCGCGCCAAACTTCTGCCGCTCGCGATCGCTTCGCTGCTCGCGGCACCTGCCTTTGCGCAGGACACCTCGTCCGCGATCAGCGGCCGCGTGCTGGATGCCGCCGGCCAGCCGGTCGCCAATGCCGAAGTCAAGCTCGTCCATGAGCCGTCGGGCACCACGAAGATCGTCCAGACCGATGCCGAGGGCCGCTATTCCGCCCAGGGCCTTCGCGTCGGCGGTCCCTTCGATGTCACCGCGACCAAGGACGGCCACACCGTCGCCGAGCAGGGCAACGTGTTCCTGCAGCTGGCACAGACCAATGCCGTGAACCTGACCGCCGAGCAGGCTGCCGGTGCGAATGCCCAGGCGCTCGAAGGCGTGACGGTGTCGGCCAACTCGCTGTCGCAGACGTTCTCGCCGGACAACAAGGGCCTTTCGACGAACATCTCGAACAAGGAACTCGAGACGATCCCGACCCCGGGTCGCTCGATCCAGAACGTCGTCCGTCTCGACCCGCGCATCGTGGTCTCCGATCGCGCCCGCGGCGAAATCTCCGCCGTCGGCCAGAACAGCCGCTACAACAACATCACGGTCGACTCCGTGTCGGCCAACGATCCGTTCGGCCTGAACGCCAACGGTCTGCCGACCCTCGGTACGCCGATTTCGCAGGATGCGATCCAGGAATACAACATCTCCACCGCGAACTACGACGTGGCGACGCGTCGCGGCGTCGGCGCCAACATCAATGCCGTCACCAAGAGCGGTACGAACGACTTCCACGGTTCGGTGTACTACGTATTCCAGAACCAGAACATGATCGGCGACAACGAACTCGACAAGCCGTATGCCGGCTTCGATCGCCAGTTCACCGCAGGCGGTACCGTCGGCGGCCCGATCATCAAGGACAAGCTGTTCTTCTTCGGCCTGTACGAAAAGAGCAAGCAGATCGGTTCGGGCAGCCCGTACGGTCCGTCCGATTCCGGCGCGGCGATTCCGGTCGCCAACCTGACCACGGCCCAGCTGAACTCGATCCGCAGCATCGCCCAGAACCTCGGCCTCGGCGACATCGGTACGGTCGGCGGCGGTAACCAGAACCTGCAGGACAAGCGCTACCTCGGCAAGCTGGACTGGAACATCACCGACAACCATCGCGCCAGCTTCACCTACAACGAGACCAAGGAAGAGAAGCCCATCATCACGGGCTCGACGACCAAGCTCGTGCTGTCCAGCGGTTGGTACAACACCACGGCGGATAACAAGTCGTACGCGCTGCACTTCTACGACGACTGGTCGGACATCTTCTCGAGCGACACGACCGTTTCGTACTCCAAGTTCGACCAGAACCGCGTACCCAATGGTCCGGACATGCCGGACATCACGGTGTATCCGACGACGTTCGCCAACGGCGGTGCGGTCGAGTTCGGTTCGGAGTTCTCGAGCCAGGCCAACGTGCTGAGCGTGAAGTCCTGGAACGCCGCTTGGGCCGGTTCGCTGTATCTCGGCGACCACACCGTCAAGGGTGGCTTCGACTACGAGAAGGACGATTACTACAACCTGTTCCTGCAGGGTGCCTTCGGTAGCTACACCTTCGAAGAACTGCCGGCTGGCCAGGGTGCCAACAACGGTCTCGCCAACTTCGCCAACGGCAAGTACTGGAAGTACTCGTACAACCGTCCGGCCAATGGCCTGGGCCTGTCGGACGTGGCCGCCAAGTACAGCCTGCAGCAGTGGGGCGTGTTCCTGCAGGACACCTGGCAGGCAACGCAGAACCTGTCGGTCCAGTACGGCTTCCGCGTCGACATCCCGCTGATGAACGACAAGCCGCTGTACAACGCCACGTATGCCAATGCGTACGGCCAGACCAACCAGTACAACATCGACGGCCACCGCGTCTTCCAGCCGCGCATGTCGTTCAACTACCAGTTCAATACCGAGCACATGACGCAGCTGCGTGGCGGCGCCGGCCTGTTCGTGACCAACCAGCCGGCTGTCTGGCTGGGCAACATCTTCTCGAACTCGGGCGTGACCCAGACGCAGTTCGTCTGCGGTCCGAACAGCGGCGGCGTGGCGCCTTGCACGGGTGCCAACCTCCCGGCCTTCAGCCCGAATCCCAACGCGCAGAACGACGGCCGTGCGGGTGGCTCGATGACGGTCAACACCGTTACCAAGGACTGGAACATCCCGACGGCCTGGAAACTCAGCCTCGGCTTCGACAAGGAGCTGCCGTGGTGGGGCCTGGTCGCGACGGTCGACTACGAGCACATCGACCAGCGTGACGCGATCTACTTCAAGAACCTCAACCTGGGCGCTCCGGTCCGCGTCGCGCCGGATGGCCGCGACAACTTCTTCTTGACCACAGGTGCGACGAACTCGACCGGCCAGCGTTCGCGTGCGAATGCCAACTCGAAGTTCTCCGGCAGCACCATCGAGCTGGGCAACACGAGCAAGGGCGAGGCTGACAGCCTGGCGATGTCGCTGAAGAAGAACTTCTCCAACGACTGGTCCGGCATGGTCGGTTTCACCTGGAGCCGTTCGACGGAAGTCAACCCGGGCACGTCCAGCGTCGCCAGCTCGAACTACAACAACAACTTCGTGCTGAACTCGAACGAAGACAAGGCCAGCACGTCGAACTACTCGACTCCGCGTCGCGTGATCGCCGCCCTGACCTGGCAGCACGCGTTCTTCGGCGACTACAACACCACCGCCAGCGTGTTCTACGACGGCCACTCGGCCGCCCCGTACACCTGGGCCTTCGGCAACGACGCCAACGGCGACGGCATCGTCAACGACGTGGCCTTCGTTCCGAAGCAGGGTCAGGTCGAATTCACGCCGGGTACCAGCGCCGCGCTGCAGCAGTCGTTCTATGACTACATCCAGCACAACGATTACCTGAAGCACGAGCAGGGCAAGACGGCGCAGCGTAACGGTGACCGTGCGGGCTGGATCAACCAGATCGACCTGAGCTTCCAGCAGGAAATCCCGGGCATCTTCAAGGGCAACAAGGGCATCATCAAGCTCGACTTCTACAACTTCACCAATATGCTGAACAAGCATTGGGGTATCGAGAAGCGCGTGAACTTCCCGGGCGGTCGCGGTCTGGCCGACTACGCCGGCATCGATACCGCGACGAACAAGTACATCTACAACATCACGGGCAAGAACTACTCCAACGGCAATACCTATCAGCCGCTGGCGATCCCGACCTACGTCAACAACAACGACGACCTCGCCCAGCGCTGGTCGGTCCAGCTGACGGTGAAGTACGCGTTCTAAGCCCGGAAGGGCGGTATCGCCGCTCCGGACCGTTGTTCGGTAGGAGCCGATTCGTCGGCGATAGCGCACGGGGCGACGGACCGCCCCACATCGAAAGCCGGCACCCGCAAGGGCGCCGGCTTTTTTTTGCGGCCTCGAGCCCCGCTCTTGACCCCCAAGCCCACCCCGCGTGATCCTAGGCGGTCCGCTCCCGATCCGGAGCGGGGTTCGCCGCTAATTCGCGGTCAGAAGGACGAGTCACACCATGAATGCCATTCAGTTCGGGGAGCCGGTATCCGGCAAGACGGTCAGTGCCCGCGTTTCGCCGGCCGGCGGCCTCGATATCCTTTCCCGCAACGAGGTCGCGCGCCTGCGCGACGCCAGCGGGTCCGGGTTGCACCAGCTGCTGCGCGGTTGCGCGCTGGCGGTACTGACATCGGGCAACCTTTCGGACGATCCGGGCACCATGTTCGGGAAGTACCCCGACTTCGACATCCAGGTGCTGCAGGAAGACCGCGGCATCAAGATCGAACTGAAGAATGCCCCGGAACAGGCCTTTGTCGACGGCCGTATCATCCGCGGCATCAACGAACTGCTCGTCGCCGTCGTGCGCGACATCGTCTATGTGTCGACGCAGCTGGAAGCGGGCGCGTTCGACCTGGACGACAGTGTCGGCATCACGCACGCCGTGTTCGAGATCCTGCGCAACTCGCGCATCCTGCGTCCGCAGATCGATCCGAATCTCGTCGTCTGCTGGGGCGGCCATTCGATCTCGCGCGACGAGTACGAATACACCAAGCGTGTCGGTTACCAGCTTGGCCTGCGTGCCATGGATATCTGCACGGGTTGCGGCCCGGGTGCGATGAAGGGCCCGATGAAAGGCGCGACCATCGCGCACGCCAAGCAGCGTCGCAAGGGCAATCGGTATATCGGCGTGACCGAGCCGGGCATCATCGCGGCCGAATCGCCGAACCCGATCGTCAACAACCTCGTGATCATGCCGGACATCGAGAAACGCCTCGAGGCCTTCGTCCGCCTTGGCCACGGCATCATCGTTTTCCCCGGTGGCGTCGGTACGGCCGAGGAAATCCTCTACATGCTCGGCATCTTGTTGATGCCGAAAAACAAGGGGATTCCGTTCCCGCTCATTTTCACCGGGCCGAAAAATTCCGCCTCGTACTTCGAGCAGATCGATCGCTTCCTGCGCCTGGCCCTCGGCGACGAGATCGCCACGCACTACAAGATCATCATCGACGATCCGGCCGCCGTGGCGCATGCCATGGTTACCGGCATCGACAAGGTGCGTAACCACCGCCTGGACAACAAGGACGCGTTCTTCTTCAACTGGGCGCTGGATATCCCGCTGCCGTTCCAGCAACCGTTCCGTCCAAACCATGAAGCAATGGCCGGCCTCGCCCTGCATCGCGACCGCCCGCGTCACGAGCTTGCGGCGGATCTGCGCCGTGCGTTCTCGGGCATCGTGGCCGGTAACGTCAAGGAAGAGGGCGTGCGGGCCATCGAGCAGTTCGGCCCGTTCGTCATCGACGGCGAGCCGGAGATCATGCGTGCGCTTGACGACCTGTTGAAGGCGTTCGTCGAACAGCACCGCATGAAATTGCCGGGCGGCACGGCGTACGAGCCGTGCTACGTGGTACGTACGTAAAACTACTTAGCGGCGCCGCGCGTCTGCGCGGCGCCGTCTTTCTCATTTCTGAACGGGACGGCGGAGGGCGCTGTGCGCGTCACACCTCCTAGACGACCCTCTGCGCAACGATGCACTCCGAATCCACTGCCGGAGATATCTCATGCTCGTTACCGTCCTGCTCGTCATCCTCATTCTCGCCCTTGTCGGCGGCCTGCCCACCTGGGGTTATTCGCGCTCCTGGGGCTATGGTCCCAGCGGCGGCATCGGCGTTATTCTCGCGATCATCCTGGTCTGCTGGTTGCTCGGCGTCTTCTGATTCCCCGGCGTCGGGGCGGCCACGCCCCGACGCCGCTGGAGGAACGCATGCCTCGACCGCTTCGCCCCGTGCCCGACACGGACAAGACCCTTCCCGGCACTTCGCCACCGCCTTACGACCACGAGCCGGTCGAGCGTCCCGGGCCCGACCCTGATACCGACGGCGAGCCGCTGGATACCTGATGGCAGTCCGTCGCCCGCGCTGGCCGGGCAAGATCCTGGGGCGTCCGTTCTTTCATCGCGACGCGCGTGAGGTCGCTCCGGCCCTCCTCAACAAGGTCCTGGCCTGTGCCGATGGAAGGGCAGGGCGCATTGTCGAGGTCGAGGCTTACGTGGGTGCCATTGATCCCGCTGCGCACACCTTTCGCGGCAAGACGGCACGCAATGCCGTGATGTTCGGGCCACCGGGCCACATGTATGTCTACTTCACCTACGGCATGCACTGGTGCGCCAACGTGGTTTGTGGCGACGTAGGGGAAGGGAATGGCGTGCTCATCCGTGCGCTCGAACCGATCGCCGGCATCGAGCGGATGCGCGAGGCGCGTCCGCGGGCCAAGCGCGATCGCGAACTGTGCAGCGGCCCGGCGCGGTTGGCGCAGGCCATGGGCATCACGGGCGAGCAGAATGGCATCGATCTGGTGCGTGCCCGTGATGGCTACACCGTCCTCGACGACGGAACGGTGGCGCCTGATAACCTGGCCGGCTCGGCACGGATCGGCATTCGCGAAGGAACGGACCTGCTCTGGCGCTGGCTGGTGGCAGGGAATCCCCACATTTCCCGGCCCTGAGCGCCGGTACGAAAGCGACGTCCGGCGCTTGGCTTCGCTATCGCCCGGCGCTAGCCTGCGTGGAAACATCGACAGGGAGTTCCGCCATGAAGCGCATCGCCGCCGCCATTTTTGCCACTGTTCTGTCCTGTGGCGCTGCCGCCGCGGATACGTTCCGCGTGGGATCACAGGTCGTCAGTACGGGAGATAGCGAAGGCCGGCTTCGTCAGGTCGCCGGCAAGCCGGATCGCGAAACACCCATCGAGGCCCGTGGCGGCGGCCTGGAAGGCTACCGCCTGGAGTATTTCCAGAAGGGTAAATCGGTGCAGGTCGAGGTGGTCAACGGGCGCGTGCGCTCGATCACCCAGATCGACAGCTGATTGCCTTCATGGCGAGCGGGCTGGTGGTCCTGGCGATACAGGGCCACCAGCCCGTCGCGAGGCATCAGCTTGCGGTCTTCTTCGGCCCCTTCAGGGGCGTGCTGCGCGGCGTCTCGGGCAGAGGCGCGCGGCGGTTGTGCGAGTACACGTAGGAAATGAATGCGGCGGACGAGCGGTCCGGCGGCGGCGTTTCCACGGACTGGGTGACTGGTTTCTTCGGGGGCATGACCATCGTCTGAGTTGGGCGGGACGAGCCCCGGCCGCAGGTGCCGGGGAGTGATCCGGCCAAACGAAGCCCGGGTCATCCAACATGCGCTTTCAGTTGTTAGATGGGTGTAACGTGGCGGGCCCGGCAGCACGACAGCCGTAACACCGACGTAACCCGCCACGTGGCACATGTGGTCTGACAGCGAGGGCACGTCATGGAAACACAGAAGCAGGTGGTCGGTCCGGCCGACGCCACCAAGATCGACCTTGAGCTGCGCACCGATATGAACTACTGGACACGCGTGCTTGGCGTGTCCGAGGCGTCCCTGCGCGATGCCGTGCTCCGCGTGGGCCGCCAGTCTTCCGACGTGCGTGCCGAACTGCGACGTCGTCGCTGATGGACGGTGTCGTTCGCCCGTTGCGCGTGTTCGTTTTCTATCCGTCGATGAATCTTCGTACGTGGACGGTGTTGCTTCCCGGTGCGACGAAACACGTCTTCCAGACCGAGGGCACTGCGGTGGAATTCGCGCTGACTCGCGCATCGGCCATGAAGGGGAAGGGCCGCGCCGTGGAAGTCTTGCGTGAGCGCGTCTCCGGTGGCTGGGTGCTCGTGCCGTTCTGACGCGTACCGACCAGGCATAAAGAAAAAGGCCGTGCATCGCTGCACGGCCTTTCAAAACCTGGCGCCCGAAGTTGGACTCGAACCAACGACCCCCTGATTAACAGTCAAGTGCTCTAACCGGCTGAGCTATTCGGGCGGGGAGCTGCGTATTGTCTTGATGTGGGGTGGGGCTGTCAAGCGGGTCTTAACGAATTCGTGAATGATGTGCGGCGCAGGCGCGTGCGACCTCGGGCGCGGCGGGTTCGGCATGGCTGTGGCCGTTCTTGGCGACGACGACGGTCAGGGTGGTCTCGGGCTTGCCGCGCACGCATAGCGCGAGGGTCTGGTTGGACGGCTCGGCCATCTCGTCGGCAGGATGCGGGAAGACGACGTCGGTACGGACACCCGTCGAAGCCGCCGTGAGGCGTGCGTCCAGCGCGTCTTCGACAGCGAGGATGGCGTTGGTGTCGCCGTCCCGGCTGATCCAGCCCACGCCCCAGTCGGTGCGTCCGGAACATGTACGTCCGTTTTCGCTGGGACAGACCCGTGTCCCTTTCGGCCGGTGCAGCGCCGCTTCGCGGCTTTGCCGGAGGGTATCCAGCAGGGCGGTCGCGGCAGCTCGAAGCCTGTGGCGGGCGAGGGCGTCCGACAGCGACGGAAGGGCGACGGCGGCGAGGAAGGCCATGATGGCCAGTACCATCACCACTTCGAGCCAGGTGAAACCGCGGGAGGGCAGGTGGGGCATGGACGGCGTTCCGGGACGGAGCCGCAGATCGTGGCTCTGGCGTCGCGAGCGCGTCTGTGGGCAGATGCCTCACATCGTGTAGGCGCCGGCGCTTTAAACTCGGGGTCCGAACCAGCATATCGTCAGCCATGACCGATCGCTTTCAGCTCGTCTCCCCGTACCAGCCCTCCGGCGACCAGCCCGAGGCCATCCGCCGCCTCACCGAGGGTTTCGAAGCCGGCCTGGCCGCGCAGACCCTGCTGGGCGTGACCGGCTCTGGCAAGACCTTCACGATCGCCAACGTGATCGAGAAGATCCAGAAACCGACCATCGTGCTGGCGCCGAACAAGACGCTGGCGGCGCAGCTGTATGGCGAGTTCAAGGAATTCTTCCCGCACAACGCGGTGGAGTACTTCGTCAGCTACTACGACTACTACCAGCCGGAAGCGTACGTGGTCGCCTCGGACACCTTCATCGAGAAGGATTCGAGCATCAACGACCACATCGAGCAGATGCGACTGGCCGCGACCAAGGCGCTGCTGTCCAGGCGCGATTCGTTGATCGTGGCGACGGTATCGGCGATCTACGGCCTGGGCGATCCAGAGGACTACATGAGCCTCCGCCTGATCCTCTCGCGTGGCGAGCACATCGAGCAGCGCGCCCTGATCAAGCAGCTCACCGAATTGCAGTACGTGCGCAACGAAATGGAGTTGCGCCGCGGCACCTACCGCGTGCGCGGCGAGATCGTCGATGTGTTTCCCGCGGAGTCCGAAGCCGAGGCCTTGCGCATCGAGCTGTTCGACGGCGATGTGGAGAATCTCTCGATCTTCGACCCGCTCACGGGCGAGGTACTGCGCAAGGTGCCCCGCTACACCGTGTACCCGAAGACGCATTACGCCAGCACGCGGCAGAGTGTGCTCAACGCCATGGAAACGATCAAGGTCGAACTCTCCGAACGTCTCGAGCAGCTGTACCGCGACAACAAGCTGGTCGAGGCGCAGCGTCTCGAGCAGCGCACGCGCTTCGACCTCGAGATGATGGCCGAAGTGGGCTTCTGCCAGGGTATCGAGAACTACTCGCGGCACATGACGCGGCGTGGCCCGGGCGAACCGCCGCCGACCCTGTTCGACTACCTGCCGCCCGATGCGCTGATGGTGGTGGACGAATCGCACGTGACCGTTCCGCAGCTCGGCGCCATGTACAAGGGCGACCGCTCGCGCAAGGAGACGCTGGTCGAGTTCGGCTTCCGCCTGCCCTCGGCGATGGACAACCGACCACTGCGTTTCGAGGAGTGGGAGCGTCGCGCACCTCGTGCCATCTACGTCTCGGCCACGCCGGCGAAGTACGAGCTGGAGCGCGCCGACGACAACGTGGTGGAGCTCGTCGTCCGGCCGACCGGCCTGATCGATCCGGAAGTCGAAGTGCGGCCGGTTCGTACCCAGGTGGATGACCTGCTCGGCGAGATCCGCCTGCGCGTGGCCATGGGCGATCGCGTGCTCGTGACCACGCTGACCAAGCGGATGTCCGAGAACCTGACGGACTACCTTTCCGAGCACGACGTCAAAGTGCGCTATCTCCATTCGGATATCGACACGGTCGAGCGCACGGAAATCATCCGCGATCTTCGCCTCGGCGAGTTCGACGTGTTGGTGGGCATCAACCTGCTGCGCGAGGGCCTCGACATGCCCGAGGTCTCCCTGGTTGCGATTCTGGATGCGGACAAGGAAGGGTTCCTGCGCTCGAATCGCTCGCTGATCCAGACGATCGGCCGCGCCGCCCGTAACGTTCGTGGCAAGGCCATTCTCTACGCGGACGAGATCACCGGATCGATGAAGGTAGCCATGGAAGAGACGGCGCGCCGTCGCGAGAAGCAGATCGAGTACAACGCGGCCAACGGCATCACGCCGACGACCGTGGTCCGCCGCATCGCCGACATCATGGAAGGCGCTCGCTCGGACTTCGGTTCGCGTGGCAAGGGCAAGCGGGGCAAGGAGGCGAAGAAGGTGGCGGAGGAGGCCGCGGACTACGGCTCGCTCACGCCGGAGCAGGTCGGCTCGACCATCAAGAAGCTCGAAACCAGGATGTACAAACACGCCCAGAACCTCGAATTCGAGGAAGCGGGAAAGATCCGCGACGAGATCCATCGTTTGCGGGAGCGGGCCCTGCGCTAGGCCCATGGCGGGCCGTGGCGGAAAAAAATCTGCCGCGGCCTCTTGCAGACCCCGTCCGGCGCCGGTAAACTGCGCAGCTCTTCGGGCGGTTAGCTCAGCGGTAGAGCACTACCTTGACATGGTAGGGGTCACAAGTTCGATCCTTGTACCGCCCACCACTTTTCGCATGTGACTGACCCCAGAGTGACCCCGTAATCTCGGGACACTCTGGGCAAGATCATCAAGCCATGCGTCAAGTGCAGTACGCGCAGCTCCCAGATAATCGGGATCGAACTTCGCGTAGATCTCGCTGGTCCCGGCCTTCTTGTGCCCGATCTGACCAGACACCTCCCAATGCGGAACACCTCGACGGCGTAGCTCCGTGGCGACCGTGTGCCTGAGCACCTTGGGTGCGAACCATACGGGCAGCTTGGCCGCGATCCTGACCTTTGCCCAAGCCTTCTTGATGGAAGCGATCTTCCTGCCGTGCCAGTTCACGTAGTAGGCCGCGTCAATCGACTCCAGTTCGCGTCGAAGGCGTGATGTCAGGGGAACGACAGGGCGGTACTTCTTCGTCTGCTGACGGCCCTCTGGGTTGAGTCGAATGAGGTTCGCCGCCCAGTCGATCTGGAACGGCTGAAGATCTAGCGCAGCATCGCCACGGCAACCGGTAGCCATCCGGATCAGGCAGTAGACCCACAGGTGCGAGTTGGCCGGAATCGCATTGAGGAACGCCACGAGCTGCTCGCGGCTGGCCGTGTGCGGGTAGGGCTCGCCAATGGGCGGCAACTCCACCCACGGAACCTCGGTGACCTCCTGGCGCTTCCATGCGCGGTTGAGGGCGGCTTGGCCGACACCGAGTACCCGACGCACGTATCCTTCGGAGTAGCCCTTCGCCCGAAGCCACGCGAGGAATTCTTCCTGCGCGTCGACGGTTAAGCCCGTCACCATCCTGTCGCCCCAAAACTCCACCCAGATTGCCACCGCGCGCTTCGCTGTGTCTCGGCTAGGTATGCTGCGTCCGTGGCGAGCAAGGTATCGCTCCAGTACCAAGGCGATAGGCGTATCTGCCGGAGCCTGGTTCCTTATGCGGCCGTGCTCTACGAACCACTCTGCGAGTCTTCCCTTCGCTTCTTCAAAATCTGATGTGCCAAGAGAAGCGCGTTGCTTGACCCCTCGGTCGTCGAGCCATGCCCGCTGCCAGTTCGCGGTGCCCTTGCGCCGTTCAATGGAGTAGGGTCCGAGTTTGAAGCTTGGCATTCGCGGGCCTTGAGATAGTCGGTGATGTGCTGGTCGGTGTAGCGGGGCGATTTCCCCACCATGATGCAGGCGATGAGTCCGCGCTTACGCCATCGGTAGAGGGTCAGTTCGGTCACGCCGAGGTATTCAGCCGCCTCGGCTTCGGAATGGAGTTGCGGTAGTTTTTCGGCTGCGCCCATCAGTCCTCCGTGTTACCCCATTCGGCCATCAGCTCGTCAGCCCGTTCGAAAACGAACTGCCTCGTGTCGCTAGCTTGGCAGCACTCGGCGAATATCCCATCGAGTGTCACGCCAAGCTCGCCAAGCGCCCTCACCAGCGCGTGGGCATAGGCGGCGTCATGCTCTAGAGCCTGAAACGTCGTGCAAGTCCTATCCTCGTTCACTGGGCCGTGAGAGGTCATTTCAGTTCTCAGCCTCACACCCCACCCCCATCCACGGTCTTGCTGCGGGCGGCTATGGCCGCGTCTACGCATTCAGTTAGAAGGTCGCCACCTGATTGGCCTTCCTTTCCCCTGAGATGTACAGCAAGCTGTTCAAGTTGAACGCAGCGGAAACGGTCAGGTGCGTAGAAAACTTTGTCGTCGAGATACCGATACCTCTCAGCATCCACAAGCGCCTCAAGCAGCGCCTGGCCGTGGTCGCGGATAAGCGCATAGGCTCGCTTATCCGAGTATTCTCCGGAAGCTAAGTCGCGCATGCATTCTTCCAAATCCTCTCGCAAGCTCATGCCTCTTTCTCCTGGCGGGCGTTCCATCCAGATATGGCTACGACCTCGTAACCAATTGCCCAGCCGTTGGCATTCGTTTGCCACTTGACGTAGGTCCCTTCGGGATGGGACACGTACGAGACGACATTGGGAGGCGGGTTACCTCTGCCCATGGGAGGAATTGCTGCCTTCAGGCTCATACCTTCTCTGCCTTTGAAATGAGGGCGGTTAGGTCGATTGCACATCCGGCGTACGCTGGGTGGCCGTCAAGTTCGTAGCACTCTCGTTCCCACTCGTTGACGAGTTCCTGAAGATCACTAACTTTCACCACGTCGCACTTTTTCGATTCGGCGATGTCGCGATGGCGTGCTTCGATAGCCTCAGCCAGCGATGCATTGTCGTTCTCCAAGCCTCGTGCGAATCCCCATTGCGCTCCGGCGATAAAGTTGCGGTCTGCGGAGGCGTCGGACTCGTCGCCCTGGTGGGAAAGGGCCCCCGTCCAAGCCTTCCATGCACGAGACGTACTCGGCGAGTAGTAAGGTGATCCAGCGATTTGGTTAACGGTGTTCGTGTCGTATCCATGCGCACGAGCCCAAGCCTCAAACGCCGCACGCCTCTCATCGGTCGGTGGGTTGGTCATGGCTTGTTCTTCAAGTTTTTTCGATAGCCTTCCCAGTATTTCTCTCGATACCTTTCACGCATGTAGACCCGTATCCCGATAAATATCCAGGCCAATGAGAATATGACCCCGGCGATGATTTCCATCACACACCACCCGCGTCATGGGCTGCGAGCCTTCTCGTTTCAATACCATAAGCGATCCATTTTTCTATGTCCGTAAGGTCGAGCATTTCCTCGTCGCGGGCGCGTTGCAGCAACTCGCGGTGATCGACGCACTTGAGAAGCTCCATGTAGTGAGCGTCTCCGCCATTGCCGGCGGCATTCAGTACCTGCAAAGCGAGAAGCACGCCGTCGTTGAAGGCATTGCGAACAGCCGACTCCGGCGCCACCCTGAATCCGGCGGGCGGGGGTGGGGTGGCGTAGATGGGTTCAACGACTAGGCCGCTCTCTGCCAGCGCTTCGGCCCTCGCACGACTCTGGAAGACCATCCACTTTCCCAGCTCATCTGCATGACGATATCGATAAGCCACAGGCTCCCCCGCACTCACCGGGGTTTCCCTCTCAAGCAATGCCAACACCCGAATCTGCTCGCCCCTGTCAAGGACGAACCGTTCGTACTTCTCCGCGATGCACGCGCGCAACCGGCGCTCTAGGGATAGTTCGGTCATTTCGTCTGCTCCTTGGGGGTGCGGGCGGTGTCTACTGCCATGTCGAGACGTTCGCCTGATATCGGCGAGTTGAAGTAGGGGCCATCCTGGCATCGCAAGGCTGGCGACGGACCATCACCGGGCTTCGATTCGTTGCGAAGCCACCGATAGCGATCCGCGTCCTCGCAGTCATCGGCCGCTTGGCGGAGCATCGCGGCGAGTTCTTCCTCTTTAGCGGTTAGGCTCGCCTCCATGGTTCGGGCGAGTTTCTTCCATTCATTCCTGTCTTCCTCAAGCGCCCTGTAGTCGGCGTAGGTGACGTAGGTTCCGTGGTCACGTTCGCGCATTTCTGCAACGCCATAGGAGACGCCAGTAGCGACGGACTTATGGACTACCTCGGGCGTGTACCTAGCCACTTTCGATTCGTTGGTCATCACAACCCCTCCTTCAGCGCGTTACGGGCTATGTCGCGGACAACCTGAGTGCCTCCGTGAGACGCAGCAATTTCGATTCTCTCGATATCTTCGCGAAGCCTCGCCACCTCAGCAGCGAGTTCTAATGCCGCCCGATCAGCTACTTTCAAATCAGCGGTGAGTTCGGCAATGCGGGCGTCTTTGTCGATCACGCATCGGAAGTCGGGCTGCGTGTTTGTGCTCATTCACTTCGTCTCCCTGGCGGCGATCAATGTCGGATCACGTAGCCCTTTGGCGTTCCCAAGAGCACCGTTTGCGCGTTCAAGCTGAAGTCGGATGGATGCAACGTTCCGCTCGGCCACTTCAATGAGAAACGACTTAGCTTCTTCGAAGGTAGGGAAGTAGTTAGAGAATTCCGAACGCTTGGCTTGCCGACGCGCTTTCTTCTCCCCGGCGTGAAGAACCGTCACGGTCTTTTCCGTTTCGGACAAAACGACCACCGTATTGATGCGACCGTAGGACGCACTGAACCAGACAACTCCATCACTCGCACCCATCACGTTCTCCTTTGGCACGCTCGTCGAAGGCATCTTGTATTGCTATGTACTGGTCGATTCTCGACTTTGCATCTTTGAGTCTGTCTACGGTTTGGAGCAGACCACTCTTATGAAACCTGAATTTCCAAACCCTGCTTTCCTCACGACGGCTCCATGCAGCAACTATGCGAACTCCGCGATAGTCATATTTGCCGTGGCATATACGCTTTGCGATGTGGCTCATACCCCACCCTCTGCGGCTGACAAGGCGGCGCGGGCTTTGGATAGCCATGCTGTGTACGCGATGTAGAATTCTTCGGGCTGCATTGCCATGATGTCCGGCGCATCAGCAAGCGCCTCGTACAGATCAGGCGCGGCGGCTATGAGGCGGGCATTTTCTTCGATCCGTACCCAACACACATTGTTGAGATTCTTGTCCGCGATCCATGCGTGACCATCGTCAGAGTGAAACAACCTCCATGCTCCACCCGTCCAGCCATTCAGTTTGGTCATTGTCGAATCCTCAGAATGGTATATTGTCATCGTCGAAACCGTCATTGACCGGAGCCTGCGCACGATGAGGCGCAGCGCGTTCCTGTCGAGGGACTGGAGCAGGCTTACTGCCAACTTCCGGATTGCCACCGATCATCTGCATTTCGCTGGCGATGATGTCCGTGCTGTAGCGCTCCACGCCATCCTTGTCGGTGTACTTGTCGGTGCGTAGCGAGCCTTCGACGTAGACCTGGCGACCCTTCTTGAGGTACTCGCCGGCGATTTCGGCGAGCTTGCCGAACAGTTTCACGCGGTGCCACTCGGTGCGTTCTTGCTTCTCGCCAGTCGTCTTGTCCTTCCACGCTTCGGAGGTGGCGATGGATAGCGACGTGATGGCTGTACCCGATGCGGTGTAGCGCGTCTCAGGATCTTTTCCGATGTTGCCGAGGACGATTACCTTGTTGACGCCTTTCATGCTGCTGCCTCCTGAGAATCACGTGGGAGCTTGTCTTTGATGACCGAACGTTCATGGGTGGTAAACACGCCGCCCTTTTTCGGGGCGAGCCACAAGGCCATCTGTGCGGCCTGCGGGATACCGCCCCAGGTCTCGGCTACGGTGTAGAGGCAATCGTCGTTAGCCGTTTCATCCCACTCGCGGATCGTCTCCTTGATGAGATCCACAGACGGTCCGTACTGCTCGTAGGCTTCGTCGCACTGCTGCTTGCGGTTGTCTTCGATGGTGAGGGACGGAACCGGGTTGTCGTCACGCTGGGTAACTGTTACGTCTGCAATCCGCTCAGCCTCGTCCTGCTCAAGAATCCCGGCGAAACCGAAGGCATATCGAGCTGCCTGGATCGTCGCCTTATGCCGGAGCATCCGAGCCGGCCACTGCTTCCACACGTCGGTGCTGCGACGGCACTCGCTCATGTACTCGGTGACTTCGATGGGATGCGAGCGATCCTTGCGGAAAATCTTGCAGGTAATCGCCAGGAGCTTGCCTTCAGCGTCCAGTGCATCGTTGAACTCCATGCCGTCGAAGTCCGGGTGGCTGTTGATCAGCTTCATCCAGCCGTCCACGCTCACAACCGGGACGATGCCGCCACGGCTTGGGAAGGCGAAAATCTCCTTCGTGAACGGGTTGAGCTTGTGTTCCTTCGCGACCAGGCAGAACGCAGCCAACTGCTCGTTGCTAACGTTTGCACCGTTCATCACGGTTGCCTTAATGGTCTGGATGAACGCGGTCTTGTCCATGCCGTAGTGGCTGGCAAGCGAGGCGAGGACGCCAACGCCGCTGTTCTCGGTGGTTGCTACCTGTGACATTTCAAATCTCCGCAGGACTGACGGGCCTGCTCCGTGTTGGAATGTGGTCGAGTACTCCGGTGCTTCCCCGGATAAGCCCCTAACGATCATTGGATGTAGCCGGGTTGCCGTCGCAGAGCCCAAACATCACCAGTTCACGCCACTGAAGGGGCGATGCAGCAACCTGCATCTGTGCCGCTATGCCTCACATCGGTACTCGGTAAATCGAATTAGTTGCGCGTTGCTGGTGTAAGAAAACGCGCGGGAACCCAGGAGTGCGGCACCAGCTACCGTGGCGTTAGTTCACTTCGACGGGTTTGCCGTTCGTCAGCCGATACCATGTGTCCGGCTTGATGCCATCGTGTCCTGCAATGCCTGCCCAGACGGCGACAATGACTCGGTTGTCATTGCGCTCAGCCAGGAACAGGGCGCAGCCTTCTTTGCCCCGGACCTTTCCGGAGTTGCCAGAGGCCGTCGCTGCACCGTAGTCGCCAGAGGCCGTCGCTGCACCGTAGTCGCCAGAGGCCGTCGCTGCACCGGAGTAGCCAGAGGCCGTCGCTGCACCGGAGTAGCCAGAGGCCGTCGCTGCACCGTAGTAGCCAGAGGCCGTCGCTGCACCGTAGTTGCCAGAGGCCGTCGCTGCACCGTAGTTGCCAGAGGCCGTCGCTGCACCGTAGTTGCCAGAGGCCGTCGCTGCACCGGAGTAGCCAGAGGCCGTCGCTGCACCGGAGTAGCCAGAGGCCGTCGCTGCACCGTAGTTGCCAGAGTTACTGGCCGACCCATTCTTAGCCTTGGACGAGCTACCAGTAGCAGGCTTTGCCCTGCTGGTCGTGTACTCAATCGCCGCCTTGATGAGGCCGGCTAGATTGATTTCGGCTTTGACGGTGATCTTGGAACTAGCTACCTTGGTGTCATCGCCGTGGCGAGACAGTTCGCCGCCTTGCTCGACAATGGCGAAACGCGATGTGCAAGGCTTGTAGTACCGAAGCACATGAAGCGGATACTCGCAGGTATGAAAGCCATTGGCGCAAACCTCAACGCTACCTTCGTGCAGGTACTCCTTGCCGATCTCGTACTGATATCCACGGCACTGAAAGTTCTCATCGAATCCCTTGTAGGAGACGATGGTCTGTGACGGAGTTTCCTTTTTCTTAGCCATGCGATACCCCTTAGAAAATTCGGATTACAAACAGTTATGGAATTAGTGCCCAGTCCAGAGCGCGATCAGCACAGCGATGGCGACAAGGCCGAAATAGGCGCCGATGCACTGCCATTCGGCGCGGGTCAGCGGCTTGCGCGCCCTGGCACTAGCGCGGATGTGCGCCATGTAGTCGTCGTAGTCGTTCATGCGGCCATTCCACAGCTCGGACCAACGATGCGGCGCATGAACATCGACCAGCCAGACGGGATGCGGTCGTAGGGGCCGATGTACGTCACCGTGACCATGGCGCCGTTCACCATCTTGGCGAGCTTGCAGCGGAACATCTGTGGATTCCTGTTCATAGAAACACCCCGTATATCGCTGATGCCTCGCGCTCGGCGACGGCACTCAATGCGTTTCGAAGGATGGCGATGGCTTGGGCGTCATCGCCGTCAGCCATGGCCTCGCACATCTGCCTACTCACGGCATCGCAATCAACTTGTGTGCCCCATGCCTCATTCATCCACAAGGAGTCGGCCATACGACGACCGATAGCTATCTGCGCGCACTCAAAGCGGGTGTCTTTGGTGATGTGCTGGGCGCTCATGGGAGAACCTCGACGAACTTGCGGACTTCTCCGCCGGCACCACAATTGCACTCTCCCTCGACTTCGCTCCGATAGGCGCCCCCATACGGATTACCCTCGCGCTCGTAAACCGTTAGGTATGCGACGCGCGGCTCAGGCTTGAAGCGGTATTCCATATCCCGCCAACTCCACGACATCGAATCATTTTCCGTTGATGGGCAATCAAACCACGAGTTATTCGAGTGCTTGTCGCGGGCCTGCACGGTTTTCCCGTCAGCCCAAGCAGACATCACCTTTGCAGCAAAGCGTGTTTCTTCGTGATTCATATCAGCCCCAATACGTGCCCCAAGGCACCGATGAAAAGGAAGGCGGCGATGGTGCGGAGGGTTGTCATGGGGAAGGCTCCCTATCGATCATCGCCGCCGCCAATGACCATGCGAAATCCGCTGTGGCATCGATCTGGCCCTTGAGTCCGCTGGAGCCATCAGCTAGAAGGCCCTGAAGAGCCTTTCCGGCGTAGTACTGGCGAAGGGTCATCCCACCAAAGCTCTGTACGTCTGCGTAGCGATAGTCGGAGTCTTGGCTATAGCTGACGTTGGTTGATACCTCTGGAAACGCCGGACCACCATTGTTCTTGCTCATGCGGCACCGCCGACGCGGGCGAGGGCGGCGCGGGTCTTATCGACATCCGAGGTGAACACGGACGATGTGAGCTTCGACTTTCGAATCGCCTTACGTTGCAACCTGTCTGATGCATCGATCAGTTCGGCTACGGCGTCGCGAGCATCCCGCATATTTACGATGTGACCACAGCCCATCGGGACTTCCCGAGTGATACGGTCCATCACCGCCAGCACATCCACATTCTGCGTCTCGGTGCTCATGCCGATGCCTCCGGAGAGAAGCTTTTGAGGGCCGCAATGTCGCTACGCAGACGCGCATGGAGCGACGGCTGGTCTGCTACGGACATCGAATCGAGGATCACCTGTGCCGTATCGAGAAGGCGATGCACGGCGTTGTTCTTGGCGATGGCATTCACACCCTTGCGGGCCGTAGCGACCGCGTCTTCCTCAGCTACGGCGAACTTCACGTCGCGGCTGGAAACGAGGATGGGGTAGGAGTGGGCGATGTTCATTCCGTTTCCTCCAAAAGAAGGGCGGCCTCGTCGATATCGTCCGAGTTGCCTTCGTCTTCGAAATAGCGGATGGCCTTTTCGGCAGATTCCTTGGTGACCGTGTCGATGCCGTCAAGCTCATAAGCAGCACGGCGAAGCTGGCTGGCTAAGGTGCCGCGCTCTTTCTCGCTCAGGCAGCCAATATCGATCGAGGTAGACCCCTCGACAACGCTGACATCGGCGTACCCGAAGTTCTGGTTGCGGATTTTGATTTCCATGGCTCAAAGCTCCACGGCGTAGCAGCAATCGCCGTAGCGACGTGCGAGGCGATTTGCCTCTGCCTGGTTGCGGGCCTCAAGGCGGCACACGAACTCGGTGCCTTCTTCCTGAGCCTTTGCGCTGCCGTCGATGATCGAGTAGAGGAAGTTCATCTGAGTCTCCTAGCCGCTTCGCCGGGATGGCGGGATGGGCGGCTTGAGGACTAATGTAAGCCCACTGACAGTGGAATGCAAGCACAATGACCATAAATTGTTTCTATGCTGACATCTACTGACAATTCATGGTGACTATTGACATTGGTGGGCGTAAAAAAGCCCGCTCTGGGCGGGCTCGATAGCTATTGGCAGATGACCTTTAAGGTTTTTCTGTTGAAGCCAGGTTCCTCGGAGACCGTCCGATAGCCACCAGGACATTCCTTTGCAGCCCTGTCGTAGCAAACGGTGAACGAAGTCGATGAACCGCAATGGATCATTACGATAGGTTCGCCCGCAGCGCCTCGGATTTGGTGTGTAGTGCTGCATCCAGCCGTGGCGATGCAAGCGACGAATGCGATCGTCTTCATTTTGCCACCGCATACTGTTTCAGCTTGTACTTGCCCCGGATGCTCGACTGGATGAATGCCACGTCGAACGCCTGGATGCCCTCCGGCTGGCCCCGGTAGCACTTCACCATGAGCTTGCTGTTCGGCTTGACCATGGGGAACACCCCACCAGTAGAAATAGCGGTGTTCTGCCCGTAGGCGGCCGTGTTAACCGTGACCGCCCCGGTGACCGCCGACTCCGATCCGTTGAGGATGGTGAAGTGGTCGCATCCTAGGGCCTCGGACTTGTCCGCAGCTCGTAGGATGGCGAAGTCTGACGCCTGTTCCGGCGATGTGTAGGCGTTGGCTGCGAAATTCACCATAAAGGAATCGGCAGTCAATTGCGTCTCGCTGAAGCCGCCAGTCCATCCCTTTGTCTTGTAGCCGGTCGAACAGCCTGCCAATAAAGCGACTCCAGCCGCCAAAATTACGACGTTCCGCATAGCATTCCCCAGGCTAGAGGCCGCCACGACCACTCCGGTCGATGACGCGGCCGATAATCATGAACGAGGACGCATCGTCTTCCACGAATTCATCAGGATAGAGCGCCTTGTCGGCATTGTCGGACACGATGCGGACCCTCCCATCTGCCGTCCGGAACAGCCGCTTTACACGTACCTCGTCACCCATCACAACGACATACACATGGTTGCTCTGAAGCCGTACATTCCCGGTGTCTACGGCAACCTTATCCCCGTCGAACAGCGTCCGCTCCATGCTGGACCCTCTGACGCGCATCACCTTTACATTTGCCGGAATTGCCCCTGTTTCTTGAAACCACTTAAGGGTGTACCGCTGCCGATATTCAGTCGGCACGAACTCGGGCACGATGCGCCCGCTCCCCCCGCTTACTTCCACCTCCACCCCCTCGACCCAAACCTCTCGGCTAGGGTCGAAATCTTCGTCTGACTCAACGGCCTCCACCTCGAAGGCACGCACCGGGACTACTCGACCTGTCCATGGGTAGTCATCGCTTCCCTTGCCAGAATCGAGCCAATCTGGATTGACCTTGTACACCTTAGCGGCCGGCAAAAGGTATTGCTCAATGCTGGCGCTTCCACCGCTTTCCCACATGGCGACCGTGCCCCGGCTACAGCCGATCGCCTTCGCGGCCTCGACCTGAGTCATTCCTACCCGCTTTCTGGCGTAGCGCGCCCGCTCTGTAAGTGTCATGTAATGCAGCTTACTTTTATTTAGTGTCAGCCCATTGACATTAGTGGTAAGCGGAGTGAGAATGTCAGCCATGATAACGAAAGCCCAAGCCATCGAATTGTTCGGAACTGTCGAAAAGCTCCGGGCTGCACTTGGCCTCAAGAACCGCCAGGCGATCTACCAGTGGCCCCATGACCGGATTCCGGCCAATCACTTTCTGCGCATCCGCTACGAGCTTCGTCCCGAAGCGTTCGACGAGAACGGCAACCTTCGGGCCAACAAGTCCAGGTAACCCCTTAGTCCTACCCATACGAGACCTCCAAAGGAACGAACGATGTACGCCGATCCGACGCATGTAAGGGATAACCCGATCAAGGTCCGCCTCAACGATGAGGAATACGCGGTCATCGAGGCCCTTGCACGAATCAACAAACGCCAGCCTGCCGCGTTCGCTCGCGAACTGTTGATGGCTGGTGTGGAACTGCTGGCAAAGAGTAACGACGAAGCGCGTGCGGCTTGAAGTGTCTAGGGAGTCCCTGGGGAGGGCCACATGCCCGTAATTACGTGCGACCTAACGGACCAACAGCTTTCGGTGCTTACCGAGGCTGCAAGTAGGGCAGGGATGTCTATCGAGGAATTCGCTGCTCATGCCGCTGAGACGGCCATAGCGTCTCGCTACAAGCTTCCGGAGATACGCAACAACGTGATCCCCCTACAGGCCCTCAATAGGCAATTGCGAGGACCGCCGAAGCCTACGGGCTAATCCACGGCACGCATTTTTCCTAGCGTCCGTAATCGAACCACGCCGAACGTCAACGTAACGCCAAGAGCGAATGAAGCATGGCAGCAGACTGGATCAAGATCCGAAGCGACCTATACCGAGACCCCAAGGTATCGGTGATCGCTGACGCCCTAATATCTCCGGATGGCGAACTAGCCTCGTTCGTTTCGCATAACTGTCATCGTGACATGACCGTAACGCGTAACGTTATGCGTAACGTAACGGTAGGCGCACTCGTTTCTGTATGGGGCGTTATGCGTACGCGAGGTGATCGCGAAAACGCTGATTTGATCTGCCGTGGCGTGGACATTTACGTGCTTGACGACATCGCCGACCTGCCAGGATTTGGCGAGGCAATGGCGTCGTCTGGGTGGGTTAAGCAGACTACGGACGGTATCGTATTCCCAGGATTTTTCAATGAATACAATGTTGATCCGGCCACCGGGAGTGCTTCGGCAAACGCGGAACGTCAGCGTCGATACAGGGATAAAAAGAAGGTCGAAAACGTTACAGAAAGTAACGTAACGCGAGACGTTACGGTAACGCATAGAGAAGAGAAGAGTAGAGAAGAAAAAGAAGGGTCGGAAAAGTCCCTCCCCATTTCGTTGCCCGACTGGCTACCCGCTGAACTTTGGGCGGACTGGCACACTTACCGAAACTCTCGGAAAGGTTGGACGGCAAAGGCGAAAGAGCTTTCCCTGAAAACCCTGACGGAACTTCACGGCCAGGGGCATAGCCCGAAGACGATCATCGAACGCTCCATTGAGCGTGGATGGACGGGACTGTTCGCTCCCGCCGCTCAGAACGGACAGCAACCTGCCTTTTCAGGGCCTCAAAAGACGCGAAAGGAACTCGGCGTATGACCGACCGTTTCCTTCTGGTGCCTCCAAATTCTGTCGAAGCCGAACAGGCCGTGCTTGGCGGCCTGATGCTTTCGCCCGAGAAGATCGAGACGGTAGCCGAGCGGCTGACGCAGGCGGACTTCTACCGCCGCGATCACCAAATGATCTACCGGGCCATGCTGGAACTTTCCGGTCGTGGTCAGCCGTGCGATGCCGTGACGCTCGGCGACTGGATGGACACGAACGGTTTCGCCGAAATGATGGGCGGCTCGTCGTACCTCTACGATCTGGCGAACAACACCCCGTCGTCGGCCAACCTAGCCGCCTATTCTCAGATCGTCCGTGAGAAGGCCGTACGGCGATCCTTGATTGATCTGGCTACGTCCCTATCAACCGATGCCTACACGTCCGACAGCGAGGCTCCTGCGCTGCTTGACGGGGCTATCGCAGGGCTGATGTCGATGCAGAAGGTCGAGGCACGCGCAGAGTTCACTTTGCGGCAGGCGATGACCCTCGCGTATCAGGAGGCCGAACGGGCGAAGGCGCTCGGCGGCAAGGTGCCGGGAATCTCCACTGGCCTCGCTCGCCTGGACAAGGTTCTGGGTGGCTGGCACGACTCGGATCTTGTGGTCGTCGGTGCTCGCCCTGCGATGGGCAAGACGGCCCTGCTGCTCAACTTCGCCCTGTCCGCTGGCGTGCCGTGCGGACTCATTTCCGCTGAGCAGCCCGCGCAGCAGATGGCTGCCCGCCTGATGTCCATCGACTCCCACGTTCCCGCCGAGCGGATGCGTAACGGAAGCTTTGACACGGACGACCTTCGGAAGCTTGACCTGTCCGTAGGGCGCCTGATCGAGCGTACCTGTCTGATCTACGACCGGAGCGCCCCGTCCATCGCCGACGTGTCCCGCATGGCCCGGAAGTGGAAGCAACAGAACGGCATCAAGATTCTTCTGGTCGATTACGTTCAGCGCATCGAGGCCAGTAACGCCGACAAGCGCACACCGAAGCATGAACGGGTGGGCGAAGTGGTGCGCGGTCTCAAGAACCTAGCCCGCGATCTGGACATCCCTGTCATCGCCTTGGCTCAGGTTGGGCGTCACGTCGATACCCGAGAGGACAAGCAGCCTGGCATGGGCGATATCTCCGATTCATCCGAGATAGAGAAGGAAGCGGACCAGATCATCACCCTGTATCGCCCGGGCGTACATGACGACTCGGCGGATCAGGCAGAGGCAATTCTTAGCGTCGAGAAGAACCGCCACGGCCCGACCGGAGTCGTTCGTGCCGCATGGCTGGCCGAGACAATGCGCTTTACGGACATGGCTTATGACAACCGATGACGTACAGGCCCTCATCCGGAAACGAATGGCCGCCAGAGAAGTCGAGGCGGCGGAGAACCGGAAAAACTTCACTGCAATGGCAGAAGCCCTTGTCTTGTTCGCCGAGTTCAAGCCGAAACCGATCTACGCAGAAGAAAACGGACGATCTATAGGGAAGAAGCCGGATAGCTCGCAAAGCCTGGACGGCGACCGATTAGTTCAGATGCACGACCAGTTTGAACGTACCTCAACCATGATGAACAAGAGGCGCAAATGAATCAGCACGGCAACCATATCCGCACCGGGACATACGTGGATGCAGTCGGCAAGGATGTACCGGGATGGGCAGTAATCGACGCCCATGAGGGCACAGTCATCACCTTCGCAAACACCCGTAAGTGGGCTCGTGAGTTTGCTAACCCGCAGAAGGGTGAGCGGATCGCCAAGGTTCATTCGGT
The DNA here is from genome assembly GCF_035539195.1 of Luteibacter sp. Taxonomy (GTDB): domain Bacteria; phylum Pseudomonadota; class Gammaproteobacteria; order Xanthomonadales; family Rhodanobacteraceae; genus Luteibacter. The sequence goes on from NZ_DATLIW010000030.1 coordinate 140,563, forward strand.
GACCTACGAGGTGGCCCACTAAGTCATGCAGACCTTGACCATCAATTCGGCGGAGACGCTTAGCGATGCGCTGGGCAAGGTCCGCGAGGCATGGGCGGAGAGCAAGTTTCTCCGCCTTGTCTTGAAGCCCGGGAAGGCTCGTAGCAGCCAGCAGAACGCGTTTTCGCACGCATGGTACGGGCAGATGGCCCGAGAGCTTCGGGAAGACGACGCGCTCGCATGGAAATGCTACTGCAAGCTACATCACGGCGTGGCGATACTGCGTGCCGAGGACGAGGACTTCCGTGCCGCCTATGACCAGGCCATTAAGCCGCTGAGCTACGAAGACAAGCTTGCCGTCATGCGCTTCTGGCCGGTCACGTCCCTGATGACCAAGAAACAACTGTCCGCCTATGCCGACGCGGTACAGGCCGACTTTGCCAAGCGTGGCGTTTATCTGGAGGTTGGCCATGACTGACCTTCGCAAACAGGCTCGTGGCCGTGAATGCCTAATACGCCTGCCGACCATCTGCAACCACAACCCTGAGACGGTCGTTCTCTGTCACGTACGACTCGCCGGGATCACTGGGGCAGGGCAGAAGGCTCCGGACATCTTGGGCGCATACGGATGCAGCGACTGCCACGCCGAATGCGACCGTCGCACAACTTTCCTTGCCACCGAAGACGTTAAGCGGTGGTTCTACGAGGGCGTTCTGAGAACGATCGCTCTACTTGCCAACGAGAGGGTACTTAAATGGTGACGCTAATTGTTATTGCCGCCCTCGTCGCGGCAGGTATCTACATCCGCATGGACTTCAAGGTCAGGTACTACCGAGAAAAGTGTGAGAACTACAGGGAGCTTTACGAGAACGAGCAAGAGGACCGGATCGACTACGAACTGGAACTCCACCGCACCAACGTGCAGCTTGAAGACTCTCGGCAGGCTTATAGCCGGCTGATTGGGGCAAGGGCCCAAGGTTGGGCCTCTTCGACCGTGACGAGGCACTAATGGCAGGCCAATCGCCAACGCAGCTTAGCCTCGCCTCACTGCGCGCTCAGGGTTACGTGTGCTGGATTGTCGAGACTTGGAACAGTTTCACTAAGCGCCGCGTGGATCTGTTCGGCATGTGGGACATCCTGGGAGTTGGTCCGCTCGGAACCATCGCAGTGCAGACCACGACGACCGGCGTGTCAGCCCGCGTTAAGAAGATCAGTGACGAAGACCACGCTGCGGCATTGCAGGCTTGCCGTGAGGCCGGGTGGACGCTTCAGGTGCATGGATGGACTAGCAAGAAGGTCGGAAATCGCCGTGTATATAGCCAGAGGGTAATCGACGTCTCATGAACAGCCGCCAGCTATGCAAGACACTCCGGATTGACCTGTATCACATCGCGTCGACCTCACCGGCCCACGAGCGGAAGCAGGATATGCATGTGAACCACGGCGTTGTCACGATGCGACCAGCTCCGCACCTGTCATCCGAGTGGCGGACGAAGGAACACGAATTCCTGTGGGCGATCTACTCGCGGGCCGTCTATGACTACTTCGGCATTGGCCTAAGTGGCAGGCAATACGATGCTGCGGATATCCCCGCTGGCGATACGGCTATCCACGGCATGATCGAACTGCCAAGCGGCGAGAAGAGAAACATCCTGTGGCATTTAGGCATCGACCCAGAATGTGCGTGGGCGTCGATTCAGAAAGCCATCAACTACACGAAGATGAAGGAGGCGGCGTGAGTTTTTTTACGAGGGTTGTAGAGGTTGAGAAAATCGTTGATAAGATCGTCGAGGTTGAGAAGATCGTCGAGGTAGTTGGAAAGGCATCACTCACTAGTCTCTATAGGACCTACCCAGAAATCGACAACCCGGACTATATACCACCGAAGCTAAGGGATGGAATCTTCAGCCTGGGTAACACGGCATATAAAAAGAAAGTCCCCGGTCCGCCTAAATACTTCCACACATGCGAGCAGGCCCATGCAGCATCGGGTGGTCAGCCGGTGAATAAGGTCGATTTTGTAAAGATCGGAGCGAAGTATTTCCAGACCTGGGGCGAACCGGTCACGTTGCCAAAGGTCAGCGTACCGAAGGTGGCTAAATGACCACCCACGACATCATTGGCCGCGATACGGACGAGGCATTCGCGATGCCTGAACTTTCGGACGCTTGCATTGATGCGGCGAACCGGACGGCGAAGTTGTTTGATCCCCATTACCCCGGCTGGCAACTCTACAGCCGAGTGGTTCGTGGCGACACCGTATACGACCGCCAGCTAGCCTCGTGGGCTATCGGCATGGCTAGGCAGCACACTCGTACCCGGAAGACTAACGGACAGGCTGTAGTGGCTCCTAGGGGGCGTAGGAACGATTGGGTTTCGCAAGCCGGCGTGGATGCCCTGGAGTTCATCGTCTTCGGTCGCCACGCTGAGTTTGCCCGCGAGGTTGAACGCCGCCTTGGCATCCACCACGCCACCTACCTGAAGATCCGAGGCGAACTGACCACGATGATGTCAGAGGGCCTAAAGAACTACACCGTCGAGCTTCACTACCAGTACCACCACGTACTGCGAGCAACGAGGGCTGTCGCATGAGCCGGATCTACATTCTAAGCAACTATGACGAGTATGGCGCTGAGGACGTTAAGGCTACAACTAATCGGGACGCTGTCATGGACATGCTGCGCAGTTACGTAGGTGAGAAAGTACCAGGCTACAGCCACCCCTATCCAGAATTCAATTACGGCGAGCCGGAGGCTCTTCTGGCCCTATTGGCCAGCGAGGACCCAGGGAAATACAACTTGAGTGAGGGATGGGGAGGCTTTCAGCTACACATCGTAGACGAGTTTCAATCAACGCCCTGACTGTGACCATCGAATTTTCGCATGGTCAAATCCACACGAGGGCGGATTAAACGCCTGAGATTCCCGGCTAAGCCTCTGCGGGCCCGTTCATCGAACGGTAGTCGCCGCACAGCCAGAAAGAGGCCGGGATTACTGCCGCAAGGGCAGGGCCTCGTCTGGCGGGACGACACGGATAACGGTAACCGTGACCTGTATAGGTTTGCTGTCAGATGCTTCCGGTGCTCAGGCCGGCGAACACCTGAAAACTTTCATTGCTGTAGATCTCATGCTGTGGATCTGATGCGGGCCTCACACCACCCGCTAGTGGCTTAACGGCCACGACTGACAGCAAACCTATGCGGGTTAACAAGCGCAAAGGGCGCGCAGCAGCCTTCCAAGCTGAAGAACGCGGAGTTCGATTCTCCTGACCCGCTCCAATTTACCCGGCATCTGGATTGGGAGTTCCCGGTCGTGCCGCACCACTTAGGAAGGTTGCGCTGGGTTGGCCGGCGAGCGGTCTTGAAAACCGTGCTGCGGGAAACCGTAAGGGTTCGACTCCTTAACCTTCCGCATTTCATCTGTAGACGCCTTGGGGGCAGTCATGGATAAGCGTTCGCTACAGTTGGGCATGAATGTAAGCACAGCGGCTAACAGGCTCAGATCGGACTTGCTTTTTGCTTTCATTAAGTCGGCTGGGCACCTGTGTTATCGCTGTGGTGGTGAGCTTACAAGAGAATCTTTCAGCGTGGAGCATATCCGGCCCTGGATAGATTCAGGCAATGCGGTGGATCTGTTTTTCGATCTAAATAACATCGCGTTTAGCCATCAATCATGCAACTACAGCGCCGGTGGAAAGGGTAGAGCTAAGCAGTTCACCCATGAGCAGAGGGTTCTAAGGGATAAGGCGTCAAAATCTCGACATTGGACTCCACAGAAGCGTCGCGAACACTATCTTCGTACGGGAAGGTAACTCCTTAACCTTCCGCCATTTATGCCGGTCGAGGCGTATAGCCCGCCCTGCCCGATACAGGGCACCGGCACCCTAAAACCGACCTATCGGGGGTCATATGATTCGTGCGACTTTCAATCAGGATGGCAGTAGCCGATTGGTCGGTACTGAGGCGGAGATTCGCCAGTTCTCAACAGGTGCGACTCGCGATACGGACGCTGGGAAGCTGGACTTTGATGGATTTCTGAGCCCGCTCGTTCTTCGCCAGTACGCCGACTATATGCACGCCCACCGGAAGCTCCCAGATGGCTCTCTAAGGGCCTCGGACAACTGGACCCTGGGCATTGCCCGCGATGTCTACATGAAGTCCCTCTGGCGGCATTTCTTCGCCGTGTGGGAAGAGAGCAAGGGTATAGAGACGCCGGACGGCTTGGTCGAGAACCTTTGCGCCGTCCTGTTCAACGCGTCGGGGATGCTTCACGAGGTACTAAAGGCCGAGCACGACCACACGCCAGTGGCTGGTTACTCCATGCCTTTGGCGGATCGGGAGGACTGATGAAGCCCCGTCGACACCTTATTCTTCCAGATACCCAAATCAAGCCGGGCGCCCCGACTGACCACCTTGAGTGGGTAGGTCGAGCGATTCAGGACTACAAGCCTGATGTGGTTGTCCACCTCGGCGACCATTGGGACTTCGAAAGCCTGTCCTCGTGGAGTTCGCCGGGATCGCTCGACCTTGAGGGACTTCGGTATCAGGACGACCTCGACGCAGGTAACGAGGCCCTGATTCGTCTTCACGAGGCCATGGCTGGTTACAAGGGTCGCAAGGTTATCCTTCGCGGGAATCACGAATGGAGGCTTGAGCGAGCTATCTCAGCAAGCCCCAAGTGGGCTGGTGCCGTTGGCTCGCATCAGTTCGTAGACCGAAAATTAGGTTGGGAGGTCATCGACTACGTCCATGGATCGCCCGGCGCGGTAGTGATCGATGGCGTCACCTACGCCCACTATTTCGCCAATCCGAATACAGGCAAGCCGATCAGCGGAACGATCAGCAACCGGCTAGCCAAGATCGGCACGACATTCGTGCAGGGCCACGTCCAGGGTCTTCAGCAGGGCTCTGTGCAGTACGCCACAGGCCAGATGCGCCACGGCATCGTCGCTGGTAGCTGCTACCTCCACGACGAGCCCTACAAAGGCATGGCTAATTCGCACTGGCGAGGAATCGTGGTACTGAACGAGGTTCGCGACGGCACGTTCTGCGAAATGCCGCTGACCCTCGACTACCTTTGCCGTAAGTATGAGAACCGCTCCTTGGCCTCGTACCTCAAGCGCCAGTACAAGAATGCTGAGAGCAGGTTTTCGCTGGCACGCGTGGCGTAATCCGGCCCAAGTCGATCTATCTAAAATGATACCTTAAGCTACTTAAAGTATCAAAAATGATAGATATCCACGAAATTTCACAAATCTGCATTTTCGCCAACAGAATTTTACCGAGGATCGCTGTCATTACGACCATAGCCGTGAAAGATGGAGTTGTGGCGGCAGACAGCCAGAGTACGGCCTCGTTCAAGCGGTTCGATGTGGTGAAGATCCATCGCGTCGGAACTGGACCATTTAGTGGGTGGGTATTTGGCGGAGCGGGGAAGCTCTCCCTGGTCATGAAAATGCTCTGCCAGATCGAGACGGGGTCGCTGGAGTCACTAGAGGCCGATACGAGCGACGACACGTCCGCTTATGGCCTTCTGGTCGGCCCCAAGGTTAGTTACAGGCTAGATTCAACCTCGATGATCCCGATGAAGTTCAAGGGACCATACGCTATTGGGTCGGGTGAGGAATTCGCCATGGGTGCCATGCTGGCCGGTTCCACCGCTGCCCAGGCAGTCAAGATTGCGTCGAAACTCGACGTGTATACGGGCGGTCCAGTGCGGACCATCGCCGTCTAACTAACAGAAAGGGCATCCATGATGCTTCAAGAACATCTTGTCGATGCAGCAAAGGTAGCGCCGACCGTGGGATATGTAGGTTCGACCCTCGTGGGCGTCTAGTGGGGCACCTTGGCGAGTATTCTCGCCTGCGTCTACTCAGCCCTGATGATCGTGGATTTCCTGTGGCGTAAGTGGGTTCGACCATTGTTGGAGCGCAAGAGTGTCATTTCGCCCAAGCTCTAAGATCGTTGGCGGATTTCTGGCGGCAGTCGTTGCCGCAGCCGCAGCCTTCACCCAGCCATGGGAGGGTACGGTCTACGAGGGCTACTCGGACGTTGTAGGGGTTACGACTGCCTGCACGGGGCATACGGGGCCGGAGGTGGTACTGGGCAAGCACTACGACAACTACCAGTGCGAAAAGTGGTTCAAGAGGGACTTGTAGGTAGCTGCGGGATACGTACTCCAGTGCATCTAGGTTCCACTGACGGTTAATTAGGCTGCGGCCCTGACATCGGCGGTGTTCAATCTCGGCCCCGATGTCGCATGTGCCTCAACCTTGCAGCGTCTTGCCAATGAGGGCTACCCGCCCAGTGTGTGGTGTACCCAGTTACGCAGGTGGAATAGGGCAGGTGGCTAGGTGGTAAACGGACTCACCCGACGCCGAGAGGCCGAAACCCAGTTGTGTCTCAAGCCATGAGCGGCTTCCTTCAATCCAAGTTCTAGCTGGCCTGCGCTGCGTTCATTACCGCAACTGGCCTGCTGATCTTCCACCTCATTGATTCCGCCCAGTGGTCGAGCACGGTCACCTGGGTACTCGGGCTGTACTGCTCCGCAGATGTCGCAGAGTCAGCCGTAGCAAAGAAGCCGCCGGACACCTCCGGTTTGAGGCAGTAAATGAAATTGCGAATCGCGTTCTACCTCGTCCTTGTCTTGGCTGCGGTAGGGTGCGCAACGCATTCTCCGCGAGAAGATTTGCTGAGTCGAACCAGGGCTACGGCCTTGCGGCTGGAAATGGACGGAAATGGGGTGTGTAGCGGTACGGCCATTGGCCCACACCTTATTCTCTCAGCGACTCATTGCTTCGTTGGCATGAAGTCCCTGAAGGTAAACGACAGGGCCGCGAAGGTCTAGAAGCAGATCGACGACGGCAACGACCACACGATGCTGGTCGTGGATACCACGTTCACCTCGTGGTCCCATATCGGCAAGGAGGCCAAACCTGGCGACGTAGTGTTTCTTTGGGGTCAGCCAGCCTTCCTGAACTTCATGTACCGCGAAGGCCATGTGGCCGGGCACGACGAGAAGGAAGGCAAGGTGACGACGATCTACGATGTCAACGGGTTCTATGGGGACAGTGGATCGGGGGTTTTCGGCGAGGATGGTCAGGTAGTGGCAGTGACGAGTTACGCCATCGTCATTAACTACCAGGACACCCAGTTCAAGCTTATGGGGTCTATCCCCATCGTCTTCACGGCTGAGCAATATCGGGATGTCGGCTATGCCATTCATTGACCTTATTGCGTTTGGGCTGGTGCTGTCGGTGGTCATCGTTGTAGGTCGTGCCTACTTCGGATCTGGTGATGACTAAGGAGACCTCGTGAGATACGTCTACATAGCCCTAGGCATCGTTCTTCTGTGGGGAGCCAGTCTGCTATGGGCTGACTACCACGGAGCCACCAGCGAGCGACAGGCGCAGGCTCAGAAGGTCGAGAAGGTCATCAAGAAGCACAAGAAGGTTAGAAGCACCGTAGAGGGTCAGGTCAATGCGCTTCCAGATGCACCAACGGTTCCTGTCGCTACTGCTCCTTCTGACTCTGCCAGTGCTGAGTTGCTGCGCGACTGGTCCCGTCCAGACTGACGGATGCGACTGGGCCAAGCCCATCTACGTGTCAAAAGACGATGTGCTGACGGACGGCACAGCCAAGCAAATCCTGACCCACGACGAGACCGGAAAGGTTATCTGCGGCTGGGTCAAATACAAACCCGAGGAATCCAAATGACCGACGAAACCGTACAGCCTGAAGTAACCGAGTCTGTAGTGGCTGCTGAAGTTGCCCCCGAGCCCACACCCATCGTGGCGCCTGATCCCGTCTTTGCCCAAGTTCCGGACGCCTCGGCCAGTGTCGCCGACGAATCCTTCTTCCAGCGCGTCGAGAAGGCCGTAGAGGAACTGGGCGCCTCTGCCCACAACCTCGTGGACTGGCTTCGCCAGGAAATCGCCAAGGTGCGTAGCTGATGACCGGCATTCCTACCTGGCTGGCAGGATCAGCCATCACCATCGTGAAGACGTTTAACGGTTACGCCATCGTCCAGTCGCCGGCAAGCGCTGCTAGCGAATCCGTGGCCTTCGAAACCTGGGCTGCGCTGGCGTATTACCTCAACGCCAACTTCGCGACTGCATGAGCGGAAAGGGCGATGACCGTCGTCCTCTGAGCGTGGACGAACAGACGTTCTCAGATAACTGGGAGCGCATTTTCAAGAGCGGTTTGCCCGAGGGGCCGAAGGGGGATGGCTCTAAACCATCCAGCAGCTTAACCGCTGCCAACGTTGGTTCGAATCCAACAGCCGCCGCCATTTACATCAACGCCGACACTGGCGAATAGGTCACAGAGGATTGGTGGCCGACGATTGAACCCAATGTCTAAGTCAGTTGGTTCGGAAGTCTAAACTAGAGGTGAACAGACGTGGCTGGTAAAGGTGCACCCAAAACTGGTGGACGCCAGAAGGGTGTCCCGAACAAGACGACCGCGACGCTCAAGGAAATGATCCTTGAGGCGTTGGACAAGAAGGGTGGCGTCGACTATCTGGTGAAGCAGGCTGAGTCGTCGCCTAGCGCCTTTATGACGCTTCTCGGGAAGGTTCTTCCCACTCAGGTATCAGGCGACCCGGATAATCCGCTGGTGGCGGGGCTGACTATCTCGTTCGTCAAGGCTGAGCATGATCGAGTTCCCTGACAAGCTAGAGGGACTTTTCAAGCCAGCACGCTACAAGGTGGCATACGGCGGGCGAGGCTCCGGCAAGTCTTGGGGTTACGCCCGCGCGCTGCTCCTGCAGGGCGCTCAGAGGCCATTGCGTATCCTCTGTACCCGAGAGATCCAGAAGTCCATCAAGGACTCGGTACACAAGCTCCTGGGCGACCAGATAGCCTCAATGGGTCTGGGTGCGTTCTACGAGGTCCAGGCAACGGTCATCAAGGGCATCAACGGCACGGAGATCACCTTTGCCGGACTGAGCGAATAGACCGCCGAGTCCGTGAAGTCCTACGAGGGCGTTGACATCGTCTGGTGCGAGGAAGCGCAGGCCATCACGGAGCGGAGTTGGAAGATCCTGATACCGACCATCCGCAAGGACGGCTCCGAAGTCTGGATTACGTTCAACCCGGAGTTGGACACTGACCCGACCTTCGTACGCTTCGTGGAGAATGCTCCCGAAGACTCGTTTGTCGTGAAGATGAACTACTCAGACAATCCGTGGTTCAACGGCATCCTTGAGGCCGAGCGGCTTCGCGACAAGGAAATGCTGACCAAGGCAGAGTACGACCACACATGGGAAGGCATCTGCCTGCCTGCCGTCTCCGGTGCGATCTACGCTGACGAGATAGCAAGCGCCAGGGAAGCTGCACCTAGCCGCATCTGCGAAGTTCCCTACGATCCAGCCCTGAAGGTCCATGTGGTATTCGACCTTGGCTGGAACGACCAGATGACGCTTATTCTCGTGTAGAAGCATCTAAGCCAGCTTAGGGCTATCGAGTACATCGAGGGTAACCACAAGACTCTGGACTGGTACTCGACGGAACTCAAAACCCGTCCGTACAACTGGGGCAAGGTATGCCTCCCCCACGATGGCGAGAACCGGGACTTCAAGACCGGAAAGTCCTCGCAGGAGATCATGCAGGAGCTTGGTTGGGACGTGATCATTGTCCCGAAGCTGGGCGTCGAGGAAGGCATCCGTCTCGCTCGCAGGCAGTTTGCACAGGTTTACTTCGACAAGGCGAAGACTGGCCCGCTGGTCGAGTGCCTGAAGCGTTACAGGCGCTCCCTGCCGCTATCGACGGGCGAGCCTGGCGCTCCGTTGCACGACCAGTACAGCCACGGTGCCGACGCCTTCCGATACATGCATGTTGTCGCCCCGCAGCTTTCTAACGATAGCTGGGACAAGACGAAACTCACCTACAAGAAAATGGGCACCGCTTGAAAACTGACCCGTACGACGAAATCCTGGGTGACACGGACGACGAAGCCACTGGCGGCTCGATGTCGGATGGTGAGCTGTGCGCCCTGATCGACCGTGAGCGCACGAACGGCATCGGCTTCAATGACAAGATGTAGACGGACCGCGAGCGTGCGATGTCCTACTACCAGGGCGAGGCCGTAGGTGAGCTTGCCCCGCCCGAGGTAGAGGGTCGCAGTCGTGTCGTTTCCAAGGAGCTAATGGACGTCGTCGAGTGGACGATGCCTGGTCTCATGGAAATGTTCGCCTCCACAGACGATGTCGTGGCCTTTGAGCCTTCAGGTCCGTCCGAGGAAAAGAACTGCAAGGACGCCACGCGGTATTGCGGCTACGTCCTGCATCGCAAGAACCCTGGGTTCACCATCCTGCACGACGCCATCAAGTCGTCTCTGATTACCCGTATGGGCGTCGTCAAGGCTTACTGTGATCGCTCGTGGGATGTCCGCGAGTAGAAGCTGACCAACCAGTCGGACATGGACCTTGAGGCGATCAAGGGCGATGACTCGATGGAGGTCGTCTCAGTCGCAGCCAGCGCCCCATAGGCGGACGCTCAGCCCGTAGAGGTGGCACCGGGTCAGTTTCAGCCCGCTCCGCCTACCTATGACGTCACGGTTCGTGTCAAGCAGCGCAAGGACAAGTTCGTCGTCTGTGGTGTGCCTCCCGAGGAAATCACCATTTCCAAGGACTCGCGGGACATCGAGAAGGTCCGTTATATCGGCCACGACGTGGAGCGCACCAAGTCCGACCTGTTGAGCATGGGCTACGACGAGGAAAAGGTTGAGTCCATGTACGAGGACAAACGTGCGAATTCCTCCTCTGAGGCGTCCGTACGCGGCGACTACGATGGCGTGAACAGCTACGACGACCATCCTGCCGACAAGAGCCAGCGCAAGGTGACGTTGACCGAGGCGTACATGCTGGTCGACTTCGACAAGGATGGGATTGCCGAGTACCGGCGCATCGTCAAGGCAGGAATGGTCGTCTTCGAGAATGAGATTGTAGAAGATCACCCGTTCGCCCTGTTTACCCCAATCCTGATGCCCTACAAGCTGGTCGGTATGTCGTTCTACGACCTCGTGGAAGACCTCCAGCGGATCATGACGGCGATCAACCGCCAGATGCTGGACAACTTCTACCTGTCCAACACGCCGCGCACCGAGATCGTGGAAGGACAGGTCAACCTAGACGACTTTCTCAACCCGGTTCCGGGCGGTGCGATTCGGGTCAAGCAGTCCGGAATGATGCGCGAGGTCACGGTGCCATCCATCGCCGCCCAGGCCATGCAGGGCATCGAGTACTTCAAGAACGTCCGCGACGGACGCACTGGCGTGAAGGAATTCAGTCAGGGCCTAGTGGGTAACGAGCTGTCGAAGTCGAACATTGGTTCCGAAGGCGTTAGCCAGCTCATGGACCAGGCCGCAACCCGCCAGAAGCTTCTTGCCCGCGTGTTCGCCGAGACCGGCATCAAGCGCCTGTATCGCCTCATCCTGAAGATGGTCACGCAATATCAGGATCGCGAGGAACAGGTGAAGGTAAACGGCCAGTGGCTCGCCGTCGATCCCCGCGAGTGGGCCAACAACTACGACATGGTGGTATCGGTCGGCATCGGCACGCAGTCCAAGCAGGTGCAGGTGGCCCAGGCCATGCAGCTCTTGCAGATCCAGCAGCAGGCGGGTCAATACGGTCTCACTGTCCCGCAGAACGCCTATAACACGCTGGAAGACCTCACCGCAGCCCTCGGCAAGACCGACGTCAGCCGGTACTTCACAGCCCCCGATCCCAGTCAGCCGCCTCCGCAAGCGCCTGACCCGAATGCCCACAAGATGGCCGCTATCCAGGCCAACGCTCAGATCAAGCAGGCCGAGTTGCAGCAGCAGGGCCAGTTGCAGGCTCAGAAGCAGCAGGGCGATGTGGAAGTCGAGCGCATGAAGCAGGCGTATCAGGCTCAGCAGTCTCAGCAGGAGACGCAGCTTGAGGCCCAGCGCAATCAGCTTCAGTCAGAAAGCGACATGACCCTTGCAAGAGAGAAGGCCAGCCTTGAGTACCAGCTCGCGATGGCTAAGGCCCAACTGGCTCACCAGACCGCCATCGAAGTCGCTCGCATCAACGCCGAGGCGAAGATCCTCGCAGCTAAAGCTATGGGCGCGAAGGACGCCAGCACGGCGTCGGCTGATGCGGACTATCAGGAGGCACACGAAAATGACGCCTGAGAAAGAAGACCAGCGAGGCCACCAGGCGAAAGCCATCCTTGAGGATGCTCTCTATCGCGAGGCATTCGACACCGTACGCTCGGAGATTGAAACCCAATGGCGCAACTCACCGGCAAGAGACGCGGAAGGCCGCGAAAAGTTGTGGTTGTCGAGCAAGATTCTGGATCGTCTGGAACAGCACCTGGCATCCGTGATGGAGAGCGGGAAGCTTGCCAGGGCGACGATAGCCCATCGAATTGGAAAGAGTGCTACGGGCTTCTGAACGCGATTGAGGACAGATACAAGCCTCGCTCCCTGACGGCCGTGTCTATCCCCTGCGACGGACCCGACTATTTTATCGGCATCTACGGCTCCGCACCTGTTGTGCGTGGCACATTCAAGGTCCGCCTGAGCGATGGGCAGACCGTCACCAAGTAACTGAGGATTTACCCCATGAGCCAACCGGAAACGGAGCTTACACACGAGGGCGGCCAACCGGAAACGGAGCACAGCCTGCTTGATATCGCTGGAATGATGGACGAGAGCGAGAAGGACGAGGCCGCCTAGGAGGGCGCAGAAGGCGATCAGAGCCAGGAGGGCCACGAAGATACGGACGCAGACACGGAAGAAGTGCAGAAAGCCGCTGACGAGGCCACAGACGATTCAGCAAAGGACACCGACAAGACCAACGAGGACGAAAGCTGGAAGGCCAAGAAGGTCAAGGTGAGCATCCAGGGTGAAGAGCACGAAATCACCCTCGAAGAGGCCATCAATGGCTACCAGCGGCAGCAGGACTACACACGCAAGACGCAAGAGGCAGCGGAACTAACCCGAGCGGCGCAGGCTGAGCGGGCACAGGTCAAGCAGGAACTCGAAAGTCGAGTCAACTCGCTAAATGTGCTCGGGGCAGCGCTTTATCAGGAGTACGTTGGTGATCAGGCGAAGCTTGCAGGATTGCTTGAGACGGACCCGCACGGCTATCTGCGTGTCAAAGAGCAGATGGCACAGCGACAGGCCCTTCTTGGGCAGATTGAGGCCCACCGACAGGCCACGCAGGAGTACGCGATCAACGAGCAGGCGAAAGCCCGCGCCGAATCGCTTCGACTGGCGGAGGAAACGTTGCTGGATCGCCTCCCCGAATGGAAAGACCCCGGCAAGCGTAAGGCGGAATCGACGGATATCGCCAATGCGCTCGTAGACGCGGGTTACACCCATGACGAGCTTAAAGAACTGATTGACCCACGTGCCCTGATCGTCGCCCGCAAGGCGGCTCTCTGGGACAAAGCACAGGCTGCGAAGGCCAAAGCCACGGAAGTGACGAAACCCCCGGCGATCCCGGCAAAACCCGTCAAACCTGGCACGGCTGGAAAGCCCGAGAAATCCGCTGGCGCTATGAAGGCAGCCGACAACTACCGACGCAATCCTAATTCCCTGGATGCGCTGGCCGGTTTCGCCCTTGAGCGCGGCATCTAACCTCTTAGGAAACTGAAATGCCCGCAAATACCCTTATCACCCCGAGTGTCATCCGCGTTGCGGAAGACGTCGAGGACAAGATCTACAACTTCCGTCCTTCGGACTCCCCGCTGACCTCGGCTATCGACCGTATCAAGGTCGAGAACGTGTTCGACGAGTGGACTGCCGACACGTACCGCTCGCCGAACGCCTCCAATGCCTCCATCGAAGGTGCGGATGCGACCTACGCCGCGTAGGCCCAGCCGGGTCAGTACAACAACCGCACCCAGATCATTCAGGACACGCTTTCGGTGTCTAATACGGCTGAGGCGGTTCGCAAGTACGGTCGTAGCTCGGAAATCGCCCGCCTGAAGACCAAGAAAATGGTCGAACTCAAGCGCGATATCGAGGCTGCCGCCATCGGCAACGGTGCTTCGGTGACCGGAACTTCCGGTGTCGCTGGTCAGATGCGTGGCCTGTACGGCTTCGTAGCGACCAACAACGACTTCGGCGTCGGTGGCGTGGCTCCCAACCCGCAGACGAACACGGCCCCGACCCTGGGTACGCTGCGTCCGTTCGTGGAAGCCTCGGCCAAGGCCGTCATCCTCGGTGCGTACAGCAACGGTGGCGACGCGGCGGTGTTCTTGGTCAGCCCGGCCCACAAGGCGAAGTTCTCCACCTTCGGTGCGGCTGTCCAGCGTACCAACGAGGTCGCCATGTAGGGCGGTGTCTCCAAGTCGCTCAACCCGAATGACGTCATCGTCCAGACCGCGTTCACGTTCTATGGTCACGACTTCGGTGTCAGCAAGGTTGTCCCGAACCGCGTCATGGGTGCGGGCTCGGCGGGCCTCATCAACACGGCTTACCTGGTCGACTTCGACAAGCTGGCCCTAGGTCAGCTCCGTCCGTTCGAATCCGAACAGCTTGCGACGACCGGTGATGCCAAGAACTGGCAGATCCGTACGGAAGTCACGCTCGTGGTTCGCCAGGAATCGACCCTGGCCGCGGTGCGTGATCTGACGGCGACCGGTAACTAATACGGTCAGCTTAGCAACGGGGAGAGGCTTCGGCCTCTCCCCACTTTACGGAGAGACACATGGAACGCCAACTCGTAGCAGTCGATAACAAGACGATGGTTGACTATGCCATCGTGCAGACGAGCCAGATCAAGCAGCTCGCCGACGCCTGCCGTGAGCAGCGTGAGGCCGGCTAGACAGGTGATGAGGACATCAAGGTTCTCGCCCATGTGGACGCGTGGATCTGCGAAGACTGGTGCAACCGTAAGGGCGTATTGTGGCGTGACTTCATGCGCGATCCGCAGGTTCAGGCCGACTTTCTGAATGACCCGCAGAACGCTCCGTTTCGCGTGTACCAGGGCCGGGTAGGCAACAAGTGATTAACGACTATGCCTCCTTGCAGGCTGCCGTAACAAACTGGCTTGCTCGTGCCGACCTGGCACCGCGCATCCCTGACTTCATTCAGCTTGCCGAGACGAGGATCAATCGAGACCTTCGTACGGCTCCGCAGCAAACCGTCCTATCGGGAACCACCGTGGGCGGATAGGTAGCGCTGCCCTCCGACTTTCGGCAGATGCAGGCATTCATCATCAGCTTCGGTGGGTACGAGCGTGAGCTTGATCCAGTCCCACCTTAGCAGTCGCTTAACGGCGACAACCGTGTATGTCCTACCGGGTACTACATCACCAATAACACCCTGAACGTCATAGGAAGCGACGATTATAGCTACCGCATGGTTTACTTCGCGGGCGTACCTTCGCTATCGACGACGAATACCCAGAACTGGCTCATTCAGGACGACCCGAGCCTCTACCTATACGCCACGCTCTTGGAGGCATCGGTATACATGCGTGACGACTCCCGCACGCAGCTATTTGGCGTTGGCTATCAGACGGCACTTGCGGGTCTTCAGAAGCAGGACGACTACGTTCGTTACTCACCGTCTCCACGTCAGCGCATGGATATTCAGACGCCGTGAGTGCCACTCCCTTCATTGGCTTTGGTCCGGACACCGATCCACAGACACCGGGCGTTATCGTGGATTGCGATAACATCATCCCGACGACCAAAGGATTCGCAGCGGGGAATAGCCTCGTTGACGCTGGCCTTGCCGCACTGGATAGCGCCTGCAAGGGTGCCTACGTTGGCACGTTGCTAGACGGCACTAAGCGCATCGTAGCTGGTACGACAGCAAAGCTTTGGGATATATCGGGCGGAGCGTGGGTGGACCGTACACGAGTGGCTGGAGCCTATACAGGGCTTTCTCCGTGGCGATTCACCATGTTCGGAAGCAATGTCCTGGCGACCAACCGTGCGCAGCGTATTCAGTAGGCTGCCCCCTCGGGAGTGTTCGCCGACATCCCAACAGCACCCGCTGCCGCCATCATCTGCTCAGCATCCAACTTCGTCATGGCCTTTAACTGGTCGGACCAAACGGGAAGCTACGGTGATCAGCCCGACGGATGGTGGTGCTCAAACCTGTTCGACTAGACGGCCTGGACACCCACAGTCGGATCTCAGGCGGCCAATGGGCGCTTGGTAGATGCTCCGGGCCCAATCACCGCAGCTCGTGAATTCGGCGCTGATGTGGTGGCTTACAAGGAGAAATCCATGTACCGAGGCCAGTTCGCGGGCCCACCGGTTATATGGCAGTGGCAGAGGATTCCCGGCGAGATTGGCTGCTCCGGTCAAGAGGCGGTCGTGGTCGTGGCCGCGAGCCATTTCTTCGTCGGACCGAATGACTTCTTCGTCTACGACGGTACGGTCCCAAGGTCCATCGGTGCCCCGATCCGCGAGTGGTTCTTCACCAACCTAAACGGGTCGCAGCGGTCGAATATCAAGGGCGGCGCAGACCTTACGCGAGATCTGGTGTATTGGTACTTCCCTAGCACGGCATCTACCGGCATCTGTGATCTGTGCGTGGTCTACAACATCCGCACGAACCAATGGGGGAAGTTCGCCCGGTCCATCGAGGCGGTGATTCAGTACTCGTCGGGGAACGTCACATACGATGGTCTTGGAACGCTCTATAGCACCTACGACAACCTGCCAAATATCGCCTATGACTCGCCGTTCTGGATCGCCGACAACACGGTTCCGGGGGTTATCAGCACGGACCATAAGCTCTACAGCCTGACAGGTGTTCCGGGTGCATCCTATATCGTCACCGGTGATATAGGCGACGAGACGAACTACTCCCTTCTTAGACGCGTCACGCCTCGCTATCGAACCAGCCCGACTGCCGCTACAGGCACTAACTTCTACCGCTACGACTTCGGTGTTGCACCGGTTCAGGACTCAACGATCCCCCAAACTAACGGACGATTCGACTTCCACAGGGATGCTCGCTGGCACCGCATACGCATGGACTGGACGGGTACGGTGGTCATCAATGGATATACGCCTGAAATCATGCCGACGACACCCGAATGAAGCTTCAGCAGAATCCCACGCTTCCTGGCGACCTTCAGTAGCTCGTCCTTCGGCTGTCAGACCTCTATAGGCTAACGGCCACGTAGGTCAATTTGATCACCGAGGGAAGGGCGGCAGCGGTCTACAACGCCCAGCCGACAATCCCAACGCAGGGACAGAATGCTGTGGGTGACTTCGTACTGAACTCGGCGCCTTCCGAGCTAGGCACGGCAGGATCGAAATATCTCGTTCACGGATGGCGCTGCACCGTAGCCGGCACTCCCGGCACTTGGCTACCCGTACGCACACTGACAGGCAACTAATGCTTCCTCAACTCGCAGGCACCACCTCAGACGGCATGATGAACTATGCATACGTGGCCGATATCCGGTCCGCATGGCCCATTATTTCGCCTGGCATTCGGTAGATCATAGAGACGAACCACGAGCCCTACATTGCCGAGGATGTCTATCACGCGCTTGTATCGGGACATGCTGCCGCCTATATCGTTAACAAGGTGTCGGGCGAGTATGCCGGTTTCTCTATCGTCGTTCCGCACATGTTCCCATACGAAAAAATGCCCGCCCTGAACCTGTGGCTCGGCTATACGACAGAGCCGACTACGGGGCATTACGGCATCGAGATTTCAAAAGCTGTCCAGCAAGCAGCCGGCTTCGAGCGACTGGTATTCGCAACTCCGCAGGAAGGCTGGCCCGAGCGCTACGCCACGAAACTTCATTCTTGGTACGAGGTCAACTGATATGGGCGGCGGAAGCAGCACCCCGAAGAACACCACCACCACGACCAAGACGGAACTTCCGGCCTGGTTGACCCAGGACTATACGTAGTTCATCAACCAGACATAGGCATAGAACGCACTTCCTTACCAGTCCTACCAGGGTCAGCTAAACGCAGCACCTTCAGATCAGCAGCAACTTGCCACCGTCAACTCCTACTGGGGTGCGCTGGGAAATGGCGGTCAATAGGCGGCGCTCAACAATATTGTCGGCGGAAGTCAGAATGTCGCCGCTCAGGCTAGCCCGTATGCTGGTCCGAACCAGTACCTTGACAAGGTCGTCGGTGACTCCAACCGGGATATCACCAACTCGTACCTTCAGGGTGCGGGCGTACAGCTTCCGACCCAGTTCGCACAGGGCGGTGCGTTCGGTGGGTCTGCCATGCAGCAGGCGTCTACGGCCAGCCAGCAGCAGCTCGCACAGAGCCTTGCAACGAACACGGACAACCTGCGCTATACCGATTACAACAACCAGGCGGATCGCTGGCAGCAGGGCTTCCAGAACCAGCTAGCGGCATCGCAGAACAACAGCCAGAACATCCTTGGCGCATCCAATGCCCTAAACGGCGCAAGTGCCCTACAGGCCCAGTACAACGGCCAGCTAGCAAACCTTGGACAGGTCTATCAGGACTACAACCAGGGCGGTATCAATCAGGACTACAACGACTGGTATCAGAAGAACTACGGTTACGGTCAGCAACAGCTTGCGAACTACGGCAACGCGCTTAACTCGATTTCTGGAAACTTTGCTGGATCGGCGACGACTGGAGCTAACCCGGCCTATAAGCCCCGTACTGTTGGTGGTGCCGCCACTTCAGCACTAGGAGGTGCCGCCACCGGCGCGGCAATCGGAAGCGTAGTCCCGGGTATCGGTACGGCTATTGGCGCAATCGGTGGCGGCATCGTTGGTGCGGCTGGTTACTACCTCTAAGGCGGACATATGGGAACCTTCGACTTTCTTTCTGGCCTGGCTGGACCTAACGCCAACGCTCAGGCCGCAGCACCGATGCAACAGTACCAGCAGTTTCAGCCAACCACTGACTACAGCCAGGTACTCGGTGGTGGCTAGGCACAATCTGCCGCTACGCAGGGACTCGATTTCTCCAAGATCGGCCAGTGGGCACTTCAAAAGGCTCAATATCCGGGTCAGCAACCGCAGGCATCGAGCCCACTAAGCATGGGACCGACTCAGCCGACGCAGGGAACGATGCCAACCCAGTCGCCGCTTCAGGCTCGTGCTCGTGCCGTGCAGCTTGGTCAGGTCCAGCAAGGGGCATCGGGTTACATCGGCGGTAACACTCGACTCGGCCTTCTCGGGAGCATGCGATAATGGCATGGCAGGATATTTTCACTGGCAATCAGCCCGGACTTAGCGACAGCGACAAGAGTTCACTGGCGAATGGGGGCCTTCTCAATGCTGGTCTTTCCATCCTATCGGCAAACTCTCAGCCGGGCGTCAGTCCATTTCAGGCGATCTCGGGCGGCCTACTCGGCGGCATCCAGTCAGCCCAGTAGGGCGGACAGCAGCTTGTGCAGGACCGCTTCAAGCAGCAGCAGATGCAGTTCCAGCAAGCGTAGATGCAGGATCAGCAGCAACAGATGCAGCGTCGCCAGCAGATTCAGGATTTGGCCCTGAAGCACGTCACACAGGGACCTGATGGAAAGCCTGTGTTCGACCAGGCTGGCTATGCACAGGAGCTTGCGGGGATTGACCCGGAGGCCGCTCTTGAACTCCATAAGAACGAGCTTCAGACCCAAGCCCAGCAATTGGCTATCCAGAAGGGTCAGCGTGACCTCAGCATTGCCCCGACTCGTGAACTCGATGTGGGTAACAACAAGGTCACCCAGGAATTGCAGCCGGACGGGACGTACAAGACCATCGCTACAGCAGGACGATTTGCACCTCAGCAGTCGGCTGCGTCCGCCTTCGCCCAGAAAGTTGCCCTAATCAAGCAGTACGGCGGCACGGATGACGATGTGAAGCGTGCGCTTGGCATTGGTGGTGCAGACACGAGCGCCGTTCCCACAATGGACTCCCTGTCTCCTGCCGACAAGGCCAGTGTTCAGGCCATCGTTGACGGTCGCTATCCAGTCCCCACCGGTAAGCAGGCCATGGACCCTAATTGGCAGCGACTTATTTCTGTGGCCCAGCAGGTAGACCCGACGCTTGACGCCGGAACCTACAAGGCACGTGCCGCTGCTCGCCAGAACTTTACCTCTGGCAAGATAGGCGAGCAGATCAAGTCATTGAACACGCTTGCTCACCATCTTGACGAGTTCGGCACAACCATTGACCAGTTAGGAAACACTAATTCTTCGCTGGTTAACGGACCGATGAATGTGTATGCGCAAAAGATTGGTGGTGATCGACAAGCCAAGCTATCTAAGTTCGATGTAGCTTCCAGTGCGGTAAGTGATGAACTAGCAAAGACTTTCGCAGGTGGCAATAGCGCATTAGGTGACCGTGAACACAATCGCCAAATATTCGCCGACAGTAATGGCGATGATGCACTCAAGGCTGCACACCAGGAGGCTGCGAAGCTTGTCCTAGGCCGTCTACAGGCTCTACAGGATCAGGCTGACCAGGCCCTAGGCTACGGCTCCAAGAGTATTCAGGTCATCGACCCGAGGGCCAAAAAGCTGTTTGACAAGTTCTCAGGTGGTGATGGCGCATCACCGTCTGTTCCGGCAGTTAGCGGAGGCACTATCAACCTCAATCAGAAAGACCCGCTTGGACTTGGCCTGTGACGATACTCGATGACATTCGACAGCAGTACCCACAATATGCCGATGTTCCGGATGGTAAGCTGGCGTCCGCCATCCGCCAGAAATACTACCCAGACGCAGATCCCACGGAGTTTTACAAAAAGGCTGGCCTCTATCATCTGATCGATGCGAATGCACCGGATAACGGAGCACCGGCAGCTAACGGACTTGGGACAGACCTTCAGAACTTCGGAGCAGCGGCTGGGAAAACAACCCTTGATACAATTCGTGGCGCAAAATAGGCCGCAATCGCTATACCTGCCTTTTTGGAGCGACACAGCCTCGCTCCTGACTGGGCTCCAAAGCCATTCTCTAGCGCATACGACAGCCTAAAGGCAGACCAGGCGGATACGAACGCCACAGATGCGCCCCTTATGCATACCAAGGCTGGTCTAGCCGGAGCCATAGCTGGAAACGTCGGCCTCGGCCTACTCGGCGGTACGCTGCTCAAAGGCGCCGGTGTGGCTGGTAGCGTAGTACCGGCAGGCTACGGCGGCGCAGCGGCCACAGGCGCAGTCATGGGTGCCGTACAGCCGCTTGCGACGGGGTAGGGTGAAGGTAGTCGCGCCCTGAATACGGGCATCGGTGCGGGAGCTGGCCTTCTGGGCCAGACGGCGTCTAACGTGGTTGGTGCTGCCTATCGTGCCGGCAAGGGATTGCTGGCCCCATTCTTCGATGGTGGACAGGATCAGATCGTAGCCAATACCCTGAGTCGCTTCGGTGGTGACGCTGCCAAGCGGGCGACGCCTAGTGCCGTTCCGGGGGTTAATGCGGACCTCGCCGAGCAAACGGGCAACCCCGGAATTGCACAGCTTCGTCGTGCCGTCTCCGATAGCGACCCCGCTATTGCGAACCAGTTCGTCGAACAGAGGCTTGGCAACAACCAGGCACGCATCGGACTTCTGGATGCCGCTGCGGGTACGCCAGCAGATGTCGCAGCGGCTAAGGCGGCACGCGCCCAAACGGCGAACCAGCTTTACTCGCAGGCAGTGACGGATGCTCCCATCCAGCCTAGTCCGGATCTTTTGAAGCTGGCCGAACGCCCATCCATGCAAAAGGCGGTGGATATGGCGAAGGGCCTTGCCGCAGAAAACGATCAGGATATCGGCGACGCGCTTAGCTCTACGCAGGGGCTCCATTACGTAAAAATGGCTCTAGACAATATCGCTAACTCGGCAGGTAAGCCGGGGTTTGAGAATGTGTCGAAGGCGTCTGTGCAAAAAACTCAGAACGACCTCATTGGTGAGATTGGCAAGATTGCCCCGGACTACATCGCTGCCAAGGATGCCTATAAAGCGGCTAGCGGACCCATCAACCAGTAGCAGATCCTTCAGGGGCTACTCGCCAAGGTCGAGAAGGGCAATAAGGATGCCTTTGGAAATCAAGTTGCCGCACCAACGACGTTCAACAATTCACTCTCACAACTTGACCAGATTGCACAGAAGGTTACCGGCCAGAAGGGTGCGCAGGCAGCTAAGATTCTCTCTCCGCAGCAGTAGGGACTACTCGGCACCATTGGCGACGACCTTAGCCGTCAGGCTGTAGCAGACTCGGTGGGCAAGTCAGCAGGCTCCAATACCGTCCAGAACCTCGCCAGTCAGAATCTATTGGGTGAGGCAGCTAACGGGCTGGGGTTGCCTGGCCTTGCCGACAGCGGGCTTCTTGGGACCGTCCTGCGGCCTCTCGACACGCTGTACAAGCTGTTCGGCACCAACGACACAATCAAGGCCAAGCTGGCTGGCGTTATCGCCAACCCACAGGCTCCAGAATCGCAGGCCATCATCGCTAAGATGACTGCCCAGCAGAGGTCAGCCCTTGCGGATGTCGCGGCGGGTGCTTCTGGGCTTGTAGGCCAGTCTTCCGCTCTCGGTGTCCGTCAGAAGGCGCCGCTTCAACGCTGACTCTGGCATCCACTTCGCTACGCCCATTGCCACCAGCCTAGCAGTCCCGTAAAGCAGGATCGCCATGGCAGGCGCAATGAGCATCCCCATGAAGAATCGCAGAAAGATATTTTGAGGGTCCACAATGCCTGTCCCGTCTAAGATGTAGGATCTGTCCACCCTGGCGGCTAGCAACAGCCCATCGGGTTCCGATGCCATCGGCAACAGCCTGGATGATTACCTCCGGGCCTAGGCATCCATTCTACGCTCCACTAACGCCCTGTCCTCAGCATCTATCGCCTCTGCCTCGACGACCGATCTCGGTACGTCCGATGGTGAGGCTGTCACGGTCACCGGCACAGCTACCATTACCAGTTTTGGCACGTCGGTGCCCGGACTGAAACGCGAGGTCACCTTTTCCGGCGTTCTCACGATAACGAACTCGGCATCTATCGTCCTATCGGGCGGCTCGAACCTCACCACCGCAGCAGGCGATATCCTGACCTTTCGGAGCCAAGGTGCCGGCGTATGGACACAGGTGGGTATTTCCCGGCCCGTTGGCAATGTCACGTTCCCAGCTCAGGCCGTCGTATCCTCGTCAGACTCAACTATCGCTGCCTCGGGTAACAATCCGGTAAAGGGCCTCGTGATACAGAGCGAGGTGTCCGGTGGATCGGCTAAGGCTGCTTACATCAATTTCATTCGGTAGGGCACCTTTGGCGTCAATCTCGGCCTCGACAACGACAACCAACTGAAGGTGGGTGGTGCCAACTTCGGTGCCGTGGCTAACCGGATCGTCCATGAGGGTCTTTCTGCCGTCAGCCTTGCCGGAACACTCTCCTGCACAGCGGTAACCTGCACCGGATTCACCGCAAATACCAACGCTGTCACTCAGTCGGCTAGTTCGACTAACTCGGTAAGTTACCTTTTCAGCAACCTGACGAGCGGAGCGCATTCCTACGCAGTCGGATCGTCTGGTGGTGGCCCAGCGGCCAATGGATCGTTCTTCGTATACGACACTTCGGCTGGTGCTCGATTCACCATCGATGCCTCGGGCAATGCAAACTTTACCGTGTCGGTATCGTCACCTATCGTGACGGCCACTTCTGACGCTCGCCTAAAGGACATTATCGGCGACTTCGAACCACGCGACCTATCAGGTATCCGGCTGGCTGAATTTACGTGGAAGGCATCAGGCGAGTATGCCGTTAGCCCTATCGCCCAAGAGGTTCAGGAGGAAGCCCCTGAGTACGTGCACGCTGACCATGAAGGCATTCTCGGCGTGGATAAGGCTGGTCTAGCCCTAGAGCGCGTAGCGTTCCTTGAGGGCGTCTTGCGGAAGGCTGGGCTGCTGTGACGCTTCCAGCCTCACCTCCCATCAGCATGAGTCAGGTTTACTCCGAGTTCGGTGCTCCCGTTGGGACGCCACTGGGAGCCTTCCTACGTGGCGGCGCATGGGTGTCGAATACGGGCCCGAATGCCGGCGTACCCACCGCCCTGCCCATCAGCCTCTCGTAGCTCTGTGGGTCGTCCAAGACAACGACTCTGGCGGTTACAGCAGCCAACGTTAGCGGTGATAGCTTCCCAGGAGCTGGCGTCGCCTTCGGCTCGTCGACTGCCTTCCCGACTGGCGGAACGCCCCCGTATTCATATGCCTGGACGTTCGTATCCGGAAGTACGTTCACGGTCAACAATGCGGCCACTTCGACAGCGACTTTTGTCCGTACGGGAAATCCGCCACAAGGAACGTCGGCCTCCGCTGTGTACCGTGTCACTGTGACTGACTCGGCATCTGGCACGGCCTTTAAGGACATCACTGTGTTCGATAGTCGGGCGTAAGATGCCCTCATGCCCGTCCACTGGAAGACCCCGTCCGTCACCGGAGCCCCCTACTTCGCCGAGTGGGATGGGGTAGCCTTTGCTTACGTGACCTCGACGGCGTGGCCTGTGGACCCTTGGCGTATCGCCATCTTCCCGCATGGGGTGGATGACGAGCACAGCTTCGGGGCCCGGGTAGCCACCGAGGCCCTGGCGAAGAAGTTCGTGGAGCGCTGGGCCGAGGCCAATCACCAGCGGATTGCCAAGGCCAAGGGGAGGCATCGGATGCCGCATGAGGGTTGTCATGGTCAGTGACTCAGGACTGCCGAGGCGTCAAGCCCTCTGGCTATTTCATCCAGCCAATCGTAGGAGTTGAGACTTCCAGAGCCCCTTAGATCTTTGTTCCAGGCTGGACGCCAAGCCCTAATGTAGAGGCGTATTCGATAACCGTTTGTGCCCATTTAGGTATGCCTAGAAGGACACTGATCGCGTCGAATCGACCCTTTGTCTCAAGGTGTTGCTTGATTCGAAAGCTGATCGAGCCCGATTGACCCACATAAACGACCTTCCCATCCTTCACCAAGAAGTAGATACCGGGCTGGCCAAACCAAGGAACGATAGACTCGGCTCTGTCAACGACGGTCTGGCTGGATACCATGGCATCAACTGCAATCTTTCGAAACCAGGCTTCCCGCGCCTCGCCGCCTATATGGTCAATGTAGTCAAGGTCGAAGTCGTGGATTATGCAACGAGGATCTTCAGTCATTTTGAGTGACCCCAGAGTGACCTTTTGCTTTCGGTAAGTATCTGATTCCAAAAGATGTGGAAGGACGGATAGGGAAGGTCTTACTCATTGATTTTGCCCATCTTCCCATACCTTGACATGGTAGGGGTCACAAGTTCGATCCTTGTACCGCCCACCACTTTTCCCTCGTGCGGAAAGTGGCTTGAAGACAGCGATAAAGGAGCCTTTCATGGCTCCTTTTTTCTTGCCTTGCGCTCGGGCAAATACCCTGGCTCCAACACGCAACCCGCACGCAACGCGTCGCCAGCGGTGGCCTGCTCGCCCCGGCCGGCTCCATCGCCGAGGCCTTCGCCGAGGGGATAGGGATGGCGTCGTCCTGATCGCCGAACGGCTACACTCACGCCTTTCCCGATGGAGCGGCGCGCGTGGCCTATCTTCTGATCAAATCCCTGCACATCGTGTTCGTGATGGCCTGGATGGCGACGGTGTTCTACCTGCCGCGCATCCTGGTGAATATCGCTGAAGCGGGCAACGAGCCTGCAGTCAAGGCCCGGCTCGAGTTGATGGGCCGCCGGCTCTACTCGTTTGGTCACTCCATGTTCGGCGTCGCCCTCGTCTTCGGGCTGATCCTCTGGTTCTACTTCCATATCAGTGGCGGCTGGCTGCATGCGAAGCTCGCCCTGGTGGCGGCGATGCTCGCCTATTTCATCTGGTCGGGCCGACTGCTCAAGCGCAGCATGGCGGGCGGTGCCCTGCCTTCGTCGAAGACACTGCGCATCGGCAACGAACTGCCCGTGCTGGTCCTGTTGGCCATCGTCTTCCTCGTCGTCGCCAAGCCGTTCTGAAAGTCTCGCCCCGTGCGATCCGGATCGGTCATGATCGGCGCTGACTTCACGACTGCGGGAATGGCCGGTTGAGCGACGGGAAGGACATCGCGCCAGGGCTCATGGTGCTGCATGGCAACCGGCTTGAAGAGCTGCGGGACGTCCTCGTTGCCTGGCTGCGACGGGCGCCGCTGAAGCCGCTCGAGGACGAGTGGATCCTCGTTCAGTCCAACGGCATCGCGCAGTGGTTTCGCCTGGCGTTGGCGCGCGCGGTCGACGACGGTGGCCTGGGCATTGCTGCCGCGGTCAATGTCGAGTTGCCGGGGCGCTTCCTTTGGGTGGCCTACCGGGCCGTTCTCGGCCGCGACGCGGTGCCTCCCGAATCGCCTTTCGACAAATCCCGTCTGGTCTGGCGTTTGATGCGCCTCCTGCCTTCGGTGGCGCGTGACCCGGCGTTCGAACCGCTCGCTGCGTTTCTCGGTTCGGATGGCGACGCGCGCAAGCGTCACCAGCTGGCGGAGCGTCTCGCAGATCTCTACGACCAGTACCAGGTATACCGTGCGGACTGGCTCGACGACTGGGCGGACGGTCGCGACGTGCTTCGCGACGCACGCGGCGGCTCCCCCGCGATGGCTCCGGCCGATCGCTGGCAGGCGGCGTTGTGGCGGCGGCTGCTTGACGATGTCGGCGCCGACGAGGCGGACGGCCATCGGGCCGCCGTTCACGCACGCTTCCTGCGCGCGGTGACCGAGGCGACCGAGCGGCCCACGGCCCTGCCACGCCGCATCGTCGTCTTCGGCATGTCGTCGTTGCCCCGGCAGACCCTGGAGGCGCTGTCCGCGCTGGCGCGCTGGTCTCAGGTCGTGCTGGTGGTGATGAATCCCTGCCGGCACTACTGGGCGGATATCGTCGACGATCGTGAATTGCTGCGTGCCGAGCGCCGTCGACAGACGGCGAAGCCGGGCATGCCGGCGGAACTTTCCGACGACGACATGCACCTGCATGCCAATCCCTTGCTTGCCGCCTGGGGAAAGCAGGGGCGCGATTACATCCGCCTCCTCGACGAGTTCGATCATCCGGAGAGCTATCGCGAGCGGTTCCACGCATGGGACCAGCGCATCGACCTGTTCGCCGAGCCCGCGTCGAATCGCCTGCTGGGGCAAGTGCAGTCGGCCATTCTCGATCTCGAACCGTTACCACCAACGCCGCGGCCGATCGAAGCCGGCGATACATCCATCGCCTTCCATGTGGCCCATGGCCCGCAGCGCGAAGTGGAAATACTGCACGATCAACTGCTCGCGCGATTCGAAGCCTCGGCGCAGGCAGGCGAGCCTATCCTGCCGCGCGACGTCATCGTGATGGTGCCGGATATCGAAACCTACGGCCCGCATATCGACGCCGTCTTCGGCCGGGTGCCGCGCGACGACCCGCGTTTCATCCCCTACAGCGTCGCCGATCGCGCGGCGCGGGGTACGGTGCCGCTGGTGATGGCGCTCGATGTGCTGCTCGGCATGACGGAGTCGCGATTCGGTGCCGGCGAGATGGCCGACCTGCTCGACGTCCCGGCGGTGCGCGAACGCTTCGGGCTCGCCGACGACGACCTGCCGCTGCTGCATCGTTGGGTGGAAGGCGCCGGTGTCCGCTGGGGCCTCGACGCGGCACAGCGCGCCTCACTCGATCTCCCGGCGCTCGAACAGAACACCTGGGCGTTCGGCCTGCGCCGCATGCTGCTCGGTTATGCCGTCGGGGCAGGCGAAGCCTGGGGCGACATCGAACCCTACCCGGAAGTGGGTGGCCTGGACGCCAGGCTGGTCGGCCCCCTGGCCGATCTGCTCGAACGCCTCGGCGAACACTGGCTGGCGCTGCGTGAGCCGGCCTCCGCCACCGAGTGGGGCATGCGACTGCGCCGCCTTTTGCGCGACTTCTTCGAACCGGCGGAAGCCGACGATGGCATGCGCATCGAGCGCCTGCTCGACGCGCTCGATGCCTGGGAGCGTGCTTGCGTGGAAGCGGCCTTCGACGATGCGGTCCCCATCGAGGTGGTTCGCGAAGCCTGGCTCGGCCAGTTCGATCAGGGCGGTCTTTCCAAGCGGTTCCTGGCCGGTGCGGTGAGCTTCGGTACGTTGATGCCGATGCGCGCCATTCCGTTCCGGCTGGTCTGCCTGCTCGGCATGAACGACGGCGATTACCCGCGTGCGCGCCCGCCCATGGATTTCGACTTGATGTCGAGGCAGGGGGCGTGGCGACCGGGCGATCGCTCGCGTCGCGAGGACGACCGCTACCTGTTCCTCGAAGCCTTGCTTTCGGCGCGCGACGCACTGCACATCGGCTGGGTGGGACGCAGCTCGCGCGACAACGCCGAGCGCGCGCCGTCGGTGCTGGTCGGTCAGCTGCGCGACTATCTTGCCGCTGCCTGGCAGGGGCAGGGCGGATCCGACATCCTCGGCATGCTCACGCTCGAGCATCCCCTGCAACCCTTCAGCCGTGCGTATTTTCGCGCCGACGATGCCCGGCTTTTCACGTACGCGAGCGAGTGGCGACAGGCGCACGACGACGTCAGCCATACCGTCCATGCCGAGCTGGCCCCCCTCGTGGTCGATCGCCCGATCTCGCTGGGCGTGCTGCGCCGTTTCCTGCGCCATCCGGTGCGCGAGTTCTTCCAGGCGCGCCTGGGTGTTCGCTTCGAAGCCAGCGATGCCGGCGGCGACGAGCGGGAGCCGTTTGCCGTCGACAGCCTGGGTCGTTTTGCGATGGCGGATACGCTGCTCCGCGCCGCCTTGCGTAGCGAAGGCAGGGCCACCGAGGCGATCGACGAGGCGGCGGCAAGACTGCAACGCAGCGGTGCCCTGCCGATGGGGGGCTTCGCGGCGCCGGTCCGTGCCGACCTCGAAGCCATCGCCGGTGCGGTTTACGGACGCTTCGTCGTCGAGCGGCGCGCGTGGCCGCGTGAGGCAGGAAAGCGCGAAATCCACGTCGATCTCGATGGCATCGTCATCGAAGACTGGCTGGCGGACCTCCGCGGCAACGACCAGGGTCGACTCGCCGCCTTCCTGCTGTCGCCATCCAACGTGCTGGATGCCGAGGGCGCGCCGCGCGCGCATCGCCTGGTGATGCCTTGGGTGGACCACCTCGTCGCGCAGGCGGCGGGTCTTGCCGTGGTCACGCGCTATATCGGGCCGGACGCCACGATCGTTCTCGAGCCGCTCGCGACGGACGACGCCATCGCGATGTTGAGCAGGCTGTTGCGCGCCTGGCGCGAAGGCATGGTCACGCCGAGGCCGGTCGCGGTGAAGACCGCGCTCGCATGGCTCAACGCACGCTCGCCCGACGAAGCGCCGCAGGCGGCGCGTGCCGCGTATGAAGCCACACATGAGCGCGCGCACGGCGAGGTCGACGGCGATCCCTACCTGCTTCGCGCGTTTCCCGACTTTGCCTCGTTGATGCGGGCGGGCTTCGCCGATTGCCTCATCCCGTATCGTGACTTCCTCGGCGCCTTGCGCGTGGAGGTGTCATGACGGTCGTCATGGAATCGTTGCGCCCGCTGGTCATGCCCCTGTCGGGCATTCGTCTGATCGAAGCCAGCGCGGGCACCGGCAAGACCTGGACCATCGCCGCGCTATACGTGCGTGCGGTGCTCGGTCATGGCATGGCCCAGCCCCTGCTGCCGCCGAACATCCTCGTGGTGACGTTTACCGAAGCGGCGACGCAGGAGCTCCGCGAGCGGGTACGTGCACGTCTGGTCGACGCCGCCCGCGCTTTCCGCGTCGGCCGCTCGGACGACGTTTTCCTCGCCGACTTGCTTGCCGCGTACCCGGCGTCCGCTCATGCCGGGTGCGCCCGACGGGTGGAGCTGGCCGCCCAATGGATGGACGAGGCAGCCATCTTCACGATCCACGGCTGGAGCCAGCGCATGCTGACCCAGCACGCCTTCGGTAGCGGTCACGCCTTCGTGCAGACGCTCGAGCCAGACGAAAGCGAGCTCCTGGCCGACTGCGTGCGCGACTACTGGCGCCAGGCGTTCTATCCGCTGGACACGCGCCAGGTGGCCGCGGTGCTGGCGGAGTGGAAGACGCCGGATGCCCTGCTACACACGTTGCGCCCCCTTCTTTTCGGTGGCGAGACCACCTTGCGGGTAAACGGCGAGGCACTGAACGCGACGGATGTCGGCGCCTTGTTCACCGCACTGCGCGAGTGGGAAGACGAGGATGCGCGTCGACTGGCCGTCGTCCGGGACGCTTGGATGAGCGACGTCGAACGCATCGAGACCTTGCTGCGCGATGCCGTGCGGAGCAAGGCGCTGAAGAACAACATCCACCAGCCGGCCTCGCTCGAACGAAATCTCGCCGGCGTGCGCCGCTGGCTCGAGACCGGCGATCCGGGTGCGGTCGATGTCGCGCGCTACGGGTCCGCGCGACTCGATGGGGCGGTGAGCAAGGGCAACGTCCGTCCCGAGCATCCCGCCTTCGGTGCCGTCGACCAATGGAGTGAGTGGCAGGCGGGCAAACCCGCGATCCGCTTTGCGATCCTGGCCGATGCCGTGCAACGCGTGCGCGAGCGCTTCGCCGCGCAGAAACGCCGACGCGCCCAGATCGGTTTCGACGATCTCCTGGCGAGGCTCGATCGCGCGCTGGCGGTGGACTCGGGTGCCGAGCTCGCCGAGACGATCCGGCGGCAGTATCCGCTCGCGCTGATCGACGAGTTCCAGGACACGGATCCGCTACAGTACCGGATCTTTCGTGCGGTGTACGCGGGCAACCCGGATGTCGGCCTGCTGCTCATCGGCGATCCCAAGCAGGCGATCTACGCGTTCCGCGGTGCCGATATCCATACGTATCTTTCCGCGCGCGGCGAGGCCGAGTCGCCGCACTACAGCCTCGATACCAACCACCGGTCGAGTCAGGGCATGGTCGCCGCCGTGAACACCCTGTTCGCCCGGGCGGAGGAACACCCGACCGGGGCCTTCCACTTCGCCGACCGTGGCTTGCCCTTCCATCGGGTGCAGGCGCGCGGGCGTGCCGAACGCTTCGTCGTCGAGGGCGCCGACCAGCCCGCCTTGCGCGTCTGGCTGCTGGACGACGAAGTACCGGTCGGCGTGCGCATGTACCGCGAACAGATGGCCGAGGCCTGCGCGACGGAAATCGTTCGCCTGCTGCAGGCGGCGAAGCAGGGGGCTACGGGCTTCGCCGCGGAGGATTCGGTCATGCCGCTCAAGCCCGCCGATATCGCCGTGCTGGTGCGCAGCCACAACGAGGCGTCGGAGATTCGTAGCGCGCTGTCCGCCCGCCGTGTGCGTAGCGTGTTCCTCTCCGATCGGGACTCGGTGCTGGAGAGCGTCGAGGCGCACGATACGCTGCTCTGGTTGCGTGCCGTCGCCGAACCGACCTCGGACACCGCCATGCGGGCGGCGCTTGCCACGCGTACGTTGTCGCTTGGTTACGGCGAGCTCGAGCTGCTGAATGTCGATGAGCGTCATTGGGAGCGTCGCGGCCAGCAACTCTTCGAGCTGCGCGAGACCTGGCGTCGCGCCGGCGTGCTGGCGATGCTGCATCGTTTCCTGCACGTCTTCGACCTGCCGGCCCGCCTGTTTGCCCAGGCTGGTGGCGAACGCGCGCTGACCAACCTCCTGCATCTTGCCGAGCTTCTCCAGCAGGCCGCCTCGACGATCGAAGGCGAACAGGCGTTGATTCGTCACCTGGCCGAGCGTATCGAGGATACCGCCAGCCACACCGGCGACGACCAGGTGGTTCGCCTGGAAAGCGACGACGATCTCGTCAAGGTCGTGACCATCCACAAATCCAAGGGCCTGGAATACCCGTTGGTATTCCTGCCTTTCGTCTGCGCCAGTGGCGGTACGCGACCGGGACAGGGCTACCGGTACCATGACGGGAACGGGCCGCAGCTCGAGCTACTCTCGTCCAGTCACGACGCGGCGGGTGATTCCGTGCGGGACGCCAGGGACGCCGCCGAGCGAGCCTCCCTGCAGGAGGATCTGCGGCTGCTCTACGTGGCCATGACCCGCGCGCGCCATGCGATCTGGCTGGGCGTCGCGCCGGTTTGCTACAACGCGGCGAAGAAGCCCCAGGTGCATCGCTCCGCGTTCGGCCACCTCCTCAGCGGCGGCCAGGACATCGACAATGGCGCGATCGAAGGCCTGCTGCGTGCCATGGCGCGGGACGAACCGGCGATCAGCATCGACTACATGCCGGCGCCCGACGAGCGCAGCTACGAGCCGCCCGTGCGCGACGAACGGCCGCTGCCTGCCCGCGAGGCTCGCTCTGCGAAGGCGGAGCCATGGTGGATCGCCAGCTACAGCGCCCTGCGCTATGCGGATAGCGAAGCCGCCGCACCCGAGACGGCAACGGACGATGTCATCGTCGAGTACGCGGGCGAAGTGCTGTCGGCGTCGGTCGATGCCGCAACGATCCACGCCTTCGAGCGGGGCGCGGAGGCAGGCACCTTCCTCCACGATCTGCTCGAGTGGATCGCCGAGGAAGGCTTCGCCCAGATCGCGGCAGACCCCGCGCGCCTGCGCGACACGGTGGCCCGGCGCTGCGAACGTCGGGGCTGGGAGGCCTCCATCGACCTGCTCACCCAATGGCTGCTGGCGCTGCTGCGCACGCCGCTCCCGACCCCGGATGGCGGTTCGTTTGCCCTGGGCTCGCTGGGCGAGCCTTCGCGCTATCGGGCCGAGCTGGAATTCCTCTTCGAGGCACGCCGTGTGGACACCCTGGCACTCGACCGTATCGTGCGCGAGCACACGCTCGATGGCGCCCCGCGTCCGGCGCTCACCGCGGATCGCGTCAACGGGATGCTGAAGGGATTCATCGATCTCATCGTCGAGCACGAGGGCCGTTGGTACGTGGCCGATTACAAATCCAACTGGCTCGGCGTCGATGAGCAGGCCTATACGGCGGCGGCCATGCGGCACTCGATCCTCGATTCCCGTTACGAACTCCAGTACGCCCTGTACCTGCTCGCCCTGCATCGGCTTTTGCGCTCCCGGCTGGGCGATGACTACGACTACGACACGCATGTCGGCGGTGCCATCTATATCTACCTGCGTGGCGTCGATGGTCAAGGCCACGGCGTGCATGTGGAGCGTCCCGCGCGCGCGATGATCGACGCACTGGACGCGCTCTTCGAAGGAGCCGTGGCATGAACGCGCAACTGACGGCGTGGCTGGACCGTGGCGTGCAGGAGGCGAGACTGCGCTCGGTGGATCGCGCCTTCGCCCGCTTCCTCGCGACGCTGGACGAGGCCAGCGATGAGCGCGTCCTGATGGCGGCGGCGCTGGCCAGCCGTGAGCTGGGCGAAGGCCACATCTGTGTCGACATCGAGGCCCTCGCCGCCGTCGAGCCCATGCTGGCCGATGCCGACGCATGGCTACCGGCGTCGCCGCTGGTCGGCGTGTCGGGCAGTGATTCGAGCACGCCGCTCGTGCTCGATGGCGGACTGCTTTACCTGCGCCGCTTCTGGCGCGACGAAGCGCGCGTCGCCGAGGCTATCCTCTCGCGACTCGCTCCCTCGGTGGCACCGGAAGACCTCGCTCAGGAGCTGGATCGTCTGTTCCCCGCCGAAGCCGATGCCCTCAATTGGCAGAAGGTGGCCTGCGCCGTGGCGGCGCGCGGGTCGTTCGCGGTGATCACGGGTGGCCCCGGCACGGGCAAGACCACCACGGTAGTGCGCTTGCTCGGCCTGCTGCAGACGCTGGCGCACAGGCGCAACGAACCCCGCCTGCGCATCCGGCTCGCCGCGCCGACGGGCAAGGCCGCGGCCAGGCTCAACGCCTCGATCGCCGGGCAGATCGAGCGGCTCGACGTGGACGATGCCGTGAAGCAGGCGATTCCCGCCGAAGTCACCACCTTGCATCGTCTGCTCGGCAGCCGCCCGGACACCCGGGCCTTCCGACACGATCGCGACAACCCCTTGCACCTGGACGTACTCGTGATCGACGAGGCGTCGATGATCGACCTGGAGATGATGGCGGCCACGCTCGACGCGCTTCCGCACGACGCGCGACTGATCCTGCTCGGCGACAAGGACCAGTTGTCGTCGGTCGAGGCCGGTGCCGTACTCGGCGATCTGTGCGCGCGGGCGGATGCCGGTCACTACGATCTCGCCACGCACGACTGGCTGACTGCGGTGTGCGCCGTCGACGTGGGGGCGTGGACCGATCCCCTCGACGCGCGCCCGCTCGACCAACGTGTCGTCATGCTGCGCCGCAGCCGGCGCTTTGGCGAAGACAGCGGTATCGGTGCACTGGCGCAGGCGATCAATACCGGCGACGCGGCCGCGGTGACGCGCGCCTTTGCCGGCGCGCCCGGCGACATCGCGTTCGTCGCGCCTTCACCCGCGGCGATCGCCACATTGGCTATCGACGGTCGCGCGGGCGCGCCCGGCCATCGCGATTACCTGGACTGGATCGAACGCGAGCGTCCGGCGATCGATGCACCTTTCGAGGCGTTCCAGCGATGGGGTGCGGGTGCACTCGCGGCGTACGCCCGTTTCCAGCTCCTTTGCGCCACGCGGCACGGCGATGCCGGCGTGGACAAGCAGAACGAACGCATCGCACAAGGCCTCCTCGACCGTGGGCTGATCGATGCGGTGGCGGGATGGTACGAAGGGCGCCCGGTCATGGTCACGCGCAACGACTACGCCCTCGGCCTGATGAATGGCGATGTGGGCGTGACCCTGTGGGTGCCGGACGGGCAGGGCGGGATGGCGCTGCGTGTCGTTTTCGCGGTGATGGACGAGCACGGTAGCGAGCGGGTGCGCTTCGTCGTGCCCAGTCGGCTGTCCGCGGTGGATACCGTCTACGCGATGACGGTGCACAAGTCGCAGGGTTCCGAGTTCGAGCACGGCGCACTGGCCTTGCCGTCCGAACCGTCGCCGGTGCTGACGCGCGAACTGGTTTATACGGGCGTGACGCGTGCGCGCACTCACTTCACCCTGCTGGCTGCACCGGACATCCTTGGCTATGCGGTGTCGAGGAAGACGCGAAGGGCGTCCGGGCTGCTTCGTCGGTTGCTCTGACGCGAGCACGCATTGCCGGCAAGTCGGCTCCTACGAAGAGCATCGCCGCTGAAGCGGCTCCCACACAGAGCGTCGCCGCTGAAGCGGCTCCCACACAGAGCATCGCCGCTGAAGCGGCTCCCACACAGAGCGTCGCCGCTGAAGCGGCTCCCACACAGAGCATCGCCGCTGAAGCGGCTCCCACACAGAGCCACCACGATGCTCCAGCCCCATGTAGGAGCCGATTCATCGGCGATGCCCCAACCCCATGTGGGAGCCGATTCATCGGCGATGCTCCTGCATCAGTCGACTCCGTAATATTCCCTATACCAAGCAGCAAACTTCCCCAGCCCCTCGTCGATCGACGTCGATGGCGCATACCCCACATCCCGTCGCAAGGCCGACACATCCGCCCATGTATCCGGTACATCGCCCGGCTGCATCGGCAGCAGGCGCTTCTCCACCGTGCGTCCCAGGTGCTTCTCCAGCAGTCCGATGAAGTCCAGTAGCTGCACCGGCTCGTCGTTGCCGATGTTGTAGACGCGATACGGTGCCGCCGAGCTGCCCGGATTCGGGGCGACCGGGTCATAGGACGGATCCGCCTGGGCCGGGTGGTCGAGCGTGCGGACCACGCCTTCGACCACATCGTCCACGTACGTAAAGTCGCGGCTGTGGTTGCCGTGGTTGTACACGTCGATCGCCTCGCCCTTCACGATGCGGTTGGCGAACAGGATCGGCGACATGTCCGGCCGGCCCCAGGGGCCATAGACGGTGAAGAATCGCAGTCCCGTGGTCGGCAGCCCGAACAGGTGGCTATAGGTGTGGGCCATCAGCTCGTTGGATTTTTTCGTGGCCGCGTACAGGCTCACCGGGTGGTCCACGGCGTCCTCGACCGCGAAGGGCATCTTTCGGTTCGCCCCGTAGACCGAACTCGACGACGCGTAGACCAGATGCCCGACGGCGTGCTGGCGACAGGCCTCCAGGGTATTCACGAAGCCGACCAGGTTGCTCTGCACGTACGCATGCGGGTGAGTGATCGAATAGCGCACCCCGGCCTGCGCGGCGAGGTGGGCGACGCGCTCGGGCTGGAACGCGGCAAAGGCCGCGTCCACGGCCGCCTGGTCGGCGAGGTCGGCCCGCACATGCGTGTAGTTCGGGTGTCCGACGAAACGGGCCACCCGGGCTTCCTTGAGGGCCGGGTCGTAGTAATCGTTGTGGTTGTCGAACCCCAGTACGGTGTCGCCACGGGCGAGCAGGCGTTCGGTGAGGTGGGAGCCGACGAAGCCGGCGCTGCCGGTAACCAGGATACGCATGAGAGATCTGCCAATGGAGCGATCCGCCTAGTCTAGCGGACCGCCGATTTGACACGGCCGCACAGCTGATCTAGTTTTTGCCCGATATCCACGCGACCAAGGTGGCCCGCGGTAACGCTGGCCGAGAGTGCGACATGCGGACTACGCGCCTCCCAACCTGATCCCACGCCACGTCTTCGTCGTCACCGAAGGGCGTATGGCGCCCTTTTTGTTTGTCCGGAATTTGCAACCATGATCCAGATCACGCTACCCGACGGCAGCCAGCGCCCGTTCGAGCATCCCGTTTCCGTCCAGGACGTCGCCGCCTCGATCGGTGCCGGCCTTGCCAAGGCCACCCTGGCCGGCAAGGTCGACGGCAAGCTGGTCGACGCCGGCTATACGATCGACCACGACGCCGCCCTTGAAATCGTCACCGAGAAGAGCCCCGAGGCACTGGATATCCTGCGCCACTCGACCGCGCACCTGCTCGGCCAGGCCGTACAGCGCCTGTTCCCGGGCGCCCAGGTCACCATCGGGCCGGTCATCGACAACGGGTTCTTCTACGACTTCGCCTACGAACGGCCGTTCACGCCGGACGACCTCGTCGCGATCGAGGCCGAGATGGAGAAGATCGTCAAGGAGCAGATCCCGGTCACCCGCTCGGTGAAGAGCCGCGACGACGCAATCGCCTTCTTCCGTGGCATCGGTGAGGAATACAAGGCGCAGATCATCGAAGGCATTCCGGCCAACGAGGAACTCTCGCTCTACACGCAGGGCGAGTTCACCGACCTCTGCCGTGGTCCGCACGTGTCCAACACCGGCAAGCTGCGCGCGTTCAAGCTCATGAAGGTGGCCGGTGCCTATTGGCGCGGCGATTCCAACAACGAGATGCTCACCCGCATCTACGGCACCTCGTGGCTGAACGACAAGGATCTCAAGGCCTATCTGCTGCAGTTGGAAGAAGCGGAAAAGCGCGATCACCGCCGCATCGGCAAGCAGCTCGACCTGTTCCACATGCAGGAAGAAGCGCCGGGCATGGTGTTCTGGCATCCGAAGGGCTGGGCCATCTGGCAGGCTGTGGAGCAATACGTGCGCGGCGTCTACCGCAGCAGCGGCTACAAGGAGGTCCGTGGTCCGCAGATCATGGACGTGAGCCTGTGGAAGAAGTCCGGTCACTGGGATAACTACCAGGAGAACATGTTCTTCACCGAGTCGGAGAAGCGCACCTATGCGCTCAAGCCGATGAACTGTCCCGGCCACATCCAGATCTTCAACACCCACCTGCACAGCTACCGGGATCTGCCGATCCGTTACGGCGAGTTCGGCGGCTGCCATCGCAACGAGCCCTCGGGTGCCCTGCACGGCATCATGCGGGTGCGCGCGTTCACCCAGGACGACGGCCATATCTTCTGCACCCCGGCGCAGATCGAAGGCGAGGTCGCGGCGTTCCATGCCCAGGCCATGAAGGTCTACGCCGACTTCGGTTTCGACGATATCGCCATGAAGATCGCCCTGCGCCCCGAAAAGCGCATCGGTGCGGACGAGGTCTGGGACAAGGCCGAGCATGCCCTGCGTGCCGCCCTGTCGGCGGCCGGCGTCGCGTGGGAGGAGTTGCCGGGCGAGGGTGCCTTCTACGGCCCGAAGATCGAGTACCACATGAAGGACTCGATCGGGCGCGCCTGGCAGGTCGGTACGATGCAGGTCGACTTCATGATGCCCGAGCGCCTTGGCGCCGAGTATGTGGACGAGAACTCACAGCGCCAGCATCCTGTCATGCTGCACCGGGCGATCGTCGGCTCGATGGAGCGTTTCATCGGTATCCTGATCGAGCACCACGCGGGCTTGCTTCCGCCCTGGCTTGCCCCCATTCAGGCAGTTGTGTTCAGCATCACGGACGCACAGGCCGATTATGTGCGTGAAGTCACCCAAACCCTTGTCGGACAAGGCTTCAGGGTCGAGGCTGATTTGCGCAACGAGAAAGTCGGTTATAAAATCAGGGAGCATACGTTGCAGAAGGTGCCCTATCTCATCGTGGTCGGCGACCGCGAGAAGGAAACGGGAGCCATTTCCGTACGTACCCGTGGCGGAGAGGACCTCGGCAGCATGCCGGTGGCCCAGTTCGTCGAAAAGCTGAAGGCCGAGACGCAGCGCTGATCGCTCGCGTCCGGCACCTGGTTCAATCTTCTGGAGGATAGCGGTATCGCTACGACCGATAACAAGGGCAATCGCAAGAACCTCGAGATCCGCGTTCCGCGGGTTCGCGTGCTGGGCGCCGAAGGCGAGCAGATGGGCATCATGGAGACCCGTGACGCCATAAAGGCCGCTGAAGAGCTGGGCATGGATCTCGTCGAAATCCAGCCGAACGGCGATCCGCCGGTCTGCAAGATCATGGATTACGGCAAGTTCAAGTTCGAAGCCCAGAAGAAGGCCTCGGCTGCCAAGAAGAAGCAAAAGCAGGTCGAAATCAAGGAAGTGAAGTTCCGCCCCGTCACCGACGAAGGCGACTACCAGATCAAGCTCCGCAAGATGCGCGAGTTCCTTGAGGAAGGCGATAAGGTCAAGGTCACGATCCGCTTCCGCGGCCGTGAGATGTCCCACCAGGACCTCGGCCAGAACCTGGCCCGCCGGGTCCAGGGCGATATCGGCGAAGACGGTGTGGTGGAATCCTTCCCCCGTCTTGAAGGCCGCCAGATGGTCATGATGATCGGCCCGAAGAAGAAGATCTGATCCACCCCGGAAGCGGCGCCCCTTGTGGGAGCCGCTTCAGCGGCGAGAAGCCAGCGAGGCGAGGATGCGGCGAGCACCCATCGCCGATGAATCGGCTCCCACAAAGAGCCGCTCGGCCACTCCGCCCCTTTGTGCCGCTCGGCCACTCGGCCCCTTTGTGCCGCTCGGCCACTCGGCCCCTTTGTGCCACTCGGCCACTTGGCCCCTCTGTGCCGCTCGGCCCCTCGGCGCTCTTTGCCCTTCGGCCCCCTTTGCCCCCTTTGCCCCTCTGGCGCGGGCCTTCACGATTCGGTATCATCGCCGGCTCGGCCCGTATGGATGGGCCGTATCACCGTACCCGGCAGGAAGGAAAGTGCGTTGCCCCATGGGCTCGCCGCCGGAACAGTCAGCAACCCGAATACGGAGCATTCCGATGCCCAAGATCAAGACCAACCGGGCGGCAGCGAAGCGTTTTCGCAAGACCGCGTCGGGCAAGTTCAAGGCTGGTCACGCCTTCAAGTCGCATATCCTGACGAAGAAGTCGACCAAGCGTAAGCGCGGCCTGCGCGCTCCCAACCACGTGAAAGCCTGCGACACCAAGAGTGTGGCTCGCATGCTGCCGTATCTTTAAGGGAGGGTTGAACCATGGCTCGTGTTAAGCGTGGCGTTACCGCCCGTCGTCGTCATAAGAAAGTCATCGGCCGTGCGAAGGGCTACTACAACGCCCGTCGCAAGGTCTTCCGCGTAGCCAACCAGGCCGTCATCAAGGCTGGTCAGTACGCCTACATCGGCCGCAAGCAGCGCAAGCGTCAGTTCCGCGCCCTGTGGATCGTCCGTATCAATGCCGCC
This sequence comes from Luteibacter sp., assembly GCF_035539195.1. Classification (GTDB taxonomy): domain Bacteria; phylum Pseudomonadota; class Gammaproteobacteria; order Xanthomonadales; family Rhodanobacteraceae; genus Luteibacter. The sequence goes on from NZ_DATLIW010000030.1 coordinate 180,243, forward strand.
GCCCGTCAGTTCGGTCTGTCCTACAGCCGCCTGATCAACGGTCTGGCCAAGGCTGAGATCGCCGTCGACCGCAAGGTCCTCGCTGACCTCGCCGTGCACGACATCAAGGCGTTTGGCGTGATCGCAGAGAAGGCCAAGGCCCATCTGGCTGCGTAATCCGCTTTACCACGCGCAGTAGCGATACCGCGCGATGATGGATAACGTGGGGAGAAGGCCTGGCCTTCTCCCCATTCTTTTTTCCGGCCGGGAAAACCAGGAAACCCGATGGAATCGATCGAGCATATCGACGCGTCCCTGCGCGACATCGAAGCCGCACCCTCGCTCGAGGCACTCGACGCCGTTCGCGTCGGCCTGCTGGGCAAGAACGGTGCGGTCACCGCGGCGCTCAAGGCGCTGGGCCAGCTGTCCGGCGACGAGCGCAAGGCGCGCGGCGCGGAGGTCAATCGCGTCAAGGAACGCCTGACCGACGCCATCGCGGCACGCAAGCAGTCGCTGGAACAGGCCGAACTGGATCGTCGCCTCGCTTCCGAGCGTATCGACGTGACCCTCCCGGGCCGCGATGGCGAATACGGCGGCATCCACCCGATTACCCGCGCTCTCGAGCGCATCGCCGATATTTTCGGTCGTCTCGGCTACCAGCGCGCCGACGGTCCGGAGATCGAGGACGACTGGCACAACTTCGAGGCGCTGAACTTCCCGCCGCACCATCCGGCGCGCGCGATGCACGACACCTTCTACTTCGGTGACGGTCGCCTGCTGCGCACCCACACCTCGCCGGTGCAGATCCGCTCGATGCAGGGTCGGCAACCGCCGATCCGCATCATCGCGCCGGGCAAGGTCTATCGCAGCGATTCGGACCAGACGCATTCGCCGATGTTCCACCAGATCGAAGGCCTGTTGGTCGACGAGACCTCGAGCTTCGCCGACCTGAAGGGCACGCTGGCGGAATTCATCCGCGCGTTCTTCGAACGCGATTTCGAGATGCGTTTCCGTCCGAGCTATTTCCCGTTCACCGAGCCCTCGGCCGAAGTCGACATCCGCTGGGATGCCGAGGACGGTACCGAGCGCTGGCTCGAAGTGCTCGGCTGCGGCATGGTCCACCCGACCGTGCTGAAGAACTGCGGTATCGATCCGGAGCGTTACACGGGCTTCGCCTTTGGCCTGGGCGTGGAGCGGTTCGCCATGCTGCGCTATGGCGTGGGCGACCTGCGCGCCTTCTTCGAGAACGACCTGCGCTTCCTGCGTCAGTTCGCCTGATAGCCGTCGATCCCACGTTAACGAGTCGCTCCCATGAAATTCTCCGAAAACTGGCTGCGTGAACTGGTTGCCATCGACGCGGATCGCGCGACGCTGGTTCATGCACTGACCATGGCCGGCCTGGAAGTCGAAGAGGTCACTCCCCTGGGTGAGCACCTCGACGGCGTCGTCGTCGCCGAGATCGTCGAAGCGGTGAAGCATCCCGAAGCCGACCGCCTGCAGGTATGCAAGGTGGACGCGGGGCAGGGCGAGTTCCTGCAGATCGTCTGCGGCGCGCCGAATGCGCGCGTGGGGATCCGCGTGCCGTTGGCCAAGGTCGGTGCGAAGCTCCCCAACGACATCGACATCAAGGCGGCGAAGCTGCGCGGTGTCGAGTCCTTCGGCATGCTCTGCTCGGCGAAGGAGCTGGACATCGATGCCGATGCCTCGGGCTTGCTCGAGCTGCCGGCGGATGCGCCGGTCGGCCAGCCGATCGCCGAATACCTCGGTCTGCCGGATGCCAGCATCGAGCTGAAGATCACCCCGAACCGGCCGGACGTGCTTGGCCTCAACGGCCTTGCGCACGACGTGGCCGCGCTGTTCGGCAGCCGCGTGAAGGCGATCGGCGCCACCAGTGCGCCGGTTACCGTCGGCACCAGCCGCCAGGTCCGCCTCGAAGCCGGCGCCGACACGCCGCGCTACGTCGGTCGTGTCATCGAAGGGGTGGATGCGAGCAAGTCCTCGCCGCTGTGGATGGCGGAGCGTCTCCGCCGCGCGGGTATTCGTCCGATCAGTGCGATCGTCGACATCACGCAGTACGTGATGCTCGAGCTCGGGCACCCGATGCATGCCTTCGACAACGATAAGCTCTCGGGCGCCGTCATCGTGCGTCATGCAGGGCAGGGCGAAGTCCTGAAGCTGCTCGACGGCCGCGAGGTCAAGCTCGACCCTTCCTTCGTCGTCATCGCTGACGAAGCCAACCCCATAGCCCTCGGCGGCATCATGGGCGGTTTCGACTCGCGCGTGACCGACGTCACGCGCAACGTATTCCTCGAAGCCGCGCACTTCGCGCCGGCAGCGATCATGGGGCGCGCACGCAAGCTCGGCATGCATACCGATGCCTCGCATCGCTATGAACGCGGTGTCGATCCGGCCCTGCCGCAGCGCGCCATGGAGCGTGCGACCGAGCTGCTGCTGGAGATCGCCGGTGGTAGCGCCGGCCCGGTCACGGTGGCAGAGCGAGCGGAGGACCTGCGCGATCACCCGCCGGTGCTGCTCCGTCACGCCCGTCTGCGCCGCCTTCTGGGCATCGAGGTCGCCGCCAGCGAAGTCACCCGTATCTTCACCGCCCTCGGCATGCACGTGGTCGAGATCGTCGACGGTTGGGAAGTCACGCCGCCGAGCAGCCGTTTCGATATCGAGCGCGAAGAAGATCTCATCGAAGAGGTCGCGCGCATCCATGGCTACGACCGCATCCCGACCCATATCCCCGCCGGGCAGATCGCCCTGCGGTCCGAGCCGGAAGCGCGCCTGAGTGAAATGGCCTTGCGCGACCAGATCGCCGCGCGCGGCTATTTCGAGGCGGTGACCCTGTCCTTCGTCAATGCCGACCTGCTCGCCACCTGGGGTGTCGACAAGGGCTGGGTTCCGCTGGCCAACCCGCTCTCGGCGGATCTGGCCGTCATGCGCACGTCGCTGCTGCCTGGCCTGATCGAAGCCTTGCGGCATAACCGCGCACGTCAGCAGGAGCGTGTTCGCCTGTTCGAAGTGGCGCGCAGCTTCCATGCGACCGGTGGCGCGCCCGACGAAGTCGGTCGCGTGGCGCTCGTCGCCAGTGGCGCCGCGCGTGCCGAGCAGTGGGGCGAGCCGACCCGTCCGGTCGACTTCTTCGACCTCAAGGGCGACCTCGATGCCTTGATCGCCCATACCGGTGAGCCCCAGCGCTGGTCCGTCGATACCGACGACCTGCCGGCCTGGTTGCACCCGGGTCGCGGCGCCCGCGTGCTGCGCGACGGCCAGCCCGTCGGTTTCCTGGGGGCCCTGCATCCGGCGCTGGCCAAGGCCCTCGACCTGGGCTCCGATGTCCATGTGATGGAACTGGCGCTGGAATCGATCCTCGCCCGCCGTCTTCCCAGTGCGGGACGCGTGGCCCGTTTCCCGGCGGTTCGTCGCGATATCGCCGTGGAGCTGCCGGAAGAAGTGTCCTGGGCTGCCGTCGAGGCCGCCGTCCGCGGTGTGCTCGGCGAGGTTCTCAGGGAGATCCGCCTGTTCGACCGATACGCCGGCAAGGGGATCGATGAAGGTCGAAAGAGTCTCGCTATGGGCTTGATTTTACAGGACGCTTCACGCACCCTTACCGACGACGATGCCGACGCTCGCGTGGCAGAAGCGGTGGGGGCATTGGAGAAGACATGCAAGGCAAGACTGCGAGGATAAGATGGCGCTGACCAAGGCGGAAATGGCCGAGCGGCTTTTCCTCGACGTGGGCCTCAACAAGCGTGAGGCCAAGGAATTCGTTGACGCGTATTTCGAAGTCGTCCGCGAGGCGCTCGAACGGGGTGAGCAGGTCAAGTTGTCCGGCTTCGGTAATTTCGATCTCAGGCAGAAGAATCAGCGGCCCGGTCGTAATCCCAAGACCGGTGAGGAAATTCCGATCTCGGCCCGGCGGGTGGTTACCTTCCGTCCTGGCCAGAAACTCAAGGTAAGAGTCGAGGGCTATGCTGGATCCAGGGAATAACACCGAACTTCCGGCGATCCCGGCGAAGCGCTACTTCACCATTGGTGAGGTCAGTGAGCTTTGCGGCGTCAAGCCGCACGTCCTTCGCTACTGGGAGCAGGAGTTTCCGGCCCTCAAGCCCGTCAAGCGTCGCGGCAACCGCCGCTACTACCAGCGCCACGACGTGCTCATGATCCGCCAGATCCGCTCTTTGCTTTACGACGAGGGTTTCACCATCACGGGTGCCCGCGCCCGGCTGGAAGGCCCGCAGGCTCGTATGGAAGCGAGCATGTCGCACCAGATCGTCCGTCAGGTGCGTCTCGAGCTGGAAGAAGTACTGACCCTCCTTCGTCGCTGAACTGCTTCCGCAGGTCGCGGCGTTGCTGCTACAATCGTTTGCTCGTCGGGGTGTAGCGCAGCCTGGTAGCGCACTACGCTGGGGGTGTAGTGGTCGCGAGTTCGAATCTCGCCACCCCGACCATTATTCGAAAAGGCGTCCCGTTGGGGCGCCTTTTTTCGTTGGTTGCAGGCAAAAGTGTGGGAGCCGCTTCAGCGGCGACAGCCAGGTCGCCGCAACGCTATCGCCGAACCGTCTTCGACTTCCGTTTGAACCCGGGCATGACCACGAGGCGCGAATGGTCGGCTGCGCACTCGTAGCGCTGGACGTTGCGCCATCGTCAGATTGAATTCACGACGAAAGCCACGGCGGCACCCATCATTTGTCGGTATCTCTTTTGGGATTCGGCAAGTAATCGGCCGACTTGAACGGTCGCCGCATTCGCTCGGTGGCGAAATCGACAAACGCGCGAAGCTTCGGCAGTGACTGACTTCGACTCGGATAGTAAAGGGAAAGCCCGGGAACCTCTTCACAATACGGTTCGAGCACGGTCTGCAGATCGCCACGTTCCAGATATGACATCACGAGCGAGTGTGGCAGTTGGAAGAGCCCAACGCCTCTGAGTGCCGAGCGAATGCAGCCCTCGATATCGTTGATCACAAGAGGCCCGGCTACGCCCACCGTGATGCGCTTGCCATCGACGACAAATTGCCAATGATCGAGAGCTCGCACGGATTGACGAAGCAGGATGCAACGAAAGTTCTGCAGGTCGTACGGAGATGCCGGCCGGCCACGTTCCCTGAACAACGCCGGGGCACCGACGACAACGAAGCGCTCCGGTGGCGTTAGCCACATCGCGACCATGTCGATCTGGACGAAGTTTCCCAGTCGTATTCCCGCGTCGAATCCTTCTTCGACGATGTCGATGGGATGGTCGTCGCCCACCAGTTCGAGTTCAATATTCGGGTGAGTGTCGAGAAAGTCCGGAAGCAAGCGATTGACCAACAACGGCAGGATGGGCCTGGGCATGTTGATGCGCAGTCGGCCGGTAATCTCGCCACCCAAGCCGCTCGCAGCGTCCAATCCTGCGGTGAGCATGTCGACCGCCGGGCGTGCATGGGCAAGCAGGCGTTCGCCTGCTTCGGTCAGCCTGACGCTTCGCGTCGTACGGGAGAAGAGCGGCGCGCCAATTCTTTCCTCCAGACTGCGTATGGCCTGGCTGACCGCAGAAGGCGTGATGCCGAGATGCCGGGCGGCAGCCCGAAAGCCTCGGTGTTCCGCCACGGTTAGAAACACGACCAATCCATCCAGATGGGTTCGGGCGATTGTTAAGTTCATCTGCACGGCCCGTTCCGAATATGCCTCATATTCGAATAATAGCGCACGGGGTACCGTGGGCCATCAAAACGGAAAGGCGAATGCAGATGTTCTTAGTCATGGGAATCACGGGAAAAGTTGGCGGCGCAGCGGCGACTCATTTGCTCGCGCAAGGCAGGCAGGTGCGGGCGCTGGTTCGCGACCGCGCGAAGGCGGCACGCTGGGCCGACCAAGGCGTCGAGCTGGTTGACGGCGACTGGAACGATGCGGCTTCCATCAAGCGGGCACTCAGGGGCGTCGACGGTGCGTTTGTCATGTTGCCTCCCATCTGGGCCCCTTCTCCGGATTTCGGGGAAGCCCAGGACATCATCGCGAACTATGTCGAGGCGCTCACCCAGGCGCCGGTGCCCAGGATAGTCGCGCTTTCGTCGATGGGCGCGAACAGAGGCCGCGGAATGGGCCTTATCACGGCGCTGTCGCTTCTGGAGCAGGCTTTCCGCGACCTGACCATGCCGATCGCGTATGTGCGCGCCGGCGGATTCTTCGAGAACTTCCTTTACGGCTTGCACGTCGCCCAGGGCGGAACGTTGCCCGTCTTCAACGACCCGACCCATCGGAAATCGGCCATGGTTGCGACCAACGACATCGGCGTCGAGATCGCATCGCTCCTGGGCGGGTCGGCATGGTTGGGGCATCGGATCATCGAACTCGGCTCCATGGTGAGCGCGGATGAAGTGGCTGCGCAACTGGGCGAAGTGATGAAGCGCGACGTTAAGGCAGTTGCCGTCCCAAGGGCCGATTGGCCGAATACATTCGAGCAGTTCGGCATTCCAAAGGGTAAGTCTGCTCCGGCCGAAACCATGTATGAGGCCGTCAATGCCGGAGGGATGGACCTGGGGGTCGTGGGGACGGAGCACGTACCGGCTACGACGTCCGCTCGCGATGTCTTTGCAGCGGCTCAACGGGCCACCGCCCCCTAGGTCCTCCCTCCGCCAACGATGCGGCCTTCGATATCCGCTCCGAAGATCGCATCCCGGCGGCGACAAACGTACCGTCTGAGGTTGGACCCATGGCTAAAGTCTCGTGGCACCAAGTTCTACCCTTCGCGCTTGCCGCATTTCTCCTCGTCGGTTCACTGGTCAACATGATCGCGCCTGGACCGATTTACGAGGAATACCTGCGATGGGGATATCCCCCAGGATTCCACTTTTTCACCGGAACGATGGAATCCATGGCTGCCGTTATGCTCCTCCGGGAGTCGAGTCGTGTGACAGGTGCCGTGTTCGGCTTCATCGTGATGAGTGCCGCACTCGCGACCGTCATCATTCACGGCGAATACGCGCATGCCGTGCTGCCGCTCATCGTGGCGACGTTGGCGTTCGTCGTCGCCAGGACAAGTTGGCGCAAGATAAAAGCGTTACCCGCTGGCGGTCCGCCTGAGTAGCGGCTGGGTCGGATCATCTCGAAAGAGCAGGGAAAAACGACCCAGGAACGGGGTGCCGAAGCGAGCGACGTCCTGTTCGTTCCTGACGACGTCTACCTGCGAAAGGTCTTCCAGCGCGACGCGCAGGGTCGTATCACAGCGTTCGTCGACAGGCGGGAAGGTACCGACCGTCTCTGGACACGGATTGGCTCGTAAGGGCGTTTTGTATCCAGACTCGGCCGAGAGCTGACCCTTTGCAGCTGGGAAGCCTCACGTTGCCAGCAGCGCGTTAGACGTCGGGCGTTCGTGCGGCTGGGGCGCCTGCCGGAGGTGGCGCCGCTGTAAATTCCCTCACCAGCGAAACCGTCTTCGACTTCTGCTTGAACTCGGTCGTGACGACGAGGCGCGAGTGGTCGGCTGCGACTTCGTAGTGCTGGACGATGTCCCCGCGTTTGTCGTCGATGTGGATGACCACGACGAGGCTGTCGCCGTCCCAGCCAGCACGTGTGGCGTCACCAAGCGTGTCCTTGCTCGTCACCATCGGGACACTACGCGGATGGCCGTCGGGGGTGATCAGCAGGCTGCCCGGCTGCATGGCGATATCGAGCGTGTTGGGCAGGAGGAGGGCGCGGCGCATCATGTCGCCGTTGTCGCCGTCGTTGGCCTTCCCATGAGCGCCGCTCGCGCCGCCACCGCTGGTGCCACCACCGCCATGTCGGCCACCACCGCCCATCCCGCCGCCGCCGTGGCCGTGGCCGCCACCCATGCCGCCGCTGCGTCCGGCCCCGCCTGGTGCCGCATCGGGATCCTCGCTGTGGGAGACATCGACGACCCAGTGGCCGTCGAACGTGCGCGGATGGTCGGGTGCGGTGGCCAGCCTGATGCCGTTACCGGCGCAGGCGGTGAGAGCAACGAGGCAGGCGATCGTAAAGCCACGCAGGGCCACGGTGGAATAGCAACGGTGCATCGAGTTCATCCGGGCCCTGGGTATGAGTGTCCAACGTAGGGCAGGCGTTTAGGTTGACGCCATACGTGAGGTCCCTCGCGGGAGCAAAAAACGTTCATCGCGGAATGCCGGGGGTGGCGAAGGCGTCGCCTCACTCGCTCTGCGAGTGTCTGTGGAGAACGATGGCGCAGCCGAGCCCGCGAGAGCGAAGGCGAGCCATGTGCGAGGTGCGCGGTGCGCGGTCCGAAAGAATGCCCGGCATGCCGAGCGCCCGCCCCCGGTAAGCCGTGAAGACAAAAAAAGCCGCCTGTGGGAGCAGGCGGCGATCTGGGGATCAGCGTGTTGGTTCCCATCCCTGGGATGTTGTTCTTAGTAGTCGGTCATATCGATATACGCCGGGATCAGAAGTCGTACGTTGCCGTCAGTCGCGCATAGCGCGGCGTCTGGTAGTACTGGCCCAGGTCGTAGTTGTTGAGCACGGTCTGCGGCGAGGCTTCATACGTCGCGAAGCTGTTGAGCGGCTTGCGCTCGTTGGTGACGTTGAACACGCTCAGGCCGAACGCCAGCTTGCTGTCGAAGTAGGTCGGACGATAGGTCACCGCCAGATCGACCTGGCGATACCACGGATTGCGCTTCAGCCCCGGAGGTGACGGCAAGCCGTTGCAGTTGTGGTAGGACGAGCCGTAGCCGATCGGATCCGGATCCGCGTTGGCATCTTCGTAACCCAGGCACGACTTCGGTGCGCCCGACGCCAGGCGCAGGTTGCCGGAGACCAGCCATTCCGGAGTCAGCTGGTAAGCGCCATACGCCTTGATCTGGTGCTTACGATCATTCGCCAGCAGGCCATTGGCGTTAAGCATCAGCTCGGCCGAATCCCAGTCCTGCGTCTTCGAAATATCGGTCTGGCCGATATCGGACTTGGTCTGGCCTTCGGTGTTGCCGTAGCTGCGCGAGAACGTGTAGTCGATGCGACCCTGCCACTTGCCGTTGAACGGATGCTCCAGGTACAGGTCGAGCGCGTAGTAGCGACGAATCGCCTTCTGATCGAAGCCCCAGTCGGCTTCGCTCATCTTCACTTCGGTACGACCCACGCCGTTGGCATTGGCAAGGCTGAAGGTATTGGTGAAGCCCGGGTTGAAGATCACGCAGCCCGGGATCGACACCGAGTCCGGATCGAGGCCTTCGGCGGTGAGCTTGTCGGCGATCTTGCCGGTGTCGCAGACATCGTCGATCGCCGTGCGCAGCCTGCGCACCGTGATCTTCGCGCCGGTGACCCACTCGCTGCCGAGCGTCTTGTCGAAGCCGACGATACCTTCGTCCTGGTACTGCGAGTGAAGGTCACGCGCGGTGACCGATTCCGGGTCGACCGGCTGGCCGTATTCGCCATCGGGAGACCTGGGGCCGGCACCGATGGGGGTCAGGCCGGTCGGGCGGCCCAGGCTATCGATGCCGGTATAGTCGAAGAACTCTTGCGTGAGCGTCGACGGGGACGCACCGCGCACCGCGACGTTGTTCGGCAGCGCGAGGAAGTAACGGCCGAAGTTGCCGTAGATCTTCAGGGTCGAATCGCCGAAGACGTCCCACGCCGCGCCAAGGCGCGGCGCCCACTGGGCAGCGTTGTTCACATAGGCGCGGCCCTGATCGTTGTAGTTCTTGAAGCGATCGTTACGCACGCCGATGCTCAGCAGCACGCGGTCGGTTGCCTGCCAGCGGTCTTCCAGGTACTGGGCGCGCTGGTCGAGGGACATGCTCGTCACCGACGAGAAAATACGCTTCTGGACGTAGTAGCCGTCGCCGCCCGGTGGGCCGACCTCCAGCGCCGTGCTGATCGGCAGGGTGGGATCCGACGCCTTGCCATAGCGCCAGTAGTAACCCGGGCCGCTGGTGGAGGTGCCCACGTTGTGGCCCTGGTAATGCATGTTGTCGATACCGCCAGCGAGGTGGTGATCGCCCAGCTGCCACTCGAGATCGAGGCGAAGACCGCGCGTCTTGCTATTGGCGCCCGGATCCTGCGAGGTCGTCGACGTATTCAGGTTGGTCACCTGGTTGTTGCCGACGATGCTCGGATCCTGGTTGTACGGACGGTCGATGTACGGCTGCTGGTCGATGCCCGGTGTCGGGTTCTGCAGGTAGTCGTCGGTCCAGCTCTTGCCGTAGGTCGCGGTCAGCGTCACGTCGTCGGTGATGTAGCTGGTGTACTTGGCGATGGCGTACTTGGACGTGAGCTTGGACGTATCCGCGTTCGAGCCGAGCGGGGCGCCCTGGCGACGCGTGTCGTAGTTGTAGTCGTAGTACGTGCCGCGCTGCTCGTCCGTGGAGTGGATGCCGGTGAACTCGAGGATATTCGAGTCGTTGATGTTCCAGTTGATCTTGGCGTAGTACTTCGGCAGGTTGTACGTGTAGTGGTTGTTTGCCACCGGGTTGGCGTCGATCGCCGCGGTCGACGTACCTTCGGACTTCTCCGCTTCGGCTGCGACGAAGAAGAACAGTTTGTCCTTGATCAACGGGCCGCCGACGTAAGCGCTGTACGTCGTCGTCCACTTGGTATTGTCCTTGCGGTTCCGATAGATCGTGCCGGGGCGCGATTCGTCTTCGTAGCCGTAACCGGTGGGCAGTGCGGTGTTCTTGTAATAGATGCTTCCGGCCGTGGACGCGGCGAACCTCGGTTCCCACAGAACCTGCGCACCGAAATGCCAATCGTTGGTACCGGCCTTGCCGACCTGGCTGATGACGCCGCCGTCGGAGCGGCCGTACTTGGCGCTGTAGCCGCCCGTATAGACTTCCTGCTGGTCGATGGCGCCGTACGGCAGGCCAACGCCACCCAGGTTGCGATAGGGGTCGGACGTCGCATATCCGTTGATGTAGTAGGCGTTTTCCGAGGCACCGGAGCCACCGAACGAAACCGTACGATAGCGGCCTGCGCCGAGGTTGTTCGACCCCGGTACGGCGCCAGGCGCCAGCAAGGCGATGGCTTCGGCGTTACGGCCGAGTGGCAGGCGGGCGAGGGTTTCCGACGTGATGACCGTGCGCGCATCGACGGCGGTGGCGTCGATGGGCGGAAGGGTATTGGCGGTGACGGTGACCGATTCGAGCGACTGGGCCGAGGCGGCCGAGGTCGCGCCCGCGAAGGACACGTCGGTGCTGCCGCCGACCTTGATCGACACGTCTTTACGCGTATCGACCACGGCGCCATCGCGCTTGAGACTGACCGTGTAGTTGCCCAGGGGCAGGTTGCTGACGCGGTAACGGCCGTCGGCATCGACAGGCACGTCGCGCGTAAAGCCGGTGTCGTTGGTGACGCTGACCGTTCCGCCGGCGGCGGCAGGAGCCTGGCCAAAGATCGCGCCGGTGGTGGACTGCGCCATGACCGGCGAGATCGCGGCGATGGAAAGGCCAAGCGCTATGGCCAACGCGGTCGGCCTGAGCCCTCCGCGTCGACGGATGCTGTGCAGATGCATGTGTCACTCCCCGAAATTGGCCCAGAAAGGTGGGCCACCAAAACGAATGGACGTTCGTTCCAAACGGTTCTGGCGGTGACCTGACGCCGGCCTACGGCAGTGTTCACTCCCCCGAGCGAACGCTCCCCCCGCACGACTTGCCCCCGCAAGATCCTTCTCCCGCCTTGTTCCTGCCATGAAGTGGCGCGTCGCAGGTACCAAGGCGTGTCCGAAAGTACGTGGGCTATCTGGCACTTGTCAATGACATTTTGCGAATATTCGTAGAGAGTTGCGCCCCGCCGTCGGGGCGCCGGCGTCGTCTCCGGGGCCCTGCGACTCAAGCTTTGCAGGCTTTGGCCGCTACACTCGCGAAGCCGTCAGTGGGGACAGGGCACGCCATGAGTATCGAAGACGTCGTTGCCGAGGAAGACATCGGGGTCTACCGAACCCTGCTCGAATCCACGCGTGCGATTCCCTGGAAGATCGAGTGGGCGACGTTGCGCTTCGCCTATATCGGCCCGCAGATCGAAGCGCTGCTGGGCTGGTCGCCGCAGTCCTGGGCAACCGTGCAGGACTGGGCCGATCGCATGCATCCGGAAGATCGCGCCTGGGTCTTCGATTTCTGCGTGTCGCAGTCGCAGGCCGGTGTCGATCACGAGGCGGACTATCGCGCGCTGACCAAGACCGGTGAATACGTCTGGATTCGTGATGTGGTCCATGTCGTGCGCAATCCGGACGGCTCGCCGAATGCGCTCGTCGGTTTCATGTTCGATATCAGTGAGCGTAAGCGCACCGAGGAAAAGCTGCTGGACATGCAGCGCGAGCTGGAGGAGCTGTCATTCAAGGACGGCCTCACCGGGGTCGCCAACCGCCGTCGCTTCGACATGGTCATGGAGACGGCGTGGCGGGATGCGCGACAGAATCGGCAGACACTGTCGCTGGTCGTGCTCGATATCGATTTCTTCAAGCAGTACAACGACCACTACGGACACCTCGAAGGCGACGAGTGCCTGAAGCGCGTCGCGTCGGCGCTGTCGAACATCGTGCGCAACCCGGCGGATCTGCTCTGCCGCTTCGGCGGCGAGGAATTCGTGCTGCTCTTGCAGGATACCGACGAAGCCACCGCCCTGGCCCTGGCCTGGCGCTGCCTGGACCTGGTGGAGAAAGCCATGATTCCGCATGCCGGCCTCGGTGCGGGCAAGCGCGTGACGCTCAGCGCGGGTGTGCATACACTGGCGCCCAAGGAGGGCGATCAGATTCTGCCGGCCATTGCCGTGGCGGACCGACGCCTCTACCTGGCCAAGCAACGCGGCCGCGCCCGCGTGGTCGCCGAAGGCGGCGAGTAGGCACGACCTTCCACGCGAGCGGTGAAACGGGATGGCTCCTTCCTCGGTAGGAGCCGATTCATCGGCGATGGGTGCTAGCGACACGGTATGAAATCGCCGCTGAAGCGGCTCCTACGAGGGCAAGACGGTGGACCCGGAGCTATTACGCCGCCTGCTACGCGCAAAGGACCGGATGGACGCCGCCTCGAACGAGGCCTGGCCGGTCCAACGGCTGGCACGTGTGAGCCACGTGTCCGAAGCGCATTTCGCGCGATCGTTCAAGCAGGCCTTCGGCCTTCCTCCCCACCGCTACCTGCTCACGCGCCGAATGGAACGGGCAAAGGCCTTGCTTCGCGACACGGAGCTGCCGGTCCTCGAGATCGCCTTGCAGACCGGTTGGAACAGCCTGGGCACCTTCGGTCGCGTGTTTCGCGATGTGAATGGCAAGAGCCCCAGCGCATGGCGCGTCTTCGAGCAGGCCGCCCGACACGCCTTGACCGAGGTGCCGCACTGCTTCGTCAGTGCCGCCTATAGGCCCGGCATGACAAGCGCAGTTTCGGAGAAGCGACGGCGGGAGCAGGCTGCTAAAAAAGGGGCTCCCAACAAACCGGAGTGTTTATGAGCCAGGGTATCGCAGTAGTAGGGCTGTACGTTCGCGACCAGGACGAAGCCCTCGATTTTTATGTGGAGAAGCTCGGCTTCCGCGTGCATACCGACGCGCAAAACGGCGACTTCCGTTGGCTCACCGTGCAGCATCCGGAGCAGCCTTCGCTACAGCTGGGCCTGTTCAAGCCGCAGGCGCCGGTGCTCGACGAGGCCACCGCGCGGACCATGAGCGAAGTGGTGGCGAAGGGCGCGATGCCGCCACTGGTGCTCAACGTGGACGACTGCCGTGGCACCTACGAACGCATGCGCGCTCGTGGCGTGGAGTTTACCCAGGCGCCGGAAGAGCGCTACGGCAACGTGGACGCGAACTTCCGCGACCCCTCGGGCAACGGTTGGAAGATGATCGAGTCGCACCGCGCTCAGTAGAGCGCGCGCGCCTTCAGCGTGCCGTCGATCGCCGCCAGTTCGTTACGCAGCGCGGCGGCGTGCTCTTCGGTCGTGGTCACGTCGATCACCACGTAACCCACCTGGCCGGAGGTCTGCAGATACTGGCCGTCGATGTTCACCGCCGCTCGCGAGAACACCTCGTTCACCCGCGACAGGACGCCAGGGATGTTGCGGTGGATATGCAGCAGGCGGCGGCTGGTCGGATGCCCGGGCAACGAGACCTCGGGGAAATTCACCGCGGAAAGCGTGCTGCCGTTGTCGCTGTAGCGCACCAGTTTCGAGGCCACCTCGATGCCGATGTTCTCCTGTGCCTCGGCGGTACTGCCGCCGACGTGCGGCGTGAGGATCACGTTGTCCATGCCGACCAGGGGTGAGACGAAGGGGTCGGTATTGCCCTTGGGCTCGACCGGGAACACGTCGATGGCGGCACCGGCGAGGTGTTTCGAACGCAGCGCGGCGGCCAGCGCATCGATGTCGACGACGGTGCCGCGCGAGGCATTGACCAGCATCGCGCCGGGACGCATGCGGGCGATTTCGGCCGCACCGATCATGTTCTTGGTCTGCGCCGTTTCGGGGACGTGCAGTGTCACGACATCGGCGCGCTCGAGCAGGTCATCGAGGCTGGCCGCCGGGCGGGCGTTGCCCAGCGAAAGCTTGGCTTCCACGTCGTGGAAGATCACGCGCATGCCCAGCGATTCGGCGAGAACGCCGACCTGGGTGCCGATGTGACCGTAGCCGACGATGCCAAGCACCTTGTCGCGGACCTCGAAGCTGCCGGCGGCCGACTTCGACCAGCCGCCGCGGTGGCACTCGGCGTTCTTCTCCGGAATGCGGCGCACCAGCATGATCGTCTCGGCGATGACCAGTTCGGCCACGCTGCGGGTGTTGGAGTAGGGCGCGTTGAACACCGGCACGCCCAGGCGCTCGGCTTCCGCGGTGTCCACCTGGTTGGTACCGATGCAGAAGCAGCCGACGGCGATCAGGCGGCGCGCCTCGGCCAGGACATCGGCGCTGAGGTGGGTGCGCGAGCGGATGCCGACGATGTGCGCATCGGCGATACGCTCCTTGAGGTCGTCTTCGGAAAGCGACTTCTCATGGAACTCGATTTGCGAGTAGCCGGCCTGGCGGAAGGTTTCCAATGCGCTGCGGCTGACGCCTTCGAGCAGCAGGACCTTGATGTCTTCTTTCGGGTACGACGTGCGCTTCATGGCCGGGCTTCAGATCCGTGGGCGAGACGCTCACTATGCCAGAGAGTGACGTTCATGTTGCAGCGCAGTGGACGCCCGGCCCGCGCGCTGGCACCCTGCCGTGGATACCCGAGCGAGAGCCCCATGACCGACCCGCGCCTGTCCGAACTTGCCCGCCTGCTGCCCGATCTGAAGCTGTCGACCGACCCGGGCGACCTCGAGCATCATGGTCGCGACTGGACCCGGCGCTGGACGCCGGCACCGCTGGCGATCGCCTATCCGGCCTCGATCGCGGAGGTGCAGGGTGTGGTCCGGTGGGCGAACGGGCAGGGCGTGGGCGTGGTTCCGTCGGGCGGCCGTACCGGCCTGTCGGGCGGGGCGGTCGCTGCGCATGGCGAGATCGTGGTCAGCCTCGACCGGATGAACCGGGTGCTGGACTTCGACCCCATCGATCGCACGCTGACCGTCCAGCCCGGCATCGCCCTGGAGGCGGTGCACAACGCGGCGCGGGAGCGGGGCCTGCTGTATCCGGTGGACTTCGCGGCCCGCGGTTCCTGCCAGATCGGCGGGAACATCGCGACGAACGCCGGTGGCATCCGGGTCATCCGATACGGCAATACACGCCGGTGGATCGCCGGGCTCAAGGTGGTGACGGGAACCGGCGAACTGCTCGACCTCAATCGCGGCCTGGTCAAGAACGCGTCCGGTTACGACCTCCGGCATCTGGTCATCGGCTCCGAGGGCACGCTTGGCATCGTGGTCGAGGCGACGCTGAGCCTAACCTCGCCGCCGCGACCCTCCCAGGTCATGTTGCTTGCCGTGCCGGCGATGGACGCATTGATGAAGGTGTTTGCCGAGGCCCGGCATCGCCTGACGCTCGGTGCCTTCGAATTCTTCACCGAGCGTGCCTTGCATCATGTCCTTGCCCATGGCGCGCAGCGTCCCTTCGGCGAGACGCATCCGTTCTATGTCGTGACCGAGTACGACGCCGTGGACGAGAAGGCCGAGGCGGCGGCGCTTGCCTTCTTCGAACGCTGCCTCGACGAAGGCTGGGTGGTGGATGGTGCGATCAGTTCCAGCGAGGCGCAGGCCGCGGCCCTCTGGCGCCTGCGCGAAGGCATCACCGAGAGCCTGGCGCCGCACAAACCCTATAAGAACGATGTTTCCGTGCGCATCTCCGCCGTGCCGGCGTTCATGGCCGAGATGCAGGCGTTGCTCACGGCGGAGTACCCGCACTTCGACGTGGTCTGGTTCGGCCATATCGGCGACGGCAACCTGCATATCAACGTATTGAAGCCGGCCGATCTGGACAACGCGATCTTCGTCGCGCAGTGCGAGCACGTCACCTCGCTGCTGGTCGACACCCTGCAACGTCACGGCGGCAGCATCTCCGCCGAACACGGCATCGGCCTGGTCAAGAAGCCCTGGCTGGGGAGCGTGCGCAGCGAGGCGGAAATCGCCCTGATGCGTGGGATCAAGGCGGTGTGGGATCCCAACGGCATCATGAACCCCGGAAAGCTCCTCTAAACGGGCGTCTCCCGCCGAGTGGCATGCGGCGATCCTTGCGAGGCGAACGGTTGGAATCCACCGGCCGCCCCATTAGCCTTGTCACCTCCCCGATACCGAAGACCCGCCCCATGGCCCAGGACTCCCCCGACCTCTACCCCTCGATCGAGCCCTACAACTGCGGCACGCTCAAGGTTTCCTCGCTGCACACCCTCTATTTCGAGGAGAGCGGCAATCCGAAGGGCAAGCCGGTGGTCTTCCTCCATGGCGGTCCCGGTGGCGGCACCAACCCGCGCTGCCGCCGCTTCTTCGACCCGAAGAAGTACCGCATCGTGCTGTTCGACCAGCGTGGTTGTGGCAAGTCCACGCCGCATGCCGAACTGACCGATAACACCACCTGGGACCTGGTCGCCGACATCGAGACACTGCGCGAGCACCTCGGCATCGACACATGGCAGGTATTCGGCGGCTCCTGGGGTTCGACCCTCGCCCTGGCCTATGCGGAAACCCATCCGGCACGCGTGAGCGAGCTGGTGTTGCGCGGCATCTTCATGCTGCGTCGTTCCGAGCTGGAATGGTTCTACCAGGGTGGTTGCGACATGCTCTACCCGGATGCGTGGGAGACCTATCTCTCCGCCATTCCGCCGGCCGAACACGGCGATCTCATCAGTGCTTACCACCGCCGGCTGACCAGCAACGATCCCGCGGTTCGCGTCGCCGCCGCGCGTGCGTGGTCGGTGTGGGAAGGTGCGACGAGCTACCTCTACCAGGACCCGGGCCATATCGCTTCCAGCGGCGAAGACGAGTTTGCGCTCGCCTTTGCGCGGATCGAATGCCATTACTTCGTCAACGCGGGTTTCTTCGAAGTCGATGGCCAGTTGCTGCGCGACGTCGACAGGATTCGCCATATCCCGACGGTGATCGTGCAGGGGCGCTATGACGTGGTCTGCCCCGTGCGCAGCGCGTGGGACCTGCACCGCGCGTTCCCGGAAGCCGATCTGAAGATCGTGCAGGACGCGGGGCATTCGGCATTCGAGCCGGGGATCGTGCGGGAACTGGTCGAAGCGACCGATCGTTTCGCTTCGTGAGGTATCGCCGCTGAAGCGGCTCCCACAGGGAGGCCAGAAGCGGCTTCTACAGGGAGGTCAGGGTATCGCCGCTGAAGCGGCTCCCACAAAAAGCCGATCCACGGCAAGCATGCGGCTTTTTGTGGGAGCCGCTTCAGCGGCGATAGGTTGCCCGGCCTCAGCCGGGCAACCGCTCTCACATCAGAACAACCCCAACGGCAGCGTCAGCAGATCCACCACGAAACCATCGTGGTCGGACGAACCGATCGCCTTCTTCGCATCGGTGGCCGTGGCCGCATCGTCCAGTGTCTGCACCGGGGCGTCGAGGTTGCCGCGGCCGTACTGCATCTTCAGGAACAGACCGCGCGCCACAGTGTTCAGCAGGGCGTTGTCGAGCACCTGATGGGTCGGAACCTGACGCGGCGCCTGTCCCTGGATGTTGCCGAAGTTCTCGGTGAACAGGAACGAGTAGCGGTCCTGCTCGGGCACCGAATCCACGGCATTCCACAGCGTCGGCTTGACCAGGTTCTTGCCCAGCTTCAACAGGTTCTGGCTGTCGTCGTAACGACCGGCGATCAGGCCGACCACGTCGGCGAAGCCGTCGGTGAACGGGTAGGCGTTGAAATCGCCGACGACGAGCAGCGGCGTGAGCAGGTTCTTCCGGTCGGTCTGCAACGCCTGCACCTGGGTAGCGAGGGACTTCGCCTGGAGGAAGCGCTTCTGGCGGTCGCGATCTGCCGCGCTGCCGGTCTTGTCCACGTTCTGCCGGGCCTTCGGGTGCACGGAGATCACGTTGACGCGCATCCGGCCGAGGATGGATGGCACTTCGGCGGTCAGCAGCAGCGGTGGATGATCGTGCAGGAACGAGACGGAGCCCTGGTCGTCCCAGGTTTCGTCCGCACCCAGCTGGCGCACGTCGAGCACACGGACCCGGTCGGTACGGACAAGGAAGCCGACGTTGATGCCGCTCGGATCGTGACCCGGCTGGAGAATCGCCTCGTACTGCGCCGGGTAGTCGTCACCCAGCTGCTTGGCCAGGCCCTGCAGCACGGCAAGGCTCTTCACTTCCTCGACCGAGAGGATGTCCGGCAGCTTCAGCACACTGCCGATATAGGCCGACAGACGCTGTGTCTTCAGCTTGACCTGGTCCGGGGTCGGCTCGCTGCTGCCGCCACTGCAGGTGAAGGTCGTATTGAAGTCGGAATCGCAGAAGCGCTCGGTGTTCAGGGCGCCCACGCGCACGGCGTAGAACGGACGCGAATCCACGGCGCGCGGAAGCGTGGCCGCCTTCTTGATCGTGATCTTCGTCGGGATGAAAGTGTACGTGCCGAACGCATAGGACATGACGCCTTCTGCCTTGAAGGTCGTGCCTGCGTTGAACGGCGTGTCAGCCGGCACGGCGCCGAAGTCGGCCGTGTTCATCTTGAACACTTCGGGGTTGCCCGACCAGTTGGGCAGGTTCACGCCATCGGGTACGGGCACCGTGTAACGCACGCCCGGCTTGCGCAGCGAGCGCGTCCCATTCGCGGTGATGTAGACCTCGGCGAAGGGCTCGTTGCTGAAACGCAGGTTGCCCGTGGTGATCATGCCGTTGTCGATCGTGACGCGCATGCCCACGTAGCACTGGTAGTTCGTCGTGCCGCAGGAAAGCGCATTCGGATCCGTCGACGGAATGCTGTTGCCAAAGGCCACGGCCTTCGGCAGGTGGGCCCCGTGCATGCTCGTGGTGATCGTCGCGTTCTTCAGCTCGGGCAGGTTGAAGTAGTTGTCCACGGTGGCCTCGACATCGACCACGTCGCCGGACTTCACCGTCGGCGCCGTACTGGTGAACACGTAGATGCCGTTCGAGGTCAGCGGATCGGCATCGGCGCGGTCATCCGGCGTCTGCATGGTGAAGCCGGCGGGGCCGACGGCGGTGACGATGTTCGCGTGGGTCGCAACGCGCTTGCCGACCAGCGGGGACACCTGGCCGGTACCGGTGACCTGCCAGATTTCGGCGGCGACCGGGATCTCGTTGAGGAT
Source organism: Luteibacter sp. (assembly GCF_035539195.1). Classification (GTDB taxonomy): domain Bacteria; phylum Pseudomonadota; class Gammaproteobacteria; order Xanthomonadales; family Rhodanobacteraceae; genus Luteibacter. The sequence continues at coordinate 199,815 of NZ_DATLIW010000030.1, forward strand.
CGCGCCGACCGCCGCGCTCTTGGCGATAGTGACGTTACCCGTGGCGTCGCTCAGGTTGACGCGGAATGCCTTGTCGGGGCCGGCCGCCTTCGCGCCGTGCACGGTTACGTTGATGGTGCTGCTGTTGCCGCCGGCCGGGATGGTCAGCGTGGTGTCGACGGCATCGTAGTCGCCCGCGGCGACCGTGGCCGTGTCGTCCGCCGTCGTGGCATGCACGGTCACGTCGGTGCCGACCGGCTGGCTGAGCGTGACGGTGAACGGCATCGTGACGTCGTCGCCGTTACGCAGGCTGACCGTGGCGTCGGCGATGGAAAGGCTCGGGCCCTGCGCGACGCAGGGCGAGGTGCTGGCGCGCGGGGCGGTCGGCGCGACCTTGACCCAGTCCGCCGAATTGTCGCCGCTGGACTGCGGGAAGCCGGCGGCGTTCGTCTTGCGGCCGTAGCCCTGGTCCGTATTGCTGCTGCCGAGCGTGGCGAGCGGCGTGCCCAGCTTATAGGCCGAGCCGCTGCTCAGGCCGACCTGGTCGATCGCCGTGCCCGAGGCGTTGAGCAGGGCGAGGCCACCATCGTCCGTCACGCCCGTCGAGTACTTCAGGTCGGGCGTGACACTGCCGGAGTAACCGGAAGCCGCCGTGTTCGCCAGCAGCAGGAAGCAACCCGGCGCCACCGACGTCCCCGCCGGAAAGGTGAAACGCGTGCCGGTCGTGCCGGCCGAGTTGGAGGCGTTGAGCTTGTAGCCGGAAACGTCCAGTGCCGCGGTGCCGGTGTTCTGCACTTCGACGAATTCGTCGTTGCCGCCGGCGGGTCCGCGAAGGCGGAACTGGGTGATGGTGAGGTCCGCCGCCTGCAGCGGTAGAACGGCCATGAGGCCGGCCAGCGCCGCCCAGGTGGCGCGCCGTGTCGTGGTCGAACGCATTCGAATATCCCCTCGAGTCGTTGAAATGTATGCGACCCGAAGCACCGCGCAATCCCCTGCGTGGCGTTCCCCCTGTCGAGTCCGCGGGCCGAGTGTGCCGCGAATTTATGACAGGGGGATGTGACACACCCGACGACTCAGGAAGGTTTTTGCTTGGTCCCGAAGATCTTGTCGCCGGCATCGCCCAGGCCGGGCAGGATGTAGCCCAGTTCGTTCAGGTGGTCGTCGATGGAAGCGACGTAGATCTCGATATCCGGGTGAGCGGCTTCGATGCGCTTGAGCCCCTCGGGCGCCGCGACAAGGAACAGGCCCTTGATCTTCTTCGCTCCAGCCGCCTTGAGCATGTCGACGGTGGCGACCAGGGTACCGGCCGTCGCCAGCATGGGGTCGACGATGATCGCCGTGCGCTCATCCATGCCGCCGCTGAGCTTTTCGTAATAGGCGACCGGCTCGAGGGTTTCCTCGTCGCGTTGCAGGCCGACGACGCTCACCTTGGCCGCCGGAATCATCTCCAGCACGCCACTGAGCATGCCCAGGCCGGCACGCAGAATCGGCACGATCGTGACCTTCTTGCCCTTGATATGCGTCACCTCGACCGGACCCGCCCAGCCCTCGATCGTCTTGCACTCGGTTTCCATGTCGGCGGTGGCTTCGTAGGTGAGCAGGGCGGCGACTTCCGAGGCGAGTTCGCGGAACTCCTTCGTGCTGATACCGGCCCGGCGCATCAGGCCGAGTTTGTGCTGGATGAGGGGGTGGCGGACTTCGACGATTTTCATGGGCATGCGGTCGATGGCGGAGATGCCCGATTGTCGCATGCGAGGCCCCTCCGGCCCGAAGGCCGGAGGGTGTGGGAGCCGGCTCCCAACGTCGTTCAGCCCTTCAGGCAGCCGCTCATGAAGGTCTTGCGTTCGGCGCCCTTCAGACTCTTCGCCGAGGCGTCCTTGTTGCAGGAGGTCATCTTCTGCTGCTGGGTCTGCTTGGCCGGCGCCGCGGTCTCGCCCTTCAGGCAGCTGCTCATGAAGGTCTTGCGATCGTCACCCTTCTTGCCGGTCGCCTGGGTATTGCAGGTCGACATGCGCTGTTGCTGCGGCGTCAGTTCTTTCTTGGCCGCCTGCGGGGCGGCTATGGCACTGGCGGAAAAGGCGAGCAGGGAAGCAACGGCAAGGACACGAAGCTGCATACACATGGCAAACCCCTACGTGACGCCGGGCGAATCCGGCGTCTGAGCTTACCTCTCTGAGCCATCGCCTACAAAACCCAAGGGGGTTCTGTGTGGGAGCCGATTCATCGGCGATGCTTCCTCGCGCGCCTATCGCCGCTGAAGCGGCTCCCACAGGGAGCGGGTGTCAGGCCGCCTTGGTGGAAGCCGAGCGACGCGGGCCTTCCTTCAACGCGTGCCGGATTTCTTCGACGATGAGGTCCACCTCGGCGCTGGTCACCCGGAAGTGCGGGGTGAAGCGTAGGGAGTTGGCGCCGCCGTGGATCACGCCGACGCCGCGTTCGCGCATGTATTCCTCGGTCGAGCCTTCGCCGTAGCACTTGTAGTCGCTGGCCAGTTCGCAGGAGAACAGCAGGCCGGTGCCCTGGACCTTGGTGATCATGCCGCCGAGTTCGCTCTTGAGGCCTTCCAGCTTCTGCAGGAACTCCTGGCCCTTCTCACGAATGTTCGCGCGGACCTCGTCGGTCAGTTCGGCCAGCGTGGCGACGGCGACGTCGAGGGCACGCGGATTCGCGGTCATCGTGTTGCCGTAGATGCCCTTGCGATACAGGCCGGCGACACGGTCGGTGACGGCAAGCACGGATAGCGGGTACTGGCCGGCGTTGAGCGCTTTGGAGAAGGTCTCCATGTCCGGCGCGTCGAGGGACTCGAAGCCCGGGTAGTCGATGATGGACAGCACGCCGTGCGCACGCAGGCCGGCCTGGATCGAATCGACCAGGAGCAGGGTGCCGTGTTCACGCGTGAGTTCACGCGCGGCGGCGTAGAACTCCGGCGTCAACGCGCGACCCGGATCGCCTTCGCCCATCACCGGCTCGAGGAACATGGCCTCGATGAACCAGCCCTGGCGATCGGCCTCGGCGAACGCGGCTTTCAGCGCGGCCACGTTGTACGGCTCGACCGTGATCAAGGTGTCTTCGTTGCGAAAGCTGGCCAGGTGCTGCTGGTAGTTGCGGCGCGACGAATCGGAGTAGATCGCCGGACGCTCCGTGCGGCCGTGGAAGGCGCCCTTTACCGCGAGACGCTTGATGGTACGGCCGGCGTGCCGCGCACCCGGATCGGTCATCACGCGCGCATTGACGTCGGCGATGCGGCCGGCCAGCGTGACCGACTCCGAACCCGAGTTGAGGCAAAGGAAGTGCGAGTAGGGGCTGCCGCCGCGATGGCGACCGAGCTCCTTGTCGAGCGCGTCGCACAGACGCAGCTGGGAGACGTTCGCGGTCATGACGTTGGCCATGACTTGCGGGCGCGCCATCGCATCGATGATGTGCTGTGGGTTGTGGCCGAAGCCCAGCATGCCGTAGCCGCCGTTGTCGTGGATCACGGCGCCCTTCAGCGTCACCACCCACGGGCCGCGCGCGGCGGCCGGCACGTACGGATTCACGCCGTCGTCGGGGTAGAAGTTCACCAGGCCGCACTGCAGGTGGTTGATCTGCTCGGCTTCGTCCATGCGCAGGAAGTCGCCCATGTCGGCGCGGAGTGCCTGGTGATAGGCGACGGCTTCTTCGATGGCCTGGACCAGGGAGGGGTCGATGCCGGCGAAACGCTCGACGGTGGCGTCGGCCAGGCCTCGCGTGCGCGGCGTACCGCCAAAGTCGCGCAATTCGCGCAGAAGACCGATGACGTCCATAACCCACTCCTTCACTTCAAATGACGCGGCACTGTTCGAATCGATCCCTTAAGACGCCGCTAAGTGTCTATATGTAAAGGGATTATTTCCTCAGCATATCACGCGGATTTTGGCCGCGTAACCCCCGGGTGACGCTTGTCACATCCGCACAATGACGCAAGCGACTGCCGCCAAGGGGTTGCGACGGAATATGTTGCGACGCAAGGGAGGACACCATGATCAACGACACCTGTATTGCGCGTCTGGACCAGGTCGGCAAGCGCTACGGCGCCATCGTCGCACTGGACGGCATCAACCTGGAAATCCACCGCGGCGAGTTGCTCGCGCTGTTGGGCCCCAACGGCGCCGGCAAGAGCACCAGCATCGGTCTGCTGCTCGGGCTGCACCGCGCGGATAGTGGCAGCGTGAGCCTGTTCGGGCGCGATCCGCAGGACATCGAGGCGCGCCGGCGCATCGGCGTGATGCTGCAGTCGGCCGCCTTGCCGCCGACGCTGAAGGCCGGTGAGCTGATCGCTCTCACCGCCAGCTATTACCCCGCGCCGAGGTCGGTCGCCGAGTGTGCGGCGCTGGCCGGTATCGACGATCTCCTGGGCCGGCGGTACGCCAGCCTTTCCGGCGGCCAACAGCGCCGCGTGCAATTCGCCATGGCCTTGGCGGGACGGCCGGAAATCCTCTTCCTGGACGAACCCACGGTCGGCATGGACATCGTCGCGCGCCAGTCGCTCTGGGCGGCGATTCGCAAGGCGGTCGCCGATGGGTGCGCGGTGGTTCTCACCACCCACTACCTCGAAGAGGCGGAAGCCCTGGCCGATCGTGTCTGCGTGATCGCCAAGGGTCGCGTGGTCTCCGAAGGCACGGTGGATGCCCTGCGTGCCCATGTCGCGGTGCGCCGCATCCGTTGCATCACCGCCACGCCGGCGGCGACCGTCGCAGCCTGGCCGGAAGTGATCTCCGCCGAGCTGGTGCAGGGCCGTCTCGCGATCGCCACCGCGGAAGCCGAGACCATTGTCCGACGCCTGCTCGACGCCGATGCCGCGCTGAGCGAGCTTGAAGTACAGCGCGCCGGTCTGGCCGAGGCCTTTACCGAAATCACCCGTGAAAGCGAGACGACCGATCTTTCCCAGGAGGCCGCATGAACACCATCGACAGCATCGCCACGCCGGTGATGACCACGGGCCGACTGATCAACGCGTATGTGCAGGAGGCGAAGTCGGAATGCCTGCGCTACCTGCGCAATCCGGGATTCCTGCTGCCGACGTTGCTGTTTCCGTCGGTGTTCTACCTCATGTTCGGCATCTTCCTCGCCCATTCGAACAGCGCCGACGCGCCGCGTTACCTGCTGGCGTCCTACGGCACGTTCGGCGTGATGGCGCCGGGCCTGTTCGGCTTCGGCGTATCGCTGGCGCTGGAACGCGACACCGGTCTGCTCACCCTCAAGCGCGCGATGCCAATGCCGCCTGGCGCCTATCTGCTCGGCAAGATGTGCATGGCCATGCTGGTCGCCGCGGTCGTTTCGATCATCCTGCTGTGCATGGCGGTGTTCCTGGCGGGCGTGACCCTGCCGGCGTCACGGCTGGTCGCCTTCTTCCTGCTCGAAGTGCTCGGTGTCCTGCCGTTCTGCGCGCTCGGCCTGCTGATCGGCACGCTGGTCAAGGGGCAGGGCGCGCCCGGTGTGGTCAACCTCGTCTATCTGCCGATGGCCTTCCTGTCCGGGCTGTGGTTCCCGTTGCAGATCATGCCCTCCTTCGTGCAGTCGATCGCGCCGATCTGGCCGGCGTACCACCTCGATCAGCTCGCCATGTCGGTCGTGGGGTTGAACCCGGGCAGTGTCCTGCCGCACGTGCTCGTGCTGGTCGGTTTCACGGCGGCCTTCCTCCTGATCGCCGCGCGTCGCCTGCGTCGCTACGGTTGAAGTAGCATGAACCTTCGTCTTTCCTCGGATAAGCGCATGGCTCGCTCGTGGTTCCAGCCCGCCCCGGATTCGCTGTGGAACCGCTTCCACGAGAAGCCACGGTTGCGCCTGGCCAGCCTGTTCAACCTGGTATGGACGGTTTACGTCTTCGGCGACCTCGTCTTCGCGGAGAAGCTCAACCCGCACTGGTGGCTGGCCACCCTCACCACGTTTCCGGCCTTCCTGGCTCTTTACGCGATCAGCTACATCCGGCCCATTCGCCAGGCGCCGTGGTTCGCCGCGGCGGTTGCCCTGCTGGCGTATTCGATCATGGGCATCAACGCGAGCGGTGGCGGGTGCTACATGATCTACGCGTGCGCGATCATGGGTTTCGAGGGATCGCCCAAGCGTTGCTATACCGGCATGGCCGCCGTGATCGGTGGGTTTGTCCTCGCCGGCACCTTCATCTACGCGTGGCCGCCATCGATCCTCGCGACGATCAGCTTCATCGCGCTGTCCGTGGGTTCGATCAACGTCATCTATCGCTTCAATGCGCAGCGTGACGCGGAGCTCAAACTGTCGCACGACGAGGTGCGCAGGCTGGCGGCGATGGCCGAGCGTGAGCGCATCGGGCGAGACCTTCACGATCTCCTTGGGCATACGCTTTCGCTGATCACGCTCAAGCTGGAGCTGTCGCGCCGCCTGATCGATCGCGATACGGACGCCGCCCGACGCGAGATGGAAGAGGCCGAGGCCGTGGCCCGCCACGCGCTTGCCGAAGTACGTTCGGCGGTGACGGGGATTCGCGCCACCGGCCTCGCCGGCGAACTGGCTTCCGCGCGGTTGCTGTTGAATGCCTCGATGGTTCAGTTCGACTACGTGAGCAACCTCCCCGAGCTCCCGGAGCGCCTGGAAGCAGGGCTTGCACTCATCCTGCGCGAGGCGGTGACGAATATTCATCGCCATGCGCGTGCCTCGTCGGCCGAAGCTCGCGTCGAGATCAAGGGGAACGAACTCACCTTGTGCATCGCCGACAACGGCACCGGCGGGGTGAACAGCGAGGGTAACGGCATCTGCGGCATGCGCGAACGTGTCCGCGCGCTCGGCGGCACGCTGGCTTTCGAGTCGCAGCGTGGCAAGGGCACCCGCGTGCGCATCGCCGTACCCCTGACCGCGGCGGACCGCCGCCTCGCCACTACGACTCCACAGGATTTCCCGATGCGAATGACGGATAACGGGAGCCCGGCATGATCCGCGTCCTGATTGCCGAAGACCAGGCCATGGTGCGCGGCGCCTTGTCGGCCCTGCTCAACCTGGAATCCGATATCGAAGTGCTCGGCTCGGCCGCCGACGGCGAAAGCGCCTGGCGCGAATTGCAGCGACTGAAGCCTGACGTGCTGGTGACCGACATCGAGATGCCCGGCCTGACCGGGTTGGAAATCGCCCAGCGTATCCACCGTCACGAACTGCCGATGAAGGTGATCATCGTGACGACCTTCGCCCGGCCGGGATTTCTTCGTCGCGCGCTCGACGCCGGCGTGAGCGGCTACCTTCTGAAGGACGCGCCGGCCGAGAACCTCGCCGAGGCCCTGCGCATGGTCCATCGCGGTGGCCGCGCCATCGACCCCCAGCTGGCGCTGGAGGCATGGTCCGAGGCCGACCCCCTGAACGATCGCGAGCGGCAGGTGTTGCGCCTGGCGGGGGAAGGGCAATCGGCCAACGATATCGGCACGCAGTTGAATCTCTCGCACGGGACGGTCCGGAATTACCTGTCCGAAGCCATCGGCAAGCTGGGCGCGACGAACCGCATCGAGGCCTTCCGGCTGGCACGCCAGAAAGGCTGGCTCTGACCGCTACAATGCGGCGGTAACGCGCCCCTTCGGCGCGGCCAGGGAAGCCATCGGAGTGGGCCACGTCTTGCGGAGTCTGGCGATCGTCGCGATCGCGGTGGTGCTTGTTACCGCTTGCGGTCGCGCGCCCGTGCCGCTGACGCACGACGCCTATGTCTGGCAGCGGCAGTGGACGCCGGCGCTTCGCGAGGCCGTCGCCAGCTCCAGCGACCTGGTTCGCGACTGGCGGGTGCTGGTCGCCCAAGCCGACCGCAATGGCGTGTTTCATCGTTTCGCGCCGGACCGGGAGGCGCTGGCTCGCAGCGGCCGTCCCGTCGTGCTGGTCGTACGTATCGACGGGCGACTGGCGAGCTTCGACGCCCAGGTGCTGGCCGACCGCATCGCCGCACTCACAGCCGGCTGGCCTTCCACGCAGCTGGCGGGTATCGAGATCGACTACGACTGCCCCACCTCGCGCTTGCCCGCGTATACGGCCTTCCTGGCCGCGCTGCGTCCTAGGCTAGGTACGCTGTCGCTCTCGATCACCGCCTTGCCGACATGGCTCGGCTCGCGCGACCTCGACCCGTTGCTGGCCCAGCCGGACGAATCCGTGCTGCAGGTGCATGCCGTGCAGGCGCCGCAAGCGGGGTTGTTCGATCCCGCGGTTGCCGATCGCTGGGTGGATGAGTTCGCCACGCATACCCGCAAGCCGTTTCGCGTGGCGCTGCCCACGTATGGCTCGCGCGTGAGCTGGAACGAGGACGGCAGCCTGCTCGCCGTGGAAAGCGAGCAAGCCGCCCTGGCGGCCGGTGCGACCTCGGCGGAACTGTATGCGGCGCCCGATGCCCTCATGGCGTTCGTGGCGCAGCTGTCGAAAGATCGCCCGCGCGGTCTCGTCGGCGTGGTGTGGTTCCGCCTGCCGACCGTGGACGATACGCGTGCGTGGAGTCTCGCCACCTGGCGGGGCGTCGTGACCGGCCACCTCGACACGCGCCCCCTCGTGATGACGTTGCAGCCCGGACCCTCCGCGGACGCGCCGTCCGATGTGATCCTCGAGAATGCCGGTGCGACCGATGTCGCGCCACCATCGCGCGTCGCGCTGCCCGCCTCTTGCGAACTGGCCGACGGCATCGATGGCTACCGTCTGCAACGTCACGACGCCCAGCTCGAACTGGTCGCCGAACGTGCCCGCCCGATCCCCGCGCACACGCGCCGTGCGATCGGTTGGGCCCGCTGCAAGCCAGGCACGCCGCTTACCCTTTCACCGACACCCGTACAAGGAATGCCCGTTTCATGATGATGCAGAAGACGCTTGCGATCGGGTTCGCGATCGCCGTGGTCGGTGCGGTCGCCTGGGCCTGCGGCCCCGACTTCCCGACGCAGATGCTGGACGATCGTGCCGCCACCCTGAAGGCCATTCCGCAGAATACGTTTGCCTTCGAGGCCCAACACCTGCTGCCGGCCAGCGACGGGTTGGTAGCGGTGGAGACGGGGCGTTTCGGTGAAGAGCCCAAGGCAAAACCCGATCTCACCAGCGGGCAGGTGGCGGATCCTCCCGCCGATGTGAGCGCCTATTTGGCGGGCGCAGCGGAGTGGACCCAGGCCACGCAGGACTGCCCGGATGCGCCGGCCAGTCAGTACGGCGAAACGCTGAGCAAGCCGCCGTGTGCCGAGTTCGATGCCGACGCCCTGGATAGCGCGCAGGCGAGTTTCGAGAAGGTGCTGGCCCTGCCGCCGGACCAGTCGACACGCCGCGGTGCCTGGGCGGCTTACATGCTCGGCGAGGTGCATGCGCTGCGGGCCGCGAAAGCGGCGGGCACGCCGGCCTTCGCGGCACAGCGTGACGCGGCGGCAAAGGCCTTCCAGCAAGTGCGCGCGCGTGTACTCGCCGGTGCTTCCGACGCACAGGGACTGGCGGTGGCCAGCTTCGGCGAAGAAGCGCGTCTGAGCCTGTACGCCGGTGCGAGGCCATGCGTCTGGGTCGATCTCTACAACGGCGATGACTGCGCTTCGTCGCTCTCGCCGGCGGACCTGAAACACGCCATTGCGCTGTATGCCGCTCAGGCCGGCCATGGCTCGAGCAACGCCGTGCAATCGCTGGCGTCGATCGCCAGCGCCGTGCTGTCTAACCAGGCGCAGGTCGATGCGCTGATCGACGGCCCGGTGTCGCAGCGGCTCCTGGTGACCTACGCCTTGAGCTGGGTGTCGCCGCAGACCACCGACGGCAAGCCCCAGCCGGTGCTTACCGCGCTGGTCGATGCGATCCAGAAGAACGGCATCGAGAAAGTCGGCGCGGCGGATCGTCTTGCCTCGCTCGCCTATGAGCTCGGTCGTTACGACGATGCCGAGAAGCTCGTCGCCAGGGCGGACGGCCCGCTGGCCAGCTGGGTGCGCGCGAAGCTGGCCCTGCGCAAGGGGGATCGTGAAGGCGCCGCCCGCGCGTATGCCGAGGCCGCCAAGGCCTTCCCCCGTGCCGACGACCCCAAGGCCGCCCTGGAGTCCGATAGCGTGCATCGGCTGATGGGCGAGCGCGGGGTGCTCGCGCTGGCGCGCGGCGAATATGTCGAGGCGATGACCCGCATGTACGAGGCGTCCACGGCCGTGGGCGGCGACGGCAACGTCTACGACGGCGAGCTGGAAGAGTCGGGTACCGGTTACGGTAACGACATGAACTATATCGCCGAGCGCGTGTTGACGGTCGACGAACTGAAGGCCTTCATCGACGCCCATGCACCCGCTTCGGCGGCACCGGCGGCAACACCCGATAAAGATCACCCGGCCGAGCCTCTGCCGCTCAACGATCGTCTTCGCTGGCTGCTGGCCCGACGCCTCATGCGTGCCGGCCGCTTCGACGACGCCCAGGCCTACTTCGCACCCGGCCTCGATATCCGATTCGGCGATGTGGACCTGCGTGCCAAGGCGAAGGAGTATGCGCGGGACATCCACGACGGCGACCACGCCTGGACCGACATCGGCAAGGCGGAAGCGCGCTACGCGGCGGCGAAGATCGCGCGTGAGAACGGTATGGAGTTGCTCGGCTTCGAGCAGGGGCCGGACTTTGGCGACAACGGCGGTGGCTACCAGGGCGGCAGCGGCCAGAGCATCGAGACGCTCAAGGGCGATCTGGTCACGGCGGGCGAGCGGCAACGTTTCAACGACAGCGCGGCCCAGCCGGATCGCCGCTTCCACTACCGCTATCTCGCTGCCGATCGAGCCGTTTCGGCGGCCGACCTGCTGCCGCCTCGCTCGCAGGCCTTTGCCGCCTCCCTGTGCATGGCGACCAGCTGGATGTTGCAGGGGCCGCCTGATTACAACGAGCCCAGCGATGGCGACACGACCAAGCCGCTGAACGAACGCCAGCGCCGCGCCCAGGCGTATTACGCCCGCTACGTCAAGCAGGGGCCGTACGTGGAATGGGCCGACAGCTTCGGCTGGAACTGCGAGGAACCCGATTTCGCCAGCGCCCGCAAGCTGAAGCGCGCGCAGCAGGTGAGGGCGGTCAAGCATGTCATCCGCAAATACCTCCCCGTCGAGATCGCGGTCTTCGTGCTGGCCATCGCCGGCCTCGTGTTCCTGGTCGTCCGCCGCCGCCGGCGAGCCGCTGCCGGGTAGGAACCGACGCACCGGCGACCTGTTAGAGCGGGATGCATCGGCACCCTGTGGGAGCCGGATGCATCGGAGACCTGTGGGAGCCGGCTATGCCGGCGATTCCGCGTTAGCGGGGCCGCTTTGGGCTAGCACGCATCGCCGCTGAAGCGGCTCCCACAGAAAGCCGAATGGATGCCAGCACCCCTCGGCCGGATGCTCTCAGCACCCCTCGGGCCGGGATGGGCGATAATGCCCAACCCGCCTCCTGAACCCCCCTCTCGTGAAGAAAGCCGACTTCGACTTCGATCTGCCCCCTGACCTGATCGCCCAGGCGCCGCTGGCCCGGCGTTCGGGGAGTCGGTTGCTCGTCGTGGACGTCGGCGCGCACACGAAGAAGGATCGGAAGTTCTACGAGTTGCCCGAGATGCTCCAGCCCGGCGACCTGCTGATCTTCAACGATACCCGGGTGCTTCCCGCACGCCTGTATGGCCGCAAGGAGTCCGGTGGCGCGGTCGAGATCCTGATCGAGCGGGTTACCGGCCCGCACGAGGCACGTGCCCAGTTGGGCGTGAGCAAGAAGCCGAAGGAAGGCGGCCGGATCGAGCTTGCCGACGGCAGCATGGTCACCGTGCTCGGTCGCGAAGGCGAGTTCTTCGTGCTGCGTTTCGAAAGCCAGGAGCCGCTCGAGCGTCTGCTGTCGCGCCTGGGCGAAATGCCCCTGCCGCCTTACATCGAGCGTGGCGCCGAGGAAGCCGACAACGAGCGCTACCAGACCGTCTTCGCGCGCGAGCCCGGCGCCGTCGCCGCGCCGACGGCGGGCCTCCACTTCGATGAAGAACTCCTGGCCAAGCTGCGGGCGCGCGGTGTCGAGATGGGTTACGTCACCCTGCATGTCGGCGCCGGCACGTTTCAGCCGATGCGCGCCGAGGATGTCCGCGATCACGTGATGCATCGCGAATGGCTCAACGTCGGCGCCGGCCTGGTGGAGAAGATCCGCGAGACGCGCGCCGCTGGCGGCCGCGTCGTCGCCGTCGGCACCACCGTCGTCCGCGCGCTGGAGAGCGCGACCGTCGAGGGCGTGTTGCGCCCCTTCGCGGGGGAGACCCAGATCTTCATCTTCCCCGGCTACAAGATCACCAGCGTCGATGCCCTGATCACCAACTTCCACCTTCCCCAGTCGACCCTGCTGATGCTGGTCTCGGCGCTGGCCGGCAAGGAAGCGATCCTCGAGGCGTATCGTTACGCGGTACTGCAGCGCTACCGTTTTTTCTCATACGGCGACGCGATGCTGATCGTTCCCGCGAAGGCCGGCTGAGGCTCGCACCACCCGTCTCCGCGACGTCTCGAAGGTAAACCCGATTGAAGTAGGCGTGGCCGGCGTCAGACTTGGTAGTGCGCATCGGTACGTCTTCTTTTCGATCTAGGGCAATCGCCTTGCTTCTCTGTGGTGGTTCTGCCGCCGTCGCTCTATTTGTTCCAGCGCTTATTAGCAGTCGTAGCGAGTTGGGCGAATGGCGCGGTCTTGGTGCCTTGTTCGTGTTGGGGGTACTTGTGAGCGCCGTCATCGGTCCGCGCGGCCGATAGATCGAATTGAACCGATATGCCGTTTCGGATCTAGTTTCCAGCAGATCGCGGATGCTTGACGCGCGATTTGCAAGGAACGCGGGGCATCATGCAATGGACTGCCGATAGGCACAGATTGACCATGACATCGGCACTGAACGGGCGGTAGGCTGTGCTGGGTGGCGCAAGTCTCGACGATAAGTCGTCTACCGGACCGCCTCGATTCTTCTGTCCGGCTCAAGGCTACCCCCTAAAGCTTTCCCCCCCAAGGCCGATAAGACCATCGAACGAACCCCCGGGCGACACGCGCCCAGGGCCGAACCGGTATCGGACGATGGCGAAGAAATCCTCCAAAGACGCAATGCGGGCGCCCCTGGCGCTCGAGCCGGACCTGCGTATCGCCGCGGCCCCGGCCTTGCGCGATACCCTGCTCAAGGCGCTTGCCGCCGGCGACCCCGTCGAACTCGACGGTGCCGCGGTGGCCCAGGTGGATACGGCGGCCCTGCAGCTGCTCGCGGCGTTTTCCCGCGATGCACGTGCGGCCGGGCTTCCCGTGACCTGGACCGGTGCCAGCGACAGCCTTCAGCGCGGCGTGGCCGTGCTGGGCCTCAACTCATTGATTGAACTGCCGGCTCGCGCCGGCGTGAACTGAAGGTGCTTCGATGGCTAAGATTCTTGCGGTAGACGACTCGGCTTCCATGCGCAGCATGGTGGCTTTCACCCTTCGCGGCGCCGGTCACGATGTCGAAGAGGCCGACAACGGCCAGGCGGCACTCGATTCCGCGGCCGTGCACAAGTTCGACCTGATCCTGGCCGACGTGAACATGCCGGTGATGGACGGCATCACGATGGTTCGCGAGATCCGCACCCGTGCGGACTACCGCGGCATCCCCATCCTCATGCTCACCACCGAGTCGAACCCGGAAAAGAAGATGGAAGGCAAGGCGGCCGGCGCGACGGGCTGGCTGGTCAAGCCGTTCGATCCGGACCAACTGCTGGCTACGGTCAACCGCGTCCTCGGCTGATCCCAGCCGCGTCTGTTTCTACCTCAGTGTTCCGGTAATTCCAGGGTCTCCCCATGTCCAAAGTCGATCTGGCGCAATTCCACAAGGCGTTCTACGAGGAGAGCCTCGATGGCCTCGACGCCATGGAGCAGGCCCTGCTCGCCCTGGACGAGGGTGCCGAGGATCCGGAACTGATCAACGTGGTGTTCCGCGCCGCCCATTCGATCAAGGGCGGTGCGGCCACCTTCGGTTTCACCGACGTCGCCGCCTTCACCCACGTCGCCGAGAACCTGATGGACGAGGTCCGTAGCGGCCGCCGTCCCATGGAAAAGGCCGTGGTGGAGCTGCTGCTGCGCTCGGGCGACACCGTGCGCGACATGCTTTCCCTGTCGATGACCGGCCAGCCGGCGGCCACCGCGGAAAGCCAGGCCCTGCTGGCCGAACTGTCGGCGATGGTGTCCGGCGGCACGGCAGCGCCGGTCGCGGCGGCCAAGGCCGCGGCGCCCGCCGAGGCGATCGAAGGCTGGGATATCGCCTTCCGTCCCTTCGACTATCTTTTGAAGTCCGGTAACGACCCGGCACGCATGTTCCGCGAACTCGAAGCCCTCGGCCCGCTCGCGGTCAGCTGCGATGCCAGCAAACTTCCCGCGCTTGCCGACATGGACGCCGAATCGTCCTACCTCGGCTGGACGCTCCGTCTCGACGCCGGCGCCAAGCGGGCGGCGGTCGAAGGCGTGTTCGACTGGGTCGACGGCGATTGCGACCTGACCGTGACGCCGCGCATCGCCGCGCCCGCGCCCGCGCCGGTCGCCGAGGTCGCTATGGCGGCTCCGGTGGCCGCCGCCGGTCCGCGCGCCGTGCGCGATCCCGCCGCCAACAGCGAGTCGAGCTCGGTCCGCGTCGGTATCGAGAAGATCGACACCCTGATCAACCTGGTCGGCGAGCTGGTCATCACCCAGTCGATGCTCAGCCAGTTCAACGACGGTGTGGATGCGTCGCAGCTGGAAATGCTCCGCCATGGCCTGGCCCAGCTTGGCCGCCACACGCGCGAGCTGCAGGAAAGCGTCATGAGCATCCGCATGCTGCCGATCAGCACGGTGTTCAACCGATTCCCGCGCCTGGTCCGCGACCTGGCGCAGAAGCTCGACAAGAAGGTCGTGCTCGACATGCGCGGCGAGACCACCGAGCTCGACAAGACGGTGCTGGAGAAGATCGGCGATCCGCTGGTCCATCTGGTCCGCAATGCGATCGATCACGGCCTGGAAATGCCGGACAAGCGCCTCGCCGCAGGCAAGAGCGATACCGGCACGCTGCGCCTGGAAGCCTTCCATCGCGGTGGCAGCATCGTCGTGGAAGTGGCCGACAACGGCGCCGGCCTCAATCGCGACGCCATCGTGGCCAAGGCCATCCAGCGCGGCATCATCGCCACGGGCGAGGGTATGTCCGACGAGGCCGTGGCCGACCTGATCTTCGAGGCCGGCTTCTCCACCGCCGCGGCCACCACGGATCTCTCCGGCCGTGGCGTGGGCATGGACGTGGTCCGCCGCAACGTCATGGACCTGGGCGGCACGGTCGCCATCCGCAGCGTGCAGGGCAGCGGCACCACGTTCACCATCACCTTGCCGCTGACGCTGGCCATCATCGACGGCCTCACTGCCGCGGTGGGCGACGAAATCTACATCGTGCCGCTCGTGTCCATCATCGAGTCGGTGCAGGTCAAGCCGGACACTGTTCGCAGCGTGGCCGGCGGCGGTGAGCTGTTCCGCTTCCGCGACCACTGGCTGCCGATCGTCCGCCTGTTCGACGTCTTCGGGTGTGCCGGGCAGCGCCGGGCGGTGGACGAGGGCATCGTCATCGTTGTGGAAGGCGAGGGCACGCGCATCGGCTTGTTCGTCGACGAGCTGATCGGCCAGCAGCAGGCCGTCGTGAAGTCGCTCGAAGCCAACTACCGTCGGGTCGCCGGCATCTCCGGCGCGACCATCCTGGCCGACGGCTCGGTGGCGCTGATCGCCGATGTGACCGGCCTGGTCCGCCTGCAGGCCCGCCGCAAGGCCGCCTGACGCAGACGGCCCCGCCGTTCTGGGGGTCCCCGCTCTATGTGGGAGCCGATTCATCGGCGATTCCCCGCTGGCCAGGAACTGGGGAGGTTGCTGCAAGCACCCTATCGCCGCGGAAGCGGCTCCCACAGGGATAAATCCCCACTCCGGGTACGCAATTTTCCCTCAAGAACCCACCGCGACGGCCGATACCCCAAGGGAAGGGGTCCCGAACCGCCGATCCGATCCGCCGTGGGAACGACATGAACCAGCAAGCCAGCTCCGCCACCGCCACGCCTGAAGAGGCCGCGCAGTACCTCACCGTGAACCTCGGCAACGAGGAATACGGTGTCGATATCCTCGCCGTCCGCGAGATCCGCGGCTGGACGCCGGTTACCCGCATTCCGCAGGCCCCCGGCTACGTGCTCGGCGTGCTCAACCTGCGCGGCGCCATCGTGCCGGTGCTGGACCTGCGCCTGCGTTTCGGCCTGGCCCGCGAGGAATACACCGCCACCACCGTCACGGTCATCGTGATGGTCAACGGCCGCCAGTTCGGCATCGTGGTCGATGCCGTCTCCGACGTGGTCGAAGTCGCCCCGGGCGAGGTCCGCCCGGTACCCGACATGGGTACCACCGTCGATACCGAATACCTGAAGGGACTCACGTCCGTCGCCGAGCGCATGGTTCTCCTGCTCGACGTCGACCGCCTGCTTCAGCCGCAGGACGCGCAGATGCTGGAAGCCGCCTTGGCCTCCACGGATGTCAAAGCCGTCGCCTGAGCGTAACGCCTGGTTAGTCCTTGCCGCACTTTGCCGATTGGAACCGTGATGAAGAAGTTCAAGTTCAAAGTACCCGCCCTGACCGTTCGCGGCCGCCTCTACGGCGTGCTCGGCCTGCTCACCCTCATGCTTCTGGGTGGCGCCGCCGTCGGCCTGGGTGCGATGCACTTCCAGAACGAAGGCATGCGCCAGATCTACGAGGAGGAGCTCGCTCCCACGGAGACCCTGAGCCGCGTGAACACCGACTCGCTGATGTCGTTCGTGGTTCTCGGTGAAGCGGCCAGCAAGGTCAGCAACAAGGACGCGGTGAAGCAGAAGGTCGCCGAGTTCCAGAAGTACCAGGACGAGATGAACAAGCTGAAGGCCGACTTCGTCAAGGTGCCGATGTCCGCCGACGTCAAGAAGCTTTACGACAAGTGGCAGTCGACCAACGCCGATTACGACCAGGCCAAGTCGGACATGGTCGACGCGCTCAACCAGGGGGACGAAGGCTCCAGCGACGTGCTCGAACTGCAGGTTCGCCCGTTGCTGATGGACCGCCAGACCCAGCTCGGCAAGCTCATCGAAGCCAAGCGTAACGAAGCCGCGGCGATCTACGCCAAGGAAAGCTCGCAGTATCAGCTGATCCGCTCGCTCAGCATCGGTTCGCTGGCTGTCGGCCTCTTCATCTGCCTGCTGATCGGCGTCCTGGTCGTCCGCTCGATCATCCGCACGCTCTCGCACACCGTATATGTCGCGCACCAGATTGCCGAGGGCAAGCTCGGCCACGATATCCAGGTCACGCGTTCGGACGAACTCGGCCAGTTGCAGGAAGCGTTCCGCGCCATGGACGAGCGCCTCAGCGCCATCGTCAGCGAAGTGCGCCACGGTTCGGGTTCGGTCAGCACGGCGGCGCAGCAGATCTCGCGCGGCAACGACGATCTCTCGCAGCGCACGCAGGAACAGGCGTCCAGCCTGGAAGAAACCGCCTCGTCGATGGAGGAAATGACCTCCACCGTGAAGCAGAACGCCGAGAATGCCAGCCACGCGAACCAGCTGGCCCGCGGTGCGCGCGAGCAGGCCGAGCGCGGTGGCGACGTGGTCGCACAGACGGTCGTCGCCATGCGCGAGATCAACAGCTCCAGCAAGAAGATTTCCGACATCGTCAGTCTCATCGACGAAATCGCTTTCCAGACCAACCTGCTCGCGCTCAACGCGGCAGTGGAAGCGGCGCGTGCCGGTGAGCAGGGTCGCGGCTTCGCCGTGGTCGCCACCGAGGTGCGCAACCTGGCCCAGCGTTCGGCCGGCGCGGCGAAGGAAATCAAGGGCCTGATCAACGACAGCGCGAGCAAGGTCAAGGCCGGTTCCGAGCTGGTCGACCAGTCGGGCAAGGCTCTCGCCGAGATCGTCGACAGCGTGAAGAAGGTGACCGATATCGTCGCCGAGATCGCTGCCGCCAGTTCCGAACAGTCGGCCGGTATCGACCAGGTCAACCACGCCGTGCTGCAGATGGACGAGATGACCCAGCAGAACGCCGCCTTGGTCGAGGAGTCCGCCGCGGCCGCCCGGGCCATGCACGAGCAGGCCAACGAGCTCAGCCGCCAGGTCTCGTTCTTCCAGATCACCGGCCAGGCGTCCAGCGCACCGGCCGCCAAGGCGCCGCGCAAGGATCCCGCCCGCGAAGAGATGGAAACCGTGTTCGCCGCCGTGCGCAGCACCCCGACACCGCGCGCCCCGCGTCCGGTCGAGACCTCGGCCGACGCCGGTGTGTGGAAGGAGTTCTGATCGATGAATGCGCTCGTCAACAACGCCGATCCCGTCGGGCTGGCGAGCGCGACCGGACCGAATCTCGGCGAGAAGGAATTCGCCTTCCTGCGTGAGTTCGTGTTGCAGCAGTGCGGCATCTCGCTGGGCGACCACAAGCGGCAGCTGGTCCAGGGCCGCTTGCTACGCCGCCTGCGTGCGCTGAACCTGCCGGGCTTCGAGGCGTACTGCGATCTGCTACGCCGCGATCCCGACGCGGAGCTGGGCGAGCTGGCCAGCTGCATCAGCACCAACGTCACCTCGTTCTTCCGCGAGATGCACCATTACGACATGCTCGTCGACGAGCTTCTGCCGCGCTGGCTGGCGGAGAAGCGCGGCGGTGGTCGGCTGCGTATCTGGTCGGCGGGCTGCTCCACCGGCGAAGAACCGTACGCGATCGCGATGGTGCTGGCCGAGGCGATCGAGCGCACCGGTATCCAGATCGACGCGAAGATCCTCGCCACCGACCTCTCGCCCCAGGCGCTCGAGGCGGCGCGCAAGGGGGTCTATCCGGTCGATCGTCTGGGCGGTGTGAGCGACGCGCGGCGCAAGCGCTGGTTCCTGCGCGGCGAAGGCTCCTTCGACGGCTATGTCCAGGTGCATCCGCGCCTGCGCGAACTGGTCGCCATCCAGCCGTTGAACCTGCTGCACGAGTGGCCGATGCAAGGCAAGTTCGATGCGATCTTCTGTCGTAATGTCGTCATCTATTTCGACAAGCCGACCAAGCAGCGCCTGTTCTCCCGTTACGCCGGCATGCTGGAAAGCCTCGGCTACCTGTTCCTGGGGCACTCGGAGTCCATGTACGGACTGTCCGAGGACTTCGATCTGATCGGCCGAACGGTCTACCGGAAACGCACATGAGCGACACGTTCGTCGCGCAGCCGAGGACATTCATCGGCTTCGATCCGAAAAGCGTGCTGCCCGGGTTCGAGCACGTCCGCCGCTTCTGGGATCCCGCCCAGGAAGTGGTCACGGTCAAGATCCTTCCGGGCGAGTACTACGTGAGCACCCAGGAAGAGATGATCTCGACCGTGCTCGGTTCCTGCGTTTCGGCTTGTGTGCGCGACGCGCGCCGGCGCATCGGTGGCATGAACCATTTCATGCTGCCGGAGCCCGCGGGCGAGCGCGACAGCTGGACCTCGACGGTCGGCCGCGCGGCGCGCTATGGCAACGATGCGATGGAACAGCTGATCAACGCGATCCTCAAGGCCGGTGGCCGTCGCGACGATCTGGAAGTGAAGATTTTCGGGGGTGGGCGCGTGCTGGCGACGATGACCGACATCGGCCAGCGCAACATCACCTTCGTCCAGCGCTACATAGCCACGGAGAACCTGAAGCTCTGCGCGGCGGACGTGGGTGACATCTACCCGCGCCAGGTGCAGTTCTTTCCGGTCAGCGGCAAGGTGCGCGTGCGCCAGTTGCGCGCCACGCACGACAACAATCTGGCCGATCGCGAGAAACGATACCTCAAGCGATTGGCCGACGATCCGATAAAGGGAGAGGTGGAACTGTTCTGACGCCCGTCGTCAGCGGTACCGCCTCATCAATTTCGCTGTAACCGAGTTGCAAGCGCCCATGCAGAAAGTACGCGTCCTCATCGTCGACGATTCGGCCCTGGTCCGAAAGGTGCTGACGACCATGCTCGAGTCCGATCCGGGCATCGAAGTGGTCGGCACGGCCGCGGATCCGCTGATCGCCCGCGATAAGATCAAGCTGCTCAATCCCGATGTCCTCACGCTGGATGTCGAGATGCCGCGCATGGACGGCCTGACCTTCCTCGACAACCTGATGCGCCTGCGTCCGATGCCGGTGGTGATGGTCTCGACGCTGACCGAGCGGGGCGCCGACGTGACCCTGCGCGCACTCGAGCTGGGCGCGGTGGATTTCTTCACCAAGCCGCCCGCCGATCTCGCCAACACCTTTATGGACCACGCGCCGGAGATCTGCGCGAAGGTACGCCTTGCCGCCGGCGCCAAGCCGCGCGAGCGCGCCTCGGTGAGCAAACTGGACGTCGCTCCGCGCCTCTCCGCCGACGCCGTGCTGCCGCGCGCCCAGACAGCCGGTACGCGCGGTGGCACCCGCATCATCGCCATCGGTGCCTCCACCGGCGGCACCGAGGCGATCCGCGTGGTGCTCGAGGCGATGCCGCCCACCGCGCCGCCGATCGTCATCACCCAGCACATTCCCGCGGCTTTCAGCGGTCCGTTCGCCGCGCGCATGGATTCCTGTTCCGCCATGCGTGTCATGGAAGCCCGCGACGGCCAGCCCATCCAGGCCGGACACGCCTATATCGCCCCTGGCAGCCAGCACCTGCTGGTGATGTGGGACGGCGCGAAGCACGTCTGCCGTCTGCACGACGGGCCGCCGGTGAACCGCCACAAGCCCGCTGTCGACGTCCTGTTCCGTTCCATGGTCGCCAGTGTCGGCGCCGCGGCCATCGGCGTGCTGCTCACCGGCATGGGCGACGACGGAGCCCGCGGCCTGGGCGAACTGAAGGAAATCGGTGCGCCTACCCTGGTCCAGGATGAAGCCAGTTCGGTGGTCTGGGGCATGCCCGGCGCTGCCTGGAAAGCCGGCGCCGCCGACGAAATGCTTCCGCTCGATGCGATCGCCGCGCGGTTACTCGCGCTCGCCCATACACCCGTTTCCGCCGTCGCCTCGCGCGTCGGCACCTGATAGCGAGACGTCATCATGCTCATTCCCAAGAACGAACGAAGCATCGGCTTTGCCGCCAGTGCTATCGCCCTGGTCCTCGTGCTGGTGTTCCACTCGGCCTGGGTCGCCCCGGTCGTCGTGGCACTCCTGACTGCGACCTGGATCGCGATCAGCCTGCGTCCGGCCGCGCTGCCGGACGTCGAGGTGGTGTTGCATTCGCCGTCCTCGGACGAAACCTCGGTGCGCGAGGCGATGGAAGATGTACGCAGCGCCATCGTCGACGAACTCGGCCATGCCAGCCGCGAACTGCATCAGGCACTCGACCTGCTGCGTGATGCCGTTGCCGAACTCGGCGGCGGTTTCAACGGCTTGTCGCACAAGACCGGCAAGCAGCAGAAGCTGCTCAGCGAGATCATCGAGAGCGGTGGCAACGGTATCTCGGTACAGGACTTCGCTTCGCGTACCGCCGGTCTGCTCGAGCACTTCGTCGGCCTCATCGTGCAGCTTTCGCGTGAGAGCCTGCGCATCGTCTACCGCATCGACGGCATGGCGAAGGAAATGGATGCCGTCTTCGCGCTGCTGAAGAACGTCAACACGATTGCCGAAGAGACCAACCTGTTGGCCCTCAACGCTGCGATCGAAGCCGCACGCGCCGGCGAATCCGGCCGCGGCTTCGCCGTGGTGGCCGGTGAAATTCGCAACCTCGCGCAGCACAGCAACCAGTTCAACGAAAAGATCGGCACCCACGTCGAGCGTTCGCGCACGGCGATGGAGCAACTGCGTGAGCTGGTCGGCCACATGGCCTCGCAGGATATGAACGTCGCGCTCTCGGCCAAGGGCGACATCGACCGCATGATGTCCACCATCACCGAGTCCAATGCGCGCACCAGCGCCGCTGCCGACGAAGCGGCCTCGATCAACCGTGGTCTCGGCAACGACGTCTCCACCACGATCCGCTCGCTGCAGTTCGAAGACATCCTCAGCCAGCTGTTGCACCAGACGCGTTCGCGCCTGGTCGAGCTGCAGGAGATCACGGCCGACTGCACGCGCGACATCGAAGAACTCGCCTGCGCTCCGGCCGATCCGGCCGAGCTCGGTGCCCGCGCCCAGCGTGTCCGTTCGCGCCTGGCCGAGCAGCGTGAGCGTGCCCGCCTGCGTTCGCGTGGCCCCGCCCTCCAGCAGTCCATGGCTGCCGGCGACATCGACCTGTTCTAAGGGAAGCCACCATGTCCATCAACGTCCACAACGACACCGAGCACGGCTGCCTGACCCTTCACCTGGGCGAGCGCTTCGACTTCTCCATCCACCGCGCCTTCCACGACGCTTGCCTGGGCGACGTCGCCGCGGCGCGCAGCTACGTGCTCGACCTGGAACAGGTCACCGGCATGGACAGCTCCGCCCTGGGCATGCTCATGCTCCTGCGCGAGCACGCCGGCGGCGACCGCGCCGAGATCCGCATCGTCAACGCCAGCGCCGACCTGCGCAATACCTTGCGCATCGCCGGCTTCGACAAGCTGTTTACCGTGCACTGATTGTTCGCCGGGCCCTGGGGGCAGAGGCGCTGCGATGCTTGTTAAGAACGCTCCGGATTCCCGGGGCGTTTTTTTTCGCCTGCGCTTTGTGTGGGAGCCGCTTTATTTGTGGGAGCCGATTCATCTGTGGGAGCCGATTCATTTGTGGGAGCCGATTCATCGGCGATGGGAGGGTGCCTCAACCTGGCTATCGCCGCTGAAGCGGCTCCCACAGGGTGAAGGGGGTTCCACAAGATGAAGGGGGCCACAGGGTGAAGCAGCCCCCACAGGATGAAGCGGCTCCCGTAGAACGTTTTTATCACTTCGCTCGATCCAAGCGAGTGAGCGCTCGGCCGTCATTAACAGATGGCCGAATTTGCTTTACGTATTCCTACCTAACGGCCAATTTTGCGTACCGATACGAAGTTCGCGGCGTTTTGATGGATCCACGGCTGTGACGCGGGTCACATTCGATGTATCGCTCCCACAGGCAGGGGGCACTACCCAGAACGCGGTGCGTTCGAGGAGTGAGTCGTGAGCGAACTCAAGTTCAGCAAAGTCTTTACCCGTACGCTTCTGGTCAGCTGCATCCTGGCGGCGTCCGTGTCGATCACGGCCTGCAGCGGACACGGTTCGACCCGATCCGGGGGCGGTTCCTCGGGTACGGTCAATCCGGGTGGCGCAGGCGGGGCCAGCGGCGGTTCCGGCACGGGCGGCAGCGATAGCGGTGGCACCGGCGGCACCGGCGGTACCGATGGCGGTGGCACCGGCGGTGGCACGGGCGGTACCGATGGCGGTGGCACGGGCGGCACGGGCGGTGGTGGCACAGGTGGCACCGGCGGCGGAACGGGTGGCGGCACCGGCGGTGGTGGAACCGGCGGTGGCGGAACCGGCGGTGGCGGAACCGGCGGTGGTGGAACCGGTGGTGGCGGAACCGGCGGCGGCACCGGCACGGCTTCGGCAAGCAACGCTGTGGGCGCGATCGCGACCGGCGCTGGCAATATCGTTTCCTCCCTGGGTGGAACCGTCTCCGGTATCGGCGCCCAGCTTCCCTCGGTCACCGCGCTCGGCGGCACCGCGGGCTTGACCAACTCCCTCGGCAGTACCGTAGGCGACCTCGGCAGCGCCGTCTCGGCGCTCGGCAACGGCGTCACCAACGGCCTTGGCCAGACCGGCAATATCGCCAACCCGGTAGGGGTCACCACGGGCAGTCTGGATAACGTCGTCGTCGACACCGGTAGCGCCGTACAGGATCTCGGTGCGGGCCTGGGCACGGTCGGTGCGAATACGCCGATCACGCCGATCACGGCGGTGGTCTCGGACGTGGTTCAGACGGCGGGCGGCGGGGTGAAGACACTCGGCACGCAGCTCGGTGGCGCCCTGGGTTCGCCACAGGCGAACGTGCTGACACAGACGCTCAGCAACGTCGTGACGCCATTGGCCAGCTCGCTCGGCAGCAGTGCCTCGCCGGTCGCGTCGAGCAACCTGGTGGCCGCAACGGGCGTGGCCGCAGGCGGCGTCACCGGAGGCCTTGGTGCAGGCGTGACCTCGCTGGGCAACAGCGTGGCCGCAACGCAGGCACCCGGCGCGCTTGGCGGGCTCTCGCAGCCTGTGGGCAGCGCGCTGGTGAACACCGGTTCCACGCTCGGTGCGCTCAGCACCACGCTGGACACCGGCCTGGGCAAGGCCGGTTCGCCCGGTGCCACGCCGATCACGACGACGCTTGGCGGCGCTGTCAACACGGTGGCCAGTGTGGCGCCTGTCGTCGGCTCGGTCGGTACCGGTGGCCTCAGTGGTCTCTCCCCGGTAACCAATGCGGTGGCGACCACGGTGACCAACGTGAGCGCCGGCGTGGGCAATGTCGTCAGCAGTCCGGCTATCGCGCCGGTGACGACCACGCTCAACACCGTCGTCAATAACGTCGCCACGGCGACGGGCCTCACGTCGACCACCGGTACGGGCAGCAGCACTGGCGCCGGGGCGGACCCGGTGAGCAGCCTGCTCGGTCGGCTGAAGGATCTCGGTAAGGGCAATCACGGCCTGTAATCGTGATCGGCGCGGGCGGTGACCGACACCGCCCGCGCTTCGTTGTTCGTCACATAAGTCATCGTTCTTAGGGGGTATCGATGAATCGATGGCTCGGCTGCCTGTTAGGCATGACCGTCGTGTGTTCCACCCAGGCGCAAGTACGTGCGCCGGCCAATCCACTCCAGACCCTGCCGAGGACGGAGACGCCGAAAGAGGCGCCTTCGGTCACGGTAAACGTACAGGCGCCGAACCAGGCACTGGAGGCGCTTCTCGCCAGTCACCTTACGCCGACGCGTTTCGAGGTCGTTGGCGTGCGCTCCCTTCCGTTCGCCGATGTCGCCGCCTTGTTCGCACCGATGCGCGGCAAGGATACGAGCGTCCGCCAGCTCGTCGCTGCCGCCGACAGCGTCACTGCGATGTACAAGAAGAAGGGTTATGCGCTGTCGTTCGCCTTCATTCCCAGCCAGACCTTCGCCGATGGCGTGGTTCGGGTCACTGTCGTCGAGGGCTATGTTTCCGGTCTGACCGTGCACGGCGATCCGGGCAATCTCGAAGGGCGCATTCGCGCCATGGCGGCGCACATCGTCGACGAGCGTCCGTTGCGGCAGGCGACCTTCGAGCGCTACACCCAGCTACTGGGCCAACTCCCGGGTACCAAGGTTGCTGCGAATGTGCCGCCACCGACGACGACGGACGGCGCGACGACGCTCGATCTCACGATCACCCGGCAGCGTTACGACGCCAGCTACGGCATGGACCTCAATCACCCGGGTGCGCAAGGTGTTTTCACCGCGCTGGAAAACGGCGCCACCCCACTGGGCGAACAATTCAGCGTCTCCACGCTGTTTCCCAATGGCGGCGGGCAGCGTCTCTACTCCGCGGCATGGGTGGAACCGATCGGGTCGCGAGGCTGGCAAGGGCGCATCGATGGCAGCCATTACTGGGGTAGTCCCGATACCGACAACGAGTTGCCTTCGTATCTCGATCATCGCCTCTCGCAGGAGCGTCTCGCGCTGACGGCCATCTATCCCCTGGTGCTAACCAACAGCAAGCGGCTGAACCTGACGATGGGCGTCTACGCGTCGACGCAGGACGACCGTTACCGCAACACGACCACGGGCGCGATGATTTCACTGCGGTCGAGCGTGCGCGTGCTCAATGCGGAACTGTCCTGGCTGAAATCCGCCGAGAAACGCACGGAGCAGTTCAGTTTCGCGGTGGCGCACGGTTTCGACGGCTTCGGTGCCAGTTCGCGCGCGACGACCAACCTGGGCGGCCCGCTGGCGGTCGCGATGCCGGATGTGGCGTTCACCCGTTACACCATGAACCTTGCCTGGTCGGAACAGTGGGCACACAAGATTGGCACGGTCGTGCGTGCGACCGGTCAGTACAGCGACAACGCCTTGCCGTCGACCGAGCAGATCAACTTCGGCGGTCCGAGCTTTGCCTATGCGTACGATCCGGGCGACGCGGCCGGCGACAGTGGCTGGGCGGCGTCGCTCGAGGTCAACCGGGGGTTTGTTTCGGGAACGCGATGGATCAAGTCGATCGTTCCCTATGTGGCTTATCAGACCGCCCGCGTCTACCTCAACGGCGGGCGCCCGCTGATCGACAAGCTCGACTCGGCGGCCATCGGTGTGCGCCTTTCGGACAACAAGCACTACACCGTGGATTTCGCGCTGGCCCAGCCCACCGGCGACAAGCCCCCGGAAAGCCATAACCGGAGCGTTCGCTGGAACCTGACGTTCAGCTACAAGCTGATGTAAGTCCCCGGCGGGAGCGGGGACGGACATCGCCTTCACGAGCCCGGCCGCACGATGAAGCGTCATCCGGACGCCGAGATCGCCATGCCCCTCTCCCTGAACCCGCCGCCGATTCGCTTCGACGAATCCCTCGAGCACGTCGAGCCCGATGAGGCCGAGACGGCCGAGCAGCTGATCGAAACCCTCACCGGCATCAACCAGACCACCCTCGAGCACGAAAAGCACGCCTATCGTTCGGTGCATGCGAAGAGCCATGCGCTGCTTACCGGCGAGATGATCGTCCCCGACGACCTCCCGCGCGAACTCGCGCAGGGGATCTTCGCCAGGGCAGGGCGCTACGGTGTGGTCATGCGCCTGTCGACGGTGCCTGGCGACATTCTCGACGACAGCGTTTCCACGCCACGCGGCATGGCCGTGAAGATCTTCGGTGTCGACGGCGATCGCTTGCCGGGCAGCGAAGGCGAGGCGACGCAGGATTTCGTGCTGGTCAACGGGCCGGCCTTCTCCGCGCCGACCGCGAAGAAGTTCCTCGGCACGCTGAAGCTGGTGGCTGCGACCACCGATCGCGCGGAAGGCGCGAAGAAGGCCTTGTCGGCGGTGCTACGTGGCACCGAACGCATCGTCGAAGCCTTCGGCGGGAAGAGCTCGACCTTGCTTGCGCTCGGCGGTCAGCCGGAGACGAATCCGCTCGGCGACAGCTACTACAGCCAGGCACCGCTGCGTTTCGGCGAGTACGTGGTGAAGGTATCGATCGCGCCGCGCTCGCCGAACCTTACGGCGCTCACGGACGCCGAGCTCAACGTCAACGGCAAGCCGAACGGTCTGCGCGACGCGATGATCGAACACTTCGCCAGCGAGGGTGGCGAGTGGGACCTTCGCGTGCAGTTCTGCACGGACCTGGAAACCATGCCGATCGAGGATGCGTCGGTACCCTGGCCGGAAGAAAAGAGTCCCTACATCGACGTGGCGCGCATCGTCATACCGCCGCAGGCGGCCTGGAACGAAGCGCGCCGCGCCGCCATCGACGATGGCCTGGCCTTCAGTCCGTGGCATGGCGTCATGGCACACCGGCCGCTGGGCTCGGTGATGCGTGCGCGGCGCCTGGCATACAAGGTGATGGCGAAGTTCCGCGCCCATCACAACGACGTGGCGATCCACGAGCCGGCGTCGGTCGACGACCTCCGGCTCTGAGGCGACCTTACCAGCCCATGTAGTGGCCGCCGTTGATAGCGAGGTTCGAGCCGGTGATCCAGCTCGAGTCCTCGCTGGTCAGGAAAGCGACGGCGTGCGCGATCTCTTCGGGACGACCCAGCCGTCCCACCGGAATCTGCGCGATGATCTTCTGGCGGATGTCGTCGGGGACCGCCATCACCAGATCGGTGCCGACGTAGCCCGGCGACACCGTGTTGACGGTGATGCCGAAGCGGGCGTTTTCCTGGGCCAGCGAGATGGTGAAGCCATGCATGCCGGCCTTCGCCGCCGCGTAGTTGGCCTGGCCGTACTGGCCCTTCTGGCCGTTGATCGAGCTGATCTGCACGATCCGGCCCCATTGGCGCGAGCGCATGCCTTCGATCACCGGACGGGTGACGTTGAAGACGGCATTGAGATTGGTATTGACCACGTCCGTCCACTGCTGGAAGTCCATCTTGTGGAAGGTCGTGTCGCGCGTGATGCCGGCGTTGTTGATCAGGATTTCGATGGGGCCGGCGAGATCCTCGATATTGCGCACCATGGTGGCGGCGGAGACCGGATCGGCCACGTCGCCCGGGACCATGACGACGTCGATGCCGTCGCGGATCATGTCTTCGCGCCAGGCGGCCGCCTTGGCTTCGTCGCGGTAGTTGGTGGCGACCCGATGACCCTGGCGCGCAAGGTAGCGCACGATCGCCGTACCGATGCCGCCCGTGCCGCCGGTCACCAGTGCCGTACGTTGCGTAATGCCTTGACTCATCCTCGCCCGTTTCCCATAGAGGCCCGCTGCGCCGCGGGCAAACGATTGTTATAGCGCCCCACCGGGCCCAAGACTACTGCGGCGGAGCGACGCAGGCTTGAATTCGTTCAGCGCGGCGCGCAGCAGGGCGCGTGGGGTGTCGGCGCCCGTTGGGGTGCCCAGACCGAGGCGCTCGAGCGCCAGCCGGAGGGCGGGCAGCGGATCGGCTGGGTCCACGGGCAGGGCAGCGGCCGACTTGGAGAGCTTTCGGCCGTTCGAATCCAGCACCAGTGGCAGATGCAGGTAGCCGGGCCTGGGCAGGTCGAGCAGGCGTTGCAGGTAGATCTGCCGGGCCGTCGATTCGAGCAGGTCGGCACCGCGAACCACGTGCGTGATGCGTTGTTCGCCGTCGTCGACCACGCAAGCCAATTGGTAGGCCCAGAGGCCTTCGACCCGACGAAGCACGAAATCGCCGGCCACCTCCAGCAGGTTCTCGGACTGCGGGCCCTGGAGGTCGTCCTGCCAGTGGATGGTTTCGTCGGGCGAACGGAGCCGCCAGGCCGGCGGCCGGTCCGCGTCCGGCGCGGCGACGCACTGGCCGTGGCGATGCATGCCACCGTGGACGGCCAGATCGGCCCGGCTGCACCAGCAGGCGAAGACATGGCCATCCGCCTTGAGTCGTTCGAAGGCCGCTGCGTAGGCGTCGCCGCGAGCGGACTGATACAGCACCGGGCCGTCCGGCGACAGGCCAAAGGCGTCGAGCGTGGCGAGGATCGCAGCCGCCGCGCCGGGAACCTCTCGCGGTGGGTCGATGTCTTCGATGCGGACCACCCATTCGCCACCTGCATGGCGAGCGACCAGCCAGCTGCCCACCGCGGCGACCAAGGAACCGAAGTGGAGGGCGCCGGTTGGCGACGGGGCGAACCGGCCGCGATAGCTCATAGGGTGTAACCGAACACGAGTTGAGACGTTTCTCACAACGCGATGGGCGCGAGGGCAACAGTGTAGGCGATGCCGTCGCTCGCGAAAGCGCGCCAGGCCGCCATCCCATGAACGGCGCGGGTTGCGGGGATTGAATCATTCGGCGTTCGCCCCGAAAACTCCGCATACGGCGGCGCCATACGCCAGCCGCCTTGAGAGAGAAAGACATGTTCAAACGTATCGGCCTTTTCATCGCGACCAACCTCGCGGTCATCCTCCTCCTCAGCATCGTCTGTCGCGTGCTGGGTATCGACCAATGGGCGGCACAGCGCGGCATGGGCCTGTCCGGGCTGATCGTCTTCGCCTCCGTCTTCGGCATGGGCGGCGCCTTCATCTCGCTGGCCATCTCCAAGTGGATGGCCAAGATGACCACCGGCGCCAAGGTGATCACCCAGCCGGCCAACGAAACCGAACGCTGGCTGGTCGAGACCGTGCGTCGTCATGCGGAGAAGGCCGGCATCGGCATGCCCGAGGTGGCTGTTTACGACGCCCCGGAAATGAACGCCTTCGCGACCGGCATGACGCGTAACAACGCGCTCGTGGCGGTGAGCACCGGCCTGCTCCAACAGATGGACCGGGAGCAGGTGTCGGCCGTCCTCGGCCATGAAATCGGTCACGTCGCCAACGGCGACATGGTCACTCTTACCCTGATCCAGGGCGTCCTCAATACCTTGGTGATCGTGCTGGCCCGGGTGGTCGGGCGCGTGGTCGACAGCTGGATGAGCGGCGGCCGCGAGCGCGACGGCGAGGGTGGCATCGGCTACTTCGTCGTGGTGATGGTCCTGCAGATCGTCTTCGGCCTGTTCGCCTCGATCATCGTGTCCTGGTTCTCCCGCTGGCGCGAGTTCCGTGCGGACGCGGCGGGCGCCAACCTGGCCGGCCGGGCTTCGATGATCTCGGCCCTGCAGCGCCTGTCCGCCAACCACGGCGACACCAGCCTGCCCCAGACCATCCAGGCCTTCGGCATATCCGGCCACTTGGCCACGGGCTTCAAACGCCTGTTCATGAGCCATCCGCCGATCGAAGAACGCATCGCCGCCCTCCAGGCCGCCCGATAACCCAAGCGCCCGCCCCCTAGGCCCGTAGGAGCCCTGTAGGAGCCGCTTCAGCGGCGAAAGGGTGCTTGCCGTAACCCCACCCGCTATCCCAGGATGGCCGATGCATCGCCCCCTACCCAGGGGCGCACGCCCTTTTTTCAGGGCCCAGCCGCCCCCATAATTCGAGGCTGTCCAACCCTGAAGGAACGGCGCCGTGAGCCAGGAAACACGTAAGTTCGAAGCCGAGGTCGCCCAGGTCCTGCACCTGGTCACCCATTCCCTCTACTCGCACAAGGAAATCTTCCTTCGCGAGCTCATTTCCAACGCCTCGGATGCCTGCGACAAGCTGCGCTTCGAGGCCGTGGGCAACCCCGACCTGACATCCGATGACCCGGAACTCCGGATCCAGATCACCTGGGATCCGGAAGCGCGCACCGTGAGCGTGCGCGACAACGGCATCGGCATGAGCAAGGACGAAGTCGTCGCCAATATCGGCACGATCGCCAGCTCGGGCACCCGTCGCTACCTCGAAGCCCTTTCGGGCGAGCAGAAGGCCGACGCGCGTCTGATCGGTCAGTTCGGCGTGGGCTTCTATTCCGCCTTCGTCGTCGCCGACAAGGTCACCGTCATCACCCGTCGCGCAGGCGAGCCCACCGAGGCTGGCGTGCGCTGGGAAAGCGACGGCAAGGGCGAGTACACCCTCGAGGACATGAATGTCACCGAGCGCGGCACCACCGTCGTCCTGCACCTGAAGGCCGACGAGGACGAGTTCCTGAAGTTCTGGCAGCTGCGCTCGCTGGTCACCAAGTACTCCGATCATGTCGCCTTCCCGATCCGCATGCCCGTCGAGAAGGACGGCAAGCCCGACCCGACCGAATGGCAGACGATCAACTCGGCCTCGGCCCTGTGGAGCCGTCCGAAGAGCGAGATCACGGACGAGGAATACCAGAACTTCTACAAGGCGCTCGGCCACGATTTCAACGATGCCCTGGCCTGGACGCACAACCGCGTCGAAGGCAGCCAGAGTTTCACCACGCTGCTCTACGTGCCGGAGCAGCCGCCGTTCGACCTGATGATGGGCGGCCGCGAAGAGCGCAAGGGCCTCAAGCTCTACATCAAGCGCGTCTTCATCATGGACGCCGCCGAAGAGCTCCTGCCGAACTATTTGCGCTTCGTGCGCGGCGTGGTCGATGCCGATGACCTGCCGCTCAATGTCAGCCGCGAAATCCTCCAGCAGAACCGGCAGCTCGAACGCATCAAGACCGCGTGCACCAAGCGCGTGCTCGACCTGCTCGAGAAGGTCTCGCGCGACGAGCCGGAGAAATTCGCCACCTTCCTCGCCGGCTTCGGCAATACGCTCAAGGAAGGTATCGTCGAAGACACGGCCAACCGCGATCGCATCGCCAAGCTGCTGCGCTTCGCCTCGACCAAAGGCGACGGCCCGGCGAAGACGGTGTCGTTCGACGATTACATCGGTCGCATGGGCGAAGGCCAGGACACGATCTGGTACGTCACGGCGGATAGCTACGCGGCCGCCGCCGGCAGCCCGCAGCTGGAAGCGCTGAAGGCCAAGGGTATCGAAGTGCTGTTGATGTTCGATCGCGTCGACGAGTGGATGCTTGGTTACCTCACGGAGTACGACGGCAAGCGCCTGCGCAACGTGGCCAAGGGCGAGTTCCCGCTCGACGAGGCCGACAAGGCGAAGCAGGAAGCGGCCAGTGCCGAAGCCGCTCCGCTGATCGAGCGCACGAAGGCCCTGCTCGGCGATCGCGTCGGTGACGTACGCGTCTCTGCACGCCTCACCGATTCGCCGTCATGCCTCGCACTGGCCGACTTCGACCTCGCGCCGCATCTCGCCCGGCTGCTGCGCGAAGCCGGTCAGGACGTACCGGAATCGAAGGCCGTGCTCGAACTCAATCCCGAGCACCCGCTGGTCAAGCGCCTCGCTGCGGAATCCGACGACGCGAAGGCCGGTGACATCGCCGGCCTGCTCCTGGAACAGGCCGAGATCACCGCCGGCGCCCAGTTGGCCGACCCGGCAGCCTTCGTCCAGCGCATGAACCGCGTGTTGCTCGGCTAATACAGTACCCGGCCCGGTTTCCGGGCCGGCTCTGTGTGGCCTGAGCCGGCTCTGTGTGGGAGCCGCTTCAGCGGCGAATAGCCAGCGCAGCGTCACCGCTCCGTTGGCGTTTCGCCGCTGAAGCGGCTCCCACATGGAGCCCCACATGGAGCCCCACATGTGGCCCCGCATAGAGCCCCACATGTAGCAATGCCGCTACCGACTTGCTGGACGCGCTGCTATCGTCGTCCCCCATGTCCGCACTGCTCATCCTCTTCGCCTGCCTGGCCCTCGGCATCCTTTGCCGACGCTTCGCCAGACTGCCCGACGGCATCGTCCCCGGGATCAACTGGTGGGTGCTCAACATCGCGTTGCCGTCGCTGGTGCTGGCGCTCGTGCCGCACGTGACGATCGATGTGCACCTGTGGTTTCCCGTGGTCGGCATGTACGTGACCTTCTTCGGTGCATGGGCGCTCTTCGCCACCCTCGGACGTATCTTTGCCTGGTCGGCGGCGCGCATCGGCTGCCTGACCCTCGTCTGTGGCCTCGGTAATACGTCCTTCATGGGCTATCCGATGATGGAGGCCTTGCACGGCAAAGCCGGCCTTTCCGTGGCTGTCATCGCCGACCAGCTCGGTTGCTTCCCGATGCTCGCCGCGGGCGGCATCGTGGTCGCTTCCATGTACTCGGGAAGGGGAGCGAGCGTGGCTGCGATCGTGCGTCGCGTGCTGACCTTCCCGGCGTTCGTCTCGCTGGTGGTTGGCGTGGCCGTCGGGCTGCTTGGCGGCTGGCCGGAAGCCGTGGAGAAGGTGATGCTGCAGATCGGCGCGACGCTGACGCCACTGGCGCTGTTCTCGGTCGGCCTGCAGTTCCGCCTGCACCTCCAGCGCGACCAGCTGGGTGCGCTCGTCACCGGGCTGGGTTGGAAGCTGTTGTTCGCGCCACTGGTGGTGTTCGGCATCGGCATCGCTGCCGGCATCGGCGGCCTCACGCTCACGGTCGGCGTCCTGCAGGCGGCGATGGCGCCGATGATTTCGGCGGCTATCCTCGCCGACCAGTACGACCTCGAGCCGCGCCTGGCTAACACGGTCCTCGGTGCAGGCATCCTCCTTTGCCTGGTCACCGTGCCACTGGGTAACCTGCTGCTCCCTGCAGGCTGAGGCGTGCCATGAACGAACTCCTGACGACCCCTGGCGTACGCGCCGATGTGTGGCTTTGGGCCGCGCGCTTCTTCAAGACGCGCGCGCTGGCCAAGGAAGCGATCGTCGGTGGAAAGATCGAGCTCAACGATGCCGCGTGCAAGCCGGCGAAGCCGGTGCATGTCGGCGATCGGTTGAAGATCACGCGCGGCGAGGAGCGTTTCGTCGCGGTGGTTGCGGCACTGTCCGAGAAGCGCGGGCCAGCGCCGGAAGCGCGCAAGCTCTACACCGAGACGGAAGAAAGCGTCGCGGAGCGTGAGCGGCAGCGCGAAGATCGTCGCCTGACGGGCGGCGCCTTGTTGCGGCCCGAAGGCAAGCCCGACAAGCATGCACGTCGCCTGATCCAGGACCTGAAGAAGACGCTCTGATCATGCTCGTTCCCACCGATATCGTGCCGGGGCGGCTGCTCAGTCGTCACGGGCGGACGCGTATCCATCGGCTCCTGCAGGCTGTCAACATGTTGTTCCCCTGGATCTCGATCCGGTCGAACACGGTGCTCGACCTGCACCAACACGGCGTTGTCGTGCGTCGCGCTACGCCACCAAAGAGCAGCTTCGTGCCCTTCATGGCGATGGCCGATCTCCACCTCTATCGCTCGGGCAGCCGGCTGTTCGGGCCGGCCGACGCGCTCGCGTTTCGTTGTAGTCCGGACGATGCGTGGATCGACGTGCTCGATGACCATGGCGACGCGTTCCACCTGCGCGGCGAGATCATCGGCGGTCAGCTGCGCGAGCGCGGCCCATTGGCATTGCGATCGCTCGAAGCCGGCGAGGTGCTGACGTTTCACTCCATCGCCGACGCGGATCGCCTTGCCGCGCGTGCGCCCGGTGCCATCGCGTTCGGCCGGACCACGGCACTACGCTTGAGTCGTACCGGTGTCGATGTCGACGGGCAGTGCATTGCCATCGCGGATATCGCCAAGCTCGACGAAGGTGGTCCGGACGGCTCGCTGCGGCTGTTCGATGCCTATGGCCACATGCTGTGGAGCGTGCACACGCTGTCGCTGTTCAGCGCCGACCTTTTCGTCGTCCTGATGCGCACCATGATCGAAGCGCAGCAGTACGGCCTCACACATAAAAACCGCCCCCCGGAAGTCCTCACCCGGGCTGCTGACGCGGATGAGGCGGGGGGCGTGACGGGGCGGGAAGATGGAGAGTCGTAAGCCCCGTTGCGGGTGAGCCGATGGCCCAGACCGCAGGTTCACTATAGGAAGTCGGCCCCCAGAGGGGAATTCGATTGTTCAGATCGAGCCGATAGGGTGTCTCAATGGTTCAGCGCAGCATTTTCTTCAGCTTGTAGAGCCGGTCCAGCGCGTCGCGCGGCGTGAGTTCGTCCGGATCCATGGCGCGAAGCGCCTCCTCGACGGGCGAGGGCAGCGACGGCGCGAAGAGGCCCATCTGCGGCGTCGCGGCAGGCGGCATCGCGACGGCGACCGTCACCTCGTGACCTTGCTCCAGAGCGGCCAGATAGCGGCGCGCGTCCGCGATCACCGTCTTTGGCAAGCCGGCCAGTGCGGCTACCTGCAGCCCGAAGCTCCGGTTCGCCGGGCCATCCTTCACCGTGTGCATGAAGACCAACTGGTCGCCGTACTCGACGGCGTCCAGATGGACGTTGGCGATGGTCGGGAAGTCCTGCGCCAGCTCGGTCAGTTCGAAGTAGTGGGTGGCGAACAGCGTGAAGGCGCAGCTCGTCGCCGCCAGGTGCACTGCGGCCGCCCGTGCGAGCGAGAGGCCGTCGTAGGTGCTGGTGCCGCGGCCGACTTCGTCCATCAGCACGAGGCTGCATTCGGTGGCGTTGTGCAGGATGTTCGCCGTCTCGCTCATCTCGACCATGAAGGTCGACTGGCCCCGGGAAAGGTCGTCGCCGGCGCCGATACGCGTGAAGATGCGATCGATCGGGCCAATCGTCGCGGCGGATGCCGGCACGTAGCTGCCGACATGCGCCAGCAATACGATCAGCGCGTTCTGCCGCATATAGGTGGACTTACCGCCCATGTTCGGACCGGTGATGACCAGCATGCGTCTACCCTTTTCAAGCACGAGGTCGTTCGGCTCGAACGGCTCGTCGCGCACTTTCTCGACGACGGGGTGGCGACCGCGTTCGATGCGGATGCCTTGTTCGTCGGTGAGCACGGGCGCGGCCCAGTCCAGGGTTTCGGCACGCTCGGCGAGATTCGCCAGAACGTCGAGTTCGGCCATCGCCGTGGCGGCGATCTTGAGTTCGGCGAGGCGGTCGGTGAGCTTGTCGAGCAGCAACTCGTAGAGTGCACGCTCTCGCATCAGCGAGCGCTCCTTCGCCGAGAGCACCTTGTCTTCGAACTGCTTGAGCTCTTCGGTGATGTAGCGCTCGGCGTTCTTCGTGGTCTGGCGACGCGTGTAGTGCTGCGGCGCCTTTTCGGAATGCGCCTTGGTGATCTCGATGTAGTAGCCGTGTACGCGGTTGTAGCCGACCTTCAGCGAGGGAATACCGCTGGCAGCCTTCTCGCGCTCCTCCATGTCGACCAGGAACTGATCGGCGTTGGTCGAAAGCTGGCGCAGTTCGTCGAGCTCGTCGTCGTAGCCTTCGGCCAGCACGCCGCCGTCGCGCAACAACACGGGAGGTTGGGCGATCACGGCGCGGGCGAGCAGGGCGGCGGTCTCGGCGTGGTCGCCGATGCGTTCGACGAGGCTGTGCAGGAGCGGGCTGTCGAGGCCGTCGATATCTTCGCGAAGCGCGGGCGCCGCAGCGAGACCATCGCGCAGTGTGGACAGATCGCGCGGGCGTGCCGAGCGCAATGCGACACGCGCGAGGATGCGTTCCAGATCGCCGATGCCACGCAGGCGCTCGCGCAGCGTGGCATGGCGACGTGCGTCGATCAGGCTGCCGATGGCCTGGTGACGGCCGCGCAGCACCTGACGATCGCGCAGCGGGCGGTTGAGCCAGCGACGCAGCAGGCGGGCACCCATCGGTGTCACCGTCTCGTCGAGCACGCCGAGGAGGGTGTTCTCGACGCGACCGCTCTGGTGCGTGTCGATCTCGAGGTTGCGCCGGGTGGCGGCATCCATCGCGATCGTTTCGCCCGCGTTCTCCACGGCCATGCCGGTGAGATGGGGGAGGGCGGCCTTCTGGGTCTCCTCGACATAACCGAGCAGGCAACCCGCGGCGGCTACCGCCAGCGGCATGCCGTCGACGCCGAAGCCGAGCAGGTCGCGGGTCTTGAAGAAGCGGCACAGTTCGCGCCGTGCGGCGTCGCCGTCGAAATGCCAGGGCTGGCGCTTGCGCAGGCCGGGCAGGGTCGAGACGAGTTTCGGCCAGGCGACGTCTTCGCCTACCAGGGTCTCCGCTGGCTGCAGGCGCGCGAGTTCGGCGGCGAGGCCTTCGGCGGTAGCCACTTCGGTCAGCAGGAAGCGGCCGGTGGAGAGGTCCACCCAGGCGAGGCCGTAACCCGTCGGACCCGCCGCGATGGAGAGCAGCAGGTTGTCGCGGCGCTCCTCCATCAACGCGGCGTCGGTGACCGTGCCCGGGGTGACGATGCGCACGACCTCGCGCTTCACCGGCCCCTTGGATAGGGCGGGATCGCCGATCTGCTCGCACAAGGCCACGGACTCGCCCAGCTTCACCAGCCGCGCCAGGTAGTTCTCGACCGCGTGGTACGGCACGCCCGCCATGGGAATCGGCGCGCCAGCCGACTGGCCGCGCTGCGTCAGCGTGATATCGAGCAGGCGGGCGGCCTTACGGGCATCGTCGTAGAAGAGCTCGTAGAAATCGCCCATCCGGAAAAACAGCAGGATGTCCGGATGCTCGGCCTTGGCCGTCAGGTACTGGCGCATGAAGGGCGTATGCCCGGCGCCCACCGAGGTATCTTCTGCTAAAGCCATGATTTTCCGAGGTTCAATGCCGAAGGCGCGCCACTCTGGCGCGCTGATCGCTAATGATACCGTCCTTGGGCTGGGCTGGCCGGGAGTACTCCTGTGAGAGCCGATTCATCTGTGGGAGCCGATTCATCGGCGATCGGGATTCATCTCACCATCTCCACCCCATGCAACCCCGCACGCCCCTCAGCCAAACACCAAATTGGTTTGGTCAGCGGGCCAGGGTGTTCATAAGGCACCCTTGGCCCGCGCTTCTCACCGCGTTTAGCGATGGTTGCCTGCGACGTGTTTTTGTCGATGACGCGGGCAACGATGTGACCCTGGCAAAACAATTTGGGGTTGTCTTGAACAGCGTCGTGCATTGTCGGATGGGCCTGGTGTGAGAAACGTTGCTCTGTTGTCAGATCGAAAGTGCCGCAACATCGGCCTTCTTCAGCAACCGCGACGTGAAGTACTTATCCTCGTAATACCGGATTTTCTCGCATATCACCGGATGCGGAATGCCCTCGTAGAGGAACACTTCCTTGTCCGTGCCCATCGCCTTGAGCTCCTGCGGGAGCATCAGTGCGCGCTTCTCTTCCGAGTGGCTCTTCGAAACGTCGCCGTTCTTGTTCTTGGTGATGTTCTCGCGGCGCACCGTGGTATAGCCGAGCATGTCCGAATAGTCGTTGGCATCCTGTTGTTCGCGCGGGGCGAAGACGATCTGTAGCGCGTGGTTGGTGATGACCGTGCGCGATACGTCCTTGCCGTACGTGGCATCCAGCTGGGCCATGCTCTGGATGATCGGTAGCAGGCGGATGTTGTAGCCGGCCATGTACGAGACCGCCGAGGCGATGATCTCGACCTTGCCGATGGACGTGAACTCGTCCATCAGCAGCAGGCACTGGTGCTTGAGCTCCGGATTGTTCTGCGGCAGCTCCTTGGTGTTGAGGTTGATCAGCTGGCTGAAGAACAGGTTCACGATCAGGCGGCTTTCGGCCAGCTTGTTCGGCTGGATGCCGATGTAGATCGTCATGCGTTTCTTGCGGACATCGGTCAGGAGGAAATCGTCCTCGCTGGTCGCGGCGTCCAGCACCGGGTTGATCCAGGCGTTGAGCGGTTCCTTGAAGGTGCCGAGGATCGAGGCGAAGGTCTCGTTGGCCTGCGAGAGCATATTCGCGAAAGCGGACTGCGCGTTCGCGCTGAGGCATGGTTCCTTCGACAGCGCGGTATAGAGCTCGCGAAGGTCGGTGCCGTCGCCGGACGAAAGGCGATAGATCATGCCTAGCGTCGGCTTGCTACGTACGGCGATTGGCCGGCCCCTCTTCTCGTCGTCTTCCCACTTCTCGCAGAGGTACAGCGAGAAGGCCATGAACGCATTGCGTGCCTGGCTGACCCAGAACTTCTGGTCGTCCGAGCCGTCCGGGTAGAGCATCGAGGCGATGCTCATCAGGTCGGACACACGGAACGCGGGGTCCTTCGAAACGTAGCTCAGCGGATTCCAACGATGTGTGCGCCGGTCCTCGGCGAACGGGTTGAACAGGTAGATTTCCTGACCCTGCGACTTGCGCCAGCCGCTGGTCAGGTCGAAGTTTTCCTGCTTGATGTCGAGGACGACCACCGACTCCTTGTAGTCGAGCAGGTTCGGGATCACCACGCCCACGCCCTTGCCCGAGCGGGTCGGGGCGGCGAGGATCACGAACTGTTGGCCGGGGAGGCGGACGAGATCGCCCTTGTACTTGCCGACGAGGATGCCGTTGTTGGATGGGGTGAGCATTTTCTGCTTGCGAAGATCCGATGCCGTGGCGAAGCGGGCGTCGCCGTGCATGGCCTGCTTCTTCTTCCTCATGAGGAAGTACAGCACGACGAACCAGGCGATCAATGGGAGGCCGAATCCCAGGCCGCCGGCGGTTTTGATCTTCCAGCCAAACGGTTGCACCTGGGGCAGGCCCAGCGCGTGCACATACTCGTAGTAGGTTGCCAGCCGTACCGGGATCTGCCCGAGACGGAGAAACAACAGCGTGAGGTAGCCCGACAGCCACTCACCGACGACGAGGGCGACGACGAAGAGTCCGATCGCCCAGTATCCCCTTGTTTTACTCATGCGCTATGTACCTTTTTCCTTTGCTTGGGATCACAGGCCGGGCGACGGCTGTGCTCTTTCCGGTTGGACCTGGGCTTGCTGGCTGGCCAGTTGGGCCTGTTGTTGTGCCTGCTGCGCGGCCTGCTGCCACTGGACGCTACTTTCGGCGAGGGACGTGCTGGCGGCTTGTTCGGTCGGCATCTCGGCCACCCGTTTCAGCGGTGATTCGGGGTTACCCTGCACCGCGTAGATACGTGAAGCGTCTTCGCTGAGCACGGCCTTGTCGATGCGGTCGAGCCCGTTCTGCCGCGCCTTCACGACGAGGCTGCCGGCAACATTCTCGCTCACCCCGTCCGGCGCGCGGCCATGGGCCTGGTCGAGTTCATGGACTGCCTCGCGCGCCTGCTTGAAGAGCGGGTGATCCGGGTGCGCGGTGTGATCGAGCGATACCCCGGGCTTGTCGTGCTCGAACCATGCGCCGGGATGGGTGAGGGTATTCCACGCGCTCTGGGCCTTCGCTTCTACAGCGTGGACACCGTCGGCGATGTGGTGGCCGACCTGCTGGATACCATGCTCGACGGCGAGAACCCCTGCGCCGATGGCTTCCACGGCGCGATGTTCGACGGCGTCCTTCAGCTCACCGATGGCCTTGGGAATTTCCCATGCGGCGGACAGACCCATGCGGATGTCTGCCACGTCGTTGCGGTAGCGGTCGATCATGCCTTCGTGGGCCTTGTACCTCGCCTCGCTTTCGGGATTGATGATCGATTGGCCGAGTAGCTTGCTGTTCGGAACGAAGTTGTCGATCGCGTGGGCGTCGAAATCGATCGCCTTGACCGGATTGCGCGGGCTGAGGATGCCACTGTCGTCGCGATAGCCGGCATGCGACAAGGTGTCGATGTCTTTCTGTGCAGCGTAGACGCGAACCTCGCCGAAATGCGGGCTCGCGGCACTGACGACATCACCGGCGCGCACATGGTCGATGACCTGGGATCCACCCTCGGGCACGCCTTCGCGCAGACCCGCGGCGCCGTAGGCGTTGAAGGTCTCGCCTTTAAGGCCGTATTTCGAGGCATTGATCTCCGCCAACGTCCCGCCGAGTGAATGGCCGGTCACCGTGACCTGCAGGGGGCGATGATGGAGGTCGGCATCGATCCGGGCCTTCTCGAGCACACGTTCCGTAAAGGCCTCGGAGTTGGCCGTCTGGAGATTCACTCCTGCCAGGACCATGCCCGCGTCGACACCCCCATCCTGAACCGGTTCGCGATCGAACTCGGTGCCCCGATAGGCGATGACGATCTCGCCCGTGTCCATGCGCTTGTACGCCGTAGCCTGGAAGCCGGTCCGCGGATTGTTCTCCACGTCGATCGCCTCGTAGGTGACCCCACCAAGTTCCTTGGGCTTATTCAGGACTGGGTCCTGATAGGCATCCTGCGCCAGTAAAGCGTAGTCGGTCGAGGAGATACTCACGGATGCTTCTCCTCGGCGTGGACGGTAACGGAGAAGGTTGCGTTTGCTTCATCCTGGTACTGCGCGCGATCGGTCTCACCGGTGTCCACTCGCTCCACCTGTGTGGTCGCATAGGAGCGATTGGAGTAGTAGCGGGTAACTGGCTTGCCTTTCAGCAGGTCGTCATGGAACAGCGGCGCGCTGAAGTCCACCTGCTTGACGAATAGATTCGCGCTGGCAGCGACGACCGACCAATGGCAGACGCCCTTGCCGAAATAGTCCTCGTCCTGCAGGAGGTCTGCGTAAATCTCGCCTTTGTAGATGTTGCCGCCCGAATGGGTGAGCACGATAGGCACCCGCTTCTCGGGGGCGACCGTGGCACCCGTGACGGGCGTGAGCGGCACGCAGTTCTCGTTGCTCACGCGATAGTCGACCACGCCCTCGATGCGGTCGAACGGGCCGGGTGCGTTGTCCACCTTGATGGTGATTTCATAGCGCATCCGCGGCTGGGGGTTGAGCTTGATATCAGGCTTATTCATGGCGGCACCGTAAGCGGAGAACGTGAAAGGGAGTAGCGAGACGAGCGTGAGTAATGCGGCGGGACGATTCGATGTGGTGCGCATGCCTTATCTTCTCCTACTCATGCGGACGCAGGTCTCGCCTGCGATCGGGTGACGATCCAGAGGCGGAAGCCGTGCGTATGTGTCTTCACTGACGTGCCGAGACATCAGGCGCCCGTGTCTTCGGGATTCAACCCCATCGAATACTCCTCGATATCCTTGCCGTCGACCCAGCCGGTAGCGCAATCGCCGGTGTAGTGACCATCTGTCTTCAGTGTGCAGGCGGTGCCGATGGGCGAACGCTTCCATTGGATCGGCGTATCGGCGCCTTTGCAGATGTCGTTGCCTTTGCAGCCTTTTACGGTTTTCGTCGGCACGGCCTTGACCAGTGCGCGGAGCAACGTCCCTTCCTTGCGCTGTGTCGCCTGGATGCAGAGCAACTGGTGCTCGCCCACATGAGCGACGGGTTTTGCGGAGGCGACGTTGAAGCCGTCTGCAAGCGTCGTACCCTTGGTGCTGGTGACGCCGCCGAAAGCCATGTTCGAGGTGCAGTCATCGTTGACGTCGACCGCGGTGCCATCCACGGTGCAGGCCACGTTGCCGTACGTGTCCTTGGCACAAGCCACGTTGGACCCGCTGGACGAGGCTTTCAGCATGGACTGCAGCGCGCCCGCATCCGGTTTCGCTGCGAATGCCGGGAGTGCGAAGAGCAGCATGGCGGCACACAGGCTCTGCGGAATGAAAGCGTGGTGCGGAAAGTAGGTCGCGGCGTTGTTCATCTGGAGATCCATAAGCGAGGAAGGCGAGGGCGTCAGGCGCTCTGGCTGGGGACAAGCGGTGGCTGAGTCTGGACGGGTATACCCACTGCCGGTTGTTGGGCCTGCTGCGCCGCCACCTGTAGCGCCTGACGGCTGCTTTCTTCCAAAGGCGTGTTTGCCGCTTCCTGCGTCGTCGCCTCTGCGACCTTCTTGAACGGCGAGTTGAGCTCCCCCTGCACGGCGTAGACCTTGCTGGCATCCTCGTTGAGGACGGCGTGATCGACGCGGGTCATGCCCTGGCCGAGTGCCTTGGTGGTGAGGGTACCGGCGATCTGGTCGCTCTGGAGGTCGGGCGTGCGCTGGTGTTGCGCGTCGAGGCGGTGCACGGCATCACGGCTCTGTTGGTATAGCGCATGGTGGGGGTGGCCGGCGGCGTCGAGTCGTGGCGTGGCCGTGTGCAAGGCTTCCCTGGTTGCAGGACCAACGACGCCGTCCGCCGGAAGGCCGTGCGCACGCTGGAAACGTTCGACCGCCGCCTTGGTGTGTGCACCGAAGTCGCCATCCGGCTGGATCGCACGATTGTGTTCATCCTTGTAGCCGAGGCGGTTCAGGGTGGCCTGCAGGTCGCGGACCGGGGCGCCTTCATCGCCGTGGCGGAGTGCGGCTTCGTGAGTCGGGGCTGCGGCGTGCGTCACCGTGTGACGCGGAACAGCCTGTGTCGAAGCAGCCGGGACGCCAGGTGCATCAGGCGCGTGCCCGTGCAACGCGTCGCGCACACGAAACTCCGGCTTCGCACGAAGCGCCCCGACAATCTCCATGTTCTTGCCGTCCCAATAGCCCCCGGGCGTGACATTCACTTCGGCCGGCCCCGAGCCGACCTGCGAGCCGATGAAGTGGATATGTCCCTCGGCGTCGTATCCCTTGAAGATGGCGACGTGCTGGCCGGAGCCATGCTTGTCGCGGAACATCAGCACGTCGCCGGGCTGCAGCGAACCGTTCTTCTGGTGTGCTTCGGCAGCGGAGATGACATCGAAGTGTTCGCGTGCATAGTGCGTCGGCGTATGGCCCTCGAACAGGTCGTGGGTACCGAACGGCGTGGCGGGCACACCGTAGCCGGCATCATGCATGCCACGCCAGACGAACGATGAACAATCGACACCGAGGCGGCCGTCGTGATCGTTGTCCTGCTCGGTGCGGCTGCTGTCGGTGTGGCCATCACCGCCACGGTTGCGCAATGACATGTCGGGACGGCCATACTCGTACTGGCGACCCGATTTGAGGAAGTGTTCGTTGGCTTCGTTGTAGATGTCGCGGCTCATGAGGTATCTCCGTCGAGGAGCGCCAAGTGGCGCGGCTTGAGGCGAAAAGGCCTGTGTCTTCGGGGCTCAACGCCCGTGAACGGGTCCGTCCGGCATGGGCGGCGGTGGTCCTGTCTCCGGCGCCTGTCGACGGGCTTCTTCCACGGGAGCGGGGGAGGCGGGCGCCAGCGCGGCGATCTCCGCACCGCTCTGCTCGATCGGCGTATTCACGGCCTTCGCCGTGTCCACTTCGGCCGTGCGTTTGAGCGGCGACTTGAGGTCGCCTTGTACCGCGAAAGCGCGACTACCGTCGTCGCTGAGGATGACATGATCGATCCTGGTCAGTCCCTGCCGTCTGGCCTCCACCGTCACCGCGCCGGCAAGCTGGTCGCTCTGCTTGTCTGGCGTGCGCCGGTATTGCGCATCCAGGTTGTGCACGGCGTCGCGTGCCTGTTCGTAGAGGGCGTTGTCGGGGTGAGCGGAGCTATCCAGCCGGCCGGATTGCGCGGCGCGCCGTGTGGCATCCTGGTGTTCGGCCTGGGCGATGGCTTCCATCGTGCGCGGCCCTGCGACACCGTCGACCGGAAGATGATGGTCGCGCTGAAATGCTTGGACTGCGGCGCGCGTGCCCGGACCGAACTTGCCGTCGGTGTGGAGTTCACCATGGTTTCCGGCGGTGTAGCCGAGCCGGGCGAGGTTGCCCTGGAGCAGGCGTACGTCCTCCCCGTTTGCGCCCTCCTTCAAGGGAGCGGGGGCCTTGCCGGCATCGAGTGTCGGATGCTCGCGCTGTGGCCGCCCGACGTTACCCTCGGCGAGGCGGTGCATCACGTCGGGCGTGAGGCGGTGCTGCCAATCCGCGAAGCGGTTCTCGCGGTCTTCCAGCCCGTTGTACTTGCCGTTGACGGCCCTGGTCGCAGCGCGGACATCGTCCCTGGCATTCTCGGGCACGCGGTTTTCCCAGTACCAGACCGCAATCTTCGACGCGTTCTGCGGATCCGCGGCGAGCTCGGGATGCTTTACCAGATCGAGGTCGAGCGCCTCCCCGGCAGCGCGATAATTGTCCTTGCCGGTGAGCTGGATGTAGCCGCGGCCATGGTACTTCCAACCGTCACCGGGTTCATCGTTGCCATTGCGGCCGCCATACATCAGCTCCGCGAGTTGCTCGGGTTTGCCCATCAGGGCCTGCTTGCGCGCGGCCTCCAGAACCTCGGGGCCTTCGCGCCACGCGGCTTGCACGGGGATCTGCGAGATATTCCGCGTATAACGAAAGCTTTCTTCGAGCCGGTTGAGTCCGTTGGATTCATGAGTGACCTGGGCCATGAAGTTGGCCAGCTCCCTCGGGTTGGTCATGCCCGCCGCGGTGGCGTCGGTCAGTACCTGGGTTTCGCGATCTATCGCCATGTGTAGCTCCTGGTTGACCCGCTTGCCATGACACGCGCTCTGGCTTGGCTGATCCACCATCCGTGGCGGAAGCCATCCATGACG
The DNA here is from genome assembly GCF_035539195.1 of Luteibacter sp. Taxonomy (GTDB): domain Bacteria; phylum Pseudomonadota; class Gammaproteobacteria; order Xanthomonadales; family Rhodanobacteraceae; genus Luteibacter. The sequence continues at coordinate 244,674 of NZ_DATLIW010000030.1, forward strand.
GATTAGTGACTCGGTCCGGCGACGTGGGGCGCTTGAGGCCGTGCCTGCTGCTGGGTGAGCGGTGCGACCTGCTGCGCCTGATCCTGCGCCGCGGAACGGGAGAGCTGCTCATCGGCAATCTGAGTGCTCTGCGCCAATGGGGTATTCAAACCACGCATCACATCGACCTCGGCGAACGACTTGAACGGAGCGTTCGGATCACCCTGCACCGCGTAGAGCTTGCTGGCATCGTCGTTGAGTACCACATGGTCGATGCCGCTCATCTGGGCTATTACCGCGGACGCCGTCAACGAGCCCGCCAACTGCCCGCTCTGCAGCGTCGGCTCACGGCCGTGCTCGCGATCGATACGGTGCACGCCGGCCTCCGCCTGTTTGTACATACCGTGGGCTGGGTGTTTCGGATCGGCAAGCGTCGTCGCTCCTGCCTTCTGCTGGGCTGCCTGCAAGGCCTCCAAGGTCTTCGGGCCGGCGACGCCATCCTCGTTGAGGTGGTGGTCGCGCTGGAAGGCTTTCAGTGCGAGTTCGGTGTTGCCACCGAACTTGCCGTCGGCGCCCAGAGCGGCGCCGTTGGGATGGGTGTAACCCAGCTTCTGCAGGGAGGTCTGGAGTTCGGCGATACGGCCGCCTTCATCTCCCTTGCGGAGGTGATCCCCCGGGGACTGCGCCTGCCCGTGAGCTTGTGCATGCGGCTTGCCATGTCCTTGGACGTGCTCGGGCTCCGCGCGACCTTCGGCCAGGGCGATGCCTTTGCGCATGGTCGGTCCGTTAGCGATATCGATGAGGTTTTTGGCGTAGTCGGGGTCGGTGGCATAGCCAGCCGCCTGCAGGGCTTGGGCTTCCTTGACGAGATTGCCTTTGACGCCGGGATCGAGCAGCCCGTGCTTCGCGTACGTGGGGTTTTCCTGGACGAACTTGATCCGGTCCTTGATCGAATCCTCATAGGAGTCGTAGACGCGGAACTTGGCGTCTTCCATCACCTTATGCCGGTTTCTGAATTCCGGTACTTCGAATGTCTTCGACTCGCCGTGCCAGCTGGGGTCGGCCTTGATGTTGTAGAGATTGTTCGTACCGTGCAGAACCTTCTGGCCCCAGCCCGTCTCCGCCGCGGCTTGCGCGAGAAGGAGTTCCGCAGATACGCCGGTCTCGTCGGCGACCTTGCGTACGGAGGGATAGATGTCGGCAATGAATCGTTGTTGTGGTGTCGTCATGGCTACGGTCCTTGTGGTTACTTCGACGCATGGGCGGGGAGGGTCGCCGTGAACGGGATCCTCTTATTGGGGTCGTTCATGAGGAAGTACTGGCCGGATATCTTGATCTGGCCCTTGTCCTCATGGAAACCCTCGTTGCCCTTGTCGACCCACGACGAGTAGCCAGCGTCAACACCTGGAACGTCCGCATCCTGGTTGGCGAGGATCCTCCCGGTCGCGGGAGAAAGCTCCACCACGTTCAGCAGCGTCTGCGAGATCGACGACCGCTGACTGGTATCGCTCTGTACCAGGACGAATAGCGATCCGCCCATGGCGAAACAATGCGTGGCGCGATTCTGGTACCAGTCCGACCGTAGCGGAATGGCCGCGACCCAGCGCGGTTGCTGTGTCCTGGCGTCCTTGACGTAAACGAAGGCGCGTCCGTCCAGACCTTCCTCGGTGACGTTTCCGGCGATGCACTCGCCGCCCTCGATAGGGGCGGAGCCGTATGCGGTGAATCCCTTCGGTAGCTTCGCAGTGGCCGGCTGCCTGGTCGCAGCAGGCGAGGCTTCGGAAGCATGCGCACGAAGGGGAGGGGCGCCCAACTGAATGGCCATGACACCCGCGAGCACGAGCGCGCTGATCCGGGGCGACGGGCGCGGTGGCACGATGCCGGCAAACGCCGGCTTGGAACGGTCAATCGTCATGTGTAACTCCTGTTTGATGATCGGGCGGCTTTGCCTCCTGCTGGCCGAACCCGCCATCCGGGCGGGGGTGTTGCACGCCCTGCATCAGGGCAACGTCACTTCCGGAAGCTTGCTCGGATCGAAGTCGGAGAAGGGTACTGTGCCGAGTTCCTTTGCAGACAGGTCGACGTGCTTTTCCTTATCCGTTTCGGTATCGACAACCCGGCGCATCACCGACGAGATGAACCAGTCGCGCTTGGTATCTTGATACGTGAAGGTGTATTCATCCGTCCAGCGCTCGCGGCTCCCGCCGCCGACAACGACCGTGAACTGGCCCTTGCCGATTCTTGAGTAGGCGTAGGGATCACCGGCCAAGCCCCCGCAGGTGGAGCAAGGCACGATGCGATCATTCGATGAGACCCGACGGAACGTTCCCGTTCCGTCGCGTACCAGGAGAACGACATTCCGAGGCCGGCCCTGGCCCAACGTCTCCTGACCGGCCAGCGGTGAATCGAGCACCAGAAGCACACCGCCGCGGCCGTCTCCGGTCAGATCGCCTTTTACCGACTCGATAACCTTTGCCCCGCCGGTCGTAAGTGCGGTCAGATCGTCCATGGCGTTTCCTTTGGCCGGCGCGACGGCAATCGGGGCAGTTTGGTGTCTTGCATACGGGTTGGCACTTTGCGCGCTCGCGGCGCCAACGACGCCCAGGCCAGCGAGCAAGAGCAAGAGCAAGCGTAGCGGATGACCAATCTTCATGAATTTGCCGATGTCTCGTGCCAAGGTTCGCTCGCCGCGCCAGTTAGGGGCTCGCGTCAGCCGGATCGCGCGCTACCGTGCGAACGACGGGACGTGGCAAATTCGCCGTGGCGTTCGGATCGGTGGTGCTGTACTGATTCGTCGAGCCCGAGTTCACCGGCTTAGCCTCACCGGGTGCCGAACGGTCGACCGCGCCGTTCGGGAAGGCTTGCTTGCAAACGCGCGAGTAGAGATTTGCCGACGGCCGCTTGAAACACTTGCGGTTCGTGACTCGATATTCACCGGTTTCTTTGTGCTTTGGCACCCAGCAGTCCTCGGGCACGCCGTACTGGCAGAACAGAAACGGATTGTTGCCGTAGTACGGAATGAATTCGGTCGCGGCAATTCCCGCGCTCAGGCCGAAAAGCAAGGCGAATAGAAAGGCAGTCTTCATCGTAGTTCCTTTGGTGAAGGCGCAAGTTCGTTGCGTTGTAGGTCCAATGGCGTCGCGGTCGAGTTGGGGTGGTAGTCAGGTCTGGCTGGAGATCGAACCAGGATCCTCGGCATCGTGCGGTGAAGCCGCTCCTGGGGCATATCGCGGAATCGGCATGCGGGTTTGCCACCGTTGCCCCAGCTGAGGGACTTGGCCAGAAGGACAGCCGCCTTCCGCATATGTGGCAATGGGGCAAAGCAGAAAACAACGCCTCGCGTTCCGCGTCGAGCTTCGTATCGCCAGCACCGTTCGATACGAGGGTCTCCCTAGCGACTTTCGGGCTTGATCCTGGATTCATCGCTCTGAGCGTTGATCGTCGCTTCCTCCGATGACTGTAGCGGCATGTGATTGCTCCTGAGATCGCTATTGGATGCGAACTGGCGGGCTACATGCCGAGTAGTACACGCGGCAGTCCTTCGCCCCTGTAGCGCACTTTCCAATGGCTCTCTGTTCTGCTTCGGGTTTCGACGCGCCTGATCCTGTCGAGACAAGGACGTCTCCGGCTGCGAGCGCGACACACCCATTTCCGTACGATATTGCTATCTTGCAGTTGGTTCCACCCTGCGTTTGACAGTCTTGAAGTGCAAGTTTCTCTGCGTCTTTCTGTGTAGCAGTATCTATCGACTTTCCGAGTACGGCTTTGTCGACGTCGGTAGATATTGCCTGCCAGCGTGACTGCCAGAGGGGTGGTGGTGTGACTTGATCCTGGCCCTGGTTGTATCCAGGAATAGGGACGCAGGTCTGCCACCCTTGCCCCTGCTGCGGGTACTGCCCCGGAGGACATCCGCCCTCGGCGCGAGCCTGGCCGGCAGTAAGCGAGAGAAGGATTAGGCACAGCGTTATGAAGTACTTCACGATGGGTCCTCAGGACAACTTCTTGACGGCTTCGTTCTGCACCGGCTGCTGTTGACCGGAAAGTCGCGAACCGTAGTTGGTCGCTACTTGGTTCCCAGCATCGTGCCCGACACGCTGCTGCGGCGCATATGCCATCCCCGGTGGCTGGCCCTGTGGCCCAGGTCTGCCACCAGCACCCTGGAACACGGAATAGGTGATCGCACTGCCCAACGTACCCTGGAAGAACATCGCGGCCATCGGCGGTACCGACACGATCAGCAGACTCAAGAGCAAGCCGATGCCGCCTTGCTGAATGGCGGTACTGCTCAGGCCCTCGGTGCCGGGGCTGAGCAGGTTGTTGACGATCTTCGCGCCCCACATCGCACCACTGATCCGAAGCGTGAGGTCGAGAACCATGCTGGCGACCGCGCTGAGAAGCGCCATGGAGAAAATCGTGCCGATACCGTACATAAGCCAGCGCCGAAAGAGATCTTTGGTTTGGTCAAAAATGAGGCACAGGATAAACAGTGGCCCAAGACCGATGAACAGTGCCATAGCGAACTGGTAGAGCAGCAGCATCGCACCCGCGGCCATCGGCGGGCTTGCCGTGCCGATCGTGGCCATGAGCGACGTGCGCTCCTTCTTCGCGATCATTTCCGGGTCAGTTTCGATCACTTGTACCGAGTCGATGGAAGCGAGCGCGAGCTGGGTATAGGCGAGGTTCTGGTCGATGGCGCTCGCGGTCGTTTCGTTCTTGTTACCCGTGAACAGGTAATGGACTTCCTGGTCCATCTGCGTGGTGAGGAAGTCGTTCAAGTCGGTGCTGGTGACCGCCATCGTCGTCGCGGCAGCCACGATCACGACGATTCGGCCCATGTTGATGACCATTTCCATCAGCGGTGCCTGCGAGCGGCCCGTCATGATCCGAAACCCCTGGATCAGGATCCATAGGGTGACGAGAGTCAGGGCGATCGTGGCAGCCCAGGTCATCATCCGGTGCATGAGGTCCATGCCGAACGTATTGATCTTCGTCTGCAGGTACTTGTAGACGAGTTGGAAGTAGACGTAACTGGCGATATCAGACATGTGTCACTTGTTCCATGTCATCGCAGAAGAGATGCGATGACCAAGGTGAACGTCGTTCCGCTCACGCGGGGCGGAGGATGCCGGCATTTTCACAGCGAGAAAGCCGCTTTGAGGGCAGCCATGTTCACCAGGTTGCCCAGGATGTCGTTGCTGCCATTGATCGCCTGGCGGGAAAGGACCTGCTGCCGCCGCTCAAGCATTCCGATCTGTGCGTCGAGCTGTTGCTCGTTGGACTGCCATGTCTCACGTGCCTGCATCATGTCGGCGGTGTATTTGCCAGTGTCCGCGGCGTATGACGACAGCTTGCCCGGCGACTCACTGACCTGAGTCACACGAAGGAGGGCTAGTTGCGCCAGTGACGACGTCTGCGCGTCAAGTTGCTGCAGATAAAGTCGCGTCGCTTCGTACTTCTGGTTCTTGGTCATCTGCAGCAGCACGCAAACGTCGCGCTGCTGCGTCGTCACGTCTCCGCCAGTCAATTGGCTGGATGCGAAGTTCGCCAGTGCGCTGGTGATGTCACCACTGAAGAGTGATGCTCCGGGGCAATTCGCGGCGACGCCGTAGTCATCGGGGAGTTTCGGGAACTGTTGCTTCATTTGAAAGAGTTTGAACTGCAGGCTCTGGATCTGAACCAGCTGTTGCTGCCAGAAGGCGACGGTAGCTTGAATATGGGAGTAGGTTTCACCCCAGCGTTCGAGGTCCTTACCAAATTCAACGAGATCGTTCCCAGCAACCAGTGGGTCGTTGACGATCCACTGCGCATGCACCGGAGTCGTGAAGCTGCCCGCTGCCAACGTCGCACCAACGGCAACCGTGGTAATGAATGCACGCCGCAGCCAAGGCCGCTTCTTCGAAATGTCGATATCCATGTGGTTCTCCGGAAGCACGTTCATGGGTCAGGCGGCCCGCTTCGATTTGTTCGGGGTGGGGTTCGAGGGCCCCTTGCCGCTGCCCTTGCGATGTTCGTAGAACATTTCGAGCCACTGCTCGGGCCGCAGCGCGTCGGTGGAGACGCCTTCGGCCTCCGCGCGCGCCTGCAGCACCTCGTGCATGATCTCGATGTTGTCCGTGGAGGCAGAGATGACTGCCAGGGCATCGTCCATGCCGCGCAGGTTGAGCTGGCAGACCGCAGAGCCATGGCCTTGCTTGACCAGGAAGCAGCGCGAGCGCTCGTCAAGGCTGACGACCACGTTGTACTCGGCGTCGGTCAGCTTCAGACCCTCGACGTAGTCTTCGCGACTGGCGTTGGGGTTCGGCAGCAGGATCATCGTGGCGGTCTGCTCCACCAGTGCGGAAGCGATGTCGCTGGCCAGCGCATCTTCCGGGCTCTGGGTGGCGAAGATGCCCATACCGTTTTGCTTACGGATGGTCTTCTGCTTGTTCTTGGCAAACTCCTTCAGCCCACCCTTGCCGTCGAGGATCTTCCAGAATTCGTCCATGACGTAGATCAGCCGGCGGCCGTCGATCAGTTCCTCCAGCCGGTGCAGGAGGTAGTTGATGACCGGAGCACGGACTTCGGGATTGTCGATGATGTCCGTATAGTCAAAGCCGATGATGTTGGCCTTGCTGAGGTCGACGGTGTCACGCGGATTGTCGAATACCCAGCCAAGCGCGTTGCCTGCGGTCCACTTGCGCATGCGGATGAAGATACCGTCGTCGCCGAGATTCGGCAGGCTCTTCTGAAAGTTGGTCATGTTGCGCAGGTGCATCGGCGTATCGAGCATGCTCTCCACGGCACGGAAGATGTCTTCTTCCTCGCGTGAGCTGTAGACGCTCTTGCCGGCGAGTACCTTGATCAGGTTGCCGAGGAACTGCACGTTCTCTTCGGTGCGCTCGCACTGGAATGGGTTGAAGCCGGTCGGCTTGCCGTTCTCCAGGGCGAGATAGTTGCCGCCGCAGGCGCGAACGAAGATCTCTGCGCCGCGATCTTTGTCGAAGAAGAAGATGGTGGGCGACGGGTTGAGCTTCTGCACCTGGCTGAGCAGGAAGTTGATCAGCGCGGTCTTACCGGTACCGGACTTGCCGATGACCATGGTATTCGCGATCGCCTTCTCGCCCAGCGAGTTCTCCGCAGGGTGGGTGGCGTGGAAGTTGAAGTAGTACGGCTGACCGTTCGTGGTCTGCAGGGTGGTGACGCAGTCGCCCCAGGGGTTCTGGTCTTTCTTGCCGGTTGCGAAGTTGTGCAGCGGCGAGAGGCCGAGGAAGTTGAGCGAGCTGACGTTGGCCAGGCGCGTGCGGTATTTCCAGTTGCCCGGGAACTGGGCGTAGAAAGCCGAGGTAACGGCGAGATCTTCTTTTACCGTGACGAAACCGGCATTCGAGAGTTCCGCACGTGTCGTGGCGATTTGCTGTGACAACGCGTCCTGGGTCGGCGCATAGATCGCGATGGTGAAGTGGTACTCGCCCAGAACGAAGTTGCCCGAGGCCAACTGGTCCATGGCGTGATCGAGTTCGATGATCTGGCTGACCGCCTTGTCGCCGGAGGAGACCATCATGCCCTTGGTGCGATCGAGTGCCTTGAGCGCGTCCTGTCGCCCCATGGGGGTGAACGAATGAGTGACGACATACTCGAAATCGAGGAACTTCAGGCCGTTCAGAATGCCCGGATACGTGGCGTCCACGTATTCCTTGAGGTTGAGGATGGCGCCGAAATGGTTGACGCCGTTGGGCGTGGTTAGCACGAAGTCGCCTGTCTTTGCCGAAAAGCGTTGGCGACTGACGGGAAGATAGTCGTAGACCGGTGCCTTGAGCACGGGCACGGGTTCGTCGATGCGATTGAGGATAAAACCGAAGAGCTCGAGTACCTCGGAAAAGACGACGCCGTTCTCGGCCTCGTACATGCCCAGGCGCGTAGGCGCATAGTCCTTCAGTACCGCCTCGATGTTGCCCGCGAGTTCGAGCACCTGCGTGATCGCCTGGGCCTGCTCGGCCTCGAGTCGGCTCACGTCGGCGCTCTTCTCGGCAAACGCCTTTCCTTGCACGATCGGACGGTAAATCATCGTGAGGTAAAGCTCGTTCTGCATCAGTTTCTGCGTGGACAGCGCCTCGTAGTACGCGTCCGACAGCGTCTGGTTGAATGCTTCGCCAAACTTAGCCTTATTGCGGATGCCGCGGCGGCGACGGATATCGTGTACCCAAAATGCGACATTGGTGTAGTCGGGCGCGCGGAGCGTCTGCAGCATCCGGTTGAAACTGTTGTGACGGTGCTCCAGTTCCCATTCCTCGCGGCCAACGAAGGGCAGCCCCCCGAGACGCCAGGTCAACAGAAAGTCGCCACCCCTCGTCTTCACCACCGAAGGCGAGACGTGGGTGGATAGGGCGATGTGCGTTGAGATCGGAGCGTCTGGAGTGAACATGGTCGTCGATACCGGTTGAACGGGAAGGCCCTGGCACGGTGTGCCAGGGCGGCAGTCCTTACTTGCGTTTCTTTTCCTTGGACGCGTCGCGGTAGTTGTTCGGCGTGAACACCCACATTCCGTCGTGCTCAGGCACATTCCGTACCAGCGTCTTGAATCTCAGCCGCAGGGCGAGCAGCCGGAAGATCATTTCGTCGCGACGCGCCATCTGGCGCATCACGAAGATCGAGACGGGAATGAGCAGCAGGAACCAGAAGTTGAAGTACATCGCCAACAACAGACCCGTGCCCGCACCCATGAAGAACGGGATATAGGGCACGCCCATGAACATGGGCGGTCGGGTGCAGCCGCGAAACAGCGCGTTCTTATGCATGGATATGCATGAGGTGCATGGCGACGTTGATCGCGTCGATCATGAACGAGGTCGCGCTGCCGCCGCTGCTCTGGGTGCAGGCCGTGGCGCCACTGCCGCTACCGTTGCCGCCTACGACCATCTTGGCGACCTGCGCCGCTGCGCCGATCATCACGCCGCCGATCAGGGCCGGAGCCACATCGGCGATGCGCTTGTGCGCGAAGGCGATGCCGTAACCGGAGAAGATGACAGCGATGGTCACGACGACGATGGACGCGGCATTGAGCAGTGAGTTGATGTCCTGGAAGAAGCCGCACACCTTGGTACCGGTCTCGCCGACCTGCGCGAGCGCGAGACTCGGGATCATCAGGGCGGCCACAAGGGCGAACGTGCCGATAGCGTTCATCAGCGGCTTCTTGGACGTGGCAAACGCCTTGGACAGGGAGGGCAGGGCCATCACGAGGTTCCTCTTTACAGTGCGGATATTGACGGCGAAATGCCGCCGGACGAAGGCCGGGGCCGCGGCGCGGACCCGGGTTGCAATGGCCCGAAGGCCGACGTGACGAGGCAGGGACTCCGTCACGCGTAGGGGTGGCATGCGGTCAGAACACGAAGGCGCCATCGCTGCCTCCGTTGCGCAGGTCGGCCGGATCCTGGCGCGGGCCAGGCTGGACGACGGGAGTTGCCGTGCCCTGGGTAGGCGCGGCATCACGAGGACCGCGTACCTGGGGTACAAAAATGTTGGGATCGCCAGTCGGTTGCGGGGCCTGCGCGGGAGCGCTGCCGGTCGCATTGGCCGACACGCCTATCTGCGACATGACAGCCGCGGTGCTGGGATCGGTTCGAATCCGTCCCGGTTGGTTGGTCAGGTCGACCTGGGGGAGGCGGGCGCCCACCTGGGACATCGCAGCGGCGGTGGCGGCATCGGTCTGAATCGGCCCAAGCGGTGCTTGGGGCGTCGGCGTGAGTGCCGGGTTGGTGACCGGGACCACACCGGCTGGCAACGTCTGCACGGGCAGGCTCTGCGCCTGCGCCAGCATCGTGCCCTTGCCCGTTGCCGAAGCCACGGCCGGCCCTATCACCGAGGCGGCAGCCGCGTCGACGACGCGACGCATCGCCACACGATAAGCAGGGCCATCCGTAGTAATGCCGGTCACACCGTTTCCAACGCTCACGACCCGCACGGGGATCTTCGTTGCTTCGAGTGGAATGGCCTGCGCACCGGCGAACGTGCCGCTCTTCGCCATCGAATTGAAGACGCGCTGGACGTAACCATCCTGGTAGCCGGTGGTGAAATTGCCGGAGTAGTAGCAGCTGAAGGCTTTGCCCCAATCCTTGCCGGCACTGGCGTAGCACTGGGCGAGAATCTGCGCACCGGCGTTGAGGTTGGGGCAGTACTCGAATGCCTTTTCATAACTATCGAGGCCGTACTTACCGAGATTGGCCCGATTCACCTGGGCGACACCCAGCGAATAGTTGTAGCCATTCTTCTCGAGCATGCGAACGGTGGCGACGGCTTCAGGAAGGTTCTGCGGCTGGCGCACGAGCTGGCCGCCCACCACGCCGATGGCGTATGGGTTCCGGCTCGACTCCACGTTGACGACGTGCTGCATCACCTCGGCCGGTACGGCAAGGTTCTGACAGCCCATCATTTCCATTCCTGGTACCACCTTTGAAGCTCCTGTTTGATGACCGATGTACGTGTAAGCGTTACCCCCCGTCCGCACCCAATGCGCGAGCCGGGTTGAAATCGATGCCGGTGATGTATCGCCGGCCTGCGTGCGCCTTGATGTGAACGACGATGTCGATCGTCAACATCAGCAGGCGTTTGATCGTCGCGAACTCCAGTCCAGCGCCTTCCGTGGATGCCTTCACCATGAGCGCCAACTGGTCCCAGGTCTGTTCGACACTGCCTGCGTGGCAGCTTGTGATCGACCCGGGGTGGCCCGATGCGCAATTTCGGATGAAGTAGAACGACTCATCGCCGCGCAGCTCGGCCAGGATGATCCTGTCGGGCTTCATGCGAAGGCAGGCTTCCATGCAGCTCTTTGCCGTCACATTGGCGGCGCTTTGGCCGCCCTTGGAGTAGATCAGGTGCACGACGTTCGGCTGGTCGATGAACAGTTCGCGTGCATCCTCGATCGTGACCAGCCGCTCGTTGTCGGGAATATGGTGCACCAGCGACTTCATGAAGGTGGTCTTGCCACTGCCGGTCGCGCCGGAAACCACGATGTTCTTCTTGTTGAGCACCGCGTGGCGGAAGAAGTCCGCGTAGCGGCGCTCGGAGCGCAGTTCAAGCAGTTCCTTGTCGGCCTGACTGATCGTGTTCGCGCCTTCGAGGATCTCATTGAAGAACCCGTCCTCGCTGTACTGGGCGAGGGTGCGCGTCTCCTTGGACGGGAGGCGAATCGTGATCGACACGCGTCCCGCTTCGCAAGCTGGCGGTATGACGAACTGCGCGCGTTGCCCAGTCGGAAAGGTCAGCGACACGACAGGATCGGTATCGGTGATGCGCTGGCCTGTATTGCTCTCGTTGACGACAGCGGTACAGAACTGGCGTGCACGCTCGAACGTTAGCGACGGCACTTCGACGCGCTGCCAGCCACCCCGGCGCTCCAGATAGAGCTCGCCGGGACGGTTGATGCAGATTTCGGTGACATCCGAGGAGGCAAGAAAGTCCTTCACGCCCAGCACTTCGTACTGGTAGTCCAGGAAATCATTGCCTATCGATGCCAGTGCGCCGTCATCCATAGTCGTCTCAGTACCTCGCTACCACGCCAGTGAAATCGACGTCCTTGGCGACGTAGATCGCGAGCACGGTGCCCTGATTGATCGTCACGGTTGCCGGGCGGTTCGCCTGGCGCTGGACGGCCTGGTTTGCGAGTTGCTGCACGGTGTCCGCCGTGTTGCTTTCAAACGGGCTCTGCGTCACCACGCCGTTGCTGATCTCCGTCTGGCGCGGGCCGTGCTCGGCTGCTTCGTACTTGAAGGCATCGCTGAGCAGGCTTATCAGCATCGCGGCGCCGATGCGGCTACCCCAATGCGCGTTGTAATGGCCCGGGTGACCCGCGCCACCCAGGGTGTCGATACCCGGGCTGGCCATGTTCACATCGATACCGGTCGGCGTGACGATGCGGTCCCAGATGACAGCAACGCGCGGACCATTCGGCTCCATCTCGTACTTGCCCATCACCTTTGAGCCCTTCGGCAGAAGAAGGCGCTTGCCGGTGAACGAGTAGACGGGCTCGGTCACGACGCACGAGGTGAAACCGGGAATGTCCGTGATGATGCGGGTCTCGAGGACGCAGCGGATGAAGGTGCCGCGCAGCATGAGGGTGTCGGGGTGCTGCAAGGGCGTCGCACTCGAGACTTCCGGCAGGTCCTTCGCGGAATAGGCGGAGTTGGCGAGCGGATTCATCGGGCCGCCACCACCACCCATGCCCGGGAATCCGCCTCCGGGACCCGCACCACCCGGGCCCCCGGCACTGGGCACCGGAGAGAAGCCCGCTTGAATGGCGGCATCGGTGGCACTCTGCGGGCCGCCGCCATTGCCGTTCGCCGCCGCAATGCGGCGCTCGAGCAGCGTAGGAATATGCGGCCCGGCCGGCATTTGCTGGACCGGGATCGGCGGCGCCTCCGGCGTCTGCGGCGGGAGCTGCGGGGCGAGCGTGATCGCGCGCGGTTCCGGCGTCGTCACCGACGGCGTGAACGGGCTCGTCGGTGCATCCGGAACCGAGACGGTTTCTTCGCGCGGCTTGTTGGTCGGTTTATCGTTCGAACCGGAGCTGTGGAACAGCCAGAACGCGACGACAACGAGCAGCACGACGATACCGGCGAGCAGGCCGAGCGCGCTGCGATTCATGCGCCGCATGTCGTTCGACGTCAGCTGCGGGGCGGCGCCATCCAGATCGGGCTGTTGCGCCTGGCGCTGCTGGTTCGAATACGGATTGCTGGCCAGCGGGTCGCGCTCACCGGCGTGATGGTCGCCCGGTGGCGGAACATGGTTGCCGCCGTTCGACTCGTCGTCCGGCTGATAGGGATTGTTCGGGCTCACTTCTTTGTGTTCCTTCGCAGGCCCACGACATTGTCGTCGTGACGAATAACCAGGTAGTTGTACGTGCCATGGACAACGATAGTGTTGCCTTCCACGGTGGTGTTCACTACCGAGTCCTCTCCGTGTTCTTTTTCGCGCATGTAGATCGTCGGGAAGTTACCCGTCGGAAACTGTTTGAGGTCCGGCATCTTGATGTACGTAAAGCGGCCATCGTCATAGACGTTGATCGGTACCAGCCAGGGAGCCACCTTGCGCGACTTGGAGAAGTCGTAGTCGAAGTTGTAGTCACGGCCCTTTACCAGGTCCGTGTCGAGCTCGGGCGTTTCTTCGACCTTCTTCGACTCGCTCATGAAGCTCGTGTCGGCGGGGTAGGTGAAGGTCACCTTGTATTGCACGCCGGCGCGACGGGCCTGGTCCAGGGTCTTCCAATCCGTGGCAACGACTTTCAACTCCAGGATGTAGGAGTGCGTTGCCGTGCGGATCATCATGTTGGTGTCGACGTCGACGTTCTTCGGCTTGATGTAGAAGACGTTGTCGCGACGGGTCAAATCCCACCCGCTGCTGAAGCCGGTGCTGTAGTCGAGGATTTTTTCATTGGGACTGAGTTCGATCTGCGTAGTGATGCCGAGACCCGTCCGTACCGTGTAGATACGGTCGGGCTGGTACTCATACGGTTGCACGGCGATCGAGGTTCCCGTGGGGGATGGCACGGGTATCGTGGTCGGGACGGTTTCCGCATAGGCTGCGGTCAGTACCCCCGAAAGAGCGATACCCAGGCTGCAGGCCAAGTTCAGCTTGCTGGAACGGTTCATTTAACGGCGCCCTCCATTGGCGGCGCGGGTCACGGGACGGGCCGCGGGCGAAGCGGCCTGTGGATACGGAGCAGCCGGAGCCGCCACCTGTGGTTGCGTGGCGTACGCCCCTTCGGACGGAATGGGCGAGGGCGGAATACCGACCGACTGCTGGAGCGGGATGGCCTGGGCCTGCGGGGCCTGGCCTGGCGCGGCAGCCGGTGCCTGCGGGGCGTATCCACCGGGTGCCACTGTCTGCTGCACGGGTGCGCCGGGTGTCGGCGTACCCGTGGCTGGCGCGCCGACAGCGCCTTGGACCGGTACGGCAACGGCAGGATTGGCTGCGGCGGGGTTCACGGGAGCATTCGGATCGGTCGATTCGGCCGGCGGGAGCGAGCCGTAGTCGTTATCTACGCGATAGCCCGTCACCTGAAAGCCCAAGGGATTCTCGATCCGGTTCTGGTCGTCCATGCGCAGGTTGGGCTTGTACGTGAACGAGATCGTGGCGATCTTGTTGTCGAGTGGATATGTCGACCCGTTGACCTTGTCGAAAACATTGCGCTGGAAACGAACCGTCGCGCCCTTCGGCGTCTGGCCGTTCTCGCCACCGATCAGCGAGATACTGAGGATCTTCACCCGGATCGCGCGAGACTTCCCGTAGATCTTGTAAGGGCTCTGCTCGTTATTGGCCGCATGCAGATTCATGTACGACTGCGCGACATCCGGCGCGGCCATCGTCAGGACGGTCGGCCAGTCGCGGAGATTGGTCAGCGCAAGGTCATAGGCTTCGCGAGCAAGCACGAAGTGCGCGACATTGCTGCGGTTGACCGCCTCGCTCGACGTGATCTGGCGATTCACCACGTCGTCGCTGAGGCGGGACAGGGAACTCGTTCCCGAGTACGCGTCGGCAAGGATGAGGTACGGAACCTTCTCCTTCATCGGCATCATGTAGTAGATGGTGCCGCCGAGCATCACCGAAACGGCGAGCGAGCAGATGGCGACGATCCACGCGCGTTTTTCGCTGCGCTTGGCCAGGTCGGCCACAGTGACTTCGAAGCTCACGCTCTCTGCAACGGCCTGGTCGATCTTAGGCGAACTTTTCTTCTTGAGCATGGGGTGCCTGTCCTATCGTCGCTTACTTGGCGTCCGCGTTCGCGGCGACATGTTCGTCGGTCGCTTGGGCGGAGGCAGGCATGGGTTCGGGGCTGACGGCGGTCGTGGCACGGGGTGTGACCGGTGCAGCGACCGCTGCCGTGGATGGCTTCGGCGCAGGTGCGGGCGCGATGCTGGCGCTGACTTCCTCGACGACAAGCTCCGAACCATTGACGGTGACAGCGACGCCTTGTGCCCCGTAGATCGCGCTCAACTGGGCCGTGGCGTCGCGCAGCTCCGTGGTGTGGATGCCCGACGCGGCGCGCGTGAGGCTGAAGTCGGAGCGCAGGCGGTAGGCGAGCTTCAGTCCCGTGTCTTTCGTCCACCGGGTCAGCATCGTTTTCAACGTGCCGTCCATCGGTGCGGCGTAGTAGGTGTATGGCAGGGCCAGCGGAATCTCCACCACTTTGTCGTCGTACTTGTTGACCGGCTTCCAGCTGCCACCGAAGTCCTTGGCCGCGGGTGTGCCGCAGG
Organism: Luteibacter sp.; assembly: GCF_035539195.1. Lineage (GTDB taxonomy): Bacteria > Pseudomonadota > Gammaproteobacteria > Xanthomonadales > Rhodanobacteraceae > Luteibacter. Next base: position 259,877 of record NZ_DATLIW010000030.1, read on the forward strand.
CGGAAAGAAGCATGGCGAGTGCCGAAACAAGGCCGAGGGCGAGGGGGTTCAGGGTTCTATTCACGCTTGGCTCGTAAGTCGTCGAAAACGAAGAGAAAAACGTAGGCAACAAACACCGCGGCTCGTCGCCGGAAGGCGAAGCCGGAGCGGTGTAGCGCTACGAAATATGCAGGGTCGCCAGCCGGGGAGCGAATCGGCTGGCGATCTGTGGGCGCGCCACCGCGTGAGACGCGCGGCTTGAGCGGTACCCCTGGAACTTCCTGGAACGGCGGGCCAACTGGCCCCGAGCGACATGCAAATCATCCATACAACATCCTGTACGAGCGCAGTTGCGCCCTTGCATAACGTGCCAGCGAAGAATGGCCGCGCGTACCGGGAGCGACAAAAGCGTCGCCCACTTATGGTTGCGTCTTACCGGCTGGTGTTCCCCACCCCTTTTGCGGATCCCTGTCCGCGACGTAAAGATAACGCAACACGAATTTTCTGACTAGTAGTGCATGTGCGTGATTTTGAGGACTTTGTCACACATTTTTGGCATGTAACGTGCGTGAAACGGGCTGCGGCGCGACGTGCATCACTGCACAAGTGTGCATTCGCGCACTCAAATGCCGGAAATGTGTAAGGCTCGTGAATGTTGCGGTTGAAACCAGTTCCGCCTCAACCTCCCGGCTCTTAAGTTGTCATTCCTCCGTTTCAGGGATGAGACACCTCGCTGTTTTCAGCGTGTTGCGGACGACCATCGATGCGTTTCCTCGGCGTGATGGGTTTGCTGGAAGAAATAGTGACTGAACGGGGTCCATGCGGATCAGTGGCCCTCGCTAAACACACTCGGTAGGTGCACGCCTCGTCGGCCACGCGGACTCGCTCGCGTGCCCGCCATCGTGCGGATGTTGCGTCTGGGAGTGACGACCGTCAGCTAATGGCAATCATGAGTAGCAAAACAATCGCACTATTGGATTGTCATGTTAGCGGGCGGCTTGCGCCGCGACAATCCGCGCTCCCATCGAACTTTTCTCAAATTGCTTGCGGTGCGGCTGCTATTGCATCGACAGAGGCGGCCCCCGGGAGTAGAACCTCTCCCTTTCCCCACAGGACCCGCCCATGGATTCGCCCGCCATTCCCTCCGACGCCGATCTCGTGGCGCTGGCCCAGGACGTCGCTGCCGCCGCTCAGGAAAAGCGAGTCATGGTCGCGACGGCCGAGTCGTGCACCGGCGGCTGGATCGCCAAAACCCTCACCGATCTGGCCGGCAGCTCGGCATGGTTCGAGGCGGGAGTCGTTACATATAGCTATAGCGCCAAGGAATCCCTGCTTGGGGTCAATCCGCGAACCCTGGAGCGGACCGGTGCCGTCAGCGAGGAAACCGTGCTGGAGATGGTCTCGGGTGCGCTGGCTCGCTACGGGGCGGGGGTGGCTGTGGCGGTCACGGGTATCGCGGGCCCGTCCGGTGGCACCCCCGACAAGCCGGTCGGCACGGTATGGATCGGCTGGAAGCGCCGGGGTGGGTATGCGCGCGCGGAGCTCTTCCATTTTTCGGGCGACCGCGAGGCCGTCCGCCGACAGACGGTGGCCAAGGCGCTTGCTGGAATGGCCTTCGAGCTCAGAGGCTGAGCCCCGTTCCCCTGTGGCACACTTGGCGATTGCGGATCGCAGTCCCTGAGACCACGGTCGGGCAAGATACTTACCTACACAAGAGACCCGGATATCACGATGGACGACAATAAGCGCAAGGCGCTGGCGAGTGCCCTCGGCCAGATTGAAAAGCAGTTCGGCAAGGGCGCCGTCATGCGTCTTGGCGACCGTGCCGACGATGCGATCGACACCATCTCGACGGGGTCGCTCGGCCTGGACATCGCCCTCGGTATCGGCGGCCTGCCACGCGGTCGCGTCGTCGAAATCTACGGTCCGGAATCCTCGGGTAAAACCACGCTGACCCTGCAGGCCATCGCGTCCTGCCAGCGCGCCGGCGGCACCGCGGCCTTCGTGGATGCCGAGCACGCGCTGGACCCGAGCTACGCCGAAAAGCTCGGCGTGAACGTGGCCGACCTCCTGGTCAGCCAGCCGGATACGGGCGAGCAGGCCCTCGAGATCGCCGACATGCTCGTGCGCTCGGGTGCCGTGGACATGGTCGTGGTCGACTCGGTCGCCGCGCTCACTCCCAAGGCGGAAATCGAAGGCGAAATGGGTGACTCCCACGTCGGCCTGCACGCCCGCCTCATGAGCCAGGCGCTGCGCAAGCTCACCGCCAACATCAAGAAGACCAACTGCCTCGTCATCTTCATCAACCAGATCCGCATGAAGATCGGCGTGATGTTCGGCAGCCCGGAAACCACCACAGGTGGTAATGCGCTGAAGTTCTATGCCTCGGTCCGCCTCGACATCCGCCGTATCGGCGCGGTCAAGAAGGGCGACGAAGTCATCGGTTCGGAGACCCGCGTCAAGGTCGTGAAGAACAAGGTGGCGCCGCCGTTCCGTCAGGCCGAGTTCGAGATCCTCTACGGCGAAGGTACCTCGCGCGAAGGCGAGATCATCGAGTTGGGCGTGCGCGAGAACCTGATCGACAAGTCGGGCGCCTGGTACAGCTACAAGGGCGATCGCATCGGCCAAGGCAAGGAAAACGTCCGCCAGTTCCTGCGTGACAACCCGGCCATCGCCAATGAAGTGGACACCGAACTGCGTTCGCGCCTGCTCGTGAAGGCCGGTCCGAAGGCCGAAGCCTCGACGGAAGCCGACGAGCTTGAGGAAGTCTGATAAAGGCGCGGGGAAGGGCGACGGCAGCGCCGATCGTCCGAACCGCACCGCGTACGACAAGGCGCTCGGGCTGCTGGCCCGGCGCGAGCACTCCCGCCGCGAACTCAGGCAGAAGCTTGATCGCGGCGGTTTTGCTCGTGAAGAGGCCACCGATGCCGTCGCCCGCCTCGGCGACCAGGGTTACCAGGATGACGACCGCTTCGCCGCGTCGCTCATGCGGAGCCGGATAGGGCAGGGCTACGGGCCAGCCCGCATCCGTGCCGAACTACGTAGCCAGGGCATCACGGACGCCGTGATCCGCGAACTGATCGAGTCCGCCGACGTCGATTGGCAGGATCTGGCCGCCGGTCAGCTGCGTCGACGTTATGGCGGGCCCTCGGCCGATCCCGCGGAACGGGTGCGAAGGGCGCAATTCCTCTTGCGTCGAGGCTTCGCCGCCGCCACAGTACGTGTTCTAACCCACGCCGATGCGGAAGACACCGACGACGATTGAAGGCAGTGAGCCTTGATTCTGGACGGAGCGTCTCCGCGACCTGTCTCGCAGCTCCCAAGCCACGATCGCTCATGAAAACCGCCGAAATTCGCTCGACCTTCCTCGACTTCTTCCGTTCCAAGGACCATACCATCGTGCCGTCGGCATCGCTGGTGCCGTCGAACGACCCCACCCTGTTGTTCACCAACTCGGGCATGGTTCCTTTCAAGAACGTGTTCCTGGGCAGCGAGAAGCCGGGTTACGTTCGCGCGGCCGACGTCCAGCGCTGCCTGCGCGCCGGCGGCAAGCACAACGATCTCGATGCAGTGGGCTACACGGCCCGTCATCACACCTTCTTCGAGATGCTGGGCAACTGGTCTTTCGGCGATTACTTCAAGCGCGATGCCATCCGCTACGCGTGGGAATTGCTCACCGGCGTTTACAAACTGCCGGCTGATCGCCTGTGGGTGACCGTGTACCACACGGACGACGAGGCCTACGACATCTGGAACAAGGAAGTCGGCGTCCCGGCGGACCGTATCGTCCGCATCGGCGACAACAAGGGCGCGCCCTTCGCCTCCGACAACTTCTGGCAGATGGCCGACACCGGCCCCTGCGGTCCGTGCACGGAGATCTTCTTCGACCATGGCCCCGACGTCGCCGGCGGGCCCCCGGGTTCGCCCGACGAGGACGGTGACCGTTACATCGAGATCTGGAACCTCGTCTTCATGCAGTTCGACCGCGCGCCGGACGGTACGCTGTCGCCGCTTCCGGCGCCCTGCGTCGACACGGGCATGGGCCTGGAGCGTCTGGCGGCCGTCCTGCAGCACGTGCACTCCAACTACGAGATCGACCTGTTCGCCCATCTGATCGCCGAGGCTTCGCGCCTCACCAACACGGCGGACCTGTCGAACAAGTCGCTGCGCGTCATCGCCGATCACATCCGCGCCTGTTCGTTCCTCATCGTCGATGGCGTCCTGCCGTCGAACGAGGGTCGTGGCTACGTGCTCCGTCGCATCATCCGGCGCGCGCTTCGCCACGGCTGGATGCTCGGCGTGCGCGGCGACTTCTTCTGGAAGATGGTTGCGCCGCTGGTTGCCGAGATGGGCGAGGCCTACCCGGAGATCGCGAAGAAGCAGTCCTTCGTGGAGCAGGCGCTGAAGACCGAGGAAGACCGCTTCGGCGAGACGCTCGAGCACGGCATGCGCCTGTTCGACGATATCGCGGCGAAGTCCGGCCAGGTCATTCCCGGTGCCGACGCTTTCCGTCTGTACGACACCTACGGCTTCCCGGTCGACCTCACGGCGGATATCGCCCGCGAGCGCGGCATGAGCGTCGACATGGACGGCTTCGAGCAGTCCATGGGCGAGCAGCGTGCGCGTGCGCGCGCCGCCAGCAACTTCGGCAGCAAGGCCCAGCTCCCGGCCGACGTCGCCAGTGCCGTGTCGCCGACCCTCTTTACCGGTTACGACTCGCTCGAACTGGCCGACGCGAAGGTCGTCGCCATCGTGCGTGACGGCAAGGCCGTCGAGCGGCTTGCCGATGGCGAAGAAGCCTTCCTCCTGCTCGATCGCACGCCGTTCTACGCGGAGTCCGGCGGCCAGGTCGGCGATACCGGCATGATCCGCAATCCGTCCGGCGCCCTTGCGGTGCAGGACACGCAGAAGGTCGGCGGTGCGTTCTTCGCTCACTTCGGCAGCTGGCAGGGCTCGGCGCCGCTCAACAAGGGCGATGTGGTCGGTGCGGCGGTCGATGCATCGCAGCGTCAGGCCACGGTGCTCAATCACTCCGCGACGCATCTGCTGCATGCCGCGTTGCGCACGGTATTGGGCGACCACGTCTCGCAGAAGGGATCGCTCGTTGCACCGGAACGCCTGCGTTTCGACTTCTCGCATTTCAAGGCGGTCACGGCCGAAGAACTCGCCCTGATCGAGCGCATGGTCAACGACGAAGTCCGTCATAACGACCAGGCCGAAGTACACAACATGGGCTACGATGAGGCGATCGAATTCGGTGCGATGGCACTGTTCGGCGAGAAGTACGGCGCCGAAGTCCGCGTGCTGAAGATGGGTGACTTCTCTACCGAACTCTGCGGCGGTACGCATGTGTCGCGTACCGGTGACATCGGCCTGTTCAAGATCGTTTCGGAGTCCGGCGTTGCCGCCGGCGTGCGTCGTATCGAAGCGGTGACGGGTGCCGGTGCGCTGGCTCGCGTCGCCGAGGAAGAGCGCGTGCTGGGTGAAGTGTCCGGCCTGCTCGCCGCGAACGGCGACGAGGTGGTCGAAAAGCTTCGCCAGCTGTTCGACAAGCAGAAGAAACTCGAACGCGAGATCGAATCGTTCAAGGCGAAGGCGGCCAGTTCCGCATCGGCGGATCTGGCGACTGCCGCGGTCGACGTCGGCGGTATCAAAGTCGTGGCCGCGCGTATTGAAGGTCTCGACGCCAAGTCGCTGCGCGACAGCGTCGACGTCCTTAAGCAACAGCTCGGCGATTGCGCCATCATCCTCGCGGGCGCGCTGGATGGTCGGGTTTCGCTGGTCGCCGGCGTCGGCGGCACGGCGCTCGGGCGTGTCAAGGCGGGCGACCTGGTGGCCGAGGTGGCTTCGCGGATCGACGGCAAGGGCGGCGGTCGCCCGGACATGGCACAGGGCGGCGGCGTGGACGCGCCGACGCTTCCGCAGATCCTTGCGGACATCCCGGCCTGGGTCGAGGCCCGGTTGCACTGAACGAAACCGGCCAGCGTGAACGGCGGCATGCCGTAAAGGCGTTCCGCTTCGGGCTTTCACGGTACCGTGCGTTGCGCGCGCTGGTTTGGCTCGGCTAGTATGATCCGAATGCCGAATGCATTCTTCGGCATCGATCCTCGGGATCGAAATGGCAGGACAGCTGGTCAGCGACACACACAACTAGAGCCGGGGAAGGCAGTTCGGCCTTCGATGGTCGAAACGTCGATCCATTGACGGCAAGCACTCGGGGTGAGTTGTCGTTGGTGGGGAAGCCAATACCTGATTTTATGGAGTATCAATCATGCTGATTCTGACCCGCCGGGTCGGTGAAACCCTGATGATCGGCGACGAGGTGACCGTCACTGTTCTGGGTGTCAAAGGTAACCAGGTGCGCATCGGTATCAATGCACCGAAAAACGTCGCGGTCCACCGCGAAGAGATTTACCAGCGCATCAAGAACGAGAACGATCCTGCCGGCCACACCGGGGACGACCAGGACCAGTAAAGCTCTTTACGGCTGAAGCAAGGACCAGTATCCTTGCTCGCTCGTTAAGGCACGTTCCTCAACGACGAACGTTCACGGAGAGTTGCCCGAGTGGCCGAAGGGGCTCCCCTGCTAAGGGAGTATAGGGTCAAAAGCCTTATCGAGGGTTCGAATCCCTCACTCTCCGCCAGTTACGCAAGACGCCCCTTTCGGGGCGTTTTGCGTTTTTGGGATTGGGGTTTTCGGGGTGGGCGAGGCGAGCGAGCTATCGCCGCTGAAGCGGCTCCCACAGGGTGAGGCATCGCCGCTGAAGCGGCTCCCACAGGGGAGGTATCGCCGATGGATCGGCTTCTACGGACGCTTGTTCGGTCACCCCGTGAAGCTTGTTTCGACCACGGCTTGTTTCTTGACCACACCACGGCTGTTTCGACCACGGAAAGCAAAAACAAAAACGCCGGCGCTAGGCCGGCGTTTTTGTAACGAACAGAATTCGTTGGTCGGGGAGACAGGATTCGAACCTGCGACTTCTACGTCCCGAACGTAGCGCTCTACCAGGCTGAGCTACACCCCGACGGGAGCCGCGTATATTAGCCATGACCCTGCCGATTCGCAACAGGTCGTCGCATCTTTTTTACAAATCGCCGCCGGGCGGCCTCGACATGCCCGCGGAACGACTTCTGCACCGGGGCGCCCTCGGCCATCTGCTAATCTATGCGGCTGCCGCGTGGCGGCCTCCGTATAGCCTGTCCGAAGAGGAATTGCATGGCACTCACCCCGGCCCGCACCATGCCCGGTGTCCTCGAGCTCCTTCCGCTCGACCAGATCGCGTTCCAGCGCATGCTGGACACCATTCGGCGTAACTACGAGCGCTTCGGCTTCCTGCCGATCGAAACGCCCGTGATCGAGTACAGCGACGTGCTGCTGACCAAGAGCGGTGGCGAGACGGAGCGCCAGGTGTATTTCGTCCAGTCGACCGGTGCGCTAGGCGCGGCGACGGAGAAGGGTGGGGTGCCCGAGCTGGCCCTGCGTTTCGACCTGACGGTGCCGCTGGCCCGTTACGTGGCCGAGCACGAGCACGATCTCAGCTTCCCGTTCCGCCGCTACCAGATGCAGCGCGTGTACCGTGGCGAGCGCGCGCAGCGCGGCCGCTTCCGCGAGTTTTACCAGTGCGACATCGACGTGATCGGCAAGGATTCGCTGTCGGTCCGTTATGACGCCGAGATCCCGGCGGTCATCTATAGCGTCTTCCGCGAGCTCGACATCGGCGCGTTCACCATCCAGCTCAACAACCGCAAGCTCATGCGCGGCTATTTCGAGAACCTGGGCGTCAGCGATGCCGAGCAGCAGATGCTGGTGCTCCGCGAAGTCGACAAGCTCGACAAGCGCGGCGCCGATTACGTGCGGGAGACGCTCACCGGCGACGCCTTTGGCCTCTCCGCGGAAGTGGCGGACAAGATCCTCGCCTTCGTGCAGGTGCGCTCCACATCGGTGGATGACGCCTTCGCCAAGCTCGACGCCCTGGGCGCCGGTTCGGCCACCTTCGAACAGGGGCGCGCCGAGCTGAAAGAGGTTCTGGCGATGATCCGCGATTTCGACGTTCCGGAGACGCATTTCGCCCTGAACCTCTCCATCGCGCGCGGCCTGGACTACTACACGGGCACCGTCTACGAGACGACGCTCAACGATCATCCCGGTATCGGCTCGATCTGCTCGGGCGGTCGTTACGAGAACCTGGCCGGTCAGTACACCAAGTCGCACCTGCCGGGCGTGGGTATCTCGATCGGCCTGACTCGCCTGTATTGGCAGCTGCGCGACGCCGGCCTGATCTCGACCGCGCAGAGCACGGTCGACGTGCTGGTCACCCAGATGGACGCCGCCCAGTTGCCGGCCTATCTGACCCTCGCCACCGAGCTGCGTAACGCCGGCATCGCCACCGAGGTCGTCCTCGAAGGCAGCAAGCTGGGCAAGCAGTTCAAGTACGCCGACCGCGCCGGCATCCGTTTCGTCATCGTGCTTGGCGAAGACGAGATCGCCAAGGGTGTCGTCACGGTGAAGGACCTTCGCCGCGAGGACCAGTTCGAAGTGCCCCGCACGGAACTGGTGAAGGCACTGCGCGTCGAACTCGCCCAGGCCGATATCGGTCGCTGAGCCGCTCCCTCCCCACCTCCCTTTTTGCACGGCCTAAGTCACCATGACCAGCAGCATCCTTCTCGACGGGCGTAGCCTCACACGCGGCCAGGTCGCCGCCATCGCTCGCCAGGGCGCCACCATCCGTCTGGACGAGGCACAGCTCGTCAAGGTCAAGCGCGCCGCCGACTTCCTTGCCGAGAAGGTCGGCGGTGGCGAGCCGATCTATGGCGTGACCACGGGCTTCGGCAGCAATGCTGACAAGCTGCTCGGCGCGCACCGCGTGCGTGACGAATTGCCGGGCGGCAATCCCGAGCCGCGCGAAGGTACCTTGCTGGAAGAACTGCAGCACAACCTGATCATCACCCACGCCGTTTGCGTGGGTAAGCCGTTTGGCGAGGACGTGGTGCGTGCGATGCTCGCCATCCGCGTGAATACCTTGATGAAAGGGCATTCGGGCATCCGCGTCGAAACCCTGCGCGCCCTGGCCGAGCTGCTCAACCGCAACGTCATCCCGGTGATCCCGGAGAAGGGGTCGGTCGGTGCCAGTGGCGACCTCGCGCCGCTGTCGCACCTGGCGATCGTGCTGCTCGGTGGTGGCGAAGCGTTCTACGAAGGCGTGCGCATGCCTGGCGCTCAGGCGCTGGCGAAGGCCGGTCTCGAGCCGGTGCGCCTTTCTTTCAAGGAAGGCCTGGCGCTGAACAACGGCACCACGCAGATGCTCGCCACGGGCGTCCTCGCGCTCGACACGATGGACATGCTGATCCGGACGGCCGACCTGGCCGCCGCCATGACGCTGGACGCCTTCGCCGGTCGCAAGGGCGCCTACGCCGAACAGGTGCATGCCCTTCGTCCGCACCCGGGGCAGGTCGAGACCGCGAAGCGGATCAGCCGCCTTCTCGAAGGCTCCACGCTTGCGGATATCGCCTACCACATGGTGCCGCGCTTCAAGCCCTGGCTGGCCGACGCCTGGTCCGAGCCATCCGACCAGGCTTACCGGTTCGACATCAGCTGGGACTGGGTCCCGGCCACCCAGCGCCATGGCAAGGAAGCGTTCTACTCGCGCTTCCTCCCGTTCAAGGGCGGCAAGAAGCACCAGCCGCAGGATGCTTATTGCCTGCGTTGCGCGCCACAGGTGCATGGTGCCGTTCGCGATGCCTGGGAGCAGGCCTGCCGTGTGTTCGATATCGAACTGAATGCGGTCACCGACAACCCGCTGGTCTTCCCCGATGCGGAGAACGCCCAGGTGATCGAGGATCAGGTGATCTCGGCTGGCCATTTCCACGGCATGCCGCTGGCGCTGGCCATGAGCTACGTGAAGGCGGCGATTCCCGTGCTCGCCTCGATCTCCGAACGTCGCACGGCGAAGCTGGTCGACCCGGCCAATAACGACGGCCTGCCGGCCTTCCTCATCGGCAACGAGGACGCCACGGACTCCGGCTTCATGATCGTGCAGTACACCGCGGCCGCCCTGGTCAACGATCTCGCCACGCGCGCGCACCCGGCGTCGGTCTACTCAGTGCCGACCAGTGCCAATGCCGAGGACCACGTGTCCATGGGCGCCAACGAGGCACGTCATGTGCTCGAAATGACCGAGGACCTCGGCCACGTGCTGGCGATGGAGCTGTACACGGCCGCCCAGGCCCTGGAATACCGCCAGGACATGCTCAACGCCGCGCGTACGCTGGCCCACCGCGGCGACTGGGAGGCCCTGGCGGCCAAGATCAACGGCGCGCCGCGCAGCGACTCCCCGCATTACGCCCGCTTCGAGACCGAAGTGCGCGCGCTGATGGATGCACTGGCGCGCGCCGAGGATTTCCACGGCGGCGTTGCCGTCCGTGCCGCCCTGGCCACGCTGCGCGAACATATCGCTTTCATGCAGCGTGACCGTGCGATGGATGGCGACGTGCGCCTAGTGTGCGAACTGGTGGCCTCCGGCCGCCTGGTCGCCTGAGCAGGCGTCAGAGCGCGAAGAACCGCAGGCTGGCCGCCGCCTCGATGGCCGGCGACCAGTCGTCGAGCGTGCCGGCGCGGATGCCGGCCAGATACTGGTAGAGCTGGGCATCGTTGATGAGGCCCAGCTTGGCCATGGCCGAGCGCTTCTGCCGGCTGATCGTTTTCAGGCTGCGCCCCATCGAGGCGGCGATATCCATCAGCCCGTATCCCTGGGCATAGGCACGTAGCACTTCCACCTCGCGTGGCGACAGCCGTGTGGCGAGTTCGTCGGCGCTTTCGGCGCAATCCGCGGCATGGAATAGTCGCCGGATAGCCGGGCTGAGGTAGGTGCGGCGGACGTCGGCCGCGTGCACGGCGACGGGGATGTCGCGGAGACTGGTCCGTTTGTCGAAGATGGCCGACACGCCCATGTCGAGCAGGGTGCGCAGGATGGCCGGGTTGGACAGCATGGTCAGCACGACGATGCCGGTGTCCGGCCGTAGTGCGCGGATGCGGCGCAACATGGGCATGCCGTCCGGCTGGCTGCCTTCGGGCATGGAGAAGTCGGTGACCACGACGTCGCAGGGGTGGTCGGTGAGGGCATCGAAGAGGGCGTCGGTATCGTGGGCACGCGCGACCACTTGGTAGCGGTGCGATTTCAGGATGGTCTCGACACCCGCGACGACGACCGGATGATCGTCGGCAATGATCACGGTGCTCGTCATTGGCATGGGCTCGCGAGGGAGGAAATACGGCCATCTTGTCGACCGGCCCGAGCGCGGTATATGGAAGAAAAGCGCAATCGCGCGCTGGCGCTTGCCACACCGAAGTTGTCGCGATACGATGAGTTATCGTATTAACGCGTTAGTACACTATGAAGCGTCGCTCGATCGACCCCGAAATGCCGGCCAACTCGGCCGAAACCAGCCTGTGCGAGGCCCTGCTTGGGCTCTCAAGCGTCGATGAGATGCGGGCGTTCCTCCATGATCTCTGCACCCCGGCAGAGATCGAAGTCATGGTGGACCGCTGGCGGGTGGTTCCTTTCCTTCTGGAAGGGCGGTCGTACCGCGAAATCCACGAGCGCACCTCGGTCAGCATCACGACCATCGGTCGGGTCGCGCGCTATCTCAACCAGGGCAGCGGCGGCTATATGGCCGCCGCTGCGCGCCGCAACCTCGCAGGTGTCGCATGAAGCCGCGCGACCGCCTCCGTATCGCCATGCAGAAGTCCGGTCGGCTGACCGAGCCCGCCCAGGAACTGCTCGCCCGCTGCGGGCTGAAGTTCCGTCAGAGCCGCGACAAGCTCTTCTGCTTCGGCGAGGGTGAACCGGTCGACCTCCTGCTCGTTCGCGACGACGACATCCCGGGCCTGATCGCCGAAGGCGTCTGCGACCTGGGCATCGTCGGTCGCAATGTGCTGCGCGAGTTCCAGTTGTCCAATCCGGAGACGGGCGCCGGCATGGACGAGCTGCGGCCGCTCGGATTCGGTCACTGCCGCCTGTCCATCGCCGTGCCCCAGGAAGATGCCTACGACGGCCCGGCCCAGCTCCATGGCCAGCGCATTGCCACGTCGTACCCTGGCCTGCTCGGCGAGTGGCTGCGCAGCAACGGTGTCGACGCGAAGGTGGTCATGCTCGCCGGCTCGGTGGAGATCGCGCCGCGACTCGGCACGGCCGACGCCATCTGCGACCTGGTTTCCAGCGGGGCGACCCTGGTCGCCAATCAGTTGCGCGAAGCGGCAGTCGTGGTGGAGAGCGAAGCCGTGCTGGCCGGCCGTCGCGAGCTGCCGCTGGACGAACGCGGCGAGATCGCCGAACTGCTGCTGCGTCGGCTCGACGGCGTCATCCAGGTGCGCGACTCGCGGCTGATCCTGATGCAGGCACCGCGCGACGCGCTGGCCGCGATCACGCGCCTGCTACCGGGCCTGCCGATCCCCACGCTGACGCCGGTCGACGGCTCGCCAGACCAAGTGGTGCTGCAGGCCCTATGCGCCGGCTCGGTGAGCTGGCGCCAACTCGAAGACATGAAACGCGCCGGCGCCCGCGACATGCTGGTGCTGCCGGTGGAGAAGATGCTGGCATGAAACGAATCGACTGGAAGGGCCTCGACGGGGCCGGCCGCGACGCGGCTCTCGCGCGCCCGATGCAATCGCGGGCGAGTAGCCTGCGCGAAGGCGTGGAGGCGATCGTCGCGGACGTGCGCAGGCGCGGCGACGCGGCGCTGATCGAGCTGACCGCGCGGTATGACGGCAGCACGCTGGACGGCCTGGCCGTCACCGAGGCGGAATTCGCCGCGGCCGAGGCGCGCCTGCCGCGCGAGTTGAAGGCGGCCGTGCTCGAAGCGGCCGCGCGTATCGAACGCTTTCATCGCGCGGCCGCACCCACCGCGGTGAGTGTGGAGACGGCGCCGGGCGTCACGGTCGAACGCGTGCTTCGGCCGATCCGTCGCGTCGGGCTTTACGTGCCGGCCGGCGGCGCGCCGTTGCCGTCGACGGCGATCATGCTCGGCGTGCCCGCGGCGATCGCCGGTTGTCGCGAGGTGGTGCTCTGCACGCCGGTGCAGGCCAACGGCCGCTGCGACGACGCCGTGCTGTTCGCGGCGAAGGCGACCGGCGTGCACCGGGTGTTCAAACTCGGTGGCGCGCAGGCCATCGCCGCCATGGCTTACGGCACCGAATCTGTGCCTCGCTGCGACAAACTCTTCGGCCCGGGCAATGCGTGGGTCACCGAAGCCAAGCTGCAGGTGGCCGGCGACCCCGCCGGCGCGGCCATCGACATGCCGGCCGGTCCCTCCGAGGTCCTCGTCATCGCCGACGCCGACGCCGATCCGAGCTTCGTCGCCGCCGACCTGCTCTCCCAGGCCGAGCATGGTCCGGACTCGCAGGTACTCCTGGTCAGCCCGTCGGCGGCGCAGCTCGATGCCGTCGCCGCCGAGGTGGAGCGGCAGCGCCGCGAACTTCCGCGCGCCGACGTCGCGGCCAGCGCACTGGCCGAGAGTCGGCTCATCCTCGTCGCCGATCTCGACGAAGCGATCGAAGTCAGCAACCTGTACGCCCCGGAGCATCTCATCATCCAGACCGCCAGCCCGCGGAGCCTGCTCGAGGCCATCGAATCGGCCGGCTCGGTGTTCCTCGGCGAGTGGACGCCGGAGTCGGTCGGCGATTACTGCAGCGGCAGCAACCACGTGTTGCCTACCTATGGCTACGCACGCAGCTACAGCGGTGTTTCGGTGGCGAGTTTCCAGAAGCAGGTGACCGTGCAGGAGTTGTCCGCCGACGGCCTGCGTAACATCGGCCCCTGCGCGGCCATCCTCGCCGAAGCGGAACAGCTCGAAGCCCACCGTCGCGCGGTGACCCTGCGACTTGCTGCCATGGACGCTGCCGCATGAGCATCCTCGACCTCGCACGTGCCGATATCCGTGCGCTCGCGCCGTATTCCAGTGCCCGCATGGAAGCGCAGGGCGGCACGGTATTGCTCAACGCCAACGAATCGTCGCGGCCGCCGAATATCCCCGGTGGGGAAGGGCTGAATCGCTACCCCGATCCGCAACCGCGAGGGCTGGTGGAGACGCTCGCCGAACTCTACGGCAGCTCGGCCGACCGCGTACTCGTCACGCGTGGCAGCGACGAATCGATCGACCTTCTGGTGCGCGCCTTCTGCCGCGCGGGCGAAGATGCCGTCCTCGTTTCACCGCCGACCTTCGGCATGTACGCGGTGTGTGCGCGCATCCAGGGCGCCGCGGTGATCGAATCGCCGCTCAGTCGCGACGGCGTGCTCGACATCGATGCGCTACTCGCTGCCGTGACGGCCGCCACGCGCATCGTCTTCGTGTGCACGCCGAACAATCCTACCGGTAACCTGGTCGACCGCGCCGACCTCCAACGCATCGCGAAGGCGCTCGAAAACCGTGCCCTCCTGGTCATCGACGAGGCCTACGCGGAGTACAGCGGCCTCGCCAGCGCGGCCTCGCTGATCGACACCCACGACAATGTCGCCGTCCTGCGCACACTGTCCAAGGCCTGGTCGCTGGCGGGCGCGCGTGTCGGCGCCTGCATCGCCCGACCGGAAGTCATTGGCCTGCTGCGGCGAATCATCCCGCCGTACCCCTTGCCCTCGCCGTGCGTGGATGCCGCCATGGGCGCGCTTTCCTACGAAGGTCGCCGGCTGCAGCGCCACCATCTGCACGAGATCCTCAACGAGCGTGCGCGCATGGTCGTCGCCCTGCGCCAGATGCCGGGCGTGAGGGAAGTCATGCCTTCGCACGCCAATTTTCTCGCCGTTCGCTTCGACGATGCCGCAGGTATCTACCGTCGCCTGCTTGCCGCCGGTGTCGTGGTGCGCGACGTGTCGAAATACACCGGCCTGGAAGATGCCCTGCGCATCACCATCGGTACCGGTAACGAGAACGATCGCGTGTTGGCCGTGCTTCGCGCAGGGGTGCCCGCATGAGCCGCAAGATCCTCTTCGTCGATCGCGACGGCTGCCTGATCGAGGAGCCGGCCGACAAGCAGATCGACAGCTACGAGAAGCTGGCCTTGCTACCCGGCGTCATCGCGGCCTTGCAGCGCTGCGTCGCGGCGGGTTACGAACTGGTGATGGTGACCAACCAGGATGGTCTCGGCACGCCTTCGTTTCCGCAGGCGGCGTTCGATGGGCCGCACACCTTGTTGCTGGGCATCCTCGCCTCGCAGGGAATCACCTTTCGCGAGCAACTGATCGACCGCAGTTTTCCGCACGAGAACCTCGACACGCGTAAGCCGGGCACCGGGCTTGCGCGGCATTGGCTGGCCGACGATGGCTGGAGCCGTGCGCAGTCGGCCATGGTCGGCGACCGCGAATCCGATCTGGCCTTCGCCGCCAACCTCGGTGTGCGCGGCTTCCGCGTGGGTGCCGAGGGGCGGACGTGGGCCGAGGTAGCTCACGCCTTGCTCGATGCACCACGTACAGCCGAGGTCCTGCGCAAGACAAAGGAAACCTCGATCCGCGTGAACGTGGACCTCGACCGCGTCGCCGAGCCCGAGATTCGCACGGGCCTGGGCTTCTTCGACCATATGCTGGAGCAGATCGGCAAACACGGCGGATTCGCGTTGCACCTCACCTGCGAGGGCGATACGCATATCGACGAGCACCACACCATCGAGGACTCCGCGCTCGCTCTGGGCCAGGCCCTGCGCCAGGCGCTCGGCGACAAACGAGGCATCGGTCGTTACGGCTTCGCCTTGCCGATGGACGAAAGCGCGGCGCGTGCCGAGCTGGATCTGTCGGGCCGAGCCTGTTTCGTCTTCGAGGGAGCGTTCCCGCGTGACCGCGTGGGCGACGTTCCGACCGAGCTGGTCCCGCATTTCTTCCGCTCGCTCTGCGAGACGCTCGGTGCCAACCTGCACCTCACCGTGCATGGCGAGAATGCGCACCACATGGTGGAAGGTTGCTTCAAGGTGGTCGCGCGCACGCTGCGTCAGGCGATC
This sequence comes from Luteibacter sp., assembly GCF_035539195.1. Lineage (GTDB taxonomy): Bacteria > Pseudomonadota > Gammaproteobacteria > Xanthomonadales > Rhodanobacteraceae > Luteibacter. Next base: position 275,835 of record NZ_DATLIW010000030.1, read on the forward strand.
CGTCGCGAAGGCGCGGAGCTGCCGAGCACCAAGGGAAGCCTCTGATGAAGGTGGTTCTCGTCGATGCGGGCGGCACCAATATCGGTTCGGTGCGTTACGCCCTGCAGCGCCTGGGCACGGATGCCGAGCTCACCTCGGACGCGGCGCGCATCCGTGCGGCCAGTCACGTCATCCTGCCCGGCGTCGGCGCCGCCGCGCCGGGCATGCGCATGCTGCGCGAAGCCGGGCTGGTCGAGGTGTTGCGGGGGCTGACGCAACCGGTGCTTGGCGTATGCCTGGGCATGCAACTGCTATGCGAGCGCTCGGAAGAGAGCGATACGGAGTGCCTCGGCGTCATTCCGGCGACGGTCAAGCGTTTCGCCGATGCGCCCGCTCTGCGCATCCCTCACATGGGTTGGAATACATTGCACGTCACCGCGCCGCATTGCCTGACTGCGGGGCTGCGCGAGGGCGACACAGCGTACTTCGTGCACAGCTACGCCGTTCCCACGGGCGACTACACCCTGGCCGCCAGCGAGCACGGCACGCCGTTCTCGGCCGTCGTCGCCTCCGGCAACTTCATGGGCATGCAGTTCCACCCCGAGCGTTCGGCCGGGGTGGGCGCCCAGCTCCTGCGGAATTTTCTCTCGCTATGACCTTACCGATCCCCGCCATCGACTTGCGCGACGGCAAGGTAGTCCGCCTGTTCAAGGGCGACTACGCACAACAGACCACCTTTGCTTTCGAGCCGGAGGCGCTGGCGGCACGCTACGCCGACGAGGGCGCGACATGGCTGCATGTCGTCGACCTGGACGGTGCGCGTTCCGGCCAGTTCGAGAACCTGTCCACCCTTGCCGGTATCGCGTCCAGCAGCCGGCTACGTGTGCAGGCGGGGGGTGGCATCCGCGACGAGGAGGGTGTGCGCCGGCTGCTCGACGCCGGCGTGCAGCGCGTTGTCGTCGGGAGCGTCGCTATCCGCGATCCGGAAGCCGTGGCCGCGTGGATCGGCCGCTATGGCGCCGAACGCATCGTGCTCGCGCTGGATACCCGCTTCCGCGACGGCCTGTGGAAACTGCCCAGCGCAGGCTGGACGGCGGACGAGGTGCACACGCTCGACGACCTGGTGCCCTGGTACGAAGCCGCCGGTGCGCGCCACCTGCTGTGCACCGACATCGACCGCGATGGGACCATGAGCGGCCCCAACCTTGCGCTCTATCGTCACCTCGCCGTGCTGGCGCCGGGCCTGGACGTGCAAGCGTCGGGCGGCGTGAAGTCGCTCAACGACGTGACCGATCTGGCCGTGCAGGGCGTGGCGGGAATCATTCTTGGCCGCTCGTTGCTCGAGGGCGCCTTCGCCTTGCCCGAGGCCATCGCCACGGCCGAAAAGGCGAACGCGACATGTTGAGCCGTCGCATCGTTCCTTGCCTGGACGTTCGCGATGGGCAGGTGGTCAAAGGTGTCCGTTTCCGCGATCACGTCGTCGTCGGCGAGATCGTCGAACTGGCCTTGCGTTATCGTGACGAGGGCGCCGACGAACTGGTTTTCTACGACATCACAGCCAGTCCGGAAGGGCGGCGCGTGGGTCGCGATTGGGTGGAGCGAGTGGCGCGCGAGATCGACATACCGTTCTGCGTCGCCGGCGGCATTCGCAGCGTGGACGATGCACGCGAGGTGCTGCACGCGGGTGCGGACAAGATCTCGATCAATTCGCCTGCGCTCGAGCGTCCGGCGCTGATCGGCGAAATTGCCGACGCCTTCGGTGTGCAGTGCGTGGTCGTCGGCGTCGACAGCCTGCGTGACGAGGATGGGCAGTGGCGTGTGCGCCAGTACACCGGCGATCCCTCGCGCACGAGGGCGCTGCGCAAGGGCACGCTCGAATGGATCGAGGAAGTGCAGGCGCTGGGCGCCGGCGAGATCGTCCTCAACTGCATGGGCACCGATGGCGTGCGTCACGGTTACGACATCGAACAATTGCAGGCGGCGCGGGCGATCACGCGCGTGCCTCTCGTCGCCTCGGGCGGCGCCGGCCTTCCCGCGCATTTTACCGACGTTTTCAGGCAGGCCGATGTGGATGCCGCGCTCGCCGCGAGCGTCTTTCACACCGGCGACATCGGCATTCCCGCGCTGAAGCGCGAACTGCGTACGCAGGGTATCGAGGTGAGGTTATGAGCGACGCGACTCCCGATTTCGCCAAAGGCGATGGCCTGCTGCCGGCGATCGTGCAGCATGCGCAGTCGGGCGAAGTGCTGATGCTCGGCTACATGGACGCCGCGGCGTTGGCGAAGACACGCGAATGTGGCCTGGTGACCTTCTTCAGCCGCAGCAAGCAGCGCCTGTGGACGAAGGGCGAAACCTCGGGCGATTCACTGGCGCTGGTTGACATCCGCCTGGACTGCGACGCGGACACGTTTCTCGTCCGTGCCATTCCCGCCGGGCCGACCTGCCACACCGGCACGTCGAGTTGCTTCGGTGACGACGTCAAGCCGTCGCTAGGCTTCCTCGCCGAGCTGGACGCCCTGGTCGCCTCCCGTCACGCGGAACGGCCGGAGGGCAGCTACACGACGAAGCTGTTCGAAGGCGGTGTTCGCCGCATGGCGCAGAAAGTGGGAGAGGAGGGTGTCGAGACGGCACTCGCCGCGGTTGCCGAAGGCAACGACGCCCTGATCGGCGAAGCCGCCGACCTGGTGTTTCATTTGATGGTGGTGCTGCGCGCGCGCGGTATCGGTTTCGATGCCGTGGCAGCAAAGCTAGCCTCGCGTCATACGGGCTAGCTTCGGTCTTACGCTGGGAGCCACTCCAGCGGCGATTGGTGTGGGAGCCGCTTCAGCGGCGATTGGGTGCTCGCGGCAAGGTTGCCCGCTGCCGCGGGATCGCCGCTGAAGCGGCTCCCACAATCGCCGCTGAAGCGGCTCCCACAATCGCCGGCATAGCCGGCTCCCACAGGCATAGCCGGCTTCTACGGGCGTGGCCGGCTGTTACGTCATGGCTCTTAGCGGTTGCCGCCGCGGTTACCGCCGCCGCCGCTGCGGTTGCCACCCTGGCCGCCGCCGCCGGGACGACCGCCACGGTTGCCGCCTGGACGCGGGCCGGCGCCACCGCCGCCGGCGCGGTTACCGCCGCCACCTGCACGGTTGCCGTTGGCGGCACCGCCGCCGGCGCGATTGCCACCACCGCCGCCACCGGCGGCGCGATTGCCGCCGAAGCCGCCACCGCCGGCCGGTGCGCGATTGCCGCCACCGCCCGGTGCGCCGCCCGTACGCGGGCCGCGATTACCGCCGCCACCGCCGTCGAAGCGTGCGCCGCCGCCGGTGCGATTGCCTTCGGCACGGCCCGGACCGCCGGGACCCGCGGCGCGATTGCCGCCGCCGGCACCCGGACCGCCAGGACGGCCACCCGGACGCGGACCGCGGTTGCCAGCGGTATTGCCAGCCGCATTGCCGCCACCGGTGCGGCTGTCGCCGGCAAACCAGGTGCGGATGGACGGCAGTTCCTGACCCGGCGCGACGCGACGCGAGCGCTGACCACCGCCTGCGCCACCACCGCCCCGCTCGGGACGGGCGACGTTGCCGTTCACTTCGCGACGCGGAGCGCCCTGGCCACCGCCACCACCGGGACGACCACGACCACCGCCGGCGCCACCACGGCCGCCACGCGGGTTGTCGTCGCGCAGGCGATCGAATGCGGTCAGCTCACGTGCTTCGTCATGACGGCCCGAGCTCCAGGCGCCCGCGGGGCGGCCGTCTGGCTTGTACTCGGTGACATGACGCGGGGCGCGACGCTGGTGCACCACGGCGCTCAGGGTGAGTACCGGTGCGGGAGCACCGAGACCGGCGCGCTCGCGCAGTTCCTTGATCGCGGTTTCGTCGAGGTTGTCGCTGTCGCCGCGACGCAGGGCGCGCGGAAGTTCCACGCTGCCGTAGCGGATGCGCTTGAGGCGGCTGACCAGGAAACCCTGCGAATCCCACAGGCGACGGACTTCGCGATTGCGGCCCTCGCGAATGGTCACGCGGAACCAGCTGTGGCTGCCGCCGCGGCTGATCGTGGCGATCTCGTCGAAGCGGGCGGGGCCGTCTTCGAGCTCCACGCCGGCCTTGAGACGCTCGATGGTCTCGTCGGGCACCTCGCCATGAACGCGGCAAAGGTACTCACGCTCCAGGCCGCTCTTGGGATGCATCAGCGCGTTGGCGAGTTCGCCATCCGTGGTGAGCAGGAGGAGGCCGGTGGTGTTGATGTCCAGGCGACCCACGGCGACCCAGCGCGCACCCTTCAGGCGCGGCAGCTGTTCGAACACGGTGGGGCGGCCCTCGGTGTCTTCGCGCGTGGTCACCACGCCTTCCGGCTTGTGGTAGACGATGACTTCGGCGTCGTTGCGGTTGTCGGTGGCGACGACGAACTGCTTGCCGTCGAGGACCACGCGGTCGCCGGCATGCACGCTCGCGCCGATGGTGGCGGCGGTGCCGTTGACTTCGACTTCGCCCGCCTGGATGCGCTGTTCGAGCATGCGGCGCGAGCCGAGGCCGGCGTTTGCCAGCACCTTGTGCAGGCGCTCTTCGAGCACGGTGCCATCGTCGGGACGGCTTTCGCCGCGCTTAAGGGATAGAACGGAACGTTGCGGCGCACTCATGCGCGTGACTCCTCGGTATCTTCTTCGGCGTCGTCTTTGGCGACGTCGCCTTCGGGGTTCTCTGCCTCTTCGGCAGTGGCGGAAGCCGCGGCGACATCGTCGCCGGCAGGCAGCTGGTTCGCGACCTCGACCGTGTCGTCCTCTACGGACGGGGTCTCGGTGGCGGTTGTTTCGGATGCTTCGATATTCGTGGGGCTCTCGTTATCCGGGTCGACCGACAGGGTGGCGCCGACGCGCGCGTGCGCGGGGATGCCATCACCTTCGAACCGCATCTGCGGATTGATCTCTTCCAGATCGCGGATCTCGGAGAGCGGGGGCAGGGCGTCAAGCGACTTCAGGCTGAAGTAGTCGAGGAACCCCCGGGTGGTGCCGAACAGGGCCGGCTTGCCGGGAACATCGCGGTGGCCGACGACGCGGATCCATTCGCGTTCCTCGAGCGTCTTGATGATGTTCGAGGAAACCACCACGCCGCGGATCTGTTCGATTTCCGGGCGGGTAATCGGCTGGCGATAGGCAATCAGCGCCAGTGTCTCGAGCAGCGCGCGGGAGTAGCGGCTGGGCTTCTCGGCCCACATCCGCGACACCCAGCCATGGACGTCGCGCCGGACCTGGTAGCGCCAGCCCGAAGCGACTTCGATCAGTTCGACGCCGCGACCGTCGCAGTCGTGCGTCAGCGAGGCAAGGGCAACCACGATATCGTCCGTGGTGACCTCGTCCTCGTCGCCGAAGATCGCCTTCAACTGCGCGATCGTCATCGGCTGGGTCGACGCCAGCAGCGCCGCTTCCACGATGGGTTTCAGTTGTTCGGGTTGCATAGGCCTTCGGTGGTTCGATGATCGTGGGCCCTCGAGGGCCGTCAGGCGAGCGCCTCTTCGGGCTCGGCATCACGCAGTACCTTCGTCTTCAGGTAGATCGGCCCGAGGGCTTCCTCCTGGACGATCTCGACGAGCATTTCCTTGGCCAGTTCGAGCATAGCGAGGAAGGTGACAACGACCCCGAGTCGACCTTCCGTCACATCGAACAGCGTTTCAAATCGGTGGAACCCGCCGCGACCCAGGGATTCGAGCAGGTCGCCCATGCGCTGGCGCACGCTGAGCGGTTCGCGCTGGATCGCATGGTGCGTGAACAGGTCGGCACGGCCGAGCACATCCTTGAGTGCGAGCAGCATCTCCTTGAGATCCAGCGGGGGCGGCACGCGCACCACGTTGTGTTCGCCGACGAAGGCATGCACCACGGTGGTATCGCGTTCCAGGCGCGGCATTTCTTCGATATCGGCCGCGGCCCGCTTGAAGCGTTCGTACTCCTGCAGGCGGCGAACCAGCTCCGCGCGCGGGTCGTCCTCGATGCCTTCCTCGGTCGGCGGCCGGGGCAGCAGCAACCTGGACTTGATCTCCGCAAGGATCGCGGCCATCAGCAGGTATTCCGCCGCGAGTTCCAGTCGCATCACCTCGCGCATCATGTCGATGTAGTCCATGTACTGCCGGGTGATTTCGGCGACAGGGATGTCGAGGATGTCCAGGTTCTGCCGGCGGATCAGGTAAAGCAGCAGGTCGAGCGGCCCTTCGAACGATTCGAGGATGACCTCCAGCGCGTCCGGCGGGATGTAGAGATCCTGCGGCATTTGCAGCACGGGCTGCCCGCGCACGAGCGCGAGGGGCATTTCCTGCTGCTGCGGGACACCTGCGAAGGCACCCTGGGCTTTTTCGACCACCTGAACTTCGGTTGTCTCGTTAGTCATCGGCACACGTCAGAAGGGTCGCGAGTGCGACCAGGAACGTAACAATCGATGCCGTCCGGCGGCTATACCGCCACCTCACCCGGCGTGCCACGCATCGTCGCCGACGAGCGAAGGGCACTACCGCTGGACACCCCAGGAGGGTCACCGCCTGTGAAAGATCGTCGGGAGCGGTCCACTGCCGGTCCTCGAATACGGACCGGTGAGGGCGCGACGCCCGAATAAGTTCACCCGATTGACGACAGGGTATCGCCTGCGCCTTCCCAAGTCCAGCGGTGCGCCCGGCGGGCGCACCGTGGTTGCGGCACAATATCGGCATGCAGCAGGCTCCCCGCGCGATCATCCACGTCGACATGGACGCTTTCTATGCGTTCGTGGAAGAGCTGGACGACCCGAGCCTGGTCGGCAAGCCCGTGATCGTGGCGGGCCTGGGCCGCCGCGGCGTGGTCTCCACCTGCAACTACGTAGCCCGCAAGTACGGGGTTCGTTCGGCCATGCCGACCGCCGAGGCCCGCCGTCGCTGCCCGGACGGTATCTATATCTTCCCGCGGCACGCCCGCTACGCGGAAATTTCGGAGATCGTCTTTTCGGTGTTTGGCGAGGTCACCCCGATGATCGAGGGACTCTCCCTGGACGAAGCCTTTCTCGACGTCACCGCGAGCCTGCGCCTGTTCGAGTCGATCGAGGCCATCGGCCGCCGGGTCAAGGACGCTATCCGTGCACGTACGGGCCTGAACGCCTCGGTCGGCATGGCGCACAACAAACTGCTCGCCAAGCTGGCCAGCGAGCTGTCCAAACCGGACGGTTTCCTGCATATCCGCCCTGACGAGGTGCAGGGTTACCTCGATCCGCTGCCGATCGGCCGCATGTGGACGGTGGGCAAGGTGGCCGAGGAAGCCCTGCACAAGGTCGGCATCCGTACCATCGGCGATCTGACCCGCGCCGATGCCTGGCGCCTGAACAAGGCTGTGGGCGAGCGCCACGCCGCCCAGCTCCGCCTGCTGTGCCGTGGCGAGGATCGGCGAGCCGTGGTGACGGACGCGCCGGAGGTGTCGATCGGTTCGGAATGGACCTTCGACATCGACGTCGAAGCCTTACCGATCGCCGAAGCGTGGCTGTTACGCCAGTGCGAACGGGTAGGGGCGCGGGCGAGATCGCGTGGTGTCGATGCCCGCACGGTGTCGGTGAAACTGCGTGAGCCGCCTTTCCTCACCCACAGCCGGCAAGCGCAATTGCCCGTTCCCGGCAACGCTACGCCGGATATCTACGCCGTGGCACGTCGCTTGCTTCAAATCTGGTGGAATCAGCACCCACGGCCGAGGCTGCGACTGCTCGGCGTGACGCTTTCGGGGTTCGATGCCCGGCACGGCGATGAACAGCAGGACATGTTCGCAGCGCCGGTCTCGGAAAAACGCTCCGATGGCGTGCAGGACCGGATCAACCAGCGCTTCGGCGCCGGGGCCCTGGTTCGCGCGGGCGTGCTGAAGACGCGCGGTAGCGAGTGAACGCCGGCCCAGGCAAGCGAACGCTACGACTGCGCTAATGTGTCCGTTTGTGACACGTAAGGTAAGTCGTGCGGGGGTGCGGTCATGCCGAACTCGACGTATAAGATCCAGCAGGAACCGAAATGGACGGAAATGCAGATGTCTGACAAGGAGAGTTCGAACATGCGCTATCGCCACGCGCGGATGAAGGTGCAGACCGCGGTGTTGATGAGCCGCGGCGGCGAAGCGCACCCCACCGACCTGGTCGACATTTCGGCGACCGGCGCCATGCTGCGCCGACCACTCGGCTGGCGTGGCGAGCCCGGCCAGACATGGATCCTCGACATGGTCTTCGGCCACGACCTGCACATTCATATGGAAGCCATGGTGGCGCGCGTATCGGCGCGGCAGATCGGGATGGCCTATACCTTGATCCCCGAGGACAAGCAGGCGCCGTTATGGGAGCTGCTTGGCGGATACGCGGATACGCTGGAAGCCTGGACGGACGACTGATCGCCAACACCCATCGCCGCTGAAGCGGCTCCCACACAAGACCTGCGCAACTGCTGGTCGTGGGAGCTGCTTGGCGGATACGCGGATACGGTGGAAGCCTGGACGGACGACTGATCGCCAGCACCCATCGCCGCTGAAGCGGCTCCCACACAAGACCTGCGCGGTTGCTGGTTGTGGGGAGCCGCTCCTACACAAGACCTGTGCGGTTGCTGGTTGTGGGAGCCGCTCCTACACAAGACCTGCGCATTTGCTGGTTGTGGGAGCCGCTTCAGCGGCGATGGGGGCCTAAGAAAAACCCCGCTCAAGGCGGGGTTTTTCTGTCGGGATCAGGCCTGCGCAGCCTTACGCTTCGCCCGATCCTCATCACGCAGTTCACGACGGAGGATCTTGCCCACGTTGGTCTTCGGCAGCGTGTCGCGGAACTCGATCTGCTTGGGACGCTTGTAGCCGGTGAGGTTTTCGCGGCAGTACTCGCGGAGGGCTTCTTCGGTCAGCGACGGATCCTTGCGGACAACGAAGATCTTCACCACCTCGCCCGAGTGCTCGTCGTCGACACCGACGGCGGCCACTTCGGCCACGCCGGGGTGGCGCATGACGATGTCCTCGATCTCGTTCGGGTACACGTTGAAGCCCGACACGAGGATCATGTCCTTCTTGCGATCGACGATATAGACGTAACCGTTCTCGTCCATGCGGGCGATGTCGCCCGTGCGCAGCCAGCCGTTCGCGTCGAGCACCTTCGCGGTTTCGTCGGGGCGGTTCCAATAGCCCTTCATCACCTGCGGGCCCTTGATGCACAGCTCGCCCACTTCGCCAGTGGGCAGCACCTGGCCGTCGTCGGTCCAGATCTGCACGTAAGTCGAGGGGATCGGCAGGCCGATCGAGCCGTTGTATTCCTTCAGGTCCAGCGGGTTGATGCAGGCGGCAGGCGAGGTCTCGGTGAGGCCGTAGGCTTCGGAGAGCGTCACGCCGGTCGTCTTTTTCCAGCGATCGGCCACGCTGCGCTGCACGGCCATGCCGCCGCCGAGCGAGAGGTGCAGGCCGGAGAAATCGAGATCGGCGAAGCCCGGTGTGTTGAGCAGGCCGTTGAAGAGCGTATTGACGCCGGTGATGGCGGTGAAGCGCTCCTTGGAGAGCTCCTTGACGAAGCCTTTCATGTCGCGCGGATTGGTGATCAACAGGTTGAGCGCGCCCATGCGCGTGAACACCAGGCCGTTCGCGGTCAACGAGAAGATGTGATACAGCGGCAGCGCGGTGACGATGATCTCCTCACCGGCCTTGGCCGACCCACTGATCCAGGCATCGGCCTGGAGCATGTTGGCGACCATGTTGCGATGGGTGAGCATGGCGCCCTTGGCGACACCGGTGGTCCCGCCGGTGTACTGCAGGAAGGCGATATCGTCGTGGCCGACGTCGGTCTTCGGCATCGGGTGCGACTTGCCGCGGGCGAGAGCGTCCTTGAAGCGGACAGCCATCGGCAGCTTGTACGTCGGCACTTCCTTGCGAATGCTCTTCACGACGAAGTTGATGATGTTCCCCTTGGGGAACCCGATCATGTCGCCGACTGCCGTGGTGATGACGTTCTTGACCTGGGTGCCGTCCAGCGCCTGTTGGGCGGTGGCGGCGAAGTTGTCGAGGACGACCAGCGCCTTCGCGCCGGAATCTTCGAGCTGGTGATGCAGTTCGCGCGCGGTGTACAGCGGATTGGTGTTGACGACGGTCAGGCCGAGGCGCAGGGCACCGAACAGCACGATCGGGTACTGCAGGAGGTTCGGCAACATGATCGCGAGGCGATCGCCCTTTTTCAGTCCGAGTTCGCCGGACAGGAAACCGGCGGAGGCGGCCGAGAGTTCGTCGATCTGGCCGTAGGTGAGGACCTTGCCGAAGTTCTTGTAGGCAGGGCGCTCACGAAATTTCTGAAAGGACTCTTCGAAGACGGCCGCCACGGAGCGGTACGCGTTGACGTCGATGTCGGCGGGAATGCCGGCCGGATAGTGGTCAAGCCACGGACGCTCAATGCTCATGGATCGGACGAACTCCTGAAAAGACAGTCGTACGGCGGCCTGTCGTACGATCGCGGCATTGGAGCATACGCGCGCGTATAGCGGCAAGCCGCAACGCAGCGAGCCAGCATGGGGCAGGCTTTGTGTGCCAGCCCTTTAGATACAGGCAGGCTTTGTGTGGGAGCCGCTTCAGCGGCGATAGCCAGGTTGCGCGAAAGCCATCGCCGCTGAAGCGGCTCCCACACAAAGCGTGTCCATCCAACTGATCTACACCGCTTGCTCATCCAGCTGGTCCACATCCAGCTGGTCCACATCCAGCCATCCGGCCCACACAGACAGGCACAAAAAAAGCCCCGGTTTCCCGGGGCTCTTCTCTTGGTGCTGCTTACGCGGCCTTCGCCAGCTGGCGAAGCACGTACTGCAGGATGCCGCCATGGCGGAAGAACTCGCGCTCCTTCGGGGTCAGCAGGAGCACCTTCACGGTGAACTCCTTGACCGAGCCGTCCGGACGCGTGGCCTTGACCGTCGCCGTCTTCGACTCGCCGCCATTGAGGCCGGTGATGTCGAACACTTCGTCGCCCTTGAGGCCGAGCGTCTGCGCGTTCTCGCCGTCCTGGAACTGGCAGGGCAGCACGCCCATGCCGACCAGGTTGGAGCGATGGATGCGCTCGAAGCTCTCGGTGATCACGGCCTTGACGCCGAGCAGCAGGGTGCCCTTGGCCGCCCAGTCGCGCGACGAACCGGTGCCGTATTCCTTGCCGGCGAGAACCACCAGCGGCGTGCCATCTGCCTTGTACTTCATGGCGGCGTCGTAGATCGCCATTTCTTCGCCGGTCGGGATGTACTTGGTGTAGCCGCCCTCGACGCCGTCGAGCATCAGGTTCTTGATGCGGATGTTGGCGAACGTACCGCGCACCATGACGTCGTCGTTGCCGCGACGCGAACCGTAGGAGTTGAAGTCCTTCGGCTCGACACCCTTGGAGATCAGGAAGCGACCCGCCGGGGAGTCCTTCTTGATCGAACCGGCCGGCGAGATGTGGTCGGTGGTGATCGAGTCGCCGAAGATGCCCATGGCGCGCGCGCCGTGGATATCCTCGATGGTGCCGGCTTCGGCGGACATGCCGTCGAAGTAGGGCGGGTTCTTGATGTACGTGGAGTCGTCCCAGGCATAGGTCTGGCCATCCGGCGAGGCGATGGCGTTCCAGCGGCTGTCGCCCTTGAAGACGTCGGCGTAGCTCTTGCGGAACATTTCCGGATTGATCGCACCGGCGATCGCATCGGAGACTTCCTGGTTGGTCGGCCAGATGTCCTTGAGGTACACCGGCTGGCCATCGCTACCGTTGGCGATCGGATCCTTGGTCAGGTCGATGTCGAGCGTACCGGCCAGCGCATAGGCGACGACCAGCGGCGGCGACGCCAGGTAGTTCATCTTCACTTCGGGATGCACGCGGCCTTCGAAGTTGCGGTTGCCCGAGAGCACCGACGCCACGGCGAGGTCGCCCTCGGCGATGCCCTTGCTGATTTCGGCCGGCAGCGGACCGGAGTTGCCGATGCAGGTGGTGCACCCGTAGCCGACCACGAAGAAGTTCACCTTCTCGAGTTCCTCGAGCAGGCCGGTCTTCTTCAGGTATTCGGTGACGACGAGCGAGCCCGGTCCGAGCGAGGGCTTGACCCACGGCTTGGCGGTGAGACCGCGCGCGGCGGCCTTCTTCGCGACCAGGCCGGCGGCGAGCATCACGGCCGGGTTGGAGGTGTTGGTGCACGAGGTGATCGCGGCGATCACGACCGAGCCGTCGTTGATGTAGAACTGCTTGCCGTCCTTTTCGACGAGCACGCCTTCGCTCTTGCTGACGGTGTTGGCCGGGTTGCCGACGGCGGTGGCGCCACCTTCGTTGCTGAAGCTGTCGACGTCGTCGCCGTTCTTGCGCTTGCGGTTCGCGGTGAGCGGGCCGACGGCGTCGAGGAAGCTTTCCTGTACGCCTTCGAGCAGCACGCGGTCCTGCGGACGCTTCGGGCCGGCCATCGACGGACGCACATCGGCGAGGTTCAACTCGAGCGTGGTGGTGAACTCGGCTTCCGGGGTGTTGGCGTCGTGCCACAGGCCCTGGGCCTTGGCGTAGGTCTCGACGAGGGCGATCTGGCTCTCTTCGCGACCCGACAGGCGCATGTAGTTCAGCGACTCCTGGTCGATCGGGAAGATGCCGCAGGTCGCGCCGTATTCCGGGGCCATGTTGGCGATCGTTGCGCGGTCGGCGAGCGGCAGGTTCGGCAGGCCTTCACCGAAGAACTCGACGAACTTGCCGACGACGCCGAGCTTGCGCAGCATCTGGGTGACGGTGAGGACCAGGTCGGTCGCGGTCACGCCTTCGCCGAGCTTGCCGGTCAGACGGAAGCCGACGACCTGCGGGATCAGCATGGACGAGGGCTGGCCGAGCATGGCGGCTTCGGCTTCGATACCGCCGACGCCCCAGCCGAGCACGCCCAGGCCGTTGATCATGGTGGTGTGCGAATCGGTACCGAACACGGTATCCGGATAAGCGAAGGATTCACCGTCGACCTCGGCCGTGAAGACGACACGGGCGAGGTTCTCCAGGTTCACCTGATGGACGATACCGGTACGCGGCGGCACGACCTTGAAGTTCTTGAACGCTTTCTGGCCCCAGCGCAGGAACGAGTAGCGCTCCTGGTTACGCTCGAACTCGATCTCGACGTTCTGCTCCAGCGCGCTTTCCGAACCGAACGCGTCGACCTGCACCGAATGGTCGATGACCAGTTCGGCCGGCGCCAGCGGGTTGATCTTGTTCGGGTCGCCGCCGAGCTTGGTGACGGCGTCGCGCATGGCGGCCAGGTCGACCACGCAGGGCACGCCGGTGAAATCCTGCAGGACCACGCGGGCGGGCATGAAGGAGATTTCGATCTCCGGCTCGGCCTTGGCGTCCCACTTGGCCACCGCCTCGATTTCCTTCGAGGTGACGTTCAGGCCGTCTTCCTGGCGGAGAAGGTTCTCCAGCAGGATCTTCATCGAGTAGGGCAGGCGCTTGATGTCGAACTTGTCGCCGAACTTGGCCAGGCTGGCGATGGTGTGGCGCTTGCCGTTGACTTCGATGCTGTCTCGGACTGAGAACGAGTCTTTCATGCTGTACTCCTGGCGTGTTCTTAAGCTGGGGAGGCCTGACGCCCCCGATGGGGACGCCAAAGCGTCGATTATCGCGCAGTCTGGCCTCCACGTGCGACCGCCGTGAGACCGGTGACCGGCTAGAATGGCGGGTTCGTGGCGCATGCCGCGCGAATTCGGCGGCGAAAGGATGGAGCGGGCGGGCGATGGGCGCAAACGTATTTGATGGCACGCAGCGTTCGATGATTTCGATGGCCCTGTCATCGGTGTCCTTGCGCGACCTCGCCCTGGTCCAGGCCGTGGCCCGGGAAGGCAGCTTCAATAGTGCGGCCCGCGCCATGTACATCAGTCCGTCGGGCCTCTCCCACCAGGTGCAGAAGGTGGAGCAGGCACTGGGCATGCCGCTGTTCGAGCGCGGCGGGCGCAAGGTGGTGCCGACGACGAGCGGCCAGCGGCTGCTCGGCTATATCGAGGCCGTGCTCGGTGCGGCCGAGCATCTCGAGCATGCGGCCCGGGCCGGCGATGTCGCCTTCGGTAGCGAGCTTCGCCTGGGCGTGCCGTCCACGCTGGGGCCTTATCTATTGCCTCATTTCATCGAGCCCTTTCCCCTGCGCTTTCCGGGTGCCCGGCTGACGATCTCCGAAGGCAAGCCGCGGGGGCTCCTCCGGCGTCTTCACGAAGGCGAACTCGACGCCGTGCTGGCGCCGCCGAGCGCGGCGATCACCGGCCTCGAGTCGACGGCGTTGTTCTTCGAGCCTTACGAACTCCTGCTGCAGGCCGGGCACGCGCTGGCCGGTCGACGCGCCATCGCGCTGACCGAACTCGATGCCGCCGATGCGACGCTGATGGCCGAGAGTCACGGCAATGGCGTCTCCGACCTTGGCATGCCGGGGGCGGCGCGGCCCGAGCGGATTCAGGATCTGAGTATCGAAAGCCTGGCGACCCTGGTGGCCCTGCGCGGGGGCTACACCCTGGTGCCGATCCTCGCCCACGACCGCCTGGGGTCGATTCCCAACGTGGTGCTGGCGGCGGTCGAAGGGGCGCGGCCGGGGCGGCATATCGCGCTTTACTGGCGCAGCGCCACGCCATGGCGGGACGACCTGGCACGCTTCGGCAATCTGCTGCGCGAACTGGCCGGGACGATCCCGGGGCTCGATGCGGCGGCGGCCTGACGCTCAGCCGCCGTCGTCCAGCGTCGAACCGGTCAACAGGCCCCGTGCCAGCATCGCGCACTGTTTCCGGTAAATCAGCAACTGCCACTGACGCCCCCCCAGCTGGTGCCAGAGCACCGCCGAGCGCGCGGAGGCGAGCAGCGCCGAACGGACCCGATCCACAACGGCCTTCTGCTGCAGGTGGGCCGGCGTGCCGGTGACCATCACGCGCGGCTTGAGCGTGGAGAGGGTCGAGGCGTAGACCTCGGCCAGGCGTGCGGTGACGTTCGCATGGTTCATGCCGAAGTGCTCGACCTGGCGCTGCGTGGCGACCACGCCCTCGCGCAGGCGCTCGAGCAGCACGCGGTTGCGTGACAGCGAGCGCTCGAGGCGCAGCACGGTGATCGCCATGCGCATGACGGCCACATCGCGTGTCTCGTCGTCGAACTGCGCGACCAGGGTGCGCAGGCCACGGCGCACGCCGCTCACGCCGCCATAGACCGATGCGACCGAGTCGGCGTCGATGCGGAACACGCTGCCAAGGCTGGCTTCGAACGCCACCTCATCGCAGCGGCCATCGGTGGCCAGCTGCTGGGCCAGGGCGGCGCCCTGGAACACCCCGGCGAGAGCGAGGACGCGTTCTTCGTTCATGGATGAAACTCGGATAGGGAATAAAGAGGTTGTAGGAGCCGATTCGTCGGCGACCCCAGGGGCGCGCGGCGCCTCACGCGGCCAGCCCCCCGTAAGGCGCGTCGGTGGCCGCGATCACCGCGCCGCCGAGGCAGGCCTCGCCGTCGTAAAGCACGACGGACTGGCCGGGGGTGACGGCGCGCTGCGGTTCGTCGAAGGAAACGTGCAAGGTGTCGCCGCGTAATTCGACCGTGCAGGCCTGGTCGGCCTGGCGGTAGCGTGTCTTGGCCGTGCAGCGGAACGAGAGGCCAGGTGCCTCGCCGGCGACCCAGGTCACGTCGCTCGCGATCAGCCGTGTGGACTGCAGCCAGCGGTTTTCTCCGCCCTGGGCCACGATGAGCGTGTTCGCCGCGACATCCTTGCCGACCACGTACCACGGCTCGTTCGGTGCGTCGGCGCGCCCGCCGATACCCAGGCCGTTGCGCTGGCCTAGCGTGTAATACATGACGCCTTGGTGCTCGCCGATCGTGCGGCCGTCCGGATCGACCATCGGGCCGGGCTTGGCTGGCAGGTACTGGGCGAGAAAGGCGCGGAAGTCGCGCTCGCCGATGAAGCAGATGCCGGTCGAATCCTTCTTCGCATGCGTCGGCAGCTCGGCCTCGCGGGCCAGCTCGCGGACCAGCGGCTTCTCGATCTCGCCGACCGGAAACAGGGTGGCGGCAAGCTGCTTCTGGCCGAGCGCGTGGAGGAAGTAGCTCTGATCCTTCGCCGCATCCACGGCGCGCAGCAGGCGGTAACGCCCATTCTGGAAGTCGACGCGAGCGTAGTGGCCGGTCGCGATCTTGTCCGCGCCCAGGGCCTGCGCATGCTCGAGGAAGGTCTTGAACTTGATCTCGCGATTGCAGAGCACGTCCGGGTTGGGCGTCCGGCCGGCGGCGTATTCGGCCAGGAAGTAGGCAAACACGCCGTCCCAGTACTCGCCAGCGAAGTTGCGGGCGTGGAACGGGATGCCCAGGCGCCCGCAAACGGCCACGGCATCCTTGCGGTCGTCGTCGGTGGTGCAGGGGCCGGAGCGGTCGTCTTCTTCCCAGTTCTGCATGAACATGCCCTCGACCTCGTGCCCGGCCTGCTGGAGCAGGAGGGCTGCGACCGAGGAATCCACGCCACCGGAGACGCCGAGGATCACCTTCACGGGGCGGCCCCGGGCAGCATGCTGGCGACCGTGTCGAGCGGCAGGCGCCGGCCGTCCAGCCAGGCGTCGATCGTCGAGAGGATCAGCGGGCTGCGCAGGCGCGCGCCCATGGCCTCGATCTCGTCGCGCCGCAGCCACAGGGCCCGACGGATGCCGCTATCCAGCGAGCGGTCCGGATCGTAGGCCACGACGTGGCCGGCAAACCCGAAACGCAGCACCTGCTCGCCGTGCTCGTGGCTGGTCCACTGCCAGACGCCGAGGAAGGCATCCAGGGCGATGGTATGACCGGTTTCCTCCAGCGTTTCGCGCACCGCCGCTGCCTGCAATGTTTCACCCGGGTCGAGGTGGCCGGCAGGCTGGTTGTAGGCGATCTCGCCAAGGACCTCTTCCTCGACCATGAGGAAGCGATCGCCGCGCGCGACGACGCAAGCCACCGTGACACGGGGGCACCAGACGTTTTCGGCCAGGGAAGAGGAGGTTGGCATCGGCTGATTGGGGGGGGAGGGGCTCTGGTAAAAGGCATATTGTGCCATTACCTGTTGATGTCGACCCCAAAGTGGTCGGGAAACCGGTGTATATAATCGAATCGCGTACCGAAGGTTCTTAATTAATGTCCCAGGAACACGAACACGATCAGGAAAGCGACCGCGGCCACGGCCTCGCCATCGAAACGACGCGCCCGGAGACGGCGCGGCCGCCGCTTTTCCAGGTCGTGCTGCTCAACGACGATTTCACCCCGATGGACTTTGTGATCGAGGTTTTGCGCAGCTTTTTTGGCATGGACCAGGAACGTGCGGTCCAGGTCATGCTCCACGTACACACCCGGGGTAAGGGCGTGTGCGGCGTTTTCACCCGCGAAGTGGCAGAAACCAAGGTGACCCAGGTCAACGAATACTCACGGTCTCATCAGCACCCGCTGTTGTGCACTATGGAAAAGATGTAGCCGATACCCCATCTGGTGTTCATGCGGCAATGACAGGGGCTGGTCCCCGCCGCCCACAGCTATCGGAGACGGTCCGTATGTTCAGCAAGGATCTCGAAGTCACCATTGGGCACTGCTACAAGCAGGCCCGGGAACAGCGCCACGAATTCATGACGGTCGAGCACCTGCTGCTTGCCTTGACTGAAAACACCTCCGCCCTGGCCGCCCTGCGCGCCTGCGGCGTCGATCTGCCGCGTCTGGCGGCCGATCTCCAGCGGATCATCGCCGAAACCGTGCCGGTGCTTCCGGCCGGGGACGAGCGCGATACGCAGCCCACGCTGGGTTTCCAGCGGGTGCTGCAGCGCGCCGTCTACCACGTGCAGTCCTCCGGCCGTAAGGAAGTCACCGGCGCCAACGTGCTGGTCGCGATCTTCGGCGAAAAGGACTCCCACGCGGTCTATTTCCTGCATCAGCAGGAAATCACCCGCCTGGACGTGGTCAATTACATCTCGCACGGCATCGCCAAGATCGGCGACGAGTCGGCGGCCCAGGCGTCCAATCCCGAACGGGATGGCGAGGAAGGCAGCGAGGGCAAGGGCAATCCGCTCAGCGAATACGCCAGCAACCTGAACGAACTTGCCATCCAGGGCAAGATCGATCCGCTCATCGGCCGCGAGGACGAAGTCGAGCGGACCATCCAGGTGCTCTGCCGTCGGCGTAAGAACAACCCGCTTTATGTGGGTGAGGCTGGCGTGGGCAAGACCGCTCTGGCCGAGGGTCTGGCCAAGCGCATCGTCGAAGGCCAGGTGCCGGAGGTGCTGGAAGACTGCACGATCTGGTCGCTGGACCTCGGCGCCCTGGTGGCAGGCACCAAGTACCGCGGCGACTTCGAAAAGCGCCTCAAGGCCGTCATCGCCCAGCTCAAGAAGCAGCCGAACACGATCCTCTTCATCGATGAGATCCACACCATCATCGGTGCGGGTTCCGCCTCGGGCGGCACCATGGACGCTTCCAACCTGATCAAGCCGATGCTGGCGTCGGGTGAGCTGCGTTGCATCGGTTCGACCACGTTCCAGGAATTCCGCGGCGTGTTCGAGAAGGACCGCGCGCTGGCTCGTCGCTTCCAGAAGATCGACGTGGTCGAGCCCACCGTGGCCGACTCCATCGAGATCCTGAAGGGCCTGAAGAGCCGGTTCGAGGAACACCACTCCGTGGAATACACCGGTGAGGCGCTGCGCGCCGCGGTTGATCTTTCGGTCAAGCACATCCCCGACCGCCTGCTGCCGGACAAGGCCATCGACATCATCGATGAAGCCGGCGCGCGCCAGCGCCTGCTGCCGGAAGACCAGCGCACGGGCAAGGTGGACGTGGCCGAGATCGAGTACATCGTGGCCAAGATGGCACGCATTCCAGCCAAGCAGGTATCGGCCTCGGACCGCGACGTGCTGCGTAACCTCGAGCGCAACCTGAAGATGGTGGTGTTCGGCCAGGACGCGGCGATCGAGGCCCTGGCTTCGTCGATCAAGATGGCACGGTCGGGCCTGGGCGATCCGTCCAAGCCGATCGGCAGCTTCCTGCTCGCTGGCCCCACCGGCGTCGGCAAGACGGAAGTGACCAAGCAGCTCGCCATGCAGCTGGGTATCGAGATGGTCCGCTTCGACATGTCCGAGTACATGGAAGCGCATTCGGTCTCGCGCCTGGTCGGTGCGCCCCCGGGCTATGTCGGCTTCGACCAGGGTGGCCTGCTGACCGAGCAGATCACCAAGCATCCGCACTGCGTGCTGTTGCTGGACGAAATCGAGAAGGCCCATCCGGACGTCTACAACATCCTGCTCCAGGTCATGGATCGCGGTGTATTGACGGACACCAACGGTCGCGAGGCCAACTTCAAGAACGTCGTGATCGTCATGACCACGAATGCCGGCGCCCAGCTGGCTTCGCGTCGCGGCATCGGCTTCATGAAGCAGAACCACGCGCCGGATGCCATGGAGACCCTGCGCCGCATGTTCACGCCGGAGTTCCGTAACCGTCTCGACGCGATCATCCAGTTCAACGCCCTGGACTTCGACCACATCCTGCGCGTGGTGGACAAGTTCCTGATCGAGCTGGAAGCCCAGTTGACCGAGAAGAAGGTCAGCGTGGACGTGACGCCGGAAGCCCGTCGCTGGTTGGCCGAGCATGGCTTCGACCCGCAGATGGGTGCCCGTCCGATGGCCCGCGTGATCCAGGACAAGGTCAAGCGTGCACTGGCCGACGAACTGCTCTTCGGCAAGCTGGCCGAAGGCGGCAAGGTCACCTTGTCGGTCGAAGGCGACGAGCTGCATGTGGAGACGGAGTCGGCGGAGCCGGCGGCTGTGACCGCCTGACGGCGGTCGTGTCTTGATTCGCCGCTGAAGCGGCTCCCACAGAAAGCGGCTCCCACCGGGGTAACTGCCACAGAGGTAACTACCCCGGGGTAACTACCTCAAAGGTAACTACCTCAGAGGTAACTACCTCAGAGGTAACTACCACGGGGGTAGCCATATGTGGGAGCCGATTTATCGGCGATGGATGCTGCATGTGGGAGCCGATTTATCGGCGATGGATGCTGCGACACGGTAGGATCGCCGATGAATCGGCTCCTACAACAGCAATGCGGTTCCATCAGGGCACCGCCGAGACACGAAAAAAGGCCGCGCACTGCGCGGCCTTTCTCGTTATCGCATCAACGTCGCTTACTTCATGCGGTAGGTGATGCGACCCTTGGTCAGGTCGTAGGGGGTCATTTCGACCTTCACCTTGTCGCCCGTCAGGATGCGGATGTAATGCTTGCGCATACGGCCGGAGATGTGGGCAGTAATGACGTGCCCGTTCTCGAGCTGCACGCGGAACATGGTGTTGGGCAGGGTCTCCTGGACCGTGCCTTCCATTTCGATGACGTCGTCTTTTGCCATGTGTTCCGGGTCGGATGAACGGCCGGAGTGGCCGCATAAGTCCATTAGTATGCCACAGCCGGCCTTTGCGGGCCAGCCGGGGGCGGGTCAGGCGAACTGCTCGTCGAGCTTCCTGCGGATCTCTTCCTCGATCGTGCCCTTGAGCGGGGAGAGCAGCATGCCCAGCTCGGCGGTCACGTGCACGTCGCTCGGCGAAACGGCGATGGCGCCTTTGACGCCGGAGCGCTGGAAGGTAAGGGTGTCGCCGTCCCAGCCACCTTCGGTACCGAACTTCTCGCGCATGCGCTCGGCCACGCGTTCGACCACGGCGCGCGCCTCGGCCACGGTCTTGCCGTGCGGGCGGCGGATATCGATCTTCGCCATGGGGCGTCCTCGTCGATGGGAAAGCGCCGGAGTCTATCAGGCCCGACGTCACGTGACGTCGACACTTACGACGACACCTTTGCGTTCAAACAGATACCGCACTCTGCTAAAGTTGCTTCGTCAACGTCCCGGTTCCTCCATGCGCATCGAATTCGTCAGCTCGGCTCGCGGTGATTTCCACTGGTCACGGCCCGTCCTCACGATCGGTCGCGCGGAGGACAACGACCTCGTCGTGTCCGAGACCCAGGTTGCCGCCCGTCATGTCCGCATCCAGCGGGACCGTCGCGGTCTGGTGCTGGAAGTGGCACCGGAAGCCGGGCGGGTGTACGTCAATGCGCGGCCCGTGCGCGAGCGCGCGCTGCTGCGCCCGGGCGATAGCCTCTCCCTCGGCGATTGCCGCATGCTCATCCGCGACGATGCGGACCTCGATGCCCGGGATATCCACGAACCGACCGAATCGCGCTGCACGCTGGCGCTGCGGCCGGTGGCGGGTCCCCTTTCGGGTCGCGTCGTGCCGGTGCGCGACCGGCTCGAGCTCGGTGCGTCCCACGGGGCGATGCCGCTGGAACTGCCCGGCAACGATGCCGCGTTGCTGACCCTGGTCTGGGAAGCCGACGAGCTTGTCCTCGACGCGTCGCGCGTGCCTGCGCGGCATGCGGTGCGGGTGAACGGCATCAAGGTGGTCCGCGCCGCGTTGCAGCCCGGCGACCAGATCGGTATCGCCGCCCATCGTTTCGTGCTGGACGCGCCAGGCTGGGCTGCGGAACCGGTCGTGGTGATGGCCGAGCCGGAGCCCGAGCCCTTGCCCGAAGACACGGCGGGTCCGCGGGGCGAGGTCTGGTGGCTGATCCTCACGGCGGCCGTGCTGGCGCTGGGTATCGCAGCGGTGCTGTTCATCCATTTCTGAGCGTCGGCTCTGTCCGGCACCTTGCTCGTTCACGCCGACTGGTCCTTTCGGATGGTGTAGCGAACATGCAGGATCACGTCGGTGATGCTGCGCAGCATGTCCTCCTGCTTGCGCGACGTGCCGTTGGGGAAGCGCAGGCTCAGCGTGCCGGTATCGTCGACCGGTATGCCTTCGAACGGCAGGTACTTTCCGTCGTTGAAATCGAGCACGAACTGGCCGCTATCGGCGAGGCCACGCGAGAGGGCGACCGCCGTGCATCCACTGGGCAGTTGCGCGGCCGCGCCGCCGGCATAACCGAGCACCGCGCGAATGTCCTCGTACGGTCCGAGCACGGCGGGGAGGGTGACGGCGATCGACCTGATGCGCCGTTTTGTCCCCAACTGCATGCCCGAAGGGTAGTCGTCGAGGATGCCCGCGTCTTTCAGTACGAAGGACAGTGTCAGGACATCTTCTTCATAACCGACGGTCAGCTTCCCTTGGTTGGCCGCAGGTGCCTTCGTATCGAGTGCCTCGGCGATGAGGTCGCCAAGCGACTGGCCTGCCAGTGCCCCGAGCGATAGCGTGCGCTCGACCTCGAGGGCACGTTGATCCCACGTGAGGTAGGCACGCTCCAGTCGTTGCAGCCCGAGCGCGAGGCTTTCGCCGGCGAGCAGACCCTGGTAGCGGTCGTCCCACGCGCCAGGCTGAAAGAACGTGCCGCCATCGTCGGTTTCGAACTGATAGGCCTTCTGCGCCCAGCTGCACAAGCTCAAGGTGGCGTCATACAGTTGGTAGTACAGCGTGCTCACGCGGCCGGCTTGCCAGTTGAACAGGTCCTTGCCGGTGAAACGTGTCGTGAGCGTGTCGAGCACCGCCTGGGCGTAGCCGTGCTCGATGTCCATCTGCGTCGCCTGCTTCAGTGCCTGATCGTACGCCGCGGCGTTGGCGGCGATCTGGGTATCCAGCTGTGCGATTTCGAAGGCCGCCTGGCTGCTCTGCAGTTGCCATTCCTCACGGCGTCGCTGGAATCCGGCGACCATGTCGAGCGTGCCGGCGGTCATCTCCAGGACGTTCGCCTCGGTGGTCAGGCCTTCTGCCACGGCCCGCGCCACCGCACTCCATGTGGTGCCGCCTACGCCGGCGGCCATGCCGGCGATCCAGGTGTTGGGCACCATGTCGAGGGCCGCTGCCGTCACGGTAGCGCCGACACTGCCGTGAAGTAGGATGGGGGCTGCGGTACGCATGCCCATGCTCGCGATCTCGGCGGCGTTCATGAACTGGCTGACGAGACCCGCGTAGTGGCGCTGTCGTTCGCTGGCCTGGGCACGCGCCACCTGCAGCCCCGTCGCGGTGTGTTCGAGTACCTTGATCTGCAAGGCATGGGCCTTGCCGGTCAGCTCGTGGATCTGCACGGCCTGGGTCTGCTGGAGCACATTCAGCGCGTCATAGTCGCGACGTTCGAGGATGCCCTGCAAGTTCGAACCGAACTGCATCAGTTGCTGGACTGCCGCGCGGGCGCGGTCGTGCAATACGAGGAAACGGAAGGCGGGCAGGGTGACTGCTCCCGCGTCGAAACCACCGGCGCCGGCATCGGCGGCGAGCCGGCGCTGCTGGAGGTCGCGCGGCGAGACAGGGGTTTCATAGAGGGGGAGGTGCAGGGGTTGCCCGTCTAGGGAGAGGCCGTGACGCAGGTTGTAGAGGCGTTGCGCGAAACGGTCCCACCAGACGAGGGTGCCCTCGTCGACCGGCGCCAGGAAGACGCCGTCGACGATGCGCACCTGGCCCATCTGCGTTGGCGGCAGCGCGACCGAGGCGTCCCCGACCAGCGTCTCGAGCGCGTCGAGCGCGGGATTGGTTGTCGCGGCGGCCACGCTCAACGTGGGGTCCGTCCAGACGCCCGGCAGCAAGCCGTGGAAGTAGGGCCGCCGTCCGAGCATCTGGCTGGCCTGCACGTACCACATCTTCGCTTCGGTCATGGTGTCGCGCGTCTGCTGGCGATAGGCCATGTCGCCGCGATTCATGTACAGCTGCATCCAGCGTTGGTAGACGGCGAGCTTGTAGTGCATCGGGTCGGACATGGCCACGGCGTCGGGATCGTCCGTGCCCGTCGATAGGACCGGTCCCCAGGCCGTGTCTTCCTGCAGCGGACGAACGTTCCAATAGCGGACGTTACCGTTGGGGTCCGTGTCGAGGTTGCCTTCGGCATCGACGTAACCCGAGGGCGAAAAGATGCGACGCAACCAGGTTTCCGCCTCGTCGAAGCGTTGTTCGTCGAGCAGGCGGCAAGCGATGAGGAAGGGGGCGTGGAAGAAGAGCTCCCACATGTAGCTGGCGGCGCCGCCGATCCAGCGAATGGGGTGTGTCATGAAGCCGGGAGCATTGCTCGGTTCGACGAGCATGGTTTGCGTCGCATACGAAAGAAGCGAATCGACGCCGTGGCGAATCCTTTCCTGCAACACCGGCGCTGCCCGGGTCGACAACCAGTGGCGATGGTCTCTATCGGGATAGTAGGTATCCGGAACAAGCGTCTGATATCCCGGCACGCCGGTGCCGATGCCCTGCAATGAGGCATTGGCCCACCACACCGTGGTCCAAGGTATGTCGGCCCCGAAGACGCCGGCTATGCTCCATTGGGCGGTCCATAAACCCTTCCATGTTCGTCCCACGGGGAGACGGCGGCTGCCGCCGGCAGCAATGGCTCCGAAGGCGAGTGTCAGCTCCTCGGCATCGTCAAAATACAGGGTGAGGGTGACGGGCTTTATTGCGATTAACGGTGCCTTGACCTCGATATCGAACAAACCGTCGCTTGATATAAACGCCTCTATCGTCATTTCCGGGTCGGTTGTCTGGTACTTCGGACACCTTGGACCGGCCAACGCATTTCTACGGACTTCACGAACCGCTCCATCTCGCGGCCATGGGAAGAGGAAGACGCCGCCCGGACCTGGACCCGCAATAAGCGACCTGTTGAAGGAGCGGAGGGCGCCGGGCAGTGTGGGATCTGCCTTTCGCGGCGCGACGAACAGAAGGTGCTCCTCACCATATTGCTCATAGACTGTGACAAAGGTTCCCGACAAGTCCTCGTCAGTCCGGGCGATAGCGTGTTCGTAGGTTACCCACGTGTGATCGTTGCGTAGGCTCGCTATGTTGACGTAGAGCTGAAGATCTTCTTTAAGCGCTGCATTATCCAGCACCAAGGCGTCTATCTCGGGTAGGGTGGTTGCAACGGTGGATGAAGTGACGCCCGTCGTTTTCCATGTCCACCAAACGACCCGGGGGGCGCCCGAGAAATACACGATGGAAGGTTGTTCACCTGGCTTACTGTACGGAGGTATATCGGCTTCGACCGGAAGCCACTCGGTCCACGCCGACGGCGCCTCGACAGTCGCCGGACCGGTCTGCCGCCAGAAATAACGCACCGGTGAATCGTTGTTCCTGCCCAGGAAGAGGATGGGGGAATCCATAGCCGTCCCCATTTGAAAACCATCGATGTACTCGATATCGAATACGGTGCGAAGGGCATCCAGGTAGGCGAAGAATGCATCTTCGGCGCGCTCTCCGGTCAACCGGCCCTGGCTGAGTGCATCCTCGAGTGTGCGAAACGACTTTGTCTTGGTGTATCGCAACGTCGGGTCGATATAGCTGGCGGGGTAGCGCAAGAGTCTTTGCAGTCCTGCCCAGGTGCCATAGCGTTTGTTATACGCATCCCAGAACGCAAAGTAGCCACCCGGGCGCATTTCCGTCGCTAGTGCGTTTCCCAGCACACTGGGCTCCAGGCCTTCGCGGCAGCGGTGCAAGTACAGCTGAACGCTGGAGATGGCCTCGGCGACGCGAGATGTCGTCACCTTCGCGGACACCTGTGCGTCGATCAGCATGTATTCGTAGAGGTCGTCCGCTGTTTTGATCTTTGGCTTCAGCGCCTCGGGCACGACATTGTGGAGGTAGTACCGGAGCAGGGCGTCGCGACGACGTTCGACGAGCTGCTCGGTGAGCTCATTCGATTTCGAGGCGCTGGCATGGGAACGAACGGCAGCGAGAACGGCCGCGGATAGCGCCTCGCGCGTACCGTGACTGTCGGACAGATCGGTCATGTTTACCAGGGTGTGCATGACGCCGAGCTTCTCGGGGGATAGTTCGAGCTGCTTTGCCACGGCGATCCACTGAGAAAGCTGTCGAACGTATCGCATGTCCCGGAGCGTGTCGGTCGGCGTGTGGCCGATGATCGTCCATACGCCGGTCGCGAGTTCGGCTTCCCATCCATTCAGTTCGGCGAAGTGCGCGAGAAGATACGCCGGATTCTCGGACGCCGGCGGTGCGACTGCGCTGTGCCCCAGATGAAGCCGGGCTTCTGCCGCCGATCCTGTCAGCGCATCGCGCCATTCTGTGTAGTTGAACAGCCAGAACACGGTCTCCAGCGTCAGCGGAGGAATCTCGCTACTGCACAGTCGCGATGTGCCGTCCCTGGGCGCGACGATCAGGGCGATGTCCTGTTCCTGCAAGCCGGTCAGGTGGCAGGCAAGGGCGAACTGTCCGAGCAGGTGGCAGTACTGCACGGGCCTGGGGCCGATCTCGCCGAGCGATGTCGGTGCGGAGGCCTTGTAAGGACTGGCGATGTCTTTCCAAAACTGTTCGCTCGAGTAGTCCTTGAGCTCCGGATCCATCGTGGCGATGACCCGATCGATCCAGTAGATCATGGCCCGGGCGACGCCAGCGGTCAGGCCAAACTGCGCGCCGACGTGTCGGGCCAGCTGGTCTTGCATGAACTCATCGTCCGACGCCTTGATGGAGGCGAAGTCCCCCGCATCGCCGTTGGTGCTTGCGTGCAGATTGGCGATGAACTGAAGGATGTCTACCGTCGCCGTGGTGCGGTGCTTTGTCGACACCAGTGCCATCAGGGTGGGTATGTCGATCTCGCGTTCGCGCAGCCAGTCGGTGCAAGCCAGCGTGCGCAGCAGAATATGCTGTGCGCTGTCAAAGCGATCCGTGCCCGCGGCCTGGCATAGCTTGCCCACTATGGCGCCGGGTGTGGATTCCATGCAGGACCATAGTGCAAGCCCTTCGTCCACGTTGAGGCCCGCCAGACGCGGGATGTGGACCAGTCGGTACAGCGCGCCCCAGAAATCGAGAGACTGCGAGATGACGACGTGTTCTGCCAGTTCCTTCTTCGTGGCTAGGCAAGCCAGCTTGCGCAACGTTTGCAGGTCTATGCCGAGACCTTGTGCGAGTCGTGTCGGTGTGGCGCTATTCCCGGCCGGGTCGGGGGCCGTTCCGAAATCGATGTTCCTGCCGAGTTCAAGCAAGAAATCGCGTTGAAAGAGTTCTTCAAGAAACGGCGACTTTCGTCCCTTGGTGTAGAAGTTGATGTTGCCGACGAGGGCGGCGAACACGTCGACAGTCAAACCCGAACGATCGTGTAGACGCAGGTATGTAGCAATGCCTCGAAGTGTCGCGCTCAGCGCTGAACCTGAGTCGCCACTTTGCGCGTAGATCCAATCGATTTCCTCGTAGGTCAGGGGAACGCGAGCCTTCAGCCGCATGAGGCGGTGGAGATACTCGGGGTGCTGCCCGGTCATGTTCACGAACGCCCCATAGGGGTCGGGAGCATCGGGTGCCGCATCGAAGGTGACGGAGGGGGAAGGGCGTTTGGAATTCAGGAACTTCGCACCATATGCCGCGGGTTCGGCGATGTTGTTGTTCTCTTGGTTGCCTATGTTAGCCCGCGTCGTGGCAAGTACTTCATGGATGTCGGCGAGTGAGCATCGCGATCGGTCGATGATGTCACTGGCTGCTACGACGGCAGGATTTGATCCACCCCAGTGGCGCGCAGTGGCCGCGGGATCGTCCGCAACGGTGTTGACCATCATCCCGTATTCACCGGGCGACAGATCGAGGCAGGCTCGAACCACTTCGCCGGAAAAAGTGCTGCGGTGCTGTGCCGCCGGATCGGCACCGATCTGAAAGCTGCCATGATCCAGCTCGCCCAATGCCTGGCGAACCCGCACTTCGTCGGTTCCCAGCGCACGCATCCCCAGGCTAATCTCATCGGCGCGCACGTCGTACGGCAGGCCGAAGGGAAACACCGCACCGGCGATGAGTTGATCGGCGGTGTCCGTCGCCGTCGTCGAACCCTCGATGCCACGCGCAAGAATCTCGTTGACGAGTTCTAGCGTCGGCAGTTCGGTATCCATGCGCGCCTGGGTCAACGGGAGCCCTTGGAGATCGGGGCGCCGCTTGTCGATGTGGTACTCGCTTGTCGTGGCGTGCAGTTTCTTCGCCACGCGGTACAGGTCGACCAGGTAGCTCGCCGGCGAGAACAGCGAAGCCACCGAGTCCGGTGCGGGGAACAGGCCTGCCCTGGCGAACCAGCTTTCGTAATCGCCGCCGTCTCCGATCGACAGCGCCTCCATCCGCTCATGCGAACCGCCGGATGCCAGTTTCGGCAGGGTCCGGCTGGCCGGCTCATCGCGCGCGATCAGCTCCGTATGCAGGCGAACCAGGCCCGAAGCCCGTTGCAGGGCTAGGTCGTACAGCTCCCGGGCCTCCGCTTCGCTCGTCTCGTCGCTTCCCATGCGTGCGACAAAATCGCCGCGTTCCTCGCGGACGACATCGAAGACGGAGTGGATCCCCCTCTCGCGCAGGCGCTGGAGGGCGGTGGGCTGCTCGACGGCCGGCGGAACGGGCTGGTCGCTCATGACAAGGTCCTTTTGTCTGATATCCCGACGCCGGTTGGCGCCTTCCATGGATGGGCTGGCACGGTCAGATTTACGCCTCGAAATGTTATCTCCGCATCATTTTTCGGTTAGGTTTCAGGAATGCCCGTCCGAGGCATAATGGCTGTTCCCCTTCCGACCCGAGAACGAAGTGAGCAGAGTCTGGAATTTCAGCGCCGGCCCCGCAGCCTTGCCGGAAATGGTCCTCAAGCGCGCGCAAGCGGAAATGCTCGATTGGAACGGATCGGGTGCGTCGGTGATGGAGCTTTCCCATCGCGGCAAGCGTTTCATGGAATTAGCCGCCGCCGCCGAGCAAAGGCTGCGGATGCTGTTGGCGGTACCGGCGAACTACAAGGTCCTGTTCCTGCAGGGCGGGGCGACCCAGCATTTCGCACAGATTCCGATGAATCTTGCTGCCGAAGGCGATAGTGCCGATTACATCGTCACCGGCCACTGGGGCGAAAAGGCCGTACGCGAAGCAGCGCCTTATATCGATGCCCGCGTGGCGGCCACCTCGGAGGCGGCGAACTACCTCGCCTTGCCGCCGCGGGAGGGTTGGACGCTCAATCCACGCGCTTCGTACATTCATTACACCCCGAACGAAACGATTCACGGCGTGGAATTCCACGACGTGCCGGAGGTGGGTGACATTCCCCTGATCGCCGATATGTCGTCGAATATCCTCAGTGAGCCGGTGGACGTCTCGAAATTCGGGCTGATCTACGCCGGCGCGCAGAAGAATATCGGTCCGTCCGGCCTGGTCGTCATGATCTTTCGCGACGACCTGCTGGCGCGCAAAGGCCGGCCGATGGCGAAGATCTTTCGCTATGCGGAGCATGCGGCGAGCGATTCCATGCTCAATACACCCAATACCTGGGGCTGGTATCTCGCCGGCCTCACCTTCGAATGGCTGGAAGCCCAGGGCGGTCTGGCCGCCATGGGCGAGCGTAACGCGCGCAAGGCGAAAACGCTCTACGACGCGATCGACGGCTCCGGCGGCTTCTATCGCAGCCCGGTGGCGGTCGACTCGCGGTCGCGGATGAACGTGCCTTTCACCCTGCATGACAGCGCGTTGGATGCGGCATTTCTCGCCGAATCCGAAGCGGCCGGCCTGCTTGCGCTGAAAGGACACAAGGCCGTCGGCGGCATGCGCGCATCGCTGTACAACGCGGTTCCCCAGGAGGCTGTGGATGCGCTCGTGAACTTCATGCGGGACTTTGCAGCGAAGCACGGTTAAAGTCGGGGGTCACCGCAGTGCAGCATAGCTGTTGCGGTGGTAACCGTTTCATTTGTAACCACTTAACCGCCTGGACGTTCATGAGTAAGACCCCCGCCGACAAACAAGCCACGCTGACCGAAGCGCGTACGCGCATCGACAGCATCGACCAGCAACTGCAGTCGCTCATCAGCGAACGTGCCCGGTGGGCGCAGCAGGTCGGCCGGGCCAAGGGCCCGTTGAAGGCGGCGGTGGAGTATTACCGACCCGAACGGGAAGCCCAGGTGCTGCGCGGCGTGATCGACCGCAACGACGGCCCGCTGCCGAACGCGGAGCTGGTACGTCTGTTCCGCGAGATCATGTCGTCCTGCCTTTCGCAGCAGCAGCCGCTGAAGATCGGTTTCCTCGGCCCCGAGGGCACCTTCAGCGAGCAGGCAGTGCGCAAACATTTCGGTCATGCCGCGTACGGTCTGCCGCTGGGCAGCATCGAGGAAGTGTTCCAGGAAGTGGCTGCCGGCAACGCCGACTTCGGTGTCGTCCCGGTGGAAAACTCGGGGCAGGGCATGATCCAGATGACCCTGGATATGTTCCTCGTCTCCAAGGCCACCATCTGCGGCGAAGTGGAACTGCGCGTTCACCAGAACCTGCTCTCGCTCAGCGGCGAGCTGAAGGACGTCAAGCGCATCTATTCGCATCCGCAGTCGTTGCAGCAGTGCCAGGCATGGCTGCGCGTCAACCTGCCGGATGCCGAGCGCGTGCCGGTGTCGAGCAACGCCGAAGCCGCACGGATGGCGCGTCTGGCGCCGGAAGCCGCGGCCATCGCCGGCGAAACCGCCGGTCGTGTCTACGGGCTGAAGACCATCGCCGGGCCGATCGAGGATCGGTCGGACAACACCACGCGCTTCCTTGTCATCGGCCGTTCCATCTTCCCGCCGTCGGGTAACGACCGCACGTCGCTGCTGGTTTCGGTGAAGGACAAGCCGGGTGCCTTGTACGACGTGCTCAGCCCACTCGCACGCCACGACATCAGCATGAACCGTATCGAGTCGCGTCCGGCGCATACGGGCAAGTGGCAGTACGCCTTCTTCATCGACGTCTCCGGTCATGTCGAGGATGAAGCGCTGCAGGCCGCGCTCGACGAGATGAAGCCCGCCGCCGCGGATGTGCGCGTGCTCGGCTCCTACCCTGTCGCCTTGCCATGACCGCGGCGTTCGATGCGGCGACGCTCGCCAACCGGGCGACGTCGGCCCTGCGTGCCTACGATCCCGGTCACGACCTTCCCGCCCTGCGCCTGCAGTTCGGCAGCGTGCTGTCCGAGCTCGGTTCCAATGAGAACCCGCTCGGGCCGAGCCCGCTTGCCATGCGCGCCGCCACGCGCGTACTCGAGGACATCTGGCGCTACCCCGATCCTCTCGGCGCCGCGCTGAAGCACCGGCTATCGAGCGAACTGGGCGTGCCTGTCTCCGGCATCACGCTGGGCAACGGCTCGCATGAACTACTGATGCTGCTGGCGCAGTGTTTCGCCGATGCCGAGCATCCCGTGGTGCATTCGCACTATGGCTTCGCGGTGTTTCCGATCGCCGCAGCGGCGGCGGGTGCGCCGTCCCTTGCCGTGCCGGCATTGCCGTCCGACCACCCGGAGGCGCCGTATGGCCACGACCTCGACGCGATCGCGGCGGCGGTGACGCCGTCGACGCGGCTGGTCTACCTGGCCAACCCGAACAACCCCACCGGCACGTGGTTCACGGACGCCGCACTCGAGGACTTCCTCAACAAGGTGCCGATCCAGACGCTGGTCGTCGTGGACGAGGCGTATCACGAATACGTGGATGCCCCGGGTCTCAGCACGGCGATGCACCTGCTCGGTCGTTTCCCGAACCTCATCGTCACGCGTACGTTCTCCAAGGCGTACGCGCTGGCCGGCCTGCGCATCGGCTACATGCTCAGCCATCCATCCGTCGCCGCCGTTTGCGAGCGCCTGCGCGAATCGTTCAACGTCAACGGGGTGGCCCTGGCCGCCGCCGAGGCGGCGCTTGGCGATCACGAGCATCGGGCCCGGGTGCGCGAGGCCAATCGACGCGATCGCGGGTGGCTGGCCGACGAGCTCACCGCTCGCGGCCTGCGCGTGTTGCCGTCGCAAACCAATTTCCTGCTCGTCGACCTGGGTCGCGATGCCGCCGCTTTCGAAGCGCATTTGTTCGAACGCGGGGTGATCGTGCGCCCGATGGGTGGTTATCGTCTGCCGCATACCGTGCGGGTCAGTATCGGTAGCCGCGCCGAGCTTCAACGCCTTCTGGAGAACCTGCCATGACCCGCCTGGACTGGCTGAGCCGCGCCGCTGCCGGCCCCTTGCATGGCGACGTCGTCGTGCCGGGCGACAAATCCGTGTCGCATCGGGCGTTGATGTTCGGTGCCCTCGCCGAAGGTACGTCGCATATCCGTGGCTTCCTCGAGGGCGAGGACACGCGCGCCACGGCGGCCATCCTCGGCAAGCTGGGTGTGCGTTTCGACACGCCCGCCGCCGGCGAGCGCCTTGTCCATGGTGTCGGCCTGCACGGCTTGCGCGGAGCGAGCGAACCGCTCGATTGCGGTAACGCAGGCACGGGTATGCGCTTGCTCGCGGGGCTGCTCGCCGGGCAGGCATTCGATTCCACCCTCGTTGGCGACGAGTCGTTGTCGCGCCGGCCGATGCGTCGCGTTACCGATCCGCTGACGACGATGGGTGCCTCGATCGACACCGAGGACGGCAAGCCGCCCTTGCGCATCCATGGGGGCGCGAAGCTCAAAGGCATCACGTATCACCCGCCCGTTGCCAGCGCGCAGATCAAGTCGGCACTGTTGCTCGCCGGCCTGTATGCCGAGGGCAAGACCGAAGTCATCGAGCCGCACCCGACGCGCGACTACACCGAAAGCATGCTCAAGGCTTTCGGCTGGCCCATCGTCTACTCGCCAGGCAAGGCGACGGTCGAAGGCGGCCACACCCTGCGCGCGGTGGATGTCGACGTGCCTGCGGATATTTCGTCGGCGGCGTTTTTCATCGTCGCGGCCTGCATCGTCCCCGGTTCCGCGTTGCGCTTCAAAGGCGTCGGCCTCAATCCGCGGCGCACCGGCTTGCTGGCCGCGCTGGAACTGATGGGTGCCGACATCTCGGTGGAGAACGAGCGCAGCAGCGGCGGCGAAGACATCGGCGATCTCGTCGTTCGTTATCGGCGTTTGCATGGGGTCGCACTGCCGCTGGATATCGTGCCGGACATGATCGACGAGTTTCCTGCGTTGTTCGTCGCCGCCGCGGTGGCCGACGGACTCACCACCATTCGTGGGGCCGCCGAGCTCCGTGTGAAGGAGTCGGACCGCATTGCCAGCATGGCGGCGGGCCTGCAAGCCTGTGGCGTGAAGATCGACGAGTTGCCGGACGGCGCGATGATCCAGGGCGGCACGATCGGCGGCGGCGCGATCGACAGCCACGGCGATCACCGCATCGCCATGAGCTTCGCCGTGGCCGGCCTCGTGGCCTCGGCGCCGATCGCCATCGGCGACTGCGGCAACGTCGCCACGTCGTTCCCCGGCTTCATGGCGCTGGCCAACAGCGTCGGTTTCCAGCTGGAAAGCGCACGCTGATACATGGCCCCGATGGCGGGAAGGCGTTACGCTTTGCTTTCCCGTTACGGAAGTCGTCATGGCCCTCAAGATCCCACCGTTCGTCGTCGTGGTGCCCGCGCGCTTCGGCTCGACTCGCCTGCCGGGCAAGCCGTTGCTGAAGATCGACGGCGAGTCGATGATCCGCCGTGTGGCGGCCCGGGCAGGGCAGGCCGGTGCGGCGCAAGTGGTGGTGGCGACCGACGACGACCGCGTCGCCCACGAGTTGCGCGGCTGCGGTGACATCCTGGTCTGCATGACCCGCGAGGATCACGCGTCGGGCAGCGACCGTATCGCCGAGACGGCCAGCCATTTCGGCTGGCCCGAGGACACCATCGTGGTGAACCTGCAGGGCGACGAGCCGTTCGCGCCGGCAGCGGGCATCCGCGCCGTGGTCGCGGCGCTGGCCGGCGACGAGGCGCCGATGGCCACCCTCGCCACGCCGATCACGCACGCGGAGGAATTCTTCGATCCGAATATCGTGAAGGTCGTTCGCGCCGGCAACGGCCGCGCACTCTATTTCACCCGGTCGCCGGCGCCCTGGGCGCGCGACGCTTTCGCCCAGAGTCGGCAGACCCTTCCGACGGACGTCCCCTTCCTTCGTCATATCGGCATCTACGCCTACCGTGCGGGCTTCCTGCGCCGCCTGGCGGCGCTGCCGAGGACGCCCCTGGAGCGCGCGGAGTCGCTCGAACAGCTGCGTGCCCTTGAACACGGTTACCCCATCTCGGTCCAACTGACGCCGGAACCCTTCCCGCCGGGCATCGACACCGCCGAGGACCTGGTGCGGGCGGAGCGCTGGCTGGCCTCGGGCGGCCACTGAGCGGGGTCAGGGATTCCTTACAGCCCGGCGAGGGCGAGCCCGACTCACGGGGCCGACCTGCGCCGAGGGCGCCAGCGAGGGTGAGCCCTTAATCTATCCCTGTCGCCACTGTCATCCCCCAAGGGCGGCGACACCCCACGGAAGGTTAGCGCCGGCATGGTCCACCCCATGCCGGCGTTTTTGCGTCCGGTCAGCGCCGACACGCTAAAATGTCGGCCATGGAGCACACCGAGTCGCATCCGTTCGATGGCAAGGCCTTCGTCCGCCACCTCACCACCTCGCCAGGCGTCTACCGCTATTTCGATGCGGAGGACGAGCTCCTGTATGTCGGTAAGGCGGCCAATCTCAAGAAGCGCGTCAGCAACTACTTCCTGAAGCCGCCCATGGATCCGCGCATCGCCTCCATGGTGTCGCAGATCGCGCGGGCCGAAGTCACCCTCACGCGTACGGCGGGCGAGGCGCTGCTTCTCGAATCGCAACTGATCAAGTCGCTCAAGCCGCGCTACAACATCGTGCTGCGCGACGACAAGAGCTATCCCTACATTTACCTGTCGGCGGGCGAGGAGTATCCGCGCCTGGGTTTCCATCGCGGCGCGAAGACCGGGCCGGGTCGGTATTTCGGTCCTTACCCGAGCACGTTCGCCGTGCGCGAGAGCCTTGGCCTGATGCAGAAGCTGTTCAAGGTGCGCCAGTGCGAAGACAGTTATTTCCGTAATCGTTCTCGCCCGTGCCTGCAGCACCAGATCGGCCGCTGCAGCGCGCCCTGCGTGCGCCTGATCGACGTGCCCGACTACCAGAACGACGTGCGCCATGCCGAGATGTTCCTCGAGGGTCGCAGCAGCGCGGTCATCGACGAGCTGGCCGTGGCGATGGACCAGGCCAGCATGGCGCTGAACTTCGAGCGCGCGGCCACATTGCGTGACCAGGTGTCGGCACTGCGCAAACTCCAGGCCCAGCACTTCGTGCAGGGTGCCAGCGCGGACATGGATGTGATCGCCTGTTGCCTGGAGGGCGGCATGGCCTGCGTGAGCGTGCTGTTCTTCCGTAACGGCGTGAGCCTGGGGTCGCGCGATTTCTTCCCGCGCCTGCCGATCGATGCTTCCGTGGGCGATGTGCTCGCGCAGTTCATCGCGCAGTACTACCTGGAGCGCCAGGTACCGCGGGAACTGGTGCTGAGCGATCCGGTGGAAGACATCGAGGTGCTTGCGCAGGTGCTTTCCGATCACGCCGGCTATGTCGTGTCGCTGAAACCCAGCGTTCGCGGCGAGCGTGCACGCTTCCTCGAAATGGCCCAGCGCAACGCCAGTGCCGCGCTCACCTCGCGCCTCGCCAGCCGACATACGCTGCTGGCCCGCTTCGACGATCTGCAGAAGGTGCTCCAGTTGGATGCGCCGCCGCGACGGATCGAGTGTTTCGATATCAGTCATACGCGCGGCGAGGCCACGGTGGCATCGTGCGTGGTGTTCGGCCCGGAAGGTCCGGAGAAGTCGCATTACCGCCGCTTCAATATCGCGGGCATCACCCCTGGCGACGACTATGCCGCGATGTACCAGGCCCTCACGCGCCGCTTCAAGAAGGTCGTGGAGGGCGGGGCCAGGCCGGACATCCTGCTGATCGACGGTGGTGCCGGTCAGGTGGGGCAGGCCATGGACGTGCTGCGCGAGCTCGGCGTCGAAGGCATTCGTGTGGTTGGCGTGGCGAAGGGGCCGGGGCGTCGCGCCGGGGAGGAGACGCTGGTGCTCGCCGAGAGCGGGAAGACGCTGCATCCGGGTACCTCGTCGCCGGCGCTGCACCTGGTCGCCGCGGTTCGTGACGAAGCGCACCGTTTTGCGATCAGCGGGCACCGCCGGCGGCGTGAAGCGGCCCGTGAGCGGAGTACGCTGGAAGACGTCGCAGGCGTGGGTGCACGTCGACGCGCTGCGCTGTTGAAGGCTTTTGGCGGTCTGGCCGGTGTCGAAGCGGCAGGCGTCGAAGAATTGATGAGCGTGAAGGGGATTGATCGCGGCCTCGCCGAACGCATCTATGCCATGCTTCACCCCTAAGTTGCATGCGACCGACTATGCGAATCAACCTGCCTACCTGGCTGACCCTCTTCCGCGTGCTCCTGCTCCCGGTCATGGTCGTCGTTTTCTACCTGCCGTTTCGTTGGTCGAACCTCGGCGCCGCCGCGGTCTTCGTGATCGCCGGCTTCACCGACTGGCTCGATGGCTACCTGGCCCGCCGCATGAACCTCACCTCGGCGTTCGGGGCCTTCCTCGACCCGGTGGCCGACAAGCTCATGGTGGCGGTCACCCTGTTCCTGCTGGTGCAGTCCCATCCGGGCGGGTGGCAGGGCGTGCTCCTGGCCGTCACCGCCTCGGTGATCGTGGGTCGCGAGATCAGCGTCAGCGCGCTACGCGAGTGGATGGCCCAGATCGGCGCCCGCTCCAAGGTGAAGGTGGCCTTCCTCGGCAAGCTGAAGACGCTGGCCCAGATGGTCGCCCTGGTGGTGCTGCTGGTTCAGCACGACACCGAATCGCTGGCATCGTACAACGTGGGCGAAGCGCTCCTGGTCCTCGCCGGCATCCTGACGATCTGGTCCGGCGTCGACTATTTGAGGGCGGCGTGGCCCAGTTTGCGCGGGGATTCAGAGGACGTGAAAAAAAATGAAAAAAAGTCGGTGCAAAGTGGTTGACACAATTCCGATCTGATCTAAAATAGCTGGACAACGACGCGGGAATAGCTCAGTTGGTAGAGCACGACCTTGCCAAGGTCGGGGTCGCGAGTTCGAGTCTCGTTTCCCGCTCCATGTAATTCTACAAAACCTCGGACCTCCGAGGTTTTGTTTTTTAAGCGCCACGCGGGTACTCTCGCGCTGCGCAAGCGATGGCCGGGTGGCAGAGTGGTCATGCAGCGGACTGCAAATCCGCGTACGCCGGTTCGATTCCGACCTCGGCCTCCATCGCATTTCAGAAGGCGCAACCGTTACCGCGGCTGCGCCTTTTTTCTTTCCGCCCGGATGGCGAAACCGGTAGACGCAAGGGACTTAAAATCCCTCATCCGAAAGGGTATGTGGGTTCGAGTCCCACTCCGGGCACCAGAGACGTCTCCAAGGGCGTCCATGCAGGGCCACAGAACGCGACTAGATGGGTGCAAATGCCAGGTTCTACGGGCATTACGATCCGCCTGCGTCCGCTGGCATCCAAGTCAAGCATGTGAGTAAGCGCGTGAGTAAGGTCCGCGTGACCCATCCCCTGATAACTGGCTCATCGTAAAGTAGAGACTTCGGCCGACTGGGCCCCGTGACCAACGAGGATTCCGCGCATGAAGAAGTCGCGTTTTCCGAGGGGAAGGTCGCTTACGCTCTCAAGCAGGCCGAGCTGGGTACGGCGGTCGGTGCGATCGAAAGTCTCCGACGGAGGTGGCCCTAGCCGGAGGAGCACCAAGCTCCTCCGAGCTATGTAGCGTGGCTAAACCCCGATCATCTTCCAGCGTGTGGACTGGTCATTCACCGCGCCGCATCCGGAAACCTCATAGGGGCGGTAAAAGCTTGCGTCAGCCCTCAAACACCAGTGGGTCGCAACACTGACGATGTGTCGAGCCAGAAGTGGCGCGGGGAAGGTACTCGTCCCCACTGTGACGTTCTGTACAGGAGCTTCAATAGTGAACTGTTGCAGGGGATCATTGACGTTGCACACATGTTGGCGAAGGCCAAATGAGCCCGAGTTCGGGTCGGTGCTCTCAACGGCAGCGCACATGCCAGATCCAACGTTCACGATCCGTGCCATTGAGGCGCCCGCATTGAACGCATACACCTGAAAAGCCCATGATTGATTTGACGTTCCGGTGCAGGGATACAATTGAATGACCGCTCCGTCGACTGTGGAGAAATCGACGACGTCCCAGCACTGGTTGGTCGCGTTTGAAACGATGGCGCTCGAAGGGGCCGCTTGTGCATGGCCAACCGGGGTCATGACCAAGCCGGAAAAGGCAACGACCAGACCTAGAACGAAGTTCCTCATAAATATTCCTTGCGTGATACCGCCCGCTGGCGGCGGCTCATCGTCTTAGATGCCTCACGTGAAGTCTGTAGGATTTCCCTTACACCTTGAGGAGTCTTAGAGAGGCTCGAGTCCGATCCGACCTAGCTCACTCGCGATCCGTAGCATTCTCGACCCATGGCAAGGAGGCGGCGTCGTTCCGGCGGGGACTCGAGTGTGCACCCGCTGGGCAACCGATGACGCGACCTAGCGCTGGAAAAGCGCGAGGTGGCTGCTAAGAATCGCGGGTCGCCAGCACGGGTCATGTCACGGAGTCGATCGTTACGCGTCGCTTGTTCCATGGCAGGCTCGAATGAGCCAATAGGTTAGGCCCAACGCCAGTGGGGCACCCGCCAGCGCAAGCGACTGGCCTGCGCTGACGGTTGTAGATCAAGCAAGACAAATCTCCTGGCAAGCGCCAGAAGTGCGATTAGCAATGAGACGGACGTCTGGACGATGCTCTTCTGGCGCGCCCGACCTGATGGTCGAGCGCATGACGCATGAGCTCGACATAGTCGCTTCTTCGCTGTTCTTGACCACGTCGATGGCGTCCTCCCGCGCGAGAAAATTCGTTGGCAGGACATCGCAGGCCAGGGCATCCAGTCGCGAACAAATACTATCCGCTATTCCGCGGCCGATGAGGTGGAATGCATACCAGGTCGAGATTCCTGCCTACGATCCGAGGTATTCCACTGGTAGAATGCACTGCCTCCATGGCCGTTCCGGTGGGTTCGCCGGGGTGTATTCGGAACAGGGAATTTCATGAAGAAGATTCTGTTTATGGTGTCGCTGACACTAGCTGCCGTACCCGTCACCCGCGCATCTGACCAAGGTGCATTCATTTCGGTTTCAGCGGGCCAAAGTCGGTTGCTGATCGACCGCGCCAGCGTCCCTGATCGACGCGACAGGGCTATCACCTTGTTCACTGGGTACCGATGGTCAGTCGCTCCCTCGTTCAGTCTTGGCGTTGAAGCAGGGTATGGCGATTTAGGCAAAGCCAGCGGCAATTCCTATAGCGAGTATGTTTTGACCGACATCAACGGTGTCGATCACGTGTTGACATGGCGGGAGCGTCGGTACTACCAGACCAAGGCCTATCTTCTCGGCGTCAATGGACAGTGGGATATCACTGATCGGTGGAATCTTTCGGCCCATCTCGGTGCAGCGAAATACAGAACGAACTTCGTCATCGCCAGTCACGGCACATTCGATAACCTTTCAGACGACTCTCGAAGTGACTACAAAGAGCGCCGCGGAAGCCACTACTACGGCCTGAGTACGGGCTACAAGCTGTCGGATCACGTCGAGCTGTCACTTACTCTAGATCGCTACCATCCGTCGTTTAGCTTCGGGCGCTATGGCACCGAAACCTATTCCCTTAACGTTTGGGGCGTCAAAGCTGAATATTCCTTCTGACCGACCTCTAGATATTGCCGGACAGACTGAGTGCGCCGGGGTCGGTAAAGGCCACTCAGTCCGCCCTGTACGCGCGGATATATACTAATCAGTGAGACGGTAGACGGCGGCAGGCAGATCGCCGAAGTCGATGTTTATGGCGTTTGTACTCTGACCCACTGTTTCCCACAGGCCCGTACCGAAGTTGAGCTTTTCGACCTTGGTCCGCCAATTATTCAGGCCGGAAGTCGCCGGCGCCACTGGCCCGTTGGGCCTCGTTACAAAGATGACGATATCCGTTCCGTTCGTCGGATTGCTGTATTCGCTGGCCATGATGTCCTGGGACGGTAGCCATCCTACGAATGATCCGCTGGGGACGCCGAGCCATGGTGCTAAGAAGTCGATATAGCTATACCCTCGGAGCGCGTCCTGCACCTGTCGGGTAAAGCCGAATACGCTTTGTTGCTCGAAGGCAATATCTCTCGGATTGTTCGCAGCGTCGAGCATTCCGAAGTTCTGTCCCTCGTCGTGACTGATAAAGTTGGCCGTGCCCCGCCCACCAAAGGCGTAAAACCAGGCGGCGTACCACCGAAGGTCGCGAAACGACGCGTGTTGGGGCTCGTTGGGATTCCCTTCAGGTGCGGCTTGTTGGTAATTCTGTAGGTAGGTGACGGACACGACGCCGCGAACATTCGCCTGTTGCGCAATGATGCTCGAATTGCTGGTCATCAACTGTTCGCGAGCAACGGTGCAGGTACCGAGCGCCGCGTTAAACGGATAGAGGTCGTAAGCGATGTAGTCGGGTTTGATCTTGTCTAGAGCGGAAACGACGAAGCTGGTGTATCGGTTCGTCATGGCATTGAGCTTGGAACGGTCAACGATGGCGTTCGAGATGCAATCCACGCCAAAATCGGCTGGCGAAATTGCGCCAGCTTGACCCTGCGGCGGATTTGGCGTGTAGAGCGATGCATCGTTCGCGTTGACCGGAGCGAGATTAACAAAAATCTTCAGGTCGGCGAGAATGGGTTGGTTCCGTACACATTGCACCAGTGCGCCGAGGTTTGCATGCTCCGGTTGCGCGGCCTCGTCCTTGAGCTGCAGGCCAATGAATGACTCTGGATGGTGCAGCTTCAAGGGAATAAGAAACGTATTGATACGTTGTTGTGTGTAAGCGTTGCAGTCAAACACGCCTGTGTCGGCATTGATGGCTGGGTCGAGTGTCCACCGTTCCGAGCTGAGAAACTTAGCCGACCTGCTGTCGATCGCCGCCGCGAGCACTTCTGCCTCGTCGAGAGTTGCCGACGGAATCATGAAGTATTCGACACCCGCCTCCTGGAGATTCGTGACCGCTTTTAGCGCCTGCGCAGGACTGGTCATGTAGCAAGTGGTTTGCGCCCCTGAACCGTCAGCCGGGCAGCTCTTTGTCGCCTCCATCATCACGAATGACCCGCTCGGTAAAGGAACGGTGGCGCATGTCATTTCCGACGTCATGCTTGCGGCGCAAATGGCCGCAACGATCCACGGCTTCAAACTTTCCATATGTCGGTCCCTGATGAGGCGAATGTATCGACATCGATTCTCGGCGGAAATTTACGTCAAGACCTCTACCTTGGTCGCATTGCAGAACCCACTAGCGTCCATTTCGTATGTAACGTTTGAGACAAGGGACCCGCGGGCCTGAGCGGAAATAAGTATGGCAAGCATCGCCTTGGGCATCGGTTGGCTCATATCCCCCAGGAACACAAGATTGAACTTGCAGGGCGCCGACGTTCCTTCCTTGAAACCCACGTAAGCACTCGTGGTTGTCTGTGCGCCGATTGACACAATTGTGCGATTGACATCGTCCGTTGCACTGGCTTGCGCTGAGACAAGAAAAGTCATGCCAATGATTAATTCGACTAGCTTCATGGGTCCTCCTGATGGTGATGCGCTTCATTGTGTCGGTGCTGCGCACCCAATGTCAGCCGGAATCCGATCATTGCATTAGGTCCATGCCGAACTTGATGTAGCCCTTGGCCTGCGACGTCACATGGCGATCGTGACCGAATTGGACAGTTCCGAGTCACCCCAATAGGAAGGGCAGGTGTTGCTCCCGTATACCGAGATGGGCCTTGACGATGCGATCGCCGTCAGAAGCGTCGCGTACATCGTCTTTCCTTCCGGCGTCGAGGCATTGATGACGAATGCACCTCCCGGGCCGCACGGCGCTGGGCTCGGATGGCTCTCAACGGTAAAGATGACAGCCGTTCCGTAGGCCGTCAGGCGGGTAATATTGCCGCTTCCGTCTCCCGCCGAGGCGGCGGCCGATACGCACAGGGCAGCGGCGGCGAGAAGCGATAGGGTGAATCGATTCATGGCGAATGTCCTTATCGATCGGTGGGATGCGACGGTCGAGTTACGGTTCTCAGCTTTCCAAGTCTGCTCGTTGCTCATGAGTCAATCGAACCAGATCAATGGAAGATCGCGCGTCATCGCCAAATGAATAAAGCTTCCCGTGGTGGACGCATGCAGCACGACATGGTGAACGCCTGGCGTAAGGGCAGCCGCACCGGCGGCGAGATAGCTGGTGCCCAGCGTTCGGGTACTCACCGACGAGGGTGATGCCAGCTGCTGGACGCCGAGGGAGCCGCGGCGTATGCCATCGATGGTCAGGTAGAGGAAGCCCTGTCCACCGGGATCGGACGCGTCGGCTTGTATCCTCGTCTTGCCACTGACCAGGACGACACCGTTGTGTCCCGCGGGCACCACGATGTCTCCTTCGGTAACAATCACATCCGAACCGGTCGCGGGGCATCCGGCCGACCCCTGACTGGTGGCAATGCAGATGTAATTGGTCACGTTGTGCGGATCGGTCGGTGCCGACGCGGCGCCGACAACGCTCATGCCGCCGGTCAGCGTGACGAGGGTGGAATCACCCCCAACCCGATACTGAACGTTCTCGCCCGCGTAGGGCAGGGCGGTCGACACTAGCGATGCTGTGTGCGCACCAGTCAGCGACGGCACGAATGCCTGGGTAAAGAAGGGTGCCTGGTTCTCGGCGTACTCGTACATGTCGTTGTCCGACCAGCTCGCCTGATTGTTCGGCAGCGTACCGCCATCCAGCGCAACGGTCGTCAGCGGGTCACCGGCATTGCCCCATCGAAAGATCCGCGCCGAGGACAGGGCGACCACAGGTTGCCCCGCGCCGGCATTCACGGTCAGATTCACCAGATTGGTGGTGGGCAGAACCGAGGTACTGCTCATGCCGGCGACATTCGGTGCGATGACGCCGGTGTCGGCACCAGGAGAGCCCGTAGCCACGGCGGCCGCCGGATTCACCAAGGCGCTCAGGTTACTCTCCGCTCCGATGGTGAACGATCGGCTGTTCTGCGATGACGCGTGCAACTCGATCGTGTGGTTGCCGGCGCCCAAGAAGACGGCCGCGATGTTGTTGTAGCTGTGCTGTTGTGGGCTCTTCGAAACCGACCAGTCCGTCACGCTGGCATTGCCGACGGGCGCGCCATCAACAAAGATCCGCGTCGTCGCGATAGCGGCGGCGCTGGGAATGTACCTTCCGTCCGATTGCAGATAGACCCACGCGTTCTGCGCGAGCGAAACCGAATTGCTGAGCACGACCACATCGGCTGGCCCGACGACGCGATCTGCCGCGAGCTCGGCGTAAGCCGAGGTGGATTCGCCTGCCGATGCAGTGGCCGAAATGGCAAGGCAGAGGGATGCAACAAGAATGCGGGTTCGCATGGTGTACTCCTTGTTGGAGCTTAGAAAATCAGAGTGTCGACGTCTTCGCTATTGGGCCAGCGAGTGCACTGTCCTGAACCCTGTACGCCCACGGGTATGCCGGCGGCGCGCGCGGAAAGGAGTGCCGCGTACTGGCGCTTGGATGTGTCGCTGTTCTCCAAGGGAAGAATCCAGAGGTTATTGGACGTGGCACACGCGGCACGACCGGAGATCGCGCCGTCGAGTTCGAAGAACACCAGGCCGTCGTTCTGGCGAACGTAAACATGAATGATGTTACCGGTCACGACACCGCCGGCGTAGCTGGGGCTAGTGGTGAACATTCCGCAAGCGACGACGCCTGCGGCCAGGAACGAGCGAAGCTTCATGGGCTTTCCCTTGGGCTAGTGTGAGTGATGACTTCAGTCACCGAGCAGGTAGTCCACAGCCGGCGAGATGTTCGCTGCCTGGCAGAATCGCTTCGCGGCGGGTGACGAGTTGCACTGCTGATTCTTGATCGATAGTCCGAAGTTCGTATAAGTGGCACGCAGCGACGGGAGGTCGCGCACGCCGAGGCAGGTACCTGATAGCGATACCCACATGAAAGGCGCCATCCATACGACATCGGGGTCGTTCGACAAGGCATCCGTGAATCGACCGGTACTGTCGACCGATACATTGGCGCAACCCTGCATCGCGCCGGGCACGACGATAAACTTCTTTCCGGGGGCGTAGTTCTTCAGGCTACTCATGTGACCAGCCCAGTCCTTGTCGCTGTCACCGTATTGGTCGAATCCGACCCAGTCGATGACCTCGATGCCTCTCTTGAAGCTCTTGA
The DNA here is from genome assembly GCF_035539195.1 of Luteibacter sp. Classification (GTDB taxonomy): domain Bacteria; phylum Pseudomonadota; class Gammaproteobacteria; order Xanthomonadales; family Rhodanobacteraceae; genus Luteibacter. Next base: position 319,716 of record NZ_DATLIW010000030.1, read on the forward strand.
AGTCCGTGGTGAGGACCGACGCCATGGGAAGCGTTCCTGTCGCCGGGAACCCGCGTATGGCGTTGATCGCGTTCTGAAGAATCGGATTCACCGCATCGTTTACATCATCCAGGCACCCATCGCCGTTGGGCTCATCGACGAGGTAGACCGCAACGACCGTGCTTCGGACAGGGTCATCGGGAATGAGGTAGCCCTGGTCGACCATCTTCTGGGCGAAACTCGACCAGCCACGTGCCGCGTCGGAATCCATGAACCGACAACCGGTGCCTGTCCCCTGGAAGACGAACGGGGTGGCAGGGACGACGGCATGCATGTGCGCGGCCTTGGCGGCTGCTAGCTGTCCGAGGACGTAAGTTTCGGACGTTGTCTTTCCCGCGGGGCTGGTGTCACCGGACCAGAACGCGATCGAGTAGAGATTTGTATGTCCCTTGATCTCATTGATCGTTGGCCCTCCCGGGTTGGAGGGGTTGTTGCTGGTGTAGTCGCCACCGAAGTAGCCGAAGTATTTTTGGGTGGACTGGGCCTGGGCCGCGAGCGGTAGCATCAGGCACGCGGCGATGCCTGCGGCCAGGATAGAGCGAAGCTTCATCGATTGCCCCTTGGAATGATCGTCCACAGCCCGACGCTGGCCAGCGCGATAATGAGCACACCGGGCAGGGCCGTCTGTCAGGGAGTGTCGACGCGCCTTGTAGTCCAAGGACTACAAGAAGCAAGACGTGGAACGGTGTGGGTCTTGGGTCCCGCCCCTGAATGGCTGGTAGGCACAGCGGCGCGCAAGGCGCAGGTAGGAGGTTGGCAGTTCGTTAGGGCGGTAGCCGGTGAGAAGTGCTACGGGAATGCCGACGAACGCAAGGGTGTCGAGCAGTTGATCGCAGGGACCGTCCTGAAGGTTGTATTCGACAACCGCCGCCGTGGTATGGAGGGCGCGCATGCCGGGGCCGTGCGGCTGTCGCGGGCGCAGCCCACTACGCGTTTACCGTAAAAATCAACGCCTGGACCAGTGTTGCGCCAAGCGCGGGATCGTCTTCGACAATGAGCAAGCGGGCGGGGGTACGTGGTGGCGCTCACCATCGTTGTCCGTTTCCAACGGGTGCGGGCTCGGGATAGCCGCCTCGTGCGCGCGCCGGTTCGTGACGGGTTTCGACGCCGCGAAGCTGTCAATCGTCGAGCGGTTCCCCGCGATGGTCTTCATCCATCCAGCCGCGGCGCTTCTGCATGGCCCATTCGATGTCGCGCGCGACCGCCGTCGTGATGTCGACGCCGCGCAGAAACTCGGTCAGCACCTGGCGTTTTCCCAATCCGAGGAAGGACGCCTGGTTCTCGTACGAACAGACGCCGGTCCAGTCCAGTTCGATCAGGATGCCGCGGAGGTTGGCGCGTCGGTTCAACTGCACGCCGTCATCGGCAGAGATGACATGCTGTTCGCGCCGGGATGTCAGGGGGGCTCGACGCCGATGCGGCGCCAACCGGGTGGACACGGTGGTGTAGTTGCCCATGGGTGGATTCTCCGAAGCGGACGCGTGGCCACGGCGTCCATGCCGACGAGTACGCGTGAAACGATCGGCGCCCGCCACCGTAGTTCTACTTAATGGCCGTTTTGCGTCGTTGCCGCTCGAGGGCTCTGCCTCGCCAGTTCATGAGCGGCGTCGTGGTCATGCCGTGGACGAAGATGCTGAGGGCGACGACAGTCAGGGCGATCGTGGACAGATCGTCGCCGTCGCGTCCTGCCAGGCCGTGGGTCAGGGCGTAGGCCAGGTAGTTGAGGCTGCCCAGGCCACGGATGCCAAACCAGCCAAGCAGCAGGCGGCGTTGCCAGGGCAACCGGTCCCGGGCGGTCGACAGCCACACCGACGCCGGCCGGATACCGACGAAAAGGATGAGCGCTACGAGGGCCCCGGCCCAACTGAAAGCGGGCAGCACCGCCACGCCGACCACGAAGACCAGTGCGGCGCCGATCAGGCGTTCGATGGTGTCGCCGAAGGACAGGGCATCGGAGACCACCCAGCCCACGGTTTGTACCGGGTGATCGTTGCCGGCCGTGCTGCGTTCGTTCGGCCGCACGAGCAGTTCCGCGGGAGCCGTCCCGCCCTCGGTCCGTTCCGCTTCGGGGTTTTCCTCCGAATGCCTGGCGGCGACCCGTACTTCAACGCGACGGAGGCCGACGCCAGCGGCGAAAGCGGCGAGGAACCCGGACGCGTGAACGAGCTCGGCCCCGCCATAGGCCAGGGCCATGATGCCCAGGGCGAGGAAGTCGCTCGGCGCCACGTCCTGTGTCACATGGCGCATGTGGGTCCCGGCGTAGCCGACCAGCCAGCCGATGCCGAAGCCAAGCCCGATGCCGGCAAGCCAGCCCCAGGCGAGGTCGATACCGGCCCAGTGCATCCATAAGGCGACGCCACCCTCGTGCGTGGTGATCAGTGTCAGCGCAAGAAGGAGGAAGGGCAGGGCCGTGCCGTCGTTGAGGCCGGCCTCCCCCGACAGGGCCACGCGCAGGGCATCGTCGTCACGGGCGTCGTCGACCGACACCAGGCTGGCAAGCACGGGATCGGTAGGCGAGAGGATCGCGGCGAGCGCCAGGGCGAGCGGCCAGGACCAGCCCAGTGCCACGTGGGCCAATGCCATGATGCCGCCGATGGTGAGCAGCATGGCGGGTATGGCCAGGCGCGTGGCGGTCATCCAGCCGCCATGCCCGAACGGCACCCGCAGCTTCAGCCCGGTGATGAAGAGCGAGACGACGAGGCCCGTCTCGGTGACGGCGCGTAGCCATTCCGCGTTGTCGTGATCGAACGAAATGCGTGCGAGGCCGAGAACGGCGGGGCCCACGACGATACCGGCCCCCAGATACACGGCGAACGATGTGATCGGACCGCGATGTATCACGCCCGCGGCCATGGAGGTGGCCACCAGCAGCATGCCGATGAAGAGAATCCAGGCTGAGTAACCCATGCGCCCATGCTGGTTGCAGCGCAATGAAACGGGCGCGAAGGGCGGCTAGTGGGCGGCGGAGCCGATGTCCGCGTGGGGCTTGTTGGCGCAGGATGCGCGATTCAATGCGCGGGTGGCGTCGGTGTCGTCCGAGGTGGCGAGGCGTGCAAGGCAGTCGTCGTAGCTTTCATGCCCGCTAGGCGCATTCAAGGCGAAATACGCTCCTGCAACGGCAAGAGCCAGGGCGATGGCGATCCAGGGAGCAAAGTCGGCAAGGGTTCGACGCATCGGATGGCGGAGCCGGGTGAGTAACGGCGCTTAGTTTGGCTGGCGTAACGACGCTTGTCGACTTCCCACCCGTGAGCACCGCTGGGTGTGAGGACGTATAGCCCTGGGCTTCACGATCTGCCCATGCGACCGCGTTGAATCTTCAGCCATCGCAGGATTTTGTGGAGACGCCTCATGTCCACCGAACACACGAACACCCTGGGTGCCATGGCCGCGGGCAAGCTGCTGGCGATGGCGGCGGGTGGGCGCTGGGGACCGACGATTCTCATTCTTGCGGCGATCATCCTGCTGCGTCGACGGGCGGCGGCACGTGATGCCCGCCGCGCCGTCCGTCGTCTCGATGCCAAGGTCCAAGCCGCGCCGGACTAACGGCGAAGGCGCCTGGCCCGACCCGTCATTTCTTCTGATGGTTGTCTTCGCCCGAATCGTCGAGCGGATCCCCCGACGAGTCCGTCTCCGGCTCACGCGTGGGATTGCGTTTGTCGCTCGGCGGATCGTTCTGGCCCGGATGTTGCGGCGGGCGATTTTTCTCGTTGGCCACGCGGTGTACTCCTTCGCTTTGGAAGGAAAGCATCTTGCTGCGATGACCTTGACGATGTCGTGCCCAGTGCGTGAAGGCGTCGTCTCGACGCGTCAGTGCGTCCGGCGTTTACGGCCGTTTTGCACCCCGTCTCCACTGGCGGATCGGCTGGTGAAAATGGGGTTGGCCGCGCGACACGCCTGGTCTGTCAATAAAGGCGTCACGATTGCCATCCATCCTTCTGCGAATGAACTCTCGTTTTGAGGTCGGTACGCTGGTGTATACCGACACATTGCATCGGCGAGCGCGGCGACCAATGCGGCGCGATCCGGGTGTGTGGCGATCGCAGCGTCGAGCGCCGATTCCAGTGCGGCAAGCTTGCCGAGGAGGTAGGGTCTGTCTTCCATGAGAAAAAGCAAGTCCTTCGTGTACGCCTACAAACAGGCGTGGGCGACGATGACACGAACATCAGGTCATGTCACCTCACGCAGCAAGGCGTCTACCGCTACAGGCTGTCGCGGCCGAGGCCGATGATATGTACACGCTGGTTGTCTCGCCTGCACATCTGGCATTGTATGCGTCCGCAGGCCGCGCGCGATCGATTCGGCGCGCAACGAAGCACAGTCGGCCCAGGGAGGGCACTAAATGATTAACGTTGTATTGGTCGACGACCACGAGTTGGTCAGGACCGGTTTCCGGATGATCCTGCAGCAGCAAGCGGATTTCCGGGTCAGGGGGGAGGCGGGTACCGCGGAAGAGGGCCTGCGGCTCATCCGTACGCTGGCACCGGACATCGCGCTCGTGGATGTCCACATGCCGGGTATGAGCGGCGTCGAACTCACAGAGCGCGTCGTGCGCGCCAAGCTGCGTACGAATATCGTCATCCTCACCATTGTCGACGATGCGCGCTTTCCCAAGCGGCTGCTCGACGCCGGCGCCCTCGGATACCTCACCAAGGGCTGTTCATCGGATGAGTTGCTCAGCGCCGTGCGTCAGGTAGCTTCGGGTCGTCGCTATCTCGCGCCGTCGGTGGCCCAGCAACTCGCTCTCGCCACGCTGGATGGCTCGGAATCGCCGTTCGATACGTTGTCCACGCGCGAGATGGAAGTCTCGATGATGCTGGTTCGCGGCATGCCGCTCACGTCGATCGGTGAGCGTCTCAACCTCAGTCCCAAGACGGTGTCCACGTACAAACAACGCCTGATGGAGAAGCTGCACGTCGATCACGTTGTGGGTCTTGCTCACCTGATGACGGTGCACGGACTGCTCGACACGCACAATCATCAGGTCGGCAATTGAGATAGTTCGCAAGCGAACACAAAAAAAACGCCGGGCAATGCCCGGCGTTTTTTTGTGCCATCACGCAGGAAGGCCGAAGCCTTCCCGCATTCTGTTTAGTGCTCGTCGCGCGGGGTTTCAGCGTGCGGCGGTTCCTGGCGCGGACGCGTCAGGAGGTCACCCTGAGCCGGCGGTGTCCACGGCGAACCGTCCGATGCCGTATCGGACTCGTGTGCGACGTCCGAGGCCTCGGGCGCGTTCGGTGCGACCGGTGCGGCGGTGACAGGCGTCGGCGCGACCTGAGCCGGAGCCGGAGCTGGAGCTGGAACGACGGCCGGAGCAGGCGCCGGGGCCGGTGAAGCGGCTGGCGTCGGTACGGGCGCCGCGACCGGGGCCGGGGCTGGAGAGGGTGCAGGGGCCGGAGAGGGTGCAGGGGCTGGGACGGGCGCCGGTGCCGGCACGGGCGCCGCGACGACCGGAGCAGGCGCGGGCGCAGCTACCGGGGCGACTGCGGGTGCCGGTGCGTGAACGTCGGGAGCCTTGGCTTCCTTGGCAGTCGGCAGCGGCTTCGGAGCGACCACGGAGGCCTCTTCGGTCGCCGTCGCGGCGACCGGAGCCGGCGTGGGAACGATGCCGGGCTTCGGCTCTTCAGCCGGGGTCTCCGGCAGCATGCCGCGAGCCGGCGCATCGAGCACGGACGCCTGCTTGCCCGAGGTCGAGAGCTCGATCGAAGCATCTTCCGCCGCCGGGGCAGGTGCCGCGTCGGAGGCCGGGGCGAGGTGGGATTCGACCGCAGCCGCCGGAACCGGGGTCTCGACGGACACGCCAGCGGTCTTCAGCGGAGCGTCCGATTCGGTCTGGCGACGCTCGGTGGTACGCGCCTGCGCCGAATCGGCCGGCGTGGCCGGGTCGACAGGACGGGCATGCGACGTTGCCGGCGCGGGGCTGCCCGGGATCGGCGGCAGCTTCGGCAGCGAGCTCAGCGTCAGGGCGGAAGGCACGGACTCGTCGTCCGCCAGGGGCAGTTCGGCCGAGGCCTTGGCCGGGCCCGGACGGGTCGCTTCGTTGCGAGGCGCTTCGACGGCGAACGCGTTCTCGGCGGCGGCAGCCGTATCGAGCATCGGCGGTACGCTGGCGCTGTCGCGCGTCGTACCGGCCTGTGCCGTCTCGGTGGCGTCGTCGGTCTCGCTCTCGTCGTCATCGAGGTCGTCGGCATTGCCGCCCTCGGTCGAGCCGGCCTGCGTGCCGTCTTCCTGGCGACGACGACGGCGACCGCCGCGACGGCCACGACGACGGCGCTGACCACCCTCGGTGTCCTTGGTTTCGGTGGACGGAGCGCTGCCATCGGCGGCCAGCGAGCCCTCGACCTGGGTCAGGGCCTCGTCGGTGATGACCGGCGACACGCCTTCCTCGTCCTTCAGCGGCGCGGTCGACTTCTCGGCGGGGACACGCACGGCACCCGCTGCGGCAGTCTGTGCAGCGCCGGCAACCAGCGTGGTGGCCTTCTCGATCTTCTCGACCTTCTCGCCCTGTGGCTGGCGCTCGCCGCGTGGCTGGCGACGGCCTTCGCCGCTCTGGCCCTGCGGCTGTTCCTGGCGACCGCCCTGGCGGCTTCCCTGCTGCTGTTCCTTCGGCTGGCGCGGCTGCTTCTCGTCGCCCTGGCGCGGCTCGCCGCGGCCCTGCTGCTTGTTGCCGCCCTTGGCCTGCTGCTGACCCTTCGGCTGCTGCTGGGCGTTGTCCTTGCGCTCGCCACGCTCGCCACGCTCGCCACGTTCAGCACGCTCGCCACGCTGACCCGGCTGGCGCTGCTCGTTGTTCTTGTTGCGACCCTCGTTGCTACGACGGTCGTCGCGGCGCGGGCTGCGTTCGTTGCGGCCGTTGCCCTGGCGCGATTCCTCGCGGCGGGCAGGTGCCGGCTCGGCGGCCGGAGCCGCCGGGGCGGACGCGCCGAACAGGCTGCCGAACAGGCGCGAGAAGAAGCCACCGGTCGGTGCCGGAGCGGCGACGACCGGGCGTGCCTTGGCGGCAGCGACCGGTGCGACGGGTGTTTCGTCTTCGTCGTCGCGGATGGGCGCCGGCGTGGACGGCACGACGCCGGTGACCAGCGGCTGTTCGCCACTGCCCAGGGCCTGGCCCATCTTCGGCAGGGCGGCGGCGATCACCGGGGTGGTGCGCTCGTAGCTCGGCTTGCTGTGCTCGCCCATGTCCGCTTCGCGGATACGGGTGATTTCCAGATGCGGGGTCTCGAGCTTGTCGTCGGCGACGACGACCACATGCACGCTATGGCGCAGCTCGATCTCGACCACGCTGGCGCGCTTCTCGTTGAGCATGAAGTTGGCGACCGCGGGCGGCGCCTGCACCAGGACCTGCCCGGTGTTTTCCTTCATCGCGTGCTCTTCGATGAGACGCAGGGTGGACAGGGCGAGCGATTCCACGCTGCGGATGTGGCCATGGCCTTCGCAACGCGGGCAGACGATCTGGGTGGCCTCGCCGAGGCTCGGGCGCAGGCGCTGACGCGACATTTCGAGCAGGCCGAAGCGCGAGATGCGACCGATCTGGACGCGGGCGCGGTCCGCCTTGAGGGCGTCCTTGAGGCGTTCTTCCACCTCGCGCTGGTGGCGCGGGCTGTCCATGTCGATGAAGTCGATGACGATCAGGCCGCCGGCATCGCGGATGCGCAGCTGGCGGGCGATCTCGCTGGCGGCTTCGAGATTGGTGTTGAACGCCGTCTCTTCGATATCGCTGCCCTTGGTGGCCTTCGACGAGTTGATGTCGATGGCGGTGAGGGCTTCGGTCTGGTCGATGACGATGGAGCCGCCCGAGGGAAGGCGTACGTTGCGCTCGAAGATGCTTTCGATCTGGGTTTCGATCTGGTACCGCGAGAACAGCGGGGTCGGATCCTGGTAGAGCTTGAGCTTGCGAAGATTGTTCGGCATCACCTGCTGGACGAAGTCGCGGGCGTCGCTGAACAGCTGCTCCTCGTCGATGAGGATCTCGCCGATATCGTTGCGCAGGTAGTCGCGCAGGGCGCGGATGAACAGCTTCGATTCCTGGTAGATCAGGAACGGGGCCTTCTGCGAGTTCGCGGCGGCCGAGACCGACTTCCACAGTTGCAGGAGGTAGTCGAGGTCCCACTGGAGTTCTTCGGCGTCGCGACCCATGCCGGCGGTGCGCACGATCAGGCCCATGTCGTCGGGCACCGAGAGGTGCTCCATCGCTTCCTTCAGGGCCTGGCGGTCTTCACCCTCGATGCGACGGGATACGCCACCGGCACGGGGGTTGTTCGGCATCAGCACCATGTAACGACCGGCGAGGCTGATGAAGGTGGTGAGGGCGGCACCCTTGTTGCCGCGCTCTTCCTTCTCGACCTGGACGATGATTTCCTGGCCTTCCTTCAACAGCTCGCGGATGTTGGACTTGCCTTCCGCGTTCGGGTTGAAGTACTCGCGGGCCACTTCCTTGAGCGGAAGGAAGCCGTGGCGCTCGGCGCCGTAGTCGACGAAGCAGGCTTCGAGCGACGGTTCGACGCGGGTGATGCGTCCCTTGTAGATGTTGGCTTTTTTCTGTTCCCGGGACGGGATTTCGATATCGAGATCGTAAAGATTCTGGCCATCGACGATGGCAACGCGCAACTCTTCGCGCTGAGTCGCGTTGATCAACATACGCTTCATTGTAATTCCTCGGCCTTGCCGCGCGGCCGCGGGCCGCGGTGGCGCCCTTTGGGGCGGCCTGCCGGGGATCGCGCCGCAGCGGTGAGGCTTCAAGCGGCATGGGATCCGGGACCGATACCTGGACCCGGCGTGATTCGTGATAAGCGCCTTGCAACCGGTCCGCGTCCTTACGGATTAGCCGGACAACCGCAACCCGAACCGTTACGATGTGGGGTGTGCTCACCTTCCGACCCCTCGGACGGAATGGCATGACACTCGCCTTACGTGACGGTACAGGCACCCCGCGAGAGATAAGTCTTCAGCGGAGCCTGGCGCTCGCCGAGTATCCTATCAAATTCGAGTTTTATCAATGCAGACGGTAACTTCCCTCGACGGCGGCCAAGGTGTGCGCATCGTCGAAATCGGCCCCGAGCGGGACGGTCAGCGCGTGGACAACGCCCTGATGACCATGCTCAAGGGCGTGCCGCGCAGCCTGGTCTATCGCATCCTGAGAACCGGCCAGGTCCGGATCAACGGCAAGCGGGCCAAGCCGGAAACGCGCCTTGCCCTGGGCGATATGTTGCGCATCCCCCCGGTCCGCGTGGCCGAGCGCGAGGAGGGCGTGGCCCCAACGGGCATGGTGAAGTCGGTCGCCGACGCCGTGATCTTCGAAGACAAGCACTTCCTGGTGATCGACAAGCCGGTCGGCATCGCCGCTCATGGTGGCAGCGGAGTGAGCCACGGCGCCATCGAGCTCCTGCGCGCGGCGCGGCCGAACGAGCACCTTGAACTGGTCCATCGCCTCGATCGGGATACCAGCGGCGTGCTCGTGCTGGCCAAGTCCCGCTCGGGCCTGACCGGCCTGCAGGCGTTGATCCGGACCAATGAGGTGACCAAGCAGTACCTCTGCCTGATGACCGGGACGCCGCGCAAAGCCAAATTCGACGTCAACGCCCCACTGCTGAAGTCGGTGATGCACGGCGGCGAGCGGCTGGTCCGGGTCGATGACGCCGGCAAGCCCTCGCTGACCTACTTCAAGGAACTGGAGCAGTATCCGGACGCCCGCCTGATGCAGGCCACGCTGGGCACCGGCCGCACCCACCAGATCCGCGTTCATGCCCAGTACGCCGGCCACCCGCTGGCCGGCGATCCGAAATACGGCGACGAGGCGGCTAACAAGCGCTTCCGCGCCATGGGCCTGAAACGGATGTTCCTGCATGCGGCGCGGATGAGTTTCGACCTGGACGGCAAGAACTACGACTTTTCGGCGCCGTTGCCGGACGAACTGAAGGCGTTCCTCGACAAACTGGCCGGTTGACCCGACACAGACCGGTCAACCGAGGAAGCGGGCGCTCACTTCGAGGGAGCGCAGGATCCCGCCGGCGAGGCAGGCCTGCAGGAGCAGGGCGCTGAATGCATGCGCCAGCGCCACCGGTAGCAGCGCCCGGCGATGCAGGTACCACCAGGCCCAGCCAAGCTCGGCGACGAAGCACAACTGCATCAGCAGGCCATTGGGCGTGTGTAGCAGGGCGAACGCCAGCGCGGCGAGCAACACCGCCAGCGGCCGCGGGAGTGCCCGCGCGAGCAGCGCGGCGACCACGGCCAGGATCAGCCACTGCTGGAAGAAGGCCCAGCCGATATAGAGCAGGGCGCGCCCTGCCGTCGGCCAGACGGGCGCGTGCCCGGCCACCGCGAGGATGGCGATGGTGACGGGCAGGGCGAGCAACGGCCAGCCGGCCGCATGCCAGGCGCCGAACCAGTGCCAGCGCGGAAGACGCCGTCTGCCCGCCAGTAGCAGGGCGTAGGCGACACCGAGCAGGAACATCGCGACAGCGGGAGCGGCCGGCCGCACCGATAGCCCGAGGCCTGCGATGAACCAGAGTGGCCCGGCCAGGACGAGCAAGGCCTCGACAGGCCCCGCCTTGGCGTTCGTCGGCGCCTCCGGATCGCCGGATGTCATCGTGACGCGTATCCGCGGCACGATCACCAGCACGAGCAGATAGAGCAGCGGTGCGGCCCAGGGTTGCCACGCCGGTGCCGACGGTTGCGCCCGCGCCAGCCCGAAGCTGGCCGTCGGCGAGGTGGCCAGTCGATCGTCACGCCAGTCGAGCAGGCCTTCGGCAGTCAGCCCCCCCGGCAAAGCCATGGCGGCCGGCGGTAGCCATCCCGGCGAGGGCACGAGGGCGGCCTCGCGGAGGGTCAGCGTCTTGCCAGCCGGTAACGTTGCGACGATCCGCAGCATGGCGGCGCGGCCGGGTGCATTCACTTTGTGGCCGGTGGCGTCGCGCCATGTCAGGCGGTCGAGCGGCAGGGCGCGCGACAAGGCCTCCGGCCGCCATTCTCCAAGATCGGCCCGGATCTCGGGTGCCTGCAGTGTCTGGCGAACGGCGAGACCGTAACGGCCAGGCGCCGACGCGAAGCCCTCCAGGCGCAGTGTCGTCAACGCGCGCAGGTCGGCCTCGCGCCGTAACGGAAGGCCGACCTCGAACGGGGTGCCGTCGGTGGCCTGCACCTGCAGGCCGCGGGCAGCCTGTTGCAGGCGGCCGCCGCCGAAGGCCCGCCCGGCAACGACATCGTCGCTGCCGCGAAAATGCCACCGCCAGGGCGACGAACCCGCGGCATACGTGGCACGGTCGTTCGCGCTGTCGCGTTCGATCGCTCCCCGTACGACCGCCGCGGCGAACCAGGGCAGGACAAAAAGCGAGGCGACCGCCAGCAGCACTGCCGCGGCGGCGGTCCAGCGAGGCGGCAGCTTGAGCATCTCAGCGATCGAGCAAGGCCTCGACGCGGGCGGCGCAGATCATGTCGTTGAGCGACAGTCCGCCCACGTCATGGGTGGACCACAGCACCTGGCAGTGGCCGTAGCCGGCCTCGAGGTCGGGGTGGTGATCTTCCTGATTGGCCATGAAGCCGACCGCATTGATGAAGCCAAGTGTGTGGTGGAAGTCCTTGAACGGGAAATCCTTGACGATGGCCTTGCCGTCCGCGGTGACCTTCCATCCCGGCAGGGTCGCCAGGTGGCTGTCGATGGCCGCGCGATCGAGCGCGTTCTCGGCGCCCTTGCGTGGCGTGCAGTGCTGGCTGGCCAGGGGGGAGAGGGGCATGGTGAACATCCGTTCGCTTAAAGCGCGAAGCGTCGGCGGTCGCGCTTGAATTGTCAAAAGGCGGCGCTAAAATCGAAACAGGACTAGAATGGTGCTATATCCGGCGCCCCCACGCTGGACCCAGTCCGGAGCCACCCATGATCGACATCTCGGAGCGCGCACAGGCGCATTTCCAGCGTCTGCTCTCGCAGCAGGGCGACGACGACCTCGGCATTCGCGTGCGCGTGGTCCATGCCGGTACGCCCTCTGCGCAGTGCGAACTGGAGTTCTGCTCCACCTCGGAACTCACCGGCGACGAATGGACCATCGAATGCACGGGCTTCAATCTCTACGTGGACGGTGAGAGCGCGCGCTGGCTGGATCCGGCCAGCATCGACTACGAGACCACCGCCACCGGCAGCCAGCTCAATATCCGCGCACCGCGGATCAAGGGCGAGGCACCGGGCGAGGGCGCCGGCCTCATCGAGCGCGTGCAGTTCGTGCTGGAGTCCGAAATCGCCCCGCAGATCGCCTCGCACGGTGGGCGCATTTCACTGGTCGAGGTCGCCGCCGGCAATATCGTGGTGCTGCGCTTCGGCGGCGGCTGCCATGGTTGCGGCATGGTGGATGTGACGCTGAAGAACGGCGTCGAGAAAACGCTGCGCGAACGTATTCCGGAAATCACCGAGGTGCGCGACGTCACCGACCATGAAACCGGTGAGACGCCGTATTTCGCCAAAGCCGCCGGCTAAGGTGGTATAGGTGCTCTGTCGGCTCTGTCGGCTCAGTGACTGCTCAGTGACTGCTCTGTGTGGGAGCCGCTTCAGCGGCGATGGCAGGTCGCGGCAAGCCCAATCGCCGCTGAAGCGGCTCCCACATCTGATTAGTCTCTGCCCATCTGATTAATCTCTGCCCACTTGATTAGTCGCTGCCCTGCACGTGATGCTCCAGGCCATCCAGCTTGGTCGGCATGGTGGCGAAGTACGCCGAGACATCCTCGATGTCCTGGTCGGACAGGGTGGCGGCGAAGCCCTTCATGATCGGGTTGCCGCGGCGGCCGTCCTTGTACTCGTGCAGGGCCATCGCGAGATAGTCGGCGTACTGGCCGGCCAGTCGCGGGTACTGCGGGTCGACGGCGTTGCCATCCTGGCCGTGGCAGGCCACGCAGGTGGCGATCTTGGTCTTGCCGCGCGCGGGGTCACCGGCGGCGAAGGTCTGGGTGGCGGTCAGCGCAAGCAGCGCGCCCATGGCTAGCAGGGAATACCCACGGATCATCATTCGTCCTCGGCGGCTTACTTGGCGAGACTGGAGAGGTAGGCGGCAACGTCCGCGATTTCCTCATCGGACAGGCTCTGCGCCTGGATACCCATCGTCGGGTGGGTGCGCTCGCCGCTCTTGTAGGCCTTGAGGGCGTTGACGATGTACTGCTCGTTCTGGCCCGCGATGTGCGGTACGTGGTACTCGGGGTAAGCGTTGGCATAGCCCGGCACGCCGTGGCAGCCGTTGCAGGTATAGACCAGCGTCCGTCCCTTGGCCTTGTCCCCTTCGGCGTGCGCGGCGGACGCGGCGCACAGTGCTACAGCGATCAGACCAACCAGTTGCAGACGCTTCATTAAGAGTTCCCTGGGTGCCGGGCGGGGCCGGGGTTGAAAAGCCGTCGAAGTATAGAGGCCTGTTGCGACGACGGACAACTCAGGGGGCGCCGGCCTCAGATCAGGCTGCGAATGATATGGAATCCCGCGATGTACTCGCCCGCAATGGTACCGGCGCAGACCAGGAAGAAATTGAGCAGGGTCCGCGCTACGCGATTCTTCCACCAGCCGGTCCAATGGGTGATGTCGTCGCGCAGGTGCTCGAAGTCGACCACGCGTGGCTTGCGGATCCAGGCCTCGGCCATGGCGCTGAAGGCGCCGGAGGGGATGCCGGGACGGAACGGTTTCAGCGGCCCGGCGATGAAGGCCGCGACGATCGAAAGCGGATGGCCGCCGGCGATGAGGGCGCCGAGCGCCGAGAGGCCGCCGGTCATGATGATCCAGCTCTTCACGGCATCGGCGCCCAGGCTCGGGCTGCGGTAGAAGGCAAAGCCGATGGCGGCGAAGATCGCCAGCACCAGGCCGACGGCGACGACCTTCGGCCACTTCGACGCGGGCGGGGTGACAGCGAGGTCGTCCGCGAGGGCCTGGGCGTCGCCATGCTGGTGGGCAAGCTTCTCGCTCATGCCCTTGAGATGGCCTGCACCGATGACGACGAGCACCTTGCGCGTCGGTGCCTCGGCATCCATGCGCAAGCCGTTCTCGCGCAGGCGCGCGGCCATGTACGTGTCGCGCTCGGCAATCAGTGCGTTGTACAGCGGCGCCGAGTTGGTGGCGAACTCGCTGAAAGCGCTTTCGAGCAGATCGGATTCCTTCAGCTTCTCGATGTCGGCTTCGGCGATCTCCTCGCGCTCGAACACGCTGCCGAGCATGCCGGCCAGCAGACCGAAACGTTGGAAGAAACCGACGCTGCGCCAGGCGCGCTTGAGTGTCGTGCCGACCTCGCGGTCGACCAGCCAGACCGGGAGGTTGCGCGCATCGGCGCCATCCATCGCGGCCTTCATCTCGGCGCCGGGCTCGATGCCGTACTGCGCGGCGAGCCGCTTCTGGAACGAGCCGAGGACGAGGCTCGCCGCCACCATGCCGGCCTTGCCCTGGCGGATCACCTGGAAGAGATCGAGTTGCTTGAACGCTTCCGGATCGCGGATGCCGTGCGCGCGACTGGCGCAGAGTTCGACGGCGACCGCATCGAAATGCTCGGTGTCGAGCAGGGCCTCGACCGCGTGCACGCTCGCGCGCGACACGTGAGCCGTGCCGAGGATGACGTAGTCGACCCCGTCGCGCCTCATGCGCTCGATAGGTTGGCCTTCCAGGGCGGCGGGGAGCGTTGCGTCGTTCTCGGCAGGGATCATGCGCTCGGAGTCCTTAAGAGGGGGATCAGTCGCGGAAGCGCTTGGTCAGGTCGCCGTAGGCGTCGATGCGGCGGTCGCGCAGGAACGGCCAGATGCGGCGGACATGCTCGCTGCGCTCCATGTCGACGTCGCAGATGAGCAGTTCGCTACCGTCGGTGCCGGCCTGGGCGATGAACTCGCCCTGTGGCCCGGCCACGAAGCTCGAGCCCCAGAACTGGATGCCGCTGCCGACGTTCGACGGGTCAGCCTCGTAGCCCGTGCGATTGCACGAGAGCAGGGGCAGACCGTTGGCGACGGCGTGGCCGCGCTGCACGGTGATCCAGGCTTCGCGCTGGCGGGCCTTCTCGGCATCGTCGTCGTTCGGGTCCCAGCCGATGGCGGTGGGATAGAACAGGATGTCGGCGCCGGCCAGCGCCATCAGGCGCGCGGCTTCCGGATACCACTGGTCCCAGCACACCAGCACGCCGAGCTTGCCGACCGAGGTCTGGATCGGGTCGAACCCGAGATCGCCCGGCGTGAAGTAGAACTTCTCGTAGAACGCCGGGTCGTCGGGGATGTGCATCTTGCGGTACTTGCCGGCGATCTCGCGCGAGCGATCGAAGACCACGGCCGTGTTGTGGTACAGGCCGGTCGCGCGCTTCTCGAAGATCGACGCGATGACGACGAGCTTGAGTTCCTCGGCGAGCTTGCCGATGCGTTCGGTGCCCGGGCCGGGGATGGTCTCGGCCAGATCGAACACGTCCACGCTCTCGCGCTGGCAGAAATATGGGCCGTTGTGCAGTTCCTGCAGCAGCACCAGTTCGACGCCGGCTTTCGCGGCTTCACGCAGGCCGGCCTCGATCGCATCCAGGTTGGCGTCGCGGCTACCGCGGTCGGTTTCCTGGAGCAGGGCGACCTTGAGGGTCTTGCGGGTCATCTCGTCTTCCTCGGATTACTGGGCGATCGCGGCGGGCAGCTGCATGGTGATGCAATGCAGGCTGCCGTTCTGCCAGATCAACGGACGGCACGGCACCTGGACGACTTCGCGGCCCGGATGGGCCAGGCCGATGATCCGCGCCGCTTCGGCGTCCTTGCTGTCGCCATATGCCGGCACGAGTACCGCGCCGTTGACGATCAGGTAGTTCGCGTAGGACGCCGCCAGACGGCGACCCTCGTCGAGGATCGGCTCGGCCCAGGGCAGCGGATGCAGCGGGTAGGGCTTGCCTTCGGGCGAGCGCAGCGCGGCGAGTTCCGAGCCCATCTGGCCCAGTTCGGCGAAGTGCGGGTCGCTCTCGTCGTCGCAAGCCTGGTACACGATGCCGCCGTCCTCGGAGAAGCGCGCCAGCGTGTCGATATGGGCGTCGGTGTCGTCGCCTTCAAGGTAGCCGTGGTCCAGCCACAGCACGCGCTCGGCGTGCAGGGTGCTGGCGAGCGTCTCGGTCATTGTTTCCCGGGAGAGCTCCGGATGGCGCTGGTTGAGGCACTTCCAGGTGGTCAGGATGGTGCCGCGGCCGTCGCTCTCGATGCCGCCGCCTTCCAGAGCCCAGTCGATGCGCTTGTGCGGCAGGCCGGAAAGCACGCCGCGCTCGAGCAGGCCGGAGATCAGGGCGTCGTCCTGCTCGGCGCCGAACTTGCCGCCCCAGCCGGTGAACCGGTAATCGTTGAGCAGCACGCCGTTCGGGCCGGTCAGTGTGATCGGACCGGAATCGCGCAGCCAGGTGTCGTCGTAGGGCAGCTCGATGAAATGCACGCGCGAGAGGTCCGCGCCGGCTTCGGTGATCGCCAGGCGGGCGCGCTCACGCAGCGCGGCATCGGCCACGATGATGTGCAGCGGTTCGAATCGGGTCACCGCGGTGGCCAGCGCCACGTAGGTCGTCTCGACCTCGGCCAGCCGGTCGGCCCAGTCGGTGTCGGCATGCGGCCAGGCGATCAGCACGCCGGCCTGCGGCTCCCATTCGGCGGGAAGTCGATAAGAAGTGCGGTCGGTCATGGCAGGCGGGGAGGCAGCGGGGGAAGCCGGCTATTGTAGGGCTTCCGGGTTACCGTTGCCCTAACGGGCAATCGCCGCTGAAGCGGCTCCCACACAAAACCTGCCCAGATTATCGGGGGCGGCCCCCACACAAGACCTGCCCAGAGCATCGGGGGCGGCTCCCACACAAAACCTGCCCAGAGCATCGGGGGCGGCTCCCACACAAGACCTGCCCAGAGCATCGCGGGCGGCTTTGTGTGGGAGCCGCTTCAGCGGCGATGGGTGCTCGCGGCTTATTTTGGCGCCTGCGGATTCGTATTGTTCCCCGCCGGTGTGTTCAGCACCGTGTGGACGACATGGCTGCGCTCGAAATAGACGATGTAGCCCGGGTACATCCAGCGGTTAATGACCGGCTGCTTGGCGCTGCCGCCGCCGCGGGCGTCGAGCTTGGAGGTCGGCGCGCCGAACTGGCGTTCCACCTGGGCCATGCTCATGCCCTTCTTGGGCAGGCTCATGCCCTTTTCCTGCTGGACACGCTGCATCAGCAGGCTGTCGGCGTGTACCGAAGGCGCCACGGACGCGGACACGATGGCCAGGGCGATCGCGGTGAAAACAGGCTTGAAGGTATTCATGTCGGCTCCGTCGCGCTCCCCATGCGGCGCAAGACGCCGTTTTAACATGCCGCCCCATCCCGCGCCATGGGCGGCGTGTGCCGGGCTTCACGGCTGTGTGCTGTGTCGCGTTTCGGCCCCAGCGGAGGGCGGGGCAGCTATCATGGGCAGTCGCTCATCGCAGTAACCCTATCCATGATCTCTTTTCGCAACCTCGCCCTGCGCCGGGGCAGCCGTACGCTGCTTTCGCAGATGGACCTCACTATCCAGAGCGGCTGGGCCCTGGGCGTCATCGGCCGCAACGGCTGTGGCAAGTCGACCCTGTTCGCTGCCCTCAAGGGTGAGCTGGAGCCGGAAGTCGGCGACCTGGACATGCCCACCAAGGTCCGCCTGGCCTCGGTAGCCCAGGAAACCCCGGCCTTGCCCGATCCCGCGATCGAATACGTGCTCGGCGGTGACGTCGAAGTGGCCGCTGCGCTGAAGATGGAAGCCGACGCCTACGAGGCGGAAGACTACGAAGCGGTGGCCAGGGCGAACATGCGCATCGAAGAGGTCAACGGCTACGACGCGCGTGCGCGTGCCGGACGGCTCATGCATGGGCTGGGCTTCAGTCCGGAGACCCACGAGCAGCCCGTCGCCTCGTTCTCGGGTGGCTGGCGCGTTCGTTTGAACCTGGCGCGTGCGCTGATGGCGCCATCGGACCTGCTCCTGCTCGACGAACCGACCAACCATCTCGATCTCGACGCCGTGCTCTGGCTGGAAGAATGGTTGCGCCGCTACCCCGGCACGCTGCTGATCATCTCGCACGATCGCGAATTCCTCGACGGCGTGATCTCGCACACGCTGCACCTGCACGAAGGCAAGGCCAAGCTCTACACCGGCGACTACACCGCCTTCGAACGCCAGCGCGCGGAACACCTGCGCCAGCAGCAGATCGCGCACGTACGCGAACAGGCCGAGCGCGCTCACCTGCAGTCCTTCATCGACCGCTTCAAGGCCAAGGCATCGAAGGCCAAGCAGGCGCAGTCGCGCATGAAGCGCCTGGAAAAGATGGCCGGCACCGAAGCCGTGCGTGCGGAGCGTTCCTTCAGCTTCTCGTTCCCCACGCCCGACCGGTTGCCGACCTCGATGCTGCAGCTCGATCACATCGATGCGGGCTATGGCGATCACGTCGTGCTCCACGATGTCGCCTTCGGGCTGGAAGCCGGCGATCGCATCGGGCTGCTCGGCCCGAACGGCGCCGGTAAATCCACCATGGTCAAATCCCTGGTCGGCGAACTCGAGCCGATGGTCGGCGAGCGCACGTTCCACAAGGACATGAAGATCGGCTACTTCGCCCAGCACACGGTCGAAAGCCTGCACGAAGGCTGGAGCGCGTTCGACCACCTTCAGGAGAAGGCACCGAATGCCGGCGCGCAGGTGCTGCGCGACTATCTCGGCACATGGAACTTCCCGGCCGATCGCGTCTTCGAACCGGTGGACAAGTTCTCCGGTGGCGAACGTGCACGCCTTGCCCTTGCGCTGATCGCCTGGGACAAGCCGAACCTGCTGCTGCTCGACGAGCCGACCAACCATCTCGACCTCGATATGCGCGAAGCACTCGCCGATGCGCTGGCCGACTTCGATGGCGCGCTCGTGCTCGTCTCGCATGATCGCCATCTGCTCGGCATGGTCTGCGACGAGTTCTGGCGTGTGGCCGACGGCAAGGCCGAACCGTTCGACGGCGACCTGGACGACTACGCCAAGTGGTTGCGCACGCGCGGCACCACGCGCAAGACCGCGGCTGTCGCCTCGGCGCCACAGAACGCACCGGTGCAAGAGGCTGCGAAAGAGAAGCGCAAGCTCAGCGCCGACGAGCGCGAGAAAGAGAAGCCGCTGCGTGCCCGCGTGAAGAAAATCGAGACGCTCATCGCAACGATGGACCAGGAACTGACCAGCATCGAAGGCAAGCTTGCCGACCCGACCGTGTACGGTGGCGGCACGTCGGACCTGATGAAACTCGGCCAGCGCCAGGCCGAACTGCGCGGCGAAAAAGAAGCGCTCGAGCTGGAATGGCTCGGGATACTGGAACAGATCGAGGTCTGAGCATGAGCGCTGCGGTCAACGTCCTGCTGCCGAACCGCGACAAGCTTCGCCATGTACCCGCCTTCGCGGCGTGGCTCGCGCGCGGCACCACCTTGCCGGCGGCCATGCCCGGATACCTCGTGGCGATGGCCGAACAGTTCCGCTGGCCGAGCGGGCCGCTGCCGGCCGCCGCGCTCATCCGTCAATCCGTGGCGGGCGACGCCGGCGACGCGCTATGGCTCTCGGCGGATCCCGCCTGGGTGCAGCCGGAACTCAACGGCGCACGCCTTCTCGCCTGCGGCAATCTCGGCCTGCGGCTGGAAGAGTCCATGGCCCTGGTCCATGCCCTCGCCGAGACCTTCGAGGCCGAGGGCATGAAGCTGCTTGTCGGCGATTCGCAGCACTGGCAGTTAAGCCTGCCCAGGTACGTCGACGTGCCGTCGTTCCCCGAGCCCGAAGAGGCGCTGGGTGCGGATCTCTTCGAGCAATTGCCCAAGGGCGAGGAAGGCCGTCGCTGGCGTGCGCTGATCAACGAGGCGCAGGTGGTGTTGCACAACCATCCAGTGAATGCGGCACGCGTCGCGCGAGGCCTGCCGCCGGTCAACAGCGTGTGGTTGTGGGGCGCGGGTGCGCTGCCGGACTGGGTCGAGTGCGGTCTGGGTCGTATCTACAGCGACGATCTGCTCGCCTGGGCCCTGGGCCACCGAGCCAACGTCGACGTGCAGCCACGCACCGCGTTTGTGGGAGCCGCTCCTGTGGGAGCCGCTTCAGCGGCTGCTTCTGTGGGAGCCGCTTCAGCGGCGATGGGGGCTCGTGGCAAGACTGCTATCGCCGCTGAAGCGGCTCCCACAAAGAGCAGCAGCCCCACAAAGGGCAGCAGTCCCACAAAGGGCAGCAGTCCCGCAAAGGGCAGTAAAGGTGATGAAATGCCCTACAGCCTGCTCGACCTTCAGGACATCCAGCCGGCCGAATTCGAACAGGTCTGGTGGCCCGCCATCGAGGCCCGGCTCGAAGCCGGCACCGAACTTCGCCTGGCCTTCGCCGATGGCGTACGCATGGTGATACGCAAGAGCCACCGCCTGCGCTTCTGGCGCAAGGCATGACCGGGCGCGTCTGGCGCCAGCGTCAGGTCGCCACCGCGCCCAGCGGCTGGCCTCCGCATGTACACCCGGTCATCCAACGCATCTACGCGGCGCGTGGCGTCCCCACGCCCGACGGTGTCGAACATCGCCTGGCGAAGATGCTCTCACCGACGTTGCTAGGCGGCATGGACGCGGCCGTCGCCTTGCTGATGGAAGCCATCGCCAGCGACAAGCATATTGTCATCGCGGGGGATTACGACTGCGACGGCGCCACCGGTACGGCCGTGGCCGAGCGGGGCCTGCGGCTGCTGGGCGCACGGCACGTTCGTCACGTGGTGCCCAATCGCTTTGTCCATGGTTACGGCCTGAGCGAAGCACTGGTCGCTTCGCTGGACCCGTCGCCGGACCTGATCGTCACCGTCGACAATGGCGTGGCAAGCGTGGCTGGTGTTGCCGCTGCACGCGCACGCGGTATCGCCGTACTGATCACCGATCATCATTTGCCGGGCGACACGCTGCCTGATGCCAATGCGATGGTTAATCCGAATCTCGCAGGCGACGGGTTCCCGAGCAAGGCGCTCGCCGGTGTCGGCGTGATGTTCTACCTGTTGCTGGCACTTCGCGCCGCCATGCGCGACGCCGGTCACTTCGCTGGCGGCGAACCGGACCTCAGTGCGCTGCTCGATCTCGTCGCGCTGGGAACCGTCGCCGACCTGGTGTCGCTGGATTTCAACAACCGCGTGCTGGTCGAAGCGGGCCTGAAACGCATGCGCGCCGGCAAGGCCTGCGCAGGCATCACGGCCCTGATCGAAGCGAGTGGCCGCTCGCTGGCCACGATTGGTGCGACCGACCTCGCCTTCGCGATCGGCCCACGGCTGAACGCAGCCGGTCGTCTTGAAGACATGTCGCTCGGCGTCGCCTGCCTGCTCACCGACGATGCGGCGATAGCGCGTCGTTACGCCGAACAGCTCTCCGCCATCAACCAGGAGCGTCGCGAGATGCAGGCCGGGATGGTCGAAGAAGCCGAAGCGATGGTCGCCCGTGCCGCCCACGTGGACTCGGTCGGCGTCGCGCTATTCGACGAAGGCTGGCATCCGGGGATCGTCGGACTGATCGCTTCGAAGCTGAAGGAAAAGCTGCACCGACCCGTGATGGCTTTCGCGCCGGCTGGCGATGACAGCGACGAATTGCGTGGGTCGGCGCGCTCGATTCCTGGGTTTCATATTCGTGATGCGCTGGCGGAAAT
Source organism: Luteibacter sp. (assembly GCF_035539195.1). Taxonomy (GTDB): domain Bacteria; phylum Pseudomonadota; class Gammaproteobacteria; order Xanthomonadales; family Rhodanobacteraceae; genus Luteibacter. Next base: position 341,355 of record NZ_DATLIW010000030.1, read on the forward strand.
CGATGCGAAGCATCCTGGCCTGATCCTGCGATTCGGCGGCCACGCCATGGCGGCTGGTCTCAGCCTGCACGCCAGTGACTTCGATCGTTTCGCTGTCGCATTCGACGCGACCGCACGCTCGCATCTCGACGACGAGCGCCTCCAGTCCCTCGTCCACACCGATGGCGAACTCGACTACCGCGACCACACGCTCGACCTGGCGAAGCAGCTGCGTTACGCCGGTCCCTGGGGCCAGGGCTTCCCACCGCCGATCTTCGAGGCACGCTTCGAATGTGCTTCGTGGAAGCCGATGGGCAGCCGGCACCTCCGGTTGCAGCTGCGTCACGCGCAGGGCGGGGCGCCGCTGGATGCGGTGATGTTCAACTGCTATGACGGCACGCCGCCGCCTGGCCGCATGCGGGTGGCGTACGAGTTGTCCGTGAACGACTGGCAGGGCAGGGAGAGTTTGCGGCTGTTGCTGACGCATATGGAAGCGCTGGGCTGATCGGAACGGTTTGCCGCGCGGGAGAACCGGTTCGTCGAAACGGTGTTCAACGAAAGCGGAAATCAACCAGCTTGTCGACGCGTTCTGCGCCGCGGAAAAGCCATCAGTGCGCTACACCAAGGCCCCAGCGCCCCGTATGATGACCCCACGACCGGTCAACGCCAGGGGAAGGACAGCATGGCAAGCAGCAAGCAGCACGCAGGATCTGGAACGATTCGTTCGCAGGGCGCTGGAGAAGGGAAGCAGCAAGGAGGATGTGCGGGCGGCGCTTAGCTCCGCAGGGTGGACTACCGAGCAGGTGCGCAGCGCGCTATCCGGTTTTGCGGATGTGCCGTTCGTGTTGCCGGTGCCGCGGCCGCGGCCTTACCTGTCGGCACGCGAGGCGTTTCTTTACCTCGCGCTATTCACCACGCTTTACCTGAGCACCTATCACCTGGGTAGTCTGCTTTTCGACCTGATCAACCGAGCGTTTCCGGACCCGGCACGTTTCGCGACAAGCACTCCGGATGGCATCCGTTGGTCGATTGCGTCGATCATCGTCGCCTTTCCGGTCTTCATCGGTATGTCGCTGAAGATCGGCGCCGAGCTCACCCGGCATCCGGAGAAACGTCTCTCTGGCGTGCGGCGTTGGCTTACCTACCTCACGCTGTTCCTTGCCGCAGTCGTTCTCCTGTGTGACCTGATCACGCTGGTCGATCACGGGCTCGGCGGCGAGTTGAGTGTCCGTTTCCTGCTCAAGGCGCTCGTGGCCGCGGTCATTTCGGTGGCCGTATTCGGCTACTACCTGTGGGATCTTCGCCGCGACGAGCGTGAAGCATGAGCAGGCCGACCCCGGGGAAGTGGCTGGCGATCGCGGGTGGCGTTGCCATGGTGGCGGCCGTGGTGGCAGGACTTTCTTTGCTTGGCTCGCCCGCGCACCAGCGGGCGCTCCGCCTGGACTACCAGCGTGTGCAAAACCTGCGCACGCTTTCGACGCTTATCGGTAGTGAACTCGACCGCAAGAAGGCCCTCCCTTCGTCGCTTGCGGCGGTGGGTGTCGGTGGCAATGTGTCGACCGATCCTGTTACCGGAACACCTTACCACTACGAGGTGACCGGCAAAGACAGCTTCAGGCTATACGCTACCTTCGACGCCGCTTCCGAGGACGAAGGCCGCGCGCCATATGGCGTTGGCGGCTGGGCGCACGCAGCAGGCCCACAGTGCTTCACACGGCATGGCCAGTCCGATCACGACATCGACAACGCTGATCCGTGAACGGCCGAATCCGGCTGGCTCAGTCACTTGCCCGAGAAAGTTCAGGTAAACCTGCCGCCCCGTCCACATATCTGAGACGCCCCCCGCCTAACCTCGCCCCATGGCAACGGTTCACTGGGTCCAGATGGGGGAACGGCAGTACGCGATCCTGGAAGGGACGTCGCGGGCGTTTGCCCGCGTCAGCCCACAGGACGGCGACTGGGTCGTGCGCTGGCGTTACGGGCCGAGGCGCGGGCAGGGCACCACCATGCGTGGCGTCTCGCTGATGCAGCGCATGGTCATGCGCTGGGCGGAACACAACGAGGCCCGGCTGCGGAAGCTGATTCCGGCCGCTGGCCGGCCGTGCGAGCCGCCTTCGGCGCTGGAGCGCTACTTCTATGACGCGATATGGCCGGGCTACGTGCCCGCCTCGCGCTGTCCGCGGCGTGCAGGCCGGGAGAACTATTGAGGCCGACAGCCCCATTGACCTCCGGGCCTTCCTCCCACACATAGGGTGCAGTCCTCAACCTGTCTCCTTACGAGGTGGCACCCTATGTCTCCCGATGGTTTTGTCCAGGCCATCCAGCGCGCCGTGGTCCGCGACAACCTCGCTGTCTACAACGAGATGTTCCGGACCACGCCCGTGGATCGGGCAGTGGATCCCCTGTGGATCCGCGCGCTGACCATGTTCAACACGCTCGACGACGAGGGCAAGGACACCCTCATCGAAGTGATCGCCAACGTCATGATCGATACGACGGCCAATATCCTTGGCATCGTCGATGGCTGTTGTCCGGTATCCGGTGTCGACGGCGACGTGACGCTGTCCGTGGGCGGCCAGGTCATCGGCGGCGAGCTGCAGGAACTCTTCCTGGAATTGAACGAAACCGGCTGACGCACCCGCGCGAGACTGGCACACTCGGCCTTCGCTTCATGCAAGGCTTTCCATGCGTTCCCATGCCCTCAAGGCGGTGGCGATCGCGCTACTCTCGGCGCTGTTCTTCACGCTCACTTATGTCCTGAATCGTGCCGTCGTCAGTGGCGGCGGCCATTGGCAGTGGGCGGTGATACTTCGTTACCTGATCACGTTGCCGTTGTTGGCGGTGGTGCTGCCGTTTCAGGGCGGGTTGGGCGCGTTGCCGTACGAGTTGCGCACCCATGCTCGCCAGTGGCTGACATGGAGCAGTGTGGGCTTCGTGTTGTTCGGCGTGCCGCTGACCTGGGCGGCGAGTAGTGGGCCGTCCTGGCTCGTCGCCGGGAGTTTTCAGACCACGGTATTGGCGGGGCCCTTGCTGGCGCCCTTCATTTATCGCGATGCACGGGCGCGCTGGCACGTTGCTGCGCTGTCGATCGGCGTGCTGATCGTCGGCGGCGTGATGTTGCTGCAGTTCGGGCACTCGCACGGGGCACTCGACGCATCGGCTTGGCTTGCGGTGGGTGCCGTGGTTTTCGCCGCTTTCGCTTACCCGCTTGGCAACCGGATGATCCTGCTGCATCTGGAACGCACGGGAACGAAGCTTGGCGCGGTGCAGCGTGTGTTCGGGATGACGTTGGCGAGTTGGCCTTTGTGGTTGCTGCTTGCCGTCGTCACGTGGCTCACCATCGGGCCGCCGTCGCTCCGTGAAGCTTTGCTCGCCGGTGGTGTGGCGTTGTCTTCAGGTGTGATCGCCACGGTGCTGTTTTTCCATGCGACCGAGATGGTGGGGCGGCAGGCGACCGCCCTTGCTGGCGTGGAGGCGATGCAGGCTGCCGAACTGCTGTTCGCCACCGTTATTGGAGTGATCTTCCTGCGCGAGGCTTTACCCGGACCGGTTGCCGTCTTGGGTGCCGTGGCCATCATGGTCGGCATCGCCCTGTTCGCCTGGGTCAGCGGCAGGGATAGCGCCGCCGACGCTGGGGAAGCTGCAGGCGATCGTGGCGCTTGACGCCATCGCTACGCGCGAAGCGTAGGCTGCAAGAACGCCAGGAGATGTCACCATGAAATCGATCACGCTTGCCTTGCTGCTCGGCATCCCGCTGATGGCCTCGGCACAGATGCGGCCGGGCACGCACGGCCAGGCTGCCCCGACACAGGAACCGATGAAGCGCTTTGCGTGGCGGGACGAAGCGGCGGGTTATACATTCGTTGCGCCACCTCGCTGGTCGGGCAAGGTGAAGGCCGTGCCGCTGGATTCGAAGGCGTTGGCTACGTCGGGTGCGACCAGCGGGGTACGCTTCGTTGCCGGGTCGAAGACCTTGCTGGTGTTGCTGTCCTCGGACGATGAGCGAGCCCATGCCATGGCAAGTTCGGGAGCGCGCGAGCTGTCGCGGCACGACGGGCATGTGGTGTCGCTGAAGACGGAGGCAGATTCGGGGGCACTGGCCCTGACCGACGATGAACTGGCGTCGGCGATCCAGTGGGACGGCGGCGCCGTGGGGACTGCCTCGCGCTGAAGCGGCAGCAAGATGCCATGGGAATGTCGTAACATTCTGCCCTTCCGGGATTGCCGGTAGAAAGCAGGGAAGCTATGAACGCCATCGTTCGCGCGCCGTTCGTGTCGTCGACGCGCGAGGTGTTGGGCGCCCTGATACGGTCGCTTCCGCTCGGTTTCCGGCGCACCCTTGCTCCGTTCCTCGTCTCGCGCATGCTGATTGTTCTGCTGTTCGCGGGCATTCCGCTGCTCCAATCCGGGCTGGCTGCGCACTGGGGCGCCAGCGACACGATGTCTTTGAGGCTATCCCCCGGCGCCCTGGCGGACGGCTTCGCCGGGGTGGCTATTGGCAACGACTCGTCGTTTTATTACGAGATAGCTTCGAAAGGCTACGAGCATCGCTCGTTTGACACCTCGAAGGCAGCGAACTGGGCGTTCTTCCCCCTTCACCCACTTCTGTGGCGAGCTGCGGCAGCCCTCACGGGCGAGTGGCTCTGGTCGGGCGTCATCATGGCCAACGTGATGGCCATGGTCGCGTTTTGCCTTCTATGGGAGCTGGCCAGGCGCCTGACCGATTCCGAGCAGGTCGCCGACAACACCGTCCTTTTCGCATCGTTCTGGCCGTCAGCGTATTTCATGATGCTGCCGCACACCGAGGCGCTGTTCCTGATGCTGGTCACGGCCTCGTTCCTGGCAGCGTTGTCCCGACGTCCCTGGCTGGCCTCGATCATTGGTGGGTTTGCCGGCGCCGCGCGCGCAAACGGCATCTTCCTCGCACCTGCGATGCTCGTCGGTCGATGGCTGCGCGGGGAGCGTCGGGCCGCGGAACTAGCCAGTCTCCTTCCGATAGGCGTGGGCCTGGCGATCTTCATGGCCTACCTATGGGCCATTACCGGCAATCCTCTCGCCTTCAAGGACATCCAGGTGGCATGGGGCCGCTCGTTCCACCTTCCGTGGCAGGCGCTGATGAACGTCATCAACCGCCCGCTCAAGATCGCTTATCCGTGGAATCCCGTGCTGATTCATTTCGGCACGACCGTGCTGGCCTTGTGCAGTGTCGTGACCTGCTGGCGGAAAGGCTGGCGCGAGCTGGCCGTGTTTACGTCGCTCACCCTGCTGGCGCCGTTGTCGACGGGAACCCTCATCTCGATGACGCGATACGTCGGCGCGGCCCCAGGAGTCTTCCTGGCCCTCGCTGTCTGGACTGAGCGTCGGCCCCGGTTCGGCCAACTATGGCTGGCGATTTCGGTCTGCTGCCTGACCCTCCTGTGTATCCTTTTTACGCTGCATATCAATATCGGCGGGGCGTGAGAGCGGCGCTCAATTGATACGTTGAAGCTATCGAACCGGTGGCGTAGGTATCTCGATCCGACTCAATTCAGGGTTTAGCCTTGTCGCATGGCTCATTCCCTGGAGGTTCCCTTGGACGGCACATCGTCCGCCGCGCCGGCGGTTGTCGTGGATCGGCGCATTCGTCATGGCACGCCGGCATTCCGGCGTACCAACCTGGCGCTGTTTTCGTCCGGCTTCGCGACGTTCGGCCTGCTGTATTGCGTGCAGCCCTTGCTGCCGGCGTTTTCGCGCGCGTTCTCGCTCGATGCGGCATCGAGCAGTCTTTCGCTCTCGCTGACCACCGGCGTGCTCGCCGTTTCGATGCTGTTTGCCGGCGCGATCTCGGACGTCTTCGGTCGCAAGCCGATCATGCTGGCTTCGCTGCTCGGCTCCTCGTTGCTCGTGTTGCTCAGTGCGATGGCGCCGACCTGGGGCACCTTCCTCGTGCTGAGGGCGTTGCTGGGCATCACGCTGGCGGGCTTGCCCGCCGTGGCGATGACCTACGTGAGCGAAGAGATCCACGGCGATTCGCTGGGCTTCGCCATGGGCCTGTACATCGGCGGTAACGCCATCGGCGGCATGGGCGGTCGGTTGATCTCCGGCTTCGCGGCAGATCACGCCTCATGGCGTGTCGCCGTGGCGATCATCGGCGCCGTGGGGTTGATCGCCGCGGTGCTCGTTGCCCGCGGTCTTCCTGCGTCGGCGCATTTCGAAAAGCGTCGCTCGCATCCACGCGCGCTGCTTGCCTCATTCGGTTCGCTATGGCGCGACAAGGGACTGCCCTGGCTGTTCGCCGAAGGTTTCCTGCTGATGGGTGCTTTCGTCACCATCTACAACTACGTCGCGTATCGCCTGCTGGCGGCGCCGTTCTCGCTATCGCAATCGCATGTCGGCGCCGTGTTCATGGTTTACGTCGTCGGTGTGGCGAGTTCAGCGTGGATGGGCAAGGTCGCTGACAGACTCGGACGTCCGCGCGTGCTCTGGACGACCTTCGTGATCATGCTGGCCGGTGTGGCGTTGACCGCGAGCTCGTCACTGTGGGCGATCGTGGCGGGCATCGCGATGATGACCTTTGGTTTCTTCGGCGGTCACTCCATCGCAAGCGGCTGGGTTGGCAAGCGCGCGACGTTCGCACGCGCGCATGCCTCGTCGTTCTATCTGTTTTCGTACTACATGGGTTCGAGCATCGCCGGCTCGATCGGCGGCCTGGCCTGGATGTACGGTGGCTGGAACGGCGTGGTGTTGTATGTGTCTTCGCTTGTGGTGGGTGGCCTGGTCATTGCGGTCAAGCTGCGGAAGCTCGTCCCGCCTATGGCAGCGTGATCGAGAGGTGGGCTACACGGGCCGGCAACTGAACGAGATCCTCCTGACCGGCAAGCGCTGCTGGTGCCTGTCGATTGAGCGTTAAGCGAAGCATTCCCCAGGCTGCGCCGCCGACGAACACCAACAGAGCGGCCACGAGGAGAGGCGAGACGATTCGGCGCAGTTCGAACTGAGCACTGTCCGGCCTCGCCCAATGAGGGGCGAGGGGGCCCGCGTCCTGGCGCCCCCGAGTGATTTCTTCCGCGAGGCGGGCCATCAGATAGCGCAGCTTGTCGTCGCCTTCAAGATGGTATCGACCGCGAAATCCAAGCGTCAGGCATCGGTGGAAGACCTCAATCACGGGCAACTGGCCGTTGCCACGTTCACGAAGGTGCTCCAGTCGCTCGAAGAAGTGCTCGCCGGCGAGATGGTCGCCGAAGAGTGTCAACTGCAGCGGCTCGGACTCCCACTCCGCGCGGAACGTGCAGGCCGAGGCAAGCACGGCCTCGTCGATCGCTGCGACGAACGCATACCCGGCATCTTCGACCGACTGCGGGTCGAGCCCCGCCGCCAGGCCGCGCTTCCTGGTAGTAGCGACCAGCGTGCCGACTTCGGTAACGAGTCTTTTGCGGTTGGTCGGGGTGTAACCGTTGTGGAGCATATGCAACAGCTGGAACCCTCCCGAATATTCGTCGATCAGCGAAAACCCAGCGATCTCGGGAGGACTGACCAGCACGGGAGTCGAGTGGGGAATGGATTGCGAATGGCGACTCATGACGTCACCGCGAACATTTCGAGCTTGAGGTCATCCGTGCCGGAAGGCGTGAATATCCGGATCGAGCCGCCCTTTAACATCCGCTCGTAGGGCGCGCCACGGGCGTCGAGCACGAAATAGGTGTAGCCGGGCTTGACCGGAATGGCGGACGGTGGCGCTGTAACGTGCTTTGCACGGACGCAGGGTATCGCCGAGGTGACCGCCTTCTCGACGTCATCAGGTGCGCCGATCTTGAAGCGGGCCGGCACCGTCGTCGCGATATCCTGCCCGGCGGCCCCCGTGGATACGCCAAGGTATAGCGTAGCCGACGCGTCGATCTTTTCCGCGTCGATGCGTCCGCCGAGGTAGGCGTTTCCGAGCTTCTCGAGCGTGATGGGGATAAAGCGTGTCGGAATCACCGTGTCGATGAGGTCGGTAACCAGGTCGAACAACGTTCGAAATCCTTCGTGAGGTGATGCATGGACGTAGTCCGGCAGATCGGCGAGCGTCTTGCTACGCGAGAAGGCCATGAGGCCGCCAGCGAGTCGCAGAAGTTCACAATGGAGCGCTTCGGGCGAAACACCCGGAACCGACTTGATGTGACCGAGCGCTGCGGCCGCACTACTCACCGTATGGAGTAGCCAGAACGATGCATGGTCGCCGGCCCTGAACGCGACGGTATCGCGAAGAGGCTCGGCGTGCTCGTCCATAAGCGCCGAAGCTTTCGCCTGAAGCATCCCTAGCAACCGCGAAAGCCGGCCGACGAGCGGCGCCGACGACCCCACCGCGATCGACGGCGCGATAAACGCGTCGTCGATCTCGAACTTGCCGGTGGCGCCGCGTCGAAGCCTGAGCAACGCCAGCTTACTCGAGTTGTCGCTCGGGTCGTCGTCGAAAACGAGCCTCGGTGCGTACGTGGCGAAGTGAATGGTTGCGCTGGCCGCCGAGCCGAACAAATCCGGCACCGGAACGTTTCGGGCGGCGTAACGGCGATGCGCTTCACCTTCCATTGCACAGTTCCCGCCATCCGCGCGAACAGGGGGTAGGGTGACGCTCACGATGACGGTGTCGGCCTTTGTCGTCAGCTCGTCCATGGAAAGCGGAGCGGGCAGGTCATCGGGGCTCGGTGATTGCAGGTGCTCGCCGGTGGGGAGTACCGCATCCAGGCTGGTTAGCGACACAGCGTCCGCCTCCGCGCCCAGGATGGCAGCCATGACACGCCGGACACCCCACGGAAACGGGTGAACGGAGCGCGCTACCGCGTGCAGTCGTTCCTCGTGGTGGCGATCCTGGCATTGCAGGTGCTGCGGTCGAAGGAAGAGTCCCTCGGACCAGAGAACTTTCGATAGGGATGTCACGTGACTCTCTCGTGGTACGTCGATGTTGGTGAGACAACGGACGTCCATTCAGTGGGGCGCGCATCGTAGCGCAGCAACGAGAAACTTTGTATCGGTCAAACGCGACGTGATGCCGCGGGCGGCGACGCACACGCACGCGCGGGCAACGACGAATGGTTGTCAATGACACATCGAGTGACGATGTCTCATGAACGAACGCAATACGAAAAGAGGCATGTCAGGAGGATTCTCAAACATATGTAGGCGGACATCTATATAAAGCGTCCGCCATCGCTGGCCACGCCGCGAAGTGCTCCCTATCCCTGAGTAAAAGGAAGTTCCATTTGAAACGTTTTCCCAAGCTGGCTGCGATGCCGGCTGTGATCCTCGCTTTGTCCGCATGTCAGCAGGCTCCCACTAAGTCCACTCTCGCGCCTTACGACATGTGGATGGCCAGTGCTGAAGCCAGTATTCGCGCACAGAACGTGGTGTCGGCAAAGGCGAATTTTCGCAAGGCGGCCGAGGCGGATCCGCAGGCTAAAGAGCCATGGCGCCGCCTCGCCGAGCTGGACTTCAACGCGCAGGACTACGGCCCAGCGATCACCGAAGCTCAGGAAGTTCTCAAGCGCGACCCCATGGACTCGACGGCGCAGAGCGTTCTTACCGTGTCCGGTCTTCGTGTTGCCATCGACGCTCTCGGCATGATCCACCGCGAGTCCGACCCGAAAGGTCCCGCGCACCTCGAAGCAGCGAAGGTCGCGCAGAAATTGCGGGAGACATTGGGGCAGGACTTGCTGACGCCGCCTAAGAAAAAGCGCAAGGGGGTCAAGTCGCCGGGTGCGGCGGCGGCGGATACCAGACGAGGCGCGGCGGTGATCCGCGGCCTGTCCGATTCGAGCGATCCGTTCTCCGCTTTACGCGCGGATAACTGAGCCCACCACTTCAACGGTAACGTCATGTCCAAGCAACGCAGTACGCAGAAAAAGCTGGAAAAAGTCAGGGCGCCTCGTGTCCAGCTTACCTACGAGGTGGAGCGAGGCGAGGCAATCGAAGCGAAGGAACTGCCCTTCGTCGTCGGTGTTCTCGGAGATTTCGCGGGGCAGAGCGCGTCGAAGGCGAAGCTGCGCGATCGGCAATTCGTGAATGTCGACGTGGACAACTTCGATGACGTCATGGAGGGTCTCGCACCGTCCGCCGCATTCACTGTCCCGAATGAATTGGAAGGCCGGGGCACGTTCCCGGTGAGTCTGGCGTTCCATGGTATCGACGATTTCCGCCCGGAGTCCGTTGCGCGTCAGGTCGAGCCATTACGTCGCCTCATCGAAGCACGAGAGCGCCTTGCGGACCTGCGCAACAAGATGAACGGAAGCGACCTCCTCGAAGACATGCTGATCGATGTTCTCGCCACCACCCGGGAGCGCGGCGCTGGCAACCCGGTCCGCGAGGATGACGCATGAACGCACCGGCCTTCCACGCGTCGCAGGCAGCCGCCGCCGGGGTGGTGAACGAGCAAGCGCTGGCGGAGATCATCGCCCGTACGCATATCGCGCAAACGCCGGCGGAGCGTGACCGGGCCGCCGACGTCATCAGCGAGTTGGTGCGGGAGGTCATGGACGGGACCATCGTGGTCTCGGAGAGCCTTGGCAGGTCGATCGACGTGCGTATTGCCGAGATCGATAGCCTGATCTCGACGCAGTTGAGCGCGGTCATGCACGCACCGGCTTTCAAAAAACTCGAGTCCAGCTGGCGCGGACTCCACTACCTCTGCTCGAATGCCTCGGCCAGCTCGGCGGTGAAGGTAAAACTACTCAATGCGACGACGCAGGAGCTTTCAAAGGATTTCCGCTCGGCGGTCGAGTTCGATCAGAGCACGCTGTTTAAGAAGGTGTACGAAGAAGAGTTTGGGTCATTCGGTGGCGCACCTTTCGGGGCGTTGGTGGGTGATTTCGAGTTTGGAAGGCAGCCTGAGGACATGTATCTCCTCGACCAGATGTCGCACGTTGCGGCAGCAGCACATGCCCCGTTCCTGTCGGCTGCGGCGCCCGCTCTGTTCGGCCTGTCGTCCTACGCTGATCTGAGCAAGCCTCGCGACCTGGCGAAGCTCTTCGATACCGTCGAGTATGTGAAATGGCGCGCGCTGCGTGCTTCGGAAGACGCCAGATATGTTGGGTTAACGCTGCCTCGCTACCTCGGTCGTCTTCCGTATGACCCCATCGACGGCCTCCCGACCGAGGGTTTTTCGTTTCACGAGGAAGTGGACGGGACGGACCATGAGAAATACCTCTGGTGCAACGCAGCCTATGCATTCGCATCCCGCCTGGTGAGTGCGTTCTCCGAGCATGGCTGGTGCGCAGCTATCCGTGGTGTCGAAGGTGGTGGCCTGGTCGAAGACCTGCCGACGCACACATTCAAGACGGGCGATGGTGAGCTCGCCTTGAAGTGTCCGGCAGAGATCGCCATTACGGATCGTCGTGAGAAAGAGCTTAGTGACCTGGGGTTTATCTCGCTTGTCCACTGCAAGAACACAGACTACGCAGCGTTCTTCGGGGCCCAGTCGATCCAGAGGGCCGCCAGATACAACACCGACGCGGCGAACGCCAACGCGATTCTGTCGACGCAGCTTCAGTACATCCTCGCCGTGTCGCGTATCGCCCACTACCTCAAGGCGATGATGCGGGACAAGGTGGGAAGCTTCGCGTCCGCCTCGAGTGTCGAGACGTTTCTCAACGAGTGGATCACGCAGTACGTCCTCCTCGATGACAACGCAACCCACGAAGCGAAAGCCCAGTTTCCCCTGCGCGAGGCTTCCGTCCAAGTGTCCGAAGTCGCAGGCAAGCCGGGTGTATATCGAGCCGTCGCCTTCCTTCGTCCGCACTTCCAGCTGGACGAACTCTCCGTTTCCCTGCGTCTCGTCACCGAGTTGCCTGCGGGCACCGGCGGTTGACAGCGCCTTTCCTCCCCCAACCAAAGGTAAACACCCATGAAGAGCATCTACCTCAAGCTCACCAGCCCGGATCTTAAAGGCGAGTCGGCCGACAAGGATCACGACCAGTGGATCGAGATTACATCGTGGAATCACTCCATTTCCCAGCCGAAGTCAGGATCGGCTTCGACCTCTGGCGGCCACACCGCAGAGCGGACCGAGCATGGTGACATGGTGCTGGTGAAAGACCTGGACTCGTCCAGCCCGCTGCTCTACCAAGCGGTGTCCGGCGGCACGACGTTCCAGACGGCGCAGATCGAGTTCTTCCGCGATGCCGGTGACGGCAAGCGCGTGAAGTACCTCGAAATCCAGCTGAAGAACGTCCTGATCGCGCGCGTCGTTCCGAAGATCGATGGCACGGCACTCCCGACCGAGACGCTGTCGCTGAAGTACGCCGCCGTCCAGTGGAAGTACCAGAAGCAGAACATCGACGGTGGCCAGGGCGGTGTGACACAGGGCGCCTGGAGCCTGACGAAGAACGACAAGACCTTCGCGGTCTGACGGTACACGAGGCGAACGGGCTTCCGTTCGCCTCATCGGGAGCACCATGCACGTAAGAACCGTTACCGCGAGCCTGCTCGACCGGCTGCTCGACGATGAAGACTTCGATCCATCGATTCCCCCGGGCCAGACGAGCGAGGCGAAATACATCGCGTCTGTCGCTCGTGACATCGAGCAGCTGCTGAACACCCGCAATGTACGTAGGAAAATCATTTCGGACGGCGAGCCGAAGTTGGTTGCGCCAGTGAGCCTCGTCGACTCGTCCGTTGCGATGCTGGGACTGCCGGACTTCTCCGCGTTGAGCCTTTCAAACGGCAAGCACCGTCAGGCTCTCGTCGACTCGGTCAAGACGACGATCGAGACCTTCGATAGACGCTTGAAGGACGTTCAGGTAGTGCTTCCCGAAGACGCGAGAGCCAGCGCCCTTCTGCAATTTTCCATTCGTGCGCGTCTGGAGCTTGTCGGCCTGGCGAAGGACGTCGGGTTCGAGGCGTGGTTTCAGTCGACGACCCTGCAATTTGCCGTCAATCCTTCCGCCACCCCTTCGCTGTGACCCCTATGGATAGTCTGCTTCCTTACTACGAGGGCGAACTGGCCGCGTTGAAAGTTCGTGGCCGCGAATTCTCCGATCGCTACCCGCGCGTCGCAGCCGGGCTTCGTCTGTCTGACGAGGGTAGCGACGATCCCCATATCGAACGCCTGATCCAGTCGGTTGCCCTGCTTACCGGGCGCGTCGCCAGCCGGCTCGATGATGATTATGCGGGCTTCGCCGCCAAGCTTCTGGACGCCATCTACCCTCATTACAGACGGCCCTTCCCAGCGTGTGCGATCGCCCAATTTGCGCAAGGCGCCTTGGGTGGGTACGCGCGTGAAAGGTCTCTCGTCTACGCAGGACCTCCGGGTGGAACGACGCGGCACCGGTTTACCTCCGTATATGGCGTGGACACGAGCGCGCCGGACATACTCTCGGCGACGTTCCATCCCGCTGGTGTGTTTCGAACCCGATCGGATGAGACATATGTGGGACCCCACATCTCGCTCACCTGGCGTGGGTCATCACGGGATGGTTTCCGCCTCTTTGTTGAAGGCGATGCCTCTGTGGCGGCATGCGTACGTGACGCACTCGGGCTGGCCGTGCGGCATGTCATGGTTCCGGATCCGTCGGATCCGCGGTTCGTCGTGGCCGGTGGCTCGATCCAGGCTGTCGGCCTCGATGACGACAGCTGCGTGCTCAGCGACCCCGCCTCGACGCACCCAGGCTTTCGCTTGCTCAGGGAGTTCTTTGCCTTTCCCGACAAGTTCGGCTTTTTCGATCTCCAGCTCCCGGGAGGGCAAGGGGATGCTCCGGGCGACGGGCGTGCCATTGTTCTGCTCGATTCGGCCGCAATCGGCGATGGCAGGACGCTCCAGTCATTGAGCGCACGGAACCTGCTTACCCGATGCGCACCGGTGGTGAACGCTTTTTCCGGTTCGATGGGCGTCTCGATCGAAGCCCACGTCCGTTCGACGATCGATATCGATCCCCGCCTTGCGCTCGGTCCGACGGGCGGCTTTGTGGCCGTCGAGTCCGTCGCCGGCACGCGTCCGGACGCTACAGAGCCATTCGATATTCCGCATTTCTTCGCCATCCGGCGCGATGGGATCGACAGCGACGGTTTGTTCTGGATATCGGCCGGTGAGAACGAAGCGACCGGAGCGGAACAAATCATGATAGTCGACCGTGCGTTCAAGTCCATCGACGGGGGCCTTGGCATGAGCATCGCGCTTCTGTGCAGCGATGGCGACCGGCCGTGCCATATCGTGTGCGGCACCCCGCCCGCGGATATCTACGCGTCGGACAAAGCATCCTCCGTATCCGGTCGCCTCGTGACACGGCCATCGGCGGTATCCAGGTTTGCGGTCGGTAAGCATGAGACCTGGCGTCTGGTGTCCCAACTCGCCATGACGCACACATCACTGCTCGAGCCATCCGGTGACGTGCTCAAGGAACTGCTTGGACTCTATATGCCCCCGGAGTCGTCCTGGTGCGGACAGGTCACCCGAGCACTCGTCGCTGTACGTCAAACTCCCGTTACGTGCTGGCTTCCCGGGTCCTTTCCGCCCACGCTCGCACGTGGAACCGAGATCAAGCTGTCGGTCGATGAGACGCAGCTCGTGGGCATCGGGCTCCATGGGCTTGTCCGCGTTCTCGACACCTTCTTTTCGCTCTACGCGCAGGTGAACAGCTTTGTCCAGCTGGTCATCACGTCCTCGCATACCCGCAAGGAGGTTCACCGATGCGCGTTGCGTGCCGGAAGCGGTCCGTTGATCTGAGGCGGCGGCTCCTCGCCGGACCACAGCCCTTCGAGTTCCAGCAAGCCGTGCGCATTCTCCAGCATGCGCTGGGCCAGGCTGGCCACATCGATGCGATGAGCCGAATCAGGTTCCGCAATAGCGTGTCGCTGGGATACGCGGTCGGCGATATCGAGTCGATTCGCGTGTTGAAAGATGGCAGCGCGATCCATGATCTGGATGAGGCGCTTGCAGCGTTCGCCGACCCATGCGTCGAGGTCGAGGTCACCGTGGCATTCATGAGCCTCACGGGAACGTTTGGTGGCTTACCCCTGAGTTTTACGGAGGAAGTCACCGCACGGGAACCGCGGCGGCGCCACGGCGCCGCGCGCGCGTTCCTCGACATCCTGAGCGATCGGCCTATGCGGCGCTTCTACGCCGCATGGCGATATCAGCACCCGGTTCTGGGACATGAAGAAGCCGGTGGAAGCGCACTGGGCCAGGTTATGCGCTCCCTCGCCGGCTACGGCCTGGAGAGTCAGGGATCCGGGGTGAGGCCTTCGCAGGACGGGATCTCGGACGAAGACATCGCGAGTGTGTGCGCCGCCTTGAGGCACAAGCCCATGTCCGGACCTTACCTGAGTAAGCTCCTGACGGCATGCCTCGGTGAGCCGATCCGTGTCGAAGATTTCGTCGGCGCCTGGTACGAACTCCCCGGAGGCCTGCATGCCCGCCTCGGAACCGCCAACGTGGCGCTGGGGGTCGATACGCTGCTTGGCGAACGCAGCTGGCAGCGGCACCTGCGGCTGCGCCTCCACGTTGGTCCACTCCGACGTGAGCGCTACCTCGCGTTTCTCACCGATGGTGAAGCCGCCATCTCGTTACGTCGTTGGATCGTCGCGACGCTTGGCCATAACTACGAATACGAAGTCGTGCCGCTGCTCCACAAGGACGATGTCGATGCCGTCTGCCTTGGCAGGGCGGGTCAGGGTGGGCTCGGGCGTGATGCCTTCCTCATTTCCGCGCCGAGTGCGGCCCACCGCAGCGACGCCAAGTATCTGCTATCCCTTTGACAAGGACGCTTTATGTCTGACCACCTTTCATCCCTCATCGGTCGCATGACCCCGACATGCCGCGGAGCGACGGCACGTGCCGCCAATCTGTGTGTCACACGTGGGCACCATGAGGTCGACGTCGAGCACGTGCTGCTCGCGATGCTCGAAACGCCCGGCTGCGACCTGAATCTCCTTCTGGATCGGTTGGGCAATCTTGGTGCGGGCGTACGCGCCGACCTCGAGGGCCGACTCAAGGGATTCCGTGACGGCAATGCGCATACACCGGTCTTCGCCGGCTTCATCCCGTCGCTTTTTGAGCAAGCGGATGTCGTCGCGAACCAGGAACGAAACGGGCAGCCCATTCGAAGCGGTCACGTACTGGCCGCGCTGCTTGGTCGAGATGAGTGGCGACCGATGCTTGCACGCGTTTCTCCGCGACTGGCATCCATCGATGTACACGTGGTGCGTTCGCAACTGATGCTGCTCGCCACCGGCGTTGCCGAGTCCCCACCAGAGGACACGAATCTGCCGCCGGCGGACGCCCCTTCGATACCTGTGAACGCGACATGCGGTACGCGGATCGCCCTTGACAGGTTCTCTCTCGATCTCACCGATCGCGCCCGCAACGGCCAGCTGGACCCTGTTGTCGGCCGCGAAGCCGAGACGCTGCAGCTAATCAACATACTGTGTCGACGTCGGCAGAATAACCCGATCCTGGTGGGTGAGGCCGGCGTCGGAAAGACGGCGGTCGTGGAAGGCCTTGCGCTGTCGATCGCTCGAGGCCAGGTGCCCGAACTCCTCAAGAATACGGAGATCAGGTCACTCGACATGGGGCTGCTGCAGGCCGGAGCGAGCGTGAAGGGTGAGTTCGAGAGTCGCCTTCGCGACTTGCTCAGTGAGGTTCAGTCCAGTCCCCATCCAATCATCCTGTTCATCGACGAGGCCCACACCCTTATAGGCGCCGGCGGAACGGCAGGTCAGAACGATGCTGCCAACCTGCTCAAGCCCGCCCTCGCACGGGGCGAGCTGCGTACGATCGCCGCCACGACATGGGCGGAGTACAAGCGCTACGTGGAGAAGGATGCAGCGCTGACACGTCGGTTCCAGCCGGTAAAGGTCTCCGAGCCCGACCACGCCACGGCGGAGGACATGCTTCGCGCCATCGTACCGACGCTTGAGGCGCATGCTGGTGTTCGCATCGTGGACGAGGCGGTCCAGGCGGCGGTCGCGCTGTCGGCGCGATATATCGCGGACCGCCAGCTTCCCGACAAGGCCATCGCGTTGCTCGACACGGCAGTGGCCCGCGTCATGTTGAGTCGCTGCGAGCCGCATCCGAGTGTGACGCTCGAGGGTGCGCGGCTTTTCCGGGCTAAGGCACGGGTAGAGGCGCTCCTGCGAGATATGAAAGTGGTGGATGTATCTCACGAACGCGCCGGCGACGCACGCCTCGAAGTCGAGCTGGCGGCCCGGCGTCTCGAAGGAATGCAAGAGGCACTGGCGGCGGAGCGTGCGCTTGTCGAACGCATTGAGGTCGGTAGAGAGGGGACTGAGCCAGTCGCAGGGGACCTTGGGCATGCGTCCGCCATTCGCGATCTGGAAGAGATGCAAGCCGATATACCCCTGGTACCGTGGGTCGTCGATGCGAGCGTGGTCGCCGCTGTCGTGGCCGAGTGGACAGGCGTTCCCGCGGGTCGCATTGCCAGCACCGAAGCCCTGGCGTTGTCCCAACTCGAATCGCGCCTGGCCGAGCGCGTGACGGGGCAGGGCCACGCCCTCGCGGAGGTGGCGAATCGCGTTAGGTCAGCTCGTGCCGGGCTGGCGGATCCCCGCCGGCCGCAGGGCGTGTTCCTGTTCGTCGGACCATCCGGTGTCGGCAAGACGGAGACGGCACTCGCCCTTGCCGAAGCCCTGAGCGGTAGCGAGCGAAAGCTCATCACCATCAATATGAGCGAGTATCAGGAAGCCCATTCGGTCTCTGGCCTCAAGGGAGCGCCTGCAGGTTATGTCGGGTATGGAGAGGGCGGGACTCTCACGGAAGCTGTTCGCAGGCAGCCGTATAGCGTCCTGCTGCTCGACGAAGTGGAAAAGGCGCACGGCGATGTCCTGGAGCTGTTCTACCAGGTGTTCGACCGCGGCTATATGGCCGATGCTGAAGGCCGCGAGGTCGACTTCCGACAGACGACGATCATCCTGACGAGCAATGTGGGATCCGCTGCGATCATGCAGGCATGCCTCAACCTGGACGGCGACGAACGCCCCGATCGCGACGCGCTTCTCAACGTGTTGCGGCCGTCGCTTTACAAGGCGTTCAAACCTGCGTTCCTCGGGCGCACGACAGTCGTGCCTTTCTACCCGCTGAGTGACGATGTGCTGGAGGTTGTAATCCGGAGTCGGTTGGACGCTGTCGGTGCGCGGCTGATTGCGAAGCACGGAGCTGGCCTTAGTTACGGCAAGGCCGTGGTCGATTGGGTGCTGTCGCGATGCAAGGAGGCTGATGCGGGGGCGCGGGATGCTATTCGGATTATAGACGGGGAGGTTGTTGGTTCGATCGCTTCCTTGATCATGGTGGATGACCATTTAAGCAAGCACAAGCAGCCGATCAAGCTGTCTGTCGCGAAGGATCAGAAATTGGTGTGTAAGCATGCCCGAGCGTCCGCAGCTGGAGATGCCCATGTCTGAAGCATACTTCTCGGGTATTTTGGGTCGAATTCGTGCGTCGAGAGGAACCGTTTCGTTGGCTGCGCGAAAGTATGGCCTCATCGCAGTCGTGTCTAGCGCATCATGGGCCGTAGCGGTCGCCGTCATAGCGTTTTCCGTAGACATACTCGAACTGCCAGGGAACCAGGGGTGGAGCGATCTTCTTATGTTAGGCCTGGCGAGCATCTTTGTCGTTTGTGGCAGCCTCATCGGGATGGAAATCGCCTCGACCTCCAATGCTCGCAGCGTGGAGGCTGGGACTAGGGACGCCTTGCTCCGTCCGGATGAGGGAATGCTCGAAATTCGTGGTCTCTCTCTCGTGGTGGGCAATGAGATTGGGATTGGCGCCTGGCATGCCCTGCGTGACGGCAGATCTTCTGAACACGCACCAACTGCTGAGGATGGCCCGGTGCAGCGTTTCCGAGGCGGGCCGCATCCGCTGAGTCCATTGGCTCGCGCCATGCAAGGGATATGCGACTCGATACCGTGCACTTCACTTGTCCCAATCCTTGTATGGCCTCCCGAGGACGATGGCGTCGAGCCGCTCAACCCGGTGGCCGCTATCGCTGAGTTAGGGCCGCGCTATGCAAGCCTGTGTTTCATATCGATGCGTCCCGAAACTAAGTACGGGACTGATGTGAACGAGGCAATATTCTCCGTATTCGATCAGAATCCGACGTTACCGATGCTCTTGGTAGTGAGCGCCGACGGTCCGACATACAGGCCTGGCACGTCAAGCAGTGTGACGTCCAGCGTGAGCGCAATGTTCATCACCAAAAGAGATAACATCGAGACGGCCATCAGGCCATTTGCAGTCGAGAAGACCCCAGCCGAAGCAGCATGTCAGTCAGATCCAGTGCTCTCTCTGTTTTTGAAGGCAACGAATGAACTGGATCCTGGGAGGGCAACAGGACTACGGCTGGATGCCGACGTCTGGCGGTCGAAGATAGAGCCGACGTTTGCCTTAACGCCTGAGCAGAATTTTCCTGGTCGCAGCATCTTTGCACCCGTGCCCTGGCGGTTGCGTGAGCTTCATGCTTTGGATAATACAACGTGCCTTGGATTGCTCCGCCGGTCGGTTTCTACGTCGGTAAGTGACATGCGGCGCGGTCCTGCGCTGCCTGGCGGCTCTGCGTTGCCGAAGTGTGGCCCAAGCGGTGATTTGCTCGATCCAAACGATGTGCAGCGTGCGTTGATCGATGAAATGCCGGAGTCGCGTAGCGTCTTTCAACTTGTCTACGACATCCTGAATCCCGTCGCCCCGGCGGCGCCTAGCGCGTCAAGAGCTGTCATTAACGTTCGGTCGAAGGCGATCTCTCTTGGGAACGGCGCGTCGTTAGCCACCTTGGCATATGCGGTCCAGGCGACCAAGTCTTCCGGAGGAGCCACACTGGTCATTCACGTTAGGGACGACACTGCGGTCGTTGCGACGGTCTTGCCTTTTGATTAAAGCGCTTGCCTCTCATTCTGGTACTGACACCTTGGTGCACGACTCGACCTGCCCGAAGAGCGAGTCATTCGCTCGACGAGCTCCAGCTCGTTCGCGGAGGCTTTGAGCTTGACGTGGTGGACGAGGGCCTTGTGGCCGGTGTTTGGTTCCGCACCGGCCAGCGACAGAGGCACCGTTATTCAAGCCGCGAAGGGAGCACCGTATCGACGTAAATTGGTGCGATCCATCAAGCACAAGACGACCGAGATGATCGGCGCGAGTACCTCGCCCGTCTGGCACCCGGCTTTCACCGAAGATGTCCACAAAATCGGATCGTTTCTATAGGATTTGGGGCATGAAAAAGAAGGGTGCCGTCCGTTTACCATCCGGCGACGTCCATATCCCCTCAATCCCGCGAATGCGTATCCTTCCTCGAATTCGGCCCGTTACTTTTGATGCGCCTTTGGGATCACTCTCGACGAGTTCAACCTCGTTCTTCTCGTTCGAAGTGCCGCTGATTTCAAGAGAGTGACTTCCGGAGGTGTATTTGTAGCTTCCCTTGAACTGCCTGCCGTTGATTTGCATATCCCCGGTAATATAAGACTTGCCGACTCCTCCGCTATATCTAGACAGTTCGCTTTTGGCGCTCGTTGGGCAATTGATGAAACATCCAGTTGAGTCAACAGAGAAGCCCCGCCGCATCGGATCGATGTAGTACCGCACGCCCCTCTGTCCGCCGTCGGCGCCATAGACACGTGTCTCTGTAAGGGTGAAGCCTTGGGGTGTGGCTATGTTCCCCTTGCTGCCATCTCGTGCTTGTTCGGCTTTTTTGTCCGCTAATGTTGCCTGGGTGTCCCTGAGATATCGCACGTTATCCCAGCTGAATACCTTTAGAGAGTGCCTAGTGGGTAGGGTGTATTCGTGCCCATAAATAGAGTAGTCAAGTTGCTCGGAAACACTAAGTCTGTCTCTCGCAAATTCAATTATGCGATCAAAGTACGGTGCTCCATGATCTTGGCGTACGGGTACCACGATAATGTTGTGGTCGGCTGCGTAACTTTGACTAATCAAAAATTGGCCGTCGTCTCGATCCACAATACTAGTCTGCTCTAACGGTACGTCGATGATGAAGCCCTTGCCGAGTGCAACGTCGCCGTTCTGAGTCGTGCACAGGAGATCACCAGCTTCATTTGTCGTAACGACACACTCGTTGTTAGAGGATGCTGCCGCTACCTCTTCTGTTCCGAGCAGTAACAATGCGCTAGCGACTTGCAGCTCGCAAGCAAGCCTCAATGGCCAGGGCAAACGATGCGATCGCCTCCTGTGCCTCCCGTTCGTCACCATTGATGATCGATCTAGCTTTGACATAGTCGGTCTTTCCTTCGTGAGTATAGTCTGCGAGCGATCGACCAGTGAACAATCCGTTCTTCATTCCGAAGAACATAATTCTGCTCGCGGTCGTCCAATCCAATGCAAGGTCAGGATTTGCAACGAGGTCGATATTCAGATTGCGGCCGTGCCTCTTATAATTGTTCTTCCAAGTGATCTGAACAAAACCCCGACCCCTATATCTGAAGCCGTCACCCGGTTCGGTGTTTCCGTTCTTTCTTGACCTCTCGTTCTTGAGTCTTTGTTTTTTTCTGTCGGTTTCCTTTGTAATGTCAAGATCCGGATCATCCGCCAGACCATATCTAATCTCGGCTTTGACTTCGCTTATTCGTTCAGAGATTGGAGAGAAGAACAACGCTTGATAGGGGTTGTAAGCTTCGTGCCTTGCGGTCGCTAGCATGTAGGCGATATGCGGTATCGACGGGTCTTCGTTTGATTCGCCGTAGAGTGCGATAATTCGTGTGAGTAGTTCACGCAGATTTCTCGTCGATGCCTCTTTCATAGGGGGCGCTCTCACGACGGTGCGTTCCTTTGTCTGGTAGGCGCCTAACTCGGCATGGATTGCTAGATAAAGTCGGATGAACTCCTCTACGTCGATCATCACGGAGCGCGGTTTGAAATTATCCACCCAGCCAAAAGGGTGAATGTGGTGCACATGTGCATCACTCGGAAATCCTTCCAGCTGGCCGGCCATAACACCCCACCAGGCACGCTTTTCTTGCCGCTGCATCTCCACGAGCCAGTCCGGGTGCATGACCTGGTCGAGGCACCGCCAGCGGCTCATATCTTCACTCCACTGGCTTTCGAAGCGGACGATCAATCGGCTCAGAGCATGCGATAGCCAGTACGATGAACGTGCCTTGCCGATGTCGGCGCCGGTGACCTTTCCATCTAGGGTACCGGCCTTATCGATGGCTGTTTCTATCCCACGGATAAATGCGCTTTGGCTGAGCTCCGAAGCGCTTGCCTGAAATTCCTCTTCTTCTTCGGGCCGTACGCGCCCGGTGATGCAGACGTGCCGGCGGAACGCATTCTCTGGCGTTGCCAGCGTGCCGTCGATGACGGTGAAGCCGGGCCACGCATGCGGTATCTCCCAGCGCGTTCCGGGGTGCTCCTTTTCGCGGACCCACGCCAGTATCGGGGCGTTGTCAGGGCTACCTAGTTCGACTTGCCACCAGAGTGTTCCGTCTGGCTCGACGAACTTTCGCTCCTTCGCCAAGGCGTTGAGTTCGGCCCGGTGAAAGATGGCTTCGTAGCCAGTGGTTACGTTTGCGTCGGTCAGGGACAGAGGCGCCGTTGTCCATGCGACGATGGGCGCGCCGTCCAATAGGGAATCGGTGCGATCCGCCCAGCACGTTACTGTGGGAGTGATGGGCGCGAGAACTTCGATCATCGGGTACTCGGTTTTCGCCGACGAACTCAGCGCGGTATATTCAGCGGACTCGATCCTGCGCAGGCCGTCGGCGGAGCGATGGAAGCCGGTCGTCTTTTCACCACGGGCGATGTTGCCAGGCTGACGGCCGGCGACGCGATGCAGCTGGCCGTGAACGAGGATGCCGCCGCTTGGTGCGTTTGCGTCTGGGACGACTTGGTGATCGTCTGCGTAGTTGGCGTCTGCCGGACGTAGGGCCGAGCACAGGGTGGCCCCGGCCTCAATGACGAGAATCGACTTCTCGCGATCGGGCATGGCTGCCGCGCGGCGCCGAGCTTCGGCGAGGTAGTCGGTGAAACCGTCACCGGCAAATACCTCCAGGGCCAGAGCGGGGCGAGACTGTGCGGCGCCAGTGGGCGGTCGTGCATCGCCGGGGCCGGTGTTTTCCCCGAGATAGCCCAGGAGATCGCCCGCCTTCACGGGATGCGGCGTTTCCAACACGACAACTCGATCAAGAGTATCCGCGTCGGGCTGGTTGTTGGCATCGAGTTCGCCCAGGAAGACCCAGCCGTTCAGGACCGTCGGATCCGGTGCGTCCCCCACGATGGCACCAACCGGTGCTCCAGTCCTAATGGCCTGCAGCTGTGCCCATCCATGATCCTTGCCATCGCGGGCCGTGATCACGCTGCCGCGGGGTAGGATGCCGAGGATGCGCGCACCGCTTCGGCCTTCGGACCGGATGTTCAATCCCACCACGGGTGCGGGAGCCTGAGCTGCTGGATCAAGTTGCGCCGCGCGACGTGCCGCGCGGTCTTCGGGACTGTCAGGTGTGTGGGGGGGCTTTTGCCGATCAGAGCTGCGCTCACCCGCACGGAACGTGCGCGTACCCTTCCAGTACGGCAGTGTTCCTTCGGTGAACCCGGGCGGGCTGTAAGGGTACGCATCGAGTGGGCGCGTATAGGTGTATAGGCTATAGACGTCGATTCCGTCCCCAGCGGGCGGGGCAATCGCTGCCTCACCAGCGGTCACGCCCCCATCATCAGCCGGCGCGACGGGCTCCGGCGGGAGCGCGATCCGATGTCTTACAAGCACAAAACCAAGCGAGTGGAAAATCACCCGGTCGGGATCGTAGTCGAGGCGGCACAATGTGCTGTCCAGCCGGTACGCGACAACTTCGCCGTCGGCGATGCAGTGAAAGCCGTCATCCTGGTTGAGGGCTGCGTTGGAATCTCGTCCGAAATGAATGCTTCCCTGTGCGGCACCTGTGGCGCTTAGCGGAAAGAATCCGAATTTCATTGTCGACATCGCCTCGAAGTGACTACGCATGTCGTTAGGTTGATCGAGATTGCGAAGCGGGAACGGATACGTCCACATCTTCGAAGGCATTCTTTCACTGCGTGCTTTCCTAATAGACACGTCCGCCGACGACTCTACGTGTGCGAATGCAAGGTTCGTTTCGGTCATCGGTGTTCGCCCTCGTCGTGAGAAAGCCAGTTGTATCGTTGCAAGAGAGGCGTTGACTCGCTTTCGTGGTCGCCAAGCTTTTCGGGGGACAACTTCGACGGGCCCCGGTGGTGAATTTTGGACGTTTTGATAACGAGATGACCCTCGGATCCGATCTCAACCCCTCCGTCTCCGATGGTCACGTAACTGCCATCCTGGGCGATTAGACGAATCGTCTTCCCCTGCAGAGAGAGCGTGTCGAGTTCAGCGATCAGTCTGATTTCCTGCTTGGCTTCGGCACGGATGCTGTCATTCTTCGCGTGGATGCCGATGGAGCCTTGTTCCGACGCAGCTCGGATGCCACCAGACTGTGAGTCGAACGCTAAGCCGGTTGCAGCTGTGATCGAAGTTTCGGCACCGCTGCAGAGCTGGACGTGCGCGGCAGCAACCATATCGATATTCGACCCGGCATATACCAATGCCGCGTCCGGAGTAGCTGCCAATAGGCCGCCTACTGCGGCAACAGCTACAACGGGAGACCTGGCAGATGGTTCGCCATTCGACTTCCATGAATCCAGCGCTTCCGTGACGGCGTCGCGGCTTCGAAGGTCATGCGACCTTCCATGAGCGCGGCCAGCGCTCTCGCCCAGGCCTCGAAATAGGTCAAAACATGAGGCGAGGAGCGTATCTAGTTCCTGGTGGTCGAGTTGTGCTCCCTGATTCTGGGAACGCCCATATGTCGTAAGCAACATGCCCTGCGCTGCTCGGATCGCAGCAGAGCCGTTGGTACGGAGCTCCGCACCTGTTCCGCGCGGGGCCGCTTCGCCACCCTGACGCGCTGCCGCGATGTGCCCCAAGTTGAGATCAGTCGCGGATGTGGAGCTACCCAACCGTACGCCAACTTCACCGGTCGTATCGTCGAACACCAGTTCATTGGCACCACCACCCTTATGCTCGCCTGTGCGTAATCCGGTAAGCGCCGAATCCTTCGGCAGGCTCGCCACGCCACCGAATCGCGGCGTGCCCAGTTCGCCGTTGTGCACACTACCCACGGCGATGGGTCTATCCGGGTCGTTGTCGATGAACAGGATCAGCACCTCGTCGCCGACGCGAGGCAGGTATTGCATGCCGACACCCTGACCGGCGCCCGGATGGACGTAGCGGACGCGGGTCGGTGGGCGTGGAAACGTCGGGAAGTTCACTGCAAACTGCGGGACGTCGGGTGCGCGTTCCCAGTGAAATACCACCGCGATACGGCCCAGCTCGTCGGTTTCGACGACGGCGCCTTCGCCACCGACGACCGTGGCCGTCATTGCGCCCGGTAAAGGCCGGCGGGCGTGCCGTGGGTGCGGCGGTACGATGCGCGAGCGACGCGGGTGTGCCTTGAACGTCACCCGGAGGGGACGGGTCTCGTCATCGTCGGCCTGAAAGAGCTCAACGCCCGCACGTCTTCGCACGTCCGTCGCCAGTGACGCCCAGCGTTGGCGCATTTCCGCGTGCAGGGGCGCGGTGGCAATGACGGTCTGTGCCGTGACGATATAGTCGTCGTCACGCTCGTTGGCTTCCTCGCTCGTGCGCAGGGGCGTACGGGCGGTTTCCAGACCGAGGACGCGAATGGGCTTTGCCAGCCCGAGCGGGGCGGTCGTCTCGCCGTCATAGACCTCGGCCTCCATATCGTGCGCCCACTGCCGGTGGCTGGCTGGCACGTCCATCTCGGAGGACGGTGTCTTGACCGCGCGAGGCGAGAGGCTCTCGTAGCTACCGAACGCGCCCCGGGCGATGGCGCCCACGCCGATGTTGTCGCGGCCACGTGCCGTACCCTCGTAGTGGGTGTTGTCCTTGTAGTCGTGGCTGACCGCGTGCGTATAGGCCGGCACCATTTGGCGGTGCCCGTACCAGTTCAACAGTTCCAGCTCGCCGCGACCGGGCGTGGTATTCAGGATGGCGTCGTGGGTCTTGCCGAAATCGTGGTCGGCGCCGAAGACGTGCCACGCATTGCCGAAGCCGTTGGAGCCGGCCTCGGCTTCCAGCACGTAGTTGAGGCCTTCGCCGATCAGCAGGCGCTGGATGAAGTCGAGATCCGACTCCTGATACTGGGTGCGGCAAGCACGTGTCAGATAGCCATCGTAACGCTGATTGGGGAACGTCGCACGTAAGGTCTTGGCGACGACGTGATTGTGCAATCGATGTTCCTCGAGCAGCTCGTGCAGGATCTGCAGGGTGGTGCGTTCCTGGTACACGCGGCTGGCGCGGCGCAAGTCAAGTAGATTGAGCGGCGCCTCGACCACCAGTTCGAACGCGTCGTAGCCCACACGCTCGGATTCGCTGAACCAGTTGCCCAGGTGCCGCGCGCGCATCACCACGCCGTGAACCAGATGGACGCGCCCTTCGGCCCGAATCGTGATTCGGGTAGCCAGCCCGAGGAAGCGGTCCGGATGCGGCTCGACATCGCGATCACCGGGGACATCGACATGCGGGTACCGCCAGAAGTCCGGCGTCAGTCCGTGGACGACGGCACGGAACGGCGTCGAAAGGCTCTCGGTCAGTTCGAGACGGCAGGGAAGGAACGAGCGTTCAGGCGGCCGGGTTTCGGCACTCCAGCCGCCGAAGTCGACGGCGAGCATGCGTCGCTGGTCGTTCATCTCGCTGGCGAAGTGTTCCTTGATATTCGGGATCGTACCCATAGTGACACCGTGCGTGTGCGGGGCATTACGCTAGCAAGGCTAAGCAATGTCCGAACTAGGACGAATCTGAAAATTGACCACGATTATTCTTGGTGTGTGCGCGAGACGTTGAACCGAATGAAGTCAAACGCAATCAACTGTTCCTTGACTCGCTTTGAGCACGCCCCCGCACGCCAGTCGATCACCATCGCAAGCAACCGTGCGTCCATAGCACGTGAGGTTCGACGACGCCTGCGCCACGTGCGTACGCCCATGCACGTGACAGATCGCCTCGTCTCCCAGGCATACAACGAGCTTGCCGCCGATATCCATGTGCGAGGACGAGGTCAGGACATTGCCGCCGTGCGAGTGAGAATCTCCGACGACGATGAGGGGTTTGCTCATGCAGTACTCCTTGCTTACCGCTGTTACGAGCGGCGGATGATGAATTCGATGCGTCGGTTCTGAGCGCGGCCCGCGGACGTCGCGTTGTCGGCCACCGGCAGGTCGGGGCCGCGGCCACTGACGATCATGCGTTGCGCTTCGATACCGCGTTGATTGAGATACGCCTTGACGGCGTCGGCTCGTTGCACACTCAGAAGGATATTGTTCTGCCTGTCACCGGCGCTGTCGGTGTGACCCACGATGTCGAGCTGGGGAACGCCCACGCGTATGATGGCGGCGGCCATGTCGTCGAGTACGCCCTGGCCTGCAACTGTGAGGATGGCACTGCCGCTTTCAAACTGGACGGTGCGGCTGGCGAGTGCGCGGTTCAGCACGTCCTGCCTTTCGCCGGTGTCGTCGATGGTCAGTTCGTCGTGGATTTCGTAGGTGGGGTTGAAGGCCGCTTTCACATGGGCCTGAAGGCGTTCGAGCCGGTCCTTATCGGCCACCTTGCCACTCAGATGTACGGCGCTCCCGTCGACACGAAGTTCGCCAGCCGAAACCTGCTTGAAGTCTTCCGTGAGGACTTGCGTCACATAACGCGACCAGTTGGCAGGGGCGGTAACAGCCCCGACTTCCATACGATCCATGACCCTCGCGTCGCCGTAGATGGCGCGCAGTCGTTGGAGGATGCCTGCACGGGTTGCCTCATCGGCAACGAGCCCTTCGACGACAACCGGAGCGTCGGCTGCCGCCGTAGGATGGCTGAATACGAGTGCGAGGCCGATTGCCAGGGCGCGCCCGAGGGATGTCTTACGCATTACGAATTTTTCCGATGAGCGGACAGAAAGGCGTCACTAAGGCGCGACAAAGGCACGTGCGGCGAGACCGGCATACGGCTGGGCAGTTGTTCGTGCGAAGGCGGTGGTGCATCCGTGAGGTCGATATACGCGTCCCTCACCCAGTCGGCGTGGACGGCGGCCGTGAGCTCCGTTCCACGTGTGCCGTCGAGACTGAGGACCAGGCGAGGGGTCGGTGTCGTCGCGAGCAATGCCACGACTTCCACATCGCGGGCTGCGAGATAAGTCGCGACCTGGGTCATCCAGAACGCCGCGACTCGCGGCCGGCGCAAAGGATCCGCCGGCAGCGGGAGGATAAGGCCTCGGTGGATACTGGCGTCGGGCTGCGCGGCAACGGCTCGCAGGAGCGGGTGTAGCGCGGCGAGCACGTGTAAGACCTGGGTGTAGTGGCCTGCCGCCGCGATCAGCTGGTCGAGGTCGGCGACGGACTCTGTCGCCACGTACTCGTCGAGCGCCTTTTCGGTGTGCCCGGCGCCCCCGGCCAGCGAAACCGCCGACATGGACATCGCCCGGAGCGATGGTCCTGCGTCGTCGACGCTATGAAGCTGTGCGAGGTCGTGCTGCAAGCGCGACCAGAGGGTGGCGAGTGATGCAGGTGCCGATGCAGCGAACGATATCGGTGTTCGCGACCGCACGCGAAGGCATGCGAGCAGGGGGAAGCGACGGCCAGCGCGATCTTGACTGGGGCGGCACGAGGCGGCGACCACACTGTCGCTTGCGGTGGCGGCGGCGAGGATGTCGAGAGGCCCGGTGGCGTCGTAGGCCGCCTGCCAGCCCGGAAACTCCGCAAGCCGTGCCATGCACTCGGCCAGCCAGCGATCCAGGCGGCGCACAAGGCGGTGGTCGGAACCAGGTGAACTGATGAAGTCGTCGGTCGAAGGCACTTTACCGAAGTAGCTCGGGATGACGGAGGGGGTACGCATCATGGCGCGCCCTCCGTCGTCGCCACCGGGTCGGCCTTGCCCGCGACCACGGCGGGGAGTTGCACACCGCGAAGTCCGCGTTTGCGCGCGCCGTCCGCGTCGACCTGAGCCGTGCTGACGATCTTCAGGCGCATGCCCACGGTCAGGCCCTCCCTGGACCAGCTGAGGCTATGCGTGCCGTCGTCGGCGCGCTTGCGTTCCGCCGCGCGCACCAGTTCGCCAAGGGCATCGGCGCCCTGCAGATCGGCGATGCGAACGATACGGCCGTCTCGGGCCGTGGCTTCGATGACGACGATCGGCGTCATCGACGACCCGCCCCACGCGAAATTGCTCCACTGCGGTGGTTCGTTGCGATAGCGAAGACTCTGGCTGCCGATCGTCACGGTGTACTCGGAAACACCACCAGGCGTGGGTTCGGGCATCAGCTGGAACAGGGTCTGCGGACCGGCCACGGTGCTGCCCAGCGGCGCTACCCACTGCGGGAAGTCTGAGAGCAGGGTAGGCACGAGGGCAATGCCGCTCTCGCCCCACTGCCTCGGCGTCAGGACGTCACCACGCCGCTCCACCATGGGGCCAAGCGCTTCGCTTGCAAACCGGGCAATGGCGCCCGATGGGCCGAAGACGGTTCCCATTTCCTCAGCGTTCGCTTCCACGCGACCTTCCTCATCGAAGGGGAATTTGCGGAACAGGTCCTTGCGGAAGGGCTCGAACACCTGCGCACTCCACACACGGTTGAGTTCGTTCTCCACGTGCGGCATCAGTGACGCGAACGTCTGCATCAGCGGGCGCAGAAGGAGAGGGCGAAGTGCACGGCGTTGCTCGTCGGAAAGGCCGACCAACATGTGCTCGTCGGTGATTCGTAGCGCATCGACCAGTTCGGATGCCTTGCCCTGCAAGGTGGCTTCGACCAGACGCCGCGCCCCGGGGCCGATCTCGCCTTCGTTTTCGATGCCATGCAGCCGAGTGCGAAGCCGGCCGAGGGCCGCGAGATAGGCGCGCAGCGGAGGTTCGGCACCATCGCGAGCATCGACCATCCTCGCAAGGCCGGCGAAGGCGCGGGAGACCGGGCCGTCAGAAGCCACCGTGGCGTTCACCTCGGGAAGGACCGGCGCTTTGTCACCCAGGCCAAGGACATCTCCGCTCTCGCGTACCCTCGCGACCTTCCCGGCGGGCGATGCGTCCCAGCCCGTCTCGCCGCGCGCTCGCTCAAGCAGCTTGCGCAAGGGCGATTGCTCGCTATCGCCCAGACGCTCCATGGCAGCCACGGCCTGGCCGAAGTCCGCGAACTCCGCCGTGCCGATGCCGGAGAGGAAGCGCTGCCACTCCTCGACGTAGTTCGCGGCGTACAGCGCTTGCAGGTCTTTCCGGATGTGCTCGGGACTTCCTGACAGGGTCAGGTCGTCCACATGGGTGTCCTGAAGCACCCAGTCACTGGTGTCCAGTGCCTTGCGCGAGGCATCGCCGATGGCCTGTTTCACGTAACCGTTCCAGGCTGCCACGGAATAGGCACCCGGAATGGCGTAGCTTCCCGCGAGGGTCGAGTCGCCGGACCCGCCGACGATCTCGCGCACGGTGGTGGCGGGGTAGCGTGCCGACGCGCGGGCGACAATCTCGGCGAAGACGCGATCGCGTGCAGAAACGCCCTGCATGGCCTCGGCCAGGAGGCGACGGGTGTCGTCCACGAGGGCCGCACGGGGCTGGATCGAGGGCCAGCCTGGCTCCGCTGCCAGCGTGACGTGGAGCGACAGTAGCTTTTCGGCACGCTCGACCAGTTCCTCGCGGCTCATCGCGCCCCGGTGCTCCTCGAGCCACTGGCGCCAGAAGCGCGTCAGCTGTGCCGCGAGGTGAGCCGACTCGGCTCGATGGGCATCGGTCAGCATCAGGTATGCTTTGAGGGTCTTGTAGGCCTCGCCTTTGTCGGTCGCCGACGTGGGCTGGTAGGGCGAATGCTCAGCCGTCCTGTCGGTAGCCTTGGTCGGGCTCGCGGCCTTCCCCCCCTGTGCCACCACCTGCGCCAGATAGGTTTCCATCTCAGCGCTTACGGGCGTCACCATGAGTTGGCGCATGCCGGCGAAGTATTCGCGTCGCACCGCGTCGAGAAGCTTGTCACCTGAGTAGAGTGGCCAGAACGCCATAGGCGAACGATCCCGATAGGCGAGCAACTGCTGCAGACGATCCTGGAGGACAAGCATCGCGTCGAGGCGGCTCTTCAGGTCGATGCGGTCGGACTGCAGACGCTTCACCTCCACGAAGTCAGCGGCGACGTTACGAATCAGCTGCTGGTTCGCGCGATATGCACTGGCGAACGCGGCGAAGAGCAAGCCGATGCCCAGACAACCCGACACGGCCAAGCCCGTATGCCTGCGGCGGGCGCTTCGCGTGCGGACCTGTCGGACCAGTTTGGAATCCGCGAAGACTACCTGCCGGAAGAGGTCGTGGAGGAAGTAGGCGTGACCATTGCTGCCGTTGGATGGCCCCGCCTCGTCCTTCTTGATGCCACCGGAAGCCTCAGAACGTCCAGGGGGATCGAGCGCGAATCGCTCGGCGATGGATTTCGTCAGGTCCGATGCTGTTGCGCCGTGTTGCTCCGCGCTCGTGAAATAGAAGCCACGGAAAACAGAGCGGAACTGGAACGGGTTGTCCTCAAACAGGGCATCGATGAAACGGCTCAACAGCGGCTTGAAGGACGCAAACTCCGATGGCATGGTCAGAAGCGCGCCTGGGATGGCGCCCGGTGACAGGGCCATCTGGGTACGTGCGTGCGAGCGAAGTCCCGACACGAGTTGGTCGAAGTGGTCGGCGAACAAACCTGTCGGATTCGTGGTGCCCTCGGTCTCGAAGGGAAGCGTGGCCCCCCATACGCGACTGCGCTCGTCGGCATCCAGCAAGCTGAAGAACTCGGTGAAACCGCCGATCCGATCGGCCATGGTGAAGATCACATAGACCGGTACGGTGACTTGAAGGCGCTCAGTGACCTCGTGGATGCGCTGGCGGAGGTCGGCTGCGTGCCGCTCGATCGCGTCGGGAACGGCGGTTTCATTTGCCTGTCGGCGAATGTTGTCTAAGCTCGCGGTGACGATGACGCCGTTGATGGGCGCTCGGGGTCGATGCTTGCGGAGCATGTCGAGGAATGCCTGCCATTGGCTGTGGTCGCCCCGCGACTGGCTGTAGCGTCCGGCGGTGTCGAGCAGGATGCCCTCGGCGGTGAAATACCAGTCACAGTCGCGCGTGCCGCCAACTCCCGGCACGGCGCGGCCATGCTCTTCACCCAGCGGAAACCGTAACCCGGCCCGCGTGACGGCCGTGCTCTTGCCGGCGGCGGAGTGGCCAATAAGCATGTACCAGGGAAGGTCGTACAGGGCGGCCCGGCCGCGTGACTCACCGAGGCGGGAATCACGGACGGTTCGCACGGCGAGCTTCAGGCGATTTTTCAGTTCGGCCTGCGAGAGCTTGTCGTCGCCTTTCGGGTCGGCCGAAGAGGATACGTCTGCGGAAATATCCGATTCGTCACCCCCGTCGCCAACGACATTCTTTTCTAGCCCACGTGCTGCTTTCTTGGCCCAATAGGGTTTGACAAGGAACACAAAGATGACCGCCACCAGGCAGCCAATGAAAAGAGTAACGAGTGTCCACTGCATCCAAGGCGTGGGACTTATAGCGGCGAAAAATCCCAATGCGAAAAGCATGGCGAGGGGGAGCTGCGAGGAACGAAAGCGCTCCATGTGGGGTGGTTCTCCAAGTTGTGCGAACGTCGTATTTAAAAAAGAGCGGGACGGAATGGCGTATTAGTGACGGCTTACTTGGCTTCACCGAACAGCGTGTACGCCGCGTTGCTGAGTTCGTTCTTTTCACGTTGCGCCTCATCCGGAGGCGTGACGAGAATGATGTCGGCATGGCCATCCAGACCGACATTGATCGTCGCGCTGACCCGTCCGTCCTCATGGCCTGCCATCGCAGCGACGGCGATCTGAGCCAGTGGTGAGGCTGCGCCGGTGTTGCCGATGCGGTGCCGAAGGTCGTAGCCGACGGGTTCTTCGTCCAGGGCGAGCGGTTCAGGCACGCCCTTCAGGGCGTCGGTCAGCACATCGCTCCACGCTGCATCGTGGCTGCTATCGAAGACGACGCGTGAGGGGCGCCCACCTGCCTGCGCCACGTTCAAGGCCTGCGCCCAGCCGGCCTGGAGGTTCGCGACCAGTGCCGAACGGGGTAGGGCTTTCCCCTCGTCGTCCTGCAAGGGGACGTGCACGGGGCGATGCAGATAGCCGACCAACGCGGTGTTGTCGAAGTGCTTGAGCTGCGCTGCGGTCCATCGGATGGGCAGGAAGGGCGTGGGCTTGAAGTCGCCTTGTGGTCCGACGGCGTTCCAGAACTCGGGTAGCTGTGTGTGCCACCAGTCGGTCGACATCATGGGCGCTAGTCCGGTTTTGCCCTCAGCCGCCAGCTTCGCGGTGTAGTGAGCAGTGAACGCGTCTGGCGTCTGCCCGTTGTTCTTGTGCCAGTAAAACTGCCAGAAGCGCGTGCCGACGGATTCGGTGTCCTTGAGGCTGACGTCGCCCTCGCGATGATTGACATACGGCCGAATGAGCGAATCCACCCGGTCGCTGCGCGACACCAGTATTGCGGCGTGCGTGTTCAGGACATGCGGGACACCCATGGGCTTGGACAAGCGGCCGCTTCCGGGGCGGTCCGCCAAGATGCGCGCGTAGTCTCCATCGTTGACGAATACCAGCGCTTCGGGCACATCTGGGTTCGCGTCGAAGAAGGCAAACAGGCGCTCGATCATCGCCTGCCCGTTGTCGCTCATCTCATCGTCCTGCCACAGGAAGAGGGTGACGGCGAGACCCGCACTTTGCCGCCAGCCAGCGATGTCCCCCGCAGGCCGATCCAGACGCTCGGGGTGTTGAGGAGGGCCAAGAACGAACGTCGGAACGGGCCAGTACTCCACGGCGAACGTCCCGGCAGAGCCGAAGACGGTGCCCGAGAGAATGCCGTAGGTCTGACCGACGCTCGCCGAATCGCGGGGATAGGCGCGCTTAGGATCTTCATTCTCCAGAAACGAATGCTGTTGACTCGCGGCCTCACGTATCTTTCGCCAGAGTTGTCGACCGCCCCATCGTTGAACCGCCACGTCAGCATTTCGAATTTCAAGCACGTAGCTCGCACCTCGGCCGGCGAGGAGCCGGTCGTGTAAGGGGCCCGTTGGCGCCAGGGTATGCGAGCTTTCCGGCTCAGGCTCGGCCATCACGTGCTTTAGTGCGGCGTACGCCGTGCCGCAGAGGATGGCACCGGTCACGATGGTGAGAAGAAACCTGGCCACGTCGGGACCTCCGAAAATGTGAGCGAAGCGGTCGACGTGCTCGTCGAACAGGCGGAAACACTGAATGATGCATGCCCCAACGAGGGAGACGTTGGTGGCATGCGTGACGGAAGTCGCGGTGACGTACTATTTCGTTTCGCCGAACAGCGTGTACGCCGCGTTGCTGAGTTCGTTATTTTCACGTTGCGCCTCATCCGGCGGCGTCACGAGAATGATGTCGGCATGGCCATCCAGGCCAACATTGATCGTGGCGCTGACCCGTCCGTCCTCGTGGCCTGCCATCGCAGCGACGGCGATCTGAGCCAGTGGTGAGGCTGCGCCGGTGTTGCCGATGCGGTGCCGCAGATCGTAGCCGACGGGTTCTTCGTCCAGGGCGAGCGGTTCAGGCACGCCCTTCAGGGCGTCGGTCAGGACGTCGCTCCACGCCGCATCGTGGCTGCTATCGAAGACGACGCGCGAGGGGCGACCACCTTGCGCGTCGTTCAAGGCCTTCGCCCAGCCGGCCTGAAGGTTCGCGACCAGCGCCGAACGGGGCAGGGATTTCCCCTCGTCGTCCCGCAAGGGGACGCGCACCGGACGATGCAGGTAGCCAACCAGGGCGGTGTTGTCGAAATGCTTCAGTTGCGCCGCGGTCCAGCGGATGGGCAGGAAGGGCGTGGGCTTGAAGTCGCCTTGCGGGCCGATGGCGTTCCAGAACTCGGGTAGTTGCGTGTGCCACCAGTCGGTCGACATCATGGGCGCCAGCCCCGACTTGCCTTCCGCAACGAGCTTCGCGGTGTAATAGGCTTCGAAGGCGTCCGGAGTCTGCCCGTTGTTCTTGTGCCAGTAAAACTGCCAGAAGCGCGTGCCGACGGATTCGGTGTCCTTGAGGCTGACGTCGCCCTCGTGATGATTGACATACGGCCGGATGATCTTGTCCACTCGGTCGCTTCGCGACACCAACATTGCGGCGTGTGTGTTAAGGATCCTCGGTATGCCAGCGGCTCTGGAAAGAAGTCCGCTCCCGGGAGCGATACGTTCGTAGTCACCGTCATTGACGACCACCAGCGCCTCTGGAACATCTGGATTCGCGTCAAAGAATGCAAACAAACGCTCGATCATTGCCTGTCCGTTCTCACTCATCTCGTCGTCCTGCCACAGGAAGAGCGTGACGGCGAGACCGCCGCCTTGCCGGCCGTCCCGGATATAGTCAGCAGGCCGGCCGAACGCTTCGGGATGCTGTGGTGGACCAAGGACAAAAGTGGGAACAGGCCAGTACTCCACAGCGAATGTCCCGGCGGAGCCAAAGACAGCGCCCGAGAGAATGCCATAGGTCTGGCCGACGCTCGCCACGTCGCGTGGATAAGCACGCTCGGGATCTTCATTTTCGAGGAACGAACGGTCCTGACTCGCAGTCTCGCGCACCTTGCGCCAGAGCTGCCGACCGCCCCAACCTTGTACGGCCACGACGGCGTTGCGGATCTCAAGCGCGTAGTTCGTACCACGGCCGGCGAGGAGCCGGTCATGTAACGGGCCCGTTGGCGCCAGTGTATGCGAGCTTTCCGGCTCAGGCTCGGCCATCACGTGCTTTAGTGCGGCGTACGCCGTGCCGCAAAGGATGGCACCGGTAACAATGGTGAGAAGAAACCTGGCCACGTCGGGACCTCCGAAAATGTGAGCGAAGCGATCGAGGTGCTCGTCGAACACGCGGAAACACTGAATGATGCATGCCCCAACGAGGGAGACGTTGATGGCATGCATGACGGACGTGACAGTTCGGCGGGACGGTGACCTCATGCCTGCCCTCGTGCATGATTCGACGTGAATGGCTTGCCGCGAACGGTGAGTACTTCGAGCACGGTCGGCCTCTTCTTCCTCCGCTCGCCAACGGTGCCACTGGTTACCAACGGCGGGAGCACGGTTGGGACGATGGCTTCATCTGGAAACTTGCCTTCCTGGAAGTATGTCGCCGTGGCCTCAAGGAGACGTTTGGCCGACGGTTCCAATCGTCCGTAGTTCTTGTTTTTATTGAGTTGGCCGAATTCTCTCTTGTCGTAACGCCAACGTCCCATCGCCAGGATCAACTCACGCCACTCGGGATCGTCCAGCGTCACGGCCTGACCGATGGCCACATCCATTGCCGTCACCCAACGATGGTTTTCAGTGTGATTGAGAATGGCTGAGTGATAATTGTTGTCTTCGAGGTACTTCTCTTCTTGCGGTAGGCGCGCCCGGACCTCGCGCGGTGTTTCTTGTCGCTCCAGCCGATAGCGCTTCTTAAGCGCGAAGTGCGTGACAACCACGGCTCGCACTTCATCGGTACGGTCATCACGCGTCTTGCCCTTGTTGAACTCCTCCCTGAAGAGGGCGACATCCGGCTTGACGCCAGGTTCAAAGATATTGGGCATAGGTACCCAGCGGGATTCAACGTATCTATTGCCGAGGATGACATCCTCGGTCACGCGATCGGGTGCGACCTGGCCTGCGTGATCGACGCCCTCCCCATCAACGTTCCCTTTCTTTAGCTCCCCTCCGTACATCTCCGGGAAGTGTGGAGGCAGAAGTGCTTCGGCATTGATGTGAAAAAGCTGCCCTACCTGATGCGTCGCGTACATCGCGTCTTCCACCATACCTTCGTTGGGACCAGCATGGCTCCGTTGACCCTTCTCGCGTACTGCGAAGTGTCCAGGTGAAGCTCCCACTGGAACAGCACGGAGAATTCCGTCGGACCCCTTTCGCGGCAGGCGGGTCCACATGCGCTGGTA
Source organism: Luteibacter sp. (assembly GCF_035539195.1). GTDB lineage: Bacteria > Pseudomonadota > Gammaproteobacteria > Xanthomonadales > Rhodanobacteraceae > Luteibacter. The sequence continues at coordinate 378,239 of NZ_DATLIW010000030.1, forward strand.
GAAGCGCAGCCGCTGTGCCGGATCGGCAAGTGCGGCCATGACTGGTAACTGGCGGCTTACCGGTTTCCATCCGTCGGATGAGAGTTGTCCGACGGACGACTCTTCCGTAATCGTCTCCGGCACGCCGAAAGTGCCGATACCGCGGATACTGCTCAGGGCCACGACGGTATCTTCCGGGCAGAAATAGCAGTACACCTTTCCGCGGTTATCGCGCTCCGTGAACGTTACGAGGCCTTTGCCTTCTTTGGCGGGGCGTTTACCTTCCTTGGGTGTCCAGCGAGTTCCAGTTCGTCCTTCGTCGTCCGACGCGCACGCCAACAAGTCGGCGAGCGCCGGAAGCTCGAACGGTTTTTCCGTTACCGCATTGACGATGTCGATCAGCGTCTGAACCTTGGCGTACGACGTCTGAGCGGCCTCCTTGTCTCCACCGGCCACATTCTTTTCCTCTTGCACGGCGTAAGGGCTGTCAACGAGGATGAGGCAGTCGGCGCATCGTTGGCCCTGCTGATGAAGCAACGCTTGCGCGAGCAGGGCGATCAGCGTGCCCTGGCTATGGCCGATGATGGTGATGGTGTCTCTAGCCGGGTCCTTGCTCACGTTCTTCGAATCGACGTTGCGCATGGTTCGGATGAGCATCGCCAGGCGGTGAGAAGCGAGAAGAAAATAGGTGCGATCGGGACCGTCGGCGATGAAGCCGGCCAGTCCCGCTTCTTTGGTTGCAGTTACCGCTTTCTCCAGCAATCCGGCGTCAAATCCAGCGCCGAACATGTCAGGAATGTTGTTGGTCGCGTTTGGAAAGAACCCGCCTTCCTTCGCGAATGTGCGATCCAGTCGGTGCCCTTTCACATGCTGATACTGCCCGCGTATCGTTCTCGCCTCATTGGTGCCCGGCATCTTTTCAATCGACGCATCATCGGCGCGGTAGCCCCAGTAGAAGGGGATGAACGGGCTGTGCGTGGTTTCGGCAACCGTGCGTGCGTAGAGATAGGCATCGGGGTCATCGAGAATCGCCTGTTCATTCCAGCGTAGAACTTGCTCGGAAGCACGCTTCGTCACATCACGAAATGCATTGCCGTACTCTCCCGGCCGCAGGTCATTGCGCCCCAGCCTCTCGTTGAGGCCCTGACATAGTCCGGTTTCAACCGTTTTGTACGTCGCCCCCGGATCATTCACCCCGTGCAGGAAGATGATCGCTCCCGGCAGCAACCCGTTGATGCCGACGGTGCAATCCATGCGACGGTTCGGCAGGGTGAGCGCCGTGGCGCTCCCGCGTACATGCGCGAAGTCAGGTTTGAGTCCGTGGTCGGTCATAGCGGATGATCCAGTACATGTGCCCGGAGGCTGCGAGTGAGCGTGTCGGTGATGGTGTCAGTCAGTCCGTCGACGGACGATTCACCCGCATGGACGGTGCCATCGTCGGCGATGGTTTGAATGGGCCGGGCGCCGGCGCCTCTTGCGCCTTCGGGATCATTCGTGAACTGCACGCGGAAGCGCTGATCGGTGGCGTGGCCCTCCGGTGCCTTACGGATCGTCGAGAGGGTTTGTGGGGCATCCCGGGTAACGTGCTTCGCGTGAATGAGCACGTTTTCGTTCGTTCCGAACTCGATGCCGTTGCCGATGCGAAGGAAGCTGCCGTCGTGGGCGATCAAGTCGATCTCCAGTCCCGTGATCTGCACGCGCCCCTCGGACGCAGAGACGGTCACGTCAGTACGTGCCTCGGCGACGATGCTGTCGTGCTGGGACTGGAGGTGCAGATTGCCTTTGCCGGCTATGGCATCAATGCCCTCGTCGAGAGCGAACAGCGTGAGGCGATGCCCCGAGGTTAGGTTGAACGTGCCGCCGCTCGTGTGTTGCGTGCGACCCTCGGCAACCGCATGCATGTCTTCGCCTGCAAAGAGCACGTGCGATGCGTCGGTTGCGGTCGCAATGCCTTTCTTGCTTTGGACGGCGAAGACGGCCTCGGGGGTTTCGGCGCCGGGGCCAGACGTCGTCGAGGGTCGTGTCCACGATGACATGGCTTCCTGGACCGCTCCTTGACCGTCGATGGCGGGTGCTGTGCCACCCGCCCGTGCGATGGCGTCACTGAGGGACAGAGTCAATTCGCGGCAACGCTCAAGTAGTCTTGTCAAATCGCCGTGCTGCAAGTGCGGGCTATCTTTGGCGGCACCGTAGGTGCTGAGGAGCATGCCTTGGGCTGCGCGTAACGCTGCCGCGCCGTCGGTACGCAGCTGGGCGCCTGTTCCGCGCGGAGCCGCTTTGCCACCCTGGCGCGCTGTCGCGATATGCCCAAGGCTCAGATCGGTCGCTGCCGTCGTACTTCCCAGACGCAACCCCACTTCATCGGTCGTATCGTCGAACACCAGCTCATTAGCGCCACCACCCTTATGCTCGCCTGTACGTAACCCGGTAAGCGCTGAATCCTTTGGCAGGCTCGCCACGCCACCGAACCTCGGCGTGCCCAGGTGCCCGTTATGCACACTGCCCACCGCGATGGGTCTATCCGGGTCGTTATCGATGAACAGGATCAGCACCTCGTCGCCAACGCGAGGCAGGTATTGCATGCCAACACCCTGACCGGCGCCAGGATGGACGTAGCGGACACGAGTCGGTGGGCGCGGAAACTTCGGGAAGTTCGCTGCAAACTGCGGTACGTCCGGTGCACGTTCCCAGTGAAATACCACCGCAATGCGACCCAGCTCGTCGGTCTCGACGACGGCGCCTTCGCCACCGACGACCGTGGCGGTCATCGCGCCGGGCACCGGGCGACGGGCGTGCCGTGGGTGCGGTGGCACGATGCGCGAGCGGCGCGGGTGTGCCTTGAACATTACCCGGAGGGGGCGGGTGTCGGCATCGTCCGGATGGAAGAGTTCGACGCCCGCACGGTTCCGTACGTCCGACGCCAGTGACGCCCAACGCTCGCGCATTTCGGGTCGGAGCGGTGCGGTGGCGACAATGGTCTGCGCCGTCACGACATAGTCGTCATCGCGTTCGTTGGCTTCCTCGCTTGTGCGCAAGGGCGTACGGGCGGTTTCCAGCCCTAGGACGCGAATGGGTTTTGCCAGGCTGAGCGGGGCGGTGGTCTCGCCGTCATAGACTTCGGCCTCCATATCGTGCGCCCACTGCCGGTGGCTGGCTGGCACGTCCATCCCCGAGGATGGCTTCTTGACCGCGCGGGGCGACAGGCTCTCGTAGCTGCCGAAGGCGCCCCGGGCCGTCGTGCCCATACCGATGTTGTCGCGGCCCCGACCCGTGCCCTCGTAGTGGACGTTGTCCTTGTAGTCGTGAGTGACCGCGTGGGTATAGGCCGGCACCATCTGGCGGTGCCCATGCCAGTTCAGCAGTTCCAGATCACCCGGGCGGGGCGCGGTATTCAGTATGGCGTCGTGTGTCTTACCGAAATCATGGTCGGCGCCGAAGACGTTCCACGCATTGCCGAAGCCGTTAAAGCCGGCCTCGGCCTCGAGCACGTAGTTGAGACCTTCGTCGATCAATAGCCGTTGGATGAAGTCGAGATCCGACTCCTGGTACTGGGTACGGCAAGCGCGTGCCAAGTAATCATCGTGACGCTGATTCGGAAACGTTGCGCGCAGGGTGTCGGCGACGACGGGATTGAGGAAGAGATGTTCGTCGAGCAGCTCGTGGAGGATCTGCAGGGTGGTGCGTTCCTGATACACGCGGCTGGCCCGACGCAGGTCGAGTAGCCTGAGTGGCGCCTCGACCACCAGTTCGAACGCGTCGTAGCCCGCATGCTCGGTTTCGCTGAACCAGTTGCCCAGGTGCCGCACACGCGTCACCACGCCATGAATCAGACGAACGCGACCTTCGGCCCGAACCGTGATCCTGGTGGGTAGCCCAAGGAAGCGGTCCGGATGCGGCTCGACATCGCGGTCGCCGGGTATGTCGTCGTGTGGGTAACGCCAGAAGTCGGGTGTCAGGCCGTGAACGACGGCGCGGAACGGCGTCGAAAGGCTCTCGGTCAGTTCCAGACGACAGGGCAGAAACGAGCGTTCAGGCGGGCGGAGTTCGGCCTTTCGGCCACCGAATTCGACGGCGAGCATGCGTCGCTGGTCGCCGATTTCGCTGGCGAAGTGTTCCTTGATGTTCGGGATCGTGCTCATGGTTTTCCCGCGCGCAAATGGGATGCCACGCTAACAACCGAGAGGTGCCCTTTCTCTAGGACAAATCTGAAAATGCTATGAGATTTCGCTCAGTCGCCCACGTACCTAGTTGCCGCAACAGCGGCTACGGATCGCTGTTTCTGGTCCGCGCCCCAGCCTTCCGCCATTCCACATGCCCCAGATCCGCCATTTTCCAGTTCCCACCCCACGTCAGCCCAGCGGCCGCCGCGAGGTCTCCGAACAATTCGTACCCACGCATAGCCCACGGATCGCGCTCGGAAATCACGACGCGGCCATCTTTCAAAAAGGCGCTGTCGGCAGCGAGCCCGTATTGGTGATAGCTCTGCCACGCAGCGGCGTTGGTAACGTGGCTTCCCGCCGCAGCGAGCTCGTTCTGACGTTCCGGACTCCGATATCCCTCAAGCAAGACCATCTCGTAGCCGTACTGGTCTTTCATCGATCGATACACCAGAAGCAGCTTCTGGCTGAACGCGTCGTCGAGAAGTTCCCACGCACGGCTGGCGGTCGCGAGGGCTGGCCGCACGGTGACGACGTCGCGCGTCGTGAACAGTTCCGGCGGAAGCGGCAGCGGTGGCGCGAGGTGCTCGCCCTCCAGCAATGCAGCGACCACAGGCATGGCGCCCTTAGATGGGCCCTGATGTCGTTCGAAGCCGTCGAGTTCAATCGTTCCGGCGGCAAAGGTCAAAGCGAGAAGCGGCGGTATCAGGGCTAGGCCTGCCAGTAGGCTCGCCAGTTTACGGGTGGCGACGATGCCGTATGCAACGCGGTGAATGGTTCGCCACGTTGCGCCCCAGCTCCTGCAGGCAGAACCGCGCACCAGCTGCATGTGATCGACGCCACGACGCGTCGATGCCGTAAGTCGCTTTCGAATCCATTGCCGTACCGCGGCAACGGTTTCCGGGAAGAAAAGGCAAAGGAGCAGTACACAAGCGGCGGTCGCGAAGACGAGCAGGTACGTCATCGTGCTGTCGTAAGCCGCCTCCACATGAGCGGCGGCGTTCACATGACACCTCTGCCAGAGGCGTCTGCGCCCATCCGCGATTGGCAGGCCGACATCGCTTGTGTAAGGTGCGCCATTGCCGACAGGTCAGCACGGAGCTTGCACATGACCCCGATGGACGACGGTCTTCTTTCGAACCGGACCACGCCCCGCCGCGATCCGTCGCAACGCATTCTTTCCGACATGGACAACGCATCCCGCTGGAGGACGGTCGGGGCGCACCCGTGGTTGGTGGCGCTGGCGCTCGTCGCGCCGTGTGCGCTGCTGGCGGTGAGCGTGTTTCTCATGCCGTTCTCGCCGTCAGCAAATGAATCGATGAGCCGGGAGATGGCGGCGATTGCATTGCCGCCATTCGTCGACGCGGGCCTCGCGATCGCGCCATTCCATGCCAGTGTTTCCGCGCCCTCCGTCATTGCCGCTCCGGTACGCGTCGAGCACGGTGGCGCGAAAAAGCAGGTCGCACATGCGAAGGGCTCACCGGGGAGGAAGCGTCGAGCCGCGGCGTCGGTCAGCGCGGACGTTGCCGTGCTCAGCGTCCTGGTCGAACACATCGACGCCCAGCGGCGTGGCGCTTCCCGAGGCGCCAAAGCGGACTGACTGGCGCGACAGGACAGCACCGACTGGGTCACTTAGTGGCCTGGTTGCCACGTACGTCAAGAACGTCGCGGAGGCGAGTCAGTGCGTCGCCGTCACCAAGGACCCGGTGCAGCCACTCGTGGAGCGGCATCTCGCCCCATCGTGCGGCCTTCTCTGCAAGATAGGCGACGGGACTGTGAGGTTCAGTCTGTCGGAAGAACTGGGCGACTTCGCGCAGACAGTCGAGGGCTTTCTCGCGGCTGTCGATCCTGTGCGGCCCGTCGCCTCGGTTCACGGGTGATGCGGAGGGGGGGATGGCGTCGGCTTCGTTGTCGAGTGGCAGGCGGGGCGAAGAGCCAGTGGCACCTGTCGTGTGTGTTTCTCTGGGGGCGTTTCCGGCCAAAGGCCACTCGATCGCAATGACGACGTCGCGAAGCGCTTCACGCACGGTAGTGAGGGACGGTCCCTCGCCAGGCGCATACCGGTCGACAGCCTGCTCGAGTTGGTCGAGTGCGGCGAGAGCGATGTCGACCGCGCCAACCGACTCATCGCGGGCACTGGCGGGAATGGCTTCGCGCCACGCCGCCACCTTGGCGGTGGCATCTCTCTTGCGATCCGGGTCTCGCTCGACGATCGTGGACATCGTTCCCAGCGAAATATCGTCGTGTCGGACGAGGGGCGCGGTGCGGATCCAGCGCGGGGACTGTCCAACGAGCCAGTGCAGGCAGCCGAGGCGCTCTTCACTGTCTTCACCACGCGGATGTAGTTCGGCCCAGCGGTGTTCGCAAAGGCTCGCCACCACGTGGTATCCCTCAGCGAGCCCGGGAAGGCCGTCGATGTGGGTGCGGGCTTCGAGGTACCACCCGGCGACGCGCAGGTCCTTCGTCTGTTTGCTCAGCGCGTCCCGGCACAAGCGAGCCACGAGCGGCCAGTCCGCTGTCTTCAGGTCCCTGGACCACTCACCCTGATCGAGAGACGGGTCGTCAGCACGCCGCGCCTCCTGAATGGCATCGAATTCAGAGCGGAAAGTAAGGTCGATGCCGCCCGGGTCGGCTCCAGGAATCGGCTCGATGAGTGGCGACGTCGGCATGAGGCTAGGTTCCGATAAAAAAATGCACCGGCCAACAGTGGCCGGTGCGAAAAAACGCTCGTCGTTGTCAGAGTTGCGTTGAGGGAAGTCAGTCGGCGCTGTCTCGCGTGTTCTTCTGTACGGCGATAGCTGCGAAAAGGCTCAAGCCGAACGACATGGCGTAGAAGCCTTTCTCGCTCGAGCCAAGCTGTGCATTGATAAGACCGATGCAAAGCAGGCCAATGGCGATCAGGAGGGAAATCCACGCCAGGCCGTAGTAAAGATTGGTGACCGCGATGTTCATGAGGCGGTCGCGCACGGCCTTCTGCACGGAAATGGCCGCGAAAAGGCCATACATGATCACCGCGAAGTAGTAGCCCTTCTCGTTGAGCTGCATGTCGGAGCGCCACAGGCCGATGAAATACGTTGCCATGCCCGCGATCAGTGCCATCCAGGATGCGCCGACGAATGCGGCAGATGGACGATGTGTGGTCGGGATCATCATGATCCTCCTGAAAAAGGGACCGCATCTTAAACGCGATTCGGCCTGCTGCTGTGGAGGCCGACGTAAAATAGGATTAATCCTACGTCGTGCGGTGTAGTACCCCGCGCGTAGCCGTGCAGGTGATTCGTTCCGTCACGCCCCAGTGTCTTGAAGAAGCGGATGCCGGGCTCATCGACGGTGCGGTATTGGATAGTCCCCGATGGATTCGTTCTGGCTATCGAACCAGTGCTTTGGATATCTCAATCTGACTTGATTCAGGGTCTAGCGATTTGTCAAACGGCTTATTCGCTGGAGATTCCCGTGGACGGCGCATCGTCCTTCGTGCTGGTGTTGCTCAAGGCCGTGTCGCCGAGCTGGACCCCGTTGCTCGTCGCCCGTGCCTTGCTCGGCGTCACGTTGGCCGGCCTGCCAGCTGTCGCGATGACTTACCTCAGCGAAGAAGTGCATCGCGAATCCCTTGTCTTCGCGATGGGCCCGGCTACGTGACCGTGCTCGTCCTCGCCGGCCTCGCCATCGCGCTCAAGCTGCGGAAGCTCACGCCTTCAGCATCAGCTGCATGAAGGCTTTCACCAGTGGAGACGTATCGCCCCGGCGGTGCACGAGGTAGAGCGCGCTGGCCGCATCGGGTGAATCGATGGGTACGTAGGCGACACCTTCGACATGCAGCTGGCTCATGGATACCGGAAGCACGGCGACGCCGAGACCGGCGGCGACCAGGCCGACCATCGTGGCGGACTCGCCGGCTTCCTGCGCGATGCGCGGTGCGAAACCCGCGCGACGACACATGGCCTGGACCTGCGCCGCGACCCCCGTGCCTGCATTCCGGCTGAAAATCACGAAGGGCTCCGCGGCGAGCTGCTCGACGCGCACGCGTGGCCGCCGGCCCTTTGCCAGCGGGTGGTCCGTGCGCAGCACCGCAACCAGGGGATCCTCGACCAGCTTGCGTGCTGTCAATGACGGCGGCAGGTCGGTGCCGCGAACAAGGCCGACTTGCTGACTTCCTTCGAGCAAGCGCTCAATCTGTTGCAGCGTGTTGTGTTCCTTCAGCACCAGTCGCACGGCGGGGAAGGCGTCGCGGAAGGCACGCACGGCACGAGGAAAGCGAGCGATCAACGGCGTGCTCTGCGTGAATCCGACATGCAGTTCGCCGATCTCGCCGCGTTCCGCGCGGCGCGCGAGGTCGCCGGCTTCGTCCACACGAGACAGGACGTCGCGGGCGGCATCGAGGTAAACGCGTCCCGCATCGGTCAGCTCCACACGCCGGTTGGTTCGCCGCAGCAAGCGCAATCCCAGCATGCCTTCGAGATCGCGGATCTGCTGGCTCAGTGGCGGCTGGGAAATGCCCAGCCGCTCGGCGGCGCGACTGAAGTGCAGCTCATCGGCGACGGCGATGAAGTAACGCAGGTGCCGTAGCTCGATGCTCATGCGGTCAGTCGGGGCGGACGCGGATCAGGCCTTCCTGCGCCGTGGAGGCGACGAGTCGGCCATCGCGCGTGTAGATCATGCCGCGCGCGAGGCCGCGCGCGCCCTGCGAGGTCGGGCTGTCGAAGGAGTACAGCAGCCACTCGTCGATGCGAAACGGACGGTGGAACCACAGCGCGTGGTCCAGGCTCGCCATCTGCATGTTGCGGGTGAGGTAGGAGATACCGTGCGGCAGCGTGGCCGTACCGATCAGGTGGAAATCGGAGGCATAAGCGAGCAGGGCCTGGTGCAGCGCCTGGGTGTCTTCGATCGGTGCGGTCAGCCGGAACCAGATGTGCTGGTAGGGCGGACGCTTGGCCGGACGCATTTCATCCCGGGGCCACACGTGGCGGAACTCGAACGGGCCGTTGATGCCGAGCCAGCGCTGGGTTTTCTCCGGCAGCTTGGCGACCTGCTCGGCGTTCATCGCGTGCATCGGCTCGATGTCTTCGGGTGCCGGCACCTCCGGCATCGTCATCTGGTGCTCGTAGCCGGTTTCCGGCTCCTGGAACGAAATGGAGCCGTTGAGGATGGGCTGGCCGTGCTGGATGGCGACGACGCGGCGCGACGAGAACGAGCCGCCGTCGCGCGTGCGTTCCACGCTGTAGACGATCGGCGCGTTGATATCGCCGGCGCGCAGGAAATAGGCGTGCAGCGAGTGTGCTTCGCGCTTGGCATCCACGGTGCGCTGCGCGGCCGAGAGGGCCTGGCCGAGCACCTGGCCGCCGAAGACGAAGCGGGTGCCGATGTCCCGACTCTGACCCCGGAAGAGGTTGTCTTCCAGGCGTTCGAGTTCGAGGAGTTCGACGAGTTCGCCGACGTGAGCGTCCGACATGGGGTTCCCTTCTGACCGTGGAGCGAATGAGCGCGGAGTATAGCGGGCGTCAGCTGCCCAGCCTGCCCAGGCGCCCGGCATCGTAGGCGCGGGCCCAGGGGAATTGCGGACCGGGATCGCGTTTGCGCGGCACTTCGTTCTCGGGATCGTCGCTGGACGGGACCATCGCGGTGTCCAGGTCTTCGTGGCCGGCGATGTGCCTGAGCGAGGGGAAGCGTTCGACCAGGTGGTCGAGCAGGGCGCGCAGGGCGACGATCTGCGCTTCCGGGTAAGGCTCGGTCATGGTCTGCTTCGCCGAATGGAACCAGTCCGGGTAACGCCCCGTATTGACCAGTTCGATACCGATGGAGCGTGGGTTGTAGCCGCGGGTGTGGTGGGCGACGCGCAGGGGGTCGACGTAGCACAGCACCGTGCCGTCGCGATCGACGTAATAGTGCCCGCTGTTGCCGGCGCCCGAGTCGTACAGCACCTTCTCGCCGTACTCGCGAGCCATGGCCAGGTCGGGCAGCTCGGTGCAGTGGATGACCACGAGGTCGATGGTCTCCCCGGCCCGCTCGGGCAGGCGGGCGACATAGGGAAGGGGGGTGTCGAGGATGTCGATCATGGCGCTTTGATAACATAGCCGGTCATTCCGCGTCCGGAGACCGCCATGCGCGGCCACATCATTCTTTCCCACGGTTCCGATTCGGGCCCCGACGCCACCAAGGTGAGCGTCCTGGCGGCCCTGGCCGAATCGCAGGGCTGGACCACGGTCCGGCCGGATTACCGTGAGGACGACGCCCGCGGCTATGCCGGCAGCATCGACCCGCGCCTGGCCCAGCTGGCCAGGGCCATCGCGGCCTCCCCGGTACCGCCGGTGCTGGTGGGCTCGAGCATGGGTGCCTTCGTTTCCGGGCTGGCCTCGCTGGACGCCCCCGTGGCCGGGTTGTTCCTGCTGGCCCTGCCGACCCGGATCCCCGGCTACCCCCGGGCATTCGACGTACGGCCGGGCGTGCCCTCGTTCCTCGTCCACGGCTATGCCGACGACGTCTGCCCTCTGGACGATGCGCTGGCTTTCGCCCGCGACCATGCCATTCCCGCCCTGCTCGTGCAGGACGACCACCGCCTAGGCGCCACCTTGCCCGATATCGAAGCCGAGTTCCTCCGCTTCCTGGGGAACCTCGCATGACCAAGTTCTTTGCCACCTGCCCGAAAGGCCTCGAGTACCTGCTGAAGGACGAACTGATCGCCATCGGCGCCGGCGACGTGCGCGAAGCGCTGGCCGGCGTGGCCTTCACGGGGTCCATCGAGACCGCTTATCGCGCCTGCCTGTGGTCGCGCATGGCCAGCCGTGTCCTGCTGCCACTGGCCGAGTTCGACGCCGCCGATCCGGAGCAGCTTTATGCGGGCATCCAGGACATCGACTGGTCCGAGCACCTGGCGCCGCACGGCACGTTGGCCGTGGATGCCAATACGGCGATGAGCAAGCTCACCCACAGCCAGTTCATCGCGCTGAAGACCAAGGACGCCATTGTCGACCAGTTCCGCGCCGCCAGCGGTTCGCGCCCCGACGTGGACCCCGAAGAGCCGGACCTCCGCGTCAACGTACGCGTGCGTCGCGATCGCGCCACCCTGTCGATCGACCTGTCCGGCCTGCCGTTGCACCGCCGCAACTGGCGCGCGGAGCAGGGCGAGGCCCCGCTCAAGGAAAACCTCGCCGCGGCCATGCTGGTCCGTGCGCAATGGCCGCGGATCTACGCCGAAGGCGGCGCGCTGGTCGATCCCATGTGCGGCTCGGGCACGCTGTTGATCGAGGGCGCACTGATGGCCGCCGACGTGGCTCCCGGCCTGCGTCGCGACTACTACGGTTTCCTCGGCTGGGCGAAACACGACTACGCGTTGTGGCGCTCGATCTATGACGAGGCCAAGACCCGTGCCGACGAAGGCCTGCGGACGCTACGCCCGGTGTTCTTCGGCAGCGATTCCGATCCGCACATGGTCCAGACCAGCAAGCGCAATGCGCAGAATGCCGGCGTGGCGGGCTTTATCCACCTGGACCGCCGCGATGCCGTCCATGTCGAACCGCCGCCGGAGACGCCGCTCGGCCTGGTCATCACCAACCCGCCGTATGGCGAGCGTCTGGGCGACCGCGCCGAGCTGCCGGCGCTCTACCGCGACCTCGGCCAGGCCCTGAAGGATCGCTTCGCGGGCTGGCGCGCCGCGGTGCTGGCGGGCGACGACGAGCTGGGCCGCGCCCTGCGCCTGAGCCCCGACAAGCGCTACGCGTTGTTCAACGGCGCCCTGGAGACGCCCCTGCTGACCTTCGCGCTGCGCGCCCGTGACGAGGCGCCGCGCGAGGCCAGGCCGCTGTCCGACGGCGCGCAGATGCTCAAGAACCGGCTGGACAAGAACGTCCGCCACCTGCGTAAGCGCCTGAGTCGCGAAGGCATCACCTGCTGGCGCGCCTATGACCAGGATCTGCCCGAGTACGCGGCGGCCATCGACGTCTACGAGGACTGGCTGCACATTCAGGAATACAAGGCGCCGCTGGACGTACCGGTCGATGTCGCACGGATTCGCATGCGCGAAATCGTCCGCGTCGCCGGCGAGGTGCTCGAAATCCCGCGTGACCGCATTGCCGTGAAGACGCGCGAGCGCGGCAAGGGCGGTTCCAAGTATGGCCAGTTCGACCAGAAGGGCGAATTCGTCGAGGTCCATGAGGGCGGGTTGAAGTTCCTGATCAATCCCACGGACTACCTGGACACCGGCCTGTTCCTCGATCACCGCCTCGTGCGCGCGAAGATCCGGGAACTTGCCGCCGGCAAGCATTTCCTCAACCTGTTCGCCTATACGGGCACGGCCAGCGTCTACGCGGCGGCCGGCGACGCCCGGGATACCACCACGGTGGACCTGTCGGGCACCTATCTGGACTGGGCCTCGCGCAATCTCGACCTCAATGGCTTCAACGGCGCTCGCCACCGGCTGGTGCAGGAAGACGCGCTGACCTTCCTCGAGAAGCGTTCCATGCAGTACGGCCTGATCTACGTGGATCCGCCGACCTTCTCCAACTCGAAGAAGGCCGACGACTTCGACGTGCAGCGCGACCACGTGAAGCTGCTCCTGGCCTGCAACGAGCGGCTGTTGCCGGACGGCGTGATCGTTTTTTCGAACAACTTCCGCCGTTTCCAGCTTGATCGGGCCGCGCTGGAGCCCCATTTCCAGATAGAAGACTGGAGTGCGCCAAGCATCCCGTTCGACTTCGCCCGCCGCCACAACATCCATGGCTGCTGGCTGCTTCGGAAGCCGTACGTGAACCCGTGGAAAACGTGAACGGGTGGTGGAGAAAACTTCAGTCCGGATTCAGTGGCCGAGCGCGAATCTGCGCTCAACACCTGGAGGTAACTGTCATGAAAGCTAAGTTCGCTAAGTCCGCCCTTCTTCTCGCCGCCGCGGGTCTGATGGCGTTCGCACCTGCTGCGTTCGCACGTGGGTATGGCTACGGCGGCTACCATGGCGGTTACTACGGCCACGGTGGCTATTACGGTCACGGCGGCTACTACGGTCGCGGTCACTATGACAACGCCGGTCGTTGGATCGCAGGCGCCATCGTTGCCGGTGCCGTCGTTGGCCTCGTCGCCAACGCCACGCAGCCGCGCACGGTCGTCTACGACGATGGCCCGGCCTACTACCGTCCGGCGACGGTCGTCTATCAGGACGCTCCGGTCGTGACGCGCCGCGTGACCACCACCACCTACGTGGACGATGGCTACAGCACCACGCGCTACGTGCGTGACGACGGTTATTGATCTGCGTTTGGCGGGTAGTCGCTGAAAACAGGAAGCCCGGCTTATCGCCGGGCTTCTTTTTTGGAGGCTGTCCGGGGAGCCTCGCTCTCGAGCCTCTGCCTTCAGCACCCGCCCGGCGCTTCGGCTGGCTGGCTTTGTGTGGGAGCCGCTTCAGCGGCGATAGCGAGGTTGCCGCACCGCCATCGCCGGCACAGCCGGCTCCCACACACAGCCTTTCACGGCTGGCTTTGTGGCCGGCTGGCTTTGTGTGGGAGCCGCTTCAGCGGCGATAGCGAGGTTGCCGCACCGCCATCGCCGGCACAGCCGGCTCCCACACACAGCCTTTCACGGCTGGCTTCGTGGCTGGCTGGCTTTGTGTGGGAGCCGCTTCAGCGGCGATAGCGAGGTTGCCGCACCGCCATCGCCGGCACAGCCGGCTCCCACACAGCCTTTCACGGCTGGCTTCGTGGCTGGCTGGCTTTGTGTGGGAGCCGCTTCAGCGGCGATAGCGAGGTTGCCGCACCGCCATCGCCGGCACAGCCGGCTCCCACACACCGCCTTTCATCCCCGGCCTTTCATCCCCGGCCTTTCACACACAGCCTTTCACACCCGGCCTTTCATCCCCGGCCATGTTTTCTGCAGGGCCTTTCCTGACTCAGGGTCTGGAGCCGCTGGTGCCGGCGCCGGAACCGCTGAGTTTTGCCTTCTTCGACATGGCCTTGTAGGTTGCGTCGTCGATCTTGCTTACCGACTGGATGCTGCATGGCGGATCGTTGTTGATGCGCTCGACTTTTTCGGTGGGCGTGCCGCAGATGCGGAAGCCGCCGATCGCCTTGTTGCTCTCGGCGGTCTTGAAGCGGACCCCTCCACCCAGGCCCATGCGCGGACAGGCCACGTCGGTCTTGACCAGGAAGTGATCGGGCCCGGTCGCGACCAGCAAGGTCTGGTCGTCGACCACCTTCCAGTCGGTGATGCGGTCGGTCCGCATGCAGTCGTTGAATTCGAGGGGCTTGGCGGCGGGCCCCGGACCGGAGGTGGGTGCCTGTTCGGCGGCGTGGGCGGCCACGGTAAGGAGCATAGAAGCGACAAACAGATGACGGACTTTCATGGCCGGGCTCTCCTTCGTAGGAATCTGCACGTTAAGCCGGATCGCGGCCGGAAACGAGAGATGACAGGCGCTGGGTGCATCTACCGTTAAGGCGGCGGTCGGGTCCGATCACGTTCGTTGAACGTTTCCGCTGGCAAGGTTTCGGTAATGACTGGCGAGTCCCTCGGCAGTGTAGGAAGACCCACCTTATGACCGTGCGACCGCTTGGCATCGACCCCCGCCCGCCGGCCAGCGCGGACCTCGCTCACCGCTTCCTCAGCATTCGCGGCCGTACGGTGGAACTGGCATCGCGCCTGAGACCCGAGGACACCGTGGTCCAGTCCATGCCCGATGCCAGTCCGACCAAGTGGCACCTCGCCCATACCACGTGGTTCTTCGAGCAGTTCATCCTGTCGCGCGACCCGGCCTACGTTTCGCCGAATCCGGAATGGCACTACCTGTTCAACTCCTACTACCAGTCCGTCGGACCGATGCATGCCCGGCCGAAACGTGGCCTGCTCACGCGGCCGGCACTGGACGAGGTAGGGGACTATCGATGTCGCGTGGACGAGGCGATCGCAGGGCTTATCGCACGTGGCGACGACCCCACCTTGCCCGCCCTCGTCGAACTGGGTCTGCAGCACGAACAGCAGCACCAGGAGCTCCTGCTCACGGACATCAAGCACGCGTTCGCGCAGAACCCGCTGGAGCCGGCGTTCGCGCCCGATGCGCCTCGCTCGCTGTCGGTGGCGGCGCCTGCGCTTGCCTTCGTGCCGTTCGAAGAAGGGATCGTCGAGATCGGTTACGCGGGTGACGGCTTCTCGTTCGACAACGAAGGCCCGCGGCATCGCACCTACAGGCAGGCGGGTTCGCTGGCCAATCGTCCCGTCACCAATGCCGAGTTCATGGCCTTCGTCAGCGATGGTGGTTATCGCGAGCCCACGCTCTGGCTGGCCGACGGCTGGGCGACGGTGCAGACCGAGCAGTGGCAGCGTCCGCTGTATTGGGACGAAGCGCTGGAGACCGAGTTCACCCTCCAGGGGCGCCGCGCGATCGATCCACACGCGCCCGTATGTCACATCAGTTATTTCGAGGCCGACGCGTTCGCGCGTTGGGCCGGCGCGCGCCTTCCCACCGAAGTGGAATGGGAAACGATGGCCACCGCCTTGCCCGTGCGAGGGAACCTTCAGGACACCGGGGCGTTCCAACCTCGCGCGTCCTCGTTCGAGACCCCGCTCGGACAAATGTACGGCGACGTTTGGGAATGGACGATGAGCCCATATGTCAGTTATCCGGGCTTTCGGACATTGGCCGGCGCCCTTGGCGAATACAACGGTAAGTTCATGAACGGGCAGTGGATCCTCCGTGGAGGTTCGTGCGCCACGCCTGCCGATCATGTTCGTGCGACTTACCGGAACTTCTTTCCTCCCCATGCCCGCTGGCAGTTTTCGGGGATACGACTGGGAAACGATCGATGAGCGCTCAACCGAAAGACATCCGCGTCGACGACCGCCATCCGGATGTCGAGGACACGCTGCATACCGTTCGCCGTGGTCTCGCCCTGAAGACGAAACGACTGCCATCGCGGCTGTTCTACGATGAGCGCGGCTCCGCGCTTTTCGAAGCGATCTGCGAGCAACCCGAGTACTACCTGACGCGCACCGAGATCGCCATCATGCGCGAGCACGCGGGCGATATCGCCGACACGCTGGGGCCCGATGTGCGCCTGGTCGAGTACGGCAGCGGCAGCGGCATCAAGACGCGCATGCTGCTCGAACACCTGGTGACGCCGGTGGCTTACGTGCCGGTGGAAATCTCGCGCTCCGCCTTGATGGAAAGTGTCGCCGAGCTGGCGACGCGCTTTCCGGATGTGCCGATGCAGCCAGTGTGCGCCGACTTCACCCAGCCTCTGCGTCTGCCCGTGGCATCACGCTCGCCGCGCCGCACCGCGATCTACTTTCCCGGTTCGACCATCGGCAACTTCGAGTCGAAGGAAGCTATTCGTATCCTGCGCCTGATGCGCACGGAAATGAGCGACGGCGGCGGCATCATCGTCGGCGTCGACCTGAAGAAAGACCCGGCGGAGATCGAAGCTGCCTACAACGATGCGGCCGGCGTGACGAGCGACTTTACGCTCAACATGCTGGTTCGCCTGAATCGTGAGATCGGCACGGACTTCGACTTGAAGGCATTCCGTCACCGGGCGCGTTACAACGCGCTCGCGGGACGTATCGAAACCTCGCTGGTGAGTACGAAACGGCAGGATGTGCACGTCGGCCACGACACCTTCGCCTTTCGCGAGGACGAAGCCATGCAGGTGGAATACAGCTGCAAGTACTCCCTCGAGGACTTCGCGCAGATGGCGGAGAAGGCCGGACTGAGCGTGGCGAAAGTCTGGACGGACGCGGATCGTCGCTTCAGCGTGCAGTACCTCGTGCGCTCGACGCCGGCGGCTTGAGCCATCGCGGGTCTTGTTCTGTAGGAGCCGATTCATCGGCGAAATCCCGGTCGCGATAGCCGTCATCGTTTCGCTGCGCAGGAATCGCCGCTAAAGCGGCTCCCACAGTAGAGCGGCTCCCGCGGTGAAGCGGCTCCCACGGTGAAGCGGCTCCCACAGTGGAGCGGCTTCCACGGTGAAGAGGCTTCCACAGTAGAGCGGCTTCCACGGTGAAGCGGCTTCCACGGAAGGCATCGGCGGTTAGCTTGTTAGCTCGGGCGGCGGGCGCCCAGGGACACGAGCGTTTCCTGCGCCGTGCGGATGCGTTCGGCGGAGCCGGGAAGTTCCATGATCACGCGGAGCTTGTCCTGGCCGTCCATCTTGAAGATGCGCGGCTGGGTCTGGATCAGCTTGATCAGGGCGACCGGGTCGATGTCCGGTTTGTCGCGGAACGTGATGCGGCCACCGCTGGCACCGAAGTCCACCTTGCGGATACCGAGCGGCGTGGCCATGAGCTTGAGCTGGGACACGGCGAACAGGCACTTGGTCTGGTCGGGCAGCAGGCCGAAGCGGTCGATCATCTCCACCTGCAGCTCGCGCAGCGCCTCGTCGTTGCGTGCGCTGGCGATGCGCTTGTACAGGGTCAGACGGGCGTGTACGTCGGGCAGGTAGTCGTTCGGAATCAGGGCGGGCAGGTGCAGCTCCACCTCGGTCTCGTGCTCGGAGGTGAGATCGAAGTCGGGTACCTTGCCCGACTTCAATGCCCGCACGGCGCGATCGAGCAATTCGGTGTACAGGCCGAAGCCGATTTCCTGGATCTGCCCGGACTGTTCGTCGCCGAGCATCTCGCCGGCGCCGCGGATTTCCAGGTCGTGCGTGGCGAGGGTGAAGCCGGCGCCGAGTTCTTCCAGCGACGCCAGCGCCTCGAGGCGCTTCTCGGCATCGGCCGTCATGGTCTTGCGATCCGGCACGATGAGGTAGGCGTAAGCGCGGTGATGCGAACGGCCTACGCGACCGCGTAGCTGGTGCAGCTGGGCGAGGCCGAAGCGGTCGGCGCGATTGACCACGATGGTGTTCGCCGTCGGAATGTCGATGCCCGATTCGATGATGGTGGTCGAGACGAGCACGTTGAAGCGCTGGCGGTGGAAGTCCGCCATGACCTGCTCCAGTTCGCGCTCCGGCATCTGGCCGTGGGCGACACGGATACGCGCCTCGGGAACCAACTCGCCGAGCTCGCGCGCGGTGCGTTCGATCGACTCCACTTCGTTGTGCAGGAAGTACACCTGGCCGCCACGTGCCAGCTCGCGCTGGATCGCTTCGCGGATCAGCGCGGGCTGGTAGGTCGAAATGAGCGTGCGCACGGCGGTGCGATGTGCGGGCGGCGTCGCGATGATGGAGAGGTCGCGCAGGCCGCTCATCGCCATGTTCAGCGTGCGCGGGATCGGCGTCGCCGTGAGCGTGAGCAGATCCACCTCGGCACGTAGCTTCTTCAGCTGCTCCTTCTGGCGCACGCCGAAACGCTGTTCCTCGTCGACGATGACCAGGCCAAGGTTCTTGAAACGGATGTCGGACTGCAGCAGCTTGTGCGTACCGACCATGACGTCGACCTGGCCATCGGCCAGGCGCTCCAAGGCCGCATCGGTCTCCTTTTTCGACTTGAAGCGGGAGAGGACGTCCACGCGCACGGGCCAATCGGCGAAGCGGTCGGCGAAGTTGCGGTAATGCTGCTGGGCGAGCAGGGTGGTCGGTACGAGCACCGCCACCTGCTTGCCGGCGGTGGCCGCGGCGAAGGCGGCACGCAGGGCGACCTCGGTCTTGCCGAAGCCCACGTCGCCGCAGACGACGCGATCCATGGCCCGCGGTGCGGCGAGATCGACGATGACGGCATCGATCGCCGCCTGCTGGTCGGCGGTCTCTTCGAACGGGAAGGTGGCGGCGAATTCCTCGAGCATCTGCCGGTCGACCGGCAGCGATTCGCCCTGGCGCGCTTCGCGCTGCGCGTAGATCGCGAGCAGCTCGGCGGCGACGTCGCGTACTTTTTCCGCGGCTTTCTTGCGCGCGCGTTCCCAGGCGTCGCCGCCCAGCGAATGCAGTGGCGCCAGCTCCGGCGCAGTGCCGGTGTAACGACTGACCAGGCCGAGCTGCGCCACCGGCACGTAGAGCTTGTCGCCCTTGGCGTACTCGATGGTCAGGAACTCGCCCGGCATGTCGCCGACGTCGAGCGAAACCAGGCCCTGGTAGCGGCCCACGCCATGGTCGATATGGACAATGGGCGAGCCGATCGAGAGTTCGGTGAGATCCTTGATGATGCTTTCGGGATCGCGAGCCGCGCCGGCGCGCTTCTTGCGGTCGGTGCGCACGCGTTCGCCGAACAGCTCGCGCTCGGTGAAGACCGTCAGCGCCGGCTTGGTCAGCGCGAAGCCTTGCTCGAGCGAAGCGACGGTGATCGCAAAGCGTTCGTCCTTCGCCAGGAAGTCTTTCCAGTCGTCCACATTGACCGGCTTCATGCCGCCCGCGCCGGCGAGTTGCTCGATCAGCGCCTCCCGGCGACCGGCGGAATCCGCGGCGATCAGCACGCTGCCCTTGTAGCTGGCGAGGAAGTGACGCAGCGACGTGCCCGGCTCTTCGCCCTTTCGATTGAGCGGCACGTCGGGAGCGGGCATCGTGCCGAGGTCGACCGCGTGCTCGTGGCTCTTCGGCACCACGTCGATGCGGACCTGTTTATTCAGGCGCTCGCGCAGTTGTTCCGGCGGCAGGTAGATATCGGCGGGCGGCAGCACGGGGCGCTCGATATCGTGCGCGCGCTGGTCGTAACGCTCGGAGGTCTGGGTCCAGAACTGCTCGGCGGCGTCCAGCGCGCCATCGCCCAGCACGAAGAGGGCGTCGCCGGCGATGTAGTCGAACAGCGTTTCGGTCGCCGGGAAGAACAGCGGCAGGTAGTACTCGATGCCGCCCGGCGTCACACCTTCCTTCATGTCCTGATAGAGCGGGCAGCGACGCGTGTCGATGGGAAAGCGTTCGCGCAGGTTGGCGCGGAAGTTCTTCGCGGCGTCTTCGGTTACCGGGAATTCGCGCGCGGGCAGGAGGTCGACGCTGTCGACCTGATGCTGCGAGCGTTGTGTTTCGGTGTCGAAGGTGCGGATCGATTCCACTTCGTCGTCGAACAGCTCGACGCGGTAGGGCTCGTTCGCACCCATGGCGAAGATGTCGATCAGCGCGCCGCGTACGGCGAAATCGCCCGGCTCGCCTACCTGGGGCACGTTGCGGTAGCCGGCGGCTTCCAGGCGGCGCTGCTCGGCGCCGATGTCCAGCTTCTGGCCCTTGCGCAGGACCAGGCCCGATCCGGTGATATGCGTGCGCGGCGCGATGCGCTGCATCAGCGTGGCCACGGGCACCACGAGCACGCCACGCTTGATGCTCGGCAGGCGATACAGCGTGGCGATGCGCTGGGAAACGACTTCCGGGTGCGGGCTGAAGACGTCGTAGGGCAGGGTTTCCCAGTCCGGGAAGTGCAACACCGGCAAGTCGCCGGCGAACACGGCCAGCTCGCCTTCGAGGCTGTCGGCGCTGCGGGTATCGCGTGCCACGACGACCAGCAGGCCGTCGTGTGCCCGGGCCGCCTCGGCCACCTCCAGCGCCCAGGCGGAGCCATGGGGCACGGCCCAGTAGCGGCGGGTCTTGGCGTTGGCGGGAAGCGGCGGACGGGGGAGCGCTACAGGCATGAAGTCGGCTTGGCAGCTGCGGGCAAGCCGATGATTGTACTACCCGGGGGCGAAGGGGTTGTGTGGGCTCAGTCGGTTATATCCGGCTCGAAGAAGCTCCAGCGCACGTCCTTGAATTCCGCCTTGAAGTCGGCCTCGACGATATTGATCGCCTCGATCATGGCCTTCGCCGTGGGTGCGGGAGCCATTTTAGCCTTGGTCGCCACCATGACATCCGTACCCATCTGCAGGGTCAGCAGGTTGTAGACCGAGTCGATTTCGGGGCGTGCGTCGAGGAAGGCGATCATCTCGGCGCGGCGCTTGGGCTCCACGCCCTGGCCGATGAGAAGCGCTTTCACCTCGCGGGCCACGGCCACGGCCACCACGATCAGCAGCACGCCGATGGCGATCGTGCCGATGGCGTCATAGACCAGGTTGCCGGTGAGGATGGTCGCGACGACGGCCAGCATGGCCAGGCACAGGCCGACCAGGGCTGCGAGGTCTTCGCCGAAAATGACGAGCAGCTCGCTGGCGCGGGTCTCGCGAAACCACTGCCAGAGGGTGCGGCCTTCGCGGGCCTTGTTCACTTCCTGCATGCAGCCGTGCATGGAAATGCCTTCGGTGACGATGGAGAAGGCGAGCACGCCGACGGCGAGCCAGGGCCACTTGAGCGGCTCCGGATCCGTCAGCTTGTGCACGCCCTCGTACAGCGAGAACATGCCGCCGACGCTGAACAGTAGGATCGCGACAAGGAACGACCAGAAATAGAGCGCTCGCCCCCAGCCCAGCGGATAGTCCGGCGAAGGCGGCCGCCGGGCCTGCTTCATGCCGAGCAGGAGCAGGCCCTGGTTGCCGCAGTCGGCTGCCGAGTGGACCGCTTCGGCGAGCATGGCCCCTGAGCCGGTGAACAGGGCGGCGACCAGCTTGGCGATGAAGATGGCGAAGTTGGCTCCGAGCGCGAGGAAGATGGCGCGCTTCGAATCGGCGTGTCCCGACATGTGTATCCCTGTCCCGGTGATCGATCGAAAGATCTTACCGTATGACGCCGACACCCACGCCGAAGCTGACGTTCGGATGGCCGCCGGACATCTCCTTGGCCGTCCACACGTGGGACTGGTTCACCGTGACCAGGGGGAAGGTATAGGAGGCCTGGCCCACGTTGCTGGCGCGCGTGCCGTTGATCCGGCCGGCCACGGTAACGAGACCGCCGGCGGGGTAGTCGAGGCTCTCGACATAGCCCGGCATGGCCGCGATGAAACGACCGTTGCCGGTGTCGTTGGATCGCGGACGCTGCGAGCCGTCGAGCGGATAGGCGAGGATTTCGATTTCGCTATGGTCGGCGAAGTTGCGCACCTGCACGATACGCCCGCCCCAGATCACGTCGGAGCTGCCATAGCGCTCCGGCTCGCGGGCCACCTGGGAGGGCGGCACGGCGACGTTGTTCGCCGTCGGCTTGTAGATCGGCGCCGGTGCGCAGCCGGCGAGAGCCAGCGCGAGAAGGGCGGCAGGGACGGCTAGACGGACGACGTTCGGGCGCATGAGTCAGCTCCTGGCAGGTAGCTGAACTTTAGCGCCGGCGGACTGAACGGGGTGAGTGCGGAGTGTGGGCAGGCTCTTCATCCTTGCTGTCCTCGACCAGCCAGGTCAGCCGATACTCCGACTCGCCCGGCTTGCCGAGCAACTTGGGCAGCAGGCGCAGCGAGTCGCGGAGGGCTTCATCCAGTTTCCACGGGGCGTTGATGATGGCGATGCCCGTACCGTTGAGGGTGAGCGGGGAGTTGTCCGGCCGGAGCAGGAGTTCGGCGACGAGGACACGCTTTGCCCCGCACTTGGTCAGCCAGCGGTGGAAGGGCTGGACGTGGCTGCGCAACTTGATCGGGTACCACACGGCATACATGCCGGTGGGCCACTTCTCGAGCGCGGCCTTGAGTGTTTTCTCGATGATGCGGAACTCGGCTTCCTGCGCTTCGAACGGCGGGTCGATCAGCACGAGGCCGCGTTTGTCCTTCGGCGGAACGAAGGCCTTCAACGCCTCGTAGCCGTCGCGCTCGTGCACATGGATACGCTTGTCGTGGTGGAACAGCTGGCGCAGGGCACTGGATTCGTCGTTGCGCGTGTCGACCATCTGCGCGGTGTCGTTTTCGCGCATGAGATGCGCGGCGAACCAGGGCGAACCCGGGTAATAGCGCAGCGAATCGTCGCCCGGGTTGCAGGCGCGGACGATTTCCAGCCATTTCCACAGGAGCGGCGGCAGGCCCGAGGCGGTCTTGAGCACGTTGAAGCCGTCGTCGGCTTCGCCGGTTTTGCGGGCTTCGTTGCCGCGGAGGTCGTAGCGTCCGCTACCGGCATGGGTGTCGATGTAGCAGAAGGGCGATGCCTTCTGCTTCAGCGAGTCGATCAGGGCCACCAGCACCATGTGCTTGAGGACATCGGCAAAGTTGCCGGCATGGTACGCGTGACGATAATTCATTCGCCCAGTATAGCGGGCCGGGGGACTGGCCCGCTTCGCGGGATCGCCGACGAATCGGCGAAGGGTAGTTGCCTCAATACGCGAACGTGACGCGCTTCTTCGCCGCATCGCCTTTCTCGATCCGGTCGAGCACGCCCATCGCGAAATCCGCGATCGAAATCCGGCTGTGTCCTTCGGCGTCGACCAGCAACTGTTCGCCGCCGACCCGGAAGCTGCCCTTGCGCTCGCCCGGTGCGATTTCGGCGGCCGGGCTGATGTAGGTCCAGTCGATGGGCGCCTTGCTGGCGCGGAAGACGTCCAGGGCCGCGATCTGTGCCTTGGCGCCGGTCTTCCAGGCTTCCGGGAAATCCGGACTGTCGATCAGGCGAACGCCGGGCGCGGTCTCCAGGCTGGCGGCCCCACCAACCCAGGCGAAACGGCGCACGCCAGCCTTGGACAGTGCGTCCAGTAGCTGCGTGGCCTGACGGGGCACATTGGCCGGGTCGGCATGGTCGCTGAGACTGGCGATCGCCGCATCGGCGCCGGCGACGGCGGTCGCGTAGGAGGCGGGCTGGCCGACATCGCCCTGGACCACGGTCAGGGCGGCATGCGTCGTGGCCAGCTTTGCCGGGTCACGGACCACGGCGGTGACCTGGTGGCCGCGGTCGAGGGCTTCGTCGAGGATCACACGGCCGATGTTGCCGGTAGCGCCGAACAGGACGATCTTCATGGGGGTAGGCCTGCGTCAGGGAAAGGATGGAATGAAGGATGCGCCTTCGATCGTTGCGGAAATACGCCTTCCTGGACAATTCATCGTAAAGTATGGCTTTACAATCGAGTGGGCCACATGGCTAGCGAGATCAACCTCAACCGCCTCGGCGTCTTCGTCGCCCTGGTTCGCGCGGGCTCGTTCACCGCGGCCGCCCGGCAACTGGGGACCACGAAGGCGATGGTCAGTCAGCACCTGGCCAGGCTCGAAGAGGAGCTGGGGGTGAACCTGCTCGTGCGCAGCACGCGTAAGATGTCGCTCACCGATGCCGGCGAACGATTCCACGAAGACTGTGCTCGCGTGCTGGCCGATGCCGAATCCGCCATCGCACGCCTCGGCGAGTGCCGGAACACACCGATGGGCGTATTGCGCGTGGCGGCGGCTGCCGACCATGGGCCTGCGGTCGTCGCGCCGGCGCTGGCCGCGTTCGCCGAGCGCTATCCGCAAGTGAGCGTGGAGCTCGTGGTCAGTGACGCGGTGGTCGACCTCATCGCCGAGCGTTTCGATCTTTCGATTCGACTGGGTTGGCTGCGAGATTCCAGCCTGCGCGCCGCGAAGCTGGCGAGCTTTCGCCAGTGCCTCGTCGCATCGCCGGCCTATCTTGCAAAACACGGCACCCCTCAAACACCGGCCGAACTGGCCGGGCATCGGTGGATCGCACTGACCATTCTCGCCTCGCCCACGCGCTGGACCTTCACCGACGCCAACGCTGCCGAGCACGCCGTGCAGATGCGCAGCACGGCCAGCGCGAATACCACCCTGGCCGCGCACGGACTGGTCGTCGCCGGCATGGGCGTATCGGTGCTGCCGGACTACGTGGTGGCCGAGGACCTGGCCGCGGGACGGTTGGTGACGGTGTTGTCGGATTTTCGCCTGCCGGAGGGGGGCGTGCATGCGGTCTATCCGGTACGCCAGCCGTCGGTGAAAGTACGCGCCTTCATCGATCTCCTGCGTGAACGTTTGCGCGATCATTCCCTGCAAGCACCCTGAAGCCAGCCGTGAAACGCTCCCGCTCACACACCAGCGAGGGTTTCGCCATGCGTGTTGCCGCGATCGGTACCGGAAAGGGAGCGACGCCATGAAGGCCGCGTGGATTGCCGATGCGGCCGGTGGCGACCTGTCGATTCGCGTGGGCGACACGGATCCACCGGCGCATGCCGACGAGCGCCTTCTGGTGAATGTCGACGCCGTCGGACTGACCTTCGGCGAGCCGCACTGGGTCACCAACGGGACCATGGCGCTACCGGACGGCTCGAAACGGCCTCTACCGGTGATTGTTGGCCATGAATTCGCCGGCCGTGTCGCGCATGTCGGTTCCGCGACCAGCGGCTTCTCGGTGGGCGATCGCGTGGTCGGTCTCATCGATTTCTGGCGCAATGGCGCCGCGGCGGAGCAGGCCAGCGTGCTCCCCGGCGAGATCGCGCGCTTGCCCGATGCGGTCTCCGCGGTCGAGGCGTCGACCTTGCCGATCGGTGCGCTGACGGCCTGGCAGGGGCTGTTCGACTTCGCCAGGCTCAAGGCCGGCGAGACCGTGCTTATCCACGGTGGCGCGGGTGCGGTGGGAACGTTCGCCGTCCAGATCGCCAAGGGCATTGGCGCGCGCGTCGTCGCCACGGCGCGCGGCGATGAAGGGCTCGCCCTGTGCCGCGAACTCGGTGCCGATGTGGCGATCGATACGACGCAGGGACGCTTCGAGGACTCGGCGGGCGCCGTCGATGTCATCTTCGACACCGTGGGTCGGGATCTGCTCGAACGCAGCTGGCAGTTCGCGAAACCCGGCACACGCCTGGTTACCATTTCGGGCGAGGCCGAGGATGCGCCATCGCCCGAGCGTGCGCAGCAGCTCGGCATCGAAGCCTTCTGGTTCATCGTCAAACCCGATCCCGCGCAACTGGCGGAGATCGTGCGCTGGGTGGCCGACGGACGTATCGCGGTACAGGTCGATCGGACCTATCGTCTCGGCGAAGCGCGGAAGGCGTTCCTCGATGCCGACTCCCGCGCGAAGCGCGGCAAGACGGTGCTCACCGTCTAGTCGCCCTCGTGCATGTGTCAGCTCATCTGGTCGCCGCGACGCAGGTTGATGTGCAAGGCCGTGGCGACCACCAGCATCGATTCGTCGTCGTTCGACGAGGTGATCCAGCCGGCGGAAACGTCGTCGTCCGCCTCGCGTGACCACAAGGTATAGCCATGCGGCTTGAGTTGGTCATAGGCGCGGTTGAAAATTTCGGCGGCGTCGATATCTTCATGGAACTCGTCGTCGTCCGGATCGCCGTCCCAGTCCATGCTGACATCGTGGAAGCGCGATACCAGTTCCTGGAGCGCCTCGACCAGGGCGCGCGTGTCGTCGGCATCCACTTCGAAGCTGGATTGCCAGTCCGTCACCTGGCAGACCAGACGAATGGGGTCGTCATCGCCCTGGTCTTCGACTTCGTTGCGGTAGTCGCCGAACTGTTTCTTGGCGGCTTCCTCGTCGCCAGGGTTGATCATGAGCAGGAGCTGCCAGACGTGTTTCTCGACGGTGTCCTCGCTCTCGTCATCGTCGTAGTCGCGTTCTTCGTAGGATTCGTCGTCGTAGGAATTCATGGGGATGCGCCTGTCGGTCAGGCGGTCATGATCGCATTTTCCGAGTTGACAAACCTGCGCCGCAATGCAACAAATAGCCTTCCAAGCCCTTTCCCAGGCGATCCACTCACCAGTGAACGCACTCGACTTCAGCGCAAAGACCTCCCCGATGACGTTCGCGGCCATGCCGCGTTGCTCGGTGGTTTGCGCGTGTTGTTGTTGTCGACTGGCCTGAGTCGCCCACGTCCGGCGCCTGACGCCCTGACGTAGACACCGCGGCCGCGCCGCGGTCGCTCTTCCTCCCTCGTTCTTCCGGTCGTGCCCGATCGGCGTCGCCTTGTCGCGTCGCCGGGGCATGGCCGTCTTCCCACACCCGGCGCCCGGTGGCGTCGGTGTTCCACCTCGTCCCCAGGGGAATCCTCGTCCATGTTCGCTCTCGTCCCACGTCGCCGCACGCCTTTGTCCATCGCCGTTTCGCTGGTCCTGGCCGCTTCCGCGGCACCCGTCCTCGCACAGGACGCCACGCCCGCCGACAAGCCCGAGTCCGCCAGGGCCAGCCAGCTCGACACCGTCATCGTCACCGGCACGCGCAGTACGGAACGGACCGTATCCAGTTCGCTGCAGCCGATCGATGTGATCACGCCGCAGCAATTGCAGCAAAGCGGCGCCACCCAGCTCACGGCCGCCCTGGCGCGGCTGGTGCCTTCGTTGAACTTCCCGCAGCCGACCACGATCAGCGGTGCCGAAGTGGCGCGTCCGGTGACCCTGCGTGGCCTGAGCCCGGATCAGGTCCTGGTCCTGATCGACGGCAAACGCCAGCACAGCGGCGCCTTTCTCAACCTGGGCGGCGCTATCGGACGAGGCTCCAATCCGGTCGATCTCAACGCCATTCCGATCTCGGCGATCGAGCGCATCGAGGTGCTACGCGACGGCCAGTCCGCGCGTTACGGTTCGGACGCGATCGGCGGCGTGATCAACGTCATCCTGAAGAAGGGCGGCGAGGGCGGTCAGGTCACCGCGAAGTTCGGTGGCTATGACGCCGGCGACGGGCTGCAGCGGCAGCTCAGCGCGGATACCGGCTTCAGGCTCGGCGACAAGGGTTCGATCCACGTCGCGATCGATACGCAAAACAACGACTACACCAATCGCGCAGGCCGCGACCAGACGGCCGCCGCCAAAGGCACGACATACAACCAGAAGGTCTACCGCCTGGGCGACCCCGCCGTGCAGTCGAACAAGGTGTCCCTGGTTGGCCAGTACGCATTCAGCAAGGCGGCCGAGGTGTACTTCGAAGCCCTGTATCGTCGCGACCGCGACGAAACCGCGAGCCTCTACCGGCACCGTGGCGATGCCACGAACGTGACCGCCATTTATCCCGAAGGCTATCTGCCGGTCAGCGTTCCCATCGTCGACGACACCACGCTTACCGCCGGTCTGCGTGGCGAACTCGGCGACGGCTGGCACTATGACGCGTCCGTCAGCCACGGCTCCAACGAGTACGACCAGCGCAGCCATGCCATCAACGCCGACTGGTACAAGGCCTTCGGCTACACGCCGTTCTTCATTCAGGGCGCCGATTACAAGACCAACCAGCAGGTCGGCAACGTCGACATCAGCAAGGAGTTCTCGCCATCGTGGCTGGCCAATCCGGTCAGTGTGTCGTTCGGCGTGGAGTACCTGCGCCAGGCCTACAAGGTGACACCTGGCGATGCCGTATCGCAGTACGGCGCGAACGGCGGCATCACCGGCGACCTGCGAGGTAACTGGCAGCGCCACGATGTGTCCGAGTACATCGATCTCGAAACCAATATCACCGATCGTTTCGCGCTGTCGCTCGCCGGCCGCCACGAACAGTACAGCGACTTCGGCGGCACCACCTCCGGTTCGTTGTCCGGTCGCTTCGATTTCACGCCGCGCGTCGCCTTGCGTGGAAGTATCGGTACCGGGTTCCGCGCACCGACCCTCGTACAGCAGCACTATGCCGACATTTCGCAGCAACTGCAGGACCTCGGCCACGGTCAGGTGCTGGTGCAGTCAGGGACGTTCCCGGTCGATGCCCAGGCAGCTAGTCTTCTTGGTGCCGAGAAACTCAAGCCCGAAAAATCGCGTAGTGCGACGCTCGGCCTGGTGCTCGAGCCGCTCACGGGTTGGAACGTGAGTGTCGATGCGTACTACATCAAGATCGCCAACCGCATCAATCTGTCGTCGAACATTCCGGTCAACACCCCGGCGGTCAACACCTATCTTCTGGCCAACGGTGTCGATGCGAACTACCAGTCGATCCGTTACTTCACCAATGCCGTGGATACGCGCACGCGCGGTCTGGACCTGGTCAGCCAGTACGCTTTCGACTTCGCCAACGGCGACCGCCTGAACACGACGCTGGGCTGGGCGTACAACGAAAACGAAGTGACCAAGGTGAAGCCCAACCCGGCGATTCTCGACGAGCTGGGCGTGGCGGTGCAGCGTGTGGAGCGTCGCGAGCGGCTCGGCCTGCTTGGCGATACAAATCCGCGGACCAAGCTGGACGTCGGCTTCGATTACCTGCACGAGCGTTGGGCGGCTCACGCCAATGTGCAGCGTTACGGTAACTACACCGTCTATAGCAACAGCGGCAATGCGCTCGACCAGAACTTCGCGCATCGCTGGACGCTGGATCTCTCGGCCGACTACAACCTGGACAACTGGACCTTCAGCGCCGGCGCGGACAACGTGACCAACGCGCGACCGGAGCAGGTCAAGTATGCCAATTCGACCAACGGTAACTTCAAGTACAGCCTATTTTCACCGCTCAGCTGGAACGGACGCTACTACTATGCCAGCGTGACCTACCGGTGGAAGTGATGACGATGAAGCTGTTGTTACCCGCGCTGCTGCTCACCGTTGCCATGGCGACGCCGGCACAGACTGCCATCGCGCCGGCACAACGCGAGCTCGAGCAATCGGTAGATGCGTCGATCGCCGCCGCCGACCTGGATGGCTGGCTCAAGCGGCTGACGTCCGCGCCCAACCAGGTCGGCTCGCTTCACAACAAGGAGAATGCCGAGTTCATCGCGGCGAGCCTGCGCAGCTGGGGCTGGCAGGTCGCGGTGGAGCAGACGCGTGTCCTGGTGGCGTATCCGACGGTGCAGAAGCTTTCGCTGGCGGGAGGCGACCGCTACGCCGCCGACTTCGGCGAGCCGGCCGTGGCGGGCGATCCGGACACGACGCGTCGGGACGGTGTGCTGCCCGGCATGGAAGCCTATGCAGCGGACGGCTCGGTCGACGCGCCGTTGATCTACGTCAACGAAGGCTTGTCGAAGGACTACGACGAACTCGCCCGGTCCGGTCAGTCCGTCGAGGGGAAGGTCGTTCTGGTGAAATCCACCGGCGCCGGACGCTGGGTGAAGCCGCGCCTCGCGCAGCAGCACGGCGCCGTCGGCGTGGTGATCTACTCCGATCCGGATGCCGACGGCTTCGCCAAGGGTGACGTCTATCCCGACGGCGCCTGGCGAACGCCGCGCACCTTGCAGCGAGGCACGCTGGGTATCGACAGCGTGCTGGACACGAAGAGTGCGAAGACCTTCCAGGCGAACCGGCACACCGACGACCTGCGCCTTCCCGTTGTCACCATCGGTTACGGCGATGCCGAGCACTTCCTGCGTGCGCTGGGCGGTCCGGCGGTGCCGAACCGGTGGCAAGGCGGCCTGCCGCTGACCTATCACATCGGCGGCGATGCGACGGTTCATCTCGAGGTGCGTTCGCCCTGGGAATGGCGCACGCTCTACAACGTGGTCGGCACGCTGCGTGGCAGCGAGTATCCCGACGAGTGGGTGATTCGCGGCGTTCATCACGACGCCTGGGTCTACGGTGCATGGGATCCGCTCGCCGGTACCACGGCGCTGCTTGCCGAGGCGCGCGCCATCGGCGAACAGGCCAGGGCGGGTCATCGGCCGCGGCGCACACTGGTCTTCGCCAGCTGGGATGGCGAGGAGCTGGGCATCCTCGGCTCCAAGGCATGGACGGACCGCCATGCCGCCGAGCTCGCGCGCAAGGCGGTGTTCTACCTCAATAACGACACCACCGGGCGTGGCTTCCTCGCTGCCGCGGGCGACCCGTCGCTGGCGAACCTGGTCGATAGTGTCGCCGATGAACTGCGCGACCCGGAAACCGGCGCCACGGTGCAGGCACGTCGCCTGGCCAAGCGCGCGGTGGATGCGGCGGAAAAGGGCAAGGATGTCGACGGCGGGATCGTGCCGCAACGCCTGGGTACCGGTTCGGACTACCTGGCCTTTGCCCATCGGCTCGGCGTTCCGTCATTGCATGTGCGCTACGGCTACGACCGTGACGGCGACGACGAAAACGTGCCGGTCTATCACTCGCTCTACGACACCTATGCGCATTACCAGCGCTTCGGCGATCCCGGGCTCGCCTACGTGAACCTGCTGGCCCGGACCAACGCCCGACTGGTGCTTCGCGTCGCCAATGCCGACATCCTGCCATGGCGCTATACGGCGTTCGCGCTGTCGCTGGGCAAGGACATCGACCGGCTCGCGACGGGCACCGCGGCGGAGCATCGCGATGCGGTACGTCGCAATACGTTGCTCGAGCACGATGCCTATCGCCTCGCGGCCGTCGCCTATCGCCATGAGCAGCCGCCTTCGCCGGTGAACGATGCGTGGCAGGAAATCGACCTCGGGCCACTGCACGATGCACAGCGCGAGCTGCTGGCGGCCGCGCAGGCCTACGACCAGGCCGCAGCCGCGGCAGGAACGATCACCGCGACCCAGTCGGCTGGGGTCAACCGGGCGCTCCGCGAGATCGCACCGGCCTTCCTGCAGGCGTCGGGATTGCCGCAGCGCTCCTGGTACCGGCATCTTCTCCAGGCCCCTGGACGCAGGGAAGGCGAGGACACGGCCCCCCTGCCGGGGATCGGCGATGCGATCGATGCGCGCGCGTGGGACGAGGCGCGGGACGAGGTGCGCCTGACGGCGGTGGCGACCCGCCGGGCCTCGGCGCTGCTGACACAGGCCACGGCGATCCTCGCGGCCCGTCCCCGGTGACGCACGAACTTACGATCGCCTCGCCTCCGCTATAGTCCCGCCACCTGACATCGTGGAGTGGCGGCATGAGCGAACATACCCAGGAGCCGGCGGCAGCCCATCGTCGCAAGAAAGGCTGGGGACCGATTCGTTATGCGCGTTCCCGGCCGCGACTGCTCATTGCCGCGGTCATCGCGGTGGTCGCCGCGGTCGGCCTGGAGTTCACGGGGCTGCACCGCAGCGTGGCGCTCCTGCTCGGTTTCGACATCGGTGCGCTGGCCTATCTGCTGATGATCCTGCGCATCTTCTTCGGGGCTAACCAGGCGACGATGCGCCGACAGGCACGCATGCAGGATTCGGGGCGCTGGACCACCTTGCTTAGCGGTGTCGCGCTGTCGGCTATCGTGCTGACGGCGGTGACCACCGAACTCAACTCGGGAAGCAAGGGCGGCGCCTTCGCGATAGCCGTGGCGGCGGTAACGATCATCCTCTCGTGGTTGTTCATGAACACCTTGTTCGCCTTGCACTACGCGCATGGTTACTACGGCGATATCGGCGCGGAGCACAAGGGCCTGGACTTCCCAGGGGACGACCACCCGGACTATTGGGACTTCGCCTATTTCTCCTTCACCATCGGCATGACTTTCCAGGTGTCCGATGTGCAGATCACGACACGCTACCTCCGCCGTGTCGCCCTGTTGCATAGCGCGATCGCCTTCTTCTTCAATGTCTTCATCATCGCCATCAGCGTGAACATCGCCGCGGGCAAGGCCTGAGTCGTCATGCCGCGTGCGGCCGGTGCACGCGTACGCACAGCAGTACGC
This sequence comes from Luteibacter sp., assembly GCF_035539195.1. GTDB lineage: Bacteria > Pseudomonadota > Gammaproteobacteria > Xanthomonadales > Rhodanobacteraceae > Luteibacter. The sequence goes on from NZ_DATLIW010000030.1 coordinate 410,438, forward strand.
CAGTGACCAGCGCTACGACCGCGAGGCACTCGATCGCGGTCGGCAGCCGCCGCTCCCAGAGGAAGCCGTAGAGCAGGGCGAAGAGGGTCTCGAACAGGATCATCTGTCCGACCAGGGTGAGCGGCAGCAGACGACTCATCCGGTTCCACAGGCCGTTGCCCAGGATCGACGCGAAGACCGCGATACCGGTGCTGATCGCCAGGAAACGGAGCCAGGCCGAAGTGTCGTGCGTCGTGGCGTCGGCAAGCAGGGCGACTGGCACGAGGAGGAGGGCCAGTGCGCCGGTGACCACGCCGGTGAGCAGGTTCCAGTCATGCGCGGACACGTGGTCCAGGCGCGCAAGCCAGCGTGCGTTGACCACGGCGTACGCCGTCCACGCGGCGAGGGCACCGATCGCGCAGAGCAGGCCGAGCAGTCGATGGGGGTGCGTCTGACCCTGTGTCCCGGCCATCGCTTGCCAGGCGATGCAGGCGATGGCCATGGCGCTGAGCCATAGCGAGGGAGCCAGTCGACGCAGCGAAATGGCGCCCGCGGCGCGACTTCCGACCAGGGTCACCACGACGGGCAGGAAGCCGATCACCAGCGAGGTCATCGCGACCCCTCCCCATTGCACGGCACTGGCCAGGAGCACGTAGTAGAGGATGTTTCCCAGCAGGCTGAGGCCGACCAGCCCGCGCCAGTGGGATCCTTCGAGCCACGCATGCAGGGGGCGCCAGCGGGGCACGAGCAGGCCTGCCGAGATCAGGCCGTAGACGAGGTAGCGGCCGGCGGCCAGTTGCAGGGCGGTGAAATCCCGGGCCAGTTCCGGTGCCAGGAAGACCAGTCCCCACAGGGCCCCCGCGGCGATGCCGAAGCCGATGCCCAAGCCCAGGCGGGCGCGATCTTCCAAGGGTAACTCCTGCGAAAACGGCAAGGAAGGCGAGTTTACTGCCCAAATTTCTTATTGACGCGACGCCGCAAACACGGTGTGCTGCGTTTAGCCGTCCATTCGGCACGGCCCGTCCTGGGGTCGGGTAACAAGGGGAACACCTATGTATACGAAATCGATCTTTCGGGCGAGCGCGTTCGCCTTGCTTATGGCACTCGCCGCCGGTCCGGCCGCGGCCCGTTCGGCGGATGAAACCCCGCCGGATACCCTCTGCACGGTCATCGGGACGGCTGCCCGCTATCTCGGCACCACCGTGACGGTACGGGGCGTGGCCTCGTCGGCGGGCAAGGTCACCCTGCTTTCCGACGCGGAGTGCAAGGGCAGCGTCAGCCTCACCCTGGACGACGGCGGTACCCGCAAGCGCGACATCGCATCGTTCAAGCGCGCGGTGGCGTCCAATGGAGCGCAGGCGACCGCCACGGTATCGGGTCGCTTCCGTTCCACCGACGACGCGAAGTCGCCCTACGCGATCGACGTCTACAGCGTCCGCGACGTCGTCAACGTCCAGTAAGCCGGCGACGCCATCCCGTCGCCGTCGCTTCGAGACGTTCGGTGAGGCCTATCCGCTCCAGGAAAACCTCGTCGTGAGATACGACCACCAGTGCGCCGTCATAGTCGCGAAGCATCGCCTCGAGCGCGTGAAGCGATGGAAGGTCGAGATGGTTGCCCGGCTCGTCCAGGAGCAGGAGTGCCGCCGGTGGGTCGGCGTAGATCGCCATGGCCAGCCCGGTGGCCAGCCGTTGCCCCCCGCTCAGGTGGCCCGAGGGCAGGGTGGACGCACGCGCGTCGATGCCGATCTGTGCCAGGCGGGTGCGAATTTCACTCTCGGACGCGGCCACGTTCGCGCTGCGTAGCAGTTCGAGCGCGGATACCTGCGGGTCGACCTCGACACAGTGCTGGTCGAGGTAGGCGACGGGCGCCAAGGCCTGGCGACGTCCCTCCGCCGGGGCCAGTTTTCCCGCCAGCGTCCGCAGCAATGTCGACTTGCCCGAGCCGTTCGGGCCGAGAAGCCCGATCCGTTGGCCCACGGTGATCGACAGGTCCAGCCGCTCCCGCGTTCCCGGCAGATGGGCCAGTCGCACCTGTTCGAGACTGGCGATGCGAAACGGGCGGTGGCTCGCCCCGTTGGCAAGGCGCATGACCGGCATGGCGCGGTCGTCCACCCGTCGCGCGGCGTCGCGAACGCGTTCGCTCAACAACGCACGCTGTTCGTCCTGGCGTTCGCGCACGCGTCCTGCGGTGGCCTGGCTGCGTTCTTTCTGCCGGCCGAGCAGGATGGGCGCCTGGTTGGCGAGGCGCGCGCCACGGTTGCCGCGCGCCTCGCGGCGCTCGGCCCGCTCGCGCTGCTCACGCAAGGCGCGCTCCTCGCGGCGACGTTCGGCCTTGCGCTGGTCGAGGTCGCGCTCGGCTTCGGCACGTTCTTCCTCGCTGCGCGTGGCATACAGGTCATAGTTGCCGCCGTACGAGCGTAAGCCGAGCGGCGACAGTTCGACGATGCGCTCCATGTGACGCAACAGTTCGCGATCGTGGCTGACCACGATCGCTCCATTCGGCCAGCGTTCCAGTCGATCGATGAGCGAACGGCGCGCATGGCGATCGAGGTGGTTGCTCGGCTCGTCGAGGATGAGGAAGTCCGCTTCGCTGAGCAGGGCGCCCACGAAGGCGACGCGCGTCGCTTCGCCGCCGCTCAGCCGCCGCATCGGCACGTTCGTATCCAGATGGCCAAGGCCTTGCGCCTGAAGAACGGTATCGAGGTCCTGGCGGATGCTCCATCGTGTGCCGACGATCTCGTAGTCGCGCGGGTCCACGCTGCCGCCTTCGATGCGCGCGAGCGCGTCGAGGATCGGCGCGACGCCGGTCGCCGTGGCAACGGTCGCGTCGTCGCCGCCAGGTGGCTCCTGGGCGAGATAGTGCGTCCTGCCGTGGACCAGCAGGCGACCGGATGTGGGCTGCCATAGTCCGGCCAGCACGCGTGCGAGCACGCTCTTGCCAACCCCGTTGCGGCCGACCAGGCCGGTACGCCGCAGGTCGAAGGTTTCATGAAGGTCGGAGAACAGCCGGCGACCGTCCGGCAGCAGGCAGGTAACCCCTTGAAGGGTCAGGCTTGGGTTCGTCATGCGTTTTTCCAGCAATGCTAAGAACTCCCCCTGCGGGCAGGGGCTTCGGAGTCTTGCCGTCAGTTAAGACGGGGCATCACTGGCGCATGGGACGAACACCTCACAGATGGGATGGGCACCGAAGTGTAGCGTCCGCGGCCGCAGCAGTATGAACGTACGCTTGGTCTTAGGCCGTTGGATCGATTGAAACCGATGTGCTGGCTGAGCTACGGTGAGCCACCCGAGGAGATCCCTATGACGTCGCAGCAGCTCGCGCGTTCCGAATCACCCGATGCGCTCACCTGGTGGCGCCACGCTGTCATCTACCAGGTCTATCCGCGCTCCTTCGCCGACGGCAACGGCGATGGCATCGGCGACTTGCCCGGTATCACCACGCGTTTGCCGTACTTGGCAGCCCTTGGTGTCGATGCCGTCTGGCTTTCGCCGTTCTACCGGTCACCGCAGGCGGACGCCGGATACGACGTCTCCGATTATCGCGACGTCGATCCGCTGTTCGGCACGCTCGATGATTTCGACCGGATGCTGCAGCAGGCGCATCGCCTGGGTCTGCGCGTGATCGTCGACCTCGTCCCCAATCACACCTCCGACGAGCACGCGTGGTTTCGCGAAGCGCTCTCCTCGCCGGCCGGCAGTCCCGAGCGGAAGCGCTACCTCTTTCGCGACGGTACGGGCGAGTACGGCGAGCTTCCACCGAACAACTGGCAGAGCATCTTCGGCGGCAGGGCCTGGTCGAAAGTCCCCGGCGACAGCCAGTGGTACCTGCACCTGTTCGACAGTCGACAGCCCGATCTGGACTGGAACCATCCCGACGTTCGAAAGGACTTCGAGGACGTGCTCCGCTTCTGGCTCGACCGCGGCGTCGATGGCTTCCGCGTGGACGTGGCCCATGGCCTGATCAAGGCGGAAGGCCTGCCTGACTTCGCCGGCCACGTGGCGATGGTCGAGGGCAGTGGCGGCGCGCATTCCAATCATGGTCCGATGTGGGACCAGGAAGGCGTGCATGACATCTACCGTAGCTGGCGTCGTGTCCTGGACGAGTATCCGGGCGACCGCATGATGGTGGCCGAGGCGTGGGTTCATCCCCCGGCACGCCTCGCCCGCTATGTGCGCGCCGACGAGATGCAACAGGCATTCAACTTCGACTACCTGCTGACCCACTGGAACGCCGACGACTTCCGTGCGGTGATCGATCGCTCGCTTGCCGTGGTCGGTGAAGTCGGCGCGCCGACCACATGGGTCATGTCCAATCACGACACGGTGCGGCACAGCTCGCGTTATGGGCTCAGCATACCGGGTGCGCGACCGCGCGGCATCGATGCCGCCGGCGAACAGCCCGACGAAGCACTTGGCCTCCGACGTGCGCGCGCCGCTGCCCTGCTTACCCTGGCACTGCCGGGTTCGGCGTATCTGTACCAGGGCGAAGAGCTCGGGCTTCCCGAGCACACCACCCTCGAGGCTGAGCACCGGCAGGATCCGGCATTCTTCCGTACCGGCGGCGCCGAAATCGGCCGCGATGGTTGCCGCGTGCCGCTACCGTGGCACAGCGATCAGCCCAGCTATGGCTTCGGCAGCGGGAGCGCGACATGGCTGCCCCAGCCGGCTTCATTCGCGCGCTACGCCGTCAATCGGCAGGATGGCGTGGCCGGCTCGACGCTTGAACTCTACCGATCGGCGTTGAAGCAGCGCCGCGTTTCCGCGCTGGGAACGGGCACGCTGACCTGGCTGGCTTGCGCCCCAGGCGTGGTCGCCTTCGCCAATGGCCCGGTCAGGGTCTTCGTCAACACCAACGACTACCCGGTCGCCTTGCCCGACGGACGGGCGATCGTCGCTAGCGAACCTCTGCTCGCCGATGGGCAGTTGCCCGCGAACGCAGCCGTCTGGCTCGCGGGAACATAGTGGGCGCGGACATCAAGCCCGCTTGATCGTGCCTGGCATGTTCAGCAACGCGGCGAGGTAAGGCGCGGTGCGGCTCTCCGTCGACCTGGCGACGTCGTCCGGCGTGCCGGCTGCGACGATCCGGCCGCCCTGGTCGCCGGCGCCGGGCCCGACGTCGATCACCCAGTCGCTTCCCGCCACGACGCGCATCTCGTGCTCGACGACGATGACGGTGTTGCCGGCGTCTACCAGACCCTGCAACTGGGCGACCAGCTTGTCGACATCGGAGGGGTGCAGGCCGGTCGTCGGTTCGTCGAGGATATAGACACTGCTTCCGCGCTGGACGCGCTGCAACTCGGTAGCCAGCTTGATGCGCTGGGCTTCGCCGCCGGAGAGCTCCGTGGCCGGTTGGCCCAGGCGAAGGTAGCCGAGTCCGATATCGCGAAGCAGCAGGAGCGACTTCAAGACGTTGGGCTCGCCGGCGAAGAATGCGCAGGCCTCGTCCACCGTCATGCCGAGTACCTCGGCGATGTTCTTATCGTTCCAGCGGATGGCCAGGGTCTGTTCGTTGTACCGGGCGCCGTGGCAGGTGGGGCAGGGTGCGTAAACGCTGGGCATGAACAACAGTTCGACACTGACGAAGCCTTCGCCCTCGCAGGTCTCGCAGCGGCCCTTGGCGACATTGAAGGAGAAGCGCCCGGCGTCGTAGCGCTTCGCCCTCGCTGCCTTCGTGGCAGCGAACAGCTTGCGCACATGGTCGAACAATCCCGTATACGTCGCCAGATTCGAACGCGGGGTGCGACCGATCGGTTTCTGGTCTACCTGGACCAGGCGCGTGATGGCGTCGGCACCCGCATGGATGTGGCCGGTGGTTCTGGTGATGACATTCGGCTCCATGTCCTCGCTTTCGTCCTCGGCGACGCGTGGCTCGTGGCCGAGATGTTCGCCGAGCAGCTCAACCAGCGCCTGGCTGACCAGGCTCGACTTGCCGGAGCCGGAGATACCCGTCACGGCGGTGAATACCCCCAGCGGAAAACGTGCCGCCAGGTGGTGGAGGTTGTTGCGCGTGACATGGCGCAGCTCGAGCCATCCCGTCGGCTCGCGCGGCTCGCGGCGCGCGAGTCCGGCTTTGCCGAAGAGGTAATGCGCGGTGTGCGAAGTGGCGATCTTGGCCAGGCCTGCGGGAGGCCCGCTATAGAGGATTTCGCCGCCGCGTTCGCCCGCGTCCGGACCTACGTCGACCAGCCAGTCGGCGCGTCGCATCATGTCCAGGTCGTGTTCGACGACGAAGATCGAGTTGCCCGATGCCTTCAGTTGGTCGAGGGCGTCGAACAATGCCTCGCCGTCGGCCGGATGCAGGCCCGCCGAGGGTTCGTCGAGCACGTAGACCACGCCGAACAGGTTGCTGCGTATCTGCGTGGCGAGACGCAGGCGCTGCAGCTCGCCGGGTGACAGGGTGGGACCGCTGCGATCCATCGACAGGTAGCCCAGACCGAGGGACTGCAGCGTCCCGATGCGCGCAAGAAGATCCTCTGCAATGCGCTGCGCGGCGATGCGCTTCTCTTCCGACAGATTCGGCGTGCGTCGTACATCCGACGAGCCTTCATGCCCCAGGCCGCCTGCCGCCACGCGGCGCGCGATGTCGCGTTGTCCCGCGGCTCGCGTCTGCGTTGCCTTGCCTGCGCTGGCGAGGTCGTCGAAGCGACCTTCGGCGGCGGGACGCAGCGTGTCGGCCAGGGTATCGAAGGACATCGCGGAGAGGCTGCCGATATCGACACCGGCGAACGTGACCGAAAGCGCTTCGCGTTTCAGGCGCTTGCCGTCGCACACAGGACACAGGCTGCCGATCATGAAGCGCGACACCCGCTTCTTCATCAGCGGGCTCTGCGTCGTGGCGAACGTGTGCAGCACGTAGCGCCGCGCGCCCATGTAGGTGCCCATGTAGCTCGGTTCGGTCTTGCGTTTCAGCGCCGCCCGGGTCTCCGCTGGCGTGAAGCCCGCATAGACCGGCGCCACCGGTTGTTCCTCGGTGAACAGGATCCAGTCGCGCTGCTTCTTTGGCAGGTCGCGCCACGGGATGTCCACGTCGTAGCCCAGGGTGACGAGAATGTCGCGCAGGTTCTGCCCGTGCCACGCCGGCGGCCAGGAAGCGATGGCGCGTTCGCGGATGGTCAGCGAGGGATCGGGCACCATGGTCTGCTCGGTGACCTCGTACACCTTGCCCAGGCCGTGGCAGTTCGGGCAGGCACCCTGCGGCGTATTCGGCGAGAAGTCTTCCGCGAAAAGCATCGGCTGCTTGGGCGGATAGCTACCGGCCCGTGAGTAGAGCATACGCACCAGGCTCGAAAGCGTCGTAACGCTGCCGACGGACGATCGCGTACCTGGCGTACCGCGTTGCTGCTGGAGCGCGACCGCCGGCGGCAGTCCTTCGATCTCGTCCACATCCGGCACGCCCACCTGGTCGATCAGTCGGCGGGCATAGGGGGCCACGGATTCGAAGTAGCGACGCTGCGCTTCGGCGTACAACGTCCCGAAGGCCAGCGAGGACTTGCCCGAGCCGGAGACGCCGGAGAAGACCACCAGAGCATCGCGGGGCACGTCCACGTCGATGTTCTTGAGGTTGTGCTCGCGAGCGCCGCGAACGCTGACAAAGCCGCTACGTTTCTTCATGGCGAGGATTATCGTCGAAACGGGTGCACGCGCCGTGCACTACGCCGGGTCGGCATAGGCGACGATGCTCCGCGCGTACTGCGCCGGCGATTGACCGACATGCCGCGAGAAGGCGACGGTGAAGGTACTTGCCGACCCATAGCCCACGCGCTCGGCCACCTCGGCGACGCGGCCTTCATGGCGGCGCAGCAGGTCTTTGGCCATCGCCATGCGCCAGGTCAGCAAGTATTCCATCGGCGTGACACCCACCGTGTGTTGGAAGCGCTCGAAGAACGTCGTGCGCGAAAGCGCCGCTTCCTTCGCCAGCTCAACCACCGTCCACGAATGCGTGGGCCGATCGTGCAGGGCGCGAAGCGCGGCAGCGACCCGGTCGTCGGCAAGGCCTCGCACCAGGCCTGGCGACGCGTCGGTTCCTGCCGATGAGCGGAGCGCCTCGATGAGGACGAGCTCGAGCAGGCGCGTGAGGACGACGTCGCGTGCCGGTCGTTGCGCGCGCGATTCCTCGCGCATCAACTGCAGGAGGGTGACCAGGCGCGGTTCCCCGCGCACATGGACGAAGCGCGGTAGCAGGGATACCAGCAGCGACGCATCCGGCGAGCCGAAGGTGCAATGTCCGGCGAGCAGGCGCAGATCGGTGTCGCCCTCCGGCGTGCCGATGCGGAACTCGTTAGGCGCCACCTGCCTGGGCGGTCCCGACTCGATGCCCACGGGCGGTGCGTCGAGACTCGACATGACCACGCCGTACGTCGCCGGGATCAGGGTGAAATCGCCGGGCGAAAGCACCACCGGTTCCTGGCCGTCGACGGCCATGCGGCAGGCGCCATCGAGCACGGCGCAATAGGACGGCTGCCCGGCGTCGGAGCGGCTGATGCGCCACGGGCCGGCGCCGTGCACGAGCTTGAAGTAGCGCATGCGCGGCTGGAGCAGGGTGACCACCTCAGCGAACGGGTCGGCCATGGTCGGACTCCTGCTAAAGAAATTCGGATTTTCGATTGTAGCAAGTTCGCCAACGGCGGCCTATCGTGGATTCTTCGCTCACCCATGAAGGTTCTCCATGAAGACCATCCTTATCACCGGTTGCTCGTCCGGCTTCGGCCTCGAGATCGCTCGCTACTTCCTTGCCCGCGACTGGCATGTCGTCGCGACCATGCGAAACCCCCGGAACGATCTGTTCGCTCCGTCAGATCGCCTGCGCATTCTTCCGCTCGATGTGACGGACCAGGAAAGCATCCGGAGCGCCGTCGAGATGGCCGGCCCGATCGACGCCCTGGTCAACAACGCGGGCTTCGGCGCCGCATCGCCGGCGGAGCTGACGCCGATGTCGACGGTGCGCGAGGTCTTCGAGACCAATACGTTCGGGACCATCGCCATGACCCAGGCCGTGTTGCCGCAGTTTCGCCAGCGCAAGGCAGGTGTGGTCGTCAACGTCACATCGAGCGTGACGCTCAAGCCGTTACCGCTGGTGTCCGTATATCGAGCAAGCAAGGCTGCCGTGAATGCGTTCACCGAATCCCTGGCCGAGGAGCTTGCCCCGTTCGGAGTCCGGGCTCACCTGGTGCTACCGGGGCGCTCGCCCGAGACGGCCTTTCGCGACAACGCGGGTGGCCACATGCACGGTCTGGATCACGAGGCGTACGCAGCGTTCGTCCAGAAAGTGTTCGCAAGGATGTTGGATACGACCTCGCCGGTTACGTATTCGCAGGACGTGGCCGAAGCCGTGTGGCACGCAGTGACCGATCCGTCGGCACCGATGCGCATCCCCGCCGGTGCCGATGCCAAGGCGTGGGCGGCCGAAAACGCATAGCCTTCTGCACGCCTAGCCGTCCAGCAGGCCTGCGCGGATGGCGTCCGCCACGTCTTCCGGCGTGCCGATTCGTCGACTCAGCGCATCACGGCGCACCGCCGCCGGATGCGCCCCTGCCCACAGGCGCCGGAAGGCGGCGTCGCCCGGCACACCCTGCAGCGTACCGGCGAGCGCCAGGGACTGGGGGCGGAGCAAGGCCGGTGGCCCCAGCGCCTCGCCATAGGCGGAAACCACGTCGCAGCTGCCGTCGTAGGCGGCGAACAGCTTCTGCAGGTGATCGGTAGCGAGACATGGCTGATCCACCACGGTGACCAGTACGGGATACGCGCGCCCGGCGAGCGCCGTGGCGGCCCGGGCCAGCGACGACGCGACCCCGGATTCCCAGGTGGGGTTGAACACGATCGTCGTGCCCGTGACCAGGGGCGCGAGTGATTCGGCATGAGCACCCAGCACCACCAGGAGACGGGTGGGGCAGGTCTCCTTCGCCAGGCGCACCGCGCGCTGCAAGAGGGTTTCCCCACCGATGGTCAGCCGTTGCATGGGCTTCTCCAGCCCGGCGCTGCCATCCGCCGCGAGTACCACGGCGTCATGTCCTCCACGTCCCCACATATCGACCCCAGGAAATTGCTACACGACGGCCCCTGCCGGGACTGTGCGTTTTGTCGCATTATGGCACCCCATGAACACACCCACTCCAGTACCGAACGAAGCGCGGCAGGGCAGCATCGCCTGCGTCGGCATGGGCATCACGCTCGGCTCGCACCTGACGCCGCTTGCGCGCAACCATATCGAGACCGCGGATGTGGTGTTCGCCGCTCTCTCCGATCATGTGGTGCAGCTATGGCTGGAACGACTGAATCCGGACGTTCGTAGCCTTCAGTCTTACTACCGTCCAGGCAAGTCGCGGATGAAGACCTATCGCGAATGGGTCGACGTCATGATGTCCGAGGTGCGAGCAGGGAAGCGCGTTTGCAGCGTTTTTTATGGCCATCCGGGCATTTTTGCCTGGTCGCCGCACAAGGTGATCGAAGTTGCCCGCGCCGAGGGCTACCAGGCACACATGGAGCCCGGCGTGTCCGCCGAAGATTGCCTGTACGCCGATCTCGGCATCGATCCCGGCCGGGTCGGCTGCCAGCATCTCGAGGCCAGTCAGTTGCTTTTCTTCGAGCGCAACCTGGACACCACCAGCCACGTGATTCTCTGGCAACTCGGTGTCGTCGGCGATCGCTCGCTCGGGCGTTTCCGGACGCCAGACGCGTACCGGGAGCTCCTGGTCGAACGCCTGTACCAGGATTACCCAGCGGATCACGAAGTCACCGTCTATCGTGCGCCGACGTTGCCGGTCGAGGGGCCACACATCCAGCGCATGGCCTTGCGCGACTTTCCGGCCGCCGAGTTCACGGGGCAGGAGACGTTGGTATTGCCGCCCGCCCATGCGCTAAAGCCGAACGCCATCATGCGTGCGCGTCTGGACGAACTCGATGCGGTTTATGGCACGGGGGCCGAACCCGCCGTACCAGCCTAAGCACTAAAGGTATCGTCCAGCCTGCCGCTACCGCTTTATGCCATACCGTCTTTGCGCCATCGAATGCGGGTGGAGGGGCCAAACCAAACATGGATCAGGGGAAGAACATGCGTGACACCGTCGAACTGCTTGAGGCCATCGGCCGTGATGCCAAGCTGCGCCACGCGTCGCCCGAAGAACTGGCAAGGGCGCTGGAGGCCGAGAAAGCCTCGGCCGGCCTGCGCGAACTGGTTGCCAGCGGCGACAGCGCCGCCCTGACCGAGGAGCTTGGCCTCGTGCAGATGCACGTCGAGCATCAGAGCCAGACCGGCGGGCATGAGGGCGATGGCCATGATGATCACCACCACCATCACCACGACGACGACAAAGACAAGGACGACAAGCCGAAGAAGCAGCCAGACGATCGTGGCAAAGATACGCCCTCGACTTGAGGCGGGTCGGGCATGGCCCTCAGCTGCCTTCGCCGCACGCGTGTCTGGCTGGTGCCTTTGGCAATAGCCCTTTGGGCGCAAGCCAATGCCGTCCATGCCGCTGCGCTGTTGCCAGCGGAATCCGAAAGCGAGCGGCTCGCCCAGGTAGATAGCATTCGCACGACGGATCACGCGCGCTTCGTCGAAGGGCTCGGGCAGCTCCATCGCGATGCGGCCAACCTGACGGTGAGCGAAAAGCGGTACCTGCGCTACCTCGACGGATGGGAATCGAACTACGAAGGCCGCTATCCGGAAGCGGAAGCTATTCTTCGCGACGTCATGGTACAGGCCGATGACGACGCGCTGGGTACCCGCGCCACCGCCATGTTGATGAACAACCTGAGCGAGCAGGGCAAGTACGCGGAGGCCTATGCCATAGCGACCCGCGCGGCGGACACGCTGCCAGTCGTGAACGATCCGGTGGCCCGCTTCGTGCTATTGGCTAACCTGTCGCAGATGCTGACCTTTGCGGGTCAGCCCGACCTGGGCCTGAAGTACGCCGACATGATGCTGGAGGCCACGCCCGCGGGCCAATCCGTATGTCAGGCCATGGTGCAAAAAGTCACCGCGCTGGAGGGCTCGCGCGAGTTGACGTCCAGCAGTCCCGAATTGTTGAAGACGATCGAGACCTGCACGGCGGACGGCCAGCCGATTTTCGCCAACACCATGTCGCTCATCCTCGTGGACCGTCTTTACGAGGAGCGCCGGCTGACCGAGGCTCTGGCTGCCATCAAACGGATCGAGCCCGGGATCCAGGCGAGCCAATACTTTCCGCACGTGATCTCCCTTGCGAGCCAGCGCGCTCAGATTTACGAACAGATGGGCAAGGTTGCCGAGGCGCGAAAGGCGGCGCTCGAGACCGTCGCCATGGGCCACGCCGGCGACATCAACGAGGCGCTTCGTTTCGCCTATCGCGTGTTGTATTCCATCGAGAAAGCGCAAGGTCATCACGCCAGCGCGCTGAATTACTACGAACACTACGTGATCCAGGATCAAGGCTACCTGCGCGATGCGAACGTGAGGAATGCGGCTTATGAGGCTGCCCGCCAGCACTTTCGCGCCGAGAAGCTCGAGACGGAAGGCCTTGGCAAGGAAAACCGCATCCTGCGACTTCAGCAGGCATTGGATGCAAAGGCCGTGGAGACGAGCCGGCTTTACATCGTGGTGATGTCCCTGGTTCTGTTGTCGATCATCTTCTGGATGCTCCGCATCAAACGCTCGCAGCTTCGCTTCAAGTGGCTGTCGTCGTGCGATGGACTGACCGGGATCTTCCACCACCAGCATTTCATGAGTGAATCCGAGCGGGCGTTACAGGTTCTCGAGAAACGGTCTGGCGACGGTTGCCTGGTCTTCCTCGACCTGGATCACTTCAAGCATGTGAACGACACGCACGGCCACGCTGTGGGCGACGCGGTGCTCAAGCATGCTGTAGCGACCTGCAAGGGGCAATTGCGCAAGGCCGATCTGTTTGGACGCCTCGGCGGCGAAGAGTTCGGCATGCTGCTGATGGATACACCACGCCTGCAGGGCACCGTCGTCGCCGAGCGTATCCGCGTCGCCTTGGCGGCATCGCCGCTGATCATGGACGGTCTGGTGATTTCCTTCTCGGCCAGCATCGGCCTTGCATGCACCGATATCACCGGCTACGACTTGCAGCGATTGTGCCGCGCAGCGGATGCCGCCCTCTACCGTGCCAAGCGCAAGGGGCGCAACAGCGTCGTGACCGACAGCGAGGAAGGCGGCCGGACGACCTCGCTGTCGCCGCCTTCCGTATCCGCGGACCCGCGCACGGCGTGACGCCCCGCGTCGGCCGCCGTTGCGAATACAACCGATCGCCTTAAGATTTTTGCAGCGCAGCGTGACAGCTTTGCGCTTTAGCGTCTTAATTCATCCCCAGGGGATTTAGATCGATCCAAGTCACATAGGGTTCGGATCATGTCGCGGCTGCGAACGATCCGGATGACTTGGGCCGGCGTGGGGAGGGCGGAAGGTTTGCGCATCGAGCGCGGTCCGGAACGTCGCTGCTTCCCACCGGCCCGTAAAGGGGAATGGGAAGCCGCAACATGAAGCCAAGCACTAGCTGTTTATCCATGGCAATCGTCGCGCACGCGTCAGGCGTGCCTGTGCCGATGATGTCCGCCGCCAGGCGGAAATAACACCTTTATCGCGGCGCCGAAGCTGCCCATGGCTTGATCGCAACGAAGCCTCTTCGCGGAGAGTGCTCGCGGGCACGGTTGCGTCAAAAATTTGGATCGATCCAAGCCGGATCACTCGGAGGATACATGCAGCACTAGATCGCGACTCTGCAGCAGTGATGTACGGGGGATCATCGCGCCGACTCCAAAAGGGCGCACACCACTGAGGGAAATAAAACGTGACTTATCTGCCACATATGCTTAAGCGCAAGCCACTTTACGCCGCGCTCGCTACCGCGACCTTGTCGCTCGCCGGATATCTGGGGGTACCCGCCGAGGCCTTTGCGCAGTCAACTACGCCTTCCGCAACGACGGCGCCCGCACAAGCACAGGCCACCGCCAATCCAGCGGTGAAGAAGGACGACAAGGACAAGAAGGCAGATAAGCAGAGCAACGACACCGCGGCCGGTCCGACCAACCTGGACACGGTCGTCGTCACCAGCTACCGCCAGTCGATCGACCAGAACGTGTTGGACAAGCGGGACGCGAACTCCATCGTCGAGGTCATCAACGCCCAGAACATCGCCCAGTTTCCGGCCAAGAACATCGCCGATGCGCTGGCGCATGTCCCTGGCGTGGTCATCAGCCGTGAGTCGGGCGAAGGCAAGACGGTCAGTATCCGTGGCCTCGCGCCCGAGTTGACGCTGACGGAGTTGAACGGCAACTACGTGGCCTCCGCCGATACCTCCGCCGGCCTGACGCGCTCGTTCAACTACACGCTGATGCCAGCCAACATGTTCTCCGAGATCAAACTCTACAAGAGCCTCGAGGCACGCCTGGACGAAGGCGGCATTGGCGGCAACGTGGACCTGCACACGCGTCGTCCGCTGGAAATGAAGGCGAACGACGGCTTCGTGTCCCTCAACGGGGCGGGCTCGGATAACAGCGGCAAGATCACCCCGCAGACCTCGGCCCTGTGGTCGTGGAAGAACAAAGACGAGACCTTCGGCGTTCTCGTCGCCGGTTCATACCTGAAGCGTCGCGATGTGGATTACACGGCCAAGGCCGACAGCTGGCACTGGTGGAGCAACGACTGCACCAGCCAGGCTACCTGTACCGCACCGCCGACGGATGTACACGGCAGGCCTTACGGTGCGGACGTGGCGCCGAACCTGGCCCTGTGGCCGGGTGGCGGCGTGGTCGACCAGGCGGGCAATGTCGACTCCGGCTACTGGATGCCGCAACAGTTCTCGACCAACCGGAACCAGCTGGACCTGAAGACCAAGGGCGCCCAGGCGACCATGCAGTTCAAGCCCAGCGACCATTTCCTGCTGACGGGTAACTACTTCCGTTTCCAGCGCCAGCAGACCCAGATCACCAACACGCTGGAAGTGCCCGAGTGGGGCCTGCCCAGCAACAGCAACTATGCGGACCAGCAGGGCCGCCTGCTTGCGCCGAACGGACTGACCTTCGACCCGTCGCACACCATCGTCACCGGTGCCAACTATGTCCTGCCGCCCGCGGGCGTCGGCTGCAACTCGCTGACCAACCCGATCACCGGCGCGACGCGCCAGGCGGTGGACACCTGCTCCACGGAGATTCCGTGGCTCAACGGCAATTACTCCGTGGAGAAAGCCACCTCGCAGACCCTCAATCTCGAGGGCGAGTGGGACAACGGCGGTAGCCTGAGCGGATCGTTCAATGTCGGCCGCACCTGGGCCACCGGCGGCCCGTCGATCGAACTGGGCATGGCCGCCAAGCCGCGCAACTTCGTCAATGGCCAATGGGTGCACGGCAGCAACGGCGCCGCCTGGACGCTGGGTGGCAAGCCGACCCTCTCCGCCTCGCCGGACGTGCTGCAGAACATGTTGGCCGGTGCAGGGCAGGTCGACCTGGGCTCGACCGGTTCGAACATGGTCAATACCAGCAACTCGCAGAACTTCGCCCAGGCGGATTTCACCTGGGCGTTCGATTCCACCTGGCTGCAATCGCTGCAGTTCGGCCTCAAGTACCGCGACAACCACGCCGAGCAGACGAGCAACGAAGTGCGTTGGTACTGCAAGGGCACCACATCGCAATTCCAGACCTGCGATCCAAACGCCGGACAGTTGCCTGCGGGCTTCCTCCAGGCAAACTCGCTCGACGGCACGAACGAGGCCTATAGCGACAGCACCTTCCCGGCGATCAATTTCCCGGCGTACTACAACTATCTCAACCAGACCTACGACCGGGTGATCTATAACCACCCCGACGACAAGTCCTCGATCCAGGAAAAAATCGCGGCGGCTTACGTCCAGGCCAACTTCGACACGGGCACGATCCGCGGCAACGTTGGCCTGCGCTTCGTCAGCACCGGGCAGAACCTGACCGTCGCCGACGAAATCACCACCAACAACGCGGTGTATTACCACGATGGCGGCGGCAACATCCTCATCTGCCCGACCACCGGACAGAACATTGCCGGCGGTGCCTGCGCACCGGGCGATTTCCAGTACCAGCCGCGCGAGCAGGCCGTCGTCCAGACGTTCTCCAATGCCTCCACACGCAAGCGCTACAACAAGGCGTTGCCGAGCTTCAACATCGCCTGGACCGTCGCCGACGATGTCGTGATTCGTGCCGCGGGTTCGCAGGCGCTGGCGCGCGCCAACTACACCGACCTGGCCCAGCTGGGCAGCCTCACCAACAACACCCAGGCCTACTACAACGATCGCAAGCAGTTCGGCGCACCGTTGCCGGGTTGGTACGGTAGCGGCGCGAACGCCGATCTGAAGCCGTTCACTGCGACCCAGTTCGACCTGGCGACCGAGTGGTACTACGCACCGCACTCGGTGGTCGGCGTGGATCTGTTCCAGAAGAAGGTGAAGAACTTCGTCGTTCCGGTCACCGTCGAAAACATCAATGTCGACGTGGCGGGTACGCCGACGAACTTCATGCAGTACAGCACCAACGCCAACGGCCGCTCCGGCACGTCGAAGGGTGTGGAGCTCTACACCCAGCACACCTGGGACTCCGGCTTCGGCTACATCGCCAACTACACGCTCAACCACACCACCGAAACGCCGGTGTCGCTGGGCGACACGCAGGTGGGCAAGTCCGAGTTGATCGGTAGCGCCAAGTACGCGGCCAACGTGTCGGTGTTCTACGAAAAGAACGGGCTGCTGCTTCGTGCCAGCGACAACTTCACCGGCCGGACCATGCAGGGTCTGTCGTCGGGCCTTCCGATCTACTCGGCGCCCTACCACCAGATCGACTTGAACGGCGATTACGAGTTCAACAAGCACCTGATGGTCACCGCCTCGGTGATCAACCTGACGAAGTCGACACCGCACGAGTACCTCGGTAGCGATACCACGGCCCGCCTGGTCAGCCTCGAATACGCGGGGCGCCAGTACTACGTCGGTATCACGTACAAGTTTGGCGATGGTGGTTGATGAAAGACCGACGGGGCCGGGCGTCATGCCCGGCCCCGTGTTCGTTTCCGTCCCCAGGAAGAAAACATGAATTCCCCACTCGCCTTGCTTCGCCGGCGTCCGGCCTTCGCCGTGGCGCTGACGATGGTCGCCCTTGGATGTATCGGCGCGGTCGATGCGCAGAACGCCAAGCCGCCGCATGCCTCCCCATCGAGCGTGGACGTCGCGAACCCCCTGGTCGGTACCGCACCGTTGGATCGGCAGGAACTGATCGGTAACGCGCCGCCGCCGGGCGAGCCGCTCTACTCCGGCATGACCTCACCGGGCGCGAGCCTGCCACAGAGCTCCACGGATGCGGCGCCAGTCAATATCAATGCCGACCTGAGCTTCGCCACGGGCGTTCCGGTGTCCTACGCCTATGGGCGCCCGGCCATGATCGGCTTCACCGGCGGCGGCTCGACGTACGGTGCGCGCGCCGCGCCGATGATCATGCCCGTGGTGGGCGACTGGACCGTGCCGCCGGACTACGCCGCGTCGTATTACGACAAGTCGACCGAGAAGGCGTCACCGGGTTACTACGCTGTGGATCTGGCCACGTTCCATACGCGCGCGGAGCTCACGGTGACGCAGTGGACCAGCCTGATGCGCTTCACTTTCCCGGCGAGCCATCGCTCGAACGTGGTGGTCAACCTGCGTCGCGCCGGCGGCGATGTGGAAGTGGTCGGAGATCGCACAATTCGCGGTGTCGACACCGGCAGTCGCGGCAACCACGACGCCGACGGCCCCTGGTTCGTCGCGGAGTTCTCGCGTCCGTTTTCCAGCTTCGGCACGTTCCACGCCGACATCAACGACAAGGGCGAAGGCCTCGGCCATGAAGACGTGCAGGCCGGCCAGCGTACGGTGTCCGGCAGCTATGCGGGCGCCTACGCCACCTTCGACACGAAGGAGGGCGATCAGGTAGTGGTGAGGATTGCCCACGGTCACAGCGCCGACGAGGCGGCTCGGCGACTGCACGCGGCCGATGGGGATTTCGACGGCGTGCACGCGAAAGCTCGGCAAGCATGGGCGCAGTTGTTCGACCGCGTCCAGGTCACCGGCGGCACGCCGAAACAGCGGGCCTTGTTCTATTCGACGCTCTATCACTCGTTCGCCAGTCCACGTGTCGTCGCACGCAAGGGCGAGCAGTACACCGACGCCAAGGGCCAGCTCAAGGTCGCCGCGTACGACCTTTACAGCCCCGTACCGTATTGGGACACCGGGCGCAACCAGATCGCGCTGTTGATGCTGCTCGAGCCTGACGTCGTGCAGGACATCATGCGTTCCGAGCTGGAGCGGGCGCGCGAACACGGATACATGAACACCTCGTTCCATGGCGATCACGCCGTGTTCCTCTACGACGGTGCCATGCAGCGAGGCATCCCGTTCGATTATGCCGGCGCCTACGAGGTGCTGCGCAAGAACGCGACCGATCCCAAGGGGCCGCGTGGTTACCTCGCCGAATACGACAAGAACGGCTGGATCTCCGACATCGTCCCGCCGGGTAACCCGAGCCCGCCCTATGCCGGCGGCAAGGCCGGCGTGGCTACGACCCTGGAATATGCCTGGGACGATCATGCGCTGGCCGATCTCGCCCGACGCGTCGGCAAGACGGACGACGCCGAGATGTTCCAGCGTCGCGCGGCGAACTACCGCAACGTGTTCGATCCCTCGGTCGGGTTCTTCCGCGGCCGTACCGAAGACGGCAAGTGGATTTCGCCGTTCGATCCGGCGGAGCCTTACTACAACTTCATGATGAAGGAAGGCTCGGGCTGGTCCACACTCTGGCTGGTCCCGCATGACGTACAGGGCCTGATGAACCTGCTTGGCGGACGCGATGCGTTCAATGCCAAGCTCGACACGTTCTTTCATACGCCGTATGCGCCCAAAGGCATCTGCCGCGATTGCACTGGCGTGATCGGCCAGTACGTGCAGGGCAACCAGCCGGACCAGCAGGCCGCGTATCTCTACGCATGGAGCGGTCAGCCGTGGAAGACGCAGGCGCTGACGCGACGCATCCTCGCCGATCTGTACGGCAGCGACGCCGCGGGCTATGGCTACCCCGGCATGGACGACCAGGGATCGACGTCCTCGTGGTACGTGCTCAGCGCGATGGGCTTCTACCCGGTCGACCCGGCCACGCCGGACTACATCATCGGCAGCCCGATCTTCGACCGTGTTCGCCTGCGCCTGGGTAACGGCAAGGTGTTCGAGATCGTGGCCCGCAACAACTCCGGGCGGAACATGTACATCCAGTCCGCCACACTCGACGGCAAGCCCTGGACCAAGCCCTGGTTCAGCCACGCCGATATCGTCAACGGCGCCACCCTGGAACTGACCATGGGCCCCGAGCCCAGCACGACCTGGGGCACCGATCCGCACGATGCGCCGGCGTCCATGTCGGCCCCCACCACGACCCACCCATGAAGCAGCCCATGAATAACCCGGCAAGCATGAAGACCATCGCAGACGTGGAGGGCAAAGCAGAAGTGAAAGGCAAAGCAGAACCGAAAGGCAAAGCAGAACCGAAAGGCAAAGCAGAACTAAATGGCAAAGCAGAACTAAAAGGCACCGTAGAACTGTGGGAGCCGCTTCAGCGGCGATCGGTCCGAGTGGAACGATCACCCCTCTGGACCACCATGGCGTTGGCCCTAGCCTTTGCGCCCATAGCCCTGGCGGCGCCCGACAAGACCGCCGTCTGGAACGGCAAGCCAGCCCCCCTGGCCACGCCCTGGACATCCGAGGTCTCGCCCGGCAACGCCTTGCCCGAATACCCACGCCCTCAGCTAGCCCGCCCATCCCTCGACCATCCTCAATGGATGAGCCTCAACGGTCTATGGGAGTACGCGGCAACCGACGGGCAGGGCAAGCCGTCGTTCGGCAAAGCACTGAAAGATCGGGTGTTGGTGCCATACCCGATCGAATCGGTGCTTTCGGGCGTGCAGAAGCATGCGGACTTCATGGTCTACCGCCGCCTGGTGGATATCCCTGCTGCGTTCACGGCGCAGGGCAGGCATGTACGCCTGAACTTCGGCGCCGTCGCGCAGGACGCCACGGTGTACGTCAACGGCACGGAAGTGGCGCGGCATACCGGCGGCTACACCGCCTTCGGTGCGGACATCACCCAGGCGCTTCATCCGACCGGTCCGCAGGAAATCGTCGTCGCCGTGCACGCACCGGTGGACGGCGTCAATGTGATGGTCGGCAAGCAGCGGCTGAAGCCCGACGGCATCTTCTATACGGCGGCCTCGGGTATCTGGCAGTCGGTGTGGCTGGAGCCCGTGCCGGCGACCAGCCTGGCACAACTGGATTTCACGGCGGTGCGGAGCCTGGACGGCTTCACCGTGACGTCGAAGCTGCAAGGTGGCAGCGCGAAGGCGACGTTGCATGTCACGGCTTATGCGGACGGCAAGCCGGCAGGCGAGGCGAGCGGTCCCGCCGGCAAGCCGCTGCGCCTGACGATCGCGCATCCACGCCTGTGGAGCCCGCAGGATCCTTTCCTTTACACCTTCAAGGCCACGCTCGCGCAGGACAAGCAACGCGACGAGGTGACCAGCTACGCGGGGCTGCGTACGATCGCGGTGGCGAAGGTGGGCGGCCTCAACCGGATCGTGTTGAACGGCAAGCCGACCTTCCTGCTGGGCACGCTGGACCAGGGCTACTGGCCGGACGGCATCTACACCGCACCCACCGACGAAGCGTTGAAGTTCGATATCCAGAAGACCAAGGATCTCGGCTTCAACACCATCCGAAAGCACATCAAGGTGGAACCGGCACGCTGGTATTACTGGGCCGATCGCATCGGCTTGATGGTCTGGCAGGACATGCCGGCCCTGCCGAACGGGCACAACGAGAAACTCAGTGACGCCGACAAGGCGGGTTTCCGCGCCGACGTTTCGGCCATCGTCGAGCAGCTCAAGGGCGAGACGTCGATTATCGGCTGGATTCCATTCAACGAAGGCTGGGGGCAGTGGAGCATTCCCTCTGCCGCCGAGTTGGCCGTGCAGATCAAGAAGCTCGATCCGTCGCGGCTGGTCAATGCGCGCAGCGGCGCCAATTGCTGCGACACCAAGGGCGACCCGCACGCTGGTGATCTCATCGATATTCACGACTATCAAGGGCCGGGCCTGCCGGCGCCCGATGCAACGCGGGCCTCGATGGACGGCGAACACGGTGGCCTGACGCTCGGCGTCCAAGGGCACATGTGGCCCAATACCGCGATCAATCCTTACGGCGACGTCAAGGACAACGCCGCACTCAACGACGGCTACGTCGCCAATACTGCGGTGCTCCGGGACAAGGGTCCGGGTATCGGCGTATCGGGCAGTGTCTACACCCAGATCACCGACGTGGAAGGTGAGCACAACGGCTTGTACACGTACGATCGCAAGATCGAGAAGGTGGACGAGGGAAGGGTTCGAGCGATCAACGAGGCGACTGTCAGAGCAGGAAGCCAACCCTGACGTACGCTGCACGCTGCTCATCGATTGCCGCATGCTTCCCGCATGCGGCATTTTTATTTAAGTTCGCGGTCACGTTGCCTTCCATTCATACCGATGAAAGGGCGTTGAAATGAACGCAAGATGGTGCGACGGGCAAGACGAGAGTAGTTGCGGAAGGTGCCGCTTGCCCGCTTGCTAGACAAGCGACCGGCAAGCGATTTACTTCGTTTCTTAAGCGGAATCGCACGAGACCATCGGTGGGATCGCAACTCCCTGCAGCCGTGTTAAATGCTTGTGTGCACACAGTGATGGTGAAAGACTCGTTGGCAGACGAGCTCTTCCCCTACTCATGATCTCGTCATCCACAGTGCTTTGAAGCTTCCTGACAATCGTGTCGGGCTAGCCCACTTTGCTCAAAATAAGGGTGAGAGTCGTCTTTATGAAACGTAATAATCTTGCGTGCGCGTTGGCCGCGTTTCTTCTCGCTCCCGTTGCGAGCACGGCGTGGGCACAGTCCACCACTAACGATGCAGACCCGCAGGCAGCCAGCGGCGCCCCGAGCACTCTGCAGACCATTACGGTGACCGGTTCCGCTATTCCACGTATCGATACGGAAACCGCCTCGCCGGTGACGACGATCTCGGCCAAGGACATAGCTCGTAGCGGTTACACCACGATCTCCGACGTGGTTCGCTCCATCTCCGCCGATAACAGCGGGTCGATTCCCAACAGCTTTACCAGTGGCTTTGCTGCTGGCTCGTCCGGCGTGGCCTTGCGAGGCCTGACCGTGAACTCCACCCTGGTCCTGATCGACGGGCATCGCGCCGCGAACTATGCCGTGGCCGACGATGGTCAGCGTTCCTTTGTCGATCTGAATACGATCCCTCTGGCCGCCGTCGATCGCATCGAAGTGCTGAAGGACGGCGCCTCGTCGCTGTATGGCGCCGATGCCATCGCTGGCGTGGTCAACGTGATCCTCAAGCCCGGCTACCAGGGGGCGGAGGCGACAGCCGACATAGGCAACTCGGCGCACGGAGGCGGCTTCACGCGAAAGGGTAGCTTTCTCGTCGGCGGCGGCGACCTGAATAAGGACGGGTACAACGCCTACTTCAGCGCACAGTTTCAAGAAGACAACGCCATCAGCGCGGGCGACCGTGGATTTCCGTACAACACGGCCGATCTGAGCAGCATCGGTGGCGCCAACCTGCAGACCGGCCAGCCAGCGAACGGCTCAGGTTCGATCTATGGCTCGGTTACCCCCGGCACATTGGGTACTCCCGGCGATGTCACCACTGGCATCCCGAATACGGGTGCGACCGCCAGCCTGCTGACGGGCGGCTGCGGGGCCAAAGGCACCCTCACCAACGACGGCACGGGTACCTACTGCCAGCAGAACACCGTTGCGCAGTACGGTCAGATCCAGGCCAAGACCAAGGAAGGCGGCGTCTATGGCCGCCTGACCATGAAGATCAATGACACGACCAAGGCCTACGTGTCGCTCAGCTACATGGAGACGAAGACCGACGCCATCGCTTCCCCGGCACAGATTCAGTCGGGTACGCCGAACAACACCGACAACATTGCTCTGCCGGTCTATCTGAGCAATGGCAGCCTCAACCCGAACAACCCCTTCGCGGCGAATGGTCAGGCGGCCCTGCTCAACTATGCATTTGGCGATATTCCCCGTGGCAGCAGCTACGACAATCACAACCTGCGCATCGTCGGCGATGTCGCCGGAACCTGGGGCGAGTGGAACTACGATGCGGCATTGGTTCTCAACCACACCAGCCTCGATAGCCAGCTGTTCGGCTACCTGTCGTACGCGGGCCTGATCAACGCGGTCAATACCGGCAGCTACAACTTCCTCAACCCGGCATCCAACGGTGCGGCAGTGCGGAATGCCCTCGCACCAGGCTACGACAAGACATCCACGTCGGACCTCGATGCACTCGATCTGGCGGCCAATCGCACGTTGTTCGATCTTCCCGGCGGTGCGCTCGGGATGGCAGCAGGTATACAGCTGCGTCACGAAGCGCAGAACGACCCGACGCTGAACCCCGGTAACGAGTTCCAGGGTCTAGGCAATGCGCAGACGAAGGGCAGCCGCGATGTCGAAGGGGCCTACCTCGAATTCGATGCGCCATTGCTGGATTCGCTGGAAGCGGATCTGTCCGGCCGTGTCGATCATTATTCCGACATCGGCACGGAGTTCGCTCCCAAGCTGGGCCTGAAGTGGAAGGCGCTCGATTGGCTGGCGGTGCGTGGCACGTTTTCCAAGGGCGTGCGTGCGCCGAGCTTTTCCGAGAATGGCTCGAGCTCCAGCGAAGGTTTCGTAACGTACAATCCGCCAGCGGACTTCGCGGCTGCACATGGCAACAACGGGTATGTACAAGCGTACCAACTGGCGGAGTTCACCGATGCCAACAAGAACATCAAGCCGGAGCGGGCGAAGAGCTACACGCTGGGCGTCGTGTTGCAGCCAACCAGCTGGCTGAACGCATCGTTCGACTACTATCACATCAAGAAAACCGATGTGATCACGTCGACCGACGCCAATGCGATTCTCGATGCCTACTACGCCGGCCAAGCCTTGCCGGCAGGCACTCAGGTGATCGCCGATAAGCCGGATCCGCTCAATCCCAACGCGTTGGCGCGTCCGATCGAAGTGGTCGGCAGCTATATCAATGCCAATTCCTTGAAGACCGATGGCCTCGACGTCGACTTGCAGGCCCATTTCGCCTTCGGTAACGGTATCCAGTACATCTCCGATTTCAGCGGAACGGATATCTTTACCTGGAAGCTGACGCTTCCCGATGGGACGGTGGAATCCTTCTCGGGCACGCACGGTCCTTACAACCTGTCGTCCGGCGCAGGTACGCCGCGATACCGCGAATCATGGTCGAACACCATGATCTGGAACAATCTCACCCTTACCGGCACGTTCTATCACACCAGCGGATTGAAGAACACGGCGCCGGATGTGTATGGCAGTGATTGCATTCCCGATGGCTATTCCAGTTGCCGCGTGGGTTCGTTCACCGAGTTCAACCTCACCGGCAGCTACCAGTTCACGCCGAGGATTGCCGTCACTGCTTCGGTGATGAACGCATTCGATCGCAAGGCGCCGCTTGATGTTGCCAACTATGCCGCCACGAACTACAACCCGACGTACGCTCAGGACGGTGCGATCGGCCGGTTCTTCAACTTGGGTGTAAAGGTCAAGTTGTAAGCCGCATGTTCTTCAGTAAGGGAGCGGCGCATCGAGGACGCGTGAGGCGCCGATAGGCAGAGGTGGGCAACCCAGAATGTTGCCCACCTCGATTGGCGTCAAAGATGATCGGCGTCGATAAGAGCCCGGGTAAAGGCCTCCGGTGCTTCTTCCGGCAAGTTATGACCGATGCCACCGGTGATCAGCCTGAACTGATATTTCCCGGTGAACTGCCCGGCATAAGCCGCCGGTTGCGGGTGCGGCGCCCCGTTCGCATCGCCCTCCAGCGTGATCGTCGGCACTGAAATCTTCGGGGCCTGAGCAAGTCGCTTCTCGAGCCCGTCGTATTTCGCCTCGCCGTTGGCCAGGTTCAGCCGCCAGCGATAGTTGTGGACGGTGATGGCGACGTGGTCCGGATTCTCGAATGCCTGGGCGCTGCGTTCGTAGGTCGCGTCGTCGAAGTTCCACTTCGGCGAGGCGTTACGCCAGATCAATTTGGCGAAGTCGTGGTGGTTTTTCTCGTAGCCGAGACGACCACGCTCGGTAGCGAAGTAGTACTGATACCACCACTGGTATTCGGCCTCCGGCGGCAGCGGGTTCTTGCCGGCTTCCTGGCTGCCGATGAGATAGCCGCTCACGCTGACCAGTGCTTTCACGCGCTCCGGCCATAGCGCCGCAACGATGTCGGCCGAGCGTGCACCCCAGTCGAAGCCACCGAAGACCGCGCGCCTGATGTGCAGCGCGTCCATGAAGTCGATGACGTCCTGACCCAGCGCGGCGGGCTCGGCGTTCCTCATGGTGTCGGCGGAGAGGAAACGGGTCTGCCCGTAGCCGCGCGCATACGGCACCAGCACGCGGTAACCCTTGGCCGCTAGGGCAGGGGCAACATCGTCGTAGCTGTGGATGTCGTAGGGCCAGCCGTGCAGGAGGATCACCACCGGGCCATCCGCCGGGCCCAGCTCGGCATAGGCGACATCCAGTACCCCGGCGTGGACGTGCTTCAGTGGACCCAGGGGATCTTGCGATGCCGGGGCCGGCTGGGCTACCTGCGAGATCGCTGGCTGCGCGGACTGGGCGTGGGCGTTGCCGATCGGGCCAGCCAGGGCGGCGAGGATCGCCAGGGCAATGGTCTTGTTCATGGAGTTCTCCGGGGTGTGTGGCTTGACGACCCTAGGAGACCAGGCGGAGTCGTCTCGGATGTGTCCAGTCGCCCCCGTCAAACCCCTGGGAATGTGTCCGGGCCGTCCCGGGATACGTTGCGATACAAATGCCGGCGTTGGCATATTCACAAAAGGCAGTCCTTCGGCCGCTTACCCTCCAGGCGTCCTTGTCCGCGGTGCCGCATGCCAACCACACTGTCCCGTCAATTGTTTCTGGTGTGGGTGTTGGTCCTCGCCTCGTGCCTGGGTATCGCCGGGCTGCTCTTCGCCGCGTGGCACCAGACCGGCACGGCACAGCTCACGCATGCGCAGCGGACGCTGGCCACTACCTGCGCCGCTATCGTCAGTCGGTATAACGGCGCCAGTACCGCGGCTCGCGAAGACTCGCAAGCTGGCGGACTGGCCGATGTCGTCGTCCAGCTCGTGCTGGACGAGGCAGAGGGCATCGAGGGCGGGATATGGGATAACCGGCAGGGCTTCGTCGCCTATGCCTACCCGACGTATCAGGGCTCCGGGTCGAAGACGGATGTGCCGGACGCGGAACGTTCCAACCTGGCGGCAACGGCGGCGGCAGCGCTCAAGCGCGGTGCCATGGCCGACTACACCCGCTCGAGCGAGCGCGAGTCGCTGCTGATCGCCGCCTGTCCGATCGACGCGCATCGCGCCGGCTGGACGATGACCCATGTCGCGACCGCGCCCGGCCGCTCGTCGACACTTTTCGCCGCCGGTGCTGCCGTCCTGCTCGCACTGACCGTGACCTCGGCGGCCGCGCTGGCCGCCATCATGCGGCGCTGGTCGCGCCGGCTCGTCCTCATCGAGCGATCCCTGGCCGGGAGCGAGGCCATTCCCGATCTGCCGCCGACGGGTTCCCCGGAGCTGGATCGGCTGGCCCAGGCCGTCGTCGACTATGCGACGCGCCTTGCAGCAAGCCATCAGGCCGCCGCCGCACTGAAGGCGGCAGCACATCGCCACGAGCGGCTCGCCACGCTTGGGCGCATGACGGCTACCGTGGCGCATGAAATCCGCAATCCCATCGCCACGCTGCGGCTGGCAGCGGAGAACGCGCTGGCGTTGCAGGGCGATGCGGCGCCCGCGGCGGCGCGTTCGTCGCTGACGTTGATGCTGGCCCAGGTGAGCAAGCTCGACGAACTGGTCGAAAGCCTGCTCGGCATGGTCCAGCCGGTGCGTGTCCGGCTCAAAGTCGTGGACGTCGCGTCGTGGGCGCGAGAGGTCGTCAACGCCCTCGGCGACGATGCCACCGCCATCACGCTGCACATCGACGCCGGCGTGTCGAGCTGGTCGATGGATCCGGCGCAGGTGGAGCGTGCGTGCGTGAATCTGCTGCGCAATGCGCTACAACACCGCGAGGCAGGTACGAAGATCCCTTGGGCGATTCACATCGGTGCGGACCGGCTGATCATGGCGGTAAGCAACCAGGGCAGCGCGATATCTCCCGCGGTGGCCGACCGGCTGTTCGAGCCCTTCGTTACCGATCGTGTCGATGGCAACGGCCTCGGGCTTGCGCTGGTCCGTGAGATCGTCGAGGCGCATGGTGGGACGGCCCGTCACGAACGCGGCGATGCCGTTACCTCTTTCATCGTGGAGTTGCCATGGCGCTGATCCTGCTGATCGACGACGACCACGATTTCCGCACCACCCTTGCGGTGACACTCGGCTCGATGGGGCACGAGGTCCTCGTTGCGCACGATGGCGAAGAAGGACTGGCCATGCTGCAGGAAGCGCCGATCGAACTCGCCTTCGTCGACTACCGGATGCCGAGGATGGATGGCATCGC
Source organism: Luteibacter sp. (assembly GCF_035539195.1). Classification (GTDB taxonomy): domain Bacteria; phylum Pseudomonadota; class Gammaproteobacteria; order Xanthomonadales; family Rhodanobacteraceae; genus Luteibacter. Next base: position 438,013 of record NZ_DATLIW010000030.1, read on the forward strand.
GTTCCTGCGCCGGCGTCAGGAGCACGCCCGGCTGCAAGCTGTCCCGGTGGTGATGCTGACCGCGTTCGCCTCCGGGCAAAACACCATCGATGCGATGAGTCTGGGCGCCTTCGATCATCTGACCAAGCCGATCGGGCGCGCTGCCCTGGCGGAGATCGTCACCCGCGCGCTTACATCGGCGCATCGGCCTGTCGCTCCTGTATCGGTCGATGACGACACCGAGCTCGCCGGCAACAGCCAGGCGATGCGACAGGTGCAGAAGCGGATCGGCCTGGCTGCCGGCAGCGACGTACCTGTGCTTATCACGGGTGAAACCGGCACGGGCAAGGAGCTGGTGGCCCGCGCTCTGCACAGGGCCAGTGCGCGTGCGCGAGGCCCGTTTGTCGCCGTGAACTGCGCAGCGATACCGGCGGACCTGCTCGAGAGCGAACTGTTCGGCCATCGGCGCGGCGCGTTCTCTGGCGCTACGACCGAGCGACAGGGCTACTTTCGCGAAGCCGACGGCGGCACGCTGTTGCTCGACGAAATCGGCGACATGCCGCTCGCCATGCAAGCCAAATTGTTGAGAGTGCTTCAGGAAGCCGCCGTAACGCCCTTGGGCAGCAGTCAGCCCGTGCCGGTCGACGTGCGCGTGCTGGCTGCCACGCATCGCCGGATCGATGGGCTGATCGCGGACGGACGCTTTCGTAGCGACCTGTTCTATCGCTTGAATGTTCTGCCGATCGAGCTTGGCGCGCTGCGCGATCGTCGCGAAGATATTCCCTTGCTTGCCGAGCGATTTCTGCGCGACGGCGATCTGCCCGCCAAGCAACTGACGGAGACGGCGGTGGCGTCTCTGCAGGCCTATGACTGGCCAGGCAACGTGCGGGAACTGCGCAACATGATGGACCGCTGCCGCGTTCTGGTGGCAGGCCGTGTTATCGACGCCGCCGACCTTGCGAGCATGTTCGCTTCGCCCGCGCCGGCAGTTGTGGATGACGATGCCGTGACCGATCTTCCGGAAGCCGTCGCGCGCCTGGAACGGTCGATGATTGTCGACGCGCTCGCGAAAAGCGGAGGAAACCGCGCAGAAACGGCGCGCCGCCTGGGCATTCGACGGCAGTTGCTCTACCGCAAGCTGGTGGACTACGGCCTGGAGTGATGTCTCTTTCGAGGACACATGGTTGTCCCCGAAACGGACACTCCCCGGCGTCGTGACGGCGCGAGGGCGCATCGCACAGGGCTTGCCGGGTTGGCACGGCGCGTGCAACGACTTTGTCAGCGGCCTCCCCACCGCTGTCACGGAGTCGAATCATGATGCATCGCCCCCTCTATCTTGCTGCGCTCGTCGCCTGCCTTGGCCTGGCCGACGTCAACGCGGCGACGCCTTCACCACAGACCGCGGCGCCGGGTGCGCCCCCTCCTGCGCCGGCCGATGGGCCGCCCGCTCCGCCCGGTCCGCCCGTCGCTTCGGCGCAGCAGCAAGTCAACATCACGGGACTCATCAGCCGCTTTCTCGTCAACCCCAACGGCGATGTCGACGGCATGCTTCTGGATGGCCGCACGCAAGTGACGGTTCCGCCTCCGTTGGGCAACGCGCTCGCGCGGAAAGCAAAAGCAGGCGACCGCGTCGCGATCGACGGATTTCGTATCGGCGCGCTGCCGCTCGTGCGAGCCGCGTCGATCGGCTTGTCCAACGGCGAACGACTGACGGACACGCCGCCGCTACCGCCTGTGGCTCCGCCACCGCCGCCTCCGCTACAACCGATGCAAGCGAACGGGCGCGTCGTGCAGCCGGTCTATGGGCCCCGCGGTGATGTGGCTGGCGCGATTCTGGATAACGGTCCGATCGTCCGGGTGCCACCTCCCGCGGCGCGGAACAATCCGCTGCTTCGCCCTGGCGCACACCTGAGTGCGAAGGGCTTCGGCATCGATTCGCCGTTCGGGCGCGCGATGCAGGTGACCGCCATCGGTCCAGCGCCTGGCGCGGAGCGGCCAGTGGGCCCACCGCCAGGCCCAGCCAACCCGCCACCGCCGCCCACACCCTGACTTTTACCTGGAGACTCGCATGCACCACCTTGATCCCGATCGGCTGCCGGTTACCCGCGGCGCACTCAACCGCTTTCTTCTCAACGGCCACGGCGACATCGACGGCTTGTTGTTCGACGACGGCACCGAGGTTCACACACCGCCGCATTTGTCCGCGGCCATTGCAAAGGCACTGAAACCCGGTGTGGTCGTCGAGGTGCGCGGCGTCGCGTTGCGTGAGGTCGACCTGCTGGTAGCCGTGGCCATCGATCCGCCAAAGGGAAAACGCATCCTGGACGAAGGCCCCCGCGGCACGCACGAGAAGCATCACCCCGAGGACGACGGTTCGCGCTGGTTGTACGAGGGCGACATTGCGCGGCTTCTGCATGGTCCGAAAGGAAACGTCCACGGCTTCCTGCTCGAAGACGGTGTGACGGTACGCATACCGCCGCATGCGGCCGATGCGCTAGCCGAACAGCTGGTTGTCGGCCAGTCCATCGGTGTGGAAGGCCGCTGGTTGGACACGCCGCATGGGGCGGTGATCCAGGCCGATGGCATCGGTGCGGATGTCGACTCCATCGAGCCGCTTCCGAAGAAGAAGCACTGACTGCCTGACCATTCACCGGACCGACGCCATGACGATGCGTACGAGCAAAGGGCGGCGCGCGCTTGAAGCGCTCAACTTCTTCATGGCCGACGTCCAGGCCGGTGTAGGACCTTTCCTTGGTGTTTTCCTGCAGTCAAAGGGATGGAATCCGGCGTCCATAGGGTCGGTGATGACCATCGGCGGCATCGCGGGCATGTTGTCGACCGGTCCCGCGGGCGCCCTGGTCGACGCGACGCGCTACAAGCGATCGCTGGTGGTCACATGCAGCATTTTTACCGTGCTTGCGTCGCTATTGCTCTGGCGGTCCCAGGCGTATGCCTGGGTGGCCGCGTCGCAGATGGCCACGGCCATCGGCGGCGCGGCCCTTGGACCGCTGCTGGCGGGCATCACGCTGGGCATGGTGCGCGAGTCGGGTTTTGCCGAGCAGTTCGGTCGCAACCAGATCGCCAACCATGCTGGCAACGTCGTCGCCGCGGCGTCCTCCGGTTACCTCGGATGGCGCTTCGGATTCGGCGCTATCTTCGTGCTGGCGGCGTGTTCCGCGGTGCTCGCCATCGTCAGCGTCTTGCTTATTCCCGCCGGCGCCATCGACCACCGCGCCGCGCGTGGCTTCACGGCGGATGACGAGCAGCATCCGTTGCCTGCCTACAAAGTGCTGCTGGCAAGCCGCCCGCTGATGGTCCTTGGCGCCGCCCTTGCGTTGTTTCACCTCGGCAACGCCGCCATGCTTCCGCTCTACGGCATGGCCGTGGTGAATGCGCACGAGGGAGACCCGGCCATTTTCACGGCGAAGACGGTCGTGGTCGCGCAACTGGTCATGATCCTCGCCTCCTATGTCGCCATGCGATCGCTGCGGCGGCACGGCTATTGGTCGATCATCCTGATCACGTTCCTGGCCTTGCCGGTGCGGGGTGTGGTCGCCGCGTTGGTTATCAAATCATGGGGTGTGTGGCCGGTGCAGGCGCTCGATGGCATCGGTGCCGGGCTGCAAAGCGTCGCCGTTCCCGCCCTGGTCGCCCGCCTGCTGGAAGGCTCCGGCCATGTCAACGTCGGGCAGGGGGCCGTCATGACGCTTCAGGCTGTCGGAGCGGCCTTGAGTCCGCTGCTTGGTGGCGTGCTTGCCCAGTACTTCGGCTACCGCGTGGCGTTTCTGTTGCTCGGCGGCATAGCGCTCGGGTCGCTGCTGCTTTGGTTGAGTGTCGCCAAACTCATGAGGGGGACAACGCCGCGTGGACACGGGGCAGGCGACAACGAGGTTCCGTGATGCGTGGGATAGTCCAGCCCTTGTCATCGTTTCCGTTTCGACGGACTTGTCAGGATGGCGCCTGTAATAAGGTGAACGAGATGATCCGCCCTTGGGGCGAACGAGGGTTGGTCGACCGCCCAGCCGAGAGCCGTCATCAGCGCGAACAGATCGTCCCCATTCATGTCGGCGCGCGCCGTGCCTTCGGCCTGAGCGCGAAGCAGTATTCGCGCGCTGGCTGAGTGCACCGCTGCGCACGAAGCATACAAAGCGGATTCGGGATTCGTATGGGCGGCCGCCATCAGCGCGACGACGCCCCTGTAGCTTTGGGCGAATCGCACCCATTCGCGAAACCAGCACACGAGCGCTTCGCCGGGTGACGTCGACGTTTCGAGTTCGTCTGCCTTCTGCGTCAGCGTGTCCAGATTCGTACACAGCAGCGCTTCGAACAGCGCTTCTCGCGTCGGGAAATGGCGAAGCAGCGTGGCCAGGCCGACGTCGGCCCGGCGGGCGATATCGCGCATCGACGCATCGGCACCATGCTCGGTGACGGCCTCACGCGCGACCGCAAGGATGTGGCTGTAGTTCTTTTTTGCGTCGGCTCGCATGGGGCGCCCTTGACAAGTGGATCACTGGTCCATATATTTGGATCAGTGATCCATATCGTACCGCAAACCGTACGATTTTAGGAGCACGACCACCGCCCACTCACCACGAGACTGCGCATGAGCACTATCAGCATCATCGGATCAGGTGGCATGGCAGCCGCGATCGGTAGCCTTGCCGTAGCGGCCGGGCACACCGTGGAGGTGATGAGTCGCGACGCCGCGAAGGCACAGGTGTTGGTCGGGCGGCTTGGCTCTGGCGCGACGACAGGAACGTTCGGCGCCGCCCCGGCCGGGGACATCGTCATCCTGGCGCTTCCCTACGCAGCCGTCCTGGATGTGCTGAAGCAGTACGGCGAAATGCTGTCAGGCAAGCTCCTCGTCGACATCACCAATCCCATCAAAGCCGATTTCTCCGGTTTCCTGACCGCCGAGGACAGTTTCGGCGCGAAGGAGATCGCCCAGGCCGCACCTGCCGACGCGCAGGTCGTGAAGGCGTTCAACACCCTGTACTCCCACGTCGTCGAAGCCGGTTCGGTCGACGGGCACCCGCTGGATGTGTTCGTGGCCGGAGAGGACGCGCGGGCGAACGCTCGGGTCTCGGCGTTCATCGAGAGCCTCGGACAGCGGCCGTTGGATGTCGGATCGCTGCTCATGGCGCGGACGCTCGAGCACGTCTGCATGCTCACGCTGGGCCTCATGGCCCACTCCATCAAACACACCAACTTCTCGATCGGCGTCAGCTTTGTCGGCTGACAGCGCACGCACCCGACCTGACGTACCCCATCATTCCAAGGAGCAGCACATGCACGTTTTTGTCACTGGCGGGACCGGCCATTCCGGCCCCTACATCATCTCCGACCTCATCGCCGCTGGGCATGAAGTCACCGCCCTTGCCCGGTCGGACAAGGCCGAGGAGGCGGTGTCCAGGCTTGGCGCCAAGGTGCGTCGCGGTAGTCTCGAGGACGTCGACGGGCTCAAGGCCGCGGCTGCGAACGCCGACGGCGTGGTCCATGTCGCGCACAGGCAAGACCTGCTTCCCACAGGCGGGATCAACGCCGTGGCTGCCGCAGAGCGCGAGATCATGCTGGCGTACGGCGAGGCGCTGGCGGGGACGGGAAAGCCGCTGGTCGTGTCGGCAAGCATCGGCGGACCCGGGTGGGAAGGTCTGGGGCGGCCGGCTACGGAGGAGGATCCGTCCCTTCCCGGCGGCGATTCGTACAAAGGCGCCTTACGGGTTCGCAATATCGTGGAGACCACGGTGATCGGTCTCGCCGAGCAGGGCGTGCGGTCTTCGATCGTCCGGATTCCCGAAATCATGCATAGCAGCACCGATAACGCCGGCTTCCTGCCGCTGCTCATTGGGCTCGCCAAGGAGAAGGGCGTCGTCGGCTATCCCGGAGACGGCGAAAACCGCTGGACCGCGGTGCACGCCCGCGATCTCGCCTCGGTGTTCCGCCTTGCGCTAGAGAAGGGTGCCGCCGGCAAGAACTGGCACGCGGTCGCGGATGAAGGTTTTTCTTTTCGCGAGCTCGCCGAGGCCCTTGGCAGCCGCCTGAACCTGCCGGCCGTGTCCATTCCCGCAGACGCCCTCATGTTGCCGGGCTTTTTCGGGTTCCTTGCAAATCTGGTCACGCTGGACACCCCGGCGTCCGCCGCCATCACGCGCCGGGTCCTCGGTTGGGAACCGACGCAGCCTGGCCTGTTCGCCGATTTGGACAACGGCCATTACTTTCCTGCCCACTGACTTGACCCCAACCGTCGAGGAGACTTTACATGAGCACTATCAGCATCATCGGATCGGGCGGCATGGCCGCGGCGATAGCCGTCCGTACCGCCAAGGCCGGGCACACCGTCGAACTCGTCAGCCGCGACCCTTCCAAGGCGCGGGCACTGGCTGACCAACTCCCAGCGGGAGCAACGACGGGCACCTATGGAGCGGAACTGGCAGGCGACATCGTCATCCTCGCCGTGCCGTACGCCAGCGCGGCAGCCGTCGTGGCCGACTTTGGGAAAGCCCTCGACGGTAAAGTGATTATCGACATCACCAACCCCGTCGCCGCGGACTTATCGGGCCTCGTCACCCCCCAAGGCAGTTCCGCTGCGCAGGAGACCGCCAAGGGCGTTCCGGCGGGCGCCCATGTCGTCAAGGCATTCAATGCCATCTTCGGTCACGTGCTGACCAAAGGTGGACGTCTCGACGCGTTCATCGCAGCCGACGATGCGGGCGCAAAGGCGCGCGTCTCGGCCTTCCTGGAAAGTCTGGGGCTGCGTCCGTTGGACGTTGGCGGCTTGCATATGTCCCAGTCGCTTGAAGCGCTCGGCCTGATGATGATCGGCCTGGCCAAGAACGGCGCCGGCACTTGGGACATCGCCATCAAGGTCGATATCGGCTGAGTCGTTCCGACCACCCCAGAGCCCTTGTGGCGCAGGGAGATCGCGACGTGGAACCCATCCTGGCTGTCCGAGGCATCCCGAGGCGAAGCGGTGCCTGCATCGACTCAACGCAGGACTTGCTCCGCGTCGACGATCTGGACACCCTGCATCTGTCCTAGTAGCCCGTCGAGCCATGGCTTGTGCGTCGCACCGATGATGGCGAGAACGCGAGCGCCCGGCGTAGCGCCGGACGCTATGCGGATGTTGGCGGCGATGATGAGATTACGAACCTCCCAGCCGGCCACGTAGCGCTGCCCATAGTGCTCCAGCGACGGGTCCGCCAACGCGGCGCCAAAGTCGGTGCGACTGGCGAGAAGAGTGCTCTCAGGACGGTTGATCAAGCGATACAGGCTCAACATCTCACCACGTTTCAGCAGTGCATCCTGTTCGTCATCCATCGTCTTCCGCCGGGGTGCGGCAATCGCCCACTGCGCCGACACGGCTTTTCCATAGGCCTCCTGGTCGCCGACATCGATGCCGTCGTTTGCGTGGTCGTCCACTGGGAAAACGCGCTGGAGGCCGAGCCGTGCGGCAAGTCGCGCGGCGATCTGGTAATTCTCGCTATTAGTGCCGGTGGCCAACCGGTCGAGCGCAGCGACGAGCTCGTTGTCCAGGCCGTCCCCGGCGCGACGCTCGGGGACAGCCAATTGCAGCCATTGCACGGTGGCGGAAGTGCTGTCGCCGGCAGCCAAAAATACTGCCGCGAGCCGCCGTCGTTGCGATGCCGTCGGATGGTCAGGCCAATGACTCAACGAATGACGCATCTCGGCGAGCGCCGCCGTCAGGTCCAGGCCAGCCGCTGTCCTCGCATGGCTCGCGTCGCGGCAATAGTGCTCCTTGACGTCGACGGGATCGTAGACTGCCGGATGACGCGCCATCAAGTCGCACATCTCTCCGGAGGTACTTTCGACGGTGATCACGGTTGGTTGAAAGACTGCAAGGCGATCAATCACGGGATTGAGCGAGTCGACCTTGAAGCCTTTAGGAGCACCACGCAAGTGCACCGTGCCCAAGACGAGGATCCGTGTCGCCGGCGCAGCGTCAGGTACATTCAATGCAGGGAGTCGCGCCGAGGTCTGCGCCACGGCGGGCATGGCGACGAGCAACAACAGTTGGCACAAGAGCAAGCGCTTCAGCATGACATTCAGCTTCCTTGGGCGTGCTAAGGACGATAGGGTCCCTACGGCGCGCCATGTCAGTGCCGGAAGGCAGGGCATCCAGCCACAGTGCAGGGTAAAGGGGCAGCGGCACGGTTATAGGCTCAAGTGACAAGGTTAAGGGACCTCGACGATGCATCGCTTATTCGACGAGCCAAGCCGAGACCGCACACGAAGTACGTCTCGGGCCTGCGGCATTGTCACTATTTTCCAGCATGCATCGGCGCTCGAGCATTCGTCAGTGGCAACACTCTCTCGCGAAGCACCTTGTACTCTGCGTCTACGACTTCCTGGTTCGGGTCGTGCCCGGAATGCTCCAGCAACACCCAACCTTTCTCCGGCGCGCTGATGCTCTCGTAGTACTGGCGCGCCAGTTCCGGAGGCGCCAGCAGATCATGCGCACCCTCGACGAAGAAGACAGGGATGGTGAAGTTCGTTCCCAACGTCGGAAGATCCACTTGCGACAGCATGCCGTCACCGTGCATCCCGACGAAGTTCATGAATGAGTAGTCCTCGCCGGCTTCGTAATCCGCCTCCGCTTTTTCCGTCGTGTAGGCTGGCGCTCGGTGCCAGCTGTCGGGCGGTGGCAACGTTACCTTCGATTCGTACTTGCGAATGACCCGGCGCACCTTCCCGAAGCTGCGAGGATCGGTCCACGGAGGTGATCCAACCTGATCGAGCACGGCGAGGGAATCTTTGTCGTTCGCACTCGTAGCGAGTGCCCGCAGCTTCTTGTAGCTCGCGGCCTGGGCTTCAACCGAGTTGACTACCTGAGACGTACCCACATACGCATAGAACAACTCCGGATGCGCCTTGGCCATATGGACGGCAAGAATCGAGCCCCAGGAACTGCCCCACAAGATGACTTTCCGCTTTCCATACCGCTTGGCAAGGTAGGCAGCCAGCTCATTTCCGTCTTGCGCCATCCGCGCTATGGTCAGCTTCTCGTCCGGCGCCGGAGGACTGCGCCCATAGGTCATGCCGGATCCCCGCTGGTCCCATTGAACGACGATGAAGTCGCGCTCGCCGGCGCTGTAGATGCTGTCGGAAAGTCCGCTCAGAGGATTGCCGGGGCCGCCACTGATGAAGAGGAGGACCGGGTTGGCACAGCTGTCTCCCTTGGCGGTCACCCACTGCTCGATTCCGCCAATGACGACAAAGCCCGAATCGTCGACCTTGGCCGGCTTGCCCTTGCACGAAGGCGAAAGGCTTTCGTGTGCCGGATTCCGTGCAGGTGCATCGGCGGAAATCGAAAGTGGTCCCCACACAACGGCAGCCAGCCCCAGGGCCAGCGCAATCCATCTCGTCACGGTTAACTCCCCTTTAATGGCGGACGCGCCATTCCGCACGAAATATAGCTTGTCCGGATTTGCCTGCCTACGAGGCTCTGGTCCAGAAACAAGCATCTGGGAACAAGCATCCGGGAACACCTAAACGCGGCCCTTCTCCCAACACGTCCGCGCAGGCGCTTCACTACCGGTCTATCCCCGGTAGGGTTCGGGCGGCGTTACGCACAAACCGGCTCTTGAGTGTCTACGAAGAGCTGGGCGGTCCAGGCTTCGGAGATGACGATGTTGTCCCGAGGAACAAATTCCCGAACTATCTGGTTCGTAGTGGCATTTCCGGCGTTGTTGAGAAAGTCGACGGACAGTATCAATATCGTGTAATTGGCGGTTCGCTGGATCGACTTCAGCGCGATATGACAAGGACGCAACTCAATGCATACCAGAAACGCTGACGTCTCACGGTCGCACTCGGTAGCAATGGTGGGGGCTCCTTCACGATGGCCGGACGTTCCTCGGGTCATTTGCCTTGCCCTGCTGGTGTTTGCCAGCGGTTGCGTTTCCGTTCACCCAAAGCGGATGGAGGTGGATCCCCTGCTGACAGAGAAGACATTTGTCGTAGGAAGCAAGGTCACGCTCACTGGCTACCTTCGGTACCAGTTCGAACACGAAGCGATTTACCCTGCAGACAAGCGAGATCGGAAGGCAATGCCTGGTGCCTGCCTGCCCGTGCTGGTGCCGCGTGGTGATGACTCCATGTCCCGGCAACTTTCGGGCATGGATGAAAAGGTTGTGACCATAAGCGGCTTTATCGACACGTGGGCAAAGCCAGGAATGATTGCCATCGGTGGATGCAAGGATCACGGCATCGTCGTTCAGACAGTCCACGTTGCTGACAAGTATTGAGCGGAATTTCCTTTTGCCTGACTCGTCGAGCTTTGATGAGGCTGCGGTGATGGCAAGACTTGGCGCGGGCTGGTGGCAGACATCCGTGACGAGCGTTCCCGACTCGGCCAGGCGCAGCGCGTAGATGACCTGTTCTTCGGTAAACCGCGACTTCTTCATCGCTCCTCCGGGGCCCGATCGGGCCGGTGGGTGAAGCGACCTTACCTCTAGTTATG
>NZ_DATLIW010000031.1:0-84480 GCF_035539195.1 Luteibacter sp.
TCGACTTTCTGCACTGGGATGACAGACAGCGGCACTTCGCCTACCTAGACTCCGCGCCCTCACCTACCCGATGGATGGATGTATGCGAAGGATTGCGCCTGGGGCGTTGTATGCGCTTGCCTTGTCGCTAACAACGACCGATGCACTGGCAGACGACGTCGCGCCATATGTCGAGTACGAAGTGAACAGGGAGGGCTCACCGAACGAGTACTACACCGACGTAAACGTAGCCGCCGGGAAACAGGTCGCAAACCGGTGCGAACAAATGTCCTACACAGGTTGCGCCATTACCCATATCTGGTTCCTTGGCTCGATCTACATCGCCGATCACACCTACACCACGTCCGGCGGCTCTCACGGGAGCACCTCGACAGACGGATACCGCTATTTCGCCTGCAGTAATCCGCCGTCACTCTACATTGTGAAGGGCGACCAGACCTGGGGACCGTATCCGAATCGCGAATTGGCGGTGGGTACCTACTGGGGCAAGGTTGTGTGCCGCTCAGGCACGGGTCCTGATCCCGATCCCGATCCGGAGGCCAACCACCAATCCGACCTAGGCCCCGGCGACTGCGAAACCCGCCCCAACGTCGGCAACCCGATCAACGTCGGCCTCAACAACAAGTACCAGGAAGTCGTCGACATCGCCGCCACCGGCGGCTCGCCGCTGGCCTGGTCGCGCTATTACAACAGTGGTGTCGTCGGCAACGGCGAGGGCTCGCGCGCAAGCAACCCGACCCTGCCGGGCATGGCCGCGCTCGGCAGCCGCTGGCGCGGCACCTACGACCGTTCGCTCAGCGTGGTGGATGGCAAGGACGGCAAACGCATCCGTCTCCAACGCCATACGGGCGAGCGCATCGACTTCGTCGAATCCGCCGGTCGCTACCAGAGCGCCGTCGACCCGCGCGGTCTCTTGGCACGCGAGGGCGACGGCTGGGTCTACCGTCCAGCCGCTGGCCAGGATGCAGAACGTTACGACACGAATGGCCATCTGGTGTCGATCGCCGCAGGAACGGCACGACACGTCACCCTTCGCTACACGCATGCCCTCGTCGAAGTGACGGACTTGCAGGGTCGCAAGCTTACCATCGCTTACGACAGCGCCGGGCGCATCGCCACCGTCAGCGAGGGGGCGAGCGTCACCGTGACGTATGTCTACGACGAAACGGCCGATACGGGTGTCAACGCCGATCTGGCATCGGCAACCTATGCCGACGGCACCTCACAGCGCTACATCTACAACGCGCAGGGCTATGTCGAAGGTGGTGCGAGCATTCCGCACCTTCTCACTGGCATCGTCGACGAGACCGGCGAACTGTTCGCGACCTTCTGGTATGACAGCAAGGGCCGCGCCGTCCGCAGCGAGCATGCGAACGGCGTCGACGCGGTGGCGCTGTTACGCGGGACCGACGGCAGCGTCGCGGTCACCGGGCCCACTAAAGCCGTGCACCGCTATCGCTATGCCGAGGTCCGCGGCTCGCGTCGACTGGTCGGCGTCGACCAGCCCGGCGGCGCGGGATGCGGTGCGGCAAACTCGACGATCGAGTACAACCCCGATGGCACGGTCTTGCGGCGCACGGGCTTCGATGGCCGTATCACCGAGTACAAGTACGACGTCAACGGCAACGAGATCGAGCGCACCGAGGCGCCGGGTACGCCGTCCGCCCGCAGGACGGTCACGACATGGCATCCGACGATGGACCTGCCGGCACGCATCACCTGGCCGGGCCACGAGGAGCGTTTCACCTATGACGCCGTGGGCAACCTGACGGCGCGCGAAGCCTGGGGCGCCGTCGATCCCACCCAGTCCGGCGCGGCTCTCACGTTGAGCCGAAGCTGGCGGATGACCTACGACACCACCGGGCGGCTCGTTCTCGAGGAAGGTCCACGCAGCGACACCGGCAGGATCGGCACGTTGGCCCGTCACACTTATCGCGCGACCGATGCATCCAACTGCGCCACAGGCCCCTGCGATTACCGCAAGGGTGACCTGTGGAAGTCGGAGGATGCACTGGGTCATGCGGAGGAAATCCTCGCCTATGACGTGGCCGGTCGCGTGCGCTCCCGCCGCGATGCGCAAGGCACCATCGTTGACTACACCTACGACAAGCGCGGGCGAACGACCGAGGTCGAGGAAACGCGGCCGAACCATGTCGTCGCGACGACCACCCTGACCTACACGCCACGAGGCGATGTCGCGTCGATCACCGATGCCGACGGCGTGACGCTGCGCTTCGATTACGACAAGGCCGGTCGGCTGATCCAGGTCGCCAATCCGTCGAACCACCGCCTCCGCTTCGAGCTGGACGCGGCGGGCCACCGAATCGGTGAGCTCGCGTACGACAGCATGCTGCTGAAGATCCAGATCGAGCGCACGTTCGACGCGCTCGGCCGCGTCGAGACCGAAACCGGCGCGAATAACGCCGTCACCCGCTATACGTACGACGAGGTGGGTCGCCCCACCGGCACCACCGACGCCGACGGGCGCAAGGCGACCGCCAACTACGACGCACTCGGGCGTCTGCGCGAGTCCATTCGCGATGCGGGCGGACTCGAGGCCAGCACCACGGCCACCTATGACCCACTGGACCAGCTGGCTTCGATCAAGGACCCCAAGGGTCTCACCACGCACTACCTGACTACGGGGTTGGGCGACGTCGGCGCGGTCGACAGTCCGGATAGCGGCGAGTCGCTCGACGAGCACGATGTCGCCGGTTTCCTCAGCCGTCATGAAGGTGCCGGTGGCGTGGGCAGCTACAGCGTCACGCGCGATGCCCTGAGCCGGCCGACGCTCGTACGCTACAACGACGCGAAGCTGGATACGCGCTTCACCTATGACACACCAGAGGCGGCTTGCTCGGCCGACGAACGGCATGGCATCGGCCGGCTCTCGTCCATGACGCAATCGAGCAGCAAGACGGTGTTCTGCTACGACGCGCCCGGCAACATCGTGCGCAAGATCCAGACCTGGGGCACGACGAGCAAGGCGGTGACGTATCGCTACTCGCCGGCGGGCCGCTTGCAGGAGGTCGCTGTCGACGGCGGTGCGCGCACGACCTATCGCTACGACGCCGATGGATCGATCGCCGGCGTCAGTGCTCAACCCCTGGGTGGCGCAAACACAGACGTCATCACCTATGTGGCCTATCGCCCCTTCGACCTGATCGAAAGCTGGCGTTACGGCAACGGGAGCGAGCTGACGGTTACCCGCGACAGTAGCGGCCGCGTCACCGCCTGGGGTGGACCGGATTACCAGATGTATGCGCTCGGCTACACACCCGGCGGCGAGATCGCCTCGCAAGCAGCGCGCGCCTATGCCTTCGACTACGGTTACGACGGATTGGGGCACTTGAAGTCCGTGGCGTCATCGAGCAGCGGGAACGTCTTGCGCAGCTTCGAATACAACACCACCGGCGACCGCACGGCGATGACCGTCGGCGGTGTCAAGCAGACCTACCTCTACGACCCCGCGAGCCATCACTTGACGACGGCCGATGGCAAGACACGCCGATACGATGCGGCCGGCAATACGATTGCGATCGGCGATGCCACGCTCGTGCCCGATGCAGCGGGGCGCCTTGGCTCGGTGACGGAACAAGGCCGCTCGCTGGTGACGTACGGCTACGATGCAGCCGACCAACGCATCCTGCGCACCGAGACAGCCGGCGCGAAGACCTCGTTGATCCTCTACGACGAAGCCGGACGCTGGCTCGCCGACTACGACAGCACAGGCAAGGTCACACGGCAGGCCGTGTGGATGGACAACTACCTCGTCGGCCTCGTCGATAACGGTAAGCTGCTCTACATCGAGCCGGATCACCTCGGCTCGCCGCGTGCGGTGATCGATCCGGTGAGGAAAGCCACACTGTGGCGCTGGCGGCCGAGCGACGATCCGTTTGGTACGGGCTTGCCGGATGAAGACCCGGACGCGGACGGGGCGCGCTTCGTGTTCGATCTGCGCTTTCCCGGGCAGCGCTATGACGCGGTGACGGGGCTTTACTACAACTACTTTCGTGATTACGACGCGGCATCGGGGCGGTATGTGCAGGTCGATCCGATCGGGTTGGCTGGGGGGATTAATCCTTATCTTTATGCGAATGGGTCGCCGTGGATGTATACCGATCCCACGGGCGAGGTCGCTTTCGTACCCATCCTGATTGGTGCGGGCGTTGGGGCTGCCTTCGACTACGCGGTGTCAAAGTGGAAGGCATATCATTGCGATTGCGAGAACGAAACCTTCATCGGTAGAGAGCGGTCGGCTGCCTTGGGTGCAGCAAATACAGCCTTCGGAAGAACTGCAGACAAGCCTCGCTCAGGAATCGCGGGTGGCGGAAAGGCCGGTTCGAGGACTTCACCCTATAGTCAGTGGGTTCACGAACTTGGTAAGGCGGGGAGCATCAGTAAGTCGCAACGACGAGTTCTTCGTGATGCGGGTCGAGGGGTGGCAAAGCGCCTTCCTTACGTGTCAGCGGCCTTGGCTGCAACTGACCTCATAGAGGCTTACAACTGTGAATGAGGCCCGTCGAATTGAGCCCCTGTCCGAGGCCTATCTCAGGTTGTGCGGCTACCGAAGTCGTGAGATCGCTCGATGGACGCCTACGACAAGATTGCTGCATGACCTCAATATTTACGGAGACCGAGCCGAAGATGATCTCGAGGTGATGCGGGACGAGTGCGGCGTCTCCTTTGAACATTTCGACTTCAGTCGACACTTTCCAGAAGAGTTTTCCTTTCATGCACACCTCCTGGCATATCGAAACTTCCTGAGAGCTGTCGGTGCCGATCACGTCGTTACACGGGTATATGCTCGATACGATCCCTTGACCTTCCACGACATTGAGGTCGCGTTGAGTCGGAAGCACTGGTGATACGACGCCTCAACATCTGACCTGAAGATCGATAAATGGAACGGCGGAGCGCCTTCAATCAGTTTTGGCACCAGTCCTCGAAGAGCCATCCAAGCCGCAGACCACGAAACCTATTGCCCGACCAACGAGATTTATGCCGCGGCTCTCAGAAAGTCGTACAACCTTTACGACTCGACGTTTCTTCGCAGAAACGTCGCTGTACACGGCAAGGCTCGCGAGCGGCAAACAGAGGACGACTACAAGCGTCTTGTGGCAAGGATGACTACCTACATTCCGGAAATCGATCGTGCGTTGAGTCACGACGCGACTGGACCCCACGTTCGCCGCGTCGATTTCGACGAAAGCGTTCCCTCAATTCGATCGTGGATTCCCACCATACTTTTCTTTTCATCGATTCTCTTAGCTGCAAGTCACCAATGACATTCCGCTATGTTGAGGCTTCACTAAATCGAGGTTTTTTTGTGACGAAACTTTACTGCATAGGCGCAAGAAGCGTGAACGGATATTCTTGGGCGGCGACCATGGGCGCCGCGCACAAATATGCGACTTGTTCCATTGACGCATGAAGGACACATTGAAAGCGAGTCAACTATCGACTGTTGTATTGATGTTCGCTATGTGCGCCATGGGCTACGTTGGCGCCATGCTGATCGAGGAAAGCCTGCGCGGCGAGTTTGTCGCCGTCTTGTTCTTCCTCGGCGTGAGCGCTGTTGCCTTTACCTTGATGGTCGTATCGACAATCTTTGAGGGCCAATCGGCTATTCTTGATCGAGATGGTATCGAGCAAACAAGATTCTTCTATGACGGAAAATTCTTTGTCCGAGGGCGTGTTTCTTGGGGTGACATTGTGCTCTTCAGGCAGCGGCACCTGAACTACCGCTTCAAGGGCGAAAAATTCGAAGCGAGCTTGAATATCGCGTCGTTCAACGACGAAAAAGAATTCGTCGCATTCGTGCAAGCACATCTCCCTGTCGAAACTCTGGCCGCGTCGTTACCTCGTCGTTTAAGACCTAGCAAGCCTAATGTCGTAGGGCGATGGGTCTGCTTGATTTCAACCTTCCTGGGCGGCTTATGGCTGATTATCGACGTAAGGGCGCACCTCTCCGGCATCCCTGTGCATATATGGGGCTACGCGCTCATGGCTGGCTCTATTGCCTGGGCGAAGCGCCTTATTGAATGCAGTTCAGTCCGCTTGGATGCCCAGGGTCTCGAGCAACTGAAGGTATTCGATCGCGGCAAATGCTTCGTCGGACGGCGATTGGCATGGGAAGAGGTCGTAGCGGCGTCGCCCTTCCTGACAAGTTGCAAGTTCTCGGGTGCAGATTTCTACATTCGGGTGGATGCTAGCTACTTTGTCGAGAACGAGGAGGTCGTTTTCTTTGCGGATAGGCACCTCCCTGCCAATGTCTTCGGCCAGACGAGGAAAGCACGGCGGTGATCGGCGTCGTCGACAATGGCTAACTGCTCGAAGTCAAGCCGGATCACCTGGACAGAGCTGCGACCTATGCTAGGACGCGTTGGCCAGACGTTCCATCGATAACCAGACGTATCACGATCTTGGACGGTACGGCGACGGCGACGGCGACGGCGACGGCGAGGCTATCGCCGCTGAAGCGGCTCCCACATGGAAACGCCGCTGGAGGGGCTCCCACATGGAATCGCCGCTGGAGCGGCTGCCACATGGAGCGGCTTCAGGCTCCCACATGGCGTGGCTTCAGGCTGGGAGGTCGACGGATCGAATGAAATTGTCTAACAGACCCACCATCGCCTAGCATCCACGCCATGCCCCGCACCCTGCCCACGATGCTTCAGCGATTCCGCCGCCATAAGGGCGGCTGGATCCTGTTGATCGCGGCACTGATGATCAAGATCGCGGCGGGTACCGCTTGCATGATGGACGGCCCTCGGCTGTTGTCCGATACACCGTCCGCCGATCGCGTGTTGGCCATCGGTGGCATGCAAGCGGATGCGGCGACGAGCGATGGCGATGCCTGCCTGCTCGGCGAATCCGGTGGCTGTCATTGTGCGTGTGCTCACGCGACGGCGTTGCCGTCGGCCATGCCTGCCCTGGCGGCGGTCGTCTCCTTGCCGGTAGTCGTGACTCACCTACCGGTGGCGCCGAGTCCCTTGTTCGCTCGCTCGCCTCTGCGGCCACCTATCGCCTGAAACCCTTCGTCTCCGACGGTCGCCCGTTAAAGCGGGCACGTCGATCGTTGCTGGTTTTCAGGAGATTCACCGTATGTTTTTCTTGCGTGCAGCGCCTTGGGGCGCCGTGTGCGTGTTCCTTGCCGCCACCGTTTCCGCGTCTCCGTACCAGGGCGATCCGCCGGCCCTGCCCCCTCCCCCTGCGCTTCAGGCCGCCCTTCGCGCCCTGTGGTCGAAGAGTCCACAGGTGCAGGTTGCCGCTGCCGAGCTTCGCGCCGCACAGGCGCGTGCCCGCGCGGCGGCGCAGCCGCTGTACAACCCCTCGGTGCAGTTGGAAGCCGAGAACGCCGATGTCGATCGGCGGACGGCCGGCGCGAGCCTTTCGCTGGACCTGTTCGGCAAGCGCCGGGCACGGATGGTCGAGAGCGAGGCCGAGGTTAGCGCGAGACAAGCGGCCTACGCCCTCGAACGCCGCGATATCGCTGCGGACTGGCTGAAAGCCTGGGCCGGTGCCGTACTCGCGCGGGAACAAAGCGAGCTGGGCAAGCGCCGACTGGCCCTGATGGGACGCTTCGACGAACTGGCCGCCCAGCGCCTGAAGGTGGGCGATATCAGCACCTCCGAGCGCGATCTGGCGGGATTGGCCTTGGGCGAGGCACAGATCCAACAGGCCTCGCTGGCAGGACAGGAAGCGAGTTCGTTGGCCGCCCTTGCCACCGTCGGTGGCGACGCCGAGGGCGCCTTGCCCGGGTTGCCCGGTGTCTTGCCGCCGAGCGCGGCGTCCGTCGTTCCGCTGGCTGCGAGCGAACGGCCTGAGCTGCTCCAGGCGCAGGCGGACCAGGACCGTGCCGAGGCCGGCGTCGTCGTCGCCCAGCGCGCGCGGCGCCCGGACCCCACGATCAGCCTGACCGGAGGCAGCGTCCGCAGTGGCACGCGTAGCGATCGGGTGATCGGCATCAACGTTGCCATTCCGATCCCGATTCTGAACACGGGTCGGGCGGAGATAGCTGCCGCGCAGGCCGACGCCGATGCGGCATTCGCTTCGCGACGGGCAACCACCTTGCGCTCGGACGCCGTCCTCAAGCAGACCCAGGTCACCTACACCGCCTTGCGCGACGCGACGGTGTCGTTCCGGCAGAGCCGTGCGAATGCCTTCGACGAGCGCGCGCAAACACTCGAGAAGCTGTGGCAGGCCGGTGAGATCGGCACCTCGGACTACCTCGTGCAACTCAAACAGAGCCTCGATACCGCGCTCTCGGGCCTCGCTCTGGAAAGCCAGACCTGGCAGGCCTGGTTCGATTACCTCGCTGCGGCCGGTCGCCTCACCGATTGGATCGATGGCCCCTCCAAGGATATCTCCCGATGACCACGCACCTCTTTCGCCCCACACTATGGTCCCTATCGATGGTCCTGCTGTTCGGCGGTCTGTCCCTGACCGCCAGCGCGGAAGACGCCAGGGCACCGGCCGCCAGCGAGCCAGTCGCGAGCAACCCGCTCGTGCTCGACGCCGCCGCCATCAAGACGGCCGGTATCGTCGTCGATACGCTGGCCGTTCGTACGGTGTCCGACCAGATCAAGGCCCCTGGCGAGGTCAAGGTCGATGCCTATAACACCGTACTGGTCTCGCCCCGCGTTCCCTCGCAAGTCGTGGCGCGCAAGGCCAGGCTCGGCGACGTCGTGGCCGCCGGTGCGCCACTGGTCGTGCTGTCCAGCATCGAGGTGGCCGAGACGCAAGGCCAGCTGATCGTGGCCAGCCAGGACTGGCAGCGCGTCGCGTCGCTCGGCGCCCAGGCAGTGTCGGCACGTCGCTATAACGAAGCCCTGGTCCAGCGCGATCAGGCCAAGGCCAAGCTCAAGGCTTACGGGCTGTCCGATGGACAGATCAGCCATCTGATCCGGCGCGGATCGTCCGCCGCCGATGGCAGCTTCGAGCTGCTCGCCCCGCGCGCCGGACGCGTGACGACCGATGCCTTCCTCGTCGGCGAGCGTATCGAACCGGGCCGCCCGCTATTCACCCTGGTGACCGAAGCATCGGTATGGGTGGAAGCGCGCCTGTCGCCAGCGGCGGCGGAACAGATCAAGGAAGGCGACCTCGTGACCATCGTGGCGCACGGCACCGAGCTACCGGGCAAGGTCCTTCAGCGCTCTCACCAGACCGATGAAAAGACGCGCACCGTCGACGTCCGCATCCAGGTCGCCAACGAGAAAGACGTGCTGCATCCGGGCGAACTGGTGGAAAGCCGGATCGCGATCACTTCGGACACGCGGCAACTGGCTGTGCCGGCCGATGCGATCGTTCTGCTGCAGAACCAGCCGACGGTCTTCGTTCGCGGCAAGCAGCCCGGTCAGTTCGAACCTGTCCCGGTCGAGGTCGGCGAGACCCGCGACGGCTGGACCCAGATCAAGCAGGGCCTTGGCGCCGGCGCAGCGTACGTGCGCAAGGGCGCGTTCGCCTTGAAGGCTCGCATCCTGCGCTCGCAGCTGGGAGAAGACTGATGCTCGAACGTCTGGTCGAACTCTCTCTCAAATACAAGGTGCTGGTGCTGATCGTCTTCGTGGTGGTCGGCTTCCTCGGTTTCCAGGCGGTTCGCACCTTGCCGATCGATGCCTTCCCGGACGTCACGCCCGTGCAGGTGAGCGTATACACCGAAGCCTCCGGACTGGCCGCCGAAGACGTCGAACAATTGCTGACCACGCCGGTGGAGTCGGCGCTCGCCGGCTTGCCGAAGGTGGAAGAGATCCGCTCGGTCAGCCTGTTCGGGCTGTCCTATGTTTCGGTGTACTTCGCCGACGATATGGACATCTATTTCGCTCGCCAGCTGGTCAACGAGCGTCTGCAACAGGTGGGCGATCGCCTGCCGGCGGGCTATGGCAAACCGGAGATGGGACCGAATACCTCGGGCCTGGGCCAGGTGTTCTGGTACACGGTGGAACGCGCCGATGAAGAACTGAAGAACAACCCTTCGGACATGGACCTGCGCACGCTGCAGGACTGGACCGTGCGACTGATCCTGCGCACAGCGCCCGGCGTGGACGATGTGACCTCGTGGGGCGGCCAGGAGAAGCAGTATCAGGTGCGGGTCGACCCGATGCGGCTGATCGCGCACAACCTTGGATTCAAGGAAGTGATGCAGGCGCTGGAAGCCAACAACGCGCAGGTGGGCGGCAACTTCATCGACGTGGGCCGCGAGCAGTATCTGGTCCGCGGCCTGGGCCTGGTGAAGAACGCCACCGATATCGGCAATATCGTCCTGAAGACCGACGACGGCACGCCTGTTTACGTGCGCGACGTCGCCACGGTCACCGAGGCCGGCGCGCCGCGTACCGGCGCGGTCACCCGCGATGGCAAGGAAGTGGTGATGGGCCAGGCCCTCGCCCGCATCGGCGAGAACGCAAAGAGCGTCGTCGACGCGGTGAAAGCCAAACTCGACACGGTCAGGCAGGCGCTTCCCGCCGGCACCATCGTCAAACCCGTGTACGAGCGCACCGACCTGGTCAACGCGGCCGTCGGCACCGCCGTGCGCGCACTGATCGAGGGCTCGATCCTCGTTGCCATCGTGCTGTTCCTGTTCCTGGGCGAACTTCGCAGTGCCCTGATCGTCGTCGTGACCTTGCCGCTGGCCATGCTGATCGCATTCATCTGCATGGAGAAGGCGGGCCTTTCGGCCAACCTCATGTCACTGGCAGGGCTGGCGATCGGCATCGGCATGATGGTCGACGGCTCCGTGGTCATGGTCGAAAATGCGTTCCGCATCATGGCCGAGCGTCAATCGCAGGGCGGACCCGTGGACAAGACCGCGGCCGTGCTCGAGGCCGCGCGCGAAGTGGCCAGTCCCATCGCTTTCGCCATCGGCATCATCATCGTCGTCTTCCTGCCGTTGTTCAGCCTACAGGGACTGGAAGGCAAGATGTTCAAGCCGATGGCCTTCAACATCGGCTTTGCCATGGCCGGTTCACTGATCCTGGCCCTGACCCTGATTCCCGTGCTCGCCGCCCTCTTGCTCAAACCCAAACAAGAGAAAGACACGCGATTGGTAGCCTATCTCAAGCGCGGCTACGCACGCCTGCTGAACTGGGCGCTCGGACACCGCAAGGCCGTTATCGGCATCGCGGCGGCGGCCCTTGTCGGCAGCCTTGCGCTGTTCCCGTTCCTGGGCAAGGAGTTCATGCCCAACCTCCGCGAAGGCGCGATCATGTGGCGCATCACCTCGATCCCCTCTGCCTCGCTCGAGGAGTCGATCGATATCTCCAACCAGGTGGCGCTGCGGATCAAGGCGAAATTCCCCGAGGTCGAGACGACCCTGGCGATGATCGGACGCGCAGAGAAAGGCGAGACCGCCGACGTGAACTACATGGAGGTCTATACCCCGCTCAAGCCGAAGGATCAGTGGCGCAAGGGCGAGACCCTGGAGAGCATCCAGGAAGCGATGCAGACCGAGCTCACGGCGATTCTGCCGACCGCCGTGGTCAGCTACACCCAGCCGATCCAGATGCGTATCGAGGAACTCATCTCCGGTGTACGCGCCACGCTGGCATTGAAACTCTACGGCAACGATCTGGCCGAGCTGGATCGGCTGAGCGCCAGGATCAAGGACACCCTGGCCACCGTACCCGGCGTCGCCGACCTTGGCCTGGAAGCGAATATCGGCAAGCCGCAGATTCGCATCGAAGTCGACCGCGACGCGCTGGCTCGTTATGGGCTCAACGCGAACGACATTCTCACGGTCGTTCGCAACGGCATCGGCGGCGAGCCTGTGGGCTCGTTGCTGGATGGCGTCAAGCGCTTCGATATCACGCTGCGCCTTGACGACACCAGCAAGGCCTCGCTGTCCGCCATCGAGCGCATTCCGGTCAGCACGCCGTCGGGAGCGCTGGTGCAGTTGTCGCAAGTGGCCAAGGTCAGCACGGCGGAAGGCTATTCGTTCATCCGCCGCGAGCAGCTGCAGCGGTATGCGGTGATCCAGATGGACGTGCGCGGTCGCGATATCGATGGCTTCGTCCAGCAGGCCAATACGGCGCTGGCCCAGGCGGTGAAGCTACCGACCGGCTACTACACCGAATGGGGCGGCGCGTTCGAGAACCAGCAGCGCGCGTTGAAGCGGCTGTCGATCATCGTGCCGGCGACCATTCTCTTCATCTTCATCCTGCTCTACACCGCGTTCAACTCGGTGCGCTACGCCGGCCTGATCCTCGCCAACGTGCCCTTCGCGGTGATCGGCGGCATCGTGGGGCTGTTCATCACCGGGCAATACCTCTCGGTACCTTCGGCGATCGGTTTCATTGCGGTATTCGGCGTGGCCATGTTGAACGGCATTGTCCTGGTGAGCTTCCTGAACGAGCAACAGCACGCGGGATTGAGTGTGCGCGATGCGGTGGTCCGGGGAACGGCGTTGCGACTACGGCCCGTGCTCATGACCGCCAGCGTGGCGATCCTCGGGCTCGTTCCCATGCTGCTCTCATCCGGCGTCGGTGCGGAAACGCAGCGGCCGCTGGCGACGGTGGTCGTGGGCGGCCTGATCACCTCGACCCTGCTCACGCTGGTCCTTCTTCCCGTTCTCTACGACTGGATGGAGCAGCGTAGGGTCACCAGAGCCTCCCTTTCCTGACAGGAGCACGTGCAGCGATCGCGGGACGACCGATGGGTGCTTACCGGAACCTGGCCTGCTACTGCGGAAAAGGGGGCACCCTCAGTCACTTCGTCGCCGGCATGCCGATTTTCTCCCATCATTCCTGTCAGCCGCCGTTGAAACATTTGCGACAGCGCACGACCATCGGACGTGCGCCTCATTAACGGGGCGCCTAACGACAGACATCGCGCCAGGCGCGCAGGAGAGCATCATGGACGATCGGACCCCGGACTGGGTAAACGAAAGCTTCAACGCCGTTCCTGTCGGAACGTTGCTATCAGACGGCGACGTCGATACGGGCTGGATGGTGGTAAGCACCGACGCAACCGACAACGATCTGCATAAGTTCGGCGACGGACCCGTACCGACGACGCCACCCGGCGTCGACCCGGACCAGTTCGGCGACGGAGTACACCTCGAACTGGGAGGCCACGGAGCCATAACGTTCAAGTTGAAGGCAGGCGTGCGCCTGTTGGTTCACAGCGGTTGGCTTCACGGCAAGGAAAGCGAGGTCAGGTTCCGATACCTTGGGGCCGATGGCCTGGAAATCGAAACGCGGACTCTCCGCCCTAAGTCGGCGCCGAGTTATGTGTTCAACACGACGGCCAGGAAGGAACCCGATATCTGGGGTCTGGAGATCCAATTTTCGAAGGCGGTGGGCAATCAAGTCTACGTCATGGACAATTTCTGGTCTGCGGAACCGAGCCCGGAACAGACGGCCAACCTGAAACGGCTTGCCGATGGCAGCATGTCCCCACGTGAGTGGCTCAAACGCTGACCCTCGACGCGAAGGGTCACTCCTGGTGATTGTCCCTTCGCCTCATGGCAAACCCGAAATACCGATCCAGCGACTTGTCCGGATGAAACGGGATGATGCAGGACCGCAGCGGGTTCTCCCAGCGGTCCTGCAATTCGTAACCGAGTGCCGCAAGCCCACCGAGAAACTCCCGCTCCGCTGTGACGCGGTAAGGACAGCACGCCGTCCCGATGTTCTGTACCGTAAAGTACGACTCGCGCATATGGATCGGTACGGAATTGAGCAGCAGGAACCGCGGTTTCTCCGCCATCGCGGCGAGCGCGCCTTCCAACGAATAGCTCAGGTACTGCAGCGACCCGGCGGCAAACAGCACGTCGGAGCCCGAGGCGGCACCGACCTCGTCCGCGAAGTGCAGGCTTCGCGCGGCATCGTGTTGAATCGCCCACTGCGCCCCCGCCGCGTTCACCGCGGGCACGTCCATCACCGTCCAGCTCAGGCTCGACGGATAGACGAGATACTTCCGGTACGCGTAATAGGCGATGCCGATGTGGCCGCCGATGTCGAACACGCGGTGGGCGCCCTCGGCGAACCAACGACCCAGCCAGTAGATCATCGGATAGTCGTTGATGAAGATCCGCCGCGTGCGTTCGCGGTACAGATCCGCGGACTCGGTGTTGTCGTAACCGCTCACGCTCGACGGCGGGATGCTCGCCTGGGCAGCCTCGAACGACGGGAACACACCGCGGTACAAATGGTGGGTAAGCGCGTGGTGGGCGAAGAACCGCCGCGTATAGCGGGCTTCCTGGAACTGGCGTAACAACGGCAGCCGTGCCATCGCCTCCGAACCGGTGGAGTCGACATGGGCGTTCATGGGGCAGCTCGTGCAGCTTCGACACGGCAAGAGTGCGCCACTATCCCCGTGCCGCCTATACGACCCATGCGTTAGGTCGTCCGACCTACCGACTTCTTACGAATGATGTCCTTGCGAACCCGATGAAGGCCTTGATAGAGCCAGCGCACCGGGCCGTAGGCGTGAAATCCGGCGGTCGCACGGGTCCCGCGCACCACGTAGAGCGAACCACACGCCTCGCTGCGGCTCGCCAGCACGCGTTTGTACTGGTTGTCGCCATAGCCGAAGCTGATCCGTACGCCGGGAAAGCGATCGATCAGCGCACGTATCGCCTGGAAGGTGGCGACCGAACCGATACCCACCTTGGCGACATCTTCGTCGTAACCGAGGTCGTCGACCAGATAGGTACCACCAAGAAGGTAACCATGCACGTAGGCCAGCGGGCGCCCTTCCCTCACCACCACATGGCCGATCAACTGCCCGGCGCCCGCAAGCCGGGCGAACAGGGCGGCACGCTCGGGCGCTTCCCAATCCGTCGGCAGGTCCTCGTGATGCCAGGTGCGTGCGTAGACCTCGTTCATCAGCCGACAGTACGTCGGCATGTCTTCGGGGCGGTCGAAAGTGTGCAGCGCGGCGTCGCCGCCGAGCTTGCGATACGCACGGCCCACACGCTGGGTCAGGTCGCCGCGCTTCTTCTTGTCGAAGCTGGCCAGCCATGCCTCCGACGATGCTTGCGGGTCGATGGACCAATGCACCTGGTCGAGCAGATGCGCCGCGACGGTGCGAAAGCCGCCCCCACGCGAAAGCGCCTCGGCGAAGCGATTGGGCAGGTCGGCCTCCTGGATGCGTACGACACTGACGTCGGCATCGCCCATGAGTTGGCGGCTCACCACCAGTTCGACGGTCTCGCGGTCGGCGTGTGCGGCGACGATGCCGGCGCCGAGCAGGCGCAGGGCCGCGCCTCGAAACAGGCGCAAGCGGCGACCGGCGAGGTCGAGCCGTGCCGTATGCAGGATGGCCAGGAGTGGCGCATAGCCGACGACGTGCCCCGCACTGTCGCGCACGACGATCACATGAGGCACCGTGCCGTCGTCGCGACTGTCGACTTCGTAGGCGATCCAGTCCGGATGCTGCACGATGCCGCTGGCCGCACCAGGCTTTTCCGCGACGGCCGCTAGCTCGTCGCGCATGCCGCGCAGTTCGTCGACGCTGCGCAGGATCGCGCTCAGGTACGTCATGGACTGGCCTTCGCAGCGGAGGGCTGCATCACGTTGAGGGCGCGCAGGAACACCCGGCCGGGTGGGCCGAGGCGCCGGCTGATGCCGGCCATCAGCTGCAGGTCCTCGCCGGTCCAATAGCGGACGACGACGCTCATCGGTGCGTAGATGACGACGAAGACGGCGGCGCCGACGAGGAAGCCGAGCCGCGAAGGGGTGGCCACGGTGACGGCCCAGGCCACGCCGGTCGAGACCAGGCCGACGACGAACAGCCGGGCCATGGCCGCAACGGGCAGCGCCCCGCTGGTCGCCTTGCGCAGGTAGTGAATGGCCAGGCCCATCTCCACGATACGGGTGCCCGCGTATGTGACGACCGCCCCGGCGAGCCCGAACGTCGGAATGAGCGCGATACCGAGCACGGCATTGGCGACGACGGCAACGGTGGCGATACGAATGCGATCGTCCTGTCGATCGACCACCGTCTGGAATGCCGCGATGCCATTGCCGATCAACAACAGGCCGCCAAGGACGAGCGTCGCCTCGATGGCCGGAATCGCATCGATGTAGCGGTTGCCGTACATCAGCCGGACGATTTCGGGCGTGGTCACCAACCCGAGACCGGCGATGGCGACGCCGACGGCCCAATAGAAGCGGGTGGCCTCGGAAAGAAAGCGCGCCGCTCGCGCCGTCCCGCTCTCGCCGAAGGTCTTCGCCATGTACGGCAGCAGCGTGGAGGTGAGCCCTACCGAGAATAGCTGCACGGCGCCGCGCGTCAGCGTGCCGGCAATGGCGAAATAGCCGACCGCCACCGACCCGGAAAACGTATTGAGCAGGAACACTTCGATGGTTCCCACCCGGAACGAGCCCATCAGCACCAGCACGGCCGTGAGTTTCAGGTGGCGATTCACCCGCGCGTTCGTCGCCGGCGGAATGGGACCGGGGGCGAACGCGCGGCAGTAGTAACGGTAGGAAAGCCGGTTTATCAGGTTCAACAGCAGGCAGGCGACCGCGAACAGGGCGACGAAGGTGATCAGGTCCGCGTGCAGCAGCATGGCGCCGAGGACGAAGACCATGCCGACGATGCCGGCGATGACGGTGGCGATGGCCTCGGGCTCGAAGCGCTCCTGCCCCTTGCCGATGGCGACGAGCACGGCGTAGTTCGACTTGGCGACGACGGCGATCACGACCAGGACCATGATCGGCAGCAGCGAGGTGCCCCACTCCGCCGGGCTGGCGAAGACGGCGATCAAGGCGAACAGTCCGATGACGACGAGCGAACTATAGGTCTGGATGCGAGAGAAACGCGCGGCCAGGCTGGAAGCGAGCGTGGGGTCGCCCATGCCGTCCGCCTCGGCGATGAACTTGGTCGACGACGTGGTCAGCGCATGGTTCGAGCAGACAATGAGCCAGCCACACAACCATACCGTGAAGGCATAGCGACCGAAATCCGCCGGACCCAGTGAGCGCGCGATCCACACACTCATCAACAGCCCGAGCGCGTACTCGATATACGTAGACACCGTGACGATGCCGATGCTGCGCAACACGGCGACACGGCGATTCATGGCGCGCTACCGACGAGGTTCGCCGCACGGGTGAGACCGGAACCCGCCGGCTGCTTCATCATCCACTGCGCCACGCCGGCACCCCGGTTGTTCCAGTTGAACCGACGCAGCGTATCGGCGATGGATGCGCAGGCATCGCTGTACGACGAGGACAATGCGGCGAAGCGTTTCTTCAACGCGGCCGCTTTGGCCGGATCTTTCTCGAAATAGTACGCGGCGGCGACCGGCAGGCCGAGTTCCACGGTATGACCGTCGCTGTACCAGCCCTCCGACTCCTGGATCTTCATCAGGGCGTCTTTCTTCGCGTGCGACGAGGACCAGTACCAGGCGATCTGCCCACCCGATCCGGAGCACTCGTTGCGCCAGTCATGCGGGTGCACGAGCAACGAGGGATCGATCCAGCCGTAACGTTCCAGGTACCCACCGAAGGCGGTGAGCATGGGCGGGATGCGCGAATCGTCGGTCACCAGCCAGGCGTGCCAGAGGCCGTCGACGATGTTCTCGCTCATCCAGGGCGACGCGCCGCGCACGTCGTCGGCGCCGCCCGGGTCGTTCTCGTGAACGTTCCAGCTGTTGCGCCAGGAACCGTCGTTGCCGAGGCCGTCCGGATTGGCACGCTGCTGGTCGCTGAGCCAGCCGACGCGGGCATCGATCCGCTCGCGATAGCGCTTGTCGCCGGTGAGTTCGAACGCCGCGACGGTCTCGATCAGTCCCAGGCCGGCCAGTCGCTCGGTGAAATAATCGTCGGGGTGTTTGTACGGGCCGGGAGCACCGTTCCAGCCACCGCTGTTCCAGAGGTCGGCCATCTTCGCGACGGTTTCGGCGTCATGCATCGAGTCGTCGCCGGTCAGCGCCACGGCGAGCAGGATCGGCTCGATATAGACGTACTTGACGTCGCAGGGCTTGCCATCGGGAAGCCAGCCGCCACCACAGATCGGACTCACGGCGGGGCCGTCGCGCTTGATGCCCGCCATGTACCAGCGATAGCTCTCTTCGGCCGCCTCGAGGTAATCGGCACGGCCGGTACGCACGTACGCCTTGAACAACGTGGATGGCCGGTCGAACAACCATGCCGTGGTGTCCTTGACCGGCAGCGCGGCCGCCCACTTGAACTGGGCGTCGACATAGCGGGCATACGGTTCGTCGCGGGTGGCAACGGACTGCGGGCCGGCGATCAACGACGCGGTCAGCCACTCCGGGGTCAAGGTGCCCAGGGCTGCCGGGCGGTCCTTGACCATCCCGCGGGTATACGGCCACACCGGCAGGTTCGCCGAGCGCGGCTCGCCCAGGGCGAAATAGTAGGTCCCCTGGGCAGCCATGAACTCCGCACGCACGGCGCGCAGGCTGCCGTCCCGGTCATGCCAGGTGAGCATGCGCGTCACCGCGGCAGGGACTTCCTTCCCGTGCGCGTCGAGGATGCGCAGGTGGTCGGTGTCGCGCAGGACACCGGGAGGCAACGGAATCCCCACGGACAGCGGCAGGTTGTCGCCCTGCCCCGCGATACGCCGCACCTCGATACGCTGCGCCGAGACCATGCCGCTCGCGGTGGAGCGCGCAGGCACGGACGCGAGCGAGGCCGCCAGCGCCAGTACGCAGGCGATGACGAAGAGCACGTGCGAACGCGTGCTCATGCCACCGACGCGGTGGGCAGGTTCGCGCCGGCCAGGTGATATTCCCAGGTCAACGCGGTGCGCACGATGAAGTCGAGATCGTCATAACGAGGTGTCCAGCCCAGTTCCTGCCGCAGCCGGTCGCTACAGGCGATGAGCTTGGGGATGTCACCGGGACGGCGTGGCAGCTCGATCACGTTGAGCGCATGGCCGCCGACGCGTGCCACCGCGTCGACGACCTCGCGCACGCTGTAGCCATGGCCATAGCCGCAGTTGAGCGTCAACGAAGCGCCACCGTCGCGCAGATGATCGAGCGCCCGCAGGTGCGCGGAAGCGAGGTCCTCGACGTGGATGTAGTCGCGCACGCCCGTGCCGTCCGGTGTGTCGTAATCCGTCCCGTAGATCGATACGCTGCGGCGCTTGCCCACCGCGTGCTCGCAGGCGACCTTGATCAGAAGCGTCGCTTCCGGCGTGGAATGGCCGATCCGACCCAGCGGATCGCAACCGGCCACATTGAAGTAGCGCAGGATGACATGACGCACCGCGCCGGTCGCCGACCAGTCGCGCAGCATCGTCTCCGACATCAGCTTGGAGGTACCGTAGGGGTTGATCGGCCGGGTCTGGGTCTCTTCATCCGCCACGCCCGCGTCGGTCGTGCCATAGACCGCCGCCGTGGACGAGAAGATGAACTTGTCGACGCCCGCCTGCGCGCAGCAGGCCAGCAGGTTGCGCGTGTTACAGGTGTTGTTGCCGTAGTACTTGAGCGGATCGCTCATCGACTCCGGCACCACCGTGTGCGCGGCGAAGTGGAGCACCGAGTCGACCTGGTAGGTCTCCAGGGTCCGCGACACGAGTTCGCAGTCACCCACGTTGCCCTCGACGAAGGCGGCGCCGCGCACCGCCTCGCGAAAGCCGGTGGACAGGTTGTCGATCACGACGACGCGATCGCCACGGGCGACCAGTTGCTGCACCGTGTGGCTGCCGATATAGCCGGCGCCGCCGGTGACCAGGACCGTCTTCATGGGTGCCTCCCGGCGTTCGCCGGCGGGAAGTTGTGCGAAAGCCAGCCGCCGATGCCGTCGAGCAGTCGGGCACGGTCGCCGGTGAGGATGTAGGTGTGATCGGTCTCGGCGGCATAGCGCGTCGTGACGGCCGGGTGGCTCATGACTTTGCCGAAGCACTCGCGGAACTGGCGCGCGTGGTTGAAGTAGTTGCTGATGCCACCCGAATAGACCAGGTAGAGCTTCATGCCACGCTCGACCATGCCGGTGAAATCGGCGATGACCTCTTCGCGCGGTGCCGGCGCCACGGCGAAGACGGGCTGCGGGGCCGCTTTCGGAACGGCGGCGGTCGAACCATTGCCTGCGCCGCGCATCAACCGGCGCGCCCAGCGTCCCGGGTCGACCATCCGCGGAAGGTAGTGCCGAAGCTTGTAACCGAGGGTGCGGAACGCGTAGCCGTCGAGGAACACCGCGCCCGATACCCGCGCATCCGTCGCGGCGACCATGTGGGCGTTCTGCGCCCCCGAACACAAGCCGACCAGCACGAAGCGCTCACAGCCGGCGCGCTCGCCGAGCAGCTTCATGGCATCGTCCAGGTCGGCGCAGACCTGTTGCGTGCGCGTCTGTTGGCCGCCACTCGCAGCGCTGTCGCCCAGGGTCGAGAGATCGAAGCGCAGCGTCGGGTACCCTGCCGCGTTGAGCTGGCGAGTCAACTCGACATGCAGACGGAACGGGCCGATGCGGTGGACCAGGCCGGCGTTGAGCACGATCACGCCGGTCTCCCCGCGTACCCCTTCGGGCACGCCCGCGATGCCGACGAGATGTCGCGCCCGGCCGAAACGATGAGCTTCCTCGCGGGTCACGCGACCTCCTTCAGACGCCCGGTGACGGCCTGGATGAGCGGATGGGAGAGAATCGCCGTCTCCAGCCGTTCGAGGTCGGCCCACGGTGTCGGCGGCGCGATGGTCGCGACCTTGCCGCGCCGGGAAACGATTCGATCCCAGCGCGCACCAGCGGCGTCGGGCAGGGAATCCAGTACGAGCGTGGGCACGCTGGCGGGTGCCACGCGCAACGCGAGCAGCTGGCCGCGCAGGGTCTCGCCGATATCGAAACCGAGCCACTGCTCGGCGACGTCGCTGTGGCTACGTGGTTGGTTGAACCGGCTGGCGTCCTCGCGCAAGGCTGCCTGCATGGCGTCGAGTTCGCCGACGTAGGCCTCACCCTCGAGCACGGGATCCCAGGCGATCACCTCACTGAAACGCGCCTGCTCCGCCGCGGCCAGGGCGACACTGCCGCCGAGGCGCGCACCGAAGGCGACGAGGCGATCCGCGCCGGAGCGACGACGGAGCTCGGCCGCCGCGACCGTTGCATCGGCGACGCAGCGTTCCCAGTCGACGTCCGCACTACCACCGGCGGAATCGCCGGTGCCGTGATAATCGAAGCGCAGCACGGCCAGGCCCTGCTCGGCCAGAGACTGGGCCAGCTGACGGTAAAGCCGATGGCAACGGATGAGGTCCTGGCCCAGTGGCGGACACATCAGTACCGCGCGGCGCGCCGGCACGGCCGGCGCGTGGTACATGCCGAACAATGCCGCGTCCGGGCCGAAGAAGAACGGTACTTCTGCATCCTGGCGCATCGTTACCTCCGGTAGACCACGCCGACGAAGAACTCGGTTTCGCGATAGCTCTGGCCCACCGCGTCGCTGTTCCGGCGCTCGCGCGCCACGGACGCATGCCAGCTCCAATGCCGGTTCCATTGCTGGCCCAGATCCAGGCCCAGCCGCACGGTGTTGTCCTTGCGCGCGAACGAGTCGTATCTGGTGCGTTCGTAGGTGCCGAAGCCGGTAAGCGTCAATGTGGGCCGGATCCGGTAACCCACCCCCGCGCTGACGCCCTTGCCCGTCTGGTCGAAGGTATGGTCGGTGAGGTAGCGAAGCTGGCTGTACGACGGCGACACCGTCACGCTGAGCCGTGGTTGCTGCCACACCCAGCTCGCCTCGAAACGCTTTTCCTTGTAGACATCCGAGCCGATCACCGCGCTGCCCGTGCCGATGCCGGTGGCCGTACCGCGGCCGAGGCCGCCCGTATTGGCGAAGGGGTCGACCGCTTCCGCACGATCCGCGGTGGAACCGTTGACCGCCAGCAGTCCGGGCGTGGTGATGATGTCCTGCGCCGCGTCCGCGTACTGGTAGGTGCCGGCAACGCTCAAGGAGTGCTGGGGCGTGGGCTGCCAGCCGATCTGCAACCGCGCCAGCGGCGAGCTGGCGCTGCGACCCTGGTCGAAGCTCAGTCGGGTGCCGCCGAGCAGGACGTCCGCATCGAAATGCGCCAGTTTGCTCGTATAGCGCACATACGCTTCCTTGCGGTCGTAGTTCGCGCTGCTCGGCTGGTTGCTGAAATCGACGCGCTGGAACTCGACATTCCCTGAAATCGTATCGGTGGGATTGAGGTCGCGAAACACGCGGAAGGCCGCCAGCCCCCGGGACGAATCGAATTCATTGACCTTGGAGGCGTAGCTGTCGATATAGCGCAGCTCGAACTGGCCGCGCGCGGCGTCGCCAAAACGCATGCGCAGCGTGGGACCGACCACGACCACATTGGTCTGTTGCTGGTTACCCGGCGAGTTCGCGGCCAGTTGGTCCACCGGTTGCACCCCGGCGTAATCTTCCAGGGAAAAATCGAGGCGCTCCGGTATCGCCGTCCAGTTGGCCTGGGCGGCCAGCTGCGTCTGCACCTGAGAGTCGAAATTGTTCTCCAGGTACTTACGGTATTCGAGCGTGCCGGCAACGTTGGCCTGGAAGGTGGAACCGAGCTGCGTGTACTGGAAGGTCGCACCAGGCGTGAAGACGTTCTCGCTGATCGGCTGGTTGGACGATAGAGCGATGTTGTTGCTGTGTTCGAGACCTGCGTAGAGCGTGTAGTCGAAGGTACCCGCGAGCGCCATGGTGGGTGCCGACGCGAGCCCGATCACGATCGCACGGGCGAGCCTTGTCGATGCCGGCATATTCCCTCCCTTAGCCCCTGTGTGCATGCAACGCCTGCCGGTCGTCGCATGCGGGCGTCGTCCTTACGGCGACTGATTGAAGACCACACCCGCGAGCTTGGCGGGATCGAAGTTGGCCACGGCCTGGTTGATCGAGGCCGGCGTGTCGCGGCCGTAACCGGCCACGATGACGACGAAGTCGGCGAGGTCGGCAAGGATGCGTGCATCCGGTGAACCTTTGACCGGCGGACCGTCGAGGAAGAGGTAGCGATCCGGGTAGCGGCAGCGCAGCGAGTCCAGCACCGCACGCATGCGGAAGGAGGAGAAGTACTCGCCGCTGTTTTCACGCGACTTGCCGGCAGGAATGAGGCGCATGCGCGGCACCCCCGTGTGGTACATGATCGAAGCGATGCCACGCGAGGGATGTTCGAGGAAGTCGATCAGCCCACCGGTACGTGGCTCGACGCCGAGCGCCTTGTGCTGGTTCGGATAGCGCAGGTTGCAATCGACCAGCAGGCTGGTCTTGGCCTCGTCGAAGGCGAAGGCCGCCGCGAGGTTGCGGGTGACGAAGCTGCCGCCCGATCGCGGGCTGACAGCCGCTACCAGGGTGATGAAGTTGGTTTCCCCAGCCATCTCGAGCAGCCGTGTGCGGATCCCGCGGAAGGCGTCCGACTGCTGGCGTACCGATTCCTCGCGATGGATGAGGCGCTTGCGCTCGCAGTCGATCGGCGCCAGGGCGCCGGCTTCTTCGCGCATCCGCGCGATCGAGTGGCTCGGCGTGGCGTGCGCCTCGCCGTGGTGGGCATCGTCCTGATGCTCACGAAGCATCTCGCTGAAGTCCGTGTTGTCCGCGGCCAGTTTGTTCATGGTCAGCCCTTCATCCTCATCCAGAACAGCAGCAGGTACACCGCGCCGACACCGGCGACGATCAGGCCCAGCGCCATGTTTTGCAGGTGGTCGCGGCGACGGTCGCGCGGCGTCGGGTAGAACGGGATCGACGCGAGGACCGGGAAGCCGGTAGCGCGCTCGAGCTGGCCGACCGAACGCACCCGGGGATCGAAGCGGGCCACCGCGAACAGCAGGCCGAACGGGATGGCGAGGGACAGCGCGAGACCGGCCAGGCCAAAGTGCATGAAGCGCAGGCCGGAGGGCACCAGCGGCATCACCGCGGGGTTCTGCACCAGGAAGGTCAGGCCACGCTGCTCGGCATCGAGGTTCATCGACACGCGTGCATTCTCGCGGCGCTTCAGCAGGTCCTGGTAGACATCGCGATTGACGTTGTAGTCGCGGGTCAGTTCGGCAATGACGTTTTCCGAACTGGCGATGCGCTTGCTGCGTTCGAGTTCGGTCTGCAACATGGCCTCGCTCGCGCCGGCCCGGGCCGCGCTGGCGGCAGCGTCGCCGCGCACGGCGGACAGTTGCAGGCGCATCTGCTGGTAGACCGGATTCATCGTGGTCGAATGGTCGATCGGCATCGGCCCGCCGGCGGCACGTTGCGCATCGGCTGTCTGGGCCTGCTTGCGCACGTCCTCGATCTGGTGGCGCAGGCGGATCACGTCCGGGTAGTCCTCGGTGTAGTTGAGCAGCAGCTTGTCCAGCTGGCCCTGTAGATCGCCCAGTTGTGTCGTGTAGATGCCGCCGACCGTCTGCACCGCATTGACCTCGGACTCGCCATTGATCTGCGCGGCGAGCGACGCGGCCTGCGACTGCTTCTGCATGTAGTCCATGCGGTTGTTTTCGATCTGCATGCGCAACTGGCTGATGCGCGAATTGGTGTCCACGTCATTGCCGGGGCGCGCGTCGGCGTTGGCGTCGCGATAGGCCTTGAGCTTGCCTTCGGCGTCGGTCAGCTTGGCGCGGTACGCCTCGACCTGGCTGTTGATGAATTCGTAGGCTTCGCGGCTCTCGCGTTGCTTCGATGCCAGGCTCTCGCTGATGAACAGCTGGCCGAACGCGCGGGTGACTTCGAAAGCGCGCTTCGGATCCGAGTCGAAATAGGTGATCGTGATCAGGTTTTCACGATTGTTGATGATCTTGGTGCGACCCTTGATCCCCTCGATGATCTTGTCGCGCTCCAGCGCCGACGGGCTGTTCGCCAGCCAGCCGCCGCTGCGCAACACCTCGTCGAGCACCCGGCGGCTGAAGATCACGTCGCGGGCGATCCCGGCACGGTTCTTGTTGCCCGTAGCCGATGCCGCACCTTCCATCAGCGGCGTGATGATGCTGCTTTCCTCAGCCAGGATCGTCGTCGATGCCTCGTATTTCTTCGGCCAGACCATGCCGACGCCGAGGGCGAGTAGCGCAATTACCGCGAACATCACACCCATCGCCACGCGGCGCCTGCGCGCTTCGCCGATCAGTGCGGGCAGGAGGCCCGTAAAAGGAACAAGTTCCCCGCTCATCGCATACCCCTGTCAGAAAGCGCGCTGCGGCACCGTGATCACGTCGCCGGGCTGTACCGGGTAGTTGTTGCTCAGGTCGCCCTGCTGCAGGATCTTCTGCAACTGCACGGCATAGGCCTGGGTCGAGCCGCCTTCGCTGCGCCGATAGAGTTCGGTACGGTCGGGCGCGGCGAATTCGGTCGTGCCGCCGGCGGCGAGCACGGCGTCGAGCACGGTCATGCCCTGCCGGTAAGGAATCGAAATGGGACTGCGCACGGCGCCCGTGACGCGAACGCGCGAGAGGTATTCGTGACTGCGTAGCGCCGTCAGGATCACGGCCACTTGCGGGTCGCGGATGTACTGGGCCAGCTTCTGCTGGATTTCGGCACCGACCTGGTCGGTAGTGCGCCCACCGGCGGCGACATCGCCCACCAGCGGCACGGTGACCTTGCCGTCCGGTCGTACCGGAACGCTTACGCTGAGGTCCGGGTTATGCCAGACCGTGACCTGTAACTGGTCGTCGACACCGATCAGATAGGATTCGACCGCCGGGTTGGCGGCGTCCATCTTCGGTGGTGCCGAGGTGATTCCGCCTGTGGCGCACGCCGTCAACATGACGGTGGCGACTAGTGTGGCGACGCGATTCCAACGCTTCATGATGACAACTCCCCCTGAGACTTCGCTCGATCGGTATCGTCGTGTCGATGGGGGTCCACGTCTATTCCAACAGCCCGCCTATGCCATTCGACCGACGCGCCTAACCTTGCGAAGTGCGCCATGCTGGTCGCCCCGCGAAACGAGGAGACCGGGCTTGTCGGTAGCGGTGGACATCGTCGGGCGACTCACTCATCCCGCCATTCAGGGATTGCTGTTGGCCCTGCTCTCGACGGCCCTGGTGCTGTGGCGACGCCCCCGTGCCGCGGCGTTGGCGGCGGCGCTTGCCGTGGCCTGGATCTGGACCGCCTCCACGCCCTTGCTGGCCCTGCACCTGCGCGAAGGCCTGGCAACGGTCGCCGCGCCATCCACGCCCCATGCCGAAGCGATCGTCGTCCTGGGTGGCGGCAAGTTGCCCGGGGCCGACTGGTCACGCACGACGACGCGTGCCGGGCGGGGCCTGACCCTTTGGCGCGACGGCTTCGCCCCCCTGCTGCTGGTGTCCGGGGTCGATCAGGCAGACGAACTCGCCCACGGCTTTGCGCTGTCGGGCGTACCGTCCGGCGACCTGCGCGTGGAACGCAGCAGTCTGAATACGCACGAGAACGCACGTAACTCGGCCGCCATCCTCCGCGCGGATGGCCTGTCCGACATACTTCTGGTCACCTCGGCCATCCACATGCGCCGGGCAGCCGGGTGTTTTCGCCACGAGGGCATCGAGGTGTCGCCGGTCCCCGCCGACGACGGCCACGCGGCGTTGGCGCTCGCGCCGGCATGGTTTCCGCGCCGGGACGCCCTCACGCTCACCGCCCGCTGCCTGCGCGAATACCTCGCCCTGATGGTCTACCGCTGGCGCGGCTGGATGTGACGGCAACCAACGCGCCGCGACGTACCCAACAGCCGCGGCACCAGGCGACGCCTAGGGGTTGCCGGTTTCGATCTGCAAGGAGGTCTTACCGTCCCTGCGAACCAGACCGGGGCCGAACTGGACGACTTTCGCGTCCTTCAGCACAACGGTGTAGTCCTGATGGGAGAAGGAAAAACGGCCGGGGCGACGGTCGAGCCAGCTCATCACCTCGAAACCGATCATGTTGCGGTCCGAGTCGGGCGGGCCCAGGCGGTCGACGACCTCGTCTCGAGGCGTGCCAACGTCCAGCCGGGCCATCTTCGAGGACATCCCCGCGCAACCGGCCATGCCGGCCGTCAGCAGGGCCACCGCGATCGCTCGTTTCATCCTCACTCCCGTCCAGGTGCGGCGTCTGCCGGATGGTAGCGCACTGGCGCAAAACCATGCGAACCGGCTACCCGGAACGACGCAAATCAATGCACGGTAGAGGGTATGGCCGGCGTCGCCGACGGCGATGCCGCCTGACCGACCGGCTTGCCGTGTGCATCCAGTACGTGCCCTTGCGCATCCACATCGTGCGTGTTGGCATTCTGCACACGCTGCGTGACGCCCGGATTACCCGGCTGGACCGGCGCCAGCCCACGCTCGGTAGCGCCGGCGTCGGAAGCCGGCCGTATGGGGGCCGCAGTGGGGTTGGTCTGCCCAGGACCCGGTGCGGCCGCGGGATTGCCGCTCGGCGCGCTCTGCCCAAGGGCGGTCGACGAGACGAGGATCAGGGCCAACAGACCGGGCGGACTCAGGCGCATCGCAGATTCCGGATGCATCGCGCAGACGATGCTTGCGGCACCACGCTAGCGCCGTGGATGTGAAGCCTTCGCGTCCCTGCTAGGCTCCTTCCCTTCCATACCGGAGACACCCGATGTTGCTTGCCCTCGCTTTCGCCCTCGCCACCGACAGCGGTTTCGACGGACGCGTCCAGGCCGCCAAGGCCCTGGAACAGACCCCGGAAGGCAAGGCCTGGCAGGGCGCGCTGTGGGACAAGATCGGCAATCCGGCGACGGACGCACTGAAAGACTGCGTGGCCAGCAACGCGCCCGCCGACAAGACGCCCTTCACGATCGTCGCGACGATCGATGCCAAGGGCCGCTCCAGCGACGTCGTGGTCCAGCCGGAAACGCCGGTGGCGAAGTGCTTCACCGGCCAGTTCGCCGTCTGGACGCTCCCGCCGCCGCCGAAGAAGCCGGCGCCCTACCCGTTCGAGATCGACGTCTCGATGGGCAAGTAACTCAGTTCAGCTGATCCGGATGCGGGCCCATGCGGTTGCCCGCATCCAGGGCATCGATCGCCTTCATCTCGTCCGTCGACAGCTCGAAATCGAACACATCGATATTCGCCTCGATGCGTTCGGGCGTGACGGACTTCGGGATCACCATATGCCCGAGCTGCACGTGCCAGCGGATCACCACCTGCGCCGTCGTCTTGCCGTGCTTCTTCGCGATGCCGACCAGGGTCTCGTTCTTCAACAGCTCGCCACCCTGGCCCAGCGGGCTCCACGATTCGGTGACGATCTTCAGCTTCGTATTGGCGGCGACCACGTCGCGCTGCGCGAAGTCCGGATGCAGCTCGATCTGGTTGACCACCGGAACGACGCCGGTGTCCTTGACCAGGCGCTCGAGATGCGCTGGCTGGAAATTGGACACGCCGATGGAACGGATCCGGCCTTCCTCGCGCAGGCGGATGAAGGCTTTCCAGGTATCGACGTAGAGATCGCGCTTGGGTGTCGGCCAATGGATCAGGTACATGTCCACATAGTCGGTGCCGAGTTTCGCCAGGCTCGCATCGAACGCCTTCAGCGTGCTGTCGAATCCCTGATCGGCATTCCATAGCTTGGTGGTGAGGAAGATATCCTTGCGCGCCACACCGGAACGTTCGATGCCCTGGCGCACGCCGGCTTCGTTCTTGTAGATCGCCGCCGTATCCAGCGAGCGATAGCCTGCCGCCAGCGCACTGGCCACGGCGTCGGCGGTTTCGCCGTCGGGAATCTGGAAGACGCCGAAGCCGAGCTGCGGGGCCTTGTTGCCATCGTTGAGGTCGAGGACCGGAACGGAAGAGGTCATGCCTTGTCTCCTGCGGGGAACCGCCGGTCATGATGCCCGACGACCCCGCATTCAAGGCGTGATGGCGCTCAGTCGCCGCGTACGGCGTAGTGCGTTTCGACGTAGTTGTCGAGGATCGCGACGAACTCGTCGGCGATGTTGTCGCCACGCAAGGTCATGGCTTTTTCACCGTCGATGAACACCGGCGCCGAGGGTGCCTCGCCATTGCCCGGCAAGGAAATGCCGATGTTGGCGTGCTTCGATTCGCCGGGTCCGTTGACGATGCATCCCATCACCGCGAGGGTCAGGTTTTCCACACCGTCGTACTTCACCCGCCACACGGGCATCTGCTCACGCACATGGCCCTGCACCGTCTTGGCCAGTTCCTGGAAGAACTCGCTGGTGGTGCGGCCGCAACCCGGGCATGCGGTGACCAGCGGGGTGAACGCACGCAGGCCCATGGTCTGCAGCAACTCCTGCGCCACGATGACTTCGGCCGTGCGCGACTGGCCCGGCTCCGGCGTCAGCGAAATGCGGATGGTGTCGCCGATGCCTTCCTGCAGCAGCACGCCGAGCGCCGCGCTGGATGCGGTGATGCCCTTCGAGCCCATGCCCGCCTCGGTCAACCCCAGATGCAGCGCGTAGTCGGCACGACGGGCGAGATCGCGATAGACCGCGATGAGTTCCTGCACGCCCGAGACCTTGCACGACAGGATGATGCGGTTGCGAGCAAGGCCGAGGTCTTCCGCGCGCGCGGCGGAATCCAGCGCGGAGCGGATCAGTGCCTCGCGGGCCACGTGGCCGGCATCCCAGGGATCGGCGCGTGCGGCATTCTCGTCCATCAGCGCGGCGACCATGGACTGGTCCAGCGAGCCCCAGTTGGCGCCGATGCGTACGGGCTTGTCGTAACGAATCGCCATTTCGATGATCGAGGCGAACTGCGCGTCCTTCTTCTTGCCGAAACCCACGTTACCGGGGTTGATGCGGTACTTCGCCAGGGCCTCGGCGCAGGCCGGCTCGCCTTCGAGCAATTGGTGGCCGTTGTAGTGGAAATCGCCGATCAGCGGCACGGCGACACCCATCATGTCCAGGCGCTCGCGGATGCGCGGTACGGCGGCCGCGGCGGCCGGGGTGTTCACCGTGATGCGGACCATCTCCGAGCCGGCGCGGGCCAGCTCGGCCACCTGCTTCGCCGTCGAAACGGGGTCTTCGGTGTCCGTATTGGTCATCGACTGGACGACGATCGGGGCGCTGCCGCCCACCTGGACGCGGTCGACGATCACCCCGGTGCTGGGGCGGCGGGCAGCGGCTTCCGCGGGGCGCGGGCGGCTATGGAGGTCTTCGGTCATAGCGGCGATTTTAGCGCATTCCTGTTACCGCATTCCCCGCAACCCGCCAGCCCCATAGAAACCGCCACCCGCAAGACCCCAAAGCCCGACAAGACCCCAAGGAACTGCAAGCCCCCAAAGACCCACAAGACCTCAAGGAACTGCAGGCCCCGAAGACCGGCAAGGCCCCAAAGAACTGCAAGGCCCCAAAGAACTGCCAGACCCCAAAGACCGGCAAGGCCCCAAAGAACTGCAAGACCCCGAAGAACTGTGGGAGCCGATTCATCGGCGATCCCGCGGCAGCGGGCCAGCCTGCCGCAACACCCATCGCGATACACTCGCCCCATGAACGTCCGTCAACGCAGCACCGGCTTTTCCAACCGTCTTTTCGCCGAGCAGGCCCTCAGCCGCAGCGCCGGCGCGCCGCTGATCGAGGGCAACGCCGTCGAGTTGCTCATCGACGCGCAAGCGCATTTCGACGCCTGGCTGGCCGCGATCGCTGCCGCGAAGCGCCACGTGTTCCTCGAGAACTACATCATCCGTGACGACAGCGTCGGCCAGGCGTTTCGCGCCGCCCTGGTCGAACGAGCCCGAGCCGGGGTCTTCGTCGCCGTGATCGGCGACTGGGTCGGCTGCCTCGGCCAGTCACGCGCGTCGTTCTGGAACGAGCTGCGCGCCGCGGGCGGCCACGTGCGCATCTACAACCCGCCCAAGCTCGGCAGCTCGTTCGGCTGGGTCAGTCGCGATCACCGCAAGGTGCTCGTGATCGACGGTGAAGTGGGTTTCCTTTCCGGCGTCTGCCTGAGCGAGAAATGGCTAGGCGATCCGGGTCGAAACGTGCCGCCATGGCGCGACACGGGGGTGATGATCCACGGCCCGGCCGTCGCCGAAATCGAACACGCCTTTGCCGACAGCTGGCGCGAGGCCGGCGAGCCCCTGCCCGACGACGAACGACTGCGGCCCACCGCCGAAAGCAAGATCGCCGGCGAGGTCTCGCTCCGGCTCATCGCCACGCAACCGAGCACGGCCGGGATGTACCGGCTCGACCAGATGGTCGCGGCGATGGCACGCAAGACCCTGTGGCTCACCGACGCGTACTTCGTCGGCGTCGCGCCGTACGTGCAGGCACTCGCCGCCGCGGCACGCGATGGTGTAGACGTCCGCCTTCTCGTTCCCGGCACCAGCGACATCCCCATGGTCGCCGGCGTGTCGCGCTCGGGTTATCGCCCTCTGTTGAAAGCCGGCATCCGCGTATTCGAGTGGAACGGCTCGATGCTGCACGCGAAAACCGCCGTCGCCGACGGTCGCTGGGCGCGCGTGGGCTCGTCCAATCTGAACATCGCCAGTTGGCTCAGCAACCGCGAAATCGACGTCGCCATCGAGGACAACGGCTTCGCCGGGAAACTCGAGGCCCAGTACGAAGCGGATCTCGAGAACGCCACCGAGATCCTCCTGCGCGGACGCCGGTACCGCTCCGGCAACGAACGCATGCGTAGCCGCTCGCCACGACCGCCCAGGCCGCGTCATGCCGGCGGCAGCTCCAGTCGTGCCGCCGCCGGCGCCCTGCGCCTGGCCAATACCGTCGGTGCGGCCCTGACCGAACATCGCGTCCTGGGCGATACGGAAACCGGACCGTTACTGGCCGGTGCCGTGTCCGCCATCGTGCTGACGCTGGTGGCGATCTTCTGGCCGGCGGTGATCGCCTGGCCGCTCGCTCTGATCGGTGCGTGGTTCGCGGTGAACCTGTCGGTGAGCTGGTGGACGCTGCGGCGCAAGCGGAAGCGCTCGTCGGCTGCTGCGGAGGCGCCCGTCAATGCGGAAGCGCCTGTCGACGGTGAGAGCCATCGCCGCTGAAGCGGCTCCCACACACGACGTTCGAGGCTTGCGAAGCTCGAGGCTCAGCCAGGTCAGTTGCGTGGTTTGAAATGCAGCGGCTGCGCCTCGGTCTTCACCGGCGGCGTCGGACCGCAACTGCCGCAGGAGCCGCAGCCGTCGCCGCAGCTGCCGGTCGCGCTGGCCGGCTGCATGCGACGACCCAGCGAACGCGTGGCGGCCGAGCGTCCTTCGCGATTGAGACTGGCCGAGGCCCGCGCCATGACGCGTGTCGACGTTTTCGGCAGTAGCTTGCGGAACGCGACATACGCCGCGGCCGCCACGACCAACGCGATGATCACGCCCTGCACGACGTCGAACAGGCTCATGAAAGCGCCCTCGCGATCTGGTACGTCGCGAACGAGGCGAGATAGGCCAGGCCGAAGAGATAGCCCGCCGCCACCGCGACGTTGCGCCAGGAATTGGTTTCGCGGCGGATCACCGCCAACGTGGACATGCACTGCGGCGCGAACACATACCAGGCAAGCAGCGATAACGCGGTGGCCAGCGACCACTGGTGCGCGATGAGCGGACCCAGCTGCGAAGCGACCGCGTCGTCGCTGCCCGACATGGCGTAGACCGTGCCGAGCGCGGCGACCGCCACCTCACGTGCGGCAAGACCGGGCACCAGGGCCACGCAGATCTGCCAGTTGAAGCCGATCGGCGCGAAAACGTATTCGAGCAGGCGACCGAGACGGCCGGCGATGCTGTAATCGATCGCAGGCTGGGTCGCGCCTTCCGGTGCGCCGGGGAACGTGGACAGGAACCACAGCAACACGGTCAATGCGAGGATGATGCCGCCGACGCGCTTGAGGAAGATCATGGCGCGCTCCCACAAGCCCAGCGCGATATCTCGCACGTTGGGCAGGCGATACGAAGGCAGCTCCATGATCAACGCGTGTTCGCTCTTGTCCGCCCGCAGGCGCTTCATCACGAACGCAACGCCCAATGCACTGAATATCCCGGCGAAGTACAGCGCGAAAAGGACCACGCCCTGCAGGTTGAACACGCCGCCGACGGTGCGATCGGGAATGAAGGCCGCGATCAGCAGCGTGTACACGGGCAGGCGCGCCGAGCAGGTCATCAAGGGCGCGACGAGGATCGTGGTGAGACGGTCGCGGGGGTCCTGGATGCTGCGCGTGGCCATGATCCCGGGAATGGCGCAGGCGAAGCTGGAGAGCAACGGAATGAATGCCCTGCCGGTCAGGCCGACACGGAACATCATCCTGTCGAGCAGGAAGGCGGCGCGCGGCAGGTAACCGGATTCCTCGAGCACCAGGATGAACAGGAAGAGGATCAGGATTTGCGGCAGGAACACGAGCACCGCGCCGAGGCCGGCAAACACACCGTCGTTGAGCAGGCTGTGCAGCGCGCTATCGGCGGGCAGGAAGCCGGTCACCCAGGCACCGAGCCCCGCGATGCCGGCCTGGATGCCGTCCATGACCGGCTGCGCCCAGGAGAACACGGCCTGGAAGATGAAGAACATCAGCGTGGCGAGGATCAGCAGGCCGAACACCGGATGCAGCGCCCAGCGATCGAGGGCGTCGTCGATGGCGGCGGTATCGCGCGGCAGCTTCACCGTTTCGGCGAGGATCGAACGCACTTCCGCATGCAACTGCTCGGTACTGGCGCTATCCACCGCGGCGGGCGTCACCCGGGGAACGTGTGCATCGATACGCTTGACCAACGCTTCGGCGCCACCGCGCTTGATCGCGATGGTCTCGACCACGGGCACGCCGAGCCGGCGGGACAGGCCCTCGACGTCGATGACCATGCCGCGTCGACGGGCCGCATCCATCATGTTGAGCGCAAGCACCACCGGCCGGCCCAGACGACGCACCTCGAGCACGAATCGCAGGTGCAGGCG
This sequence comes from Luteibacter sp., assembly GCF_035539195.1. Taxonomy (GTDB): domain Bacteria; phylum Pseudomonadota; class Gammaproteobacteria; order Xanthomonadales; family Rhodanobacteraceae; genus Luteibacter. Next base: position 33,668 of record NZ_DATLIW010000031.1, read on the forward strand.
CAGATTGGTGGCGTCCGCGACGCAAACGATAAGGTCCGGCGCGGCTTCGCCCGGATAGCGGCCGTGGCAGACATCGCGCGTGATCGCTTCGTCCGGGCTGGTCGCATCGAAACTGTAGGCGCCCGGGAGATCGAGCACGTGCAGCGTGCGTCCGGAGGGCGCGACGAAGCGCCCTTCCTTGCGTTCGACAGTGACCCCGGCGTAGTTGGCGACCTTCTGCCGGCCACCGGTCAACTGGTTGAACAGGGCGGTCTTGCCGCAGTTCGGGTTGCCGACCAGGGCGATACGCACCGACGTGGCGCTCATGCGACGCCGTCCACGGAAACGTCCACCCGCGCCGCTTCCGTCTTGCGCAGCGCGAAGCGCGTCGAGCCGATCTGGATCAGGAGGGGATCGCCGCCGAGGGGGCCGCGCGCCACCAGCCGGACCGGCTCACCCGAAACAAAGCCGAGATCGCGCAGGCGCTGGGCGATCGGATCGGCAGGATGGGCATCGGTAACGGCCTGGACCACGGCATTTGCACCTTTCGGCGCGTCTGAGAGGCGCACTGGGCTTACTCAAATAAGAACTGTTCGCATTATATGCCTTTACCCGGAGGCCTGCACACGAGCAAGAAATCGCTGACGGTCGACCATGCGCACCCCGTATGATCGCGACCTACGTCGAGCCAGAGAGACCCCGTATGTCCGCCGTCGAACTGATCCGCGAGGGTTCCCTCGCCCGCCTGGTCATGAACCGCCCGGAGGTCCACAACGCCTTCGACGACGGCCTGATCGCCGAATTGACCGATGCGCTGGACCGGGTCGAAGGCGACGATGCCATCCGCGCGGTGGTGCTGACCGGCGCGGGCGCGAGCTTCTCCGCCGGCGCCGACCTCAACTGGATGCGCGGCATGGCCGCCGCCAGCGAGGCCGACAACCGCGCCGACTCCCTGCGCCTGGCCACCCTGATGCGCCGCCTGCAGTTCCTGGCGAAGCCGACCGTTGCCCGGGTCAACGGCGCGGCCTTCGGCGGCGGCGTAGGCCTGGTCGCGTGCTGCGACATCGCCATTGCCGCCGAGGGAGCGAAGTTCGCCCTCTCGGAGGTCAAGCTCGGTTTGGTCCCGGCTGTGATCTCGCCCTACGTCATCGCCGCCATCGGCCTGCGCCAGGCGCGCCGCCTGTTCATCACCGGCGAAATCTTTGGCAGCGGCGCTGCCCTGGCCATGGGCCTGGTCCACGAAACGGTGCCGCTGGAAGAGCTAGACGCCGCGATCGACCGTATCGTCGGACTGCTCGGCAAGGGCGGCCCGATCGCCCAGAACGAGGCCAAGCATCTCGCCCTGGGCATGGGCGGCATGGAGCTGGAAGCCATGCAGGAAGTGGACGCCGTCAACGCCGCGCTGATCGCCCAACTGCGCGTTTCCGCCGAGGGTCAGGCGGGCCTGACCGCCTTCCTCGACAAGACCCAGCCGCCCTGGCTGGGTTGAGGTCCAGGGCTCAGCCGAGAACCTTGGGCAGGTCCTTGCCGATCTTCTCCGGGGTGTCGGTCGGCGCGTAGCGCTCGACCACCTGCCCTTCGCGGTCGATCAGGAACTTGGTGAAGTTCCACTTGATGCCTTCGGTACCGAGCAGGCCTTTCTTCTCGGCCTTCATCCAGCGATACAGCGGATGCGCGTTCTCGCCGTTGACCTCGATCTTCGAGAACATCGGAAAGCTCACCTCGTAGGTGAGCGAACAGAAGTCGCGGATCTCGTTCTCGTCGCCCGGCTCCTGGTGACCGAACTGGTCGCAGGGAAAACCCAACACCTCGAAGCCCTGCCCGGCATACTGCTTCTGCAAGGCCTCCAGGCCCTTGTACTGCGGCGTGAAGCCGCATTTGGACGCGACATTCACCACCAGCAGGGCCTTGCCGCGGTACTCGGCGAGCGAGCGTTCGTTGCCTTCGATGTCGCGGGCCGAAAAATCGTAGATGGCGGTCATGCGCGTCTCCATACGTGGGCGGATTTCGCCGAGTCTACGCCCGCCGCGCCGGTCGTGGCGCGGCTTGGGCTACCATGAGCGCTTTCGTCCCGCCGGAACCCCCTGTGATCCGTTTCGCCGCCGCTTCCAAGTCCTATCGGGTCGACGGAGCACTCGTTCCCGCCCTCGAACCTGTCGATCTGGTCATCGAACGCGGCGAAGTGTTCGGCATCATCGGCCACTCGGGCGCTGGCAAGTCGACCATGCTGCGCCTGATCAACCTCCTCGAACGGCCCACGGCGGGCCGCATCTTCATCGAGGACAGCGACGTCACCGACGCCTCGGGCAGCGAGCTACGCAAGCTCCGCGCCGGCATCGGCATGATCTTCCAGCACTTCAACCTGCTTTCGTCGCGCACGGTGGCCGATAACGTGGCCTTTCCGCTGCGCATCCAGGGCAACGTGTCGGAAGGCGAGATCACGGCGCGCGTCGACGAACTGCTGGAGTTGGTCGGCCTCACCGCGCACGCGCGCAAGTACCCGGCCCAGCTTTCCGGTGGCCAGAAGCAGCGCGTCGGCATCGCCCGCGCACTGGCCAGCCGGCCATCCATCCTGCTGTGCGACGAAGCCACCAGCGCACTCGATCCGCAGACCACCGCCTCCGTGCTGGAGTTGTTGGCGGACATCAATCGTCGCCTCGGCCTCACCATCGTCCTGATCACCCACGAGATGGACGTGATCCGGCGGGTCTGCGACCGCGTGGCGGTTCTCGATGCCGGCCGGGTCGTCGAAATGGGCGCCGTGGCCGATGTCTTCCTGCATCCCAAACATGCCACCACGCGGCGCTTCGTCGCCGAAGCCGATCACCGCGAAGGCCACGGTCCCGAGTTCTCCGGCGTCGCGGGACGCCTCTTCCGCCTCTCGTTCCGCGGCGAAGCCACGTATTCGCCCGTGCTATCCAATGTCGTGCGCGACACGGGTGTCGAGTACAACCTGCTCTCCGGCCGCGTCGATCGCATCAAGGACACCCCTTATGGCCAGCTCACCCTGGCCATGAACGGCGAAAGGGTCGACGACGCGCTCACGCAGATCCGCAACGCCGGCGTCGATATCGAAGAGGTGGCCCGATGAGCCCCATGCAGACCCTGTTTCCCAACATCGACTGGGCCGAGATCGGCCAGGCCTGCATCGACACCCTGCTGATGCTCGGCGGCTCGTTGCTGTTCACCATGGCGCTCGGCCTGCCCTTGGGCATCTGGTTGTTCCTCACCGCGCGCGGACAGCTGCATGCGAAGCCGAAGCTCTACGGCGTGCTCTCGCTCGTCGTGAACGTGCTGCGTTCCGTACCCTTCATCATCCTAATGATCCTGCTGATTCCCGTGACCAAGGCGATCACCGGTGTCAGCATCGGCATCCGCGGGGCCATCGTCCCGCTGGTGATCGGCGCGGCACCGTTCTTCGCCCGCCTGGTCGAAACGGCGCTGCGCGAGGTGGACCGTGGCGTCATCGAGGCCAGCCAGGCCATGGGCGCCACGACCGGACAGATCGTCACACGCGTGCTGCTACCCGAGGCCCGGGCCGGCCTGATCGCCAGCGCGACGGTCACCGCCGTCGCCCTGGTCGGCTATACGGCGATGGGCGGTATCGTGGGCGCCGGCGGCCTCGGTGCGCTGGCCTACCAGTACGGTTACAACGGCTACAAGCCCGACTACATGCTGGTCACCGTGGCCCTTCTGGTGGTGCTGGTGCAGATTCTGCAGTCGCTCGGCGACCGCCTGGTCACCCGCTACAGCCGTCGCTGAACCGCCGCGGGGCCCGCTTTGCATCCGGCGGTATGGACGTCTATGCTGGCGCACCGCAACATAAGCCACGGATGCCTCCATGAAGAAGTACCTGCTCCCCCTCGCCGCCGCCCTCGCCATGGTTCTCGCGGGCTGTTCGGGCGGTGATGGTGGCGGCAAGGACGGTTCCGCCGAGGCCACCCTCACGGTCGCGGCCACGCCCGTGCCGCACGCCGAGATCCTCAAGGAGATCAAGCCCCTGCTCGCCAAGCAGGGCGTCAACCTCGAGATCAAGGTCTTTACCGACTACGTGCAGCCGAACATGCAGGTGGCGCAGAAGCAGCTCGACGCCAACTTCTTCCAGACCGAACCCTATCTGGATGCGTTCAACAAGGAGCGCGGCACCAACCTAGTCAAGGTGGTCGGCGTCCACATCGAGCCGTTCGGCGCGTATTCGCGCAAATTCAAGTCCATCGACCAGTTGCCCGACGGCGCCAACGTGGTGATCCCGAACGACCCTAGCAACAACAGCCGCGCACTGTTGCTGCTGGCCAAGCACGGCCTGATCACCCTGAAGAACCCGAACGATCGCCTGGCCACGCTCAAGGACGTCGCCACCAACCCGAAGAACCTCAAGTTCCGCGAACTGGAGGCGGCCATGCTGCCACGCGTGCTGGACGAAGTGGACCTGGCCCTGATCAACACCAACTACGCCCTGGCTGCCGGCTTGAACCCGGTGAAGGACGCGCTGTTGATCGAGGACAAGGATTCGCCGTACGTGAATTTCCTCGTCTCGCGCCCGGACAACCAGAACGATCCGCGCATGCGCAAGCTCGCCGCCGCCCTCACCTCGCCCGAGGTGAAGGCATTCATCGAGAAGAACTACAACGGCGCGGTGTTGCCGGCGTTCTGAGCCGGCAAGCCGAACACCTTGCGCAGGTAGGACACATACTCCACGTCGTCGCTCATGTTCTTCCCCGGCGAATCGGACAGCTTCGCCACTGGTTGGCCGTTGCAGCGGGTCATCTTGATCACGATGTTGAGCGGCGCCGGCCCGACATCGTTGGTCAGGTTGGTGCCCACGCCGAAAGAAAGCTGGCAACGTCCCTCGAAGTGCGAGTACAGATCCATCACCCGCGGAATGTCGAGGCCGTCGCTGAACACGAGGGTCTTCGAGCGCGGATCCACGCGATTGGCCACGTAATGCGCGAGCACGCGGTCTCCCCAGACAAAGGGATCGCCCGAGTCGTGGCGCGCACCGTCGAACAGCTTGCAGAAGTACATGTCGAAGTCGCGCAGGAAGGCGTCCAGGCCATAGACGTCGGATAGCGCGATCCCCAGGTCGCCCCGGTACTCGCGAGCCCAGGCTTCGAGCGCCGCCGTCTGCGAATCGCGCAGGCGCGGCCCCAGCGACTGGAAGGCCTGCAGGTACTCGTGGGCCATGCTGCCGATCGGCACCAGCCCCTGGCGCATCGCGAACCACACGTTGCTGGTGCCGGCCAGGTGGGTGCCCCATTCGGCCTTCATGATCTGCAAGGCCTCTTCGTGCCATGCGCGCGAGAAACGTCGGCGTGTGCCGTAGTCGGCGATGCGTACACGCTCGAAACCCTTCGTATCGCGCAACAGGGCGATCTTCGCGCGCAGCCGCGATCGTCCCTCGTCGGGGTCCGCGTCCGGGTGGTTCGCCGCGAAATACACCTCGTTGACGATGGCGAGCAGGGGCACTTCGAACATGATCGTGTGCAACCACGGACCGGTGATGACGATGTCGATCTCGCCTTCGTGTTCGGTCGACGGCGAGATCGACACGTAGCGGGCGTTGAGATGGAACAGGCCGAGGAAGTCGACGAAATCGCTGTCGATGAAACGCAGCGTACGCAGGTAGGCCAGCTCGTCCTCACCGAAACGTAACGCGCAAAGCGCGTCGAGCTCTTCCCGTATGCGCGCGATCAGTGATACGAGGTCGACGCCCGGTGTACGGCAACGAAAGCGATACTCCACCTGCGCGGCGGGATACTGATGCAGCACCACCTGCATCATCGTGAACTTGTAGAGGTCGGTGTCGAGCAGCGACTGGATGATCATGCGGTGGCGCCAGTAAGTGCGATCTGTTTTTCCACCGCATCGATGAACGGCTGCGTGCCGGGCCACGCGGTGATACGGCCGAGCTTCTTGCCACGATGGAACAGGAAGAAGGCGGGGATGCCATGCAGGCCAAAGCGCGTGGCCATCGTCGGGTCGTCGTAGACGTTGTCGTGCAGCCAGCGCACCTCGGCCCAGACGAAGCGCTCGGCGGTCAGCAGTATCTGGCGCTTGGCGATGTCGCAGTTCGGGCAGTCGCGGCCCCAGAGGAACAGGATGGCGATGCGGTTGTCGTCCGCGGCGAGCTCGGCGTCGAGATCCCTTTCGACGATCCGTGCCATCGGGAAGCGCTCGAAGAAATCGGGAACGGTGGTGTCGGCCATGGGTGAATCCGTGATCGGGTCGAAGCCCCGAGATGGGGCCGCGCAGGCGATAATCCGAGGGTACCGCGACACCGTGTCGCCCCGCCTCGCCAGAAGGACCCCGCCATGCGCCTGCTGACCGGATTGTTGCTCGCCCTGTGCGCCACGTTATGCCAGGCGGCCACGCTCACCGTCGATACGGGGCACGGAACGCGCACGTTCACCACGGAACAGCTGCTTGCGCGGCCCGATGCGCGCGATATCGCCGTGCCCGACGACGTGTCCTACCACCGGAGCATGACGTATCGCGCGGTCCCGATGAAGGCGCTGCTCGACGGCGTCGCGGCGGCGGCCCATCTGCAGTTCACCGCGCTCGACGGCTTCACGGCGGAGATCCCGGCCAGCCTGATCCTCGACGCCCACGGTGCCGAGGCCTGGCTGGCCGTGGAGCCGACAGGCAAGCCATGGCCCGCCCTTGGCGACGGCAAGCCCAGCGCCGGGCCGTTCTACCTCGTATGGCTGCATCCGGAGGCAGGTCATGTCGGTACCGAGCAGTGGCCGTACCAGGTGGCCGCCGTTCGCATGCTGGCCGACCCGGCAAGCCGCTTCCCGGCCATGCGGCCGGCACCGGGACTGGCGGCGAACGATCCGGTCATGCGGGGCTTCGCCGTGTTCCAGCGCAACTGCATCACCTGCCATACGCTCAACGGCCAGGGCGACGCAAAGCTAGGCCCCGACCTCAACATCCCGCACAGTCCCACCGAGTACCTCCGCGACGACATGCTGCGGACCCTCGTTCGCAACCCGCAGGACCTGCGCCACTGGCCGCAGGCGAAGATGCCCGGCTTCGACCGTCGGACACTCTCGGATGCCGACCTCGACGACCTCGTCGCCTACCTCAAGCACATGGCGACCCGAAAGGCCAAACCGTAACCCTGTGGGAGCCGCTCCTGTGGGAGCCGCTTCAGCGGCGATTGTGGGAGCCGCCCCTGTGGGAGCCGCTTCAGCGGCGATTGTGGGAGCCGCTTCAGCGGCGATGGGTGCTCGCGCCAGACCGGCCCGCTGCCGCGGGATCGCCGATGAATCGGCTCCCACAGAATGCCCTTCTAAAGAAAGCCTTCTAAAGAAAGCCTTCTAAAGAGTGCCTTCTAAAGAGTGCCTTCTAACGAAAGCCTTCTACAGAAAGCCTTCCGCAGGAAACCTAGCGCTTCAGCATTTGCAGCTGCCGCGTGCGATCTTCTGGCGCCAGCTTCGCCAGTGCGGACACCTTCGCAAAGAACACCGGCCATGCCCTCCCCGACTGCTCGAACAGCGCCGCGAACGACGGGGTCCACGTGTCGTAGAGACCGAACGGCAACAACGAGGCATTGTTCAGCGGCCGGGCCATCCAGCGGTCGTAGCGATGATCGCCACCGGCTTCGCCGGCACGCCAGAGGAGGTACCGCCCGCGAAAATCCTCGAATTCCTCGGCCTTGGCGACCCGCTTCGCGTCATCGCTCCAGGGCTCGGCGTAGATCGCCTTCAGGCGATCGCGAAGCGCGAGGATTTCACGGGTGAACGCGTGATCCAGGGCATCGCCATGCTCGTCGCGGGCGGGCAGCCGGCGAGCCCGACGCCATTCGCGCACACCTTGCCGCTCGACGAAGCTCGCATAGGATTCGTTGAACGACGAATCGTCCTTCACGTAGATCTTCTGGTGCGCCAGTTCGTGGAAGATCGTCCCCACGAGCTCGTCGTCGTCCCAGCGCAGCATGCTGCTCAGGATGGGATCGGCGAACCAGCCCAGCGTGGAGTACGCCGGCACTTCGCCCAACGCCACGTCATGGCCGAGCGCCCGTTCGCGCATGGCTTCACGATCGGCGAGGTCTTTGCGGAAGAAGCCGCGATAGGCCACGCACCCGGCGACCGGAAAACAATGCGTCACCGCCGACACGGAAAGCTCGGGCGTGGCGAACACGTTCCAGGCCACCCAGGGTCGATCCAGCTGCACGTAGTAGGTGTAGCTACGGTTATCGGGCAGGTCCAGCTGCTTCGATGCGAAGCGCCGTGCTTCCAGCGCGAGTTCCAGCCGCTGGCGGATCTTTTCGGGAGTCGCCGGGTCGGCGACGACCTTGTCGATGGAGCGGCGTTGCGCGAGCAACGCCGCCTGTCCATGGGTCACGTGCGCGTAGTAGCCGAGTGATCGGCAACCAGCGAGGACGGTAATCAGGGCGAGCAAGGCATAACGCATGCGTGCATTGTGCCTGCGCGACGCCTCAATCGTTCGAACCGCCCGTCATCGACTGCAACACACCGTCGCGACGAATCAGACCGTGCATCAAGGCCGCACCCATGTGCGCCAGGAAGGTGAGGAAGAACAGCCAGGCGAGATACCGGTGCGCCTCGCGAAGCCAGGCGTACAGGGCCGGACCCGCGGGAAGGATCGGCGGCAACTGGAAACCCGACCAGAGTGTCACCGGGAAGTTGCCGGCCGAAAGCATGCCCCAGCCGATCAGCGGCATGAGGATCATCAGGCCGTAGAGCAACCAGTGCGAACCGTGCGCGGCCAGCTTCTGCCACTCGGGCAGATCCGCCGGAAGCGGCGGCACCGGATGCGTGAGGCGGTAGCCGAGGCGGATCAACGCCAGGACGAAGATCGTGATGCCCAGCGGCCGATGGAACGACAGCAGCCATTCGTGCTTCGCCTCGACGCTGGTGACCATGCCGGCACCGACAAAGAGCATGGTGAGGATCAGGATCGACATCAGCCAGTGCAGCACACGGGCGAACGGGCGGAACGTGTCGACGCGGCTCATCGCTGATCCTCCTTCGGATGGGCAGTGCCCGGGAGATGGCCTTCCTCACCGGTACGACGCAGGTAGGACACCGCATAGGCGGCCGACCGGGCGACGATGATCGGGTCGCCCGATATCTCGATACCGCGCGGCAGGATCGTTGGGTCGTAGTTGACGTCGCGGCAAGGGCCGTTCGCCTGCGGTTGCGCACTGTCGATCACCAGCACCCCCGCATCGACGGTCTGCCGGTCGTCCGGCCAGGCCTTCGTCGCGTCGTCGACAGGGTCGCCGGGAGCGGCGAAGACCATCTGCAGGTGCCAGCGTGCCGGCCCCTGGGCCAATCGACGGGTCAGGTCGGCGCTGAGGTAATCGGTGTCGCCAGCCGCAGGGCTACCGTCGCCGCTCTCCGGGGCCTCCGGCACGACCTTCCACCGCACCGCATGCCGCTGACCGTTCGCGTCGCGCAGGTAGAACGCGTTGATGCTCTGGTACGTCTCGCTGACATAGCTGGCCGGGGGCTTGGCCGTCTTGATCCAGCCGAGGAAAGCTCCCGTTTCCGGGTGGGCCATGAAGAAAGCCTTGGCCTTGTCGGGATTCGGCTTGCCGGTGGCCGGGTCCGGGGCGGTTGCACGGGTGAGGTCGTAGAACGCCTGCGGCGTGGAGACGGGGAAGACCGGCATGGCGTTCATTCCCGTGCGCCACTGCTCGCCGTCGGCGAGGTCGAAGCGCAGGGCGAAGCTGCGGATGGGAATGCTGCTGTCGGGCGCATAAGGGTTGCCGCCCGGAATCGCGAGGCGCCCAACGACCGGCGTGCGGCCGCTGGCGAACAGCGGCGACGACGAATACTTGGCCAATGCGCCGTTGGCCTCGAAATACCCGCCGACGCATATGCCCTTGGCATGGTTGCGGCGATAACCGGGGTGTTCGTCTCCGCTGGCCTGCAGCGCATCGACCATGCGTTTAGGGGTGAGGCGCCCGGGGGCGAGCCAGCCCCCCACGTAACCGAAGGCCGCGGCAGCGGCTACGACGACAAGGCCTATCAGTGCCCAACGCCCGGCCAGGTTGGCCGGCGGGGGTCGCTTTTGGGGTTCTTGCATGGTCCTGCTCCTTCCTCGCGGGATCGCGTTTCCAGTGTGGGACGTACGTCCACGACTTTTATTCCATGGCGGGGGAATAATCTCCTCCGACGGGCGTCTGATAGTGATGGAACGCCCAGGTACGAGACCCGGCATGTCCGACCCGCGAATCGACGAAGCCCTTCGCCCGATGCTGCCTCGCTTGCGGCGCTTCGCGCTATGGCTCGCCCGCGATCCCCACGCGGCGGACGACCTGGTCCAGTCGACGGTTGAACGCGCCCTTTCCAAGTGGGCATCACGCCGCGAAGACGAGAGTCTGCGCGCCTGGCTGTTCGCGATCTTGTACCGCCTGTTCCTCGACGGAAAGCGGCGGGCCAGTCGCTATGCCCGTTTCATCGGCAGCCTGCACGAGGAAGAGCCGACCTGGCCCTCGGCCGAACGCGTCGCCATTGCCCATTCCACCCTCGCCGCCTTCGCGGACCTCCCGGTGGAGCAGCGCAGCCTGCTGCTGTGGATCACCGTGGAGGGCATGAGCTATCGGGAAGTGGCCGATATCCTCGAGATCCCGATCGGCACGGTCATGTCCCGTCTCTCCCGCGCCCGTCGGGCCCTGCGCCTGCTTGGCGACGGCGGTGCGGAAATCCCTCCCCTGCGACTGCTGAAATGACCACGACGCCCCCCAGCGAACACGATATCCACGCCTACGTGGACGGCCATCTCGACGGCCCACGGCGTGGCGAAGTGGAGCGCTACCTCAGCCGCCATCCCGAGCGGGCCGAGGAAGTCCATGCCTGGCGCCAGGATGCCCAGCAGTTGCGCACCCTGCTTGCCGGCGATCTCGGCGCGACCCCGTCGCAGGAAGCCACGCTCGACCCGGTCGCCATCCGAATGCGTCGGCACAAGCGGCGGGTGACCCGGGCAGCGATCGCGGCCAGCCTGTTCCTGTGCCTCGCGCTGGGCGGCGCCGGCGGCTGGGCGGCGCGCGGCATGGGCACCGGCAGCACCGCGCCGATGGCGGATGCGATGCAGGCTTATCAGCTGCTCGCCGTCGACCATGGCGTCGGCATGGACATCACTACGGGCAACGAAGGCGACCTCCGCGCGTGGCTGGCGGGGCGTGTCGGGGCGACCGCGCACCTGCCCGACCTCGCCGACGCCGGTTTCCGGCCGATGGGCGGGCGGCTGTTCGCCACCGACCAGGGGCCGGCGGCCATGGTCCTGTACGACGATGGCAAGGGGCATACGGTGAGTTTCTACGTACGCCCGCCAGGTGCGGCGAGGCGCCTGCTACCGCGCGGCGAGCGTGAAGACAATGGCCTGCTGGCCAATTACTGGTCGGATGGCTGGCATAACTATGCCGTCGTCGCACTGGCCGACGCAGCCGGCCGCGCCGCCGCGCAACGTGTCGTCGTCAAGGCCATCTAACCCCGAGCTCCCTGAAAACCATCCCCCTGGGCTCCCCATGCCCAGCTCCCTGTGCCCAGCTCCCTGTGCCCAGCTCCCTATGCCCGGCTCCCTATGCCCGGCTCCCCATGCCCAGCACCCTATGCCCAGCACCCTATGCCTGGCTCCCTGTAGCTGGCTCCCGGTAGCTGGCTCTCTGTGGGAGCCGCTTCAGCGGCGAATCCCGCTCACCTCACCGCTCACGCAACTCGCCCGAATGCAGTTCCAACGTCCGATCCATCTTCCCAGCCAGGCGCGAATCATGCGTCACCAGCACGAAGCTCGTCCCGATTTCATGGTTCAGCTCGACCATCAGCTCGTAGACCGCCGCCGCATTCGCTTCATCGAGGTTGCCGGTCGGCTCGTCGCCGAGCACGCAGGCGGGACGCGTGACGAGCGCTCGGGCCACCGCGCAACGCTGGCGCTCGCCACCGGACATCTCCGCCGGACGATGACGCAGGCGCGCGCTCAAGCCCACCCGATCGAGCAGGGCCGTGGCCTCCTTCTGCGCCTGCGCAATGGACACGCCGCGAATCAGCAGCGGCATGCACACGTTCTCCAGCGCGGTGAACTCGGGCAACAGGTGATGGAACTGGTAAATGAAACCCAACGACCGGTTCCGTTCGCGGCCGCGCTCCGCATCCGACAACTCGGACAGCACGCGACCGTTCACCTCGACCTTGCCGGCGGTCAGCGTGTCGAGGCCGCCGATGATGTGCAGCAGGGTCGACTTGCCCGAGCCGGACGCACCGACGATGGACATGGTCTCGCCGCGACGCAGGGAGAAGTTCACGTCGGAAAGCACACCCGTGCGCAGGTCGCCTTCTTCGTAGACCTTGGCGACGCCGGTGGCGCGCAGGACGATGTCGTCGTTGGGCTTATTCATAGCGGAGCGCCTGGGCGGGCTGCGTGCGCGAGGCGCGCCACGCCGGATACAGCGTGGCCAGCAGGGAGAAGACAAAGGTCACCAGCACCACCCAGCCCACGTCGGACCACTGCAGCTGGCTCGGCAGTTCGCTGATGTAGTACACGTCCGGCGACAGGAACGTCTGCCCGGTGACGTGTTCGATCCATTTCACGATGCCCGGCAAGTTGAACGACAGCACCGAGCCCAGCAGCACGCCGAAGCCGATGCCGACGATGCCGACCAGGATGCCCTGGACCATGAACATGCCCATGATGCTGCGCGGCGTCGAACCCAGCGTGCGCAGGATAGCGATATCCGCCTGCTTGTCTGTCACCAGCATCATCAGCATCGAAATCAGGTTGATCACGGCGACGAGGATGATCAACGACAGGATCACGAACATCACCGTCTTCTCCATGTCGATCGCACGGAAGAAGTTGGCGTGGGTGTCCATCCAGGTTTCCACCCGATACGCCTGGCCGAGCTTGTTCACCAGCTCCTGGGCCACTGGCCACGCCTGGCGCATATCGTCCAGCTTGAGGCGGATGCCGGTGGGGCCGGCGAGACCATTGAGCCGCTCGGCATCCGGCATGGAAACGAGCGCGAGGTTCGCATCGTATTCCTGCATGCCCAGCTCGAAGATCCCGCTGACGGTGAAGCTGCGCAGCTTGGGCACGGCGCCCATCGGCGTGGCGGTGAACTGCGGCACGACGACGGTGAGCTTGTCGCCGACGTTCACGCCCAGGGTGAGCGCCAGTTCGCGGCCGAGGATGATCTTCCAGCTACGGTCGGTGAGGTCCGACATCTTGCCTTCGACCATGTGCTTATCGAGGTCGGAGACATTCGGCTCCATCGACGGCACTACGCCGCGGATCAGTGCGCCGCTGGGTCGCTTGGCCTGGAGGAAGGCCTGGGTCTCGACGTAGGGCGCGGCACCGAGCACGTGCTTGGTGCCCTCGGCGGTTTTCACCGCCGTTTCCCAGTTCTGCACGGTATCGTCGATACCGGACACGGTGACGTGCGACACGGCACCGAGGATGCGCGTGCGCAGTTCGCTGTCGAAACCGTTCATCACCGACATGACCGTGATGAGCGCCGTGACGCTGATCGCGATGCAGACGATCGACACCGTGGAGATGAAGGAAATGAACTGGTTGCGACGCTTGGCGCGCGTGTAGCGCAGTCCGATGAAGAGTTCGAGGGGTCTGAACATACCTGTCGATCGCAGCCTGTAAGAAGGGAGCCCGCCACGAAAGGCATGCACCGCGCGGCAGAGTGCCCGATGCCGCCGATTCCGGCAAGCTGGCGGGCCTCAGCGAGCCGCCGAGAGCCTGGCCCGCAGGGTACGCAGATGCCCTGCGTCGGTATTGTCGGGCAGCAGGGCCACGTGCCCCGCCCGGCCGTTCCAGCGAAAATGCAGGAAGACCGAGGTTCCGACCACGCGCGAGGCGACGAGTTCGGCCGGAAAGGCGCGTCCCTTGCGATCGCGCACGGTCCAGAGGCCGTCGAACGCCCAGTCCAGTGTTCTTACCGCCGGCCTGCGACCATGCGCCGCACGCGCCAGCCCGACTGCCGCGATCAGGCCGGCCAATGCCAGCCGGGCGACGGTGGGCAACGAGGTGAAGAGCGGCGCGACGGTGGCCAGTGCGACCATCGCCAGCACGAGACGACTCAGTAGCGGCGAAGGCCGGATATCAAAGCTGATGCCGTGAGCGAATCTCATCGATGATGACCTGCCAGTCGTCGCGGGTGGCACGGGCATGGCCCATCACCCAATCCCAGAGATCGGGATCCTGCACGTCGAGCAGCTCGTCGAATGCCATCCGCTGCGCCTCATCGGCGTCGGCGTAGCGCTCATCCAGCCAGCCGCCAAACAGGCGATCCAGCTCCCGCGTACCCCGACGGGTACGCCAGCGCAGGCGTTTGAGGCGGGCTTCTTCCATCGTGAGCACCAGACTGGCGAAAGACACTGTAGGGGCCAAAACACTGTAGGAGCCAAAACACTGTGGGGGCCAAAACACTGTGGGAGCCGCTTCAGCGGCGATGAGGGCTTGCGGCAAGCACCCATTCGCCGATGAATCGGCTCCCACAAAGAGCGGCTCCAACAAAGAGCGGCTCCAACAAAGCGCAACTCAGCCGTTAGGCCGAGCGACGCTGCACGATGAGCTTCTTGATCTCCGCGATTGCCTTGGCCGGGTTCAGACCCTTGGGGCAGGTACGCGCGCAGTTCATGATCGTGTGGCAACGGTAGAGCTTGAACGGATCTTCGAGATCGTCCAGGCGCGCACCGGTGTCTTCGTCACGGCTGTCGACGATCCAACGGTAGGCCTGCAGGAGAATCGCCGGACCCAGGTAACGGTCGCCGTTCCACCAGTAGCTTGGGCAGGACGTGGAACAGCAGGCGCAGAGGATGCACTCGTAGAGACCGTCGAGCTTCTTGCGGTCCTCCGGCGACTGCAGGCGCTCCTTGTCGGCCGGGGCCGGGCTCTGCGTACGCATCCACGGCTTGATCGACGCGAACTGCGCGTAGAAGTGCGTGAGGTCGGGCACCAGATCCTTCACCACGGGCATGTGCGGCAGCGGGTAGATGTTGACCGTACCGCCGCTGCACTCGTCGATGGCTCGCGTGCACGCCAGCGTATTGGTGCCGTCGATGTTCATCGCGCACGATCCGCAAATGCCTTCACGGCACGAGCGGCGCAGCGAGAGCGTCGAGTCGATCTCGTTCTTGATCTTCAGCAGGGCGTCGAGAACCATCGGGCCGCACGTATCGAGATCCACTTCATACGTGTCGGTGCGAGGGTTCTGGCCGTCGTCCGGCGTCCAGCGGTAGACCTTGAAGGTGCGCACGTTCTTCGCGCCCTTCGCCGGGAAATGCTTGCCGGCCTGGATCTTGGAATTCTTCGGTAGCGTGAACTCTGCCACGATTGCCTCTCCGGTCCGGTATCAGTAAACGCGCTTTTTCGGCGGCACGACTTCAACGTCGTCCGTCAGGGTGTACATATGCACCGGGCGGAAGTCGAAGCTGGAGTTACCGGCTTCGTCGATCCACACCAGCGTGTGCTTCTGCCAGTCATGGTCGTCGCGATCCGGGAAATCTTCGCGGGCATGCGCGCCGCGGCTTTCCGGGCGCTGTTCCGCCGAATGCATCGTGGCCACGGCCTGGGCCAGCAGGTTCGACAGTTCCAGGGTTTCGATCAGGTCGGAGTTCCAGACCATCGAGCGGTCGCTGACCTTGACCTGGGCGAACGACGAGTAGACCTCGGAAATCTTGGCCTTGCCTTCCTTCAGCGTGTCGCCGGTACGGAACACCGCGGCATCGGACTGCATGGTCATCTGCATTTCGGCGCGGATCTCGGCGGTCGGCTTGGCACCGTCGGCGTGACGCAGGCCGTCGAAGCGGGCGAGGATCTTGTCCAGCGCGTTGGCCGGGAGATCCTTGTGCGGCGTGCCCGTCTTGATCAGCTCCGCGCAGCGATGCGATACGGCACGGCCGAACACGACCAGGTCGAGCAGCGAGTTCGAGCCCAGGCGGTTCGCGCCATGGACCGACACGCAGGCCGCTTCGCCGATCGCGAACAGGCCCGGTACGATCGAATCCGGATCGTCGTCGCGCTTGGTCACGACTTCGCCGTGATAGTTGGTCGGAATACCGCCCATGTTGTAGTGGACGGTCGGCAGGACCGGGATCGGCTCCTTGGTCACGTCCACGCCGGCGAAGATGCGCGCCGACTCGGCAATACCCGGCAGACGCTCGTTGATGACCTCGGGGCCGAGATGCATCAGGTTGAGGTGGATGTGGTCCTTCTTCGGGCCCACACCGCGGCCTTCGCGGATCTCGATGGTCATCGCGCGGCTCACGACGTCGCGCGAGGCGAGGTCCTTCGCGTTCGGCGCGTAGCGCTCCATGAAGCGCTCACCCTCGGAGTTGGTCAGGTAACCGCCTTCACCGCGGACACCCTCGGTGATCAGGCAACCCGCGCCGTAGATACCGGTCGGGTGGAACTGCACGAATTCCATGTCCTGCAGCGGCAGGCCGGCGCGCAGCACCATGCCGCCACCGTCGCCCGTGCAGGTATGCGCCGAGGTGGCGCTGAAGTACGCGCGGCCGTAGCCACCCGTCGCCATGACCACGGCATGGCCGCGGAACAGATGCAGGGTGCCTTCGTTCATGTCCAGGGCGAGCACGCCCACGCACTTGCCATCCTCGAACACGAGGTCGATGGCGAAGTACTCGATGAAGAAGGTGGCGTCGTGCGCCAGGGCCTGCTGGTAAAGCGTGTGCAGGATGGCGTGGCCGGTGCGGTCGGCCGCGGCGCAGGTGCGCTGCGCGGTACCCTGGCCGTAATGCGTGGTCATGCCGCCGAACGGGCGCTGGTAGATCTTGCCTTCCTCGGTACGCGAGAACGGCACGCCGTAGTGTTCCAGCTCGATGATGGCCGGGATGGCCTCACGGCACATGTACTCGATCGCGTCCTGGTCGCCGAGCCAGTCGGAACCCTTGATCGTGTCGTAGAAGTGGAAGCGCCAGTCGTCCTCGCCCATGTTGCCGAGCGCGGCGGAAATACCGCCCTGCGCCGCCACGGTGTGCGAACGGGTCGGGAAGACCTTGGTGATGCAGGCGGCCTTGAGGCCCTTTTCGGCCAGGCCGAACGTGGCGCGAAGACCCGCGCCGCCGGCGCCGACCACGATCACGTCGTACTTGTGTTGTTGAATCTTATAGGATTCCATCGATCAGCTTCCGAGCGCGATGCGCAGCACGGCCAGCACGCCCGAAAGCGCGGCGAGTACGGCGATGAACTTGATGAGTACCAGCGAAGCCACTTCGAGCCAGCGGGTATGGACGTAGTCTTCGATCACCACCTGCAGGCCGAGCACGGCATGCTTGAACAGGGTGACGACCAGAGCGATCAGCAGTACCGCGTTCCAGGGCTTCGCGATGGTCGCCCGGGCCGTGGCGTAATCGGCGTGCATCAAGCCGAGCACGGTGATGACGAACCAGAGGGTCAGGAAGATCAGGGCGAGCGCGGTGACGCGCTGGGTCATCCAGTGGCCGACGCCTTCCTTCGCCGAGCCCAGGCCGCGTGCGCGGGCGAGCGGGTTGCGCAGATCCTTGCTCATGCGTGGCTCCCGGTCAGCACGTAGGCCCAGACGGCGACCGTGAGCACGATGGAGACGATGATCGCCATCCAGCTCGAACGGACGAACGACTCGATCGCGTAGCCCTTGCCGGTGTCCTGGACCAGGTGACGGATGCCGTTGCACAGGTGATAGAAGAAGGCGAGGGTCCAGCCGATCATCACGATCGTGCCGAAGGGACTGCCGGCGCAGGCGGTAAAGGTCGCGAAGGCGTCCTGACCGGCAGCGAGGGCGGCAAGACCCCATACGATGAGCAGGCTACCGACGGCGAGGATGATGCCGGTGGCGCGATGCAGGATGGAAGAAGCCATCTGCACTTGCCACTTGTAGACCTGAAGATGGGGTGAGAGCGGTCGTCCCGTTTGTGCCATGGCGGCTATCCTGGATTGGAATCGCTGATGCCCGACGGTCTCCCCTCGCCTTCCGATCCTCAGAAGTCGATGCAGCGTCCGTTCTTTTCCCAGTCGCCGTAACGCGTGGGGTCCAATGGCGCTTTCTCGACCCCTGGTGCGCCGTTCGTGGGGACGATCGGCAGGACGAGCGGTTTCGCCGGAGCGGGGCCGTTCGTGCCTTTGGGTTCGGAGGGATTGTCGGACATGGTTATAAAGCCCTAAAAGCGTAATACCTGTGCCACCTCAGCACAACCTTCAGGATCATGAAGAGGGTTGGTTTGGCCTTGGCCCGGCCGTATATCTTACGCTTCCGCCCTGCCTTGCGCCTCCCCATGCCGAGCCGTACCACTCGCAGCATCACCCTGACCGGCCCCGACGCGGCCTCCTTCGCCAACGCCCAGTTCAGCAGCGACGTCCTCGCCCTGGCGCCCGGCCGATGGCAATGGAGCGGCTGGCTCGACCCCAAGGGACGGGTCCGGGCGCTGCTACAGATCGCCCGGCCCGAAGACGAGCGCCTCGTGGTCGTTCCGCGGGGCGGTGACGGCGAAGCGATCGCGAACGACCTGCGTCGTTTCGTGTTCCGCTCGAAAGTGAAGATGATCGTCTCCGATGTGCTGCACATCGGCGACGGCGATGCCGTCATCGACATGCACATACGCGAAGACGACAGCGGCGCGATTCATTTCGGCGAAGGTCATTCATCGTTGCGCGTCGGCGCCGTGCGCTCCGACGACACGACGAACATCGACGCCGCGAACGACGACAGCGCGTGGGTTACACGACATATCGAGAAGGGTTACGCGTGGCTGCCCGATGCGGCGATCGATGCGTTGTTGCCACCCGCTCTTTCCATGGAGCGCATGAGCGCGGTCTCGTTCAACAAAGGCTGCTTTCCTGGCCAGGAAATCGCAGCGCGCCTGCATTATCTCGGCGGCCACAAGAAACATCTGCACGTCGTTTCATCGGAGCGCGCGCTACAGGAAGGTCTTTCACTATGCGTTGACGGCAAGGCTGTCGGCATCGTGTTGATGTGCAACGCAGCATCGACCAAGCCTATATCGCTTGTCGTATTGGATGACACCGCTGTACAGGCGGACACTCTTGATATCGACGACATGCGTCTGCACATCGTATCGACGTTCGACGCGTGAACTTTCGCAAGCATTCGCAAAATAAAGTTCTACGGTGTGTGTGAGCAAAAGCTGAACCGTACCGCACACGCACTTGCCAAATATGCATTGCGCCACTAGGCTCCGCCGATCCACAAAGTGGCTGTGGTGTTTCATCACAGCGACGCCCGCGACGATCCGTCGACGATGACGGTTCTGGCGCGACCCGGCAAAAGCCGGAGCACGAAACGCGCGCACCATCAGATTGCGCGTAGTAAGCCGACGGAGCCGCCGCCCATTGCGCGATGCCGCTCCCTTTCGGCGCACCCCCATTACCGGACGGCTCCGGACAGCCGTTCAGTACAGTCACAGTGTGTGACGCCCGACTCATCCGCGTAACTGATTCTCAGCGGGTGCCTTCGGTTGGTCCAGGTAGTAACGGCCTGCCCGCCCGTCTACCGCTCATACGTCCCCCATGGCCTCTCCAAAGAACGCCGCAAGTGACGGAAAAGCTCGTTGGAGGCAGATACACATGAAACTTTCCGCTTTGCTATGGATGGCGTCCGTCCTTCCAAGCCACCTCGCTGACCAGACGTGCCTGGCGACGACGGTTTATCTCGAGGCACGTAGCGAACCCACCATCGGCCAGTACGCCGTGGCGGAAGTCGCCCTACGGCGCCGCGATCGCGGCATGGGCGGCGACAAGGTGTGTGCGGTCGTCTCGGCTCCGCGCCAGTTCGCCATCACCACCACACCGAAGGACTTCGAGGTTACCGACCTCGTCGCATGGACCAAGGCGTGGAAAATCGCGGGCGACTCCCTGAATAACTGGAGCCTGCCGAAAAGCGAACGCCTGGTCTATGTTCCACAGGCTGATCATTTCGCGACCGTCGCGGTCGCGCCGAGCTGGTCCGCCAGCCGCATCGTTCGCAAGATCGGTGACCACGCGTTCTACGCCGTCAACTGACGTAAGCGAAGAACGCGCGGGGGAGAAGGAATCCAGGCGGGCAGCTTGGGATTCCCGGGAAAAGGGGCCCTCGGACGAGGGCTTTTTTTTGCCTTGCATTTGCCCAAAGAAAAGGCCCGCCAATGAAGCGGGCCTTTTCTTTTAGCCGTCTAGACGTCTTTACATCGTGACATCCATCGACCTCGTCGATGAAGAAACTTCCGTACGCAGCCGCTTACCTGCGATAAACGTGGTCGCCCTGGATGACGACATAGTCACCACGGCGCAACTGTGGATCCTCCCGCTGCGTCACCGTCGCGACCCGCCCGTCATCCAGGCGGATTCGCACGCGGAACGCGACCTCGTCCGCACCGTTGCGTTCGCCCACCGCGTTGCCGACGAAGCCACCCGCCACCGCGCCGCCGACGGTAGCCGCCGTGCGGCCGTCGCCGTGACCGACCGTGCTACCGAGCAGGCCGCCCGCCACCGCGCCGATGACGGCACCCAGCGGCGATGAATCGCGCCGCGTGTAGACCTGCTCCACGTCACTCACGGTGCCGCACTGGTCGCAGCCTCGCGGCGGACCGGAATACACCACGCGATCCTCGTGGTAGACCCGTCGCGGCGGCTCATAGCATGCCGTCAGCGACAGGGTGGCAACGGCGGCTGCGACGAGGCCGGACTTACGGACGAAGCTATGCATGAATGACGTCCTGGTGGGTGATGTGATCAACGCGCGTCGGAAACGACGGAAACGCCTTCCTGTACCTGGACGCGATCGCCCGGGTCGTGATCCATGCGCACCGAGCGCGTCACGCCGTTGTACTCATAGCGCACGTCATAGGCGACGATCTTGTCGCCGCTGCTGCCCTGCACCGTTTCACACTTGCGCACGGTGCTGGTGGTCGTGTTCGTCTCCTGACGGCGCTCCTGGATCTCGTGACCGGCATAGCCGCCGCCCACCGCACCGGCGACCGTCGCCAACGTCCGGCCCTTGCCGCCACCGATCTGGTTACCGAGCAGACCACCTGCCACCGCACCAATGGCGGTGCCGGCGATCTGGTGCTGGTCCTTCACCGGCACATGGCGGGTCACGACCTCGTCATGACACTGGCGCTGCGGCGCCGATGCCGCCTCGCGCACCGGATCGACGCTGACGACACGGCCATATTTCGGACCAGCCGGCTCCGGCGGTGGCGCCGCGGCGGCGCTGAGCGATGCGGTCCCGGACCCCGGGGCGTTGGCCACGTCGGCATTCGCGTCGCGGTTGCAGGCGGAAAGGCTCAACACAAGGGCCGCGCCCAAACCAGCGTTCAGGACGGAAATCTTCAACCTGCTCATAACCCTACTCTCCTAAAAAGGTCGGCGACTCGATGGCGCAACAGCCCCATCACCCGGAAGTCGCCTCGATTCACATTTGACAGTCGTTAAACTGAACGACGCCTTAGACTCCAGCCTACAACCCAACCGGCCGCTGACTGACATGCTCGATCTGGTAGATACCCACGCCCACCTGGACGACCGCTCCTTCGACGTCGATCGCGACGCGATGTTCGGGCGGGCAAGCCATGCGGGCGTGCGGCGCTGGATCGTACCGGCGATCGACCGGCAAAACTGGGAAACCATCGAGGATTTGTGTGCGTCGCGTGAAGGAGCGTTTCCTGCGTATGGATTGCATCCCTTGCTCATCGACGCGCATCGCGACGAACACCTCGACCAACTGCCTGTCTGGCTCGACGGGCATGGCGCCATCGCTGTCGGCGAGATCGGGCTGGATTTCTACGTCGCGGGCCTCGATCCGGTACGTCAGCGCGAGGTCTTCGTTCGCCAGCTGGATATCGCGAAGGAGCACGACCTGCCTGTCATTGTCCATGCGCGTCGCGCCTTCGAGGAAACCATCCATACCCTTCGACGCGTCGGTGGCTTGCGTGGTGTCGTGCACAGTTTCTCCGGTAGCGAAGAGCAGGCGAGGCAACTGTTCGACCTGGGGTTTCACCTCGGTATCGGCGGGCCGGTGACTTACGACCGCGCCAACCGAATCCGCCGCACGGTGGCATCGATGCCCCTCGAATGGCTGCTGCTGGAAACCGACGCGCCCGACCAGCCCTGCGCCCATCACCGCGGCGAGCGCAACGAACCGGCGTTCATGACGGACGTGCTCGAGACGATCGCGTCGTTACGCGATGAGTCGCCAGAGGCTATCGCCGCGGCGACGACAGCGAACGCGGTGAAGCTATTCAAGCTTTCTTAAAATGCGCTGCCACTGGCTCTCGAGGGAGCCGGTGATGCGTTTTTGTGTGGGAGCCGGCTATGCCGGCGATGGGGGGCTGCGGCAAACTGGCTATCGCCGCTGAAGCGGCTCCCACAGGTCTGCCTTGCCTTGGTCCTGCCCTGCCTTGGTCCTGCCTTGCCTTGCCTTGGTCCTGCCTTGCCTTGGTCCTGCCTTGCCTTGGTCCTGTCTTGCCTTGGTCCTGTCTTGCCTTGGTCCTGTCTTGCCTTGGTCCTGCCTTGCCTTGGTCCTGTCCTGCCTTGGTTGTGCCTTGCCTTGGTTGTGCCTTGCCTGCGGAAGCCCGGCCGGGGCGGGGCGTTGCGCGAACCCGGAGATACTTGCTAGCCTAATAGTTCACCAGCGAACTATTAGCCAGCAAAATGTCGAGACTCAAGCCATGCGTCGACGCCCTTTACGAGGGTGTCGACCGCGTTGCGCAAAGCATCCCCGGGCTGCCTAAGTCCGAGGTCTTCCTTGTCCGGCTGCTCATGCTGACCGCCGGCGTCTTGCTGCGCGAGTTCGAAGGCAAGCTCAAGCCCTATGGGATGAACGACAGCGATTTCCGCACGCTGATGATGCTGTACAGCAGCGAGGACGGTAGCGCGACGCCTGGCGAACTCTGTGTCCTGGCCGAGCAGAAGCCGACCAACATGACGCGCATCGCCAACGCGCTGGCGAAGAAGGACCTTATCTCGCGGTCGCATGCGACCCACGACCGCCGCCAGGTGCTGCTCCGCATCACCCCTGCCGGACGTCGCTTCGTCAACAAGATGCTCCCGCCGATGTTCCCACCACTGATGGAGAACTTCGCCTGCTTCAGTTCCACCGAGCGCAAGACCTTCGAGAAGCTTCTGAAGAAGCTCGCCCTGCATATCGACCCCACGGTCGACACGGACGACACCCCATGACACCTGCCCTTCTTCGCCCCGCGTTGCTCGCCGCCGCGGTCGCCACCCTGCTCGCTGCCTGCCACATCCCCGCGAAGATCGACCGACCCGCCCTGCGCGACGACGTACCGCTCGCCGGCCTCGTCACGGATCAACGCCCGGGCTGGCCGGCCGCGGCGTGGTGGCGCGCCTACGGCGATCCGCAGCTCGATACGCTCATGGACATGGCCCTGCGCGGCGCGCCCGACCTCGCCCAGGCGAAAACGCGTGTGGACGCCGCGCAGCAGAACATCCGTGTCGCCGCCGCACAGGCGGGTCTTCGTGTCGACGGGAGCGCCCAGGTGGCCCGCCAGCGCATGAGCGAGCACGGCCTGATCCCCGCGCAGTTCCTCGGATTCACCTGGTACAACCAGGCCGACATCGGCGTCCAGGTCAGCTATGACTTCGACTGGTGGGGCAAGAAGCGCTTCACCCTCGAGTCCGCGATCGACAGCGCGCGCGCCGCCGAGGCCGAGCGATCGGCTTCTTCGCTGGCCATCCAGGCGGTCGTTGCCGATACGTATTTCGGCTGGCTTGCCGACATGTCGCGCGTGGCCATCGCCGATCGCCTTGTCGCCGTGCGCGAGCGCACGTTGCGCATCGCCGAGCTTCGTGTGAAACAAGGTGTGGACGTGCCCGACACCGCACAGCAGGCCCGGGCCGAACTGGCCGGTGCACGTCAGCAACGTGTCGCGCTGCAAGGCTCCGCGGATATCCGCCGTGCGTCGCTGGCGACGCTCGTCGGTGTCTCACCGGCGCAGTTGCCTCCGCTCGCGCCGCGCGAGCTACCCGAGGTGGGCACCGGACTTCCCGCGAATGTCGGCAGCGACCTGATGGCTCGCCGCCCCGATATCGCAGCCAGTCGCTGGCAGGTCGAAGCGGCACTACGCCAGACCGATGCGGCGCGCGCCCAGTTCTTTCCCGACGTGAGCCTTACCGGCATGGCCGGCCTGTCCAGCATCGATATGGACAAGCTGTTCTCCGCCAGCAGCCGGGTGTTCTCGCTGACCCCGGCGCTGCACCTGCCGATTTTCGAAGGCGGTGCGCTCGAAGCCAACCACGGGGTCAGCCAGGCGCAACTCGGTGCCGCGGTCGCCCAGTACAACGCCACCGTGGCCTCCGCCGCGCGCGACGTCGCCACCCAGGCACTCGGCGCACAGCAACTCGCCGCGCGTCGTACACAGCAGGCGGAACAGATCGATTCGGCAAGGACGCTGCTCGCCAGTGCGAAGGCCCGCGCCGCGCGCGGCGTCCGCGACGATCGCGAATCGCTCGAAACCGAGGCCTCCCTCGCGCAACAACTGGACATGGACGCCGACCTGCGCGGCCAGGCCCTGTCCACCGACGTCGCACTGATCAAATCACTCGGCGGCGGCTACCGCGCCGAAACGACCGACTCCTCTTCCACGCACAGCACCGACGGAACCCAGAGCCCATGAGCGCCACCACGACCGACACGCCGCGCACGCAGGACGACAGCGGCAACGCGCCCAAGGACAAGCGCAAGCGGAACCGTGCGCTGCTCATCGCCGTCCTCGTTTTCGCCTTCGCCGCGCTCGCCTGGTTCCTGCTCTGGCTCCTGGTGTTCTCCAAGCGCGAGACCACCGACGACGCTTACGTCGGTGGCAACCAGGTAGGCATCTCCGCCCAGGTCCCCGGTATCGTCGTGGGCGTCTATGCCGACGACACCCAGCGCGTGAACGCCGGTCAGGTCCTGGTGAAGCTGGACCCGACCGATGGCGACGTGGCCTTGCGCAAAGCCAGCAGCGCCCTCGCCCAGGCGGTGCGCCAGGTACGTCAGCAGACGCAGTCCGCCGCCAGCGCCGACGCCGCCCTCGGCACCCGCCGCCAGGATCTGAAGCGCGCGCAGGACGACCTCAAGCGCCGCATCCCGTTGCTCGCCGAGAAGGCCGTGGCACCGGAAGAGGTGCAGCACGCACGCGATGCCGTGGACAGCGCCGAGTCGGCGCTTGAATCCGCCCAGCGCCAGGCCGACGCCTCGCGAGCCCTGATCGACGGCAGCGACGTGGCGACGAATCCCGCCGTGGAGCAGGCACGCGCGGGCTTCCGCCAGGCCTGGATCGCCGCCCAGCGCAATGCCATCGTCGCGCCGATCGACGGCTATGTCGCGCTGCGCAGCGTGCAGGTCGGCAACAGCGTGCAGCCCGGCCAGCAGCTGATGACCGTCGTGCCGCTGCACGACCTCTGGGTGGACGCCAACTTCAAGGAAAGCCAGCTGCGCCACGTGCGCATCGGCCAACCGGCGAAGATCGAAGCCGACATCTACGGCGGCGGAACCGAGTACCACGGCAAGGTGATCGGTCTCGGCGCCGGCACCGGCAGCGCGTTCTCCCTGCTTCCCGCGCAGAATGCCACGGGCAACTGGATCAAGGTCGTGCAGCGCATTCCGGTGCGCATCGCGCTGGAGCCCAAGGACCTCGACAAGCACCCCCTGCGTATCGGCCTGTCCACGGCCGTCACGGTCGATATCACGGACGACGAAGGCGACGTACTGGCGAAGTCGCCGTCGACCACGCCGGTGGCCCAGACCAACGTATATGACGAGGTGGCCGCCAAGGCCGATGCCGCGGCGGATGCGATCGTGCGCAAGAACCTCGGGGCGAGCGTGCCTTGAGCGACGCCGCCGCCTTCCCCGACGCCGCGCCTGCGAGCGGCCCCAAGCCGCTGCAAGGTGGGCCGCTGGTCCTGCTGACGATCGCCGTCGCGTTCTCCACCTTCATGGAGATCCTCGATACGACGATCGTCAACGTGGCCGTGCCGCATATCGCCGGCAGCCTCGGCGTCAGCGCCAGCGAGGGCACTTGGGCGATCAGCTCGTACTCCCTCGCCAGCGCGATCATGCAGCCGTTGACGGGCTGGTTGGCCAAGCGCTTCGGCGAGGTCAAGACGTTCGTCTTCTCGGTGATGCTGTTCGTGCTGTTCTCGATGCTCTGCGGCCTCGCGACCAGCATGCCGATGCTGGTGATCTTCCGCTTGCTGCAGGGCGCGGGCTCGGGACCGATGGTGGCGTTGTCGCTGTCCCTGCTGTTGTCGAGCTATCCGAAGACCAAACAGGGCATGGCGCTGGCGATGTGGGCGATGACGGTGGTGGTCGCGCCGATCTTCGGGCCTATTCTCGGTGGCTACCTGACGGACAACTTCTCGTGGCCGTGGATCTTCTACATCAACGTACCGGTGGGTGCCCTCGCCGGCCTGATCACCTGGACGCTGCTGCGCAGCCGCGAGACGAAGATCGTCCGCGCACCGATCGATACGGTGGGGCTGGCATTGCTGGTGATCGGCATCGGCTCGTTGCAGTTCATGCTCGACAACGGCAACGACCACGACTGGTTCGCCTCGCCGCTGATTCTCACGCTGGGCCTGATCGCGCTGGTCGCGCTGGTGTTCCTGGTGATCTGGGAACTCACCGCGAAACATCCGGTAGTCGATCTCTCGCTGTTCGGCCGGCGCAATTTCGCCGTGGGCGTGACCGCCCTGTCGCTGGGCATGCTCGCTTTCTTCGGCATCAACGTGGTGTTTCCGCTCTGGCTGCAGACGACACTGGGTTACACGTCGACCTGGGCCGGTCTGGCCACGGCTCCCGTGGGCATCCTCGCCTTCATCGTTTCGCCCTTCATCGGCAAGAACATCCAGAGGCTGGAGCTGCGTGCCGTGGTGACCTTCGCCTTCATGGTGTTCGCCTTCACCTCGTTCTGGTTTGCCGGGTTCAACAGCGGCGCGTCGTTCGCCGCCCTGGTGCTGCCGCGCTTCATCATGGGTATCGCCATCGCCTGCTTCTTCATCCCGCTCAACCAGATCTTCCTGTCCGGGCTCAATCCGGACCAGATCGCCGGTGCATCGGGCCTGGCCAACTTCTGCCGCACCCTGGCCTCCAGCGTGTCCACGGCCCTGACGGTGACGCTGTGGACGCATCGTGGCGAGTCGCACCACGCCTCGCTCACCGAGTACGTGACCCAGGCCTCGCCTGCCACGGCGACCTACACGAACCATCTGGCGAGCCTGGGCATCCAGGGCAAACCGGCGCTGGCCGTGATCGACCAGGTACTCAATCGCGAGGCGCTCACCCTGGCGGTGAACGACGTCTTCTTCGGTTGCGCGATCCTTTTCCTTGCCCTGATTCCGGTTCTTTGGCTGGCCAAACCCCCGTTTGGAAATGCCGGTGGTGCCGCGGCGCATTAAATTGCCGTTATCTGAATCGATTTAAAGAACAAACGTGAAATCGGAAAACGATTACGTCCCCATTCGGCAACTGGTGCGGCGCAATACCTCGTGGTAGCTTTCGCCGCATGGCACAAACCCTACGCATCATTAAGAAGTACCCGAACCGCCGTCTCTATGACACGGAGATCTCGAGCTACATCACGCTGGAGGAAGTTCGCCAGCTGGTCCTCGACGGGGAAAACTTTGAAGTCCGCGACGCCAAGTCGGGCGAGGATCTGACGCGCTCCGTCCTCCTGCAGATCATCGCGGAGCACGAGGAGCACGGTCAGCCGATGCTCTCCCCGCAGTTGCTGTCGCACATCATCCGCTTCTACGGCGACTCCCTGCAGGGCTTCATGGGCCCGTACCTGGAGCGCAGCCTGCAGGTGTTCCTCGACCAGCAGCAGCAATTCCGCAACCAGCTGAACAGCCTGATGGGCCAGACGCCCTGGTCCATGCTCAACGAGATGACCGAGCGCAACCTCGACGTCTGGAAGTCGATGCAGCGGGGCTTCCTCGACGCGGCTACGGCGAAGCCAGCCGATCCCGTCACGCGGACCACGCGCCCGACCGGCAAGAAAGCCAGCTAATTCCTGACGCTCCGCCGCAGGCTTGCTCCCGGCGGCGCTGCGGCGCACGATGCGCTGCCCTGCAATATCGCGCCCCCGAACCAGGTCGCCCATGCCCCGTAACGACATCGCCGTGGTTGGCGCCGGATTGGTCGGCGCCCTGGTTGCCACCTTGCTGACCCAGCGCGGATTCCGCGTCACGGTGTACGAGAAGCGCTCCGATCCGCGCCGTGCGGGGTTCCAGGGTGGCCGATCGATCAATCTCGCCCTCGCCGAACGCGGCCTGCACGCCTTGCGCGCCACCGGCCTGGCCGACAAGGTGCTGGAGCAGGCAGTGATGATGCGCGGGCGCATGGTCCACGATCCCGCCGGCCATAGCGGGCTGCAGCGCTATGGCGTGGACGATTCGGAGGTGATCTGGTCGGTGTCGCGCGGTGGCCTGAACACGCTGATGCTCGATGCCGCCGAAGCCGCCGGCGCCACGGTCCACTTCGACCAGGGCCTGGCCTCTGCCGACCTCGACGCCGGCACGCTGACCCTTGGCGACGGCACCGGCAGCCTGCGCACCGTCGAGGCGCCGGTCGTGATCGGCGCCGATGGCGCAGGCTCCGCCCTGCGTGCGGCGATGCACCTGCACTCGCCGCTGGGTGAGCGCATCGAAGAACTTGGGCACGGGTACAAGGAGCTGGAGATTCCGCCGCGAGTGGACGCGTCCGGCCCGTTCGCCATCGAGCGCAACGCCCTGCACATCTGGCCGCGCGGGCACTACATGTGCATCGCCCTGCCGAACCGCGAAGGCAGCTTCACCGTCACCCTCTTCCTGCCGAACGAAGGCGAGCATCCCAGCTTCCGCAGCATCGCGGGAGCTGGCGCCGCGGAGGCCTTCTTCCGCACCGATTTCCCGGACGCGCTGGCTCTCATGCCGGAGTTCGCCACCGACTGGGCCGCCCATCCGGTCGGCACCCTGGCGACCCTCTATCTCGACCGCTGGCACATCGGCGGCCGCGCCCTGCTCATCGGCGACGCGGCCCATGCGATGGTGCCGTTCCACGGCCAGGGCATGAATTGCGGCTTCGAAGACGCGGCCGAACTGGCCGATCTGTTCGCCGCCCAGCCGGACGACGCAGCGGCGGTGTTCGCGGCCTTCGAGGAGCGCCGCAAGCCGAACGCGGACGCGATCGCGCGCATGGCGCTGGAGAACTACGTGGAGATGCGCGATTCCGTCGCGGATCCGCACTACCTGCGCAAGCGCGAACTGGGCGGTTTGCTCGCCGAACGGTCGCCGACCCATTACCTGCCTCGCTATCGCATGGTTACCTTCACGCATCTGCCTTATCGCTATGCGCTGGAGCGTGGACAGGCCCAGGATGTCCTGGTCGAGCAGTTGTTGAAGGGGCACGATTCGGTGGCTTCGGTGGACCTGGAATCGGCCGTGCGGACGTTGGAAGCGACGTTGCCGCCGTTGCCGGAGCAGGCGTTCGAGCGGGGGTAGTCGTTGGCAGCCATTCGCCGCTGAAGCGGCTCCCACACAGAGCGCGGCTCCGATACATCGCTCAGTACCCATGCATCGATCAGTACCCATGCATCGCTCAGTACCCATGCATCGATCAGTACCCATACATCGCTCGGCACTCACACATCGCGCAGTACCCACCAGTGCTCGGCATTTGCCAGCACCTATCGCCGAGGAATCGGCACCTACAGAAGCCCGAGCAGGACAATCGACTGGATGACTACCGCGCCGCACGCCACCGCCCTGCTTGAAGCGCGCGCCCTGTGCTTCCTGCGCCAGGACGAGCCGGTGTTCGGGCCGATCGACTTCGCCCTGCAAGGCGGCGAAATCGCACTGGTCGAGGGTGACAACGGTAGTGGCAAGACCACCCTCATGCGCGTGCTCACCGGCATGCTCCGGCCCGGCGAGGGCGAGGTGCTGCTGGACGGTGCGCCCTTCTCGCTGGATACCGTCGCCGGTGCGGTGGTGTTCCTCGGCCACCATCTCGGCCTGAAAGTCGACCTGACGCCGCGCGAGAACCTACGTCTCGCCGCGGGCCTTTATGGGCTGCGTCGCGGGATGGATGAGAACGCCGTGCTTCGCGAGGTCGGTCTGGCCGGGTATGAAGACGAGCCCGTCCGCCAGCTCTCCGCCGGGCAGAAAAAGCGCGCCGCGCTGGCTCGCCTGCTGTTGCTACCGGCCCGTGTCTGGCTGCTGGACGAGCCCTACGCCAATCTCGACCGCGACGGCATCGCGCTGGTCAATCGCCTGCTCGAACAGCATGCGGCGCGCGGTGGCGCGGCCCTGGTGACCAGCCACGGTGCCGTCCGCTTCGCCGGTGGCGAGCCGCGCCGCATCCGGTTGCACGCATGACGCCCGGCAGCACGTCCGCCGCCTGCGCCGCCCTGCTGCGACGCGACCTCACGCTGGCCTGGCGGCGACGCGGCGATATCGCGATGCCGGTGCTGTATGCGGTCATCGTCACCACACTCTTCCCCTTCGCGATCGGTCCCGAACCGGCTCTCCTGGCCCGCATCGCCGGTGGCGTGGTCTTCGTCATCGTGCTGCTGGCGATCCTGCTGTCGCTGGACCACCTGTTCCGCAGCGATATCGAGGATGGCTCCATGGAACTGCTGATGCTGGCGCCACAGCCGCTGGCCCTGCTGGTGGGCATGAAGATCCTCGCGCACTGGATCACCTCGTCGTTACCCTTGATCGTCGTCGCGCCGGTGCTCGCCAGCATGCTGAAGCTGCCGACCGAGGCGATGCCGGTGCTGATCGTCGCTCTGGTCCTGTCCACGCCGCTGCTGAGCCTGCTGGGCGCGGTCTTGGTCGCACTGACGGCCGGGTCGAGACGCTCTGGTATGCTTCTGGCGCTCATGTTGTTGCCGTTGTGCGTACCGGTCGTGATCTTCGCCGCCGGGGCTTTGGCCGCCGCGCAGGAAGGATTGCCCTGGGTCGCGCCGATCGCCTGGCTGGGCGCTGGCCTGGCCATGGCGCTCGTTCTTGCGCCGCTGGCTTGCGCCGCCGCGCTACGCATCGCCATGGACACATGAACGCACGCAACCGTGGGGGCCGATTCGCGGACTCACGGGGTCCGAACGCATAGCAGGTAACGATGGCTAACTGGGTTCCCCTCTGGCTTCACCGCCTCGGCTCGCCGCCGCTGTTCTACCGGTTCGCCGGTGCCGTGCGCCCGTGGGCCCTCGGCCTGGCACTGGTGCTGGGCGCCGTCGCGCTCTACGGCGGCCTGGTGGTCGCGCCGGCCGATTACCAGCAGGGCGACGCCTATCGCATCATCTTCATCCACGTGCCGAGCGCCTGGATGAGTCTGTTCATCTATGGCGCGATGGCCGTGGCAGCGTTTATCGGCCTGGTCTGGCGGATCAAGATCGCCGAAGTCGTAGCGATGGAATCGGCACCGGTCGGCGCCGCGTTCACCCTGATCACCCTGGTGACCGGTTCGCTCTGGGGCAAACCCATGTGGGGCACCTGGTGGACCTGGGACGCGCGGCTGACCTCCGAGCTTGTCCTGCTCTTCATCTACCTCGGCATCGTCGGCCTGTATCACTCGTTCGAAGATCGTCGCCAGGGAGCGCGCGCCGCCTCCTTCCTCGTACTCGTCGGCGCGGTGAACGTGCCGATCGTGCATTTCTCGGTGAACTGGTGGAACACGCTACACCAGGGCTCGACCGTTCGTCTGCTCGGTCCTTCGCATATCGAGGCGAGCATGCTGTGGCCGCTGCTGACCATGATGCTCGCGACCAAGTGTTACTACGTGGCCAGCCTGTTCGCACGCGTGCGCGCCGACCTCATCGCGTCGGAAGGTGGCAAGGCCTGGGTGCGCGACATCGCGCTTGGCCAGCCGGGGAACGACGCCGCATGAGTCAGTTTTTCGCCATGGGCGGTTACGCCTCCTTCGTGTGGCCCGCGTTTGCCGCCTTCTTCATCGTCCTTCTCATCGATTCGCTGGCCCCGCTCGCCCGGCGCCGCCGCAACCTGCGCGATCTTCGCGCGCGGCTCGCGCGCCAGGAAAACCGCCGCCGGCCCGGAACCCCGCCAAGCAATGAATCCAACGCGTAAACGTCGTCTCGCCATCGTCATCTCCGTCGTCGTCGCCGCTGTCGTGGCGATCGGCCTCACTGTGTTCGCGCTGCAGCGGAACATGAGCTACCTGTTCACCCCGAGCCAGGTGCAGGAAGGCCAGGCCACGCAATACAAGAGCTTCCGCCTCGGCGGCATGGTCAAGGCCGGCTCGATCCAGCGCGCCGCCGATACCTTGCGCGTGAGCTTCATCGTGATCGACGCCGACGGCGCCATGCCCGTGGAATACACCGGCATCCTTCCCGACCTGTTCCGCGACAACCAGTCGGTGATCGCGACCGGCCGGATGGACGGCGCACGCTTCATCGCCAGCGAGGTGCTTGCCAAGCACGACGAGAACTACATGCCGAAGGAACTCAAGGACGCGATGGCCAAGGCGCACCAGAACAAGAAGATCGACGACACCGCGATGAAGGACACACCGAAGTGATCCCCGAGCTCGGCCAGTTCGCCCTTGTCCTCGCCTTGCTGCTGGCCATCGCCCAGGGCGTACTGCCGATCGTCGGCGCCTGGCGCAACAACGCCGCGCTGATCGCCGTCGCCAGGCCCGCGGCGGCCGGCCAGGGCGTGTTCGTCTTCGCCGCGATGGCGATCCTGATCTACGCCTTTCTCTCCTACGACTTCTCGGTGGCCTATGTCGCCGACAATTCAAACCTCGCGCTGCCCTGGTATTACCGCGTGACCGCCGTGTGGGGTGCCCATGAAGGCTCGATGCTGCTCTGGGTGTTCATCCTCAACGTCTGGTCGGTGGCCCTGGCCGCCTTCAGTCGCCACTTGCCGCCGGCCTTCCTCGCCCGCGTGCTGGGCGTGCTCGGGCTGATCGGCGTCGGCTTCCTGGCCTTCATCCTGTTCACCTCGAACCCCTTCCTGCGCGAGCTGCCGATGCCCGCCGACGGTGGCGACCTCAACCCGGTCCTGCAGGACCCGGGCATGACCTTCCACCCACCCGTGCTCTACATGGGTTACGTCGGCTTCTCGGTCGCCTTCGCGTTCTCCATCGCCGCCTTGCTCGGTGGCGGAATGGAACAGGCCTGGGTGCGCTGGGCGCGCCCGTGGACGAACGTGGCCTGGGCCTTCCTCACCCTCGGCATCGTCGCCGGCAGCTGGTGGGCCTACGCCGAACTGGGCTGGGGCGGCTGGTGGTTCTGGGATCCGGTGGAGAACGCGTCGTTCATGCCGTGGCTCGTCGGCGTCGCCTTGATCCACGCGCAGGCGGTGACGGAGAAACGCGGGTCGTTGCCAGCGTGGACCATCCTGCTTTCGCTGTTCGCATTTTCGCTGTCGCTGCTGGGCACCTTCCTCGTCCGCTCGGGCGTGCTGACGTCGGTCCATGCGTTCGCGTCCGATCCACGTCGCGGCCTGTATATCCTCGGCTTCCTGATCGTCGTCATCGGCGGTTCGCTGCTGCTGTATGCGATCCGTGCGCCGAAGGTCGCCACCGGCAAGCCATTCGCGCCGTTGTCGCGCGAGACCGGAATCATGGTGGCGAACCTGCTGTTCACCACGGCATCGGCCATGGTCCTGCTGGGCACCTTGTTCCCTCTCATCGGCGACGCGCTCAACCTGGGTCGGGTTTCCGTCGGCCCTCCTTATTTCGGCTTCCTGTTCGTGCTGCTGATGGCGCCCGCGGTGCTGCTGCTGCCGTTCGGGCCCTACCTGCGCTGGGGCCGCGCCGAAGGACATCAACTGACGACGATGGCGCTGCGCGCCGGCATCGCCGCCGTGATCTGCGCCATCGTCGCCAGCTTCTTCGCCCAGGGTCACCTGCGTGCGATCGCCGGTATCGCCGGCGCGGTATGGGTGGGCGCCGGCACGCTGTCGTATGTGATCAAGCGTTGGCGCGAGATGCCACGCGGCCGCCGCTACCCGGCCGAGATGGCCGGCATGCTGCTCGCGCACACCGGCGTCGCGATCTTCCTGATCGGCGTCATGCTGTCGGAATCGTTGAGCGTCGAACGCGACGTGCGCCTCGCACCCGGCCAGACCGAATCGGTCGGTGGCTACGATTTCCGCTTCGATGGCGTCGAAGAAACCACGGGCCCGAACTGGCGCGCGGACGAAGGCATCGTCGCCATTCTTCGCGACGGCAGGACGCTGGCGACGATGCATCCACAGAAGCGCACCTATTCGCGCGGCCAGGTGCAGACCGAATCCGCGATCGACGCCGGCCTGTTCCGCGACATCTATGTCGCCCTGGGCGAGCCGATGGAGCCGACCAACGTGAACGGCGCATGGGCGTTGCGCCTGTACCACAAGCCTTTCGTTCGCTGGATCTGGCTGGGCGGCCTCTTCATGATGGCGGGTGGCTTCGTCGCCGCGGCGGAGCGTCGTTTCCGTGCGAAACGCGCGCCGGCCGCCGACGCCGTAACGACGACGTCGACACCGCCGGTGAAGGAGTCGCTGGCATGAGTCGCCTCCTGCCACTGCTCGGCTTCCTGATCCTGGTCGGCCTGTTCGGCTTCGGCATCTGGTGGAACACCCAGCACGACCAGCACGAGATCGTGTCGCCGCTGATCGACAAGCCGGCGCCGGCCTTTGCCTTGCCCGTCCTCGACGATGCCGCTCGCACTGTCACCAAGACTTCCCTGCTCGGCAAGCCGTACTTCCTCAACGTGTTCGCCAGCTGGTGCATCGAATGCGTGCACGAGCATCCGATCCTGATGACCCAGATGAAGCAGCTCGGCCTGCCGCTGGTCGGTTTCAATTACAAGGACGATCCCCAGGCCGCCACGGCGTGGCTTGCCGAACACGGCAATCCGTTCGACGTCATCGTCGCCGACCGCGAAGGTCGCAGCGCGATCGACTTCGGCGTGTACGCGGCGCCGGAGACCTTCCTGGTCGATGCGAAGGGCGTTATCCGCTACAAGCGCATCGGTCCGATCACGCCCGAGGTGCTGGACAAGGAAATCCGTCCGGCACTCGCCGCGCTGGCGAAGGAAACGCCGTGATGCACCGCTGGCTTCTCGTCGTCACCCTGGCTCTACTGCCCGCGCTGGCTTGCGCGCAGGCGATCCAGCCCTTGCCGTTCCGCGATCACGCCGAGGAAGTCCGCTTCCAGCATCTCAGCGCCGAACTGCGTTGCCCGATGTGCCAGAACGAGACCCTGGCCGACTCGAACGCGCCGATCGCGCACGACCTTCGCCGCCAGGTATTCGAGATGATCCAGGCGGGCAAGAGCGACGACGAGATCAAGGCCTTCCTCGTCGACCGCTATTCGCAGTTCGTGCTCTACAAACCGCCGGTCGAGCCGAGCACTTGGTTGCTCTGGTTCGGCCCCCTCGTGCTGCTTGCCATCGGTGGCATCGTCGTCGCCGTGCAGGTGCGCCGCCGCGCCCGCCAGGCTCCTGCCGACACGACGCCGATCAACGACACCGGGGACGATTGGTGACTTACGCGTTCTATCTCGCCGCCGGGGCCATGCTCGCCCTCGCGCTGGCCTTGCTGCTCGTCCCGATCGTTCGCCATGGCCGTCGCCACGGGCGTTCGCGCGGTGTCTTCGCGCTGCTCGTTGCGATCGCCGTGGTCGTACCGCTGACCAGCGTCGGCCTCTACGCCCTGGTCGGCACGCCGTCGACGCTCGGCGGCGTCGAGCCGCCGAAGGAAATGAACGTCGACGAGGCGATCGCCGCGCTACGTGTGCGCCTGAAGGATCATCCCGAGGACGCGCAAGGCTGGCTCCTGCTCGGCCAGACGTTCACCATGCTCAAGCAGCCGACCGACGCACGTGACGCCTACGACGGCGCACTCAAGGCAGACCCTGCCAACGGCGCCGCCATGGTCGGCTGGGCCGAAGCCGATTCGCTGGCACGCGACGACCACCGTATCGAAGGGCGTGCGCTCGACCTGCTCCAGGCGGCGGTCGCCGCGAACCCGGAAAACCAGCGCGCCCTGTGGCTGCTCGGCATCAGCCAGTTCCAGCACGAGCAGTATGCCGCCGCATCGGCGACCTGGAAGAAGCTGCAGCCAATGCTCGACCCGGACTCCAACGTCGCCCACGCGGTTGCCGAACAGATCGCCCAGGCGGACAAACGCGCGCAAGCCAAGTGAGCCGTGGCACCATGGCGGGTATCCGTTAAAGGGTTTTGCCATGGGCGACGCACGCCGCTACCACTCGCTTACCTCTCCGTTCCGCATGAAACGCGGCGGCGAACTGCACGGCGCTCGTGTCGCCTTCGAAACCTGGGGAACGCTCGACAGCGATCGCGCCAATGCCGTGCTGATCCTCACCGGCCTGTCGCCGAGCGCGCATGCCGCCGCGAACGCCGAAGATCCGACACCCGGCTGGTGGGAAGAGATGATCGGCCCGGGCAGAGCCTTCGATACCGATCGTCACTTCGTCATCTGTGTGAATTCGTTGGGTAGCGACAAGGGCTCCACCTGCCCCGCCTCGATCGACCCCGCCACGGGCGAAGCCTACCGACTCAGCTTCCCCGAACTGTCGCTGGAAGACGTCGCCAACGCCGCGTACGAAGCCGTCAGCGGCCTCGGTATCACCGAGCTGGCCTGCCTTGTCGGCTGCTCCATGGGTGGCATGAGCGCACTGGCATATATGCTCCTGCATCCGGGCTCGGTGCGCACGCATCTCAGCGTCGACACGGCACCGCAGGCCCAGCCCTTCGCCATTGCCATCCGCTCGCTGCAGCGTGAGGCGATTCGTCTGGATCCGCACTGGAACGAAGGCCGCTACGACGACGAGCACTGGCCAGAGCACGGCATGAGCATCGCCCGCAAGCTGGGCGTCATTACCTACCGTTCGGCGATGGAGTGGAACGGCCGCTTCGCGCGTATCCGCCTGGACCCGGATCAGCGCGAGGAAAACGCACCCTTCGGATTCGAATTCCAGGTGGAGTCCTACCTCGAAGGCCACGCACGGCGTTTCAACCGGCAGTTCGACCCGAACAGCTACCTCTATCTCTCGCGCGCGAGCGACTGGTTCGATATCTCCGAATATGGCGAAGGCGACGTGATGCGGGGGCTTGGCCGGATCAGGGTCGAACGCGCGATGGTCATCGGCGTCAGCACGGACATCCTGTTCCCGCTGGAACAGCAGGAAACCATCGCCAAGGGCCTGGAAGCGGCGGGCGCCAAGGTGGAGTTCGTGGCTCTGGATTCCCCCCAGGGCCACGATGCCTTCCTGGTCGACATCGAGAACTACAGCCGTGCCATCGGTGGGTTTTTGCGGACAATCTGAAGTCCACAGAACGCTCCCGTTCTGCAAGGACCGCAGGATCGGCGCCTTCGAGGACACGACCCGCCTTTTGCTATCATTGGAGTCGACGGGCGTCCCCACGCCATCCCATCCAGAGGTTCCAGCCATGATCACGGTCGACTTCCCGGGCAGCAACAAACTCATCCAGGCCATCGACGCCTCGGTGGCCCAGGCAAGCACTCCGGCGATTACCGACGCCCTGCGCAATGCGCTGTGTCGACTGATCCGTTCCGAAGAAGTGAAACTGCCCCAGTGCGTGTTCGAAATGGCGGGTGACCACTACGCCCGTCGTGAGCTCTACCGCAGCGACGAGCACGGCTACAGTGTGATCGCCATGACCTGGGGGCCCGGCCAGGGCACCCTCATCCACGACCACAGCGGCATGTGGTGCGTCGAAGGCGTCTGGGCCGGCTCGCTGGAGATCGTCCAGTACGAGCTGGGCGAGCACGAAGCCGAGCGTTACCACTTCCGTCCGGTCGGTTCGATCCAGGCCGGCCCCGGCTCCGCCGGCAGTCTGATTCCGCCGCACGAGTACCACACCATTCGCAATCCGAGCGAAGACGCGGTGGCGGTCAGCCTGCACATCTATTCCGGTCGCATGACCCAGTGCGCCGTGTTCAAGCCGGAAGGCGACGACTGGTACCAGCGCACCGAGCGCCAGCTGGGTCTCGACCGGGTGCACTGATTCACGCATAATGCGTGGCCCCATGCCGAAATGGCGGAACCGGTAGACGCGGCGGACTCAAAATCCGTTTGTAGTGATACAGTGAGGGTTCGAGTCCCTCTTTCGGCACCACATAACAACCCTCGATGGCCGCGTGCAGGCCTTTCGATTGTTCTCAATGAACCCGCCCATCCGGCGGGTTTTTTGTCGTCGCGAACCTGCGTCAGGAACCGCTCCGACATCAGGCAGCCCAAGGGCTAGCGCCTTCCGCGGGCGGACGCCTACAGATACGCGCATTCTTGGGGCGTACGATGCCGACTCAACTCGCTACGGCAACCGGACGACCCTATGCAACTGCCCGACGATCCAGCCTTTCCCCCAGGCCGCAGGCTCAACGGCAGCGCACGTATCCACGCGCGCGTCGCAGCGCTCGAGACCGACATGAAGTTCGTACGCAGAGACCTGAGCGAAGTACGCGTCGATGTGCGCAACATTCGCGAACGTGTCGGTTCGGTCGAGGCCAAGCTGGGTATTCTGTCCGAGAGGACGGATGCCTCCACAGCCAGCCTGACTCAAAGGATGGACAGCATGTCCGCGAACTTCACCGAACGCATGGACAGCATGTCCGCAAACTTCACCGAACGCATGGACAGCATGGCCGCGAACGTCGCGGAGCGCATGGACACGATGTCCGCGAACTTCACCGATCGCATGGACACGATGTCCGCGAACTTCACCGATCGCATGGACACCCTGACCGTGGGTATCTCGGAGAAACTGGACCGCTTCCCCACCAAGCTCCAGCTCAGCGCATGGGCCTGCGCCGGGTTGGTCGCGCTCCTGGGCGTCGCCGCTTCGATAATCGCCGTACTTCTCCGCCTCGCCGGTCATAACGACGCCGCAGCCTTAGTCGACTCGGTCGGCGACTAAGGCCCTGCCCACATCGGCGCGCTAGTCCTTGTCTCGGCTCCTCGTCACCGCGGTTCGGGCTCAAGACATGAAGCCACCATCCACCGTGAAACTCGCGCCCGTGGTGAAGCGTGCTTCGGGGCCGGCAAGGTGAGCGACCAGGGCCGCAACTTCTTCCGCCCTGCCCATGCGGCCCAGGGGAATCAGCGGAAGCACCAGTTCCTCGACGTAGGCAGGATTCATATCCGTGGCGATCGGCCCGGGCTGCACGTTGTTGACGGTGATCCCGCGAGGGCCAAGATCACGCGCGAATCCGCGCGTCATCGACTTGATCGCGCCCTTTGAGGCGCTATAGATGGCCGTGCCCGGGAAGCCGCTGCGGTCGGCGACGATGCTGCCCACCGTGATGACGCTACCACCCTCCCCCATGTGCTTCGCGGCCGCCCGTGTTCCCGCATAAACGGCACGAACGTTGATGGCGAAGACCCGGTCGAACTCTTCCACCGGCAGGTCGTCGACAGGCCCGTGGGTAATGACACCGGCGTTATTGACGAGGATGTCGAGACGTCCGTGCGCCGCTGCCGCAACATCGATGGCTTGAGCCAGGCCTTCGGCGTCGGCGCTGTCCGCCCTCACGGCTTCGGCATGGCCGCCTGCGAGTCTGATGTCGTCCACGAGAGCATCAGCCGCGCCACCTGCCGCCACGTACGTGAACGTCACCGTCGCACCCTGCAGCGCAAGACCACGCACGATGGCGGCGCCGATACCGCGGGAGCCACCGGTAACAAAGGCGGTCTTTCCTTCCAAGGGTCGCACGTGCATTGAATTCTCCTATTATGGATTGATTAGTCAATTAATGGGCAAAAAAAACAGGCTGCACACCCAGTCAACGGGCCGGATGTCATCGCCCTGCTCCGAGTATACGTTGTTCTTGACTGATCATTCCACAATTACTTCGCTATGGCGCAAGCGCCCGCAGGGCGATCCGGACCACGCCCTCCAGATCCGCCCGGGAAGCCCCACCACGAGCCGCGATCTTCAATCCTGAAAGGGTGGCCAGCAGGAATCTCGCCGCCGCCGCCGCGTCGAGATCCGCGGCCAACTCGCCCCGTTCGATGCCGTCGCGCAGGCGACTCTCGAACGCCAGCAGGGTCCGATGTCCTACGCCATCGGTGACGGCGCGCACGGCCGGCTCGGATATGCCGAATTCCGCGATGGCATGAATGCCCAGGCAAGCCGGGCTGGCGCCGGTTGTCGCGTCGTCCACGAAACCCAGCAAGGCTCGCTCGATACCCAGCGGCACGGCGTCGCTGGCGAACATGGCGGACAGCGTGACCCCGGTGCTCTCCTCCGAATAGCGCTGTAACGCTTCCAGGTACAAGCTTCGCTTATCGCCAAAGGTGTCGTAGAGGCTCTGCCGACCAATCTTCATCGCTTCCAGCAACATCGGCGTCGTCGTCCCCTCGAACCCATGCGAGGCGAAGGTTTCGATGGCACGCTGCAGCGCGGTATCGCGGTCGAATTCACGTGGACGTGCCATGGATCATCACTTCTGGATCGAAAAGTCCACAAAAGCGTAGCACCGAATCATGGCCGTCGACGGGGCGCAACGGCTAAACTCACGACCATGGGCGGCCCTGGAGACATACTGCAAACGGATATCGATGAGTCGGTCGCGGCCATTGCGCGTCTGTCCGTCGTGCCTCGCATCCTCGATGCCGTCGTCCGCGCGACGGGTATGCGCTTCGCCGCCGTCGCCCGGGTCACCGAAAACCGCTGGACGGCCTGCGCGGTGCGCGACGAGCTAGGCTTCGGGCTACAGCCCGGCGAGGACCTCGTGCTCGAGACCACGATCTGCAACGACATCCGTTCGCACCGTCAACCGGTCGTGTTCGGAAACGCCAGTGCGCACGCGATCTATTCACAGCATCACACGCCGCAGCACTACGGCCTCCAATCGTATGCGTCGGTACCGATCTACACGGTCGGCGGCGAGTTCTTCGGCACGCTGTGCGCTATCGATTCGCGCCCCCTCGCCGTCGACGAGGAAAAGCTGGCCACGGAGATGACTCTCTACGGAGAGCTCATCGCATCGCACATGGCCCTCGAAGGTCGGCTTGCACATGCCGAGCGCGCCCTGCGCAGCTCCATGGACGAAGGCGTGCTGCGTGAACAGTTCCTCGCGGTAGTCGGCCACGACCTGCGCAGCCCCTTGCAGGCTGCTGGCATGGCGGCCGAGTCGCTGGCCGACATGGACCTGCCACCGCGAGCGGGGCGGCTCGCGAAAGTCATCACGGCCAGTGCCAGGCGCATGGCCGACCTGATCGACGACATCATGGATTTCGCCCGGGCGCGTCTTGCCTCGGGCATCCCGGTCGCCCAGTTGGACCAGGGCGATCTCGGCGCGCTGGTCGCCCGCGTCGTGACCGAGGTCGCCGCGGCGCATCCCGCTGCCACGATCGTCAGCGAAGTGGACATGCCGGGGAACTTGCGGTTCGATCCGGTGCGCCTGCAGCAACTGCTCGCCAACCTGCTCAACAACGCGATCGCCCACGGCGACACACGCCGCGCGATTCGTGTCGACGGACGCGCCGAAGACGACGCCATCGTCCTTGCCGTAACCAATTTCGGCACCCCGATCGACCCTGCCACGCAGGGCATGCTGTTCCAGCCGTTCTACCGCCCGGAAAGTGCGACGCCGAGGCCAGGTCTCGGCCTGGGCCTGTATATCGCATCGGAAATCGCACGGGCACACGGCGGCACGCTCACGGTGTGCTCGAGCGCCGCCGAAGGCACCTGCTTCACGCTTCGCCTCCCGCTCATCGGTGCCTGAGTTCGGCGGATCGCCCGCGCCCGCCGTCAGTGGGTGGTGGTTTCGAACTCGGCGTAGGGTTCGCCGCTCTCCACGAGACTGGCCAGCGGCAGGCGCTCGGCGACACCCATGAGACGGGCACGCAGCACGCTGACATCGCGCAGCTTCTCCGACGCCGCGAACGAGTACTGGTCGGTCATCTCGAAAGCCGCGACCACGTTGCCCTCTTCGCTACGCATGATCCAGGGCCGTCGTGCCGTGATCAATCCGGCGCGCTGCATCGCTTCGTAGATCTCCAGCAGGATCGAAACGACCAGATCCGTGCGACCGGGGAACGGGCGGTAGCCAACGATGATAGAGGTAGACACGCGTGGACCCTCATGGCGTCGGGGCGTTGAAACCGAATTTGTAACCAGTAACGGTTCGGCGTCAAGCGTTACATGGAGCGGTTTCGGCAAACCTGCGAGGCAACGTCAGAGTTCGCGGACCACGCGAAAGCCGACACGTGCGCTGCGCAGGTCCGCGTCGGCTCCCTGGCGATAGGCGGACCGGACCATGTCCGGCGCGCTACCCCAAGAACCGCCCCTGATCACGCGCCGGGAACAACCCGGGTTGACCCAGGCTTCGCCTGTGCGCGGGGCGCGGATGTAGTTGTCGTGCCAGCAGTCGCCGACCCACTCGGACACGTTGCCACCCATGTCGTAGAGACCGAATGGATTTGCCGTGAAGCTCATCACCGGTGCCGGCCCCCAGTAGCCGTCCTTGTAACCGGCAAAGGCATTGCTCCAACGGCGGCCCGATCCGGACCGGTCGTTGCCGCCGGTCAGGTTTTCCACACGCGCGGTGGGATTGTCGTCTCCCCACCAGTAGCGCGTGGTGCTGCCGGCACGCAAGGCGTATTCGAATTCGGCCTCGCTGGCCAGCCGGTACTTCTTGCCGGTGCGCTGCGACAGCCAGTCCGCATACGCCTTGGCATCGTTCCACGACACATTGATGACGGGCAGGCGCTCCTGTCCCGGCTTGCCCGCGTAGTCGTCCTGCCAGGTGGCCGAGGCCTCGTCCCGTAGGCCACCGCTCTGCTCGTCGTAGACACTCCCGCCACCGAGCGACTGCGATTGCGGCACGTAACCGCTGGAGCGCACGAAGTCGCGGAACTGGCCGATCGTCACCGAGCTGCGCCCTATGCCGACGCCCTTCTCGATCTGGACCTCGTGCGCCGGCGCCTCGTTGGTATCGTGCCCGCGTTCGCCATCCGGCGAACCCATCATGAAGTGCCCGGTCGGCAGGACGACAAGGGCGGGAGCCTGTCCGGTCGAGTCGACGAAGCGGTCGGCGAAGACCTGGCCGGGTTTATAGCTCGCGTAAAGACGCGCATTGGTCACGCGCTCGTTGAAGTCGTCGATGCCCGCGAGATCGGGGCTGATCTGCTG
Organism: Luteibacter sp.; assembly: GCF_035539195.1. Classification (GTDB taxonomy): domain Bacteria; phylum Pseudomonadota; class Gammaproteobacteria; order Xanthomonadales; family Rhodanobacteraceae; genus Luteibacter. The sequence goes on from NZ_DATLIW010000031.1 coordinate 76,723, forward strand.
CGCCTTGGTCGCCAGTTGCTGGGCCAGTTCGAGGTTGCCTGCGTCCAGCGCCGAACGGGCCTGCGCGAGCATCGCCGAGCCGCTCTGCCGGCGCATGCCTTCGATGCGACCGCGCGTGTCCTGCAGGGCTTGCGATTCGGGCAGGATCGTCGCGGCCTCGGCCAGGGCGGCATCCGCCGCGGTGAAGTCGTTCTGGGCCACGGCGGCAAGCGCCTTGTCGAGCACCGCGCGCTGGACCTGGATGATGCCCTGCTCCGCCACGGCGTTGTCCGGATCGAGCTGAAGCACTTCGCGATAGGTATCCAACGCGCTGTCGCCGCGCGGCTGTTCGGCCTTGCCTTGCTGCAACTGGCTGGCTGCCTTGCCCAGCATCGGCCGTACCTTGTCCAGCACCGCGAGCTTCTCCTGCAACGGAGCGACCTGGGTGGTGTTCCCCGGCAAGGCCTTGAGTGCCGTGAGGCCATCGCGTGCGGCGTCGGCATCGCCCAGGGCGATGTCCTGCTCGATCTCCGCGGCGAGCCGCGCGCGAACCTCATCCATGCCACCGAGTGCGCGCTGGCTGTCGGCCTTCTGCTTGAGCACCGCCAGGAACATCGCCGCGGCGCTGTCCTTGCCACCCACCAGGCGATCCGCCTGCAGGGCCTTGTCGGCGCGGTCGAGCAAGGCGGTCAGCTCCGGCGAATCGGGGGTCTTCTGTGCCGGCAGATCGACCTCGTTGGTTTTCTCGCGGCGGCGCGCGGCTATCACCGAAGCGGGGGCGAGCATGATCGGGGGTCCGGCATCGATTTCCGACACGATGGCCCCCGGTGCGGCCTGCGGGCGCTGATCGAAACCCATCGTCGTCGGCTGCCCCCGCATCGGCGAGCGTGGCGTGTTCTGGCCCGGTTGGACGTGCAGCAGCTGCGGAAAGAAGTGATAGAACAAGGCAAAACCGAGCACGGCCACACCCAAGGCGCCGCCAATGGCGCGCTGTCGGCGGACGGTTTCGGTGTTCGGCATGGTGGGCTGTTCCGTGCGGGCCTGCTATCGTGCGCTGCCACCTTAGAGAATCGCGTGCGGCAGGGCAACACGAACGTCGCACGTGCTCCATGCATGCACAAGGAAGCAGGAATGACATCGAGCGACCTCGCTCCCGCCGCACCGTGGATCGACAACCACGACGAACTGGCCACCTGGTTGGCCCCTGTCGGCCCGACGGCCATCGTCGGCCTCGACACCGAGTTCATGCGGCGCAATACCTTCTACCCGCAGCTCGCCTTGCTCCAGCTGGCTCACGACAACCGCTACGCCCTGATCGACCCGGTCGCCTTCCCGCTCGGCGACGTGCTGCAGCCCACCTTCGCCAATCACCCGGTGGTCACGGTGATGCACAGCGCCGGTGAAGACCTCGAGGCCATGTCGCCTTTCCTGCCCGAGGGCCCGCATACCCTGTTCGACACGCAGATCGCCGCGGCTTTCGTCGGCATGGGCCTGGGCATCAGCTACCGTGCGCTCGTCGCGGAGCTGGTCGGCGCCGAGCTGGACAAGGGCGAGACACGTAGCGACTGGCTGCAACGCCCGCTCACCGAATCGCAGAAACTCTACGCCACGCTCGATGTCGTCCATCTGCACCCAGTTCACGCGATCCTCAGCGAACGCCTCGCCGAGCGCGACCGTACTGCCTGGCATGCCGAAGACTGCGCCCGCATGAAACGCCGCGCCAGTGAACGCGAAGGCGATCTGCAGCCGCAGCGCAGTTTCAAGAGCGCCGCGGAATGGGCGCCCGAAAAGCAGGCCCTGCTGCGCCGCGTGCTGCGCTGGCGCGAAACCACCGCGCGCGAACTCGACAAACCCCGCTCCTGGTTGCTCGAGGACGCGCAGGCACTCGACCTCACCAGCAGCCTGCCACGCGATGCCGCCAACCTCGACGAGCGCGTGCGCGGTACGCGCGCATTGCGTGCGCCCCAGCGCAAGGAACTGTTCGATCTGCTCCTGCGTCCCTTGGGCGCCGATGAGATCGAATCCACCGCTCCCGTCGTCGGCCATCCTGTCGGCGACGCCAAGCGCGCGATCAACGAAATGCGCAGCGTGATCGACCAGCTCGCCACCCAGCTCGACCTCCCGCCCGGCCTGCTCTGCTCGCGCCGCTCCATGGAGGAATACGTGATGACAGGCGCGTGGCCCGAAGCCCTCGAAGGCTGGCGTCGTGGCGTCCTGCACGACCGCCTCGCAGGCCTCCTGCCGGACTGAAGATCACACTCCGCGACCCTACGTAAAAAAGAGGTTCTTCGTGGAGGTCCGGGGACGCCGAAGGCATCGGTCCACTCAGCGGCTGATGCCGCGGCAGCGGGCTGGGACGTTGCGGCGCAGAGTCTTCGGTGCCCACCCTCGCTGCTCAGACAGGTCCTCCGCGTTTCGTACCGGAAAGGCCGCTGCGCGGCCCATGTATCTATTTGGCCTACGGCCGCTCCACTTGTGCGGAACTCGCCTCGAGGGTGGGCACCGAAGGCTCTCCCGAACCGTGAGGCTCTCGTGGTCGAGCCAAAGCGCGCCACGGCATCGCCGGCAAGCACGCCGACACAAGCGCGACGAAGGTGTTTGGCAACCGTATACCAGCAACCGCTTCCGCTTCGCCCGGGTGTTCCGGGCGCGGCCGGGGCCGACGACGCATCCCGCACCGGCTCTCCTTGCACTCGACCGTATCGTCGTGAGAGACCTTGGCGTCCACCCTCGAGGCGAGTTCCGCACAAGTGAGCGGCCGTAGGCCATATAAGACACGCCGCGCAGCGGCCTTCCGCACCGAACGCGGAGGACCTGTCTGAGCAGCGAGGGTGGGCGCCAAGGTCTCCCCGCGAAACGCCCAAGTGTACAAAGCGATGGCGAAGCCGAGCCCCGCGAGGCCGAAGGCGAGCGAGGCGCAAGGTGCGAAAGAATGGCCCGCATGCCGAGCGCCCGGCCCCCAGTAATCCACGATGAACACAAAAGAGGCCGGCCCCTCGCGGGACCGACCTCTTCCACAAGCGGCTTCAGTTGAACGAAGCCCCGAACGTCACCATGAACGCGCGCGGCTGCAGCAGACCGTAGGTCGGCGAGCTGGTGTATAGCGAGCCCTGGGTCGTGGCGAGGAACTGTGCCGAGCTGACATACGAGAACGCCTTGCGATCGGTCAGGTTGCTCACGTTGACCTTGATGTATGGCGACTTCAGCGCATCCCAGTCACCGAAGCGATAGCCGCCGGCCAGGTTGAACTGGGTGAAGCCACCGACGCGCTCGGTGTTGAGGTAGTCACCGTAAAGCGAGCTGGTGACGCGCGCCGACAACGTGGCCCAAAGGTGAGCGTTATCGTCGTAGCCGATGCTGACGTTGCCGATGTTGCGGGCGGTATCGGGCATGGTCTTGCCGTTGGCCGGATAGATACCGTCGCCGCCACCATCGATGTTGCCGACGATCTTGGCCTGGGTGTACGTATACGACGCATACGCCGTCCAGTCCTGGCTCAGCTTGTAGCTCGCCTCGGAACTGAAGCCCTGCATGTGCATGCGGTGGATCGACGTGTAATACGTGTACCCCGTCGTCTCGTCGAACGCGCTTTCCTGCTTGTTGTTGTAGTTGCTGCGGTAGACATCGGCGCTGACCGAGAGCGCATCGCCGTAGAAACGCCAGCCAAGATCGGTATTCCACGCCGTTTCCGGCTTGTTCGCAGCTTCCTGGTTGGCCAGCGAATTCAACAGGAGGACCGTGTTCGGCGGCGCGCGGAAGGTCTTGCCGCTGCCGATGTAGAACTGGTTGCGCTCGTCCATCTGGAACTTGACGCCGGCGGTCGGCAATACCTTGTGCCAGTTCTTGTCCACGTCCGTGGTGAACTGCCGCTTGGTCACGGCACCGGCGATCGAACCCGGGTATTCCTGCGCGAAGCCCGTACGGTTCGTCCACAGGTAGCTCACGCCCGCGGTGAAGGTCCAGAAGTCGTTCGGTGTCCAGTTGTCGGTGACGAAGCCCTTCTTGATCTCGGTGTTGGTGTACTCGTTGTACACCTTCTGGCCGAGGCCGCTGCCGGGATAGGTCACGAAGCTGTCGTCGCCCCAGATGGACGCCGGGGTGCCTTCGCCGTTCACCAGGCCGTAGAGGTCCGACTGGCTCTTGCGCGAACGCTCATACCACACACCGTATTCGAGGCTGTTGTCCTGGCCCAGGTCCTGGTTGAACTTGGCGATGATGCCCGGACGATACGTGAGCGCGGCCGAATACGAATAGACCACGCCCTTGTCGTTGGCGGAGACCACACCGTTGTTGTTGACGTCCTGGTTGGCGTAGCCGAAGCGATCCGCGCCCGTCGGGCTCTCGTTCACCGTGGCGCCGGCACCGCCGCCGCCATTGCCGTACCAGAAGTAAGGCACGACGGAGAGGCGCAGGCTGTCGCTGAACTTGAACTCGCCGTCGAGGCTGGCCAGGTAGCTCTTGAACGGGTTGGTGCGAAGGCCGTAGTAGTACGTATTGTTGTTGATCGCGGCGGTCGAGCTACCAGGCATCCAGGTATTGAGATAGTCGTAGTGATAGCCGTTCTGGGCCACCTGCGCCTTGGTCAGCGAGCGGTAGTTGATATTGTTCTCGCGGTTGTACTGCAGCGAGGCGCTGATCGAGTTGTTGTCGTCGATCGTCCACACCGACTTGCCATCGACCTTGGTCACTTCCATGTCGCCCGGACCGCGCCACTTGTCGGCCGTGTTGCGCGAGTACGAGATCCACGAACGCACCGGGCCGGTGTCGCCGGTGTTCAGGCGGATGAAGGTGCGGCGGTAATCGTTGCTGCCCAGGCTCTGGGTGAAGTCCACGCCGGCCTTGTGCGAGGGGTCGATCGTCGCCCAGCCGATATGGCCACCGCTGGCGCCGGAATCGGGCATGTCGATATCCGGGATACCCTGCAACACCGTGATGTCGCCCATGTTCTCGCTGTCGCCGTATTCGGTGGCGTACACCGAATAGCTGCCCGAATCGGTGATCGGGGCGCCATTGAGCGTCATGCCGATATCCGACGAGTCGAAGCCGCGGATCGTGTAGTGGCCATTGGCCAGCCCGGTGACGTCATCCGTCGCGGCATTCACACCCGGGATCGAGCCGATCATCTGGGTGAAGTTCGCGCCTGGCGAAGCCTTGACGATGGCATCGCGCGTGATCGTCGAAACCGCCTTGGCCGCCGTCTGCACCGACATCAGGCCGGAGCCCAGGCTGAGGCTGTCCGCCTGGACCTGCACGCTGCTCATCTGCTGCACGCGACGGGTGTCGTTCGAGGCCGTCGTGTTCGATGTGCTGGAGGCGCTGCGCTGCGCCGGCGCGGTCGTCGTGGTGTCGGACTGGTTTGCCGCGTCCTGTGCCCAGACCGAAGCCGCGGTCATGGAAAAGACGACCGCGATCGCCAAGGAGAGATGGTTTCTTTTCACTGGAGTTTCCTGAGATGCAAGGGTTGAATCGTTGCCCGCACTTCCCCACTCGACGTTATCTTTCGATAATCGAAGGCAAGTGCGATTCCTGCTGTCATTACTGCGTAATACTTGCTGAAACACGCAATTTCACACGTGTTTCGTGGGCATAAAAAAGCCCAGTCGACATTGACCGGGCGAATGTTGCGAAATCAGTTTTTTATTGCGGCCAAACGCACGAAATAATCGATACGCCTTCGCCACCGCAGAAGATTCTCATGCTTATTTTACAGCATATTTACAACGCCGCCATTAGGACGAATTCGGGGCACTATTAATATCGCCCACTCGCCAGTGACTCAGCTCGGCTTGCCGCCTTCATCGTCACCGCCGCTGTAGGCGGCAAGGAATGCGTCGGACGACACGTAGTCAGCGAGTGTCCGTAAAGCGTTCGCGGAGTCGCTGCCGAGCACGTCCTCGACCTGCCGGTTCGCGGCGGCCCAGAGATGGAGCGCCCGATGCAACAGGGTCACGCCCTTGGTGGTCAACGAGGCGCGCTTGGCGCGCCGGTCCTCTTCATCAGGTGACAAGACGATCAGTCCATCCCTGACGAGTGGTCTCAGGGCATGGGTCACCGCGGAGATTTGCAGGCCGAGCTTGGTAGCCAGGTCCTGCAGTGTTGGAGATCGACCCTCATCGGCGACGGAGAGACGCTCGATGTCCGCAAGCATGCCGACCTGGGTGGCTTTCAGGCCCACCGGGGCGAGCGCGTCGTCGTAGAGATTGCCGAGGCGCCGGGCGGCCCGCCGCAGGGCCGTGTTCGTGCAGGCGAGCGCCAGGAAGGCGCTGGCGTCCGCCGCCGCCTTGTCGACCACGGTGGTCGGTGCGTTCGCTTTCTTGGAGGTCTTCGCCATGGCGCAAGAATGGTTGAGCACCGAAGCATTGACAAGTGACCCGTCCGCCCCTATAAAGCTGAGCACTCAACCTTTTGCTTGAGCCCTCAACCTATATCCCCGGAGCAGTCGATCATGTCCTCTTCCAAGAAAACCGCCCTTGTCACCGGTGCCTCCTCTGGCATCGGCGCCGTCTATGCCCAGCGCCTCGCTGCCCGGGGCTACGACCTCGTCCTGGTCGCCCGACGTGCCGACCGCCTCGCTTCGCTGGCCGAAAAACTCACCAAGGCCCATGGCATCGACGTGCGCGTGCTGGCCGCCGATCTCGAGAAGGATGCGGACATTGCCAAGGTCGAAACCATCCTCGGGAGCGATAGCAGCGTGCAAATGCTGGTCAACAATGCAGGCCTGGCACGCTTCCGTCCATTGAAGGACACGTCCGTCGAAGATGCGCACTCGCAGGTGGCCCTGAACATCACCGCCCTCACCCGTCTCACGCAGGCTGTCCTGCCGGGCTTCGTTGCACGCAATGAAGGCACCATCGTTAACGTGGCCTCCGTGCTCGCCGTGCATTCGCTCCCGATCAGCGCCGTCTACAGCGGTACCAAGGCCTATGTACTCGCCTTCACCCGCGGCCTGCAGTCCGAACTCGCCGAGACCGGCATCAAGGTGCAGTTGGTCCTGCCGGCGTCGACCGCCACCGAGATCTGGTCCGAAGAGGTCTCCGGCATCCCACTGTCCGCGCTGCGTCAAGAGTCGATCATGAGTGCCGAAGATATGGTTGACGCGTCGCTCGTCGGCCTGGACAGCGGCGAGACCGTCACCTGGCCTTCGGTCGCCGACGAAGGTTTGTGGACCGCCTACGACAACGCGCGCGCCTCGCTGTTCGCCGCCACCCAGACGGGTACCCCAGCTCCGCGTTATATCAAAGCGTAAGGCCATCGCAGCGGCGGTGACGACCGCCAGCGACGACGTGGCCGGAACACCGGGGGCATCCGCCAGAGCTGGATGGCGGCGTGGCCCCGGCTCTTGGCGAGGCCAAAAACCCCTGCTAACATCACCGGCTCGTGGGGCCTTAGCTCAGCTGGGAGAGCGCGTCGTTCGCAATGACGAGGTCGGGGGTTCGATCCCCCCAGGCTCCACCACTTATCGAACGAACTGAAGCCTCGAAGACCACCGGTCCTCGAGGCTTTTTTTTTGGTTCTTCACGGATTACCGGGGGGCCTGGCGCTCGGCATGCCGGGCCTTCGTTCGCACCTCGCACTTCGCCCAGGGCTCGGCTTCGCCATCGCTTTGTACACTTGGGCGCTTCGCGGGGAGACCTTGGCGCCCTGAAGTGGTCTAATTTTTCTGGACATCCCAAAGGGATTCGCAGCCAGAACGAGGTGAACCATGGGACGCAAAGACATTACGCAGGCTCAGCGGGACGAGGCCGTGCATCTGATCCTGGCCGAAGGCCATTCGATACG
>NZ_DATLIW010000032.1:0-130979 GCF_035539195.1 Luteibacter sp.
GCGGACGCGGTTGCTGGTACCCGGTTGCCCAATACCTTCGTCGCGCGTGTGTCGGCGTGCTTGCTGGTGATGCTGCCGCGCGCTTTGGCTCGACCCACGCGAACCTCACGGCTCGGGAGAGTCTTCGGTGCCCACCCTCGAGGCGAGTTCCGCACAAGTGAGCGGCCGCAGGCCATATAAGACACCGGCCGCGAAGCGGCCTTCCGCACCGAACGCGGAGGACCTGTCTGAGCAGCGAGGGTGGGCACCGAAGGCTCTGCGCCGCCACGTCTGCGCTCGCCGCGGCATCAGCCGCTGAGTGAACCGATGCCTTCGGCGTCCCCGGCATTTTTCGTTGTAACCGAAAAAAAGCCCCGCTTCGCAGCGGGGCTTTCGTCGTTCAAGCGCGGAGACCGAACATCAACCGCCGGGTGGCGTCATCGGCGTCAGTTGGTATTCCTTCGGCGGCGTGCCGCCGGCGAGGTTGCGGACGAAGTAGTCCCAGCGACGGCGGGTCATGTACGTGGTGGCGGCGCCGTAGCCGTGATGGGCATTCGGAATCATCACCAGGTCGAAGTCCTTGTTCGCCTTGATCAGCGCGTCGACGACAAGCAAGGACTCGTACGGCGGCACGTTATCGTCGAACGTGCCGTGGGCGATCATCAGGTGACCCTTCAGGCCCGCGGCCCACTTCTGGTTGGCCTGGTCGTCGTAGTTGGACTTGCCGTCCTTGTCGGTGACCAGCAGACCCTGCCATTTCTCGGCCCAGTCGTCTTCGTAGTTGCGGTTGTCATGGTTGCCGGACTCCGAGATACCCACCTTGAACACGTCCGCGTAGCGGAACATCGCGGTGGCCGTGGCGTTGCCGCCGCCGGAATGGCCCCAGATACCGACCTTGTCGGCGTCGAGCCAGCTGTATTTCTTCGTCAGTTCCTTCACCGCGGCGACCTGGTCGGGCAACGTGTTGTCGCCGATGTTCTCGAAGTAGGCATCGTGGAACGCCTTCGAGCGAAGCGGCGTGCCCATGCCATCCACCGCGATCACCACGAAACCGAGTTCGGCCAGCGCCTGGTTGTCGCCATGCGAGGGCAGGAAGCTGCGCGTACGCACCGAACCGACCTGCGGACCCGGATAGATGTAGACGATGAGCGGATACTTCTTCGACGGATCGAAACGGGTCGGCTTGAACATCTGGCCGTAGAGGTCGGTCTTGCCGTCACGCGCCTTCACCGTGAACGATGTCGGCGGGACCCAGCCGGTGGCCTTGAGGCGCGAGATGTCGGCACGCGCGATTTCCTTCACCGTCGCACCGGTGTCGGCGCGGCGAACCACGGCGACGGGGGGCGTATCGACCGTGGAGTACGCATCGAAGAAGTAAGTGCCGTCCTTCGACATCGACACCGAATGGTCGAGCTTTTCCGGGGTGAGCAGGGTCAGGCCCTTGCCGTCGAAGCCCACCTTGTAGAACGACTGGTAGTACGGATCGACGCCCTTCTCGCGACCGACGCCGCGGAACCAGATGGTCTTCGTCTTCGGATCGATACGCAGCACCTGGGTGACGTTCCAGTCGCCGGTGGTGATCGCGTGCTCGAGCTTGCCGGTCTTCAGGCTGTACATGTACAGGTGGCCCCAGTTGCTCCGCTCGGAGAACCAGATCACCTGGTCGGTCTCGGGCACGTACTGCCAGTTGACCATTTCATTGCCGCTTTCGAAGTACGTCTTTACCTTCTCGCCGAACACCTCGCGCACGTCGCCCGTTTCCGGGTTAGCCACGCGGAACCATTCCTGCTTGTGGTCGCGTGAGGTGGAGACGAAGGCGATGCTCTTGCCATCGGCGGCCCAGCGCACGTCGTCCCACAGGCCCGGGCTGCACGACACGTCGTCGCAGATCGTCGAGCGATGCTGGTCGGCGGGCATCTTGAAGCGCACGGTCTTCTTCGTCGGCACGTCGATCACGACGCGCTCGATCATGGTCACGTCCTTGTCGCCCGGTAGCGGGTACTTCCAGGTGTCGACCTTGGGATGACCGACGTTGGTGCTGACCAGGGTCATCTCACCGGTCTTGCGCTGGTCCTGCTGGAAGGTCGCGAACCTGGTCGAGTCCGGCGACCACACGCCGATGGCTTCGTCGGTGTGCTTCCAGCCGGCGTTGTCGGTGGCGTAGCCATAGTCCTTGACGCCGTTGGTGGTCAGCTGCGTTTCCGCACCGCTGGCCACGTCGCGCACCCAGAGATTCCAGTCGCGGACGAAGGCTTCGGACTTGCCGTCCGGCGAAACCAGACCCGGCTCTTCACCGTAAGCCTTGCCGTTGGCATCCTTCTTCGCCGCGGCCCGCTCGCACTTGTCGACGGCCTTGTCGCAGAGGTAGTGCTTGCCGCGGGAGGTGATATCCAGGCCGCCGTCCGGACGGACGACGAAGGTCGTGACCGGCAACTTGGCCGCGTCGACCTTCTTGCCGGTCGCCGTGGAGAGCGCTGCCGCGACCTTGTCGCGATCGAAGGCGCGCGTGGCCTGGCCGGTGGAGGCATCCACCATGATGAACTGATCGCCATCCTTGTCGTGGTCGCGATACCAGAAGTGGCTGTCGTCGGTCCAGGTGACCTTGGTGACCGAGTGGTCCACCAGCGGTGCCGTGTTGGTGGCCAGGAACGAGTCCGCGCGGCGGTAATCGTCGGTGGTGACTGTCTGGGCCGAGGCGTTGGCCCCGATCAGGCTGAGGAGGACGGCGCCGGAAAGCGCCGCATTGCGTGAAATCGACATCGATGGTCCCCGTGACGGCAGGGCGGCGCGGAAAGCGCCGCAAACCGGACGAGGCTAGCCCCCGAAGGGGCGCGCGGCCTATGCCAGAGGTCACGGGTCGACCGAACAGGCCGGGGTTATCCCGAATGCGGGCCGGAACGGTAACGCTTGCCCTGCCGCTCGATCATTTTCAGGGCCAGGCCGTCCGGCAACAGCTTGAACATGGCCTTGATCGCCCGGTTCACCGCTCCGTTCACGTATACCGCCTTGCCCGCTTCCACGGCGTCCAGGCCCTGCCGGGCCACGGTCGGGGCGTCCATCCACATGAAGCCCGGCATCTTCGAGACCAGGTCGCGGGAGCCGGTGACATCGTGGAACTCGGAATAGGTGAAACCCGGGCACACCGCCGTGGTGTGCACGCCGCTGGCCTTTCCTTCCAGCGCCAGCGACTGCGAGAACTTGATCAGGTACGCCTTGGAAGCCGCATACAGCGTGTGGCCTGCCGACCCCGGCACATGGCCGGCCAGCGAAGCGACGTTGACGATGCGACCGTAGCCACGCGCCTTCATGCCGGGAATGAGCCGATAGACCAACTCGGTCGGTGCCGTCATGAGCACCTGGATGAAGGCCGCATGCGTCGCCCAGGGCTGTTCTTCGAGATAGCCGGTAACGCCGTAGCCGGCGTTGTTGATCAGCACGTCGATTGCCAGACCCTGCGCTTCCAGGGCAGCCACCAGGGCTTCGGGACCATCGGTTCGCGACAGATCCAGCGGCGCGACGATGGCCTCGATACCGTGGCGATCGCGCAGCTCGGTCGCGAGCGTTTCGAGACGATCGGCACGGCGCGCGGTGAGGACGAGGTCGTGACCGCGGCGGGCCAGTTCCCGGGCGAACGCTTCGCCGATGCCGGCGGATGCGCCGGTGACGAGCGCGCGACGACGATTCGATGCCATGAACGTGATTCCAAGTATGTCGTGAAGATCGAGTATGCACCGTCGGACCATGAACCGTGCCCACCGTGTGTTGATGCGCGCGACGTCCATTTCACGAATCCGTGCACCCCTGCGCGGCGAAGCTTGACGTCCCCAAACGACTCATCGTGAGTCACACAAGGAGCCACCACCATGACCAGCACCGACCACGACATCAAGGTTCTCAACAGCCTCATCGAGACCACGATCGACAGCGCCGAAGGCTATGGCGAGGCGGCGAAGGACGCCGAGAACACCCGTTATGCGGCGTCGTTCCAGAGCCGTGCTGCCGAACGCCGCCAGGTTGCCCAGCGTCTGCAGCAGCAGGTCAGCTCGCTCGGCGGCAAGCCGGAAGACGATGGCACCGTCCTGGCCAAGGCGCATCGCATGTTCGTCGAACTGCGCGCCAAGATGAGCTCGAAGGACGACACCGCCATCGTCGACGAAGTCGAGCGCGGCGAAGACCACATCAAGGCGAAGTACGAAGACGCGCTGAAGGACACCGACGTCACCGCGGGTACCCGTTCGCTGATCAACGAGGCCTATGTCTCGGTGAAGAGCGGCCACGACCAGATGCGCGACCTCAAGCACGCGCTGCACGGTACGCACTGACACCGGTACGCATTAAACCTTCAGGCGTGAAAAAGGGCGGGACCGCAAGGTCTCGCCCTTTTTCGTTTGCCGAGTCGCCGGCGATAACCGGCTGCCGCATTCAGTTGCCGGTGGCGTCTTCGTTCATCAGCGCATTGATCTGCGACTTGTGCGACTCATAGAAGGCCACGTTCTTCTGGTTTACCTTCGACTGGTCCACGTAGGCCGCCATCTGCGGATTGTTCTTCGCTTCCGAGGCGATGGCCGCATTGGTCACCGCCAGGTTGGCGAGGAGGAACTCACGCGGGGTGAAACCGTACTTCTTGATCAGGGGCTCGATGCGCGGATCGGCGGCGGTGATCTGCGCGGCGAGATCGTCGAGCGAATGGATCTTCGAGAAATCGGTCTTGGCGTCCTTCGGCTTGATGCCTTCCTTCTTCGCTTCCTGCGAGACCTTGACGATGCGGCTGAACACGTCGTCGTTGAGGTTGTAGTTCTGGATGGCCTGTTTGTCGGCCGGGGGAATCTGCGACGCCGGGTTGGCGGCCGGAGCGGGCTGGGCGGCCGGGGCCGGAGCGGCCTGCTGGGCGAAAACGGCGGCCGGGGCGACAGCGGCGGTGGCAAGCAGTGCGGCGAGGATGTAACGAGACTTCACGGGCATCTCCTGGGGTTCGCTGTCCGTGGCGGACGGTGAAGCAGCATAAAGCTGCGATTGTTACGTATGTGTCTGCGCGGTCACGCTTTCTTCAGGAATCTTCGGAACGTTCCAGCCCATCGCATTGTAGAAGTGGTACCGGGCGATGCCGATGTATTCGTGGAGGGCGAAGTCCGCGTAGGAGAGATTGTCCGAGCCGGGCAGCCAGTCGTAGCGGGCCGTGACGTAGTCGCCACGCACCGGCTCACCGTGGATGGCGAAGTGGGCGAAGTACAGCACCGCTCGCTTCAGGTGCACGGCCGAGGAGACCAGCACGACCTTGTCGGCGCCGTAGGTCATCAGCAAAGGCTTGGTGAACTGCGCATTCTGGAAGGTGTTCATGCTCTGCGTTTCGAGGATCATGTCGCTGCGCGGCACGCCGAGTCGATCCAACGAAATCGCATACACATCGGCCTCGGCCTGCTTGAGCTTCATGGCGTCGCCACCGCTCACCTCAACCTTGCAGTCGCCACCGGTGACCTTGCACGAGCGGTAAAGCTCGGCCGCACGCAGAATTCGCCCGTTGGCATAGAGGCTCGGCTCGATCGCGCCGGCCCCACTGCGCACCGTGCCCGCGCCGAGCAGGATGATGACGTTGCGCTGGCCCCACTGCGCGACATCCGGTGCGAATCCGGATTGCAGGTTGCCAAGGAGCATTCCGGTGAGCGGACCGCAGCCGGCAAAGAACAGCCAGGCGATGCCAAGGCCCAGCCATGCGGAGCCGGCGCCCGGACGACGGCGCCAGAGCAGGATCAGCGCGATGAGGAGCAGCAGCAGGAAGATAATGAGTGTCATGGCGCCGAGCGTAACCGGATGCGAGTGACCTCTCCACCCTGCCAGCCCCCTCCCTGTAGGAGCCGATTCATCGGCGATAGGGTGCTCGCGACAACCTTGCCCGCTAGCGCGGGATCGCCGATGAATCGGCTCCTACAGGGGTGTGGAGGCGGCGGTGGGCGGGTTGCCGCTGGAGAGGGCGCGCTCCAGACAGGTGACCAGGGTATCGCCCTGGAATGGCTTGCCGAGGTAACAGAAGGCACCGGCGGCCATCACGCTCTCACGCACGGCGTCGTCGAGGAAACCGGAAACGAAGACGATCGGATAGGTGCGGCCGCGTTCGATCAACCGGCGCTGGAGCGTGGTGCCATCGATGCCCGGCATGTGGACGTCGGTGACGAGACAGTCGACCCCTTCGTCGCCGCCGGGGCGGAGGAAATCTTCGGCGGACGCGAAGCCTCGCACTTCATGTCCCAGCGATCGCACGAGGCTGGCGGTCGCCAGGCGGACCGCCTCGTCGTCGTCAACGATCGCCACAATCCTGTTCGCGGCCAAGCTGTCGTCCTCATCCAGCACCATCGTGCGGGCTTACAGTGCACCCCTCGCCCCCCGATGGGAATCATACGGAGGTGTGCGGTATGTCACACCCTTGGTGTTACGGGTGGCTGGCGAGCGCCTCGGCCTGGCGCACCAGCTCGGCCAGCGAACGGGCGGCCATTTTGCGCATCACGTTGCCGCGGTGGATCTTCACAGTGATTTCGGACAGCCCCAGCAAGCCGCCCACCTGCTTGTTCATGAGGCCCGCGGTGACGTGGTGCATGACCTCGCGCTCGCGCGGGGTCAGCGACGCATAAGCCTGGCGCAGGGCGCCGATCGCGTCGGCATCGCGGCGACCGGCGGCGTCACGCTCGATCGCCATGCTCACCGCGTCGAGCATGTCCTGGTCGCGGAACGGCTTGGAAAGAAAGTCGAGCGCGCCCGCCTTCATCGCCCGCACCGACATGGGGATGTCGCCGTGACCGGTCATGAAAACGATCGGCAGCGGGTTGTCCATGGCCGCCAGCTGGGCCTGGAAATCCAGGCCGTTCACGCCGGGCAGGCGTACGTCCAGGACCAGGCAGCCAGGGGCGTTGGCGTTCTCGCGGGCCAGGAAATCCGCCGCGCTGCCGAAGGCGGCCACATTGAGGCCGACCGAACGGAACAAGGAATCCAGCGCTTCGCGCACCGCTGCATCGTCGTCGACGATGCAGACCACCGGCGCCTGTGCCGGGGTCAGGGGGGGAGGCATTCGGGTCACGCGCCAGCCTCCTCGGCCACCGCGACGGGCAGCGTGAAATGAAAGGTCGCCCCGCCTTCCGGTCGGTTCGTGGCCCAGAGGCGTCCGCCATGAGATTCAACCGTGGACCGGCAAATGGCAAGACCCATGCCCATGCCGCCGCCACGCGAGGTGACGAAGGCATCGAACAGATGCGCGGCGATATCCTCGGCGATGCCGGTTCCGCTGTCCTCGACCTCGATCAGGATGCCGTCGTCACCGTCCGGGCGGGCACGCACGATCAGCGAGCGTGGACCATCCACCGACGACATCGCACGGATGGCGTTACCCATGAGGTTCAGTACCACCTGTTGCAACTGCACGCGATCGCCGCGGGGCAAGGGTGCTTCGGGGGCTATATCGACACTCAGCATGACGTGATGCTGGGCCATCTCGCCGTCCAGCAGCAACGCGCATTCGGCGATCAGCGCGGCCAGGTCGAAGCGCACGTGCTGCCGCGGCTCCTTGCTGGCCAGGCTGCGCACCCGGTGCACCACCTCGCTGGCCCGACGGGCGTCGCGAACCACCCGCTCCATGGCGTGGCAGGCTTCGAGCAGGTCCGGCGAGGGACGGCGCAGCCAGCGCAGACTGGCCTCGCCATGGGTGACGATGGCGGCCAGCGGCTGGTTCACCTCATGCGCGATCGAGGCACTCATCTCGCCCAGTGCCGTAATACGCGCGGCCTGGGCCAGTTCCGACTGCACGGCCATGAGGGCGCGTTCGGCGCGCTTGCGGTCGGTGATGTCGACCACGCTGACCAGCACGCGGTCGACGCGCGTCGGACCGAGCGGCATGTTCAGGGCAAACAACACGGTCAGCCGTTCGCCCTTCAGGTTGACGATATGCGTCTCGCCCTCCGCCACCCCGCCCCCCTGCGCAATGGTCAGGATCACCCGGCCGAAGGTCGTATCGGAGGCGGGCAGGAACCGGTCGAGGGGGCCGAGCAGGGCCTCGCGGGACCCGGCACCGAGCATGCGCACAGTCGCATCGTTGACGTCGGTGACCTGGGTCAAGTGGCAGCATTCGCGGACGAAGGCCGGGTTGGCCTGCAGATAGGCGGCAAGATCGGCGACGCCCTCCTCGCGCAGCGTCGCGATGCGCGCCATGACCAGGGTCCAGTCCTCTTCCCAGAACGAAAAGCGGGCTTTCTCGAACATGCTGCGATAGCGGCGCTCGCTGTCACTGAGCGCGGCATCCGCCGCGCGGCGGGCGGTCACGTCGGTGCCGGCTTCGAGAATCACCCGGGCCTTGCCGCGATCGTCGCGTAACAGCGCGCAACGCGCGGCAACGACCACGAGGCGTCCGTCCCGGTGTCGCTGGGTCACCTCGCCTTCCCAGCGTCCCGTACTGAACAGCGCCGCATCCACGCAGGTGTGATGACCGGGCAGCGCGGTGCCGAGCAGGTCGAGGGCGCGCCGCCCCATGGCCTCGCTCGCCGTCCAGCCGTAGAGCTGCTCGGCACCGGTATTCCACAGCACGATCACATCGTCCATGTCGCGCACGTAGATCGAATCGTGGGTCAGCTCGATCAGCCGGGCCTGCCCGGCGATGGTCGCCAGGCGGTCGCGCGCGCGCAACGAGAGCACCGCCGTGATCGCGATGGCGGCAAGGCTCACCAGGCAACGCAGCATGGCCGCATCCAGGGCGGGAAAGCCGTGGCCACGGACGAAGGACACGATGGTCAACCCCATGCAGCCGAACGCCGCGCCGCCGATCGCGCGACGACTGCCGCTGGCGGCCACCAACAGGACGACGACCAGGTACACCACGGCCACCGCGCCTTGAAGTGGGGTGAACGTATCGACCAGGAACACGGCCAGCGCCAGCAGGGCGCCGGCCGTCATCAACAGTCCGGCCACGGCCCGGCGTGGCCCGACGAGTGAGCCGCCGGCACTGGCTTGCAGGGGTCGGTAAGGTGGCATCGCGGTTTGGCTCGGTGTGTTTGTCTTGTGCAGATTCGGCCTGAAGCGTGTCCGAATGAGGTCACACCGTCTTGCACGCCGGTGATGGTTTTTGACCGTTACGGCACGACAGCTACAAGATATTCCAGAACAGCCCGGGTTAACCCTTTGGTATGAGCTTTACAGTCCCTTTGTAGAATTCAGTACACCCCTGCATCGCGTCTAGTCTGCAAGGGTGGGCAGAACGCCCACGCCCTTGCCGTGGAGCTCACGCTGATGCGATACGAAACCCATACCTTCGCCGGCACCGGCGGTGCGCGCACCGCCGGTGCCATGCATGCCCTGGCGCCCTTCGCGATCGACACCCCCGCCTCCGAGCAGGAGCCGACTGTCGCCCGCTTGCTCGAACAGGCCCTGACGGCCGTCGAGACCGACCTCGCCACGACCCGCGCCTGCGTGGCACGCGTGGCCGCCCTGCTGGATCGCGAAGAGAGCCAGCCGCAAGCCGCGCCGGTGGCGCGCCGCCGTGTCGGCGCCGGACTGGCGCCGTGGCAGGCCCGCCGCGTGGCGAGCCATGTCGAGGAAAACCTCGGCTTCGCCATCACCATCGACCACCTGGCCACGATCGCCGGGCTGTCGAGCAGCTATTTCTGTCGGGCCTTCAAGGACACCTTCGGCGATCCGCCGCACGCCTACATCATGCGTCGCCGCGTGGAACGTGCGCAGACCCTGATGCTGCAGACCCGCGAGCCGCTCAGCCAGATCGCCCTGGCCTGCGGCCTCTCGGACCAGGCCCACCTGTGCAACCTGTTCCGCCGTCTGGTCGGACAGAGTCCGAGTCATTGGCGGCGGTCGCAGTGGCAGGAAGCGTAAACGTCAACCGAAAAGCTTCGTCGCGACCTCGGCAATGAGCTTGCCCTGGAAGCGTGCACCAGCCAGTTCGTTTTCGCTGACCTGACGGGAACCGTCGCTGGCGGCGATGGTCGTAGCTCCGTACGGCGATCCGCCCGTGACCTCGTCCAGCTTCATCTGGCCCTGGAAGCTGTAGGGCAGGCCTACCGGAATCAGGCCGAGGTGAAACAGGTTGGCGATGATCGAGAAGAGCGTCGTTTCCTGGCCGCCGTGTTGCGTCGCCGTCGAGGCGAAGGCGCCGCCGATCTTGCCATTGAGCGCACCACGCGCCCACAGCGGACCGGTCTGGTCGAGGAAGGCCGCCATCTGCGAGGTCATGCGGCCGTAGCGGGTACCGGTGCCGACGATGATCGCGTCGTAGGATTCCAGTTCGTCGACGCGTGCGATGGGAGCGGGCTGGTCGAGCTTGTAATGCGAGCGTTTCGCCACATCGTCGGGAACGGTTTCCGGCACGCGCTTGACGTCGACATGCGCTCCGGCTTCGCGCGCACCTTCGGCCACGGCATGGGCCATTTTCTCGATATGGCCGTAGGCCGAGTAGTAGAGAACGAGGACTTTTGCCATGGGGGAAACTCCGCTGCGAAAGAATCGGGAAGGGAAAGATAGGCACGCTGGTCGTATAGGCGAGGTTATTGCTATGTCGCACGCACGAATTGTCGATATTCGTTCTGCCGCCGACGGCCCGGCGCGGAAGTCCCATGCCTGGCAGGTGCTGCGCGAAGCCGCGCGCGTCGAGCCGGACGAAGGCCGCCGTATCGCCTGGTACCGCAACGACCCGATCGAGCGCCTCGGCCTGCAGACCGCCGAGGTCCTGGTGGCCTCCGGACGGTACGAGGAGGTCCTCGCCTTCCTGCGCGGGGTGAAGGTCGATCTCGGCCTGGAAATGCCGGCAGGCTTCGGCGCGTTCTGATAACCCCTCTTCCCGTGCAGGAGCCAATTCATCGCCCCGTGTAGAAGCCGACTCATCGCCCCGTATGGGAGCCGACTCATCGCCCCGTGTGGGAGCCAACTCATCGCCCCGTGTGGGAGCCGACTCATCGCCCCGTATGGGAGCCGACTCATCGCCCCGTGTGGGAGCCGACTCATCGCCCCGTGTGGGAGCCGATTCATCGGCGATGGGTGCTCGCGGTAGAGTGTGAACCAGCCAGGGAAGCAGGACCCCCACCGTGTCGATCGAAGAAGCATTCATCGCCGAACGCAACGAACGCCTCACCGCCGAACGCGCCTACGAGCTCTACTGGGCCGACCTGCTCGGTACGGCGCCCACGTTCGCCTGCATCGGCCACGACTGCACGGCGGCACTCATCTGCGCCTGCCTGGACAAACCCGAACAGAACCTGCGCATCCGCCCCTACTTCCGTTCGCGCCGCATCGAAGACCATGCACCCACGTGCGAGGTCGCGCATGGCAAGGGCGAGACGAAAGCCGTAAAACGCCCGGACATTTTCGAAGCGGAGCGGCCGGCCGATCACTTTCGGTCGATTCCCGCCGTGTCCAAGAGGGATTCCGCTGCCGGGGCGGGGCCTGGCCAGCACCGTATCGCCGATGAATCGGCTCCTCCAGAGAAAAACCGGGCAACGGTCATGGCGGCGGGGCTCAAGCCACGGCCCAGTCATTACTACCGGCTGTCCTCTCTGGTGCAGAAGTTTCTCGAGCACCGCCGCGACAAGGACCTCGCCGAAGCCACGGTGGAAATCGGTGGGGACACCACCACCTACGAAGCGCTGTTCCGCAATATCTTCCGGCAGAAAGTGGCGGATCAGCTCAACACGCGTGCGGTGTGGTGGGGCACGGCGTCGTTGCGTGCGACGAAGGAAGGTGGCTACTACCTGCGCTTCTCACGTCCGTTCCGGCATGACGACGCCGAGCTGAAGCCGACCATCACGCTCACCGCGAAGGACATCGACGCCTACCCGGTGCGCAAACTCCTGCGCGCCAGGCTCGACAAGGTCATCGCGGAGGCGGGCGGTTACTGTGTCGTCTTCGTCTGGGCCAGGCCCTGGATGCCGAAGGATGCCGAGAAACCCTTCGTGCGCTTCTACGTCGACAACCTCGATCACATCGACGTACGCGGGCCCGAGATCCTCGAAGAACTGAAGAACACCTCGCGTATCGGCGACTGAGCAGCCCGGATCAGGCGCGATAGATGCGAGCCTCCCCGGCGAGCAGCACATCCGGCGACGCGCCAGCTACGGTCGAAAGCAGCAACACGCCAGGGGCAGGCACCGGCAGCCGGCTTTCCGCCTCGGTGAAGTTGAGGGCGACGATGTAGCGCTCATGGCCATCGCTGCGTTCGTACACCATGACCGCGTCATCCACGGCCAGCAGCCGGAAGGCACCCACGCTCAGTGCCCGGCTGTCGCGGCGCAGGTGCAGCAGCGTCTTGTATAGCGTCAGCAGGGACGCCTGGTCCTCCGTCTCGCTGGCGACGTTGCAGGTCGCCACGCGATCGCCGACAGGCAGCCATGGCACCCCCCGGGTGAAACCCGCTCCTTCGCGCGGAAACCATCGCATCGGCGTGCGCTGCGGATCGCGACCAAGTCCCTTGCCGGGCTCGTTGATCTCGAACGGATCGCGCACCTGGCCCGGCGCGATCGGCACGTCGTGCATGCCGATCTCGTCGCCGTAATACATGGTGGGCGTGCCGCGCAGCGTCAGCAGGAGGACGGCGGCAACGCGGGCCTGCCGGTCGCCCACCCGCGAGGCGATGCGCGGCTTGTCGTGATTGCCGAGCACCCAGTTGGGCCAGCCGCCCGCCGGCAGCGCGGCTTCGTAGCGTTCCACCAGGCTGGCGATATAGCGTGCATCCCACGGCGCGCCGATCAGCAGGAAATTGAATGGCAGGTTGGCGCCGTCGAGGTTTTCGCCGTAGTAGGCGACGATCCGGTCGAGCGGCAGGTAAAGCTCGCCGATCAACACCCGCTCGGGAAACTCGTCGATCACCTCGCGCATGGCGGTGACGACGCCGAGCACCTCCGGCAGGTCGGCCGTGTGCACCGGAAGAAAGCGGTTCGCTGCCGAGTCGATGCCTTCACGGTAGGCAGGATTGACCGGGTTGTCGCGGAATTGCGCATCCTTGATGACGTGGTAGAGCACGTCCACGCGAAAGCCGTCCACGCCGCGGCGCAGCCAGAAGCGCATGGCGTCGTACATCGCCTGGCGGACGACGGGATTGCGCCAGTTGAGGTCGGGCTGTTTGTCGAGGAAGAGATGCAGGTAGTACTGCCCGGTCGGCGGGTCGAACGTCCAGGCGCTCCCGCCGAAGTTCGACAGCCAGTTGTTCGGCGGACCGCCACCCGGCGCGGGATCGCGCCAGAGGTACCAGTCGCGGAACGCGCTGTCGCGGGAACGGCGGCTCTCGCGGAACCAGGGGTGTTCGTCGGAGGTGTGGTTCGGCACGAAGTCGAGGATGATCTTCAGTCCGAGGGCATGGGCATCGGCAATGAGGCCGTCCATGCTCTCGATATCCCCGAACAGGGGATCGATGCCGCGATAGTCGCTGACGTCGTAGCCGAAATCGGCCATCGGCGAGGGAAAGATCGGTGAGATCCACAGCGCGCGGACGCCAAGCTCCGCGAGGTAGGGGAGCTTGCCGCGGATGCCTTCGAGATCGCCGATGCCGTCGCCGTTGGCATCGGCGAACGAGCGAGGGTAGATCTGGTAGATGACGCCGTCCTGCCACCACAAACGTTGTGTCATGCCCGTGCCTTGTCGACCCCGTCATACAGAAGCAGGAGGAATGTGTAGGGAACGCCTTCACGTCGCACCTCGTAGGCTCTTGCTCTCCCTCGTGCCTCCGGTGCCGTCATGATCAACGACCTCTGGTACAAGAACGCGATCATCTACTGCCTCTCGGTCGGGACCTTCCAGGATTCCAACGGCGACGGCATCGGCGATTTCCAGGGGCTCGGCCGCCGGCTGGACTACCTGCAGGGCCTCGGCGTGACCGCAGTCTGGCTCATGCCCTTCCAGACCTCGCCATGCAAGGACGGTGGGTACGACATCAGCGATTACTACAACGTGGACCCCCGCTACGGCACCCTCGGCGACTTCGTCGAGTTCACCCACGCGGCGCAGCAACGCGGCATGCGCGTTCTGATCGACCTGGTGGTGAACCATACCTCGGACCAGCACCCCTGGTTCCGTGAAGCGTGTCGCGATCCGGACTCGAAATACCGCGACTGGTACGTCTGGTCGAAAACGAAGCCCGCCAACGCGAACGAAGGCATGGTGTTTCCCGGCGTGCAGAAAAGCACATGGAATTACGAGAAACGCGCGAAGGCCTGGTACTTCCACCGCTTCTACGACTTCCAGCCGGACCTGGATACCTCCAACCCCTACGTACAGGCCGAGATCCTGAAGATCATGGGTTTCTGGACGCAGCTGGGCGTGTCCGGCTTCCGCATGGACGCGGTGCCCTTCGTCATCTCGACCAAGGGCCCGGAGGTCAGGAAGCCAGAGGAACAGTTCGACATGCTGCGCTCGTTCCGCGAATTACTGCAGTGGCGCAAGGGCGACGCGATCATCCTGGGCGAGGCGAACGTGCTGCCCAAGGACGACCTGGAATATTTCGGCGACGACGGCGACCGGCTGCAGATGATGTTCAACTTCCAGGTGAACCAGAACCTGTTCTATGCCCTCGCCGCGGCCGATGTGCGACCGCTGGTCGGTGCGCTGGAAAAGACCAAGCCGCGACCGGCCACGGCGCAGTGGGCGATGTTCCTGCGCAACCACGACGAGCTCGACCTGGGCCGGCTGACCAAACGCCAGCGCGAGCGGGTCTTTGCCGAATTCGGGCCCGACAAGACCATGCAGCTCTACGGCCGCGGCATTCGCCGGCGACTGGCACCGATGCTGCGTAACGACCGGCGCCGGCTCGAGCTCGCCTACAGCCTGATGCTGACCCTGCCGGGCACCCCGGTGATCCGCTATGGCGACGAGATCGGCATGGGCGACGATCTCTCGCTGCCCGAGCGCGAATGCGCGCGCACGCCGATGCAATGGTCGACGGAACGGCTGGCCGGATTCACCGACGCCCGCCGTGCCGTGAGCAAGGTCATCGGCGATGGGCCCTTCGGCTTCGCGCACGTCAACGTGGCCGAACAGCGGCGCGACCCCGGCTCGCTGCTCAACTGGATGGAACGTGTCATTCGCATGCGCAAGGAGATCCTCGAGGTGTCCTGGGGCGACTTCGACGTGCTGCCGCTCGACGACAACGCGATCCTGATGATGCGCTACACCTGGCGCGGGAACACGGTGCTGTTCCTGCACAACCTGTCCGATGCGCCGTGCGAGGCGGCCTTCACCCTGCCCGAGCGCCTGATCAACGTTTTGTCGGACGATCACAGCGAGCCGGACGGCCACGGCAGGCACCGGATCCTGCTCGAACCCTATGGCTACCGCTGGTTCCGCGAAGGCGGCCTGGGCTACATCCTCAAGCGGAAAGAGGTCGACGGGGGGTGAGCACACCATGTATCAAACGTGACATACCCCATTAGAGGGTGGTCGGCGATCCTTGCATGCGCAATGCTTCGATTCACATCCGATTTCCTATCGAGGATCGGCCCATGTATCGCGCCGAAGCAGCCTGTCTCGCCACGTCACCGCGCACCTCCACGGTCATTGTCGACCTTGCGCAGCGTTCCGCCGCGCTCGATCGCGGCGACGGACCGAAGGGACGACACAGCCTGCTCGACGAACTGCGCCAACGTGACGAAGTCACCGAGATCCTGCTGGAGGCCGTCGACGGCCTCGAGGACGAGTTGCTCCTGGTCTACCGCGCCAGCCGGCCGACCGACCAGGGCAGCGGCGCCATCCTGTTCCGCCGGCAGCGTCCGGCCGGGCCCGAAGCGGCCCATCCATCGGCGGTCCACACGCTGGCCCAGGTGCTGTTCGACAGCCTTCGTGCCGACGCGCCGAACACGCCCTTGCTCGCCCACGTGGCGCTCGCGTTGCGGGCCATCCTTCCCGGCCCCCCCGGCCGGGACGACCCCGGCGCGCTTCGCGGCGGCCTCGCCACCTGGCAGGAGCGCCGGGCCATCGCCTATATGGAAGACCGCCTCGACCAGTCGTTTCCCGTCGCCGACGTGGCCGCGGCCTGCGGCCTGTCGGTCAACCATTTCTCGCGGGCGTTCCGCCGCAGCATCGGCAAGCCGCCGCATCGCTGGCTGCTCGACCGGCGCATCCGGCGGGCGCAGGAAATGCTCCGGATCAACCATCTCTCGCTGGCGGATATCGCGCTGGCCTGCGGCTTCGCCGAGCAAAGCCACTTCACTCGCGTGTTCACCCGTACAGTGGGCATGCCACCGGGCGCGTGGCGTCGTTCGGCCGACTAACGGGAACCTACACGTATGACCGCGGTACCGGCAGGATCATGAGCGGCGACGACGAAGACACTAGTGGGGCGGCACTCGACCTTGGCCGCGACCTCATGCTGGCCGGCTCGCGGCTGCGCGACGCCGTGGGCCGGCGCGCCCAGCGCGAGTTCGGCATCACCGCCCTGCAGAGCGACATGCTCCTGCTGTTGGCCAACCGCGGCAGCATGATCTCGACCGAACTGGCATCCGCGTGCGGCGTCAACGCCAGCACGGTCACCCATGCCGTGGACGCGGGCATCGAACGCGGATTGATGCGTCGCGTGCGCAACGAAGCCGACCGCCGCCTGGTCGACATCGGCCTGACCGTGGCCGGCAAGCGCATGGCCGAGCGGGTTCGTGCCCTGGTCGCCGACCTCGCACGGAGCGCACTCGAAGGGGTCGGCACACCGGACCTGGCCGTCCTTGCGGAAAGCCTCGCCCAGGTCACCCGAAACCTCGAGAAAGACTAGGCCGCGCGGCGACCGAAGATCAGGTATAGCCCAAACAGGGAGAAGATCGCCCCTGCCCCGCCGTCGATCCAGCGACTGGCCCGCACGTAGCCACGGCGCATGGCCGGCAGGGCGAAGATCCCGGCGACCACGGCGAACCAGAGCGCGGTTTCCAGCGTGATCATCGCCCACAGGCCCCAACGTGCGCCGCCGGTCATCTCGTCGCCGACGAAGGCCGAGAAGATCGAGGCGAAGTAGATCGCCGCCTTCGGGTTGGCCAGGTTCGTCGCCAGGCCGCGCACCAAGGCCTTCCAGGGGCTGGACCCGCGCACGTCCACCGTCGGGGCGACGGCGTCGGGCTTGGCCCGCCAGGCCGCCCTCAGCATCTGAAAGCCCATCCAGCACAGGTAGGCGCCACCAAGGATGGCGATGCCCCGCTCCAGCCAGGCCAGTCGTTGCAGCAGCACGTGCAGCCCGAGCAAGGCCAGCGCGGCCCAGACGGCCACACCCAGGGCGATCCCGATCACCCCGGCCAGGGCCTCGCGCCGGGAACGGCTGGCCGCCAGTTGCGACACGAAGAAGAAGTCGGGCCCCGGCGTGATCAGGGCAACGATATGGACAAGGGCGATGGTCAGGAAGAGGCTCATGCCGGAAGGGTAGCCCAGCCACGTCCCGGCGCCAATTTCGCGGCCTACCTTGCCCGATAAGTCCACCTCCCGTAACCTCCCGTCTTTAAACGTGTTCACGATGCGGTCACGGGGCTACCCCCGGCCTTCAAAGGGGTAAGTCACGATGTTGGGTCTCTTGGGCCACGTAGGGTTTGGCCTGTTCGGTCTGGCGATGCTGCTCGCCATCGCCTTCTGCTTCTCGAACAACAAGCGCGTGGTCGACTGGAAGCTCGTCGCCACCGGCATCACGCTGCAGATCGCCTTCGCCGCGATCGTGCTCAAGGTGCCGCTCGGCCGCGACATCTTCGATGCCATCGCCACCGGTTTCGTGCACCTGCTCGACTACGTCGACGTCGGTTCGCGCTTCATCTTCGGCAGCCTGCTCGACAGCTCCAAATTCGGCGTGATCTTCGCCGTGAAGGTGCTGCCGACCATCGTGTTCTTCGCCGCCCTCACCGGCGTGCTCTACCACATCGGCGTGATGCAACAGATCGTCAAGGGCATGGCCTGGGTCATCACCAAGGTGATGCGGGTGTCCGGCGCGGAAACCACCAGCGTCTGCGCCAGCGTGTTCATCGGCCAGACCGAAGCCCCGCTGACCATCAAGCCCTACATCGAGCGCATGACCCAGGCCGAGCTCATGACCGTCATGATCGGCGGCATGGCGCACATCGCCGGCTCGGTGATGGCCGCGTATGTGGCGATGCTCGGCGGCGACGATCCGGCGCAACGCATGTTCTACGCGAAGCACCTGCTCACCGCTTCGGTCATGGCCGCTCCGGCGACGATGGTGCTGGCCAAGATCCTCGTGCCCGAAACGCAGGAGCCGCTCACCCGCGGCACCGTGAAGATCGAGGTCGAGAAGACCACCGCCAACATCATCGATGCCGCCGCCACCGGCGCGGGCGACGGCCTCAAGCTGGCCATGAATGTCGGTGCCATGCTGCTCGCCTTCATCGCGCTCATCGCGCTGGTGAACGGCCCGGTGCAGTGGGTCGGCACGCTCGGCGGCGAGCACAGCCTCAATGCCTGGCTTACCGCGCTCAATGGCCACGACGTAAAGCTCAGCCTCGAAACCATCTTCGGCTGGGTGCTCTCGCCGGTCGCGTGGCTGATCGGCGTGCCCTGGCAGGATGCGACGCTGGTCGGCAGTTTCATCGGCGAGAAGGTCGTCATCAACGAGTTCGTCGCCTATGCCGACCTCGCCAAGCATCTCGACCAGCTGCTGCCGCAGAGCCGCCTCATCGCCACGTACGCGCTGTGCGGTTTCGCCAACTTCTCGTCCATCGCCATCCAGATCGGCGGCATCGGTGGCCTCGCCCCGAACCGTCGTGGCGACCTCGCCCGCCTCGGCCTTCGCGCCGTGCTGGGTGGCTCCATCGCCACCTTCATGACGGCGACCATCGCCGGTGTGCTCGAGCAGTTCTGAGGAATGACCGCCGTACGTCTTATCGTCGTCGGCGGTTACAGCGAAGAAGAGCGCTGGCAGACGGCGCAGCTTCCGCGCAACGGCGAACCCGCCTATGCCGACGCCTTCGAGCGCCGGCCCGGCGGCAAGGCGTTTCATCAGGCGGTCGCCGCCTCGCATGCGGGGGTCGCCGTCGGTCTCATCGCCGCGATCGGCGACGACGTGATCGATCCGTCCGGCTTACCGCCGTTGGTCGATGCGCGCTGGCAGATGACACCGGGCGTACGTACCGGACGGACGGCCTTGATCGTCGATGCGAAGGGACAGACCATCTCGGCGTTGTCGTCGGGCGCCAACGCCCAACTTTCCATGGAATTCGTGGCGACGCAGTCGGATCTTTTCGATGCGGCCGAGGTGCTGTTAATCTCCGCCGAAGCGAACATCGATACCGTCGCCGCGACGCTGGAACTCGCCGGTTCGAAGCGGCTCCTGCGCGTTCTCGATCCGGGCCCGCTGCCGCCCGCCCTGTCGGTGCGCGAGTTCGCCAGCACGGATGTCCTGCTGTTGAGCCTGCATGAGTTCGCGCGCTGCTGCGGGCGCTTCCTCTCCATCGACATCACCCCGGCGACCGTGACCGGCATGGACGACACCACCATCAACGCCCTCGCCCGCCGCCTCTGCGCCGGCACGGTGGTGGTCTCGCTCGACAAGAGTTGCCTGGTCTCCCACGGCACCGATCGCCACGGCGACAGCGCGGACGTCTACCGCGCCGGCTCCTGCGGCCTCGGCGACGCGTTCAAAGGCACCCTGGCCGCCAAACTGGTCGACGCCCCCTGCTTCCGCGACGCGCTGACCGCCGCCTGCCTGGCATGACCTCGCTGGTGTGCCCCGACCTCCGGCATGCCCTGACCTCTGGCATGCCCTGACCTCTGGTGTGCCCTGACCTCTGTGTGCCCTGACCTCTGGTGTGCCCTGACCTCTGGAACACCCCGACCTCCGGAACACCCTGACCTCTGGTATGTCCTGACCTCTGGTGTGCCAAGGCCTCTGGAATGCCAAGGCCTACTGTGGGAGCCGATTCATCGGCGATGCTCTCCTCCCCGCATCCAACTACCGCTCAACCCTGATCTCATAAACCGACTTCCACCGCTTTCCGGTAACGAACAGGCGATCATGTGCCGCGTCATAAGCGATCCCGTTCAGAACATCGTTCTCCGGGTCGCCCACCTTCTGCGCCTGCACCAGCTTCGTCATATCCAGCCACCCCACGACATGCCCGGTCTTCGGATCGATCTGCGCAATCCGCGGCGTCTGCCAGACATTGGCGTAAATCTTCCCCTTCACCCACTCCAGCTCATTGATCTGCTGTAACGGCACACCATTCTCCGTCACGTCGATCAATCCGGTCTGCGCAAACGTCTGTGGATCCAGGATGCGAATGACCGGCGTCCCATCGCTCATGTAGATGTGGTCGGCGTCGCGTGTCATCGCCCAGCCTTCGCCCGGGTAGCGAATCGTGTCGATGAGCTTGAACGTAGCCTTGTCGTAGATGAAGCCGACACCCTGCTGCCAGGACAGCTGCAAGATGCGCTGGTTCGAGGCGATGATGCCTTCACCGAAGTAGCCCGCCGGCGTGTCGCGTCGCTGGACCACCTCGCCGGTCTCCAGCTTCACCTTGCGCACCCCGGCCCCTTCGAACTCACCGGTGCTTTCGTAGAAATAGCCGTCTTCATAGAAGAGGCCTTCGGTGAAGGCGGTCGGATCGTGGGGATAGGTATGTACGACGCGGAAGGGGTGGACCGGGATGTTGTCCGCAGCGCAGGCCGTTACCCCAACGGTAATCGTTAGAACGGTCCCTAGGGCATTGCGGGCGAACGCGTGCTTCATTGCGTGGTTCCGACAGTCGGTATGGGGAAGTTTAAACGGACAAGCCTACCGTTACGTTGTCGCCAGCACCTCATCGCCGCTGAAGCGGCTCCCACAACGAGCCATTCGCTACGGGTGCGGCGGAGCCGCTTGGACACGGGCTGCGTGGCGGCTATCCGCTTACGCAAAAAAAACCGCCGGCACGAAGGCCGGCGGTTCGGTGACCACGAACGGCCGATCAGCCGTTCTTCTTCAGCCATGCGTCGACCGCCGGTAGGCGCTGCGTGCGCACCATGTTGCGGTAGCGAATGGTGGCCTCGGCGGTATCGGCGTCGCGACGCGAGGTCGGAGCGATGCTCTTCTCGGCGAAGGCCCGCAGCTTGTCGATCGTCGAGAGCTCGAGGGAGCCCGAAGCGAGCAGCGGGTAATAGCGCGCGGCGGAGGTCGTGTCGACGAAGGTGTCGACCTTGTCCTTGTGGGCCACGGCAAAGTCGAAGGCCAACTCCGGATGATGGCGGGCGACGGTCGAAATCAGCATGGCGCTGTTCGTTTCACCGGCTTCGCCGCTCAGGGCGAGGTCGAGCGCACGCTTGGCCAGGGCTTCATCGTCCGTCTGCGCGAGCAAGCCGTAGAGGCTGTCCTTCACCAGGGGCGCCTTCTCCGCCTTGGCCGCTTCGTGCATCTTGTCCCAGGTCGCCGCGTCGGCGTGCTGTGCGACCACGGTGCGGATCACCTTGCGCAACTCGGCCGGCATCTGGTCGGTCTCGTAGCGACGACGCGCCTCCGCGATCACCTTGGCATCGCCAAGGCCGCCGAGTGAGCTGATAAGGGTCGAACGCAGGATCGCGACCGGCGCCTCTTCGCCCGCTTTCGCTTCCCAACCCACCTGCGCGAACTTCGGCGACAGGCGAGCGATGGCGTACTTGCGCAGCACGGCCTGACGCTTGGCATCGCCCTGGTAATACGCATCCAGCGCGGTGAAGTCGCGGGCGATGCCGTCCCAAAGCTGCGGCGGGGCATCCAGCGGCGCGACCTTGATCAGGTCGAGCACGTCGGAAGCCGGCTGGAGGCCCGCCATGCCCAGTGCCCATACATCGGCGAACACGCCGAGCTGGTCGATCGGCTCGAGCTTGGCGAACGAACCGGTCAGCGCCTTGACCTGCGCCGGCTGGTACAGCGTACGGAAGTAGCCGCTCTGGCCCGCGTTCACGAGCACCGGCGCGCAACCGGCAACCGTCATCGTGCCCGCGCCGTTCTCGAGCAAGGTGGTCGAGGTGGCGCCGCCGATCGTCTTCGCGATCACCGGCACGTGCCAGGTCAGCGGCTTCTTGTCGGGACGGTCGCGCGTGAACTCACCCTGCGACAGCTTCAGCGTGGTCGAGCCGTTGGCGCACGTCGCCGACTCCACGCGGACCAGCGGAATACCCGGCTGCAGCGTGAAATCGTGTGCGATCGTGCTCACCGGCTTGCCGGCCGCCGCATCGATGGCCGTCCACAGGTCGTTCGACACCGTGTTCGAGTACGCATGCGCCTTGATGTACGCCTGCACGCCCTTCTGCCATGCGTCCGGGCCGACATAAGCTTCGAGCATGCGGATGACGGATTCGCCCTTGGAGTAGGTGATCTCGTCGAAGGCCTGGCTGGCCTGCTCCACCGTGTCGATCTTCTGCACCACGGGATGCGTGGTCGCGACGGCGTCGCGCGTCATCGCGATCTCATGCGTGCGCACGGCGTCCAGGTTGGTATGCCACTCCGGGTGCAACCGCTCCGTGGTGCGCGAAGCGAGCCACGAGGCAAAGCCTTCGTTGAGCCAGAGGTCGTCCCACCAGCGCATGGTGACGAGGTCACCGAACCACTGGTGCGCCATCTCATGGGCGGCGGTATTGAAGACTTCCTGCTTGTCCGTCTGCGTGGAAATGGATGGATCGAGCAGCAAGGCGTACTCGAACGTGTAGATGGCGCCCCAGTTTTCCATCGCGCTGAAGAACTGGCTCTGCCCCGGCGATGCGATATTGTCGAGCTTGGGCAAGGGGTACGGCACGCCGAAATACGCGTTGTATTCCTGCAGCACGGCCTTGCCGGAGTCGAGTGTGAACTGCGCCTGCGAGGTCAGTCCCTTCTGGGTGATCACGCCGATCTCGACGCCGTCGGACATCGTGGTCGCGCGTTCGAACTCACCTGCGCCGAAGAACAGCAGGTACGTCGACATCTTCGGCGTCTTTGCAAAGGTGACCTTCTTCAGGCCATTGCCGAGATCCTTGCTCGACGCGATCGGCATGTTGTTCACCACCATGTCGGCGGTCGGCACGGTGGCGTCGAGGGTGAAGGTTGCCTTGTACGCCGGCTCGTCCCATGAGGGAACGAAGCGACGGGCATCGGAGTTCTCGAACTGCGTGTAGAGCGCGCGCTTCTTGCCGTCGGTCTTGGTGTCGTAATCGATCGCGAACAGGCCGTTGGCCTGCGTGCCGATCTTGCCGGTGTAATCCATGGCCAGGCGATAGCTGCCAGCTGGAATCGCGTGGTCGAAGGTGAAGGTCACCGTCTGCGCGGCGGCGTCGATGGCCACCTTCGGCGCGGCGAACTTCGCCTTGCCCGTGGTCGGCATCAGGGTGACGTTGGCGAACGTCATGTCTTCGGCGTTGAGCGTGATGGACGAAGTCGCGTCCAGCACGTCCACGGTGATCGCGACCTTGCCATCGAAGGCCAGCTTGTCGGCATGCGGCACGACGGATACGTCGTAATGCGTCGGGCGGACGCCGCGCGGAAGCTGGGTGGTGGCGAGCGGGTCGTTGTTTTCAGCGGCCGGAGCGGCAAACGCCGCCGTGGTCAGGCCGGCGAGCGCGAACGCGATCGCGGAGACGAGAGGTGTACGCATGTGAGGGGATCCCGGGAGTACGTCGCCCGGCCGGCAGCTCCGGCTGAGTCGATTGCTTCGATGCTGGGGCACCCGGTTGCGCTGGAGAAGCGCCGGAAGTCATGGGCGCAGGATCTTGCGGTTGGAGGAGCATCGCCGCTGAAGCGGCTCCCACAGGGGGCTCGCGGTTACCAGAGGCGCCATCAGGTCCCACAGGGGGCCCTCGGTTACCAGAGGCGCCACCAGCTGCGTTTTTCCAAACGCCGGAGGGCCTTGAGGTGACCGCGCTTGGCGGCCTTGCGGTACCAGGCCCGGGCAATGGCGGCGTTGCGCGGTACGCCTTCGCCGCGCTCGTGCAGGAGGCCCAGTTCGAACTGGGCATCCGCGTGGCCGCTGCCGGCGGCGGCGCGGTACAGGCGCACGACCTCATCGAGGTTGCGCGGTACGCCGCGGCCGTTGTCGATCATCTGGGCCAAGGCGTATTGCGCGGGCACGTGGCCGCGGTCCGCGGCCAAGGCCAGCCAGCGCACGGCCTCCGGTTCGTTGCGGGCGACGCCATCGCCCGAGGCGAGGCGCTGGCCGAGCAGGAACTGGGCCGGCGGGTCCTGCGGACCGATCTGGCTGAGGCGCTCGGTGCCGGCGGAAACGTTCCCGGCCTCGACACCCATCCCGGCCAGGCGCTGCTTCGCTTCGCTGTCGCCCTGCTCGGCGGCACGACCCAGCCACAGGCGCGCCTGCTCCCGGTCGCCCGGGAGATCGCTGGCTTCGAGGTACATCTTGCCGAGGGTGAACTGGGCGATGCTATTGCCCAACTCGGCCGCGCGGCGGAAATGATGAGCGCCCATGGCCGTATCGCGGGCCACGCCGATGCCGTCCACATACATGCGCCCGAGGCTGCACAGGGCGTCGCCGAATCCGCGTGCATCCGGCTGTCCGCGCTCCACGGCCTTGCTGTAGAACGCGAACGCCAGTTCGGCATCGCGCGGCACGCCTCGACCGAAATAATGGGAAACACCGAGGTTCACGCAAGCCTGGACATGGCCCTGGTCGGCCGCCAGCCCCCACCAATGCAGGGCTTGCACGCGGTCTGCATTGACGCCAAGACCGCGCGCGTAAAGCGTACCCAGTGCGCATTGCGCCTCGGCGAAACCGGCCTCCGCGGCACGCCGGAACCAGCCGGCCGCCTCGAAGGGATCGCGTGGCACGCCCGTGCCCTCGGCATAGTGCGTGGCGAGCCGGCACTGGCTTTCCAGGTGCCCCTGCTCGGCGGCCCGACGAAACCAGTGCACGGACCGCGAGCGGTCCTGGGTGATGTGCTCGCCCTCGAAATACATGGTGGCCACGCGGAACTGGGCCTGCACGTCGCCGAGCTGGGCATCCCTTTCCAGTGATCCAAACCGCTGCAAGGCATCCATTTCCGCGGCGAACCGACGGTCGCCCAGCAGCGTGCCTGTCTTCGCTTCCGACATCCCGTTCCCCTGAACCGCCTGCCGATCGTGGGCGCATCATAGGGGGATAAGCGGCCGGAAGATATCGGCTTTTTAGGCAGGTTTCGGCCGATCGGCGGTCTAGTCGAGCAACATGGCATGGACACTGGCCAGCAAGCCGTCGATCTCGAAGGGCTTGGTGATCATGTCCATGCCGACGCCGAGGAAGCGCGAGCGCTGCATGGCACTCTCGGCGTAGCCGGTCATGAACAGCACCGGCAAGGTCGGCCGCCAGGCTCGCGCCACGTCCGCCAGGTCGCGGCCGTTCATGCCAGGCATGCCGACATCGGTAAGCAACAGATCGAGACCGTCGTCGCCGCGCAAGATGCGCAAGGCGTGCTCGATATCGCCGGTCGCGATGCACTCGTACCCGGCGCGCTCGAGGATGGCCTGGGTCATCAGGCGAAGCGAGTCGGTGTCCTCGACGACGAGGATGCGCTCGCCGCGACCGCCATCGATGGGTGCCGCACGCTGCACCACGGGTGCCACGTCGCCCTGCCCCACCGGCAACAGCAGCGATACGTCGGTGCCCTCGCCCACGGTGCTGACGATACGTGCCTGCCCACCCGACTGCCTGGCGAAGCCGTAGATCATCGACAGGCCAAGGCCGGTGCCCTGGCCCAGCGGCTTCGTGGTGAAGAACGGTTCGAACACCTTGTCGAGGATATCCGGCCCGATCCCGCCGCCGTTGTCGGACACGGTAAGCATCACGTAGTCGCCGTCGGCGAGTTCGGCGTCGCGCTCGATGCGCGCCCGCGATGTCGCGATGCGAATCAGGCCCTCGCTGTCCATCGCGTCGCGCGCATTGATGACCAGGTTGATCACCGCGTTCTCGAGCTGGTTCGCATCCACATTGGCGATCGCCGGCGATGCGCAGAGGTCGAGCGCCAGCGAGATGTGCTCGCCGATGGTCCGCCGCAGCATGTCTTCCAGCGAGCGCACGCGCTCGTTCACATCCGTCGCCTGGGCGTCCAGCGGTTGCTGGCGAGCGAAAGCAAGCAGCCGATGGGTCAGCGACGAAGCGCGACGCGCGGACCCCAGCGCGGCATCGGCGAAGCGCTGCACGCCGTCGGTCCTGCCGGATTCCACCTGGCGATTGATCAGGTCGATGCCGGTGATGATGCTGGTCAGCAGGTTGTTGAAGTCGTGCGCGATGCCGCCGGTAAGCTTGCCCAGCGCGTCCATTTTCTGCGCCTGCAACAGCTGCGATTCGCTGCGTTCGCGCTCGGCGATCTCGATCGCCAGCTGGGTCGTCGCGGTATCGATCTGCTCCAACTGCGCGCGCTCACGGTGCCGCTGTTCGGTCACGTCGTCGATGAAGACCAGGCCCGCGTCGTTGCGATACGGCGTGACGCGCCACTCCGTCTCGCGCACCCCCATGGAACTGCGCATGTGCAGGTCGCCGCGCCAGCGGCGACGTGTCGCCAGGCTCTGCCGCATTTCTTCCAGCAGGTCTTCCTGGCCGGGCTCGAAGCATTCGTCGAGGCCATCGTCGCAACCGGCGTCGCCGGCCAGGCGCCGAAAGGCGTCGTTGGCCTCGATCACCTTGAGGCGACCATCGACCACGCCGATCGGCGCGGCGATATTGATGAAGATCTCGCGGAAGCGCGCTTCGGATTCGCGCAGCGCATCTTCGGTTTCGCGCACGCGCAACAGCGTGCGTATCGTCGCCAGCAGGACGTCCGGATCGACCGGATGAATCAGGTAGGCGTCGGCACCGTTGTCCAGGCCGGTGATCATGTCGCCGGTTTCGATCGATGCCGCGGACACGTGGATCACGGGCAGTAGCGAGGTTTCCGGCGACTCACGCAGCTTGCGCACGATGTCGAAGCCGCTCATGTCCGGCAGGTTCACGTCCAGGATGAGACCGGCGAACTCGTTCGCGGCGATCATGGCCAGCCCTTCGGAGCCGGTGCCCGCCTCGAGCACGGTGTAGCCGTGGCGCTCGACGGTGCGACGCATCGCATAGCGCGTCGCCGCGTTGTCGTCGACGATCAGCAGCCGGCTAGTGCGCGGCATCGGCGTCTCCTTCGGCGACCTTCAACGGAAGCACGACATGGAAGACCGAGCCCACACCGGCCGCGCTCTCCAGGCCTACTTCGCCGCCGAGCAGGTGCGCGAACTGGCGGCATAGCGACAGGCCGAGTCCCGTACCGCGCAAGCGCTTCTGCAGCGGCGAGTCGATCTGGGCGAAATCCTCGAACAGCACACTCTGCAACTCCTGTGGAATGCCAATGCCGGTGTCGCTCACCGCGAAGCGGACGTGGTCGGGGCCTTCCATGCCTGCGGTAACCCTCACTTCGCCACGCGGCGTGAACTTGAGCGCGTTGGAAATGAAGTTACGCAGGATCTGCGCAAGCTTCTTGTCGTCGGTATACAGCCGGGGCATGCCTTCGGGTGCTTCGAAGATCAGGTCCGCCTCGGTTGCATCCACGATCGGGCGGAACATGCCGCGCAGGGCGGAGAACAGGTCCATCAGCTCGAACCAGGCCGGCGAAATGGTGATTCGCCCCGCCTCGATCTTCGCCAGGTCGAGCAGGTCGTCGACCATGTCGCTGAGGTCGCGCGCCGCCGTGCTTACGAAAGCCAGCTGCTTGTGCTGTTCCTCGGTCAACGGGCCGTCCAGCTCGTCGTCCAGCAGGCGCGTCATGCTGAGGATGGAACCCAGCGGCGTGCGGAACTCGTGGCTCATGTACGAGAGAAACCGGCTCTTCAACTCGGACGCCTGGCGCAGCTGCTCGGCCTGGTTGTCCAGCTCGGCATACAGCGCGAGCACGCCCTGGTTCGTCTCGTCCAGCTCCGCGCGCAGTGCGTCGTTCTCGGCACGGAGGCTGTCGATGTCGTCGGCGCCACTCATAGGGAAGTCTCCAGTCGGATCGCAAGCACGGTCGCGTCGTCGCGGCCGCGCGAGTAATCCCGATGCAGCAAGGCGGTCACGACGGCCGGGTGGCGGGTCACCAGGCCAGGATAGTCGCGCAGGTTCCAGCGCGACTGCAGCCCATCGCTGTGCAGGATGAGCAAAAGCCCCTGCGCCGGCGAGAAGTCGAACGGCTGGCTGCGTCGTGCCTGTATGCCCACGATGCCGGGATGCGAGGCAAGGCCGCGTGAGCTTTCCGGACTCTGCAGGCTACCGGCGATGTTGCCGATGCCGGCGAAGCGCAGCGTGTCGGCCGCGCGGTCGAAGCGGGCTACGGCCACGGCGCCGCCGCGCGTGCCATGCATCGCGGCGTCCATCGCCGCGAGAGCGGCCGTCGGTTCGGCCTGGGCATCCGAAACCCATGCCTCGGTACCCGCCGCCGCCGCGTCACGCGCCTGTGGCCCATGGCCGAGGCCGTCCACCACCATCGCCCCGATCGCGCCATCGCTCACGCTCATGGCCCAGCCGTCACCGGAGACGACTTCCGTGCGTAAAGGATGGCAGGTGGCGCCAAAGCGCAGGTCGGCGCGGCTGCATCCCTTCGGATAGATACGTGCAAGCAGCACCGAACCGCGTTGGTCGGCATACATATCGAAGACGTCGGCCGCACGCTTGACCGCGCCCAGCCCTTCGCCCCGGGTACCACCCGTGGAATAGCCATCCGGCAGGCAGTCGGCAAGGTTGAACCCCGGGCCACGATCCACCGCGAGGAGTTCCACGCCACGCGTACCCTGTCCCGGAACCACCGCGACGTGGATCTCGCCGGTGCGCGCATGCTTGAGTACATTGGTGGCCAGCTCGGTCGCGATGAGCGCGACGCGTGCCGCGTCCGTTTCGTCCAGGCCGGCGCGTGCCGACTCCTTCAGGGCCACACGGCGCGCATGACCGATCTGACTGCTGTCTTCCACGGGGAGCACCACCGTGGGCTCCCCGGCAAACGTTACGTCCATTTGCAGATCATCACCCGGGTGCCTTCGCCGGGCGCGCTCTCCACCGAAAAGTCGTCGACGAGGCGCTTGGCGCCGGTAAGGCCCAGCCCCAGGCCGCTGCCCGAGGTCCAGCCGTCGGTCATCGCCAGTTTCATGTCGGCGATACCGGGGCCCTGGTCGCGGAAGGTCAGGCGCAGGCCCTTGCGACGTTCTTCCTCGACGATCTCCCAGTCCATGTCGCCACCGCGGCCGTAGACCACGGTATTGCGCGCCAGCTCGCTGGCCGCCGTCACCAGTTTGGTCTGGTCGACCAGGCGCAAGCCGGCCTCGACGGCGAGCTTGCGCGCCGTCTGTCGCGCCAGCACCACGTCCTGTTCGATGCGAACCGCCTGGGAGCCACTCTTGAGGATGTTCATTCCGCTTGCACGCGCTCGCGCAGGAGCTTCATCCCGCGCTCCACATCCAATGCGGTGATGACACCGGGAAGGGTCAGGCCCAGTTCGACCAGGGTGATCGCGACCGCCGGCTGCATGCCGACCACCACGGTCTGCGCATCCATGATCCGGGAAAGCCCGGAGATGGTGCCGATCATGCGACCGATGAAGGAGTCGACGATATCCAGCGCGGAAATGTCGATGAGCACGCCACGCGCGGAGGTCTTGCTGATCCGCTCGGAGAGGTCGTCCTGCAGCGTCATGGCGAGCTCGTCGTGCATGTCCACCTGGATGGTGACAAGCAGGAAGTCGCCCATGCGCAGGATGGGGATGCGCTCCACGTCAGCTCGCCTTGGTCACGGTGAGGCCCGAGCGCTTCAGCGCCAGCGCCAGCGCGTCGGCGAGGTTCGCCTTGGTCACGATGCCCTGCAGGTCCAGGCCCAGGTGCACGATGGTCTGCGCTATCTGCGGACGCACGCCACTGATGATCGCGTCGGCGCCCATGAGGCGGATGGCGGTCACGGTCTTGAGCAGGTGCTGTGCGACCAGGGTGTCGACCGTGGGCACGCCGGTGATGTCGATGATGGCGATTTCCGAGCCCGTTTCCACGATGCGCTGGAGCAGCGATTCCATCACGACCTGGGTCCGCTGCGAGTCCAGCGTGCCGATCATCGGCAGGGCGAGCACGCCATCCCAGAGCTTGACGACGGGCGTGGACAGCTCGAGCAGCTCCTCCTGCTGACGGGAAATCACTTCCTCGCGGGACTTCTGGAAGGCGCGCACGGTGTGCATGCCGAGAGCGTCGAGCAGCTCGGTCACCGCCCAGATCTGCGCGGCGAGTTCGGCCGGGTTGGTCGCGTACTCCGCCTGTAGCAACTCGAACAACGGACGCTTCAGCGAGAAGATGAAGTTCGCCGTGGCCTGCGAGTCGAAGCCCTGGAGTGCGCGGCTGCGGGAAAGACCATCGAGGAAGCCACGCGCGTCGGACCAGGCGGCGTCGCCGATGTTGCCGCTGTCGCTAGCGTTGACGCCGGCGAGCAGACGAAGGAACTCCCGCGTCTGCGCTTCGAATTCGGCATGGTTGAT
Organism: Luteibacter sp.; assembly: GCF_035539195.1. Taxonomy (GTDB): domain Bacteria; phylum Pseudomonadota; class Gammaproteobacteria; order Xanthomonadales; family Rhodanobacteraceae; genus Luteibacter. The sequence continues at coordinate 30,331 of NZ_DATLIW010000032.1, forward strand.
GCGCGCGTCGCGGGAAGCGCCGCTCGCATCGAGGTTGGCCTGCCAACTGGCCAGCAGATGGGTCTCGCTCTTGCGGATGGCGTCGATCGTCTGCTGGCTGAGTGCTGTCATGGTCATCCCCTGAAAACCACTATGATGCGGCCCAGCCGATGGCAATGGAATAGTGCCTGGCACGACCCGCGCGTTGACGTCGGATTCACACCGAACCCGCTATCTGCCTCGCCGATAATCTTGTCGATAACCCCGTGAAGTGCCTCCCATGACCACAGAAAAGCCCATCTTCGTCCTCCTCGTTGAAGACGAACCGTCCATCCGGGAGATCTCCGCGATGATCCTGGAGGATGCGGGCATGACCGTGCATACCGTCGCCAACGGCGACGAGGCGGAAAAGTGGCTGGAAACCGGCAAGGCCGACGTGCTCTTCACCGACGTGCGCATGCCCGGCAAGATTTCCGGGCAGGACCTCGCCACCCGGCATAGCGACATGAACGTGCTGGTGACATCCGGCGAGGCGAAGGAGCAGCACGGCTGGCTGCAGGCGAGCATGGCCTACCTGGCCAAGCCGTATGATCGCAAATCGCTGCTGGCGGCGGTGCGGGATATTGCCGCTTGAGCGGTTCCGCTGGCTGATCGAAGAGCATCGCCGCTGAAGCGGCTCCCACACAGAGCCAAGAGCCGGTCTCCTATGAGAGCCAACAGCCGGTCTCCTTTGGGAGCCAAGAGCCGGCCGCCTGTGGGAGCCAAGAGCCGGCCGCCTGTGAGAGCCAACAGCCGGCTCTGTGTGGGAGCCGCTTCAGCGGCGATGGGTGCTCGCCAGACCTGAACGACATGCCCGACGCCCGACGAACTACTTCCCCGGCCCCGCCCCCGCGGCAGACGCCTTCATCCCCCGCAGCCCCTCCATCCCGGCCTTCGACTTGGCGTCGTCCGGCTTCAACTTCAGGCACGCGCCGTACGCTTTACCGGCCTCGTCATACCGCTTCAACTGCACCAGGTCGAAGCCCTGGCCGCCATAGGCACGGCACAGGAAATCGTTCTTCTGCGCATCCGGCCATACATCCATCAGATCGATGTTGCGGATCGCCGCGCGGTAGAGCTTGAACGAGTCGTCGTAACGGCCCTCGCGCTGGTTCACATAGGCCAGCTCGCCCAGGTATTGCGAATCCTTCGGCGACAGTGCAAGCGCCTTGGCCAACTCGGTTTCGGCTTCCTTGTAACGACCCATGTCGCTATAGGCATACCCGCGCGCCCAATAGGCCATGGCCCAGGCCGGCCCGATGTTGATGACGCGCTTGCCGGTTCCGGGGTGCTTCTTGTCGCCGACGTCATGCCCGGAATAGGCCGAATAGGCGACGGTCAACGCCTGGCCGCGAGGGGAATAGATCTGGTCGTCGCTCTTCGCGTACTGTCGTTCGAGGCGGCTTGCGACATCCGACAGCGGACCATCGATCGCCGCCTGCGGCTTGCCGGCCTGGATCAGGGCGAGGCCGTCAGCCACTTCCTTGTCGTCGGAGTTCTGCTTGATCACTTTCTCCGACTGCGGCGTATCCCTCGGGGGCAGCGCCGCCGCGCACCCGGCAAGCGACACCACCACACAGGCGATCGCGGCGCGCTTCCATATCCTGGGCATGGCGGGAATCCTCATCGTTGATGGCGCGGAGCTTGCCACACGGAGGGTGAATCGTTGCTTGTCGGGCTCACCCGCGATCGATGATCCGGTTGATCTTGCCGTTGTCGAAACCGAACTCCGACGTGCCCTGCAACTCGACGATACTTCCCGCCCCCGGACCATCCGGAATGTCCTCCGCGATCTCGCCGTGGAAGTCGATGGTGGCGATCACGACGGTGCCTTCCTCGTGCATCTTCAGCAGCGTCTGCCGACGCGAGGCGAACAGGGCCGCGCCGACCCGGGCCAGCTTCTCCAGCTCGGCCTTGCCGTTCGTCGCCACGCTCAACTCGTCGCCGGTGTGGTGCTCGAAGCGGACGTCGTCCGTGACCAGGGCCAGCATGCGGTCGATGTCGAAGTGATTGTATGCGTCGATATAGGCGTCGATGAGGGCGTGGCGTGCGGCGTCGATCATGGTCGCGGGTCCCTGGTCAGTGATGGATCGTGGCATTCGCGGAAGAAGTCGATAAACACGCGCAACTTGCGCGGCACGTGAATACGGCTGGGATAGTACAGATGGAAGGCGCCGAACGTGGGCCAGAAATCTTCCAGCACGGGCAGGAGCCGGCCGCTGTCGAGATCCGGACGGACCAGCGCCTCGAAGTGGCAACCGATGCCGATACCCTGCCGGGCGCCTTCGATCAGCAGCTCGCCGTCGTTGCTGATCATCGATGGGGTGACCTCCACCTCGATCAGCCGGCCGTCCTGCGCGAAGTCCCAGCGCATCAGGCTGCGTTCCTGGTCCAGGCGAATACAGGCGCACCGGTGTGCGAGCAAGTCCGCCGGCGTCCGCGGCATGCCGTGCCGCCGCAGATACGCCGCCGAGGCGAAGGTCGCCAGACGGTGGGGCCCACCGATGGGCACCGCGACGACATCGTTGGCCAGGCTCTCGCCCAGGCGGAACCCCGCGTCGAAGCCGCCGGCGATCAGATCCTTGAAGCGGTTGTCACAGTGCAGCTCCACGACCACATCCGGATAGCTGTCCATGAATCGGCCCAGGTGAGGCATCACCACGAGGTCTGCGACGACCCGCGACAGGTTGATGCGCAGCACGCCGGCCGGTGCCTCGCGCGACTCGTCCACGGCGTCCAGCGCCTTGGCGATCGCGGTCAGGCCGGTCTGCGCCTCGTCCAGGAAACGGCGGCCGATCTCGGTCACGCCGACCCGCCGGGTGGTCCGGTCGAGCAGGCGGACGCCTAGCCGACTCTCCAGCGTACGGACAGTCTGCGACAGGGCCGAGGGCGAGACCCCCAGTTCGCGAGCCGCGCGGGTAAAGCTCTCGTGGTGGGCAACACGGGCGAACGCGGAGATCGCAGGGAGCAGGTCCGGCGGCATGGTCGCCTCCATTGTGAAGCCAGGCTTCAAAGCCTATGACCCGATCACCGATTTATCCATAGGCAATCGCAGGACTATCGTTTGCCGCATCCCTCCACGGAGTATCCCCATGAGCAAGCGCCTGAACGACTACATCACGCTCGGCCGCTCCGGCCTGCGCGTCAGCCCCGTCTCGCTGGGCACGATGACCTTCGGCGAAGAATGGGGCTGGGGTGCCGGCGAAGCCGAAGCGCGCACCATGCTCGATACCTACATGGAACGCGGCGGCAACTTCATCGACACCGCCAACTTCTATACCGGCGGCACCGCCGAAAGCTTGCTCGGCAAGTTCCTCGCCGGCCGTCGCGACCGCGCGGTGATCGCGACCAAGTACTCGCTGACGACCGATCCGAGCAACGTCAACGCGTCGGGCAATCATCGCCGCAACATGGTCCGCGCCGTGGAAGACAGCCTGCGCCGTCTCGATACCGACTACATCGATCTCTACTACCTGCACGTATGGGACGGCCTGGTGCCGGTCGACGAAATCATGCGCGCCTTCGACGACCTCGTTCGCAGCGGCAAGATCGTCTACGCCGGCATCTCCGACACGCCGGCCTGGCAGGTCGCACGCATGCAGACGCTGGCCGACCTCCGCGGCTGGGCGCCTCTCGTCGCCTTGCAGATCGAGCACAGCCTGATCGAACGCACGGTGGAACACGACCTGCTGCCGATGGCGCAGGAACTCGGCCTCGGCGTGCTCGCCTGGTCGCCCCTGGGCAGTGGCGTGCTCTCGGGCAAGTACAGCCGTGCCGACGTCGAAGCGCACAAAGGCAAGGACATGTTCGAAGGTGGCCGCGCCGCCGTCGCTTCCGGCATGGGCTCGCTGAGCGATCACAACCTCGATATCGTCGACGCGCTCAAGGTCGTCGCCGAAGACGTGGGTCACACGCCAGCGCAGACTGCCATCGCATGGCTGCTTGCCAGGCAGGCCCCTACGATCATCCCGATCCTCGGCGCCCGCACCGCGGCGCAGTTCGAAGAGAACCTCGCCGCGCTGGAGGTCACCTTCAACCCGGAGCAGCTACGCAAGCTCGACGAAGCCAGTGCCATCGACCCGATCTTCCCGCACTCGTTCCTGCCGCGCGTGCGTGACACGGTGCGCGGTGGCGCCAGCGTGACGCGACCGGCCTGACGCTGGCGGCCTGACGCGAGCGTACCCCCTGCTCTGTGTGGGAGCCGCTTCAGCGGCGATAGCCGAGACCTTCGCGCCCCCGATCGCCGATGAATCGGCTCCCACATATGAATCGGCTCCCACATATGAACCTGCCGCGCGTGCGTGACACGGTGCGCGGTGGCGCCAGCGTGACGAGAGCGGCCTGACGCGAGCGTGCCCTCTGCTCTGTGTGGGAGCCGCTTCAGCGGCGATAGCCGAGACCTTCGCGACCCCGATCGCCGATGAATCGGCTCCCACATATGAACCTGCCGCGCGTGCGTGACACGGTGCGCGGTGGCGCCAGCGTGACGCGAGCGTACCCCCTGCTCTGTGTGGGAGTCGCTTCAGCGGCGATAGCCGGGACCTTCGCGACCCCGATCGCCGATGAATCGGCTCCCACATATGAATCGGCTCCCACAGATGAATCGGCTCTCACAGACGAATCGGTTCGCACATAAAGACACGCAGTGAAGTCACACTCAGTCCGCCAGTAACGAAACCCGGAAGACGCCGGCTGCCGATACCTCCCGCCCGATACCACCCGTCCGGGTGTCCGCGGCACACGTCCGCGGACACGTCGACGACGATGCGATACGGGCCTGCTCCAACATCCGCCCGTTGGCCCGTCGCTTGCAGTCCCGCTCCCGTCCACGAGGAGCGGCTATGGCAGGCATATCGAAGCGGGTCTGGGTTTTCGTCATGGCAACGTGCGGCGTCGTGCCGCTCGTCCGCGCGACCGAACCACCGCCCGTGCATTACGAGATCGGGCTGGACGTTAGCCAGGGCGAAGCCGAGGCCATCACCGTGCGCGCCACGGTGCGCACCGGCGACGATGGCATCGTGGACTTCGATCCACCGTCGCAACGCCCCGCCGAGGTGCATGCCGAGGGCGGCACGCTCGATACCTCCACCGACAAGCGCTGGCGCGTGAGCGGCGTCCCCGGCGCCGGGGTCGTACTCAGCTGGCGCAGCCCCAAGCCAACCCCGCTGCCCACGGTCAGCTTGTCCGCGTGGCAGAGCGTCGTGGCGCAGCCCGGCAAGGTCTTCGCGTTCGACGGCGTCTTCCTGGCCATTCCGAAGGGTGCGCCCACTCGCCGTGTCACGACGACGGTATCGCTCCCCACGGGCTGGCATGGCGCGAGCGGAGCAGGCAACCGCTCGACCACCGTCGAAGAGCTGCCGTCCCTATCGTTCATCGCAGCCCGCGATCTCTATAGCGTGACCCGGCCGATCGGCGGCACGCACACCCTCCACGTCGCGGCGACCGGTGCGCGGACCCAGGACGTCGACAGAATCGCCACCGTCCTCGCCACCGCCCTGGGCACCCAGCCGAAGGACGTGACCCTCAACCTGCTAATCGTGAACGCTGGCGAAGGCAGCGGGTACACCACGGCGGGGTGCGCCGCCGCGCTGCTGCTCCCGCGATACGAACCATCGCACCCCTGGCTGTTCGGGCTCGTGGGATACCTGATCGGCGCCGACGACGCGCCAGGAAAGGCGAGCAACGCGTGGTTCAGCCGAGGCGTCACCGGCTACCGTGTCGCCATGGCCTTTCGCGCCAATGGCATCTTCGATAACACCTCGCTGGCTCGCCACATCGACCAGACGCTCGATGCCTATGGCGGATCGCCGCTGCGACGTGCGCCCAATGCGCGCATCGCAGAAGATTACGATCGTATCCGCGAGATGCATGACCTGCCGGCGGCCCGCGGTGAACTCTTCGCGTGGTTGATCGATGCCCGGCTGCGCGAGGCAACGCGGGGGCGGAAGCGCCTGACGGATGCGCTGAAGCGGGTGGACAGCGCAAGCCCCGACCCCGGTCCCGCCCTCATCGCCGCCGTGGCCGCCGAGGGCGGCGGCGATATCACAGCGCTCTACCAGCGCTACATCGTGGACGGCCAGTTGCTGCAGCTGCCGGCCGATACCCTGGGCCCGGATTTCAGCATCGGCACCGTCGCCTACGACTATGGCTGGCAAATCCAGCATGTCTTCGCCAAGCCGCTCGCGGACAACGCGCAGCCTCTCGCCTTGCCGTAAGGCGGCCACCCCCGTATGTTCCGTTCTTCCGTCCCGACCGAGCCACCGCCGATGTCGCATCCGCAGGAATCGCCACCCGAACAGCATCTCAGGCGCAGCCTGTCCAACCGGCACCTGCAGTTGATCGCGATCGGTGGCGCCATCGGCACCGGCCTGTTCATGGGCTCGGGCAAGACGATCAGCCTCGCCGGGCCGTCCATCCTGTTCGTGTACCTGATCATCGGCGTGATGCTGTTTTTCGTCATGCGCGCGATGGGCGAGCTGCTGCTCTCCAACCTCGACTACAAGTCGTTCATCGACTTTTCCACCGACCTGCTCGGACCCTGGGCCGGCTTCTTCTGCGGCTGGACCTACTGGTTCTGCTGGATCATCACCGCGATTGCGGACGTGATCGCCATATCGTCGTACGCGCAGTTCTGGTTTCCCGGTCTCGCGCCATGGATACCCGCCCTGCTCTGCGTGATCCTGCTGCTGGTGCTCAACCTCACCACGGTCAAACTCTTCGGCGAGCTGGAGTTCTGGTTCGCGCTGATCAAGATCGTCGCCATCTGCGCGCTCATCGTCACCGGCTTCGGCATGGTGGCCTGGAGCTTCCATTCGCCGAACGGCCACGTCGCCTCGCTGAGCAATCTGTGGAGCGACGGCGGCATGTTCCCCAAGGGCATCGGCGGCTTCTTCGCCGGCTTCCAGATCGCCGTGTTCGCCTTCGTCGGTATCGAGCTGGTCGGCACCACGGCCGCCGAGACGGCCGATCCGGAGCGCAACCTGCCCAAGGCGATCAACTCGATCCCCGTGCGCATCATCCTGTTCTACGTGCTGGCCCTGGTCGTCATCATGTCGGTGACACCGTGGCGCGAAGTGCTGCCGGGCAAGAGCCCGTTCGTCGAACTGTTCGTGCTGGCCGGCATCCCCGCCGCCGCGAGCCTGATCAACTTCGTCGTGCTCACCTCGGCCACCTCGTCCGCGAACAGCGGCATCTTCTCCACCAGCCGCATGCTTTACGGCCTGGCCGAGGAAGACCATGCCCCGTCGGCGTTCAAGCGTCTGTCGAAGGCGGCGGTACCGTCGCGCGGCCTGCTGTTCTCGTGCATCTGCCTGCTCGGCGGCGCCACGCTGGTCTATGTGATTCCCGACCTCGTCACCGCGTTCACCCTGGTCACGACGCTGGCGGCGATCCTCTTCATGTTCGTCTGGTCGCTGATCCTGGCGGCATACATCGCGTACCGCCGTCACCGTCCCGAGCTGCATGCCGTGTCCAGCTACAAGATGCCCGGCGGCGTCTTCATGTGCTGGGCATGCCTGGTGTTCTTCGCCTTCGTGCTGGTGTTGCTGGCCCTGGAAGACGACACCCGCAAGGCGCTGATCGCGAGCCCGGTCTGGTTTGCGATTCTCGGCATCGCCTACGCCCTGCGCCGTCGCAAGGCCTGAGCGCGCGGGGCGCGTCTTGTGTGGGATGTGGGATGTGGGATGGGATGTGGACTGGGATGAGGAATGTGGGAGCCGGCTGTGCCGGCGATCCCGCGGCAGCGGGCGGCGTTACCGCTTGCACCCGATCGCCGCTGAAGCGGCTCCCACATGAGCGATGCGGGATGGGATGGAATGGGATGTGGAATGGAATGTGGGAGCCGGCTGTGCCGGCGATCCCGCGGCAGCGGGCAGCGTTATCGCTTGCACCCGATCGCCGCTGAAGCGGCTCCCACATGAGCGATGCGGGATGGGATGGGATGTGGGATGGGATCTGGGATGTGGGAGCCGGCTGTGCCGGCGATCCCGCGGCAGCGGGCCAGATTGAGGCAAGCACCCATTCGCCGATGAAGCGGCTCCTACACCCGTCAGGGGGCGGTTAGCACTGCGCCCTGCGCCAACGCGGCGCTGACGAAGGCTTCCGGATCGTCCGGCGACAGCACCAGCTTGCTGCCGCCGGCCAGGTACACCACCACGCCGTGCTCGCGATTGCGAGCGTAGCTGCGGACAAAGCCAAGGCGGCGCGAGTAGAACAGCCCGTCGAAAGCGAAGAAGCCGCCGTTGCCGAACACGCGCACCATGCCCTGGAAGGCCTGCGCATCGCGACCCACCGATGCGCCGCGCAGCTCGAACGTCTTGCTGCCCACCACCTTGCGAACGACGAGCTTGCCGCCGCCGATCGCGTACTCGCGCGTGGAAACCAGGTAGGTCACCAGCAGGATCAGGACCAGCACGCCGGCGAGCGGCGGACCGACCGAGCGGCCCGCATCGTGGCCGAGCAGGATGCTCAAGGCGACGACGAGGATCGCCACCGTGGTCAGTGCCAGCCAGCGAACCGTCGCGGACATGCTCGTGGAAAACGTCGTCATGGAAGAACCTCGTTCAGTGCGACTCGGGCGGCGGCGCCGGCACGGGTGCCGACAGCAACAGGCTACCGCGCACCACGTTCACATAGGCGGAGGCGACCGGCTCGAGCTTGCCGTCCTTCAAGCGCCACGCCGAGACCATCCAGTCGTCGTTGGCGCGCCAGCCCACGTGGCCATGGCCGATGTAGCCGACCAGCGTCTCGCCGCGGAACGTCAAGGGAAACAGCGTGGCCTCGACGTCGTAGCCCGTCATCGAACCGGCCGCGAGGTTGTCGCTACCGAAGTCCGGCAGGGTTGGCGCGTCGCCCTTCGCGGCGATGCCACCCGGCGCCTTCGCGCGGGCAACCGCCGCGTCATAGGCGGTCTTCTCGCTGCCCTTCAGGGCACGGTCCAGCGTGCCGCCCTGCGGGTTGCGGTCGTATTTGGCCACGTAAGTCATCGCCACCGTACCGAATTCGTCGCAAGGCGACTGCTTCGGCGCACACGCCGCGCCATCCAGCTTCAACGCGTGGTCGAAGCGCAGGATCAAGTCCTCCGCCGGCCCGAAACCCTTGCCCGCCCAGCGACTGGCTTCGATGGACTGCTGGTCGGCGTCGCCGGTATCGACGTTCACCGCGGCGTAGTCGTCGCCGAGCTTGGCGACGAGGTGATTCGTCATGCAGTCGTCGCCCCAAACCGGCGGCCCGTCGATCGCGACCGCTTTCTTTCCATCGATGCGGTACGGCGCCTCGGAAAGGCAATGCGCCGTGCCGCCCATCGAGTACGCCGAGCTGAAGGGCGAGCCGGCGAGCACCCGGTCGGTCAGGTTGTCGTCGAGGCCGGCGAGGGCCTTCTTCAGCGCCGCATCCGGCTGATACGGCAACGCCGAGATGTCTTTCATCTCCACCTCCTTGGCGAGGACGATCGGCGCGCCCTGCGCTTTCAGGTCGTTGAGTATGTCGCGGGAGCCGGAGGGGAGCTTCGGCAAGGCATCGGACACGACGGCCAGTGGCGCCTTCGGCTTTCCGGCGTCCAGTCCCGCCAGGAACGCGATGCGCCGCTCGTACTGCCCGGCCATCAGGTCGACCAGCTCCTTGCCGAGGCCGCCGCTGATGTATGTCCACGCGGTGTCGTCGCGGCTGGCCAGCCAGTGACGCTGGTCGAGCTTGAGGGCGTCGGCCTTGTCGGGGTGGTTCTTGAGTGCCGTACGGAAGGCATCGCCCAGCTTGCCGTCCAGCGCGGAGACCTTGGGCGACGCACAGACCGCCTTCTCGCTCGGCGTGCCCGCCTTCGCGCAATCGAAGCTGGCGGCGTGGGCCATCAGCGGCGCGGCAAGCAGCAGCGCCGCGCTGGCGACTCGTAAATTCTTGAACACAGGCGGTCCTTCGTCTTGCCGGAGGATGGCGGCAGTGCCTGCATCTTGAACAAAAGGCGGGTTGGCGCCAAGGGCTCGGCCGGTTGGCGACAGAGCCGAATGCCGACCCGCCGCGCTCGGCAATAGCGGGTAGTTGTAGGAATCGGCCTACAGGAATCCACAGAAAAACCCGCTATATTCCCGTCGGTCCAATCGACGTGGCCGGGGGGCCGCGTCGTCTTCGGAACAATGGGGGAAATCATGGAAGTCCTGCCCGGCGCCCATGTGCGCCGTTCGATGTCTTACCCGCTGGAGCCGCGCCGATGAGGCCCGGCATGAAGTCCGTTCGCCATCGTCACGACGATGCGCTCAGCCGGGTCACCTGGGGCGCTTTCGAGCACCTCGTGGCCGAGCACTTTCGTCGACAGGGCTATCGGGTCGAGCACACCGGCACGGGCGACGGTTCGACCCTTGCCGGCGGCGGCATCGATCTCAAGCTCACCCGCGACCAGGAACTCGTCGTCGTCCAGTGCAAACACTGGAATTCCTTCCAGGTCCCGCACGACGACGTGCACCAACTCATCGGCGTGATGCATACCGTCGGTGCGACCGGCGCCATCGTCATCAGCTCGGGTGAATTCACCACCGTGGCCATCGAGGCGGCGGCGAAGTTCCGGCATATCAAGCTGATCGACGGCAAAACCATCCGCGCGATGCTTGGACCGGTTCCCGAGCCGATGGACGACGCGCCGGCCTTCGCGGAGATCGCCGCCTGGGCCGGAACGGCACGTCCGGCTGTCCGCCATGCGAATACCCGCCAGGCCAGGATCGATCGGGCTTCGGCCATCGCCGCCGTCGCCGCCGTCCTGGTGATGTCCGGCGCGCTGGTCGTGCTCTACACCTTCTATATTCGTGAGATCCAGCAGGCACAGATGGCGAAGCTGCTCGAGACCCGTCAACCCACGGTCTCCCCACCACAGACAGCGGCATCGCTTCCCTCTGTCCTTCCCGGCCTGACGAGCGCCATGAGGGCGTCGATAGAAACGGCGCGAGCACATCCGGTTGTCGTTCATGGCACACCGGTAGCGCGCGACGTCGTCGCCGAGTGGAACGATAAGCCTCCTGTCACCGCCACGATCAAAGACCAGTAAGACAGACCCACAATGGGATACAAGAAGGTCAAGTTCCGCCACGACGATGCACTGGCCAACATGCCGTGGGATGAGTTCGAACGGCTGATGGCGAGGCATTACGCGGTGCGGGGCTATCGTGTCGATCATTCGGGGACGGGCGCGAAAGCATCACGATTCAAGTTCGACGGTGGGATCGACCTCAAGCTGTTTCGCGATGACGAATACATCGTCGTGCAGTGCAAGCGGGAGAACGTCTTCCAGGTCACGCACAACGTCGTTCACCAGCTGATCGGCGTTATGCAAACCCAACGCGCAACACGCGCGATCGTCGTCAACACCGGTGAGTTCAGCGCCGCCGCAATGGAGGCGGCAGCGAAGTTCCCGCAGATCCAATTGATCGATGGCCTCGAGCTGAGGCGCATGCTTGCGGAAACAGGCGACTTGCCGACGACGTATGCCGCCGATGAAGCGCTTTCATCCATGGCCGGCAGAAAGCCATCGAATCCATCGTGGAGCCGACGCAAGCGGACACCCGTCCCATCGATCGTCGCGGCGGTACTGGCGATCGGAGTAATCCTGGCCGGGTATTACGTCGTCATTCCGTCGGTTTTCACGAACATGGCGTCTTCTGTCGTTCATACCCCACGGCAAACCTCTATTCCGCGTCCGGTACCCGCGCCCACCGTGATGCGTGCGACGCCGCCCGTAGCCTTACCCTCAAGCAATCTGCCGGGCAGCGCAATAGCGGGCCCTGCCTCGGCGCCGCCACCGGCGATTACAAGGCTCAGCAAGAAAGAAGCCGAAGAGTGGGACAGGAAGAACGCAGAATCGATGCGTATCCTCGAGAAGACGACGCCGACGCTGCCTTGATAGGCGAGGCCCCTACCCTTCCGGGGCAAACCGAACACGTGCCCGCGCGACCGCCTCGTGGTTGGCGGCGGCGATCTGCCGGAATGCCTCGCTGACCTCGGCATGCTCAGCCACGCGCTTCCAGTAGATCTCGGCCCACGCGGCAGCCGTCGTCCAGAACGGCAAATCGGACGGCGTCGGTGCAGGCGGCTGGAACTGACGCGCCACCAGTTCACCGCTGCTGGCAGGCCGATACAACATCGGCAGCATGTCGTTAACGCCGAGACGACCTAAAGTCGGCGCCGTTTGCCCAGCATCTCGGCCGCCTTCAACGAATCCATGTCCCGATTGATCGTCGCAACCGCGATCACCTGCCCGTCTTTTTCGTAGCGCACCTCGGCGTCCTTATCCGCCACGGAGCCCTCCTCACGAATCGCATCCCAGTCCTCGGCATGGCCGACATAACGGATGGTCGTGTCGTAATGCACGCTCCAGAAGAACGGCGGTTCTTCGAACGGGTCGTCGATGTCGAGCATGCCGGCGGCGGCGACTTGTCCGTGACGTTCGGCCAGCACCCAGTGCTCGACACGGGCAGGCTCGCCGTGGGCACCGGGGTAGCGGGCAATGTCGCCCGTGGCAAAGATATTCGGGTCGGACGAGCGCATCGACGCGTCGACGACCACGCCGCGGTCGATCGTCACGCCCGCGGCTTCCGCCAGCTCGAGCCGAGGCTTCACACCGATGCCGAGCACCACGCGGGTCGCCCGGACCGACGTCCCATCGTCGAGTTGCACCGCGCCGTCCACGTAACCTTCGGCGCGACGGCCCAGATGGAAGACCACGCCGTTGGCTTCATGCAAGGCCTTGATCATCGTCCCGATCGACGGCCCGAACTTGCTCCGCAACGGAATCAGTTCGGGCCCGATCACATGCACCCGCGCACCACGATGGCGCAGCGAAGCCGCCGCTTCCAGTCCGATGAAGCTGCTGCCGATCACGGCGACTACATCCTCGGCGGTGACATCGGCAATCACACGCTCGGCGTCCTTCATGCTGCGCAGCGTGTGCACGTGAGGCGATGCGAACCCGGGCACCGACGGACGAATCGGCTCGGCACCTGTCGCCAGCAGCAGTTTGTCGTAGGCAAGCGTGTCGCCCGACGCCAGGGTGATCGTCCGTGCGGCGGCATCGACGGTGCGTACCACGGTACCCAGCCGCAACACGATGTTCAGCTCCTTGTAGAAGGCGTCATCCTTCAACGGCATCCACGCCGGGTCGGCGGTGCCTGCGAGATAGTCTTTCGACACGTTGGGCCGATCGTATGGCGCATCCGCGTCGGAACTGATCATCGTGATGCCGCCGGCGAACCCGTGCTCGCGCAACCGCTGCGCCGCCGCGAAGCCCGACGCACCACCACCGACGATGACGAAATGTTTGTCCGCCATCCGTGTCGCGGGCGTCGGCGCCTCGTCCGCCATGGCCTCGCGAATGAACACCTTGCCGCCTTGCTCTTCCACCTTCCAGCGTGCCACGGGGGAGAGTGCCGGCGCCTTGAGCGCGCGCCCGGTCTTCAGGTCGAAACAGGCGTGGTGCCAGGGACAACTGATCGTGTCGCCTACGCGCAGGCCTTCACGTAGCGGGCCGCTGTAATGGCTGCATGCCCCGCCCAATGCGACGATGCCTTCGCTGGTGCGGGCGACGATGATCGCCTCGCCGTTCACGTGGCCGGCGACGACGCCGTCCTGCGGAATCGTGGAAGCGTAAACGCCCTGGCTGAAATCGGGGCCAACAGGTGTGTCATCGGAGTCGGTGGACATGGCAGGTTCCCGTGCTGGCGAAGGCTAGCTATCGAATGTAGGTGGCAAATGTGACCGTGGCTAGGCGGTTCCATGCCCATGGGGTGATGAGTGGACAGCATCCATCGGCCGTACGTTCCATGCGTTACGCAATTCCGGAAGAAGTTGACGATTTCGTGAAGATGCGCGGAATGAGACCCCGTCGCTTGGCTTTTGAGTCCGCGTTGGGCAAGCTGCGAGGTCGTAAGAAACCTCGACGAAACGCACGATCAGGAGTTACACGATGAGAATGGTCCAAACGCTCGCCATCACCTTCGCCCTTCTCGTCACCGGCAGCAGCGCGCTCGCCGCCGACAGCACCAGCCAGGTGATCAAGCGCCAGGCGCCCAAGGGCATCACCGCTGCGTTCTATGCCTGCGTCGACAAGGCCGGTTCCGATGCCACGGCACAAGGGGCCTGCCTCGGCACCGAAAAGAAGGTGCAGGACACCCGCCTCAACACGACGTACAAGGCGCTCACGGCCAAGCTCACCGGCAAGGCCAAGGACAACCTCCTTCTCTCCGAGCGCGCCTGGCTCGAGTACCACAACAAGAACGGCGACTTCGAAGCCGCTCTCTATGGCGACGAGCCGGTCGCCGATCTTCAGGTCACCCAGAACGACATCTTCCGCCTCGCCGAGCGAGCGGACGCCCTGGAAAAGTACCTCACGATCGCGAACGACCAATAACCCGACGCCTCACGGAGAGAAGTCATGGCTGGTATCGACACACACGATGTGAACTCACTCGCAGGCGCCACTTATTTCGTGGTGGGCCGCGGCACCGAAGGCGGTCCGTCTTCGTACCACCTGTCCATCACCGGCGTAACATCCGGCACCTCGGACCCGAACTGGGGCCACGCGAACAAGATCATCGCGGACAGCGGCTACTCGCTCGGCACCATCCAGGTGGACCTCGGCAAGCGTGGCACCTGGGCGCTCGGCGCCACCGATGGCGCGGCGCTCAAGCCCGGTGAAACCACCTACGTCGACGGCATCATCGACCAGTCGTCGAAGTACGCGAAGGACCATGGTCTCGCGTACACGAACGACACGGCCAAGCTGCGCGCCAACCTGCTCACGCACGGCAATGGCGAGCACGGCCGGACGACGCTCAACTTCATCGACAAGGACACCCGCGACGGCATCAACGCGTGGGCTGGCTCCCAGGAAGGCCAGCAGTGGATCCACAAGAACATCGACTACCCGCAGATCAAGAACGCGACGCAGTCGGCCATGGATACGCTGGACAAGTACGGCAAGAACATCCCGGAAGATCGTCGCCTGGAGACCGTCGCCATCCTTGCGAAAACGGAAAACCAGATTCCGTCGCAGATGAAGAAGTTCGAGAAGGTGTTGCAGGACGGCGGCAACTACGACGACGTCCTCGCCAAGGCCAACCAGATCAAGGAAACCTACTCGTACTACGACGGCCCGAAAGCCGCCGCCCTGGCCGAGCAGTACAAGAACGCATACAAGGACCCGGCCAAGGCTGCCGCGCTCGACCGCGCCAGCACCAAGGTCGGCGATGCCAACTTCGATCCGTCCAAGGCCGGCAACGACCCGGACGTCAAGGAAGCATTGAAGGCGATCGGCCAGGGTGGCCGCGCGCATGCGGCGGCAGGTCACGGCTCGCTGAAAGACGGCTCACACGGTGAGAAGGTCACTACCCTGCAGACCGACCTCGCCAAGCTTGGCTTTACCGATGCCCACGGTCGGGCACTGCATCCGGATGGCGACTTCGGTCCGGGTACCAAGGCAGCCGTGGAGAAGTTCCAGCGCGCACACGGCCTGACCGCCGATGGCGTTGCCGGACCGAAGACGCTGGAAGCCGTGCAGAAGGCGGCGCATCCGCCGCAGGCCAGCCTTGCGGACGCGGGTCATCCGGGCAACGCGATCTATAAGCAGGCGCTGGAGGGCGTAAAGGCCATCGATGCGAAGCATGGACGAACGCCGGACCACCTTTCCAACAACTTCGCGGCGTCACTTGCCACAGAAGCCAGGAACGCAGGCCTCACCAAGATCGACCACGTCGTGATGAGTGACGACGGCAAGCGGGCTTATGCGATGCAGGGCGAGTCTAGCTCGCCGTTCAAGCGTGTGGCCGAGGTGGACGTCGCCCAATCGGTGGCAAAGCCGATCGAGCAGAGCAGTGCGGAGTACGCGAAGGTGGATCAGCAGCAGGCGGTGCCGCAACCGCAGGTCCCACAGCCGCAGCAGACGCAGCAGACGCAGCAGCCAAGCATGCACCCGTAAAGCGTGCGGTCAGGGCGGCTGAACGGCCGCCCTGCCGACCGACGCCCGCCCCTGCCGCATGAGGGCAGGAGAAGGCGATTCCGTCGGTTGATGCGAAGGCATCCAATGCTCGATGTCCTTCCCCCGTAGGTCCACGAGATCATGTTTGTCGCCACGCGACGCTGCCGCAGTAGCGACCGCGACATAGAATAATTCTGAAAATTCATGAAACATGCCGAATTTCAACGGCACGTTATTGTTGCCAAATAGAGGAACTGCAAGGATGCATGCGGCGTTCGCAATGGACGCAGCTTCCCCTCGAATGGAGTTCCCATGAACAAACTATCCGTATTTTTCGTCGCCTCGACCGCCGCGTTCGCGCTTGCCGGTTGTGCCACGCCTTTCGATCACAAGACCGGCACGTACGTCGCACCGGAAACGATCGCAGGCTTCAAGAAGGGGACGACCACGCGTGAGGACGTTGTCGCCGCGCTGGGCCAGCCGCCCGAGAAGAAGGAGGTCATGGGCAAGGAGGTCTGGACCTATCCCTACATGAATCTTCCCGCGAACCCGTATGCGAAGAAGACGCAGGAAACGACCGTGGTCGAGTTCGATCGCAACGGCAAGCTCACCAGCGCGTACAAGGCAGGCGCGGTCCCGGGAAAGAGCGGCAATCCTATGCTCGATGCCGTAGGCATGTAGTTTCCGCGCGCGTTACTTCTCTTCGAATCGCGGCAACAGACAGCTCACCTGTCGGCGGAAGTCGACGAACAGGCTGACGTCCTGCAGCGCGCCCTCGCCGAATAAGAACTTATAGGGCAGCGATATATCCTCGATAGCCGCATACGTCAGTTGGTAACTCTTGCCCGCCATCTCGACCTGGGACGTCAGGCGGGCAAACCGCACCGGCTGGCTGCCGTGGCTGGCGTCGCGGAGGCGAAACTGTCCACCACGCTGCAGCGGACCCTGCGTGCTTGGCTGGATGGCGGTGAGGTAGAAGCTGCTGCCGCTATCGAAGGGAACATTCTGAAGCGTGCCATCGATGCGCACCTGCTCGAGGACCTTGGGCGGGGCACCCCAGAACGTGGTGCCCAGCAGAAGCGGCGTATCGCAGCCGGGCGCGGTGGCACCAGCACCGTAGACCAGCAGGGCATCCCGCTTGAGCTGGAAGGTTCCCAGCCGCTGCAGGACATCCATGCCGAGGAGGTCTCGATCCTGCGCGACGATGGACACCGGCAGGTTCTCGACAACCAGGTTACCCAGGGTCAGCTTCTCGACGAAACCGAGTTTCTTGTCGGAGCTGCCGCCGAGCGCGCCGCGTATGCCGCCGTCTTTCTCGAGCAGCACTTTGACACCGAGCTTCCTGGCCGTGTCTTCGCTGAGGATGGTGTAAGCACCCGTGTCCAGCACCATCTGCTGCGCCTGACCGTTGATGGTCACGTCGATATGGGTCGAACGCCTGGGGTTCTTACCAAGAGGAATGCTGGTGATCCCCGCCGGCACGCTTACCGTGGTGGGAGGGAGGCTCTTGTACAAAGGCGCCTGTGTGACGTCGGGATTGCCGAGCACGTCGGCGGGCAGCGCGGCCTTGTAGCGCTCGGCGATGCGCTCCTCTTCGATCGAGGAGGCCTGGCGATCGCCCATCAAGCGCACATTGGCCGCGGCGAAGCGGGCGCAATAATGCGCCACGAACGGGTCGGACGCTTCCAGGCTGGTCTCGCAGGTCCGCGCAATCTTGCTCGACTGCTCGAAGTTACCGTGGATGCGCTCGATAGCCATCGCCGCGAGGGCGTGCTCGACCGGGTCCTTGCTCTGGTACCGGGTGGTCAGGCCATCGAGGTCCGCAACCACCAGCGCGTGGTTGAGCGAAAGAATGAGTGCCTGGCGGGCTGGAAGGGTGGTCGAGCCATCGGCGGCCAGGGCCGGCGACAGGGTCGCGTACAGCGGTATCGCGAGGGCGAGCAAAGTCCGTTTGACCACGATGTGACTCCATGCCAGGTGGCGCGTAGTTTGGGCTTCACGTCATGTCTTTTGCAAGGCGGCCGCGCGACGCAACGGTGACAGTACACGAGCTCGGTCGATGCTCTGTTGTAGGAGCCGATGCATCGGCTCCTACATTCTGACGGAGGGCTACTTCTTTGCCGCGATGATCTCGCTCAGGTAATCCGGCGTTCCCTCGATCCGCACCAGATGCGGATACTGCAATCCACCGTGATACTCGACGGGAACCGTGCGGAACCGCCCCTGGTACTTCACCGTCAGCTCGATCGGCGTCTTGCTGCCCTTGGCCGCGGTGATCGCATCGGTGAGGGCATCCTTCGAATAGGCCGCACCGTTCACCGCGACGATGGTCGCGCCCGTGCTGATGCCCGCCTTGAACGCAGGGCCATCCCAGCGCACGTCGTTGACCTTGCCGCTCCCGGTCAGCGTCAGGCCGATCGACCAGGTGAAGTTCAACAGGTGACGGGACGATTCCGGGCGGCTGTCGTACTGCTTCTCGAACTCGCTTTCCTTGTCGTCGTAGACCAGCTTCCAGCCCGTCGCGGCCAGACCATCCTGCAGCGGCGGATTGACGGTGTACGCGCGCTCCTTCAGGAAGCTCGCCCAGTCGAACTTGGCCACGCCATCGAGCGCGGCGACCACGTCGTCGAAGGTATAGGTCTTGGGCACATAGCTGCCGTTATCGACGCCGAAGAACGCGCGTGCGAAGTCATCCAGCGAGCTCTTGTCGTACGTCAGGCTGCGCAGCTTGGCGTCCACGGCCAGCCACATCATCTGTCCGCCGCTGTAATAGTCCTCGCTCATCTGCCAGCTGCGATACGGCAGCGGCGAGCGGCGGGCGACGACGGGATCATTGGTGGTGTCTTCGAGCGTGCGCCACTGGAAGCCCTCGCGGTTGCGCTCGTAGTTCGCCGCGACCATGGCCAGCCCGTCGCGGAACTCCTGCGGCGTCCACATGCCGGCACGCGCGGTCAGGACGAAGCCCCAGTACTGGGTCTGGCCCTCGTACACCCACAGCAACGAGTCGCCCATCGGGACGTTGAAGTTGGGTGTCCACAGATCGGCCGGCCGACGGAACTTGCCGTTCCACGAATGCGTGTACTCGTGAGCCAGCAGGTCGCGCTCGGATGCGTTCTCCTTCCAGGCGGTGAAGTAGTCGGCGCCCATGCCGTCTTCACTGGACTGGTGGTGCTCCGTGCCGTTACCGGCCAACTGATCCGACAACGAAAACAGGAAGTCGTAGTGGTCGTAGTGGTGCGAGCCGAACAGCTTCGTCGCCTGGGTCACCAGGTTGCGATGTACCGTCACCTGCTCGGGCGTCATCTCCAGGTACTTCGGTTCATCGGCGACGACATCCAGGAACACCGGGGCCTTGTCGCCCGGGTTGAGCGCGACGCGCTTGAAGTACTTGCCCGCGTATACCGGCGAATCGACCAGGTTGTCGAACGTCACCGGCTTGAAGGTGGTGGTGTCTCCCGCCGTCGAGGCCGTTTCCAGGGCGGTACCGAGCTGCCAGCCGTGCGGCAGTGTCACGCTGGGCGCGAAGGTGATGCCGCGCGTGTAATAACCCGCCGGATAGAGCGCCACCTTGCTCCATTCCATATACGTCATGCGGTCGGTGATCTCGAAGTCCGCGTCATCCGCGCGCTCGGACAGGTACTGGAAGTCCGCGTCGATCGTGGAGACGTCCGCCGGCACGTCGAGATGGAAGGCGTAGACGTTGTACTTGTCACGCCTCCACGCGAGCGGCTTGCCGTTGGCGCTGAGCTTGAGGCCAGCGAGCATCGCGATCGGACCGGTCGGCGAGTGATCGCCGGGAATCCACTGCGGGTACAGCAGGGTCAGGGCGCCCGGCTTCACCGGTATGGACTCGTGGACGCGGAAGATGCCCTGCACCGTGTCGTTGGCCTCGACGCGAAGCGTCACGGTGCCGACGTAGGGCGTGTCCTGCGGCGGCGGCACGTCGTCGGAAGGGAGCTGCTGCGCGGTAGCCGTGCCGGCGGCGAGCGCCAGGGCGAGGGCCAGGGAGAGTCGCGAGAACTTACGAAGCGTGACAGCCGGCAGACCGGCGAAAAGGACTGAGTGCATGAAAGGCTCGGCGAATGAGGGGACGGGGACGCACGCGAACGACGCGTCCGCCCTTAATCATAGACCGGCCGTCGTCCTCACCGGCGCGCAACGATCGCCACTTGCCGCACAACAATTCTCGGTGAGATAACCGACCAGCCCATCCACCGCGGCGATCACCGGCGCGTAGTAGATGAAGCGACCACTCTGGCGGCTGGTGACCAGGCCCGCATGCAGCAACTCCTTCAGATGAAAAGAGAGCGTGGCGCTGGCCAGGCCCAGGCGCTCACCGATGACGCCGACCGGCAGACCGTCCGGGCCCTGTTCGATGAGCAAGCGGAAAATCGCCAGCCGCGACTCCTGGGCGAGTGCGGAAAGAACCTTGATGGCATCGGCGGTTTGCATGACGGGCACG
Organism: Luteibacter sp.; assembly: GCF_035539195.1. GTDB lineage: Bacteria > Pseudomonadota > Gammaproteobacteria > Xanthomonadales > Rhodanobacteraceae > Luteibacter. The sequence continues at coordinate 50,760 of NZ_DATLIW010000032.1, forward strand.
GCTTGGTTTCGATATTTCTAGAATGATAGAATCGTTGTCATCGAGCAACCCCGGAGCGCGTCGTGACGCCAGTCGATCTTCCCCACCTCACCGGCGACCTGCCCCGGCCCGAGTGGGAGCGCCTCACCATCGAGGGCGACGGCGGTCATCCGCCGCGCATCCTCATTCTCTACGGTTCTCTGCGCCCGCAGTCCTTCAGCCGCAAGCTCGCCTTCGAAGTGGAGCGCATCCTCCAACACCTGGGCGCCGAAACCCGCGTCTTCGACCCCGCCGAGCTGCCCATGCTCGACAGCGTGCCGGCCAGCCATCCCAAGGTGCAGGAGTTACGCGCGCTTTCCTTATGGTCGGAAGGTCAGGTGTGGATCAGCCCGGAGCGGCACGGCAGCGTCACCGGCGTGTTCAAGAACCAGATCGACTGGCTCCCGCTGGAAGATGGCAGCGTGCGGCCCACCCAGGGCAGGACACTTGCCGTCATGCAGGTGTGCGGTGGCTCGCAGTCGTTCAACGTGGTCAACGCGCTGCGCGTGCTCGGCCGCTGGATGCGCATGGTGACGATTCCCAACCAGTCCTCTGTCGCCAAGGCATGGAACGAGTTCGACGCCGCCGGCCGGATGAAGCCCTCGCCGTTCTACGATCGCGTGGTCGACGTGCTGGAAGAACTGATGAAGTTCACGCTACTCGTCCGTGGCCGCAGCGATTATCTTGTCGACCGCTACAGCGAGCGCAAAGGCGCCGCCGAAGCCCGAGCCCTGGCCGCCGCGGCGGCCGTCGTGGAACCGACCTCATGAGCATGAACGCAACGATCTATCACAACCCCCGCTGTGGCACCTCGCGCAACACGCTGGCGATCCTTCGTCATGCCGGCATTGAGCCGACCGTGATCGAGTACCTGAAGACGCCGCCGGATCGGGCCACGTTATTGCGTCTTCTGGTCGATGCGGACCTCACCCCGCGTGAGGCCGCGCGTCAGAAGGAAGCCCTGTTCGGCGAGTTGGGCTTGAACGATCCCTCGGTCAGCGACGAGGCAGTGATCGACGCCATGCTCGCGCATCCGATCCTGATCAACCGGCCTTTCGTCGTGACGGAGAAAGGCACGCGTCTGTGCCGGCCGTCCGAGGTGGTGCTGGAGATCATTCCGCCGCTGGCTACTCCCTTCACCAAGGAAGACGGCGAAGTGGTGGGCGCAAAACCGAAGGTTTGAATCACCGCTTCGTGCTCGCCTGAGCGTGACGTAACATGCCTCAGCCAAAGACGCCCTGGGGAACGGCCATGCTCTCGGAAGACGAACTCGCCCTCCTCGAGGCCATCCGCGAGACCGGTAGTCTCTCGCGCGCCGCGGCAAAGCTCGGAAAGGCACCCTCGACGCTTTCCAGCGCGGCACGCCAACTGGAAGAGCGCTTCGACGCCCTGCTCTTCGACCGGCGGCGCTATCGACTCCAGCTCACCCCGGCTGGGCAGCTCCTCACCAACGAGGCCACCCGCCTCCTGGAGGACCACGCCCGGCTCACGCAACGCGTCAAGCAGGTAGCCAACGGATGGGAGGACCGGCTCTCGATCGTGACCGACGAGATCCTCGAGTTCGAGCTGCTGTTCCCGTCGCTTCGTGCCTTCGACGCCCTCGACTCCGGCGTGCAGCTGCGCCTCACCCACGAAGTCCTGGGCGGTACCTGGGAGGCCTTACGGGAAGGTCGTGCGGACCTCGTTGTCGGCGCGACCAATGAGCCGCCAGCCATTCCCACGCTTCGCTGGCACGAGCTGGGTGTCATGGAATGGGTCTTCGCCGTCTCCCCGCGGCACCCGCTGGCAAAGACCGCGGAGCCGTTGCACGCCGACACCATCGCGAAGCATCGCGCGATCGTCGTCGCCGACTCATCCCGTAACGCCTCGCGCGGCTACGGCACCGTCGGCGGCCAACGCAAGCTCGCCGTGCCCAGCATGCGGGCCAAGGTGCTTGCCCAACGCGAGGGACTCGGCGTGGGATGGGTGCCCAGGCAACGCGCCCAGGCACTGATCGCCGCCGGGCAACTTGTGGAGAAGCGCGTGGCCGACCCGCGCGAGCCCAATACCCTGTACGTGGCCTGGCGCGGCGACGCCGAAGGCCGCGCGCTGGCCTGGTGGGTCGAGCAGTTTCGGCAGCCCCGGCTGGCCAAACGCCTGATCCAGGGGCTACCGATCAGCGCCTAGCGCGAGGGTCAGAGCTGGCTCATGCCGCCGTCGATGATGATCTCCGTGCCGACGATGAAAGCCGACTCCGGCGACGCCAGGTGCAGCACGGCCGCGGCGACTTCTTCCGCACGACCGAAGCGGCCGACCGGAACCTGGGCGAGGATGCCCGCCGCCGTTTCCTTCAAGGTGGCCTCGTCCATGCCCAGCTTGCCGTACAGCGGGGTTTCGATCGGACCGGGACTGACCACGTTCACCCGAGCGCCCTGCGGGATCAGTTCGGCCGACAAGGTGCGCGCAAACGAAATGAGCGCGGCCTTGGTCGCCGCATACACCGACGAACCCGGCATGCCGATGTGCGCGTTGATCGAGCCGTTCAACACGATCGACGCACCCTTGTTGAGCAGCGGCGCGAGCGCCTGCAACTGGAAATAAGCTCCCTTGACGTTCGTGTTGAAGCTGAGGTCCCAAAGGGACTCGTCCACCTCGGCCAGGCCGGCGAACTTGGCCACCCCGGCGTTGATGAATACAGCGTCCAGACCCAGGCCCAGTTCACTGACCTTGGCGGCGAGGGCGCGGGCATCGGCGATGACCCCCGCGTCATTGCGGATGACGATGGCTTTCTCGCCGAGCAGGGCGGCGGTGCGTTCGAGGCCGGCGGCATCGCGACCCGTAACGAGCACGGTGGCGCCTTCATCGATAAAAGCCTTGGCAACGGCAAGGCCGATACCACTGGTGCCACCGGTGACGACCACGTTCTTACCTGTAAAACGGTTCATGACGTATCTCCGAGAGGGATGGTGATGATTACTTACGGGGTGCGGGAAGGAAACCGGTGAGGGCCGCGATGACCTGGTCCGGCTGTTCTTCGGCGATCCAATGCCCTGCGTTCTCGATCTGCACGGTGCGAACGTTGGTCGCCACATGCTTCATCTGGTCGCCGATGAGCGGACCGAAGCTGCCGGCGCCACCCAGGGCAAGCACCGGCATGGTCAGCGGGGTACGCGAAAACACGGCGTTGTCCTTCGCGTCCTGGCCGAAGGCGCGGTAGTACTCGAAGCCGGCCCGCAGGGCACCCGGCATGCTGTACTTGCGAACGTAGTAGTCGTCGACTTCCTTGGTGAACGCGCCGGCGTTGACGGCCTCGTTGTTGTGGAACCACGGCAGGAATTCGGCGACGTGATCCTGGACCAGCAGCTCCGGTACATCGCGCTGGCCGAAGAAGTGGAAGTGCCAGACGCGATCCGTGCCGATCAGTTTGTCCCAGGGATCGATACCGGGAAGCGGCACGTCCATGATGGTGTACGTGCGCGTTTCATTCGGAAACTGGCTGGCATACGCATACGCCACCATGCCGCCCATGTCGTGGCCGACCACGCTCACGTCCGGGCCGAGCTTCAGCGCCGCCACCAGGGCGTGGATGTCCTGGGCGATGTTGGCCTTCTCATAACCGCCCGCGGGACGACCGGTGTCACCCAGGCCGCGAAGGTCCGGCGCAAGGACGGTGTAACCGCGGTGGGCCAGCGCCGGCATGACATAGCGCCACATGTAGGACGTCGAGCCCCAGCCGTGAAGCAGCACGACCACCTGGGGACCGCCGCGGGCGATCAGGTAGTGATAGCGAACGCCGTTGACCTCCTGCTTGCCTTCATGGACAAGGGCCTGGTCGGCCGCCGGCGGGAGGGGCGCAGCCTGGGCGTGCGATGCCACCGGCGAAAACAACGCCGAGGCACCGAGCCACAGGGTGGCGGCATAGATCCAAGGTTTCATGGCAGAACTCCATCGGGGAAGTGCTGACCATGCTGCGCTGGTGATCGGGGGAAGACGTCCCAAGACACCGATGAACACGTTCGATAGGTCCGAACGTGTTCTCTACCCCCTCAAAACGAGAAGGGCGCACGACCCACGAGGTCGTGCGCCCGAGGATCGCTTACGGCGTCAGGCCCGCATCGATCGCGCCGGCATACGCTGCCGAGAGCGTCTTACCGTTGTACGTCTTGCCGGCTACATCGTCATAAAGCCAGAGGAAGGCCCCGGTAATCGCGCACTGCCCTTCCCAACCGGCGATCTTGGTTTGGGCGCTGGACACCGTGTCGCCACCGATCGACGAATCGCCGATTCCCGGATAGACCGGCACCCCGCCGAAGTCCCAACCCGAACAGGGGCTGTTACCCGCACCGCCGGCGTAGGCCTGCAGGTGCACGCCATCGACCGTACCGGCACGCTGGCTGTTGATCTGCGTGACCACGGACTTCCAGTAAGAGGCGTTCGTGTAGGCATCCGGCATGACGTGGTAGCCAAGCTTGCCGAGCATCACGGAGAACGCCACGGTCGACGCGGCGTCGTAGCTGTTCTCGTCATCCAGGTCGATCGCATCGATCGAAGGGATGGCCTGCTTGAGCGCCTGGAAGTTGCGGTAGAGCGTGCTCTGCGTACCCGTGCCACCACCGGCGCCCGTACTGTTCACAAGCGCCTTGATGTCCTGGAAGTCGCCGACGTTCGACGAGCCGATGCTGAAGGTGATGCGCTTGACGCCAGCGGTCTTGAGGGCAGCCAGGTTGGACACGAAGCCGGGATACGTCTGGTTGCCGATATAGGCACCGTTGGAAACGATGGGGAATTCACCGTTGAGGTTGAGATCGCCATTCGCCTTGACCTCGACGCTCCACACGATGACTTCGGTAAAGCCGGACTGGCTCAGCTCCTTGATGTTGTTGTTGGCGTTCTTGTAGATCGGTCCGCCGCCGAAAATGCCTATGTAACCGGTGGTATCGGCGAGCGATGCGGAGGAAACGGTCAATCCGGCGATCGAGAGAAGCAAAGCAGCTGTGATGCGCGTGCGCTTAAACCGAGACTTGAGACTCATTAACCTGCTCCGATGGTTGTCTATGAGCTGACGCCACTACCCAACGCGCACTCCGAATTCCTTCGCTGTCGGAGCGATGTTCCGCGTTACCCCGTTGATGGCGTGTCGTATTTTCCTGCTGATTTAGATCGATCTAAACCAGCACGGCAAACTGTATAGATGTCTGTTCGGTGGCGCACGCTGCGATGCAAAAGGAAGGTGATCTGGGTCACACTTCATCGGCTCTCAGGAAACAGACATCCGCCATTGCGGACCAGCGCCTTTACCCTTTTTGGCCGTCTGCATCGGGCTTCGGCTTAGTCGAGAAAGGAACTCCTTGGCGCCCCCACGTACGACTTCGAATCGTGCTTCGCGCTCCGAAGGACGTGTTGAGCACCACGGGGATGAGATCCAGGCCCTTCTCGGTCAGCGTGTAGAAGTCCTTAAGCAAGGACATTGGTCGCGATGCCCTCCTCCGACTTCAGGAACTCGCCATACGTCTCTGACGGGCGATCGGCCCCGTAGCGGTTCAACAGGTCGCACCCGCCGTCACACTCTGCGCTTTTGTCAGGAGACCCAGTTCGTCCGGCTCGAAACGATACGCCAGCCCCAACGATCGTGAGACATAACGGCTGTCATCGAAGCTGCGCAGACCACGCCGCAGTAGTAACCGTACGTGACGTCGTAGTTTCCGTCCGGGCGCTTTAGCGGGAGGCCAATGCCGATGTGGTAGTCCCCTTGCGTGGCGCCGCTTACCACTGTTCCGCTTGGCGCGGCGCTTGCCGGAAGAATCTTGATGCCCGGAATCTGTGCCTTGGCGATGGCGGTTGCCGGGATATCGACAGGTTTTTCAGCCCCCGTGCTGACGCTGACGTACCAGGTGCTTCCGTAGCTTCGTGGAGCAGGCGTGCTGTTTGGCGCCATCTTGAGCAGGATCGTGAGCCACAGGTCTTCAAGGTCCGGTGGCGGGCGCAGCTTTGCTTCGTCGCTCGCCTTGGCGGCCGCAACCGGATCGGTCACTCCTGGCACCTGGTGGGCTACGCGACTACTAAGGTCCACGGCCTGGATCTGAGAAAGAATGGATGTGTCGTTGGCATAGACGGGCCTGGCCATGAAAGCCGCTAGGGCCAGCGCCGGCCAGCGGGCATGGACGCCAAAGGTGCGAGCGATCGCTGTTCTCATAAACGCCTTCCCTTTCCCAATGCTCCTGTGGGCTTGAGGATAAGCATACGCGACTTGCTAAAGATTATTGGCGCCTCGCCGAAATGCGTAACGGAGGATCACAACGAGTGATTCAATACTCATGGACAAGAAGCCAAAGGAGCGGGAATGCCAAGCCACGTATCGTTGCACGAGCTTCAAGAGAGACTTTCCGCATCTCGCGAAAGGGTGTTCCATGATCAAGGGACGTCGCCGAAGCGCCGTGCGATGCTCATCATCATGGTGGTCTCCTACGTCGCAACCACCGTAGCCAGTTTCACATTCCGGCAAGACCTTCGCTGGATTGGCCTAGTTACGCTTGCCATCGAGTTCCTCGCCGGTGCTGTCTTCTACCGAGACATGCGGCGAACAAGAGCTATGGATGACAAAGAATGGTTGCTCGAATACGACAGGCTTGCCACCGAGGATGGCGAGACAATTAGTTGGGTTGCCACTTTTGAAAGAGCCAGCATTGTGCGCTCAATTCAAACATTGAAAGAGCGAGCGCTCACCGAAGAGATGGCCTTCGGCATGATCTTCGGGCCTACAGCAGGTCTCGGATTGCTTGCAGGACTGGGCATCCTCTACACCCAAGCGGATGCCATCCTTTCAAATCACCTTTCGACGTTGAGCGTCGCCCTGCGAGCGTTTGTAGCGACGCTCATAGCGGTGATGTACATAACGAGCTGGAGGATTTCCTTTCAGCGCACACGGCGCGATCGGATGAAGCTGATCCTGGAGTTTGGGCTCGAGCAGCTGGAACCCGATTTGGCGTCGAGCCCATCCTGACCACCTGAAGTTCAGCTCAGTCAGGGTCCACCGACTCACTCGTGAAACGGTGGAAAGGTGGCGAACGCTCGGGAATATGTCGACACGCAAGCACTGGCGCGGGCGTCCGAGAGAGACTCGGATTAGCGTAAGCGAACCCGATCCGCAATCTACATTTTCAATATCACGGAGAACGGGAGGTCGTCTTCCAGATCGGAGTACCGATACAGGCCGCGCACCATCACTCCGTCGTCCATGAGCCGAAGGTCGTCGTCCTCCCACGCCCATGCCGAGTATGCGCGCTTGGCGTTTGGGACCACCACCTCGACATCGGCTTCGACGGATCCGTCATCGATCTGAAGCTTCAGAACATGCAACTCGCCTTGATTTGTTGACTGAAACGAGCTCGTGCTGAGCTGAACCAGAACGTAGAGATACTCAGCCTTTCGTACGCAATGTGTGGCGCGACCTTCGTAATAGAACTTAGGAATACCGAGAGGCTTTCCCCAATGCACGTTGCGGTTAGTCGCGCCTGCGAGATAGACGAAGGGGCGATTGTTCATACCGTCTTCGTCACCCACCTCGCCCACTACACAGTTCTCACCGTTTCCAATTGAGGTCGACGCGCGCTGGTTGAAGCGCACGGGAATCTTTGCCACAGCTACGGAGTTCGCATTCGGCGATACCGGATCACGCGGCCTTCCATGTGCTTCCACGACGCCATACATGGCCACGCCTAGAGTGAATATTGCCGCAAGGCATTTGAGCTTCATGCTGTTTTATATCCAGGAAATGTCAAACACAGATCTACGACACGCGTTGTCATGGTGGCTATCAAGGCGAATGCCAGCCCATCCAGACATGCTCTGGTCACTCGGGGCCATGAGCACGACCCCGGCAGCCGTTTCATCTCAGCAGTCGCTGTTTCCGACTCGTCATAAAGCTCGCGGGTCCGACCAGTCAGCTGCCTTCTTGGCCGCCGCCTCCACCTTCGCGTAGTACGCCAGCGCGGTCTTCTGTACAGCTGCCGGCAGCTCCTTGAAGTTGGCGCTCGGCGTCTCGGTGATCTCGTCGGTGTCCTGGTTCGGCAGGCTACCGCGGATGGCGTACTTCTTGTCCTTGTAGACCATGATCAGCTTGACCACGGTGCCGTCGAGGCCATCGCAGGCGATCCAGTACGGAACTGTGACCAGCGCGTTGCCGTCACCAGCGTCAATGACGTCGACCAGTGGCATCAGGAGCTGGAGCCCACAGAGTTGAGTACTGTTGGTGTCCTTGATCTCCCACTTGGTCAGGTAGCCGCCGTGATCCTCAAGAAATCCGTAGGCATGCAAGGAGACGTAACTCTTGTCGTCGATCGATGGGCCGTTCTTGCTGGCACCAAAAGCGAAGATGCGGGCATTGCCGTACTGATCTGGGTACTGCAGGCCCTTAAGCAGCTGGCTTCCGTTGGTGTAGTAAGTGGCAGCGCCGTCCCGGTCGTCCGGCTGAAGGGGCGCGACTCCCAAGGCACCCGCCGTGGCGGTGGTGACTATGGTGTAGAGGGCCAGGGCAACGAGGCGGAGCTTCATTCGCATGGAGGTTCATATCCGTGGATTCGAAGGCTGAAAGATAGCGGATGCACCGGTCGTTCCGCTGCCCTACGCAAGTGCGCGTCGGTGAACAACCCCTGGGAGACCACCGCATCGTCGATCTTGGCAACGTTGGTTGCATGATGCGGGTCGAGAAACTTGTTGTTTCCCGTCCCATCGAACGCCGCGATGAAGAGCCTCTCGTTTCGATGACGCGCGCGGACCAGGATGGGTGCCCGGAGTTCGCTAAGCATGCCTTCGGCCTCTTTGAAGCGAGCGAGGGTCTCCTGCGATGCAAGGTCATGCCCGACGCCGTCGTGCGGGGCGCCGTCAATATGCAATCGAATATCTTTCACTGCGAGCACTCCTTGCTCAGTAGGTACGGGTCCAGGCAAGGATGATGTCGTCGCGGAAGTGACTGTGGCTGTTGCCAGGAATCTGTTCCGCTTCGGTCGCGACGATCGCTCGCATGTAGACGTTCACGACAGCGTCGTTCACCTCTACGAGGAGGTCGGGACTCACTGGGGATAAGGACGTGGTGGCCAACCAGGCCTCCTTGACCTCGTCACGCCCTACCTTGTGAAGGATCAGGCGCTCCTTGAACAGCACATCAAGGTCGATGGACGTGCCGTGCCGCCGGCCGTCCAGGGAGCCCCATTCAATGTCGACGGTGCTGGTGAACGTCTTGCCGCGCACGGGACTAATGCTGTGGCTACCAGTCCATTGGTCGCGCCAGGACTCAAAGGGAGGAGGCCCGGAGGGCTTGTCTATCGGAGTGCCGTCGTACTCGTACTGACGCGTCCCGAACTGATGCCCGTTGTAGATGATGCTGCAGTAGAGCGAGTTGAAGCACACCGCATGAAAGCCGTGACGGTGAAAGCGTAGCGGCCACGGATGTTTTCCATACAGTGGCCCGGCGAGCTCTGGGATTGGCTTAAACGATGTCATCTAGCGAAGTCTCCAAAATCCTTTTATCAGTCGGACCTAAGTCGGACAGGCGAATGCGTCCTGCCAACTTTGAGGTTCGCAAGGATGCAGTAGCAAGACGGCAAAGCGGAGCGCCAACAGGGCAATCAGCCACTTTTCAGAATTCTTCTATTCACCGTGGCTGCGATTCTCATACCCGCCCTGCCCGCTCCCACGTCAAACGCGCATGCGCCTCCGCCGTACAGCGCGCACCCAAGCGCGTCAGCGCACTGATGGCTTCAAGTCCCAACGCCATGCGGTTGCAATCGACCGTATCGGCCTCGTGCACGAGTTCGGCCAACAGCTCGGTGAGGCCTCGGGCGTATTGCAGCCACTCGGTGGCCTGGTTCAGGAGATCGTGGGTGGAGGTTTCCGCTTCACTGATGGCACTCATGGTCTTCTTCCTTTCGGGTGGCCGCGCGCGCCCAAGTTGCGGCACGCCGAGCACAGCGCGGCGTGCCGCGGACCATAGGACTCGCGGGATGAACGGCTGCCCGTGTCCGGGCGCCGGCGGCATGCGTTGACGAAGTGGATCGCGGCGTCAGCCCTGACCACCCACCCAAGCGGCTACGTGCCGGGTAGGACAGCCAAGAAAGATCTTAGAAAAGCGGCCGCCGCCGCGGTTCTTCAACCGTGTCTGCGCGGTAGGCAGACAGGCCGGTAACCGTTGGGGGTGTCGCCGAGGGGATTCGGCGGGCGAGCGGGTGCCGTATGATCGGGGGTAGCCATTATCAGCTCTCTGCTAGTTGGTTATGGTCAGCAGGCCGGGGGTGTTACAGCACTCCCGGTCTGCGCTTTTCACCGCTTTGAGCGATGGTTGTCTGCGCGGCTTTGATGGCGACGACGCAGGCAACGGAACGACCGTAGCAAAACAACATTGGGTTGTCTGTAGGTCTGGCCCTTAATGCGGACCTTCAACGGGCCAATCGCTAGTTCGTGGCTACGACCTCCCCCGTATTCCGCCTGCACGGCAATGTCCAGTCACGGTAAACTGCCCGCCAATCTACGGGCGCCCCTGGGACCTCGCCACGACCGCGTCGGGACTCGATTTCGCGGGGGGATGCCCTCCTCGCCAATGAGGTCCGACCTGGGGCGGGAACAATCCCTTCGGAGAGCCCAGACGGCACCTTTTAGCAGCACAATTGCACCACGAAGAGACCGGACGGCCTAAGAAAGATGAACCAGATCGCCCTGTCGAAGGTCGTGCCAGCGGGTATCGCGGGATCCGTGAGCCAAGGCCGGCTCGACGTATCGGAACGCTCCCGGCACAGCAGACTTCCATGGCGAGGGCAGTTCTCGCCGGAGCTTGTCGAATACCTCTTCGAGCTGGTGGGCCATAACGTCACGACGGCATACGATCCGTTCTGCGGAAGCGGAACCGTCTTGTATGAGGCGCTGGGCTTTGGCTTTCATGCCATCGGAACGGAGATCAATCCCGCTGCCTGGCACCTGGCCGTGCTGTCCCGCTATTCCAAGCTTGGCAAGCCCGAGAAGCTCGCCGCAAAGGCGGACGTCGCGTCATTCGCGATGGTGGCTACCCGGTACGCCAATGGGTTGGAACACCTCGGTGTGCTTGAACACATCCAGTCCCATGAATTGCCTTTCTCGCGACTGGCGACGGCGGCCTGCTTCATTCTTGCGATGGGCAACGGGCAAAGCTACTCAGAGAACTCGATGACCCGCGCCTGCCGATCGGTGCTGGACATGCTCGACGAAATGGACGCCACGTCATTCATGGCCGACTGCGTCCTGGGAGATGCCCGAAGCTCGTCCCTACCCGACGCGTCGATCGATCTGGTTGTGACGTCCCCGCCGTACATCAACGTCTTCAACTACCACCAGAACTATCGGCCCGCCGCCGAGCGCCTGGGGTGGACGCCCCTGAAGGCGGCGCCTGCGGAAATTGGTTCCAACCGCAAGAACCGATCGAATCGCTTCCACACGGTCACCCAGTACTGTCTCGACATGCGGGCGTCGCTTTCCGATATCGGCCGGGTGATGCGAGAGAACGGTCGCTTGGTAATGATTCTCGGTCGGACGTCGAACGTCCTCGGAACCTCGTTTGAGAATGGCGAGATCGTCAAGAGACTTCTCGCAGACATGCACTGCTTCAACGTGGACGCACACGAGACGCGGAGCTTCTTGAATCGGTTTGGGGAAGAGATCAAGGAAGATATGTTCTTCGTCACCAGAAACAACGCAGACGAGAATCGGAACGGCAGCGCCTACGGCATCGCCCTGGACACGCTCGTCAACGCAAGGCCGACGGCCCCCGACAAGAGCAAGGCGCTTCTTGACGAAGCCATCGAGAAGTCGAGTTCCGTTGCCCCGTCGCCAGCCGTAGCACTGGATTTCCCCGCTTATTTCGCCTGACCGAGGTAACTATGGAAGTGATCCGCACGAAGGCGCACGGCAAGAAGCTGGACGCTCTTCTGAAGAACAAGAACTTACCGAAGGCGGACAAGAAACGCGTAGAGCGAACGATCGAGGCCTACAACGCCTGGATCGCTGCGATGAAAGCCGCCAAGGGCAAACCACGTAGCGTGCTGGCTTCGCATGTGAAGGCTCTTAACAACTACAAGAAACACGTCGATCTCGAGCTTATCTTCGATTCTGAAAGCGATTTCCTGTATAGGCAGAAAGGCCAGCTGAAGCTCGACAACACGATCCTCGAAGAGTTTCTGCCGTACCTCTTCGATGACCGCCTGTTGCCCGGCCTCAAGAGAATCAAGAATCTCAGTGCGGGGCCGCACGCTTCTTTCGCTGGCTTGAGCTTCGCCTCGCCGTTTGTCGCCCTGCACGTTGGCGGCGCCAATATCAAGCTGAAGAACCAGGATTTCTCGGTCACCAAGTCTCATCGCATGACGATCACCGATGAGCCAGGGAACGGATCTCCCTCCTTCAATGAAAAGTTCTCCGTCTCGCATTTTGCCGCCGAGATAAAGACGAACCTCGACAAGACGATGTTTCAAGAAGCGTCCGCAACCGCGGCCGAGCTCAAGAAGGCCGTGCCTGGCTCGAAGTACATCCTGCTTTGCGAATACCTCGACATGACGCCGATTACGACGAAGTTGACGTCGATCGACGAGGTTATCGTCCTTCGAAAGGCGAAGCGCCTCACTTCGAATACGCGGGCAGAGTTCGCGACGACTGCCGGACGTAAAGCCTCACGTGCTGAGTACGAGACGTTTCTCGACAAGCATCCGCTCGACATCAAGTGCTTCGAGCGCTTCGTGTGGCATCTGGAGGAGTGCTTTCCGGAGAAGGAGGCTGATGCCGAGGACATCGTCTTGGGTCGGGGATATTTTTGACTGACCTTCCCTCCCTCATTGGCATGACTGAGAAGGGCGGTTGAACGCTAGAAAGCAGAGGGATCGAATCGTGCGGTCGGATTCTATTGACGAGCTTCCAAGCGACATCGAGCGCGCGTGGCGTGAATTTGAGCCGCTTCTAGCTGGTCGATGGAAGCGTGAATTGATTGAGAAGCTGAGCAGCACCAGCGACAACAGCGAGAAGTCGCGTTCTAATTCCGACTGGATTGACCCAGAGGCCCCGGCTTCACGCGAAGAATGGATGCGCGCACGCCTCGCATTTCAGGCATCGATAGAACGTCGCTTCAACGACTGCGAGGCAGTGGTTCGAAATGCGGTGATCGAGACAATCGTCCGTTTTGCGAAGCCCCGCCCCGAACTGGCTGCGGCGGCACTTGAGACGTCCCGCGGGAAGTTTATCGAGTTCGCTGCCGAAATGAAGGATTCGTGCATCGACGAATGGCTCGAGATCAACGCGTGGATGCGCAGCGGAAGGAGCTACACCCACCTGCCGACGATGGATCAGGAACGCACAGAGCTGGATGGGATCGCACAGATTGCTGAGCGATGGACGGCGTCAAAACTCTGGATCGACGTGGGCAACGCGTGGCACGCACAAGACTCAGTACGCGCGGCGAGTGCGTCGGCGTCCGCGGCGCATCGCTCACTATGGATTGCTGGCACAGCCGCGGTCATTGCGTTTGGTAGCCTGGCTTTCACTGTCTACAGCCAACTAAAGCCTTCGGCTCAGCACAATGAGGTCACGGTCAAGATGATCGGGCCGCCGACGACGGAAGGTGGCGCGACTGATCCACTCAAATCCGCCCCCGCTGCCAGCACCGAAGCGATGCCCACTAAGCACGAGCCGGACTCGCGATCGCAGCCTGTTGGCAAACATCAGTCCTCCGGCGATATCTCCACGCCTGGCCACCGGTGAAGGGAGCGGAGGCAAGTAGGTGACCGACTCGGCAAATGCCGAACTGCGTAAGTTGTCTGCGGACGATGTTCACGGCCTTGTCGTCGAGGCCGAGACAAAGGCACTCAGCCGTATACCGCCGTGGCCGCGGCCTTGCAGGTCGCCCGGCAACGTCGGTTCATAGCAGGTCGTCGGGCTCTGCGTCGACGGTAATCGGCTGGACCAGCTCGGGCCGATTGTTTCTTGGAGAGCCAACCGCCTTCGGCACGGGGTAAGACACCAGTTCGGCCTCCGGAACCGCGGCCAGAAGGGCGGCGGCTTCATCGACGGTGTCGGTCATCCATGCCTGCCATACATCGGGCGGAAGGATCACCGGTTGGCGATCGTGGATGTCCCCGGAAACCTTCCCCGGTGCCCCGGTGATGATCGTGAATGTCTTGAGCCAGTCGTCGTTCTCGGACGGGCGCCAGGCCTCCCATACCCCGGCAAACATCAACAGGTGCCCGGCCGGATCATGGATGAAATACGGCTGCTTCCCAGCCGACTCCACGCGCCATTCAAAGAAGCCCGAGGCGGGAATAAGGCACCGCCGCTTCTTGAACGCGTTACGGAAAGCGGGCTTGGTGGCGACGGTTTCAGCCCGGGCGTTGATCGTCTTGGCGCCGAGCTTGGCGTCCTTGGCCCACGATGGAATCAGGCCCCATCGCAGCAGCCCGGCTTCGTAGCCCTGCTCGCCATGGGTGACCACCAGGGCCCTGTGGGTTGGCGCAATGTTGAACGCGTCATCGCGCTGATTGATTTCACTGACGAGATCCAGATCGAGCTCGTCGAGCACCTCCCGCGCCTGGCGGGAGACGGAAACGGGGCCGTAGGTGGCGTAGCGTCCGCACATGGGGGGAGCGTACGGCGGGGGGCGTGATCGAAGAGGCAATGCGGTCTGGATGAAGCCAAGACTGGGGCCTGGCTTTTCCCCTGAAGGGTGGGGTTCGCCTCCATCCGACCCTCGCGATATTGACTTGGTCTGTTTGCGAGAGCTATCGAGGGCTCGCGAATCCGACCCGATAGACCGATGGTACGAAAAGTCCAGCAAACTCCTTGTACGGGTCTCGGACGACCTGCAGGCGACGCCGCCCGGGCGATAGGCAGTTCGCGACGAGGTACAGGTGGTACGCGGGGCCGTGCTGTTCTGAAGCGTACAACTCGTTCGCTGTCATATCGAACGACGGGAATGTCTCGCCAACCGTGGACTTCACTTCAATTCGAACAAGCTGACCGTGTTCGTCAAGATGTTCGATGTCCCATCCTGGCGTCTGACCGTCATTGGCCACCCATCGGACCGTCGCAGCCTGCGAGGGTGGCAACGTCACACGCAGATGCTCAATCGTCGCCAGTTCTCCAGCATCGCCAATCATCTTCGCTCGAAGCGAAAGGCGCCTCGACTGACTGGGAGCACTGATAAGCGATCCGCGTACCCGCTTCATCACGGGCTTGAAAAGGTTCGTCGCGTATTCGATCTCCTGCCCCGTTTCAACTGGAGGCGGCGCGGAGAAATAGCGTTCAACCTCATTACCGGCGAGCGAATCGATAGAGTGCGCCCTGACAAACTCGACGACCCAGTCGTCGAAGCTTCCGAATTCCGCAATCGCACGAGAAGCTCTCTTCTCGTCAGCCAGCCGCATCGATGACAATGGATGTGATGCCATGTAGTTGGCTTCATGAGCGAGGCTCGCCGCCAACTGGCCTGTACTCGCCTTTATACGGATGGGCTTGTCTATGAAGTAAGGAAGAAATTCATCGTTGTCCCAAAACGCGCTCGAGGCAGCCGTTGCATAGCCCTCCTCTACCGTTCGATTGACTCGAGCTGCCCAACAGTACTCGCCACTCGATTCAATCTTTGCGTAAAAAAGACACACATCCCCCGGAATCATCTGCGCCCACAGTTCACGATTTCCCTCGTTGCGAGGAAAGCCCCAAGCGTAAACGTCAGCTTCCGGCAGAACGAGATCAGACGGAAGAGCGCGCCGACGTTCGGAACTGACTGGTGACGTCAGTGTCTTTGCGTAGTTTTCCTGCGCTGCCCGGTTGGCCGCGGGAACGATGAATACGGCCATAGTCGCTCAGTACTCGGTGTATTTCTTTGCCGAGCCGTAAACGAGCTCCGCCGGGTACTTCTCACCGTTCTTGATTATCTTTGCCTGTATCGATGCCTCCAGATCAACCCCGACCTTGTCGGCGAGCCGCAACAGGTAGATCGCGACATCCGCGAGTTCTTCCGCGACGTGTTGCTTGGAAACTTCGTCGTCGGCAATTCGAGAGGCGGCGTCATCGCTCAACCATTGGAAGATCTCCAACAGCTCGCTGGCCTCGACAGACAGTGCCATCGCCAGATTCTTAGGACCATGAAACTTGTCCCATCCCCTGGCATCAGCGAAATCTTGCAATACGGCCTGTAGCGCCTTTATGTCCATACCGCCCCCGTTTGGCGTCAAAGTCCCGGCGACCCTCCTGCCTCCGCGAACAAGCCGGACCGGGCGCTTGGAGAATTATCTCAAATCTCGGGGCGAATTAACGGTGCGAAGCCCGAAATCTCGGAGCGCATTCGAGGGATCGTCGCTTGTCGTGGCCGCAGGGCCTTAATAGCCAAGGCCACGTCCACCTCGACCACGCTCTGGATGAGTGGGCGACCCTCGGCCGCCTGTTCGGCTGAATCCCTGTAATGACCCACTGAAATCCTGCTCAGGTGTCACTTTCCCAAGGGAACACTCCCATGAGCATCGTGATGGAAGAAGAGATCAAGCGCTGGACGGCCCGCCGGAAGTCGGCGCTGGTCCTGGAAGTGATTCAGGGTAAGACGTCGATTTCGGAAGCCAGTCGCCAGTTCGACCTGCCGCCCTCGGAGATCGAAGGCTGGGTCGAGGACGCGAAGCGCGGCATGGAGAACGCGCTGCGCGCCAAGCCGGAGGATGTCCGCGAGCAGTACGAGCGGCAGCTGAAAGACCTGCAGGAAGCCTACGGCGAAGCCATGCTGGAACTGCGCGCCGGAAAAAAACTGAACTCCCTGCTGGGCAAGGACGAGACCTGATGACCTCACTTCAGCAGGGACTGCGTGCCGATGGCTTCGAGGTGTCTATGGTCAAGCTGTGCCGATGGTTCGGTGTCGCACGGCGGACGGTCTATTACCGCCCGACCAAGGCGCCTCCGAGGGTACAGGAGGTCCTCGCTGTGCCGGTCAAGGACCTGTTGGAGGCCGAGCCTTCGTTCGGCTACCGGGCCGTCGCCGGCCTCCTGGGCATAAACAAGAACACGGTCCAGCGCATCTTCCAGCTCAAGGGCTGGCAGGTGCGCAAACGGCCCATCGGACAGCGTCCACGTATCCAGGCATTGCCATCGGTCGCCTACCGGCCGGACGAGCGCTGGTCGACGGATCTGTGCCGCGTCTGGGGCGGCAAGGACGGCTGGCTCAGCCTGGCGCTGGTCATTGATTGCCACACCCGCGAACTTCTTGGCTGGCATTTGTCGCGCAGTGGCAAGGCCAGCACGGCCTGCTTGAGCGCATAGGCCATCTGCTCCTCGGTAAAACGCGACTTCTTCACGCGCTGATTCCTCGTTTGGTAACGGGGCCCAGACGGCCGAAGTCCCTACTTTACGACGAGCCAGTTATCAGGGGCTGGGTCACGCCACACTCACATTGGCAATTAGGAATGCTTCGCCTCAGTCGCTCGCCGCGTGCCGCTCCGTAGAGAATGGAAGAAGCTGCTGCTCAGAGCTTCGCGACGCGCGCCTCATCGGCACCACTTTGGACGTAGCCGCGGGCTTGCGTAGTGCCGCCGCAACGCGATGTGCGAAGTGATTTGCGAGAAGGGGTGGTACCGCATTCCCGATCATCGAGTATGCATCGACGACGCCCACGCCTGCAAAAGAAAACCAGTCCGGAAAGGCTTGGACGCGCGCAGCTTCCCGAATCGTTATCGGCCGAGGCTCGAATGGGTGAATGTACCCGTAGGTGTCCTTTCCAATATGGGCTACCACCGTTTTGCACGGACGGGACGCAGACAACCTCTCAAGCCAATCACCATGTTGACCAGACCCATTCGAAAGATACCCCTCTCCTAGCAGGTGATGCTTCTCGTGCAAACCACTCGACATCTGCTCAAGAAGAAGTCGCAGCGCGAACGAGTCGTTCAACCGTTTAGCAACCTCCGCCGCTCGATCTCGTAGAGCATCATTCTTGGCACCAACCCCAAGCGCCTTCGCCATATCAGCAACCAGCGCAGATACTCTAGATAGGGACTCGGCCTGGGGAACCTTGAGATCCATCCACCGGACTCCTGGTGCCACTAGCTTATACAGCCTCGCATCATCTTCTCGCGGATTTCGATATATATGCGCATCCACTTCTCGCGACATCGCACCGGAGATCAAGCTTGGCTGACGAACCCAGCGCAGATAAGTCGCGGTCGCCACCTCAGCCCCTTCACCTATCGGATCAGCAACACTACTTACTGTCGACGTGTCGTTTCCCTGGTCACGGAACATCTTTGCAACGGGAAGGCCAGACAACGCCGAACCTAGCGTGACGTGTTCTGAGAATGAGGGGATTGCGAGAACGGCGCGCGGGTCGCCATCAGAGACCTCTGAGCTGATGCCACACATAATGTAGCGCTCTCGCGCTTGCGGCACAGCGTGACTTTTTGCTCGGACAATTTTTGCATCTACTTCGTAGTGTAGATCTTCGCATTCAAGCGAGTCGATGAGCTCTTCGAGCAATTCCGGTGCATTGAGCTCCCCATCCGGCGTGGCCAGTTTCGAAGCAAAGTTGGAAACATTCTCGAATAGGAATACCTTCGGCCGAAGTGCCTCGAGGAAGACAACGTAGCGATACATGAGCGCATTGCGCTCGTCGCCAAACTTGTTGGACGCCCATGCGTGTGCACCTTGATCGCGCAGCTCGCGAATCACAGCGCGACCGATTCGGCTGAAGCCCTTACACGGAGGCCCACCCAAAAGCACACTCACTCTTCGATTGCCGCTATAGAGCTCTCTCAGCTTCTTCGCGTTCTCGAGACAGAATTCGCTCCGCAACGTGAGGCGACCTGCGAACCATTCGATCCAGGCCTTACGAACAGAGGTTCCTGCGCTCGAGGACAGATAACCGTGAAGCGAGGCCATCCGTACTGCGTTTGGCTTATGTTGACCACGTCCGACGGCCTCCGCGGCAGCCTTCGTTCGATCGATCGCCTCCTGCCATTCGTCTGTGGCGGCTTTGCGATGGACCGGATCGGGACTCACCATGGAGGGCTTTACGCCGGACTTTTCGACAAGCAATTGCTCGGTCGTCCAAGGGAGGGAAGTTCCGTCGAGCCTGACCTCACGCAGCGATGCAAGATGAAGCTTACCCAAGATCGATTTACCCAGCGCGAGACTGAATACTTTGGCATCGACCTGCGCGATAGCACTCGCGTGCTCAGTCGATTCGCCTATGTGATCAAGTTTGGCTTGAAATGCCTCGTCCAGAGCTCTCAGCTTTGACACATATTCGTCGAAGCCGAGCTGCCTCAAACTCGCTCGAAGCTGGCCGTCTCGATGCGCTTCTGAGAAGTGCACAAGGTAGAAGAGGAGAGCCTCCGACCAGTGGTTGAACCATGCTAGATCAGCAAGCCGTGCGATCGGCAGTCGACTCCCTCGCGGCGCAGGATGGTTCGAGCGAAACACCTCGACTGCTGGCTTCCAATTGTCCATTGCCAGCACGGAACGGAAGGGCTTGTGCCCGCTCGGCTCCTGCAATGCGTCAAAACCTAAAGAAAGGCCGCCACAACCCGAGAAGAGATCGACGACATTCCAGACGGCTTGCGAAGCTTTCGTTTCCATCTTATATGTATACTTTAGTATTCAATTATTTTCAAATCTGGATGGCATCGCTGACGTGCTTAAGAGATGGTTATCCGGAACTTTTGTTCGATGAGACTCACAAGGCAGCCGAGCTCGTGAAAAAGCGCTTCTCGACCTCTAGCCAAATCTAACGTACTGGCGACGTGCGGTATGTCGGCCTTGGATACAAACACGTAGTCGAAGAACGACGCATCCATCTTGATGAGGTTTCGTGGGCTCGCCCGCTCAACATCGCCTCCCTGCGTCCTACTGCCCTTGGGCGGGATCATGTCTGCGGTTGCGAAACAATAGATCATCTGGGAGGTATCCCCGTTGGACTTGAGGCCCCACTTCTGTTCGCAGTACTCGTCACCGACCATATCGAAGAGTATCTTCCACATTGTACCCACGTGGAACACTTCCTTCAGGCGCGTCTTCGCACTAACGACAATTGCGTTTGAAGGATCCTCACGATCGTAGATCGCGAAATCGCATTCGATTGGAATCTTCAACACCTCTGCGTGCCCGGCAAGCTCGATGTTTCGCGTTAAACACAGTGCATCCTTCAGGCACGGTGGCGTGCCCTTATCGACCAGGATTCTGTCCTGTGACTCAAGCAACTTGGCCAGCCCATAGACGATGGCATTCACGAAGTTCTCGCCGTTGTTTTTAGCGTGCCCTTGAGACAGCGCGCTTCGAAAGCCCGTGAGGTTGATGAGATCTCCCACAAGGCGCCCCTCTAGATGGGCACCTAGATCAATCTCAAGGAGCAGCCTGGTGAGGTTCGAGAGAAGGAAAGTATGCGCTGCCTTGGTGGATCTGTCGCTTGCCAAGGCGGTAAGCTCCAGATCCATCAACGCTCGTACCGGCGCAAAGGCTTTCGCAACAGCGTGATCCCTTATTACGAGCTCGTCACGCAGCCATTTCAACACCATCCCATTAAAATTCGGTGTCGGCGCCTTTGAAGCGGTGCTGTACAACCTGGAAACAGCGCCCTGCCGGCCGGCCATCAGCGCACCCTCCGATCGATGTGAAGTTCCGCCACCCTCACCAACTCGGAAGTCTTCATCCCTAACGCATGTGCAATGCAGCTAAGAGTATTAACGGTGGGACTTTTGACACCCCGCTCTAGCAAGCTTATGTATGTGCGGTGCACACCAGCTGAAAAAGCTAGCTCCTCTTGCGACAGGCCAGCTTCAACTCGGAATGACGCGATTGCCGCGCCAACGGACTCGCTAATTGTTAATGATGACTTCATGCATCCCATGGTATGCATGAAGCACGTTATATTCTTCAGACTATAGTCTTCAAATATAAGTCGTGGTGATAAAAGATTACTTGCGCGGTCGATCTTAACCCGGAAAGCCACCGGCACCTGCTTTAAGGTGCCCACCCGAGCATCACCCGCACTTCGAATACCCACAATTCAAACAAGTCTGACACCCGTCCATCAGCACCAGCGCCTGCGTATTGCACTTAGCGCAGAGCGTGGCGCCAGCGGGGAAGCCGGAGGCGTTCATGTGGGCGGCTTCTGCGGCGGCTTGGGAAGCATCGCCGGCGGAGCCGGCTCCCACAGGGGCGGCCGCGGCGGCGGCCGGCGTTGCGGGCTTCGCGGCCTTCTCGTAGGCGGCACGCTTTTCGGCAATCAGCGCGCGGGTCGCGTCGCTCATTTCCGGGTCGTGGATCAGGCCGATCGACTTCATGTGCTGTTCGACCACCGCGCCGATCTCGGCGACGATGCTGGGCATGTAGACGCCGCCGGCCTTGAAGTAGCCGCCGCGCGGGTCGAAGACCGCCTTGAGCTCTTCGACAATAAACGTCACGTCGCCACCCTTGCGGAAGACGGCGGACAGAATTCGGGTGAGCGCCACGATCCACTGGAAGTGGTCCATGTTCTTCGAGTTGATGAACAGCTCGAAGGGGCGACGCTGCTCGTGCTTGGTGCCGGCGTTCAGGACGATATCGTTGACGGTGACGTACAGCGCATGCTCGAAGAGCGGCGACTTGATCTTGTACGTGCTGCCGACGAGGGTCTCCGGTCGTTCCAGGCTTTCGTGCATCTGGATGACTTCGGCCACGGGCGCGGCTTCTTTCACCGGCACGGGCGCGGGGGCCGGAGCGGCCTTGTCCTCGGGCTTGACTACGTTATAGCCCTTGATCTTCTTTTCGATCTTGATCGCCATGACTCTTCTCTTATAGGTATCCCGCCCGGCGCGATCGCCGGGCGGGATGGGTGCTACTTACTTACGACGGCCACGAACGGCGCTCTTGCGTGCCGACGTACGACCGGTCTTGCTGGCAGTGGACCTCTTGACCGCCTTGGGGGCGGTCTTCTTGCTGGCGGCCTTGCGGACCGTCTTCTTTACAGCTGCGACGCGACCGGCGCTCTTGCGAGCTACCTTGGCCACGCCCTTCTTGACGGCCTTGCGAGCCGCCGAGACCTTCTTCGCCACGCGACCGGCTGCCTTCTTGACCGTCTTGCGGACGGCGGCGGCCTTCTTCACGACACGACCGGCTGCCTTGCGGGCAACCTTCTTGACCGCGACTGCCTTACGGGTCGAACCCTTCTTGGCGACCTTGCGAGCCGGCGCCTTCTTGACAGCCTTCTTGACCGCGACTTTCTTCACGGCCTTCTTGGCGGCGACCTTCTTGGCGGCAACCTTCTTGACCGCTGCCTTCTTCACGGCGGCCTTCTTGGCCGGCGCCTTCTTCGCAGCGACCTTCTTGGCAGCCACCTTCTTCACGGCGGCCTTCTTGACAGCCTTCTTGACGACAGCCTTCTTGGCAGCGACCTTCTTCGTCGCCGCCTTCTTGCCGGCAGCCTTCTTCGGAGCGGCCTTCACCGCTGCCTTCTTCGCAGCGGCCTTCTTCGGCGCCGCTTCAGCCGGAGCAGCCTTGGCCGGAGCAGCCTTGCGGGTTGCCTTCTTCGCAGCCTTCTTGGCCGGAGCCGGCGTCTCCACCGGAGCAACCTCGGCAACGGCCGCCTTCTTCACCGGCGCCTTGCGAGCCTTCTTGACGACCGGCTCGGGCGAGACGTAGTCGGGCTCGCTGTAGTGATCGACCGAGACCGGGGACGCATCTTCGACCGGCGCCGAGGTCGGCTCGATGGTCTTGATGGCGACCGGCTTCTTCTTGACGACCTTCTTGGCGACGACCGGCGACGGCGTCACTTCGGCGGTGACATTCGTCTCCGCTTCGGGCGTGTCGCTGGTGTCATTGGTGTCGATATCGGGCAGCTCACCCTCGACAACCTGGTTTTCATTGGACATGTTTTTCCCTCTCCGCGGGGTCAGAACTTACCGTAATAGCCTTCCTTCAAAGCATCGAAGAGGTTCGCGGCGGTGTGCATTTCACCGTCGTATTCGACTTCTTCGTTACCCTTCAGTTCGACAACGCTACCGTCTTCCAATTCGAAGCGATAGAGGGTGTTCTCCAGGTCGGTTTCTTTTACGAGCACGCCCTGGAATGCGGCGGGGTTGAAACGGAAGGTAGTGCAGCCCTTCAGACCCTGCTTATGGGCGTACATATAGATGTCCTTGAAGTCCTCGTACGGATAATCCGTCGGGACGTTCGCGGTCTTGGAAATGGAGGAATCGATCCACTTCTGCGAGGCCGCCTGGATGTCTACGTGTTCTTTCGGGCTGATGTCGTCGGCGGAGACGAAGTAATCCGGCAGGCGGGTCTTCGGGTCGTCGGAGAACGGCAGCGCGTCGCCGTTGATCAGCGCGCGGTAGGCCAGCAGCTCGTAGCTGAAGACCTCGACCTTTTCCTTCGACTTCTTCCCTTCGCGGATCACATTGCGGGAATAGTGGTGCGCAAAGCTGGGCTCGATGCCGTTGGAGGCATTGTTGGCCAGGCTCAGCGAGATCGTGCCGGTGGGCGCGATGGACGAGTGGTGGGTGAAGCGCGCGCCGGTCTCGGCCAGGGCGTCGACCAGCTCCGGGGCCACTTCGGCCACGCGCTGCATGTAGCGGGAGTACTTGGCGTGCAGCGCGCTGCCGCGGATGCTCTGGCCGACCTTCCAGCCGTCCTTGACCATCTCCGGGCGCTTGCGCAGCATCTCGGCGGTCACGGTGTACTCGCGCGACAGGACGGGCGCCGGGCCCTTTTCCTTGGCCAGCTCCAGGGCGACTTCCCAGCCGGCGATCGCCATCTCGCGGGAGACTTCCTCGGTGAAGGCGACCGCGTCGGCGTTGCCGTAGCGCATCTTCAGCATGGTGACCGTGGAGCCCAGGCCGAGGAAGCCCATGCCGTGGCGGCGCTTGGACAGGATCTCTTCGCGCTGGCGCGCCAGCGGCAGGCCGTTGATCTCGACCACGTTGTCGAGCATGCGGGTGAACACGCGGACCACTTCGCGGTACTCGTCCCAGTCGAACCGGGCCTTGGGGCCGAACGGATCGCGGACGAACACGGTGAGGTTGATCGAGCCCAGCAGGCAGGAGCCGTACGGCGGCAGCGGCTGCTCGCCGCAGGGGTTGGTCGCGCGGATGTGCTCGCACCACCAGTTGTTGTTCATCTCGTTGACGCGGTCGATGAGGATGAAACCCGGCTCGGCGTAGTCATACGTCGAGACCATGATCATGTCCCACAGGTGACGCGCACGGATGTGGCCGTAGATCTTGCAGGCGACCAGGCCGTCCTCACGGGTGACGTAGTTTTCCTTGGTCGGCCACTCGCGCCAGATGACCTTGGCGGCGTCGTTGAGGTCGATCTCGTCCTGTTCCTTCACGTGCACCGGGAAGACGGTCGGCCAGTCCTGGTCGTTTTCGACCGCTTCCATGAAGCCGTCGGTGATCAGCAGCGACAGGTTGAACTGGCGCAGGCGGCCGTCTTCGCGCTTGGCGCGGATGAATTCCTTGGCGTCCGGATGCGCGATGTCGAACGTGCCCATCTGCGCACCGCGGCGACCGCCGGCGGAGGAGACGGTGAAGCACATCTTGTCGTAGATATCCATGAACGACAGCGGGCCCGACGTGTGGGCGCCGGCGCCGGAGACGTAGGCGCCGCGCGGGCGCAGCGTCGAGAACTCGTAGCCGATGCCGCAACCGGCCTTCAGCGTCAGGCCCGCTTCGTGCACCTTCTCGAGGATGTCGTCCATCGAGTCGTGGATGGTGCCCGAGACGGTGCAGTTGATCGTGGAGGTGGCCGGCTTGTGCTCGAGCGCGCCAGCGTTGGACGTGATGCGGCCGGCGGGAATGGCACCGCGGCGCAGGGCCCAGAGGAAACGCTCGAACCAGTGTGCGCGCAGCTCGTCGGTGGCTTCGACATCGGACAGTGCGCGGGCGACGCGCTGGTAGGTGCCGTCCACCGACTCGTCGACGGGGTTGCCCGACTTGGCCTTCAGGCGGTACTTCTTGTCCCAGATGTCGTACGAGGCGGGCTGAAGCGGAATGGCCGCGGTCTCAAGCCCCATGGCTTGCGCACGTGCAGTGCTCATGTATGTGTCGTCCTCGAGTCTAGGCCCTTGTAGGCCTCTTATTGGCTTGCGTTGACGCAACCACTCGACAGCTCTCCCCCCGGAGCCTCTGCCGACCATCCGTGCTCCCTCCGCCGGCCCTCCCGAAAAGCCTTTGCCGACGATGGTTTGTACTGAGAACCTGAGTAACCGCAGCACCAGCGCTAGGTAACAAGGGAACCTGGGAACACAAGATGTTGTGGTTACGACCGGAGTGAACCTTAAACCCGGAGAGGGTCGAAGTAAAGTGTCGGTGATGGCTGTCGCACGGTTTGAAACTCACAGGCGCCCGGATGGTCGAAGGCGTCGAAATCCCCGTTTCAGTGACACAACAAGGAGTTCCTGTATGCCCGCCAGCGCTCTTCGGCGAACCAAGATTTTCTCCGTCGTCGCGACCCTGGGTTTTGCCCTGGCCGCGCCCGCGTTTGCCGCCATCCCGCCGACGATCGACGGTCAGCCGATGCCTTCACTGGCACCGATGCTGGCGAAGGTGACGCCGGCGGTGGTGAACATCTCGACGAAGACCCGCGTGCGCGCACGCGATCCGTATTTCGACGATCCGCTGTTCCGCCAGCTGTTCGGCAACCAGGGGGTTCCCCGCGAACGGGTGGAGCAGAGCCTGGGCTCGGGCGTGGTGATCGATGCCGATAAAGGCTATGTCCTGACCAACCACCATGTCGTCGGGGGCGCGGACGATATCACGGTCACGCTGCAGGATGGTCGCGACTTCAAGGCGAAGCTGCTCGGCAGCGACCCGGAGACGGACGTCGCAGTGCTGCAGATTCCCGCCGAGCGCTTGCAGGCGCTACCGATCGCGGATTCGTCGGCGCTGCGCGTCGGTGATTTCGTGGTGGCCGTGGGCGATCCCTTCGGCCTCGGGCAGACGGCGACGTCGGGCATGGTCTCGGCCCTGGGTCGTTCGGGCCTGGGTAAGGGCTTCCAGAACTTCATCCAGACCGATGCCTCGATCAACCCAGGTAACTCCGGCGGCGCGCTGGTGAACCTGCGCGGCGAGCTGGTCGGCATCAATTCGATGATCTTCACGCCCTCCGGCGGCAATGTCGGCATCGGCTTCGCCATTCCGACCGACCTGGCGACCGGGGTGATGAAGCAGCTGCTGTCGTACGGCAAGGTGCGACGCGGCAACCTCGGCGTGGAGGTGCAGGACATCACCCCGCGTATCGCCCAGGCGCTGAAGCTGAAGGACGCGAACGGCGCCGTGGTCACGCGGATCAACGAGGGCTCGCCGGCGGATGGCGCGGGGCTGCAGACCGGCGACGTGCTGACCGCGATCGACGGCAAGCCGGTGCGCTCGGCGCAGGATGTGCGCAATACGGAAGGCCTGATGCCGCTCGGCGCCCGGGTGAAACTGTCGGTACGCCGCGAGGGCGCATCCCGCGATGTGGAGGCGACGATCGCCGCCGTCGCCATCGCCTCGGTGGACGGCGGCAAGGTGGATCCGCGCCTGGCCGGGGTGACCTTGAGCGATCTCACTGCGGATCAGAAAGCCGGCGGCGGGTTTGGCGTGGTGCTGAGCGGGGTGAAGCGCGGCTCGGCGGCCGCGGCGGCGGGGTTGAAGGATGGCGATATCGTGGTGGGGATACAGCAGAGGAAGGTGACGTCGGTGAAGGGCTTGCCGCTGGGGGCGGGGTTGGCGGGGAGGCAGTTGCTGCTGACTGTGGTGCGTGATGATTCTGTGTATTACGCGGTGTTGTAGGGCCTGTCGCCGATGAATCGGCTCCCACATGGAGCGCGCGCCCGCTTCCTGTGGGAGCCGCTTCAGCGGCGATAAGCTTCTCCATGCAAACGCCCCACAGCAGCAACCAGCTTTGTGTGAGAGCAACCAGCTCCGTGTGGGAGCCGATTCACCAGCTCCGTGTGGGAGCCGATTCATCGGCGATGCTCTCCTAACAAAATCCCCCCACCCTTCCCGACAGCCTACGTTCTGTTTCACCCCGGCAGGATGCCGATTGACGTCAAAGGGTGCGCCCGGGCCCTCAATAGCCCACAATTGCGCCCCAATGCCCAACCCCGCTTCCGTCCCGAGGTTCTTGCCGTCCATGTCTCTCCGTCTTGCGCGACTGTTTACCGCCACGCTGATCGGCCTTAGCGCCTCTGCAACCCTTTTCGCCGCCGACACCGCCCTGGTGTGGCGTGGCGATATCACCACCGCGCGCGGCGTGGTCATCGATGTCGCCAAGGCCTGGGAGAAATCCGGCAAGGGCAAGTTCGAACTGCAGCCGTTCAATACCGCTTCGGGTATCGACGCCGTCGCCAAGGGCACAGCGGATATCGCCGGTTCGGCGCGTCCGGGTGTCGGTGCCGCCGAGCAGTCGCTCACCTTCACGCCGGTGGCGTGGGACGCCCTGGTGATGGTCACCTACCCGTCCAACCCGGTGAGCAACATCACGCTCAAGCAGCTCCATGAGATCTACATGGGGCACATCACGAACTGGAAGGACCTCGGCGGCGCCGATCTCCCGATCAACCTCTACGCCGTGGCCAGCCCGGCCGACGGCGTCGAATACAGCATGCGTCGCCTGCTGTTCGGACGCGGCAACCAGCCCGTCGCCGCACCGCGTCTCTACGTCAACGTGGCCAAGCTCGAAGAGGGCGTGACCCTCGACAAGCAGGGTCTCGGCGCGACCACGCTCGCGGGCGTGGCCACGAACAAGAAGGTGAAGATCCTGCAGATCGACGGCGTCACGCCGTCGGCCTCGACGGTGGCCAGCGGTGCCTACCCGCTGTACAGCGAGATCTACCTGGTCACCAACGACACCAGCCCGAAGGCGGCCGAGATCAAGGAATTCCTTGCCTTCGTCACCTCCAGCACGGGTAGCTCGCTGCTTCGTTCGCACAGCCTGGTGCCGTACGCCGACGGCGCGTCCCTCGCCGCGGGCGATGCCGCCCGTCGCGCGAAGATCGCTTCCACCGTCGGTACGCGCGCCAACGTGGGCGAGCCGATGACCACCGCACCGACGGCCGTCGCCGCCGCTCCGGCCGCCGCGAAGGAAGTCGCTATCGCCAAGGCCGAGACCAAGGGCAAGGGCGCCAAGGCAGCGAAGGAAGCCAAGGGCTCCGCCGCGAGCACGGCTGAGCCGTCGCAGTTCGCCAAGGTCGTCGCCAGCGTCAGCACCTCGGCGCACATGGGCTTTGCCGGCGTCCACGCGGAAGCGTTCTCGAACTCCGACAACGCCAAGATCGGCGGCAAGTTCGCCAAGGTCCTCGCCGACGCCGTCACGGTGAAGGGCAAGATCTCGGCCAAGCCGGCCGCGCCGATCGACAGCTCCGAGAAGTCGAACAAGATCGACACGCCGAAGGTGAGCGAGGCCAAGCCGGCCAAGGCCGCCGCTGCCGCCAAGCCGGAAGCCAAGGCCGCCGTGGCCAAGGCCGCCCCGAAGGCCGCTGCGTCGGCGCACACCTATAAGGTGTCGACCGGCGACACGCTGTATTCCATCGCCAAGAAGAACGCGGTGGACGTGAACCAGTTGCGCGCCATGAACGGCCTGAAGGACAACAATGTCCATCCGGGCCAGGTGCTGAAGGTCAGCGCACGCTGAGGGAGCGCCCCATGGCCGTCCGCGCCGTCTCCCTCGACCTCGACGATACCCTGTGGCCGGTTCTGCCGGCCCTGATCGAGGCCGAGCATGTCGTGGACCGCTGGCTCCGCCACCACCATCCCGATGTCGCAAACGCATGGCCTATCGAGGCCATGCGTGAGCTTCGCGAGCAGATCGCCCGCGACAACGCCCACCTCTCCCACGACTTCAGCGAACAGCGGCGGATGACCATCCGCGCGGCCTTCGCGCACTGCGGCATCGACGATGCCCCGGTGGACGAACTCTGGCGGCTCTACTTCGCCGCCCGGAACAACGTGGAGCTCTACCCCGACAGCCTGCCGGCTCTCGAACGCATCGCGCACCGCGTGCCCATCGTCAGCATCTCCAACGGCAACGCCGACCTGGAGATCATCGGCCTGCACCACCTCTTCCATACACGCATCAGCGCGGGCGGATTGGGCGTGGCCAAGCCGGATGCCCGTATTTTTCTGGCGGCCGCCGAAGCCCTGGGTGTCGAGCCCGGCGAGATTCTGCATGTCGGCGACGATCCCGTGCTAGACGTCGTGGGCGCACGCCAGGCAGGACTGCGGACCGTCTGGCTCAATCGCACGGCTGAGGTGTGGTCGCACGGACCGGCGCCCGACCTGGAGTTCCCCGACATGACGCATTTGGCCGATTGGGTAGAAGCGTCGGCGCTTACGGACGGCTAGAATAGCGGCACACCGATTGCACTATTCTATTGACGCGGTTGCCAACGACCGCGAGGCACGGGAGGCCTGATGTCGTCACTGATCGAACGCAAGTCCGGAAAACGTATCGCCATTCCCATCGAGACCGTCGATGTGGCAGGCATGTCGGCGGCCGAAGGGCGGCTCGGGGCAATGCATCGTCAGTGGTTGGTTTCCACCGCGTTCCGGCCGACGCCGGGCGCGATCCTCGTGCTGCCGGATGCCAAGGGCGCGATCGAACGCATCCTGGTCGGCGTCGACCGCGCCGATCCCATTGCCGCACTCGGCTCCCTGCCCACCCGGCTTCCCGAAGGTCTGTACGAGTTCGCTGACGAAGGCGTGGTCGACGACCGCGACCTGCTCGCGCTCGGCTGGGCACTCGGCGCCTACCGCTTCGATCGTTACCGCACGCGCGCCCGGCCGCCGGCACAGCTGGTGGTCGACGCCGCGACGCTGCGCTCGGTGCAGCCGGTGATCGATGCGACCGCCCAGGTCCGCGACCTGGTCAACACGCCCACCGAAGACATGGGCCCCGAACATCTCTCCGCCGCCATCCACGCACACGCCACCGAGCACAAGGCGAAGGTGCAGGAATGGGTCGGCGACGAACTGCTCGCCGCGAACTTCCCGACCATTCACGCGGTAGGCCGCGCAAGCCATCGCGCGCCGCGCATGATCGAGCTCACCTGGGGCAAGAACTCCAATCCGAAGCTGGTGATCATCGGCAAGGGCGTCTGCTTCGACACCGGCGGCCTGGACATCAAGCCATCGGACGGCATGCGCTGGATGAAGAAGGACATGGGCGGCGCCGCGCATGCGATCGCCCTGGCCGGCCTGGTGATGCAGGCACGCCTGCCGGTGCGCCTCACCCTGCTGGTGCCGGCTGTCGAGAACGCGATCGCCGGCAATGCGATGCGACCGGGCGATGTGATCAAGACCCGCGCCGGCCACACGGTGGAAGTGGACAACACCGATGCCGAAGGCCGCCTGGTGCTGTGCGACGCGATCGCCTACGCGGTGGAACAGGCGCCGGATCTGATCGTCGATTTCGCCACGCTTACCGGCGCGGCACGCGTCGCGCTCGGTCCCGAGCTGCCCGCGCTGTTCACCAACCGCGACCAGCTCGCCGACCATGTGATCGGTGCCGCGGAACTCGTCGGCGACCCGCTGTGGCGCCTGCCGCTGTGGCGTCCGTACCGTCGCATGCTGGAGTCGTACGTGGCGGACTTCGCCAACGCCGGCCCCTCACGCCACGCCGGCGCCGTCACCGCCGCGCTCTACCTCGAGCGTTTCGTCCCCGAGAGCCAGAACTGGATGCACCTGGACACTTACTCGTGGAACGACACCGACCGCCCGGCCCATCCGCGCGGTGGTGAAGCGCAGGGTTTGCGTGCGTTCTATCGGTTCCTCTCCGAGCGCTATTCCTAAAAGGAAAGCCCGCTACCGCGTGCGGTTCCATGTGGGAGCCGGCTATCGCCGGCGATCCCGCACCTTGTAGGAGCCGGCTATTGCCGGCGATCCCGCACCTTGTGGGAGCCGGCTATCGCCGGCGATCCCGCGGCAGCGGGCCAACTCGCTGCAACCTGGCAATCGCCGATGAATCGGCTCCCACACAAAGCTAAGGTTCCAACCGGACACCTTGTAGGACCGGACACCTTGTGGGAGCCGGCTATTGCCGGCGATCCCGCGGCAGCGGGCCAACTCGCTGCAACCTGGCAATCGCCGATGAATCGGCTCCCACATAAAGCAGGGCTCCAACCGGACGCGGGCTTACTCGTCGCGCTCGCTCTTGGTCGCTTCAGCGCGCTGCGTCCTCACCGCAACGACCGCGCGTAGATTTCGCTCCAGCTCCGCGAGCGACAGCGGAAAGTACGCGTCATCCTGATCGCTCACCTGCCAGCTGTGTATTCGCTTCGCCGTCGCGGCCACGCCGGAGGACACCAGCGCCGCGCGCACGTCGTCCGGATCCAGATCCGTCGCCTGCAGGATCAGCTGCCAAAGCCAGTTCATGCGCTGGGGGTCGACACCGCGCGTCATCGGCGGTCGCGTGTACTCGCGCGACGGCGCTTCGAAATCGCTCATGGGAGATCCCTGTTTGGCCGGTACGAGGCGATTATGGCATTGGCCATCGCCCTCGCAATGCGAATTCGCACGTTTTCGCGGCAACCTGCTGGCGAGCCTCGGCGTCGACAAGGTCACGGTGGTCGCTCATTCGATGGGCGGCATCATCGGCACGCGCTGCACGCTGATGTATCCGCAGGGCGTGGAGAAGCCGGTGCCGGTCGACCCGCTCGGCCTGGAAGACTGGCAAGCCAAGGCTGCACCCGAACGGTTCTATCAGGCCCTGGACCACGTGTGGAACCCCGCTGTGTGTGGGAGCCGCTTCAGCGGCGAAAGGCATCGCCGCTGAAGCGGCTCCCACATAGGGCAGTTGCTCCCACACAGGGCAGTGGCTTCCACACACAGGGCAACAGCCCCCACACAAGGCAGCGGCCGCGCACATCACAACCGGGCTCTACTGCACGAACGAAATCTCGCGCTGCATGGGGCGGATGACGTAACCGACGGGCATCCACCCGCCACTCCCCGGCGCCAGCGACACGGTCTCGAAGAGCACCGCCCTGGCGAACTGCGCCACGAAGATCACGTTGAGGTAATCGCCGGCGGGCAAACCGACCGGATCGCGAACGCGGGTGACTTCGAACCACTCGCGGCTGATCAACGCGCCGCGATCGATGCGAATCTTCCGCAGGTATCGAACCCATTCCGAACGCGGCACCAGCCGCTGCATCATCGCGCCGGCCTCGAGCCACATGGCATCGGGACGGCGCGCCGCGTTGGACAGTTGCACCCAGTGCGTGGCATTGGCGACGGCGTTGTCGAGCGAGTTCGGCTGCGGACCCAGTCGAGGTTCGTGGGCGACGGTGAGCATCGCCCCGAGGGCGTTCGTTCCCGACAGCCGGGGCGCTGGGACTTTTCGTACGACTGCGCTCGCCGGGGCCATGGGTCGCCTCCACCTTCTCGTGGCGTCCAGCTTCGGGCGGTCGCCCCGCCCTGCCAAGTCGGCCGGATGGAATACGGCGGTTGGTGGAGGCAGTTGGTGGAGGCAGGAGTGGGTATGGCAGGGTGTGGGTGTGGCCGTGTGTGGGAGCCGCTTCAGCGGCGATAGGGGGCTCGCCTAATCCTGGCCCGCTGGCGCGGGATCGCCGCTGAAGCGGCTCCCACAAGGGCTTCTACAGGGGCTCCACAAAGGGCTCCAAGGGGCTCCAAGGGCTCCAAGGGCTCCAAGGGCTCCAAGGTTCCACAAGGGTTCCTACGACATTGCTGGATGCGGTTGTGGAAGGGATCGAGGATTCAGAGCGCTGAGCGGCGGCCGAAGGCCAGCACGTCGGAGGTGTAGGTTTCGACCACCAGGCTGAAAGGCTGGTTGGCTTCGGTGAAGAGAACGGCGCGATGCCGCAGCAACTCGTGCGGGATCGCCAGCGGTCCCTTGATGGCCGGAGGCAGCGGTGCGTCCATCTCCCAGCCCCTGGGTAGCGGCGACCACAGCAGGTCGGCGCTGATCGTCTGGCGGCGGAAGTGCAGCCCCTGGACGACCTTGCCGAAGGGCTGGTCTGTGCTGTCGAGGATCTGGTTCATGTCCGCGGTGAGCCGCGAGGGGACATACCAGTTGTCGGCCTCGGAGAGCACGTGCTCGCCGCAGGTCAGCTGCACGCGGCGGTACTTCACCGGCTCGTCGGGACCGATGCCGAGGGTCTGCCGGTCCTCGGCCGGGAGCGGCTTGTCCTGCCCCTTCACCCGACGGGCGAGGATCTTCGCGTCGCCGGCCAGGGCGTGATCGCCGCACCAGCGCTCCAGCGTGAGCGTCGCGCTCGGGTGGCTGAGCAGGTCGGCGTTGAGCGTTTCCAGCAGCGCGAGTGCCTGCGTGCGCGAGGCGACATCGTCGGAGAACGCCTCACGCGCATGCGCCGACGGCGCCGCTGTGACGG
The DNA here is from genome assembly GCF_035539195.1 of Luteibacter sp. Taxonomy (GTDB): domain Bacteria; phylum Pseudomonadota; class Gammaproteobacteria; order Xanthomonadales; family Rhodanobacteraceae; genus Luteibacter. The sequence continues at coordinate 84,100 of NZ_DATLIW010000032.1, forward strand.
CCATGACGGCCAGGCTTCCCGCGGCGATGAAGGTGCGTGTGCTGGTCATGTGGCTAGAGTCCCTTGGCCGCCTGGGCCACCGCGCGGAAAAGCGCGCGACCCTTGTTCATGGTTTCCTCCCACTCGGCGGCCGGGTCGGAGTCGTACACGACCCCGCCACCGGCCTGCACGTGCAGGCGGCCGTCCTGGATCACGGCGGTGCGGATCGCGATCGCGGTATCCGCGTCACCCCACCAGCCGAGCCAGCCGATCGCGCCGGCGTAGATGTTGCGCTTGAAGGGCTCCAGCTCCTGGATGATCTCCAGCGCGCGGATCTTCGGCGCGCCGCTCACGGTGCCTGCCGGGAACGTCGCCTTGATGACATCCATGTAGGAGAGGTCGTCGCGGATATCGCCTTCGACCTGGGACACGATGTGCATGACATGCGAGTAGCGCTCGACGACGAAGGACTCGGAAAGCTCCACCGTACCGGTCTTGCTCACGCGGCCGACGTCGTTGCGACCGAGGTCGATCAGCATGAGATGCTCGGCGCGCTCCTTCGGATCGGCGAGGAGCTCGGTCTCCAGCGCGACGTCTTCCACCTCGTTGGCACCGCGGCGACGCGTGCCCGCGATAGGACGCAACACCACGCGACCGGCCTTCAGCCGCACGAGGATCTCCGGCGACGAACCGACGATCTGCGTCGGCCCCATGTCGATGAAGAACATGTACGGCGAGGGATTCATCGCACGCAGGGCGCGGTAGACATCCACCGGCCGCGCGTTGAAGCCGACGCTCAGGCGCTGCGACGGCACGACCTGGAAGATATCGCCGGCACGGATGTATTCCTGCGCCTTGCGCACGACTTCCTCGTACTCCTCGCGGGTGAACGAGGATTTGAAATCGGATTCGTCGATCGCCGCCGGCTGCAGCATCTGCGGGTACGACACGCCACCCTGGCGCAGACGGAAGGCCAGCGCATCCAGACGCCGCGACGCATCGGCATACGCCTGCGGCTTCGACGGATCGGCATGGACGATTAGGTACAGGCGGCCCTTGAGGTTGTCGAACACGGCCACTTCGTCGGCGAGCATCAGCAGGACATCGGGCGTGCCGAGTTCGTCGTGCTTGTCCCACTGCGCCAGGCGCTCTTCGATATAGCCGATCGTTTCGAAACCGAAGTAGCCGACCAGGCCACCGGTGAAGTCGGGAAGGCCCGGCAGCTTCGGTACGTCGTACTGCTTGCGCAGCACTTCGATCTCGGCGAGCGGATCGTCCAGATGACGACGCTCCACGACCTCGCCGCACTCTTCCACTTCCAGCTCATGCCCGCGCAGGCGATACACGCGCCGCGCCGGCAGGCCGATGATGGAATGACGTCCCCAGGTGGCGCCGCCCTCGACCGATTCGAACAGGAAGGTATACGGGCCATCGGCCAGCTTCAGGTACACCGACAGCGGCGTGTCGAGGTCGGAAAAGACCTCGCGCACCAGCGGAATGCGCGTATGGCCCTGGGCGGCGTAGGCATCGAATTGTTCGCGGGAAATCATTCGGGGCGTCGCATCGGGTGGGGTTAATAGCCGATTGTAGGATATCGGGACGCCCGACTGCCCTCCTGTGGGAGCCGATTCATCGGCGATTGCCAAGCTGCCACCTTTCTGTGGGAGCCGATTCATCGGCGATAGCCAGGTTGCCACCTTTCTGTGGGAGCCGATTCATCGGCGATAGCCAGATTGCCGCATACCCCATTCGCCGCTGAAGCGGCTCCTACAGAGAGCTGGCCCCACGGTAGCGCTTACGCCAGGCGCTGCCTTGGCAATCCTTTCAGGTGCAGCGTAAACGCTACGCCGCCCTCGATATTCCGCGCGCTCGCGCTGCCCTGGTGGCGCTCGGCGACCAGCCGGACCACGTACAGCCCCAGGCCCAGATGCGGCGCATCGCCCGGCGTGGCCTTGTCGCGCAGGCTTACCAGCGAGTCGAACAGGCGGCCCTGCATGGCCGCCGGCAGCGAAGGACCCTCGTTGGCCAGTTCCACGTCCGCACCCTCGGCGGTAGGCGTGAGCGTGATGCGCAGCCAGCCGCCCGCCGGGGTGAACGACAAGGCGTTGTCGAAAAGCTTGTCCAGGGCCTGCGCGATCAATTCCGGCGAGACGTGCATCGGCACCGGGCCGGCCGGCAAGACGGCTTCGAGCGTGCGGTCGCCGGCCAGGCCGCGATAGCCGTCCGCGCAACCACGCACGATATCGGCGAGGTTCACGTCTTCCGCTTCGGCCGAGGCGATCGCGCGCTCCATCCGGCTCGCTTCGCTCATCGCGCGAACCAGCGCGCCCAGTCGCGCCACGCCGTCCCTCGCCCGCGCGAGATACGGTTCGGCCTCGGCCGGCAGGCCGGCGTGATCGAGGTTATCCAGCGACGACTTGACGATCGCCAGCGGCGTATTCAGCTCGTGCGACAACTTGGAGGCCAGCGTGCGCAGATAGTCCGTATACCCGCCCACCACCTCGAACAGCCGCGCGAAGCTGCGCGCGAGGTCGCCCAGTTCGTCCGTGGCGTCGATCAGCGGGAACGGGCCATCCAGACGGCCATCGTTGTCCTGCGCGCGCTCCGCTGCATTGCGCAGGCGGCGCAGGCGGAAGGTGAGCCGTGTAGCGAACAGGAGCAGCACACCGCCGGCGATCAGTAACACGGCGAAACTCGTCAGCAGCAGGCCGAACAAGGCGCGGTTGGCCAGCAGCGGCACCGCGCGGCTGGGTTGCTCGAGCAACACCGCGCCACGCAGCTTGCCGCCGGCCTGGACCGGCAAGGCGGCGGCGAGCACCACGCTGCCGCGCGCTTCGCCGGCACGCCAGGTGGTGGCCGGCTTGCCCTGCAGCGCTTCGCGAACTTCCGGCAGGTCCAGGCGCGGCGCGTCTTCGGTCCAGCCACCTTCGTCGTCCAGGCGCGTCGCCAGCAGCGAGCGATACACCAGCGAGGCGAACCAGCCCGGACGCTCGGACGCCGGAAGGTCAGGCAGGTCGAGCTTGCCGCTCTGCGCAATCAGCCAGGCATCGGGCGAGAGCACGCGCACACGCACACCGTCCGGAGCGAGCCGCGCCAGCTCCTGCGAGAGCGGTGCGGAGAAGTCGAGCAAGGGCCGCGCTTCGGCGGTAAGCGGTTCGCTGTCGCCATCGGCGGCGATATGCACGCCGATGCCGAGACGATCGAGCCGCAGTCCGCGCGGCAGGCGGAATTCCGCGCGGAAGCCGCTGCCATCTTCCTGCCACTGCGCGTTGATGCGATCGGGCAGCACGCCGGCCTCGGGGTCGAGCGCGATCGCGGTGGTCGCGCCGGGCGCTGCGCTGGCCATGAGGTAGCGCTGCGCGTCGTCCGCGCTGGCGATGGAAACGATGAGATGGTCGGCATTGAGCGCAAGGCGATCGCCGGCATCGGCCCGCCGGCGCTGGGTGGCGCGCACATCGATGTAGAAGTACAGCCAGTGATCGTCCTCGGCGAGCATCACCCGGGCGTTCTTGCCGAAGTTCTGCGCCCAGGGGCTCAGCGAAGCCCAGTCATCGGCGTAACCATCCATGGTGATGGCGGTAGGCGTGTGCTGGATGTACCAGGCCTTGCCGGCTGGCGGCAACGGCGCGTCGACGACGACCAGGCTGCGCGCGAGCGCGCGCCCGGAGGCGACCAGCGCCTGCGCCTGCCCTTCGCGCAGCAGCGTTTCCATCTGGCGCACGTACAACCACCCGGCCACAGGCAAGGCCAGCGTGCAAAGGGCGACCAAAAGCAGTTTCTGCCGAAGACTCAATGCTTGACCTCATGGAACGAGCTTCACCGTCGGAACAGGCTTTACCGTGGAACCGGCTTTACCTTCTGGGAGCAGGCTTTACCTTGTGGGAGCAGGCTTTACCTTGTGGGAGCCGCTTCAGCGGCGATCCCGCGGCAGCGGGCCAGCTCACCGCACCCCAGATATCGCCGCTGAAGCGGCTCCCACACGGGCCGGCTCCCACACGGGCCAGCTCCCACGCGGGCCAGGTCGCCGCACTCCGGATATCGCCGCTGAAGCGGCTCCCACACGGAGCAGGCGGCCGTCTTGGGTGGGTCCCTAACCATCCCTAGCCATCCCTGACCATCACGAGGTCCAGCGGTAGCCGACGCCATGCACCGTCTCGATCGCGTCGAACTCGGGCGCCAGCGCGATGAACTTCTTGCGGATGCGCTTGATGTGCGAGGTGATCGTCGCGTCGTCGACGACCAACTCGGCTTCGCGCATCAGCTGGTCGCGATTCTTCACGTGCCCGGGAAAACGCACCAGCGTATGCACCATCCAGAACTCGGTGACGGTGAGCGGAATCTCGATGCCGTTCCAGAGAATGCGCATGCGCTCGGACTCGAGCTTCAGCGGACCATGCTCGATCACCGTCTCGCTCGACGCCGGCGTCTTCAGCGATTCGATGCGACGAAACAGCGCTGCGATGCGCGCTGCGAGCTGATGCAGGCTGGTGTCTTTCGACAGGTAGTCGTCGGCGCCAAGGCGCAGGCCGGAGATGACGTCGAAATCCGAATCGCGCGCGGTGAGGAAGATGATCGGCAGCGTGGCCGACTTCGCACGCAGTTCGCGGCAGAGGTCGAAGCCGCCCTCCGGCTCGTCGCCCAGGCCGATGTCGATGATGACCAGTTCCGGCAGACGCATGGCGAAGGCCATGGAGGCTTCGCCGCGTGAGCCGTAGCCGCGGGCCTCGTAGCCGAAACGGTTGAGCGCTTCGACATAGTTGGCGCGGATGAGGGGTTCGTCTTCGACGATGGCGATGCTGCGGGCCATGGGCATTCCGTTGAGGTGAATTAGCCAGCGCAGGTTCCTATGCAGGCGCCCTGTCCGCAAGGCCCCGGCGGCGATTGCCCGCGTCTTGCCCCTTCTCGCACCCCTGCCCGGCCCGGGCCTACACATTTCGTTTGCCCGGGATTTGCCACAAACGGCCTGCGGATTGCCCTGAGCCGGACGCTCCGCCCGCCGTCCGCCGAGTTCAACTAGCCAACATGAAAACCAAACCCGACGCCGACAACACCGAACTGGAACGCGACTTCGAGCCGCTCCGCGTGGCCCTGGCCATTGGCGCCCTCGTCCTTGGCGTCCTGTTCGGCATGCACTGAAACGGGAGACCTCTTATGGATCTTTTCGACGACTTCGTGGAACCGGCCATGGAAGGCCTTGGCGCGGCTGGTGCGCAGGGAAGCGCGCCAGCCGCTGGGGCGGCGGAGCCCGACCCGGATTGGCAACCGCTCTAACGAAAACGCACGTCAGTCGGTGGTTTTCTGCTGCTGGGCGGCGACCTGACCGATCGGCACGAGATTCGTCGGCGTGATTTCGCCCACGGTGACCGTGCCGGCCATGCCGCGGAAGAAGTCCTCGCCCGCCTTGTTCAGCGACCGGTTCACGGCAAAGCCGTGCGATCCGGAGACACGTGAACTCTCGCCGTTGTTGAACTCACCGAAGCCAGGGCCATCCGGCGGAGTGATCCCGTCGATGAAGACCGAGCCGCCGAACAGCGACGCGGCCTCAATGTTGCGCATCTCGTTGGTGTAGCGGCGACGTGCGCGCTGGCCGGCGACGGCATCGCTGTAATCTTCCTTCAGCTCCAGCCAGTACTGGTTCGCCTGCGCACGTTCGGCGGGCGTCGACTGCGTGTACGCCTGGACGAAGGCACCTTCGAAGCGCGGATCGTGGCGTTCGTCGGCGATCGCCAGCCACGCGAGGCCGAGCGGACGATTGGCCGGACCCTCGTCGCCGTTGAAGTACATCAGGCCGAGCGCGTACTGGGCCGGCTTGCTCGCCCAATGCGCCGCATCGCGCAGGCGCTCGCGCGAGGCGGCATTGTGGCCGTGACCAAGGTCACGCGCGGCGGCGCAGAAGTAGTAGTCCCCCGGCAGCAGTCGCTCCAGGCCTTGTGCGCAGCCCTGGATGGTCTTGCGGAGCTCGGCCTTGGCCGCCACCGACGAGGAGGCGGCATCGGTGGCCGACACGGCGCCGGTAGCGGCGCAAAGCAGAGCGAGTGCGGCGGTGCGAAGATGTTTCATGGGCTTCTCCAAAGCGGCTCCGACGGGAGCATTCCTGGGGTCAATGGTCCGACTTGCGGGTATTTACCTGGCTGACCGGCACAAGCTCCGCATCGCCCACGAAGACATGGCTGTCGTAGCCGTAGAAGTACATGGCTTTCTGGGCCTGCAGCAAGCGACCGACGCTGAAGCCACTCTGTAGCGGCAGGTTATCCGCGGAAGCGACCGCACTGGGCGGCATGATGACGCCGTCGATGAAGACGCTGCCGCCGAAGTTGGCTGCCCATTCGAGCTCATGGTAAGCGCGGTCGAACTGGCGTCCGGCACGCGGGGCGGCCACGGCATCGGCGTAGATCGGCTTCATGTCCTTCCAGTAGGCGTCGGCCTGGGCGAGCTCCTCGGGCGTGGCCTGCTGGTAGGCGGAGATGAAGCTGGGTTCGTAGGCGGGGTCGTGACGTTCGGCGGCGAGCGCCAGCCAGGCAAGGCCCAGCGGGCGGTTCTTCTGGGCGTGGTCGCCATTGAAGTACATCACGCCGAGCGCGTACTGCGCCGGCTTGCTCGCCCAGCGGGCGGCGTCTTTGAGGCTTTCACGCGCCAGCCCCAGATGCCCGCTCCAGAAGTTCTGCGCCGCCGAACAGAAGTAGTACTCGCCGGGGAGGAAGCGCTCGAGGCCGCCCGGGCACGGCTGCAGGGAGTCGGCGACGGACTTCTGCTGGTTGGGCAGGGGAACCGGGCGATCGGCCGCGTTGGCGGCGACGGCGGTAGCGGCAAGCGCTCCGGCCAGGGTCAGTACGGACAACGTCTTCATACGTAGATCCTCGACTGTGACCCACCCCGAGTCGCTAATACCGTACCACCGAGTTCGCTTTTTATTCGTGAAATCTTTTTCATGGCCCGGCGGCCATCGGCAATTACTTGCCGTCGATCGCCGCGTGCATGCGCCGGATCACGTCGGCGTAGTCCGGCGCGTTGAAGATGGCCGAGCCCGCCACGAAGGTGTCGGCGCCGGCCGTCGAGATCGCCGCGATATTGTCCGGGCCCACCCCGCCATCCACTTCCAGGCGGATCTTGCGGCCGCTGGCGTCGATGCGCTCGCGCACCTGGCGGATCTTCTCCAGCGCCGAGGGGATGAACTTCTGCCCGCCGAAGCCCGGGTTCACCGACATGATCAGCACCATGTCGATCTTGTCCATGACGAAGTCCAGCCAGGACAGCGGCGTGGCCGGGTTGAACACCAGGCCGGCTTCGCAGCCCTCGCCCTGGATCAGCTGGATGGTGCGATCGACATGCTCGCTCGCTTCCGGATGGAAGCTGATGCTGCGCGCGCCCGCCTTGGCGAAGTCGGGCACGATGCGGTCGACCGGCTTGACCATGAGGTGCACGTCGATGTGCTCGGTGATGCCGTAGTCACGCAGCGCCTTGAGCACCATCGGGCCGATGGTGAGGTTGGGCACGTAGTGGTTGTCCATGACGTCGAAATGCACCCACTGCGCACCGGCGTCGAGCACCTTGCGCGTGTCCTCGCCCAGCCGGGCAAAGTCGGCCGAGAGAATGGACGGGGCGATAACGGGGCTTTGCTTGGACATGATCGATACCGTTTCTTAGGAGGACCAAGGGGTTCGCAGGAGGACTAAGGGGTTCTAAGAGGACTAAAGAGTTCGTACGAGGACTAAGGGGTTCTAAGAAGGACCAAGGAGTTCGTACGAGGACTAAGGGGTTCTAAGAGGACCAAGGGGCATGCGCACATTGTGGGAGCCGATTCATCGGCGATCCCGCGGCAGCGGGCCAGCGCCTGAAAAAACATGGGGCCTGCCCAAGCGTGATCCAGTGGGGCGGCCATTTCCAGTGCGGATGCGTTTACAGCGAGCACCCCATCGCCGACGAGTCGGCGCCTGCCAAACAAGGACCCGACCGTTATTTGAAGCCGCGCTCCGCCTTGATCCGCTCGTACGCCGCGTTGATTTCGCTGGCGCGCGACTCGGCGCGGCGACGCATGTCCTCCGGCAGGTCGCCCAGGCGGTCCGGGTGGTGCTCGGAAATCAGCTTGCGGTAGGCACGCTTGATCGCGCGGTCGTCGGCGTCGCGCTGGATGCCGAGCACCGCGTACGGGTCCGGACCCAGCGTGCTCCGCTGAGGCGGCACGTAGCCACCGCCGGTGCGGCCCTGGCCGCCGTACGAGCGACCGCCCGCATTGGCGTTCCAGGCGTAGCCCTTCATCGCCATCAAGGCCATCAGCTCCATGTCGCTCACCCGCAGGGCGAAGGCGAGCTGGCGCAGGATGGCCATCTTCTCGGGCGACGGGTTGCCCTCGGCGAGCACCGTCTCGATCACCACGTCGATCACCGGGAAGGCGTGGTCGCGGCGATGACCGACCCACTGGCGAAGTTCGTCGATCACTTCGGCGGCGTTGAACTCCGGCTGCTTGCCTTCGTTGAACGCGCCGACGGCGACCGCGCGCTGGTCCTGGTCCAGGCCCATGCGCGCCATGAGGCGTTCGGCAATGGCGATCTCGGCCTCGGAGATGCGTCCATCGGCCTTGGCCACGGCGCCGATCAACGCGAACAGCGGCGAGATGTAGCCGCCTTGCGCCGGTGCGCGTCGGCGCTGGTTCTGCTGGCGGCTGGCGTCGAACATGAAACCGAGCGCGCCGCCGATGAGGGCACCGAGCAGGTTGTGCGTCAGCCAGAAGCCGCCGAAGAGGCCGATGAACGTAGCGAAGAAATTCATGGAGCCGCTCTGGAAGGGGTTTGCGCGGAGAACCACTGGGCCAGCTGGTCCAGTTCCGCATCGGTGAGTGGACCGGTGGCGGCGCGCATCACGGGGATGTCGCGGCGGCCGTCGCGGTATTGGCGCAGGGCTTCGCGCAGGTAGTCGAGCTTCTGCCCGGCCAGATTGGGGGCGCCTGGGATCCGCGCCATGCCGTCTTCACCGTGGCACGCCGCGCACAGCCCGAGTCGCGCCGGCTTCGCAGGGGGCGTCGCAAGGACAGGGGCGGATAGGGCCAGGGCAAGCGCCGCGGTCGTCAGGATTCGCATGGCAGGGCAATGGGGGCAGTAACCGTAAATTCTAGCAGGCCAATCGCCACGACCCCTGTAACCCGGTCGTACGGACTTCGGTTCCCATAGGAGCCACTTCAGCGGCGACAGGTTCCTGTAGGAGCCGCTTCAGCGGCGATGGGTTCCTGTAGGAGCCATTTCAGCGGCGATGGGTTCCTGTAGGAGCCATTTCAGCGGCGAGCGGTTCCTGTGGGAGCCGCTTCAGCGGCGATGGGTGCTCGCGACATCCCTCCCCGCTACCGCCGTATCGCCGATGAATCGGCTCCCACGAGGCAGCGGCTCGTTACAATAGACGGCTCGAACCGCCTACCCCGGAGTCCCCGCCGTGCCTACGACCCTGAGCCAATCCGACCTGCCCGGCCTGGACCTCATCCATCGCGGCAAGGTCCGCGACGTCTATGCCCTTCCGGGCAACCGCCTGCTGATGGTGGCGACGGACCGGCTCTCGGCGTTCGACGTGGTGCTGCCCGACCCGATTCCGGGCAAGGGCGAAATGCTCACGCAGATATCCAACTTCTGGTTCGGCAAGACCGCGCACATCATTCCGAATCATCTCACCGGCGAAGATGTCGCCTCGGTGCTGCCGGCCGGCGTGGACCCGGCGCTATACGCCCGACGCGCGGTGATCACCAAGCGGCTGAAGCCGGTCCCGGTCGAAGCCATCGCCCGGGGCTACATCATCGGCTCGGGCTGGAAGTCGTATAAGGCCACCGGCGACATCTGCGGGATCACGCTGCCGAAAGGCCTGCAGCAGGCGGCGAAACTGCCCGAACCCATCTTCACCCCGTCGACCAAGGCGGCCGTCGGCGACCACGACGAGAACGTCAGTTTCGACGCCGTCGTCGCCCTCGTCGGCGAAGACATGGCCAACGCCGTGCGCAAGGCCACGCTCGAGATCTATGCCTGGGCCGCCGCGTATGCCGCCGAGCGCGGCGTGATCATCGCCGACACCAAGTTCGAATTCGGCAGCGACGAAAACGGCGTGCTGCACATCATGGACGAGATGCTCACCCCGGATTCCTCGCGCTTCTGGCCTGCCGACGAGTACCAGGTCGGGATCAGCCCGCCAAGCTACGACAAGCAGTTCGTCCGCGACTACCTCGAACAGATCGGCTGGAACAAGACGCCGCCGGCGCCGAAGGTTCCCCAGGACGTCATCGACGGCACCGCGGCGAAGTACGCCGAGGCGCTGGATAAGCTCGCGGGCATCCGACTGGACTAAGCTCTCGTCAGACGGTTCTTACGGGGGTACGACCATGCGCGACGCAGCCACCTGGTTCAACAACTACGCGGCCGATCACCAGAATCCGACCAATCGCCTGATCCACTGGGTCTGCGTGCCGGCCATCACCTGGACGGTGGTCGCCCTGATCTGGCTGGTTCCGGTGCCGGGCTGGCTCGGTCGCCCCGGCCTGTGGGCCGTACTCGCGATGTTCCTGGCCTTCTGCTTCTACTACTACCGGCTGTCGCGGCGGATCGGCCTGGCCATGGCCGGTGCCTTTCTTTCACTGGCCCTGGTCACCGACTCCCTCTACCGCAACATCGGTAGCAGCGGCCTGCTCTGGCTGGCGGTCGGCGTCTTCGTGGTGGCCTGGATCGGCCAGTTCATCGGGCACAGGATCGAAGGTCGCCGGCCCTCGTTCCTGACCGACCTGCAGTACCTGCTGATCGGACCGGCATGGCTGATGAGCAAGGCACTCGGCCGCTTCGGCCCGGCGTACTGACGGAAGCAACGTGACCCAACCTCTCCTGACCTTCCTCTCCGCCGCTATCTGGTGGGTGATCTACTCCAGCGCCGCTGCCGTGATCCCTGCCCTGATCGTCTGGGGTGCCCTACGCTTCCTCGAGAAGACCCCGGTGGTGTTCAACCGGGCCTACATGGCCAGCCTGATCTGGGCCCTCGTCGCAGTGCTCACGGGCGGCCTGGTGATCGCCGCCCAGCACGGCCAGGCACCGGGGCAGTCGATCTTCGTCCTGCCCTGGATGCGTGCCTCGCTGGTGCTGGACATGCTGATCGGCGCGTTTCTCATCTGGCGCCTGGTCCCGCGGATCGACGCCCGGCGGGTGAAGCCGACCAGCGCCTGCATGGCGGTCGCCTTGGTGATGGTTGTGGCGATGGTCCTGGGCACGACGATTCGCCGCTAAGGCGATAGAGCAACCCTATCGATCCGATCCGAATGATCAGTTGGACTCCGGGGCTCTCGTCCCCATAATGAGAGTCATTCTTATTGGAGAGTCCGGCCATGGCCAGGAAGATCAAGTACGCGGCGACGCATTTCAGCATCGCCTTTTCGATGAGCTACGCGGTGAACCAGAACGTGGCGTTCAGCACCATCGTCGGCCTTGCCGAGCCGCTGGCCTTCGCCTTCGGCCGCGACATCGCGCGCGAGACCCGTCACGGCCTGCAGCTAACGCCCGCCGCCTGAGCGCGCGTTCGCGTCGGTGACGGCGCGCGTAAAACCCTGGAAGGGGATGTCGGTAATGCCGACCAGCCCGATATGGGCGTTCTCCCCATCGAGGATGCGACCGGTCACCGGCTGGTCGACGTACTGGAACCAGTGCGTACCGACGATGACGCCCGAAGCCACGGCGGCATCGACGAAGCGCGCGTAGGCCTTGCCCCGCTCGTCCTCGCTGCCCACGGCGGCCACGCCATTGCCGAAAGGCCCACGGTCGGCCGAGCCGAAGTGGAATTCGGTGATCATCACCGGCTTGTCGAACTTGCGGAATCCGGCCACGTCGAAGCCGTGCTCGGGGAGGTCGGTGTAGGTGTTGACGCTGGTGACGTCGGCATACGTCGCACTCGCTTCTTCGGTCTCGGGCGTACGCACGGCGAGGCGGCCGCCGAGGAAGAGATGATGCGGATCGGCCTTCTTCAGCGTCTGCGCCACGGTGCGGAAGTATTGCCCCGCGTAGAGCTTCAGAAAGGCGATGTAGTCGACGGCGACGGCGGGATGCGCCTCGCTCGGGTCGGGCGCCTTGAAGCCTTTCGCGGCGACCTGCTCCCACGAGCCCGCGTCCACGCCCCACGCCTTGGCGAACGTGGCTGCGTCACCGTGCGTCTTCTTCAGGTAGGCAAGAAAGGCCTGCTTCGCCGGACTGTCCGGCCCCTGCGCGAGGCTGCCGACGGCCAGCGCCCAACGACCCTGCGGTCCCTGCCCTGCCCACGCCAGTTCGTTGTCCGCAAAGTAACCGAGCAACCAGGGATCGTCGCGCACGTTCTTCGTCGCGGCGGCGACGGCCACTTCGGTCGCCTTGACGAAGCGCGGATCGAAGGGATCGGGCATGCGGCCCCAATAGTCGTAGCCGGTGCCGACCGTATTGAAGTCGCCGTGGATGAGGATCGGTACCGCGTAGGCGATGCGATGGTCGCCCGCGAAACCGGGATCGCTCCAGTTACCGAGCGTGTTGAAGCGCCAGGCCTTCAGGCGATCGATCGTGCGTTTGCGCCATGCGGCTTCGGGGTTGTCGCCGAGCGTCCGCGCGACGTTGTTCGCGTAGACGTCCCACCAGCGACCATGGTTCATGCCGTTGTCGCGCTGCGAACCGGCATCGCTGCGGCTGTCCGACGTACCGCCGAACGTGCCGTTCGCCGCGGCCGGGTCGGCGAACATGTACTCGCGACCCTGCACGTAGGTACGGCCGTCCGTCATGTTCACGGCATTGACGCCGAGCGAGAAGAAGGCGTGGCCTTCGGGCGTGACCAGATACCAGCGCCCGCCCTGCTTCTGGGTATGGAACCAGCCGGTGGCCTGCAGGGCAGGCACGTCGGTGCGACCGCCATACGTGTCGAGGCCCTTGACCTTCTCCGCGGTGGGCAAGGCGCTCGCGCGCTGCTTGAGCGCGGCGTCGCTGTCGATCTTCTCCGGCCACGTTGCGCGGGTGTACTGGCCATAGCGGTCGACGATGGCGGTATACGCACGACGCAGGTCGTCGCCGTTGTCCGTCGTCTGGATCGTGCCGAAGAGCAGGGTCTGCGCGGCACCGGGCTGCGGCATCGACACGGTGACCGAGGTGATGGCGCCCGCCTCGACGCCGCCTTCCACTGCTGTGGCGACGAGGCGCTTTTCCTTGCCTTCGTCATACGGCATCGGTGGCCCGACCTGCATGCCGAACGCACGCGGCGACGTGGGCTTCAACGATACCGACAACGTCTGTGGCGGACCCGGCGGCACACCGACCGTGGTCGTCGTGTGCTTGCCGTTGGAGGCGATGTCGACGATGAGCGTCACCGGCCAGGGCATGCCGTTCTGCACACGCAGGCGCATGGCGCCATCCGCCGGCCAGGCCCACGTACCCTGCTTCGGTGCGATCGTCAGCGAGGGTGACGGCGACGGCTGGAAAGTGACGGCGACAAGGTCGCCCCCATCCGCCGCCTTGCGCGGCGTGGGATCGAGCGTCGCGCCTTTCGGCGTCACACGCAGCGCATCCGGATGAACCAGATCCACCGTCGCCGCCTGCGCGGACACGGTGGCACCGACCAACAACAGCAGAAGAAGTGAGCGCATCCCCCCATATTGCCACGTTGCGGGAGCCGTCACCGACGCGTGGGAGCCTTCACCGACGCGTGGGAGCCTTCACCGACGTGTGGGAGCCGTCACCGACGTGTGGGAGCCGCTTCAGCGGCGATGCTCTAAACAGCCCGCCCCAGCCGCTTCCGCCACATGTAATAAACCGGCACACCCACCGCAATAATCAACAGGCTCATGCCGGCATCGCCCGGTTCGGTGATCGCCGTGGCGGCAATTACGCAAAACACGGTCACCGTGAACACCAACGGCAACACCGGATACCCCGGCACCAGGTACGGTGAAGGTTCCGACTTCAATTTCTTGCGATACCAGAAAATCGTCGCGATGCCGAACGCATGCGACAACCACTCGCCGACCGTCGTGTAGTTGAGCAACGCATTGAAGCTGCCTGACACCAGCAAGACGATCGCCCAGCCACCCAATGCGACGAGTGCGAACTGCGGTGCACCGGTACGTGGTTCGATGCGTGCGATCGGCTTGAAGAACATGCCGTCCGCACTCATCACCTGAAGCACGCGCGCGCCACCGGCGATGGCGATGCTGCAGTAGCCGAAGGTCGAGCACGCAATGCCGACGGCGATGATCGTCGCGCCGGATTCGCCGAAGACACGACGCATGAGGTCGGCCGCCGGCGCGGTGCTCGCGGCGAGTCCGGCATGACCGAGGCCGGCCATGTAGGCGATGTTCACCAGCACATAGCACACGACCACGCTGGCCATGCCCAGGCCCAGGGCGCGCGGCAAGGTCCGCTGCGGATTGCGCACTTCGCCGGCCAGGTCGTTGAGGTAGTGGAAGCCACCATAGGCAAACATCGCCGGAAGCAAGGCACCGATCACGGTACTCGCAGGCACGTCATGCGTCGGGTCGGCCGCGAAGGCGGCGCCGAGATGGCCCTTCGCAAGAAACAGTCCGACCACGATCAGCAGGGCGACGGCACCGAGCTTGAGCACGGTGAAGATGTTCTGCACCCAGGCACCGGCACGGATACCGAACAGGTTCACCGCCACGATGAAGCTGATCGCACCGACCGCCAGTGGTTTGACCCACTCGTGCGGCAAGCCCATCGCCCGACACGCGTAGTCGGCGAACGTCGTCGCCACAGCGGCCACGCTGCCCGGGTAGTTGATCAACGCCATGGTCCAGCCGAACAGGAAGGCAGGCAGCTGCCCGAAGGCCTCACGCAGGTAGACGTACGTGCCACCCGCCTGCGGCCGTCGCGCACCTAGCTCGGCGTAACAGAGCACCCCCGCCAGGGTCAGCAGACCGCCCAGCGTCCAGAGCAGGATGACTTCCCCGCCCGAACTGGTGAGCTGCGCGACAGTGGCCGGCGTACGGAAAATACCCGCGCCGATGACACCGCCAATGACGATCATCGCGGCATCCCAGATGCCAAGGCGACGGAGGTAGTGAGCAGGCTGAGGGGCAGACATCCCCGGACGATGCCATAAGGATGAGAATTTGTCCCGACCAGGCCGCGCCAGCCCGGCCCGGCATTGTGTGGGAGCCGGCTATGCCGGCGATTCCTGCGGAGTGGGGTATTGGGGATTATGGCGAGCACCCTATCGCCGCTGAAGCGGCTCCCACAAGGAGCGGCTCCCACACGGAGCGGCTCCCACATGGCGCGGGCCGCACACGGAGTGTGTTCTCACATGAAGTGGTTCTCACATGAAGTGACCCCGGAAGAAGCTGCGCCTGCGCTAGAGCCAGGTGGCGTTCCAGTAGGGATAGTCGCCGACGCGTGTCACAAGGCCCGCGCGAATCGGATTGGCGACGATGTAGCGTGCTGCCGCCTTGATGTCATCGCTCTTGCGCAGCGCCCTATCCTGATACGACGTCTGCCAGACCGGCGACTTGCGCCCTGTCGATCGCTTGATCGAACGCGAGACCATGGCCTTGTATCGTGCGACGACACGCGAAAGGTCGCCATCGTGAAGTTCGATCAGGCCATGCCAGTGATCGGGCATCAGGACCCACGCAAGACATGCGGCATCCTTCCAGGTCGCAGGCGAGTGACAGATGCGCGAGGCGCGACGTGCGAGAGCGACGTCGCGGAACACGGGTGCCCGATTCCAGGCGACCGTGGTGATCAGGTAGATCCGACCGGGTTCAGAAACACGACCCCGACGGAGGTCGCGCGAGTGAGGTGATGTATGCATCGCCACACAATGCCGCCAGCGCGCCACCCGCGATGCCGTCCGGCACCGCGGGTGGGCGTGAGTTACTTCTTCTTCGGAATGTACAGATCGGTGATCGTGCCCTCGTACACCTCGGCGGCCATGCCGACGGATTCGCCGAGCGTGGGGTGCGGGTGGACGGTGCGGCCGATGTCGCCGGCTTCGGCGCCCATTTCGATGGCGAGCGCGAGTTCGGAGATGAGGTCGCCGGCGTGCACGCCGACGATGCCCGCACCGACGATGCGATGCGTCTCTTCATCGAACAGGAGCTTGGTGAAGCCTTCGGTGCGGTCGATGCCGATCGCGCGACCGGAGGCCGCCCACGGGAACTTGCCGACGCCGATCTTCAGGCCCTTTTCCTTCGCCTCGCGTTCGGTCACGCCGACCCAGGCGATTTCCGGATCGGTGTAGGCCACCGAGGGGATCACGCGCGCGTCGAAGAAGCTCTTCTGACCGGCGGCCGCTTCGGCGGCGACCTTGGCTTCGTGCGTGGCCTTGTGTGCCAGCATCGGCTGGCCGACGAGGTCACCGATGGCGAAGATGTGCTTCACGTTGGTACGCATCTGGCGATCGACCGGGATGAAGCCGCGATCGGTCACTTCCACGCCCGCCTTGTCGGCGCCGACCTTGTTACCGTTCGGCGAGCGGCCGACGGACACCAGGACACGATCGAACAGCCTGGTCTCGGGAATGCTCTCGCCTTCGAACGTGACTTCGATGCCCTTCTTGGTGGCCTTCGCCTCGACGACCTTGGTCTTGAGGTGGATACCCTTGTAGCGCTTGGCGATGCGCGCCTGCAGCGGCTTGACCAAGTCGAGGTCGGCACCCGGCATGAGCTGGTCGGCGAGTTCGACGACCGTCACTTCCGAACCCAGGCGCGCATACACCGTGGCCATTTCCAGGCCGATGATGCCGCCACCGACGACGAGCATCGTCTTCGGCACGTCGCGCAGCTCGAGGGCGCCGGTCGAATCGATCACGCGCTCGTCGTCCCACGGGAACGAAGGTAGCTTCACCGACTGCGAGCCGGCGGCGATGATGGCGTTCTGGAAACGGATGAGCTTGGTGCCCTCGGCCGTCTGGACTTCCATCTCGTTCGGCGAGATGAAGGTGCCGACGCCGGTGACGGTACGCACCTTGCGTGCCTTGGCCATCTGGGCAAGTCCACCGGTGAGCTTGCCGACGACCTTCTCCTTGAACGAGCGCAGCTTGTCCAGGTCGATGGTCGGCTTGCCGAAGGTGATGCCGTGCGCGGCGATGGCTTCCGCCTCGTCGATCACCGCCGCCGCATGGAGCAGCGCCTTCGACGGAATGCAGCCGACGTTGAGGCAGACGCCACCGAGAATGGCGTAACGCTCGACCAGCACGGTATCCAGGCCGATGTCCGCACCACGGAAGGCGGCCGTATAGCCGCCCGGACCGGAGCCGAGGACGACCAGCTGGCACTCGATATCGGCCTTGCGACCGGAGTCGGCGGCAGCCTTGGGTGCGGACTTGGACGTCGTAGGCGCCGGAGCCGGGGCTTCGGACACCGTACCACCGGCGGCCGGCGTAGCCGATTCCGCGGCGGTCGCCGCCGGCTTCGCAGTCGACCCAGCCGCAGCCTTGCCGTCCGCCGGCTTCTCAGCCGAAGCCGAGGCACCGGCTTCGGCCTCGATGAGGGCGATCACGCTGCCGTCGTTGAGTTCGTCGCCGACCTTGACCTTGATCTCGACGATCTTGCCGCCTTGCGAAGCCGGCACATCCATCGTGGCCTTGTCGGACTCGAGGGTGACCAGGCTCTGGTCCTTGGCGACCGTGTCGCCGACCTTGACCAGGATTTCGATCACCGGCACGTCGTGCGAACCGCCGAGTTCGGGGACTTTCAGTTCAATCGTGTTTGCCATGGCGTGGGTCTCCCGTCAGAGCAGCAGGCGACGGATGTCGCCGAGCTGATTGGCGAGGAACACCGCGAAGCGTGCGGCCAGCGCACCGTCGATGACACGATGGTCGTACGACAGCGACAGCGGCAGCATCAGGCGCGGCACGAATTCCTTGCCGTTCCAGACGGGCTTCATCTGCGCCTTGGAGACACCGAGGATGGCCACTTCCGGTGCGTTGACGATCGGCGTGAACGCCGTGCCGCCGATACCACCCAGCGAGGAAATGGAGAAGCAGCCGCCCTGCATGTCGGCGGCGGTGAGCTTCTTGTCGCGCGCCTTCTTCGAGATTTCACCCAGTTCGGCGGCGAGTTCGAGCAGGCCCTTCTTGTCCGCATCGCGAATGACCGGGACGACCAGGCCGTCCGGCGTGTCCACGGCGATGCCGACGTTGAAATACTTCTTCAGCGTGAGCGTCTCGCCCGACGCGTCCAGCGACGCGTTGAACTGCGGGAATTTCTTCAGCGCCGCGACCACCGCCTTGATCTGGAAGACCAGCGGGGTGACCTTGAGATCCTTGTTCTCTTCGCCGAGCTTTTTGCGGAAGGCTTCCAGCTCGGTGATGTCCGCGTCTTCGAACTGCGTGACGTGCGGGATCATCGCCCAGTTGCGCGCGAGGTTGGCCGCGGAGATCTTCGGAATGCGGCCGAGCGGCTTTTCTTCCACTTCGCCGAACTTGGAGAAGTCGATCTTCGGCCACGGCAGCAGGTTGAGACCACCGCCGGCGGCAACCGCGCCACCTGCGGACGCCGGCACGCCGGCCGTCATCACCTGTTTGACGTAACCGGAAACGTCTTCGCGCTGGATGCGACCGCCACGGCCGCTGCCCTTGACCTGGGCGACATCCACGCCGAGCTCGCGAGCGAAGGCGCGCACGGCGGGGCTGGCGTAAGGCACGGACCCCGGCATGACGACACTGGCGTCGAACGACACCGGCGGCGTGCGCGGCGCGCCACCGACCGGAAGATCGGCGACCGGCGCCGCGGCTTCGCGCTTCGGTGCTTCGGCACGTGCTTCGGAGACACCCGGCGTCCCGGCGGACGGCGCAGGCTGCGTGTCGGTCGACGCGGCGGCGTCGCCGCCCTCGCCTTCCAGCACCGCGATAAGGTCGCCGTCGTTGACCTCGTCGCCGACCTTGACCTTGAGTTCCTTGATCACGCCGGCGGCAGGTGCGGGAATGTCCATCGTGGCCTTGTCCGATTCCAGCGTCATCAGGCTCTGGTCCTTGGTGACGGTGTCGCCGACCTTGACCATGAGTTCGATGATCGGCACCGGCTTGCCGCCGATGTCGGGCACGGTGACGTTGACCGGGCCGGAGGACTTCGATGCGGACGGCGCCTTGGCGGCGGCCGGAGCCGGAGCCGGAGCGGCGGCCTTGGGCGCCTCGTCCTTCGGCGCATCGGCCTTGGGGGCTTCGGCCTTCTTCGGGGCTTCCGCGGCCGGGGCATCGCCTTCGGCTTCGACCAGGGCGATCACGTGGCCTTCGTCGACTTCGTCGCCGACCTTGACCTTCAGTTCCTTGATGACGCCAGCGAAGGGCGCCGGCACTTCCATCGTGGCCTTGTCGGATTCGAGCGTCACCAGACTCTGGTCTTTCTCGACGCGATCGCCGACCTTGACCATGATTTCGATGACGGGGACCGCGCTGCCACCGATATCGGGGACACGGGCTTCTTTGACGTCGGCCATAGGAACTCCTGGAGCAGGCGTCGGCGGGCGGCAAACCCACCGGCGGGGGAAGGAAGGGCGCCGCTGTGAGGCGCAACCGGTCGATTGTAATCCCTCGGGCGCCGTTTCCCACGATTCAAACAGTTGTTCGGCTGTATTTCAGGGAGAACCCACGCGGGAACCGGCCACCCCAACGATTGCGGGAGCCGCCTCAGCGGCGATCCCAAACGATTGTGGGAGCCGCTTCAGCGGCGATCCCGAACGATTGTGGGAGCCGCTTCAGCGGCGATCCCGAACGATTGTGGGAGCCGCTTCAGCGGCGATCCCAAACGATTGTGGGAGCCGCTTCAGCGGCGATCCCGCGGCAGCGGGCCAGCGGGCCGAGGCGGCCCGATCGCCGCTGAAGCGGCTCCCACACAAAGCTTTGATTCCGAGGCTTCGATCTTGGCTCCCACGCAAAGCTTTGATCCGGAGGCTGAGCTTTGGCTCCCCTACAGAGCGGGATCAGGAGGCTTCGGGCTTCGGCTGGTCGTCCGCGGGGTGGCGCACCAGGCGGATCTCGCTTTGCGGATACGGGATCGTGATCCCGGCCTCGTCGAAACGCTCCTTGATGCTGCGGATCAACAGGGTCTGGGTTTCCCAAAGGTCGCCGGTCGCGGTCCAGGCGCGGATGACGAGGTTCACGCTGGAATCGCCGAGGGCCTCGGTCCATACGCCTGGCGCGGGGTCCTTGAGGATGCGCGAATCGGCGGCGAACAGATCGCGCACCGCCTGCATGGCCTTGCCGATGTCGTCGTTGTAGCCGATGCCGACCTTGATCTCGAAGCGACGCGTACCGCGGACATTGAAGTTGATGATCGCCTCGCCGCCGACCTTAGCATTCGGCAGCACGGCCTGGCGATTGTCGGGCGTGATCAGGTAGGTGTGCATGAGGTTCACGCTCTGCACGTCGCCTTCGACACCACCGATAGTCACGTGGTCGCCGACGCGGAACGGGCGGAACAGGATCAGCAGCACGCCCCAGGCGAGATTGGACAGCGAGCTGTTGAGGGCCAGGCCGATGGCCAGGCCGGCCGCGCCGATCGCGGCAATGAAGGAGGCCGTGGGGATGCCGGCCATGCCGAGCACCTGGATCAGCAGCAGCGCGATGAGGATGCCGTAGATGACGTTGCGCAGGAACATCGCCAGCGTGACGTCGACGCGGGCCCGCTCCAACGCGCGGCGTCCGAAGTTGGCCACCCGCGCGGCGATCCAGAAGCCGATGAGGAGCAGCAGCACGGCAAGGCCGAGGCGGATCGAATAGGTGACGATCAGCGCGCGCATGGCGGTGTCGATGCCGAGGTGGTTGAGCAAATCGTTCATGGAGTGCCTCCTGCGTTTTTCTGTTCGGCACAGAGGCTAGCAGGGATAGGCAATGCAGAAAAAGAAAAGCCCGCCAGTGGCGGGCTTGTCGTTTAGGGGTTGGTCGCCGCCGGTCGGCTCGATGGCACCTGCGCGGTTTGCGGTGCATCGATCTTGCGACCGCCGTACGGAAGGACTTCCGCGGCGAGTTTCGGATCCGCCTTGATCAGCGCCACCTCGTCGCCGACGATGTGCGCGGCTTCGTCGAGCGGCGTGTCTTTCGCCTTCTTCGCATCGGCTTCCTGCTTGATCTCCGACTTGAGGCTGCGCTCGTTGGCGTTGAGGCCGTCGTCGCCGTTGTTCGCATCGTCGGCGGCATCGGCCGGGCTGCCGTCACCGCCGAAGATCGCCTTGCGGCGGTTGCGGAAGTCGGTCTGCAGCGCGTCGTACTGCTTGCGCTCGGCCTGGCGTGCGGCGAAATTCAGCGAGATGTCGGTCTTGTCGCGGAGCTTCTTGTACTCGGCCATTTCGTCGAGCATGAGCTTCCACGCCGGCGAATTCGCCACGCGTGCTTCGTGCTTGGCGTTGAGCGGACCGACGATCGGCTTGAGGTCGGCGACCGGCTTGTAGTCGGCCGGATCGATATGACGCCACGGCAGCGCGTTGTCGTAGGTGGACTCGCCGAATTCCTTCGCGTCGCCGTTCTGCGGGAACATGACATCGGGCGTGACACCGCGCAGCTGCGTGCTGTCGCCGTTGATACGGATGAACTCGGCGATGGTCATCTTAAGCTCGCCGTACTTGGCGTCTTCGCCGGTGGCCGCCTTGCCGAACTTGTCGAGGTCGACCAGGTTCTGCACGGTGCCCTTGCCGAAGGTGGGCTCGCCGATGATCAGGCCACGGCCGTAATCCTGGATCGCCGCGGCGAAGATCTCCGAAGCCGAGGCCGAGCCACGGTTGACCAGCACGGCCATGGGGCCGTCCCAGGCCATGCCCGGTGCATCGTCGCCCTGCGCGTCGATCTGGCCGCGTGCGTCACGCACCTGCACCACCGGGCCGGTGTCGATGAACAGGCCGGTCAGCTCAGTGGCTTCCGACAGCGAGCCGCCGCCGTTGTTGCGCAGGTCGATGACCACGCCTTCGACCTTCTGCGCCTTGAGCTCGGTGAGCAGCTTGGCGACGTCGCGGGTGGCGCTCTTGAAGTTGGCGTCGCCGTTCTTGCGCGCACCGAAGTCCTGGTAGAACGTGGGCAGGTCGATCACGCCGATCTTGCGGGTGACGTCGCCGTCCTTCACGTCGATGACCTTGGACTTGGCGGCCTGCTCTTCCATGGTGACCTTCTTGCGGACCAGGGTCACGATGTCGTGCTTGCCGTCCACGCCGGCGTCGGCCGGGAGGACCTCGATGCGAACCGTGGTGTCCTTCTTGCCGCGGATCAGCTTGACCACGTCGTCCTGGCGCCAGCCCACGACGTCGACCATCGGGCCGGTTTCGCCCTGGCCGATGGCGACGATGCGATCGCCCGCCTTCATCTTGCCGGACTTGCTCGCCGGGCCACCCGGAACGAGTTCGCGGATGGTGGTGTAGTCGTCGCGCGCCTGCAGCACCGCACCGATACCTTCCAGCGACAGGCGCATGGCGATGTCGAACGCGTCGGCGGCGCGGGGACCGAGGTAGTCGGTGTGCGGATCGGTCGAATTGGCGTACGCGGTCATGAAGGCCTGCGTCGCGTCCTCGTCGTCGAGCTGACGCACGCGGCTGATGTAGGTCGCGTAGCGCTTGTCGAGCGTCTTGCGGATGTCGTCGTCGCTCTTGCCGGCGAGCTTCAGGCGCAGCCAGTCGTTCATGGTGCGCTTGCGCCACACGTCGTCCAGCTCGGCCTGGTTCTTCGGGATCGCGGCTTTCTTGCGGTCGAAGTTGAAGCTCTCGTTGCCGCTGAAGTCGAAGCCCTTCTTCAGCAGGCCGCGCGCGTAGGTCATGCGATCCACGGCACGCGTGATGTACAGGTTGAACACCGAGAACGGACCGCTGAGGTCCTGGTTCCAGATCGCGTCGTCGAACTGGGTCTTCAGCGGCGCGAACTTGTCCATGTCTTCCTGGGTGAAGAAGACTTTTTCGCTGTCGAGCGCGTCGAAGTAGGCCTTGTAGATCTTGGCCGACATGGCGTCGTCGAGCGGCTGGGCCTGGTAGTGGAAGCGCGTGAGGAAACGCGCCGACAGCTGCGAGGCCTGGGCCTCGGCGGCCGTCGCCTTCAGCGGCAGGCTGGACTCCTTGCGCTGCGGCTCCGGCGAGGTCGCCGCTTCGGAGGCGTCCTTCGGCTGGGGCGCCGCAGGCTTGCTCGCCGGCGCGGCCGCACCCGGATGCTGCGGGGCGGCTGTCTGTGCCTGGGCACCCGCGGCGGAAAGGGCCAGCAGGAGGGCGAACGCGGGGCGAAGGGTCATGTAGTCGAAGCCTCGGATTGCTTTGGGGCGTTTATTCGACGACGCCGGCGGCGTGAGCCATCAGGTCGGCATGGTAGGAGGATCGCACCAACGGGCCGGAAGCGACATGGCCGAAGCCCATCTCTTCGCCGGCGACGCGGAGCGCCTCGAATTCGTCCGGCGTCCAGTAACGGACCACCGGGTGGTGATGCGCCGTCGGCTGCAGGTACTGCCCGATGGTGATCATGTCCACGTCATGGTGACGTAGATCGCGCATCGTCTCGAGCACCTGCTCCATCGTCTCGCCCAGGCCCAGCATGATGCCGGACTTGGTCGGCACCTCCGGATGCTGTGCCTTGAAACGCTTGAGCAGGTCGAGCGACCACTGGTAGTCGGCGCCCGGACGGACTTCGCGGTACAGGTGCGGCACGGTCTCGAGGTTGTGGTTGAAGACGTCCGGCGGGAAGTCCTTCATCACGTCCAGAGCGCGCTCCATACGGCCCTTGCCGCGGAAATCCGGGGTGAGGATCTCGATGCGGATGTTCGGGCTGGCATGGCGGATGGCGCGGATGCACGAGGCGAAATGCTCGGCACCGCCGTCGCGCAGGTCGTCGCGATCCACCGAGGTGATCACCACGTACTTCAGGCGCATGTCGCGGATGGTCTCGGCCAGGCGCGCCGGCTCGAGCGGATCCGGCGGCTGCGGCCGGCCGTGGGCCACGTCGCAGAACGAGCAGCGGCGGGTGCAGACCTCGCCGAGGATCATGAAGGTGGCGGTGCCCTTGGAGAAGCACTCGTGGATATTCGGGCAGGACGCTTCTTCGCACACCGTGACCAGCGAGTTCTCGCGCAGGCGCGCCTTCAGCTGCTGCACGGCGTTGCCCTGGGGCAGGCGCACGCGGATCCAGCTCGGCTTGCGCAGCGTGGGCACGTCGGTATCGAAGTTCGCGCGGTTGAGCGCGATCTTGTCGTTACCGAGCATCTTCTCGCCGGGTTTATCGACGACGGCGATGGGGATGCTGCGGGAGGGGGAAGTGGAGGTATGGCTCATAACGGCTACGACCTCAGACCGCAATGCGGGCGGGGAGTTCGGGGAGGGAGGGTTCGGCTGACACGGCGTGGAAGCCAAACTGCTTGCAGAATTCCTGTACCAGGACGTCTTCCACGTCCGCCAACCGTGACGGACCGCCCAAGTCTAACACCTGGGTGACCTCCAAACCCTTGTAGCCGCAGGGATTGATCCGGTGGTAGGGCTCCAGGTCCATGTCCACGTTGAAGGCCAGCCCGTGGAAACTGCAGCCCCGGCGGATGCGCAGCCCGAGGGCCGCGACCTTGGCCCCGGCCACGTAGACGCCAGGGGCGCCTTCGAGACGCTCGGCGCCGATATTCCACTCGCCCATGGTGTCGATGATGGCCTGCTCGATCCGGTTGACCAGCTCGCGCACGCCCACGCCCACACGGCGCAGGTCGATCATCGGGTAAGCCACGATCTGGCCCGGGCCGTGGTAGGTCACCTGGCCGCCGCGGTCCACGCGGACCACGGGGATGTCCCCGGCCGCCAGCACGTGCTCCTCCTTGCCCGCCTGGCCCAGGGTGAACACCGGGTCATGCTCCAGCAACCACAGCTCGTCGACGGTGTCGTCCGTGCGGTTGTCGGTGAAGGCGCTCATGGCCTTCCAGGTGGATTCGTAGGGGACGCGCCCCAGCCGGCGGACGTTGAGGGGGAGGCTCATGGGGATCGGATCGGAGGGGATGTCGAGGAATTGTGGGCGAAGCGCCAGCGATACAAGAGCCCGGAGCCGACTACACCGCGACTGTGGGAGCCGCTTCAGCGGCGATCCCGCGGCAGCGGGCCAGCCTGCCGCAAGCACCCATTCGCCGATAAATCGGCTCCCACACAAAGCTTTTCGCCCACAAAGCCCCGCCCGCGCCGGATCACATCGTAAAGCGGATGTTCTCGTCGGCGCGCAAGGTGCTGTGCGCCTCCAGGTACTTCTCACGGCTCGGCGCGACAAAGCTCACGGTGACCGACTGGTAGTTGCCGGCCGGGGTGAGCTTGGTCGACAGGGTCTCGTGGAGCACTTCCAGGCCGATCGCATGGAGCAGCGCCGGGACATGCTTGTCGAGGCCGGCCGCGGCGCTGCCGATAGCCGTGATCTCGAACTCGCCCGGGAACTGGAAGCCCTTGCCGTCCTTCTGCGCGTCGCTGAAGTCGATTTCACGCATCGTGCCGTCCTCTTACTTCTTGTCGCTGTCGCTGTGGAACCACAGCATGATCGTGTCCCAGAGGCGCGAGAAGAAGCCACCTTCCGGTGCGTCGTTCAGGGCCACCAACGGGGTGGTGAGCACCGGCTGGCCGTCGAGCGTCACGCGCAATGTGCCGACCTGCTGGCCCTTCTTGAAGGGAGCGATGAGCGTGGCCGGGATGTCGAGGTTGGCCTTGAGCTTGTCGTAGTCGCCGCGCTTGACCGAGACCAATGCGTCTTCGGCGACGCCGAGCGGGATGGTGTTCTCGGCGCCCTTCCACAGCTTGGGCGTGGCGAGCGGCTTGTTGGCTTCATACAGCTTGTGCGATTCGTAGAAACGGAAGCCGTAATTGAGCAGCGCCAGCGCGGCGTCGGCGCGACCCTTCTCGCTGCTGGCGCCCATGATGATCGCGATCATGCGGGCGTCGCCCTGCTTCGCCGACGCGGCGAGGCAGTAGCCGGCAGCGGCGGTGTGACCGGTCTTGATGCCGTCGACCGTGTTATCGCGCCACAGGAGCAGGTTGCGGTTGTGCTGCTTGATGCCGTTCCACTCGAACTCCTTCACCGCCGAGATCGCGTAATCCTCGGGGAAGTCGTGGATGAGTGCACGGGAGAGGATCGCGATGTCGCGAGCCGTCGTGTAGTGGTTGGCCACCGGGTAGCCCGAGGCGTTCTGGAACTGCGAATGCGTCATGCCCAGCTGCTTGGCATACGCGTTCATCAGGTTGGCGAAGGCCGGCTCGGAGCCCGCGGTGTGCTCGGCCAGCGCGATGGCGGCGTCGTTACCGGACTGGATGATCATGCCGTAGAGCAGATCTTTCAGCGGAACCTGGCTGTTGAGCTTGAGGAAGCTGGTCGAGCCGTCGGTGCTGGCACCGCCGCCACGCCACGCGTTTTCGCTGATCGTCACCGGATCGGTGTTGTGGATCTTGCCGTTGCCCAGCTCGGCCGAGACGACGTAGTCGGTCATGATCTTGGTGATCGAGGCCGGCTCCAGCTGCACGTCCGGATCCTTCGAGGCGATGATCTGCCCGGTGTTGTAATCCATCAGCACCCAGCTCTTGCCCTCCACGTCCGGCGGCGGCGGCACCGGCGCCTCGGGGACGACCGGGCGCGGAACGGGTGCGGGATGCGGCGGGGTCTGCTGCGCCACGGTGACGCCGGCGACGAGCGCGGCGGCGGCGAAAGCGAACAGGGAGCGTGGGAAGAGCTTCATCGTTTCAGCGATCCAGTCAAAGCAACAAAAAAGAAGGTCAGTCTACCGCGACCTGCGGCCGAGGCAGGCCCATACCGGAGATCTGGTCGGTCACGCGGTCGGCGGAGTCCACATCGGCCAGGGGGCCCACGCGCACGCGGCGCACGCTGTGGCCGCCGATGGCGGTCTCGATGACACTGACAGGGCCCAGGCCGGCTTTGTTCAGCCGGTCGGCCACGCGGTTGGCGTTGGCCACGTCGGAGAACGCCCCGACCTGTAGGTAGATCGAGGGCTTGCCGGGCACCGAGGCGATCACCGGGCCTTGTGCAGGCGTGGCCGGGCGCGGCGTCGAGGCAGGCGTGGCGGGAGCGGTTGCCGGCTTCGCGCCGGGCAGCGGGGGGAGCGCCTCGGCGGCGGAAACGCCGGTCATCCCGGGCACCGGACCGTCGTTCTCGTCCCCAGCGGAGGCCGTCGCGACCGGCGTGGCCCGGACCGGGACGGTCGTGCCCACCGGCGCGGCGATGGCCGCGCTCGGCGCGCGCGTGGCGCCGGCGACAACGGGCGTCGCGCCGACCGGAGCCGCCGCGGCGAAGCGCGACGGGGTCGACGGCGGCGAGGTGGCCATGTCCGGCGTCGGTGCCGTGCGTGCGGCCGGCGGCGCGGCGGCAAAGGCCGGACGCGGCGGTGGTGCCGGGGCGGTCACCGGTGCCGGTTTCGGCGCCGTGTTCACGTAGGGCGCGCCGCGATCGCCGTTGGCCTCGGTCGGATCGATGGCGCGCACTTCGACCAGGCCGGTGCCTTTCGGCCAGACGCCGAGCTTCACCGCCGCGGCGAAGGAAAGATCGATGATGCGGTTCTCGTGGAAGGGACCGCGATCGTTGATACGGACGATGACGCTCTTGCCGTTCTCGAGGTTGGTGACGCGTGCATAGCTCGGCAGGGGCAGCGTCTTGTGCGCCGCCGAGAACTGGTACATGTCGTATTCCTCGAGGCTCGAGGTCTTGTAGCCGTGGAACTTGTTGCCGTAGAACGAGGCGATGCCGCGCTCGACGTAGCCGCGCGGCGTGGGCAGCACGTTGTAGGTCTGGCCGAGCACGGAGTACGGGCTCTTGTTGCCGTAGAGCGCGCGCGGCTCGACCTTCGGCACGGGCTCCGGCAGCTTGCTCACATCCGGAATGTCGGTCGGCACGCTGTCGGAACTGGAGCGATAACGGGAGGACTGCGACTTGCTGATGTCGTCACGGCCACCGCGCGAGGACGACGACGAGCCGCCGCTGCCGCCACGCGATCCCGACGGACGGGAGTTCTTCGAACCGCCGCAGGCGGCCAGGGCCAGCGCCAGGAGGCCGATGAGGGCGAGGCGTGTCGCTAGCACCCATCGCCGCTGAAGCGGCTCCCACAGGGGGCGGGGCTCCCACAGGGAGCGGGGCTGACGCAGGGAGCGAGGCTCACGCAGGGAGCGGGGCTCGCGCAGAGGGCGGGGCTCGCGCAGCAGAGGGGGCGACTCGCGCAGCAGAGGGGGCGGCTCGCGCAGGGGGCGCGGTTCGTACATGGGCTGGGGGGCAGTCGGGACGCTGGCTGTGTGTGGGAGCCGGCTACGCCGGCGATCCCTGCGAAGCGAGACGCTCCCCACGACAGCGAGCTCCTCGATTCGCCCGTTCATCGCGCCGCGGATCCATGGGTCCGTTCCCGGATCGCCTGCGCCAGCTGGTTTACCGCCATCGCGTACATCGGGCTACGGTTGTACGTGGTGATCACGTAGAAGTTCTGGAAGACGAACCAGTACTCGGGACCCGAGGGCCCGTCCAGGCGAACCAGCTGCGCGTCACGCCCCGGATTGAGGTGCTGCAGCGGCGCGAAGCCCTGGGCGACGAAGGTTTCCACCGGCGCCACGGGGCGCCAGTCCTTCGGCACGGCGGGATCGCGGACGCCGGCATCCGGCTGGGCGCGCACGGCCAGCGGACCGCCGGTTTCCCAGCCGTGTTGGGAAAAATAGTTGGCCACGCTGGCGAAGATGTCGCCCATCGAGCCCTTCATGTCGATCTTGCCGTCGCCGTCGTAATCCACGCCCCAGTCGCGGATGGACGAGGGCATGAACTGCCCCCAGCCCTGCGCGCCGGCATACGAGCCGGTAAGCGTATCCAGCGGACCGGCGAGATGGTTCGGCGGCAGTTCCAGCAGGGTCTTCAACTGCTCGCGGAAGAACGGCGCCCGCTTGGGGTAATAGAAGGCCAGCGTGGTCAGCGCGTCGAGCACCTTGTACTTGCCGGTGTTACGGCCGTAGAAGGTCTCGACGCCGACGATGGCCACGATGTATTCCGGCGGTACGCCGTATTTCCTGCCGATGGCATCGAGCAGCGCGCGATGGGTCTGGTAGAAATCCGCGCCCGCCTGGATGCGCTGCTCGGTGAGGAAGATCGGCCGGTAATCCCGCCACGGCTTGCCTTCCGCCGGACGGTTCATCGCATCGATGATGGACTGCTGCATCTTCGCGCCGTCGAGGATCGCGTTCAGCGAGGCCTTGCTCTTGCCCGTGTCCTTCGCCACTTCGTCGACGAGTTGTGCCTGACCCGGATGGGTCTGGGCGAACACCGCGGGGGCGAACATCAGGGGGAAGACGATCATCGCGCCGGCGAGGCGCGGGAATAAACGAGCGGGGCGTGCGCGGCGCGCGGCGAGAACTTCATCCATGCGCCGAAGCGTAGCACGCAGGAAAGGCGCGTCAGGGGCGCGCTTCGGGAAACGTTCAGGCATCAATCGTGGAGCTTGCGATTGGCGTGGATCGACATCAACACACCGAAGCCGGTGAGCAACGACACCGCCGACGTACCGCCGTAACTGATCAGCGGCATCGGCACGCCGACCACCGGCAGGATGCCCGCGACCATGCCGCCGTTCACCGCGACGTAGACGAAGAAACTCATGCCGATCGCGCCGGCGAGCAGGCGCGAATACGTGTCGCGCGCGTTCATCGCGATCCACAGGCAGCGACCGATGATGAAGGCGTACAGCAACATGATGGCGATGACGCCGATCAGCCCGAATTCCTCCGAGAACACGGCGAAGATGAAGTCCGTCGTGTGCTCCGGAAGGAATTCGAGGCGCGACTGCGTGCCGTGCTGCCAGCCCTTGCCGAAGACACCACCCGAACCCACGGCGATCTTCGACTGGATGATGTGCCAGCCATTGCCCAGCGGATCCGATTCCGGGTCGAGCAGCGTGCGCACGCGGTTGCGCTGGTATTCGTGGAGGAACTGCCAGGCCACCGGGATCGCCGCGCCGGCGCCACCGACGAGCAGGCCGATGCGCCACCAGGCCATGCCGGAGAGGAACAGCGCGAAGGCGCCGGCCGCGGCGACCAGCAACGCGGTGCCCAGGTCGGGCTGCTCGGCGATGAGTCCGGCCGGTACCGCGATCATCAGGCCGACGACGATGATGTCCTTCCAGCCCGGCGGCAACTGCCGCGGGTGCAGGTACCAGGCGACCATCATCGGCATGGTGAGCTTGAGCAGTTCGGACGGCTGGAAACGCATGAAACCCAGGTCGAGCCAGCGATAGGCGCCGCGCCCTTCACCCAGGGCGGCGACGACGACCAGCAAGGCCGTGCTGCCCATGTAGAGCCAGGGCGTCCAGGAGCGCAGCACCGGCGGCGGAATACGCGAGATCACCACCAGCAGCACCGCGCCCAGGACGAAGCGTGCCGCCTGGCCGCCGACCAACGACAGGTTGGCGTTGCCCGCGCTGTACAGCGTGGCCAGGCCGGCGCAGGCGAGCAGGAACAGGGCCAGCAGCAGGGGCAAGTCCAGGCGCGGACGGGTGAGCAGCCGCAGGCCGAAACGTTTGAGGCGAAGGGAGAGGTTGGCGAACATGGTCACTGGTCCTCGCCGTTGTCGTCGGGCGGCAGTTCGCTGCTGGACGGTGCGGCCGGCTGTACGCCCTGGACCGAGCTCTCGCTCGCAGGCGCAGCCTCGGCCGGCGCATCGGAAAGGGTGATCGGGCCAGGCGGCAAGGCGGTCGGGCGTGCCCCACCCTGGTCGACCACCCACTGGTCGAGGATCTTGCGTGCGATCGGCCCGGAATCCGCCGCGCCCCATGCGCCCGCTTCGAGCACGACGGCCACGGCGATTTTCGGATCGTCCGCCGGCGTATAGGCAATGAACAGCGCGCGGTGGCGAGTCGCCAGGTAGGCGGTGTTCTTGTTCGTGTCATAAGCGTCGGACTTGCGCGAGAAGCGCTCGGCCGTGCCGCTCTTGCCGGCGATGACGAACGGAAAGCCGATGCCGAGCTTCTTGCCGGTACCGGCGCCCGAGTTGATCACCGCGATCATGCCTTCGTTCACGGTGTCCCAGTCGGCCGACTTGCGGATCACCGAGGGACCCGTGGGCGGGAACGCCTGCGGCACGCGCGCACTGTCCACACCGTCCTGCGTATCCATCAGCAGGTGGGGCGCGTAGGGCACGCCGTGGCCGGCGAAGGTGGCGACGGCATGGGCCAGCTGGATCGGCGTCACCGCCCAATAGCCCTGGCCGATGCCGGAGATGATCGTCTCGCCCGGGAACCAGCCCGCCTTGCTGCGTGTGGCCTTCCACTCGCGCGAAGGCAGCACGCCCTCCACTTCGCCGGTGAGGTCGATCCCGGTCTTCTTGCCGAAGCCCAGGCCGCCCATCCACGAGGCAAGGCGGTCGATGCCCATGTCCAGCGCAAGCCGGTAGAAATAGGTATTCGTCGACAGCTCGATGGCGCGGACCATGTTCACCGTGCCGTCGCCGCCGCGCTTGTCGTCGCGGTAACAGCGGCTCTGCCCCGGAATGCAGAACTCGCCCGTCGACAGCACCGTATCCGACGGCCGGCGAATGCCCATGGTCAAGCCACCCAGGGCAAGGAAGGGCTTCACTGTGGAACCGGGCGGATACACGCCACGCAGCGCGCGGTTGTACAGCGGCTTGTCCGCAGCCGTCATCAGGTTCTTGTAGTCGACCGAACTGATCCCGTTGACGAAGAGGTTCGGGTCGAAGTCGGGCACGCTGGCGAACGCCAGGACCTGTCCGTTGCGCGGATCGATCGCGATCGCGGCGCCCGCGCGGCCAGCCATCGCGTCGAGCGCCGCCTTCTGCAGGCGCACATCGATACTCAGGTAGA
Organism: Luteibacter sp.; assembly: GCF_035539195.1. Classification (GTDB taxonomy): domain Bacteria; phylum Pseudomonadota; class Gammaproteobacteria; order Xanthomonadales; family Rhodanobacteraceae; genus Luteibacter. The sequence continues at coordinate 115,808 of NZ_DATLIW010000032.1, forward strand.
TGTTCTTGCCCGGTGTCGGCGGCGTGGTGTCGAGCACGGCCTGGGTGCGCCCATCGGCGTTCACCTCGACCAGCTCGTAGCCCGGCTCGCCGTGCAACAACTTCTCGTACGAGCGCTCGATGCCGATACGGCCGATGTGCGTGGTGCCCTTGTAGCTGGCCTCTTCGTCGTCGTCCATGCGGTCGAGGTCGTCCACGTCGATGCGGCTCACATAGCCGATCACGTGCGCAAGCGAGCCACCCAGCGGATAGCGCCGGGTGAGGTAAGGCACGACATCCACGCCGGGGAACCGCCACCGGTTCACGGCAAAACGGCCGATTTCGTCCTCGGTCAGCTTCAGCTTCAGCGGGATGCCCTCGAAGCGACGACCCAGCTTCACCTGCTTCTTGAAGGTCGTGATGTCGTCGTCGCTGATCGGCACCACCGCGCTGAGATTGCGCAGCATGTCGTCCATGTTGGCGACCTGCTCGGGCGTGACCTCGAGGCGGAACGCGGGGACGTTATCGGCGAGCAGCACGCCGTTGCGATCGTAGATGAGGCCACGCGCCGGCGGGATCGCGCGCGGCTTCACGCGGTTCTGCTCCGAACGCGTCACGAACTCGTCGTGGTGGAACACCTGCAGGTAGACATAGCGACTGCAGACGGCGACAAGGCCGAGCAGGAGCAGGAAGAAACCGGCCAGCGCGCGGCGGCGAAACAGCGCCACCTCGCCACGGACCTCCTTGATCGAGGCGCGCCGCCGGCTCATGTGTCGTGGATGCGCAGGCGTGCGCGCAAATCGTCGAGGATCAGGAAGACGAACGGCCACAGGACCGCACCGACCAGCGGCGATATCCAGTACTCGGGCGGCGGTAGCGGATCGCCGCTGAAGACCCGGATGAGCAGCAGGAGCACGCGATCGTTCAGCAGCAGGCCGAGCACCGCCAGCGACTGTTGCCACATGGGGAAGAAGCGCAGCCGCGAGCGGAACCGCAGGGCGATGAAGACCATGGCGGTGAGACGCAACGCCTGCTCGCCGAGCAGGATGCCGTCGAACAGATCCGCACCCACGCCCAGGCAGAACGCCAGCCCGAGAGTGACCCGATCGCCCGATTGCAGGCACCAGTAGAGCAGGATCAGCGCCGGCCAGTACGGCTTGAACGGCGTCAGCGGCCCCGGCAGCGGAATCAGCATCAGGAACAGCGAGAGCAGCAGCGTCGCGGCGAACCACAGCTGGCGGACACGAAGCTTGTTCATGGCGTCGTCCCCGTTGGCGTCGTCGACGAACCGGCGCGCGCGGGCACCGGCGTGGCGGTCGGCGAGGTCACCTTGGGCAGGGTCGGCGCGACGGGCGCCGGCGGCGGCGCATTCGGGTCCGGCGCCATGCTGGACGGCGGCCCGCTGTTCGGCGCGAGCGCCGGCGGACCGTCCTGTTCGGCGAGGTCGTGCAGCAGGAGCACGTCCTCGCTGCGATCGAGATCGGCCGCGGGCCTGGCCTGTGCGGAGAGGAACGTGCCCGAGGCCGTCTGTGCCACGTCGCGGATTTCGCCGACCGGGAAGCCCGGCGGGAAGCGGCCACCCAGGCCCGAGGTAACCAGCTTGTCGCCCGACTGCACGTCGGCGGACACGGGGATATTGGGCAGCACCAGCATGTCGCCGGCGCGCGAGCCGTAGGCGATCGTACGCAGTCCGGTGCGCTCGATCGTTACGGGAATGGCGTGGTTCGGGTCGGTGATCAGCATCGCCACGGAGGTGGTCGGCATCACTTCGACGACCTGGCCCATCACGCCACGGGCGTCGATCACCACCTGCCCTGCCTGGACCTTGTCGCGCGCGCCGACGTTGAGCACGATCCGATGCCGGAAGGTGCCCAGGTCCACGCCGATGAGACGCGCAAGCTGCACGTTGAGCGAGAGGCTGTGCTGGGTGTCGAGCAGCTCCTTGAGCCGCTGGTTCTGCTCGGCCACCGAGGCCATGCGGTTGAGCTTGGCGTTGGCCAACAGCAGGTCTTCGCGCAGCCGCTGGTTGGCTTCGGTCAGCCGCTGGCGATCGGCGAACGCCACCGTCGCCGCCTGGAATCCCTGCGACGGCAGTCCGGCGATCCGGTAGATCGGTTCGACCACGATGGATAGCCCGTAACGGACGTTACCGAGCCAGCCGCCCCGGTGATCGAGCACCATGAGCACGCAGGCGAGCGCGAGATAGACGATCAGGCGCAGGGTCCCCGCCACACCGGGCGCGAACAGCGGCGACTGATCGTCGCGATTGAGGGCCATGGCTCAGCGCGTTCCGGCCCGTGCGCCGTCGCGCGCGGCCATCATTCGAACGCGAAGAAGTCGCTGCCGTGCTGGTCGATCATCTCCAGCGCCTTGCCGCCACCGCGGGCGACGCAGGTGAGCGGGTCGTCGGCCACCTGCACGTGCAGGCCGGTTTCCTCGGAGATGAGACGATCCAGATCGCGCAGCAGCGCGCCGCCACCGGTCAGGACGATGCCGCGCTCGGCCACGTCGGAGCAGAGCTCCGGCGGGGTCTGCTCCAGCGCGGCCTTGACCGCCGCCACGATGCCGGAGAGCGGCTCGTGGAGCGCTTCCAGCACCTCGTTGGAGTTGATCGTGAACATGCGCGGCACGCCTTCGGCGAGGTTACGGCCGGAGATTTCCATCTCGCGGACTTCGCTCTGCGGGAAGGCGCAGCCGACTTCGAGCTTGATCCGCTCGGCCGTGGATTCACCGATCAGCGTGCCGTGGTTGCGGCGCACGTAGTTGATGATGGCTTCGTCGAAGCGATCGCCACCGACGCGGACCGACTGCGAATAAACGATGCCGTTCAGCGAGATGACCGCGACTTCCGAGGTGCCGCCGCCGATATCCAGGACCATGGAACCGCGCGCTTCGTGCACCGGGATCCCGGCGCCGATGGCGGCTGCCATGGGTTCCTCGATCAGGAAGACGTCGCGGGCGCCTGCGCCCTCGGCCGATTCCTTGATCGCGCGGCGTTCCACCTGGGTCGAGCCGCAGGGCACGCAGACCAGCACGCGCGGGCTCGGACGGAGCATGCGCGAACGATGCACCTGCTTGATGAAGTGCTGCAGCATCGCCTCGGTCATGGTGAAGTCGGCGATGACGCCGTCCTTCATCGGGCGGACGGTGGCGATATTGCCCGGCGTACGGCCGAGCATGCGCTTCGCGTCGCCACCGACGGCGGCAACGGTGCGCGGGCCGCCCGGGCCTCGATCCTGGCGGATCGCGACGACCGACGGTTCATTGAGGACGATTCCCTGGCCGCGCACATAAATGAGCGTGTTGGCCGTGCCGAGATCGATGGAAATGTCGTTCGAAAAGAGACCGCGGAACTTCTTAAACATGATGCGGCGGACGCCAGTAGCAAGAAAAAGTAAGCGTGCGAGTCTAGATTGGCCTACTCCCCCACGCAAGGGCGAAGAAGTTAAGAAAGCCTTGTAAGTCCGGGTGATGCGTGGGGATTCTGCTCCGTTCCCGTAATTCTGTACGACTCCCGGAGTCGCCTTGGCGGACGATTTTGGGTACGATCCGTCGGTTTGCCGGACCTGTCGCGTTCGGCGCCCGCTGCGGCCGGGTCACGGTCGCGCCACTATTCTTCCAGGGTCACCTACACCATGACTGCCGTTATCTGCGGATCGCTCGCCTACGACACCATCATGGTGTTCCAGGACCAGTTCAAGAACCACATCATTCCGGACCAGGTGCATATCCTGAATGTGTCGTTCCTGGTGCCGGCCATGCGCCGCGAGTTCGGCGGCTGCGCCGGCAACATCGCATACAACCTGAAGTTGCTCGGCGGCGCACCGATGCCGGTGGCCACGGTCGGCCAGGATTTCGCGCCATATCGCGCGCACCTGGAGAAGTTCGGTATCCGCCTCGACGGCGTGCGTCAGTTCGACGACCAGTTCACCCCGCAGTGCTTCATCACCACGGACCTGGACAACAACCAGATCACGGCCTTCCATCCGGGTGCGATGTCCAGCGCGCACGAGAACCATGTGCGTGACATTCCGGATTATTCGTTCGGCATCGTCGCCCCGGACGGTCGCGAAGCGATGCTGCAGCACGTCGACGAGTTCGCCGCACGCGGCGTGCCCTTCATCTTCGATCCGGGCCAGGCGATGCCGCTGTTCAACGGCGACGAGTTCCGCTCGATGATCGAGAAGTCCACGTACGTCATCGTCAACGACTACGAGTCGCAGCTGCTGCAGCAGCGCACCGGCTGGAGTGCCGAGGACATCGCGTCCAAGGTCACCGCGTACATCGTCACGCAGGGCCCGCGCGGTTCGCTGATCCATGTCGGTGGTGAAGTCATCACCGTGCCGCCGGCACGCGAGCGCAAGGTTGTCGACCCGACCGGTTGCGGCGACGCGTACCGCGCCGGCCTCATCTTCGGCATCATGAAGAAGTACGACTGGAAGACCATCGGCAACATGGCTTCGCTCATGGGTGCGTTGAAGGTGGAGCATCCGGGCACGCAGAACCAGTACTTCACGTACGAGCAGTTCGCCACGGAGTTCAAGGACCAGTTCGGTTACGAACTGGCCTGAAGTGCCTTGGAAAAAGGGGCGGCGCAGTGATGCGCCGCCCCTTTTTTTGTCCAGGCTGTTGTAGGAGCCGATTCATCGGCGATAGCCAGGTCGCGAGAACCTGGCCGCGATAGCCAGGTCGCGTTAACCTGGCCCGCTGCCGCGGGATCGCCGATGAATCGGCTCCCACACTGGCTCCCACACTGGCCCTGCCAGCACACTGGCTCTGCCAGCACACTGGCTTTGCCAGCACACGGGTCCTGCCAGTACACGGGTCCTGCCAGATTACTTGCGTGGCTTGAAGCCCATCGTCGCGTTGACGGCCTGCTGCCAGCCTTCGTACAGCTCGTCGCGGACTTCCTTCGTCATCGTCGGCTTGAACTCGCGATCCACCGCCCAGCGCTTGGTGATATCCGTCTGGTCCTTCCAGAAACCGACCGCGAGACCGGCGAGATACGCCGCGCCCTGCGCCGTGGTTTCCTGGACCTTCGGACGGAGCAAGGGAACGCCGAGGATGTCCGCCTGAAACTGCGCCATGAAGTCGTTGGCGATCGCGCCGCCGTCGGCACGCAGCTCTTTGAGTTCGATGCCGGAGTCGATCTGCATCGCCTCGAGTACGTCGCGTGTCTGGTACGCCATCGACTCGAGTGCGGCGCGAATGAACTGCTCCTTCGTCGTGCCGCGTGAAAGGCCGAACACCGCACCGCGCACGTCGCTTCGCCAATACGGCGCACCGAGACCGACGAACGCAGGTACGAAGTACACGCCGTCATTGTCCTTCGCGCGCTCGGCGTACGACTGCGAGTCCGCCGCCTTGCCAAGCATGCGCAGGCCGTCGCGCAGCCACTGGATGACCGAACCGGCAACGAAGATGCTGCCTTCGAGCGCGTACTCCACCTTGCCATTGAGGCCCCACGCGATGGTGGTGAGCAGGCCGTTCTTCGAACGTACCGCCTTCTCGCCGGTGTTCATCAGCATGAAGCAGCCGGTGCCGTAGGTGTTCTTGGCCAGGCCGGGCTCGAAGCAGGCCTGCCCGAACAACGCCGCCTGCTGGTCGCCGGCGATACCGGCGATGGGCACTTCGCGACCGAAGAAATGCTTGGCCAGCGTGTTGCCATACACTTCGCTGGACGACTTCACTTCCGGCAGCATGGCGCGCGGCACGTTGAGCATCTTGAGTAGCTCGTCGTCCCATTCGCGCTTGAAGATGTCGTACATCAGCGTACGCGAGGCATTGGTGTAATCGGTGACGTGCACCTTGCCGCCGGTGAGGTTCCAGATGACCCAGGTGTCGATGGTGCCGAACAGCAGCTCGCCCTTCTCGGCACGTTCCTGCGCACCTTCCACATGGTCGAGAATCCAGCGGACCTTGGTCCCGGCGAAGTAGGCGTCGATCAGCAGGCCGGTCTTCTCGCGGACCATCGGGTCGAAGCCGTCTTCCTTGAGCTTGTCGCAGATATCGGCGGTCTGCCGCGACTGCCACACGATGGCGTTGTAGATCGGCTGGCCGGTGCTCTTCTCCCAGACCACCGCGGTTTCGCGCTGGTTGGTGATGCCGATGCCTTCGATGGCGCTGGCGTCGATACCCGAGCTGCTGATCACCTCGGTCATCGTCGACAGCACGCTGGTCATGATCTCGCGCGGGTTGTGTTCCACCCAGCCCGGCTGCGGAAAGATCTGCGGAAACTCGCGCTGGGCCGTGCCGGCGATGTTGCCGTCATGATCGAAGAGAATCGTGCGCGAGCTGGTGGTTCCCTGGTCGATCGCCAGGATGTATCGCTTGTCCTTGGACGTGTCCATTGCTTGCCTCACCGGGTCGTCTGTGTGGAGGATTTGCCGTTTTCGGCGGCGAGGCGCGCTTCTTCAAGCGCACGCACACGCGCCGGCAGGAAGGGATGCACGAGCAGCTGGTAGGCACCGCCGCCGACGACACCACCGATCAGCGGGCCCACGATGGGCACCCACCAGTAGTTGTCGGGCGAGGGCAACGCCGACGAACCCCAACCGGTAAAGAATGCGAACAGGCGCGGACCGAAGTCGCGGGCCGGATTGATCGCCCATGCTTCGAGGTAGCCCATGGACGCGCCGATGGTCGCAACCAGCAGGCCGATGATCAGTGCGCCGCTGTTCGCACCCGGTGCGGTCTCGTTGTACTGCTCGGTGATGGCGAAGATGCCGAACAACAGGAAGGCGGTCAGAATGATCTGGTCGGAGAGCGCGTGCATCGGTGTGACGGCAAGGCCCGGATGCGTGAAGAACACGCCTGCCGCACCGCCCGCCGCGCGGGTGAGGTTGTGCGTCTCGTTGAAGTGATCGATGACCGGACCGAAAAGGGCATACACGCAGGCTGCGCCGAGGAAGGCGCCGATGACCTGGGCGACCCAGTACGGGATGACTTTCTTCCATGAGAAGTCGCGGAAGATCGCCAGTGCCAGCGTCACGGCGGGATTCGCATGCGTGCCCGACACCGACGCGGTGGCATAGATAGCGATGGTGACCGCCAGACCCCACGCGATACACACGCCCCAATAGGCGTTGAGGTAGGGACTAGGGTCGTAGAGCACGTACATGCATGCTACGGAATCGCCGAACGCGATGATGATGAACATCGCGAGGGCTTCGGAAATCAGCTCGCCTATCTGTTGTCGCATGATCCGTCTCTCCATCGGGTTTCATGACTGGGAAGCGCCTGGGCGCTACGGGTGGGTGGCAGCCCGCTGAGGGACACGCCGGTTCAGGTACTCGGTGAGGCGACGCACGTCGTCGGAACCGACGCGCAGGCCGATCTTGCTTCGGCGCCAGAGGATGTCCTCGGCCTCGGTCGCCCATTCGTGGCGGACAAGATAGTCCACCTCCGCCTGGTAGAGATCCGAGCCGAAGTGTTCGCCCAACGCGGCCAGGCCGTTGGCTTCGCCGAGCAGGTCGCGGGCGCGCGTGCCGTACATATGGGTGAGGCGCCACGCGAACGCTTCGGGCAACCAGGGCCGCGACGAACGGATGTCGTCGGTCAGCGCGTCGATGTCGCGTTCGCCGCCGCCCGGCAGGGGGCGCGCGTCGGCGGTCCAGGCCGGCTTGTCGTTGCCCAGCAGCGGCGCGAGTTTGTCGACAGCCTCCTCGGACAACTTGCGGAAGGTGGTGAGCTTGCCGCCGAAGACGTTGAGCAACGGCGCGCCGTCCGTGTCGATATCGAGCAGGTAGTCTCGCGTCACTTCCGAGGCGCTGCCCGATTCGTCCTGCAGCAAGGGACGCACGCCGCTGTAGCTCCAGACGACGTCCGCGGGCGTGAGCTGCTTCTTGAAGTAGCGGTTCACCGCCTCGCACAGGTACTGCGTTTCCTCGGCCTCGATCACCGGGTGCGATGGATCCGCCTTGTACTCGATGTCGGTGGTGCCGATCAGCGTGAAGTCGCGCTCGTACGGAATGGCGAAGACGATGCGACGGTCCGGCTGCTGGAAGATATAGGCGTAGCGATGCTCGAAAATCTTCGGGACGACGATATGGCTGCCCTTGATCAGGCGCAGCGTGTGCGAATGCTTCAGGTGCACCACGTCGTCGAGGAAACTCGCCGCCCAGGGGCCGGCGGCGTTGACCAGCGCGCGGGCCTTGACGAAATGACGGCTGCCATCGCGTGCCTCGAGTTCGGCCGTCCAGCCATCCGCATCGCGACGGGCGCTGATGCACTTCGTATGCGTTTCGATCTTGGCGCCACGATGCACGGCATCCATCGCGTTGAGCACGACAAGGCGCGCGTCCTGCACCCAGGCATCGGAATAGACGAAACCCTGGTGGAACTCGGCGCGCAGTGGCTCGCCTGTGACGTGCTTGGCGAAACGCACGCGACGCGAACCCGGCAGCGTGCGGCGCCCGCGGCCCAGATGGTCATAGAGGAACAAGCCGATACGGATCATCCACGCGGGACGCAGGTGCGGCTGGTGCGGAAGGATGAAGCGTAGCGGCCAGATGATATGCGGCGCGGCGCGGAGAAGTACCTCGCGCTCGGCGAGCGCCTTGCCGACCAGCGCGAACTCGAACTGCTCGAGATAGCGCAGCCCGCCATGGATCAACTTGGTCGCCGCGCTGGAGGTATGCGACGCGAGATCGTCCCGCTCGCACAGCCATACCGATAGCCCACGGCCCACCGCATCACGCGCAATGCCGACGCCATTGACGCCACCACCGACCACCAGAACATCGACCTGCTCGACCATCGCGCACTCCGCTTGGCTGGAGGCACTGCGTTACTGAGAGGGGAGTAGCCAATGTTCGGCTATGTTCGTTTTTCCCTGCGGGCGACCAGGACAGACCCCCGGGTCACGCGAAAAACGAACATTTCACACGGTCAGCAAGCGGTGCCTGCGTTAAAAGTGAGCATATTCGAACACAAACGAACATGGCACGCTGCAGTGCAGCGCACGCCTTGTTTGAAACACGGCCCATCAGGTGGGTAACCATCGATCCGATCATCGCGGGTTCGGCGGGCGCGCGAAAGCTGGGGCAGCTTACCCCGCTGACTTTATTGACTATTTTTTCGCGTTGCGCCACTAAGCGCATGACCGTCATTTAGGCATACGGTGCGAACGGGCATGGCTCCTCCTGACCGACCATGGCGGTCAGGTGCGCATGCGCCTGTTCCTCATGTATCGCAGGAAGCCAGCAGAGCTTCTTGGTGCGGCTCCGCTGGCCATTCTCGCGGCCTGCCTTGATGCTCCGTGCGAGCCAACGCCGGACCACACGCCGTCGAGCGCAGATGCAAAAGAAGGTCAGAGGGCCAGGCCCTGCATCCCCGATGCTCCAGCGAACACCGGTGTTTGGCCGACCTGCAGCAGCCGACCGTCACCGAGGATGAGGAACGTATCGACATCGCCGCCCAGGGAATTGCCCACGTACAGGAACAAGCCGTCGGCAGAAGCCTTCAGGTCGGTCGGCGCAGCACCTGCTTCCAACGTACCGGCGATCCCGCCGTCAAGGACGGTCAACGAGCCATCGTTGCCGACACGGTAACCGCTGATGTTGCCCTTGCCTGCGTTAGCGGTGAAGGCGAAGCGACCGGACACCGCCAACCAGCATGCGGCTGCCTGCCCGTTTGGAACGTCGCTGGAGATGGCCTCGAGGATGCCGTCGCGCCCGATCGCGTACGAGCTGGCGGCCGAGCCTGCTGCTTGCGTGGCGATCAGATGACCGTGGTTATCGAAGTCGAAACCGAACGGTTGCGGGTCGTTCGAGGGGGTGATGGCGGGGTCTTTACCGAGGCCTCCATCGTGTCCGAGGGTAAACAGTTCGAACCAGCCCTTGGCCGATGCGTCTTTGATCGAGACGGCCAGCCAGTTGCCGTCGGGTGACACCTGCAGTTGCGCGGGCGTCATGCCGACATTGGGCTGATTTCCCACAAGGGGCGCGTCCGTGCCCAGCAGACGCGTCTCGGCCGGCAATGCTACGAGCTGCCCGCCAGCGGTGATCTGAAACGCGGTCACCGTCGAGGTGGCGGCGCTGTTGAGCACGTAGAGTCGATTCCCCCGCTGAGCCACGCTGACCGGGTACGTGCCGCCGGTGGGCTGTATGTCGATCAAACGCAGCCGACTGCCCTCGATGGCGAAAACCGATATCTGGTTCGAGCCGGCGTTAGTGGCAAACAAGAGCCGGCCGTTCGCGCTCTTGAGCAATGCATTCTGCGAGCCGAGGGGATCTGGCCGCGGAGCCGTCGTGCCGACCCCCACGCCCTTGCCCTCGGTAGATGCCACGGAAACCTTTTCCAGGCCGCCGAAGAAATTTCGACGCAGCACGGCGACGCTGTTGCTCTGGATGTCATTGGACATGACGTAGACAAAAGGGGAATCGAATCCGTGCAAACCGGACAGACGATCTTGCGCATGGACGGCGCCGACGGTCGCCAACGCGCCAACGATAGCAATCGCAAGTTTTCGCGACATGTTCATGGACAGTTCTCCGAAAGAGCCGGACGGCTCCAGGGTTCTTCGTGTCCTTGCTCGCGACGGTTACACGTCATCCGTCAAAATGTGCGCGTCATCACGGGTCGATGCTGTCGGCATTCACGGCCTCATGAAGGGAGCCATGTTCGCCGGGCGCAGACCTCGCACGGAGCTCACCGCCTCGAGGAGCGAGGCGATATGGATCACGGTGGATTCGGCCTGCCATTTACCAACCACCTGAATGTTGATCGGCAGACCTTCCCTGCTGGTGCCGAACCGCATGGCCAGACCAGGTAGCCCGGTGAGGTTCAGTGGCACCGTAGCGCCCTGGAGGTAGGTGGCATCCACGGTCTGGCCATCGATGACGAACGAACTTACGCCGTGTTTGTGCGCAGCGATGGGCAACACGTGGGTGATCAAGGCATCGTAGTGCGAGAAGTACTCGGCGAAGCCGTCACGGATGCGCTCAACCGCCTGCTCGGCGTCGATGAAACTCTCCATGGACGTGTCGGGCAGCGAAAGCATGGTCTTGGCCATCGTGTATAGCTCATCCGGATGCCGGCCAGCGGTCGCCTGCTCAAACGCGGGCTTCATTTCCATCACATGCAGCCGATTGAACACATCCAGCGCGAAATCACGCTCGAGGGCCGGAATGCCAACGTGCTCTACAAACACGCCTGCGTTCCCGAGTGCCTCCGCAGCAGCCTTCACGGTGGCGACGACTTCAGGGTCTACCGGGCCGAGCCCGGGACCGACCATCCAGCCGACGCGCAGTTGGCGATAGGGTGCGCGCCCAACGCCAGCGTCGAAGACCGTGGTGATGGTCGAAGCAGCGTCATGCCCATCCGGCCCCGCCAGCAGGGAAAACGCCAGAGCGATGTCCCGCACAGAACGGCCCATGGGTCCCACATGCCAAAAGCGGCGCGGCGCACGGGGCCAAATGCCCGTCATCGGAATGCTTCCATGCGTCGCCTTCATCGATGTAATGCCCGTTTGTGCTGCCGGTCCGCGCACCGAAATGGCGAGATCGGTGCCGAGGCCAATCGGCGACATGCCTGCCGCGATGGCGGCGGACTCGCCGCCGCTCGACCCGCCCGGCGTACGGGTCAGGTCCCAAGGGTTGTTAGTGCGTCCCGACAGGAGATTATCGCTCTCGATCCAGTAGGAAAATTCCGGCAGGTTGCTCTTGGCAAGCAGTATGCCCCCGGCCTTCTTCATACGAGCCACGCTGGTCGCGTCGGTGTCCGGCACGCGCCCCTTGAAGATCGGTGACCCGCGCTGAGTCGACACGCCCGCGGTGTCGATGGAATCCTTGACGGTGAAGGGCACACCGTGAAGCGGGCCCAATTCCTCGCCGGCCATCACAGCGGCTTCGGCGGCGCGCGCGGCTTCGCGCGCCGTGTGCGCAAGGGTGACGATGGCATTGATCCGTGGGTTCAGCACCTCGATGCGATCGAGATGAGCGGCCATGATCTCTACGGGGGAGACCTCTTTGGTGCGAATCATCTCCGCAAGCCTGGTGGCGTCGGAGAACACGATGTCGTCAGTCATGGGCTATCTACCTAACATTTGGTAGGTAGACGGTACCGGCCGCGGACAAAGGCGTCAAGCCCTAACTAACGCATGGTAGGATACGTCCAAGGAGGAAACCGTCATGAACACGAACGAAGCGATCTTGAAGGCTGCTCGAATGCAAGCCCAGTCGCACGGCTATGGCGGATTGAACATTCGTCATTTGGCCGAGGAAGTCGGCATCAAACCGGCCAGCATCTATCACCACTTTCCGGGGAAGGCCGAGCTGGCCGTCGCCGTGGCTAAGCGGTATTGGGAAGACGCGGCTGCCGAGCTCGATTGCATGCTGGCTGCGGCACCCGATGCGCAGAGCGCATTGCGCGAGTACCCCGCCGTCTTTCGCCGCTCCCTGGAGAACGACAATCGACTTTGCCTGGGCAGCTTCATGTCCGCAGAGTTCGACGATCTTCCAGAGCTGGTGAGGCAAGAAATGCAGACGTTCGCCGATGTCAACGTCGCCTGGCTGACCCAGCGACTCGTCGAAGGTAACTTGGTGAAAGATGGAGAAGGAGACGCCCGGGCGCGGGCCATATTCGCATCCATCGCGGGCGCCCAGCTCATGGCAAGAAGCCGCTCGGACATCGCGCTCTTCGACAGCTTGATCCAAAGCTATCGGACTGCGGGGCTTCTTCCTGTTTAACGCAATGATCCGTCGTCCCGGCGCGCATCAAGCACAAGGTGGCCGATGGTGCGTCGACGGACGGGGGCTGGCGCGACGTCAAAATAGACCGACGCCACGCGGCCATCGCTGCGAATGACGACGTTTGTCCGCGACGGCCGACGTTTCGCATTCGGTGCACCTGCCATCTTCACGCGTCAGGCGGTACAAACGCCATGAATGTCGTGCCGGGATCCAGCTTGGAGGCGTCGACCGAGCGGGACGCCGCGGATGTGAGCAGTTCCAAGGTCCGCTGACGGTGCGATGCTAACGTCCAATCACTGACATCCGTGGGGTCGCCGGCGTCGCTGTACCGAGACCATGCAAGGGCCTCGGTCAGGCGATCACGATCAGGCGCGTGGATGACGACCGATTCGTTCGATAAACCGGCTGTGGTTATCTGTAATCGAGTGCATAGTCGTTTCTTCGCTTCCGCCTCCTGGGCATCGGCGGCACGCATTCCAATGATCGCTCGGTCGACTTCAGGATCCACCCACGCGCCGTGTTCGTCCTGCAGCGGCACATCGCTCGCCCATGCCTCCGGCGGGCAGAGCTTTCCCGCACGGTCGAGCGTGATGAACGGATTGACCTCTGCCGGATAGACACGGCATGCGCGCGGGCGATCCTCATAGATGCCGCAACTCATATCAGCCCGGAGATTCGGGCATGCGCCAGGGAACGTGGCCATGAGCGAAACGATGACTCGGACGGGTAACTGGCCGCTGTATGCGGCGAATGACCGGCGCCGCTTGTGGGCGGCCAAGGTGTTGTCGGGTGCAGGTTCCTCCGGCCATGGAATCGCCTCGCAGAACAGCTCGACTCGGCCGCCCCTTTCCAGCCACGACGACGCTTCATCGATACTGAGAGGTAGGCGCAATCCGTGACAGCAACGACCGCACATGGTGCAAGAGAACGAGATCTTCATAGCGATGAGCCGGCGAAGGTGGGTGAGAAGCGCATCGATCCCCGACAAGGTTCCGCAGGAGAATTCGGGCATGTTGTAGCCATGCCTGGCGATTCGCTCTCAGGAGCCATTCGGTTACAGCGCTCGCACAAAACGTCCACCGACCTCGACCCGCGAGGTCCGACTCCCGCCCCGGTCCCGGGCCCGGTCTAGCCCGCGCCTTCGGATGTCGTCTTCGTGCGACGACCCATCGCGGCCGTGGCGACGTCGCCGCCACAACGTCGGTTCGCGAGGGCCGCCTTGCACCGAGAAGCCCTCACCCCTCAGTCCGCCGCCACATGCAACTGAGTCCCCGCCGCCTCGAGCACGGGCAATAAGGGTTCAGGCGGTGTCTTGTCCGTGAACCACGCATCCACACGCGAAAAGTCGCCCAGGCGAACCATGGCGTTCCGACCGATCTTCGTGTGGTCCGCACCCAGGTAGACCTGGCGCGAGTGCTCGATGATCGCCTGCGCAACCCGGACTTCGTGGAAATCGAAATCCAGCAGCGTGCCGTCCAGCTCGATGCCCGAGATACCGATGATGCCGTAGTCCACCTTGAACTGGCGGATGAGTTCGATCGTCGCCTCGCCGGTGACGCCGCGGTCGCGGCCACGCACGACGCCGCCGGCGACAATCACCTCGAAGGTCGGATTGTCGCTGAGCAGGAGCGCGATATTGAGGTTATTGGTGATGACTCGCAGGTCACGATGATCGAGCAACGCGCGACCGACACCTTCGTTGGTCGTACCGAGGTTGATGAAGAGCGACGAGCCATCCGGAATCTGCTTGGCGATCGAGGCCGCGATGCGGTTCTTCTCCGCAGCCTGCAGGGTTTGACGTGCCGCGTAGGCCACGTTCTCGACGCTCGAGGACGGACTGACGCCACCGTGGTAACGACGAATGAGCCCACTGTCGGAAAGCAGATTGAGGTCGCGGCGGATGGTCTGCGGCGCGACGTCGAAATGACTGGCCAGCTCTTCGACGCCGACGAACCCCTCGCGCTGGACGATCGCGATGAGTTCTTCCTGGCGGCGGTTCAATCGTGGATCCATCGTATTCCCGGTGCTCCGTGACACATCAACATGATGCCGGGTCGAGGCGAGAGTGTCATGCGGCGGTTGCGATGCGCGACCGCACCCGCGCCAACGTGATCCGATCTGTGGGAGCCGCTTCAGCGGCGACAGCCCGGTTAGCACCGTGTCCCTGTAGGAGCCACTTCAGCGGCGATAGCCCGTTAGTACCGTGGTGTCCTTGTGGGAGCCGCTTCAGCGGCGATAGCCCGGTTGCGGCGACCTGGCCCGCTGCCGCGGGATCGCCGCTGAAGCGGCTCCCACAGGGGGGCGGTAAAACACAGACAAAGAAAAACCCGCCACGATTGCTCGTAGCGGGTGTTTCAGTATAAGGCCCCTGGCGGTGACCTGTTGCGGGTCTTGCGCTGCGCGCAGACAAAGAAAAACCCGCCCTCAAAAGAGGACGGGTTATTCCGGTATAAGGCCCCTGGCGGTGACCTACTCTTGCATGGCTTGAGCCACACTACCATC
>NZ_DATLIW010000033.1:0-31271 GCF_035539195.1 Luteibacter sp.
TTCCGGTACGAAACGCGGAGGACCTGTCTGAGCAGCGAGGGTGGGCACCGAAGGCTCTGCGCCGTAACGTCCGCGCTCGCCGCGGCATCAGCCGCTGAGTGAACCGATGCCTTCGGCGTCCCCGGACTTCCGCGATGAACCAAAAAAAAACCCGCCGCTCCCGAAGGAGCGGCGGGTTCGGTGGTGCGTACTACTTACTGACCAGCGGCGGTCGAAGCCGGAGCCGGAGCGGCCGTGCCGGCAGCAGCCGGAGCGGTCGTGGCAGCAGCCGGAGCGGCCTCAGCCGGAGCAGCAGCGGCCGGGGCGGTGGCAGCGGCGGCCGGAGCGGCGGCCGGGGCAGCGTCTTCGCTCTTGTTGCAAGCGGAGAGCATGGCGGCGGCGACGAAGGCAAGGGCAGTGATCGAAGCAATCTTCATAGGTGTGGCTCCTCAGTTGTTATGTATAGGCGCAAGCGCGACGGCGGATACCCCCGGACGGCGGGCCCTCCACGGCTTTCGCCGCGCGTGCAGATGATAAATGGTTTCATCCCTGGCGTGCCCGTGCGAAGACAGACACGACAAGATTGCAACGATCATGATGAAGCGTAGATGTCTGGTGAAGCAAGCGTGACGTCATCGCACGCTTTTTTCAGAATAATCGCGTTACACCTTCGGAAGCCAGCCCCTAGCCTTGTCAGCCATAAATTGCGATTCGGACGCCCCGTCCGGTCGCCTGACAAGGAGAAAGGGAATGAGCACGGAAAAACTGATTAAAACCCGGCACATGGTGGCGATCTTAGCTGCTTTTGCACAGCCTGCCATGGGCGCAGAGGGACCACCCTGGGTTGTCGATGGCGGCGATTTCGATCTCCCCGCAGGATCTTGGCAGACCACGTCGCCCGACGTTCCCGCCCTGTGGCTCAAGGGCGGGGCCACGGCGACGGTGTCGAACGCCACCCTGAAAACCTCCGGCAAGAATGCCCATGCCATCAGAACCGAGGGGGTCGGCGGTGCGCTCACGCTGAGTGGCACCGGCCTGCACACCTCGGGCGTCGGTGCATACGGCTTGCGGATAGACGGAGCGGGTCCAACGAAGCTCACCGACGTCACCCTCTCGACCGAAGGCGGCGGCGCCTATGGCGCACGTTTCGGAGGCGCGAACGTGGAGGGTCGGATCGTCGGCGGCAGCGTCACCACCACCGGCTACGCCGCCATCGGCATCCTCGCCGAGGACGGTGCCCAGTTCTCCGTCGATTCGACCTCGATTTCCACCGGCAACAAGGCGGCGCACGGTTTGGCGGCGCACGGACCATCCGCCGCCCTGCGGGCCGTCAACGCCACGATCGAAACCCGGGGCGAGGGCGCGAACGGCGTTCTGGTGTCGAGATCGGTCACCGCCGTTCTGACCGACACGTCGATCACCACCGGGGGTGACGGCGCCAGCGCGATGCATGCCAGCGAGGAAGCCGGCCTGGTCACGATCACCGGCGGACGCTGGCGTACCACCGGCCGCCAGGCGGCGGGCTTCGAGGGCGCGAATCGATCGTTGGCGAAGATGAGCGGCACGTTTATCGAAACCGTCGGCTTCAACGCTGCGGGCATCCACGCCAAGGCGGGGTCGCTCAGCATGAGCGATGTCGATATCGTCACCCACGGCAATCAGTCGTTCGGCATCGTCGCGACGGGCACCGACTACCCCGACCGACCGCCCTCGGTGGATGCCACCCGCACCCGCATCTCGACCGGGGGCGAAACCGCGAACGGCGCCGATGCCAGGGAAGGCGCCCGGATAACGCTGGACGACACGGACATCGGCACGACGGGAAAGTACGCCAACGGTCTGAGCGCGTGGAAAGCCGCGATCGTGGTCAACCGGAGCACGATCCGCGCCGCCGGGGTGGCGGCCTACGGGGCCGACGTGAGTGAGGGCGGCTCCCTGACGATGCAGGGCGGCACGATCGAAAGCGTGCAGGCGGCCGCACTTCGCCTGTACAACCCGACCAGGGTTCGCATCGGCGGCGCGGCGACGCTCGGTGGCGTGGCTTTCGTCGACGTCTACCCCACGTCCACCCTGCCCTTCACCGTGGTGCTCGAAGGCAAGAGCCAGGCGACAGGTGACATCCGTCTGGCGCAAACCACGGGCACGCCGGTCCCCGACGCGACGAAGGCGTCGCTGAGCCTGCGCAGCGGGGCCGTGTGGCAAGGCGGCACCGATATCGTTCGCGACCTCACGCTGGAAGACGCCGGCCAGTGGTCGATGACGCGTCAGAGCCTGGTCGGCAAGCTCTCCAGCGATCATGGCGTGGTCACGTTCGCTTCGGCGCCCGGGACATTCACCACCCTGACCATCGCCGGCGATTACAACGGCAACCAGGGACTCTTCCGTATGCGCAGTCGCCTCGGCGACGACACCTCGGCATCCGATCTCCTGCACATCATGGGCAACACCTCCGGCAACAGCTTCATTGCCGTGGATGCTCTCGATGGCGCCGGCGACTACACCAAGGACGGTATCCGGCTGGTGCAGGTGGACGGCAGTTCCGACGGCCAGTTCGAACTTGCCGGTCGCGTCGTGGCAGGCGCCCATGAATACTTCCTCTATCAGGGCGCGCTCAACGCGGCGAACGACGGCCACTGGTACCTGCGCTCGTCGCTGGAACCGGAAACGGTCGACCCCACCATCGTCGATCCACCGGTCACGCCCGAAACGCCCGAGCCCGAGGTGGACCCGGATCCGGTCGTGGTCCTTCCGCGCGTGCTGCGCCCTGAAGTCGGCGCCTATCGCGCAAACCAGACAGCTGCCCTCGAGATGTTCCAGGGCGGTCCCGGCGCCGGCGAAGACGACGAACGCGATGGTGCCCGGCATGGCGTTTGGGCACGTTTCGACCGACGTCACACCCGCTTCGACATCGGCAGGGAGCTGACCACGACCTCGTCGGCCAACGAGCTCACGCTGGGCGCCGACCTGCTCCGCCGTCCAGACGACGAAGCCCACCTCGGGATCATGGCTGCGGTCGGTCGTGCCGATACCCGCGGCACGTCGCTGCTGACCCGGTACGCGGCCCGGGGGCGAGTGCGCGGCGCCGCCGCCGGGGTGTATGGCGGGTTCCGTGGCGACGACGGAACGTATGTGCGCGGATGGGCGCAGTACGCTCACGTCAACCAGCGTGTGGAAGGCGATGCGCTCGCCGCCGAGCGCTATGGCACGGGCATGCTCACGGCCAGCGTGGAAGCGGGCCACCGCTGGCGGCATGCGCTCAACCGCAGCACGGACACCTACATCGAGCCGCAGGCGCAGATCCTGATGACCCGGCTGCGTGGCGGCACCCACCGCGAGGTCAACGGGACACGCATCGCGCCGCTCCACGGTACGGGCGCCACGGCGCGGATCGGCGTACGCGCCGCGGCGCGCTGGAACACGCCGAATGGTCACGTCGCGTCGCCCTACCTCGCGGCGAACTGGATCCGTCGTCTCGGGCACCTCGATGCCACGACCTTCAACACCGAGGCATACGACGCTGGTGTCCCCCGTAACAGCTACGGGCTGAAGCTCGGCGTCGCGCTCATGCGCCGTAGCGGCTGGCGACTGTGGACGGACGTGGAAACCCGTTTCGGCGCGCATCGCTATCGTCGGGTGGTCGGCTCCATAGGAATCCGCAAGGTCTGGTAAGCGCGAAACCGTCTCGGGGCGTCATGCCGACAGGCGCCCCGAGACGGGGCTCACCTCAGCCAGCCAACTCGACCGCTTGCGGACGCGACCTGCGCGCCGTGACCGTACTGCCGATCGAGGCCATCACGATGAAGCCGATGGCCAGCCACTGGCCGCCGGCGAGGTGCTCGCCCAGCAACACCATGGCGAGCAACGATGCGACGGCAGGCTCGAGGCTCACCATGATGCCGAAGGTTTCGCTCGGCAATCGCTTGAGCGCCATCATCTCCAGCGACATCGGAATGGCGCTCGATACGATGGCCACGCCAAGGCCGGCAAGCAGAATCATCGGATCGAGCAGGCTCGCACCGGCGTGCGCCACGCCGTAAGGCACGACGACCAGGCTCGCCGCCACGAGGCCGAGCGAGACCGATTGCCCGGCATGCAGGTGCCCCGCCTGTTTGCCGAAGAGGATATACAGCGCCCAGCAGACCGCCGCGCCAAGGGCGAACATCACGCCTGTCGGGTCCAGCATGCTGTTGTGACCGAGCGGCAGCAGCATCACCAGGCCGGTGATAGCACTGGCCAGCCAGACAAAGTCCACCGCGCGCCGCGAGGCGACCATCGCCACGGCAAGCGGGCCGCTGAATTCGATAGCCACCGCGATGCCGAAGGGTATGGTCCTCAGCGCCAGGTAGAACAGCAGGTTCATCACGCCGAGGGTGAGTCCGTACCGGATGACGAAGCCGGCATCCCGTCGGCTCAATGGCCAGCGCCACGGCCGCCAGAAGATAAGCAGGACAAGGGCGGAAAAACCGACGCGCAGGGCCGAGGTGCCTTCGGCGCCGATCAGCGGAAAGAGCTTCTTCGCAAACGACGTGCCGATGCACAGCGATGTAACCGAACCAAGCACAGCGAGTGCCGGGAGCACGAGGGAGGGACGTGGGGAGGTCATGCATGCACTGTAACGGCTGCCGCAGGGGACGCCCATGGGGCTGAACATCACTCCTGACAGGAACTGTAGACAATTTGTCTATACCAGACATATAGTCCACGTCACGATCGCCTCCCGATGGCCACCGATGACCGCCCTGCCCGACTTCCGCCTCGAAACGTATTTCTCCCGCTGGGAGTTCGCCGCGCGTTTCCACCTGACGGCTTCGGACGCCCAGAGCCTGCGGGTGGACGAACTGCTCGCGCTGGCGGAGCCGGCAGACCGCGACGCCTTCCAGTCGTTGCATCTCGGCTACACGCAGACCTACGGAGCGCCCGCCTTGCGCGAGGCCATCGCCACTACGTACGAGGTTCGCAAGAGCGACGATGTGCTCTGCTTCGCCGGTGCCGAGGAGGGCATCTACATCGCTATGCGCGTCTTGCTGGGTGCGGAGGATCACGCCATCGTCGTGACTCCGAATTACCAGTCGGCGGAAACGGTGCCGCTGTCGATCTGCGAGGTGACCGGCGTCGCCCTGGATCCCGACGATCATTGGTCGCTCGATATCGATCGCGTCGCTGCCGCCATCCGGCCGAACACGCGAGCGATCTCGATCAACTTCCCGCATAACCCCACGGGCAAGATCCTCGAACGCGATCGTTTCGACGCGCTGGTGGCACTGTGCCGTCAGCATGGCATCTGGCTTTTCAGCGACGAGGTGTACCGTCCCCTCGGTCCCCCAGGCACCGTGCACCTCCCGCAGGCGGCCGACATCTACGAGCGCGGCATCTCGCTGGGCGTCATGTCCAAGGCCTATGGCCTGCCCGGCCTTCGCATCGGCTGGATCGCCTGCGCCGATCACGCGCTGCTGCAAAAGATGGAGCGCTACAAGCATTACCTGTCGATATGTAACGCCGGTCCATCGGAACAGCTCGCGATCGTCGCGCTCAAGGCGCGAGAGACGATTCTCCAGAGGAACCGCCAGATCGTCGGCGACAACCTTGCGCTGCTCGATGCTTTCTTTGCGGCGTGGCCGGAGCACTTCCAGTGGTACCGGCCCGACGGAGGTTGCGTGGCGTTTCCACGGTATCTCGGCCCGGGCAGTGTCGAAGCGTTCGCCGCCGACCTTGTGGAGCGGGCCGGCGTGCTCTTGCTGCCCGCCGAGCACTACCGATCCGATCTGGCCCCGACACCGACCGACCGCTTCCGCATTGGCTTCGGCCGCGCCGATTGCGCCGAAGCGGTGGCGGCCCTTGACGACTATCTGCGTCGCTGACGACAACACGTGTTTCGCGTAGCGATTTAGCGAGGGCTTCACCGCCCCTTGGTTTTTTGCTCCTTGACGTACTCCCTGTACGCCTCGACACCCTGGTCGCGACGAAGCAGCTTCGAGTCGGGATCCAACGTGTAGATCGCATGATCGGGCAACGTCACTTCGCCCCGGCCGTCGGCCATGGGCAAGGTCAGCACCTGGTCGCCGACCCGCACGTCTACCGGCATCGGGAAAGGGCCCTTGCCCGGCACCGACCAGGCAAGATGCAGGACCTGCCCCTCACGCGTCACCTGGAGATCGGGTAGCGCGGCCTGGTAAAGATAGACGTCGAAAAACCAGTGCAGGTCCTTGCCGGTGACTTTGTCGACGATGTCGATGAACTCGCTCGTGGTGCCGTACCGCGGGGCGAAGTTGCCGGGAACCGGGTGCTCCGTGCCATAGACCAGCAGGCGTACCGAACGGTAGAAGGCCTCGTCGCCGATGAGATTGCGCAAGGTGTGCAGCATCATCGCACCCTTGCCATAGATGTCCTGCCCCGGACCGCCGCGCGAATCCTCGTAGACATCCTCCTCCCGTCGCGGCTTGCCCGAGACGATCGGATGGCGATTGGCAAGGCCACTGCGGATCCGCATGAGGCTGGCGAAATAGGCCTGCTTGCCACCGATGGACTCCGCGTACAACGGCTGCATATAGGTGGCGAATGCCTCGTGCAGCCACATGTCGTCCCAGTTGGCATTGGTCATCTGGTTGCCGAACCACTCGTGCGACAGCTCATGCTGGAGCAGGTCGTCGTAGCCGTACGGCGTTTTCGCGTACTGGTTGCCGTACGCGTTGATCGTCTGGTGCTCCATGCCCTTGAACGGTGTCTCCGCCACGCCCATTTTTTCCGCGCCGAACGGGTACGGGCCGATCTTGCTCTCGAGAAAATCGAGCATCGGCGGGAACTCGGCGAAGAGCTCCTTCGCCTGCTTCTCGTCGTCCACGTACCAGTAGTGGAGGGGGATGACGTTGCCGAAACGACTGGCATACGGCGCCGACAGTTCGCGATAGGGGCCGATGTTCAATGCGACACCATAGGTGCTGACATCGTGGCTGCGCCAGTGGTACGTGCGCATGCCGTCGACCTCGTCCATGCCCATCGCCACGCCGTTGCCTACGGCAACCAGCGGCGTCGGCACGGTGACATGCTCGTCGACGAGTTTCGGCCGGCCCATCGGATGGTCGATGCAAGGCCAGAAGATGTCGCAGCCTTCGCCTTCGACCGCCGTGGCGATCCATGGCTTCCCGCCGGGCGCGGTCGCCCATACGAAGCCGCCGTCCCATGGCGCGTGCACCGCGATGTGCGGGCTGCCGTGGTAGATCACCCTGACCGTCGTACGCGCGCCCGCCTGAAGAGGGTGCGGCAGATCGATTTCCAAGCGGCCTTGCGGATTGCGGAACGCGTGACGGGGCAGCGCCTGCCCGTCGACCTCGACCGCATCGATGGGCAGGTTGCGGTCGAGATCGAGCACCGCCCGTCGCAGCGGCGCGGTCAGGGCAAAGGTCAGCCTCGCGTCCCCTTCGATCCAGTGCCGAACAGGGTCCACGCGAAAGCTCAGGTCGGCATGCTCGAAGGTCACGGCCAGCTGTTCCGGGGCGCGGGGAGCGCCGGAATTGACGGTGTAGTCCGTCAGCGCCGGAGGCGCCGGCGGGGTCGAAGGCGTGCAGGCAACCGCGCCCAGCGCAAGGCTTACGCCAAGCAGCAACGTATTTCGCATGATCGGTAAGGCCATCAGGGGAAGAGAAAGCGCGGGAGCTACCATAGCCACCCGTCCGCGCCTCGTCATCGGTCTTTAGATGGGTATGCGGAGGTACCCGGAGCATGTAGAACCTTATGCCCGCTGCCGTCGGCGCTTCGTCCAAGCCATTCGACGGCCAAGGGCCGATCCTGTCGTGGCAGACAGACGCCAGGAGTCCGGACCGCCATGAAAGCACTCAGACTGCTACACCTCATGGCGGCGAGCGCCCTCGCGATCGGAGCCAGCTACGCCTATGCCGGAGCCCCCGCTGCGACGTCGGTGCCCTCGGCGCAGGTCCTTCCGGTGGAAGGGACGTTCCCCGCGTTGAGTGGCGCGACGTCGTGGCTCAACGGACCTGCCCTGAACAGCGCGGACTTGCGCGGAAAGGTCGTGCTGGTCGATTTCTGGACGTTCTCCTGCATCAACTCGCTCCGCCCATTGCCTTATCTCCGCGCGTGGGCAGCCAGGTACCAGGCGCAAGGCCTCGTGGTCATCGGGGTGCAGTCGCCGGAGTTCGCTTTCGAACAGCGGCTCGACAGTATTCGCGATGCCGTGAGCCGTCAGGCGATCCGCTTTCCCATTGCGATCGATAACGGGCATCGCGTGTGGACCGCGTTTCAGAACGAGTACTGGCCCGCCATCTACCTCATCGACGCGAAGGGGCGTATTCGTTATCACCGCTTTGGCGAGGGCGACTACGACCTGACTGAGCGAGCGATACAGCAGCTCTTGGCTGAAGCGGGCGCTTCGGATGTGGACCGCAGTCCGGTCAGCGTACGCGGAGAAGGCGTCGAAGCGGCACCGGACTGGGATAACGTGAAGTCGCCCGAGACCTATCTCGGTTACGCGCGGACGGAGCGATTCGTATCGCCCGGAGGTCCCGTGCAGGACACGCGACACGCCTACAAGGCACCGGCATCTCTCGATCTCAACGATTGGGCGCTCGTCGGCGAATGGACCATGGGTGCGGAGGCGACCACGGTCCGCAAAGCCAATGGCCAACTGCTCTTTCGATTTCATGCCCGCGACCTGCATCTCGTCGCCGGTCCCGCCACCCGCGGCGCCCCGGCGCACATCCGGGTACGGATCGACGGTAAGCCACCGGGTAGCAGTCACGGCGCGGATACCGACGATCAAGGTAACGGGACGATCGATGGTCACCGCCTTTATCAACTGATCAGACAGAAGGCACCGATCGAGGACCGGACGGTCGAGATCGAGTTCCTCGACCCGGGCGTGGAAGTGTTCGCCTTCACGTTTGGCTGACTGGTAGCGCGCGACTGGCGCAAAAAAAAAGCAGAGCGCTTGCTCTGCCTTTTTTCTCTGACAGGTGTCGCGACGTGATTCGCTGCCGAGGCGATTCCTGTCTCGACGCGATGCCGGCCGTCGATCAGAACGGGATATCGTCGTCGTCGAAGCCTTCGTTGACCGGCGGAGCGGAGCGCTGCGGGGGCGCGTTGCCACCGCGAGGCTGGCCGTAATCGTCGCCACCGCGCGAACCGCCGCCGTAGTTGCCACCGCCGCGCTGCTGGCCGCCACCGCCGCTTGCGCCGGCACCGCCGCCGTAATTGCCGCCGCCACCGGCGGCGCGCGCCTGCTGTGGACGAGCGCCACCGCCGCCCTGGCCGCCGCCGAACCCGCCGCCTTCGCCGCCACCGGCGTTACCGCCGAGCATCTGCATTTCGTTGCCGATGATGTCGGTCGAGTAACGCTCGACGCCATCCTTATCGGTGTACTTGTCGGTGCGCAGCGAGCCTTCGATATAAACCTGGCGACCCTTCTTGAGGTACTCGCCGGCGATTTCGGCGAGCTTGCCGAACAGTTTCACGCGGTGCCACTCGGTGCGCTCCTGCTTTTCGCCGGAGGCCTTGTCGGTCCAGGCTTCCGACGTGGCAATGCGCAGGCTGGTGATCGCCGTGCCGCTGCCCGTGTACCGGGTCTCGGGATCCGCGCCGAGGTTGCCGACAATGATGACCTTGTTGATGCCGCGTGCCATGGATTTCCCTCGTCTATGTGTCTTCCCGCCCATCACAGCCAGCCTGCGCATAGCCAGCCTGCGCCACCTACGGGCCGGCGGGGTCGGACCGGGTAGTTTGGGCGATGGCCGCCCTCACCGCAAACCTTTCGATGTGGGCGTGTTCCATCACGAGCCCGCGCGCCAGTCTCATTCCCACGTGATCTGAACCAGCGCCGTTCCCAGGGCATTCCCGGGCTTCAATGGGCCGACCCTGACATACCGCGCCTCGAAGCGTAGCTCGGGCGCGATACCGCCCAGTTCGAAGGCGACCGGCGACAACCCGTCGGGCAGGACCGGCTGACCCGAACCCGTGCGCATCTCGATGGCCACCCCGCGAGCCTCGCCGGCGGTGGCCAGGTAGCGGGGGTCTTCGGCCGCCGCCAGCGCGCGCATGACCACGGACGCGCGCGTGGCGCCCACGCACTCCGCGCCGATGAACGCCGCCGCCCGCCAGCTGCTGCCGTCTCCCACCGAGGGGAGATCGGCAAGCGGAACCTCGCCAAGGTCGATACGGATCCGCTCCGCGACCAGTGTGCAGGACGGCGTAATCGCTCCCGTGACGTCGAATCGGAGGGTCTCGGCTGAACGGAGGGCGCGGGCGGGCGTGGGCGCCACGGCCCCGCACGCCATGCCGGAAGCCAGCGCGAGGCCAAGGAAGCGCCAGGCACCGGGCCCGTGAAGCCCGGCGCTCATCGGCACACTCCCGCCAACCGCACGAGTCCATGCGCGGCCGTGGCGCCCCCTTCCGGCCGGATCACGCAGCGATCCGCCGGCCGGGGGCCCCAACGAATCGTCAGGGCTGCGTCCGGCACGACGTTACGGACGAAGATGCTCCCCGCCTGGCCGACCACCCCTACCGACCGGCCGTCCTCATCCAGCACGTCCGCGCCGAAAGCGGGCGGCGAACCATCCGCCAGACGTACCACGAGAAGCGAAGTGCGGCCGACGTCGGTCTCGAACGGCACCCTTACGAGCGCGCCTGCCGTGGGCGCGACCCGTCGGCGTGTCGAGGCGAAAGACACGTCCAGCGACAATCCGGTCGGATCGACCTCGACCGCATTCCAGCGGAACGGTGCGAGGTAAGGCACGGCGCCGTAGCCACGTCGGTCGAGTCGCACGCCCACCGCGGATGGCAGCCTCGCCCCGGCGGCTCCCGGCGCGTGGACCAGCGCCATCGCCGCGCCCAGCCTTTGCGCCCGCGTGACGCCATCGCCGTGGAACAGCAGGGCACCGCCGGTGGAGAAGGACTCTCCATGCGCGGTGCCGGATCGATCGATGGCGAGGCTCGACTCACCGCCACTGGACAGACGGGAAGCGGATAGTCCCATCCGGCGATCGTTGCGGGCACCCTGTTCCACGAAGGCGCCGTAACCGAGTTCGCGGTCGGGGCCGGCCGCACCGGCCAGGCCGACATGCACGCGTCCCCCGTTATGCCGGTCGCCAAGACCGACGACGGCGAACGATGGCGGGGAGGACACCGCCCCCATGGGCATCGAAACCCCGACGCGCAGGCCCGCGTCGTCGATGTCGTGGCGCAGGGAGAGGTCGAGCGCGACACTCCGCCATCCGCGCGTCCAGGCCAGCGCATACGAGTGCGCCGATCCGGAACGTTGCGGACGAACGGCATGTCGGGTCCGACGGTAACTGGCGCTCGCCGTGAGCATGCCGCCATCCGCCGACAATTCGCGATGAAGCGCGACGTCGAGTCGTTCCTCGTCGATCGCCACGCCACGTTCGCGCACCGCGCTCACCCACACGCTTGTCCTGTCGCGCCAGCGCCGGCCGTGGCGAAGGCGCCAGGTCCTGCCACGGCCGGTGCGATCGCGTGGCGGGCGACTGCTGAAACGGCTGCCGGTGAAGTCGACAGCGAAGGCGCCGACTGGGGTATCGACCGCTCCACCCAGCAATGCCGCGCTACGGTCGCCCCATCGACGCAAGCCGGTGTACAGCGTGGTATCGCGCGCATATCCCCGCCGCCACACGGCCTGGATCAGGTTGGCGTCCCGACCGCGTGCGAGCGGCGCACGGCCTGCGCTCATCGCCGACAGGCTTTGGCCTTCGCCGAGCAACTCCGGCATCGCGAAGAACGGCAGCCGAAACGATCGGCGCTCGCCGTCTTCCTCGTACACGACGACGTGTAAATCGCCGCCGCGACCCAGCCCCTGCAGGTCGTCGATAACGAAGGGTCCCGGCGGAACGGAGAGCTCTTTTACCAGGACCCCCGCCTGGCTCACTCGCACCCGCGCATGCGTTCGCGCCGTGCCACGCACGGTCGGTTTGTAACCCAGGCTCGCGTCATCCTTCATGCGCGCATCGCTCGCGAGCGTCATGCCGCGCATGCGAACGGGCGCGAACATGCCGTCACCCGCCATGAGTTCGCCGATACGCCACTGCGCCTTCCAGGCGTCGACCTGCCTCTCGACGTACAGATGCTGGCGGGTGTAACGCGAGGCACTCCACGACCCTGCGCCTCGTGCCCGCCAGTGTCCGGCATTGACGCCCGCCTCGTGAGCGAAAAAGCGGGATGTCCGCGAACGGTTTCCCGTCGTACCGCGATGGACGTTGAGGTGCCAGGCAAGCAGACCCGACGGGATGCCCGCATCACGCGCGGATGGTGGGACCAGGCCAGGACGACGGCGTGCGAGCGCCGCCTGCGGTACCTCGATGTCCAGCCTTTGCTCGCTCACGTCGAAGCGGGCAGTCGCGCCGGGCACGCGATCGCCGACGGCGAGGCAACGGTCGTCGCCGCCCTCCGCGTGCGCGGCCAGCGCCACGCCTAACGACGTCAGCGTCGACGACGTGAGGCAAGGCATCGCATCGTTTTGGGCGTCTTCGGCGGCGAACCTGACACGGCGACGCGCTTGCCATTCACCGTTCAACCAGATGTCCGCTTCGTAGCTGCCGGGCATGACCGGGTTGCCTCGCGCGTAGCGGGATAGATCGACGTTCATAGCGGAACCACCGGGTAGAAATGCGGGATTGAACTCCACGGTCTTGCCGTCCTTCGATGCAGGGACCTCGGCCCAGGCTAGTGTCGCGCCGGACATCAACGCCGTTCCCGCCGCCAGCACGCAGGCGCGAAGTGCCGGCAAAGCCGCTTGCCGGGGCAGGTCTTTTTCAGTCATCGACCGCGGTGGCGGCGAGCTTCGCCGCCCCGGAAACGATGGCGCCGTAGTCGTTGATGTTCGCGAACTTCACCGTGGCATCCGACGGCACGGACGCACCCTTCGGCCATGGCCAGTTTGTATGTCCCATTGCCGTGACCATTCCGCCGCCCAGCGACAACGGTTTGTCCGGCGACCCGTCCGTCATGACGGCAACCTCGTTGAAGGAAAGGACATAAGGGGTGGGGTTGCTGACACGAAGCCGGCGCATCGCACCGTCGACTTCGATCGACCACGTCAGGAGTGACGGCGCGATGGCTGGTTTGACGCCGAGACCGGAAGGTCGGTGCAACAGCTTGAGCCGGTGCCGGAACGCGAACTGCAACGTATTGACCGTCTTTCCGGCATCGGGGCTCGGCGGGATTTCGAGAACATTGAGCCAGTACAGGACTTCGTGATCCGTCGGTGCCTGGTCACCGATATGAACGATACGAAGCGCATGCCCACGACCGGGATCGATGCGAAATATCGGTGGCGTTATGGCAAAGGGCGCATGGGCATTCTCCGGCGTGGATCGATCGTCACCATCGTCGATCCACGCCTGGACCAGCGCAGGCTCCGTCCCCTTGTTCTCCACGCGCACGGCCACATCGCGAGCCTCTCCCGGAAACACGATACGCGTGGCGCCGATGACGATGCCGGCGCTGGCTTCGGGGACGGCGCATGCGGCGAGGACGAAAGCCGCCAGTACACGGGTCTTCACTGGTAGACGACCTGAAATCCGACGCGCGAATTTGCGACCCCCTTCTCGGCCTTGCCCAGGCTGTAGTACCGCGCGATCAGCGGAATCACGGCACTGTTCCCGACGATGGTCGCGCCTTGCGCGTCTTCGGTGTACATGTTGATCGGCGTGCCGTCCTCATTGGCGATCTGGATCTGCACGTTCTTCGCCGCGTCGACGACCGCGTCGATGTTCAGGCGACCGGTAGCGCGATCCAGCGACGGGCTGGCCGGATCGAAACGGATCGTCGCCATGCCGCCATCGACGCATTCTTCGTTGCCGCCGATATGGATCTGGAAGCTGCGGTCGCCGGCCGTCTGTCCTTCGGTCGCGAGATGTCCCGCACTGACTTCACCGAAGTCGACCTTCTTCGTGGCGGCGCCCGAGCCGGGTGGGTTGCCTTCCACCTGGCAGGTGGTTGCGGTGATGCGGCCGGCGATCTCGATGGTTCCGTCGTTGGTGGCGTTGGCGGGGGTTGCGAACGCGAGAGGAATCGCGACAAGCGCGATCGCGAGGGACGAAGCGGTAATGGCGTTCACGGCAATGACCTTCTCGTGGGAGGAGGATCAGTGTCTGTGTTGGGCAGGGATGGGATCGATACGCGTCGGCTGAAACGCACGCCATCACCCGGCTTGTTCGCCAGCGGGGCTTCGACGACCCGCCGGACAGGTAGTTCCCGCACAGGTCCGGGTGAGCGCCTCGATGGACGGAAGAGCCTCCCGGCACGGGTGTCCGATGGCCGGAACGCGTCCGTCGACAGGCCGATAAGGAGGCAGGACAGGGAATCGGGCCGATTTGCCCGGCCGTAGACAGCGAAACCCCATGGCAGACCCTATACTGTGGGCCGATTTGTCGCACACGAACCTGGTCCATGGATTCCATCGCCGATCGCACCACCTCCCTCGATTTTGCCGGCGTCCGCGCCCTGGCGGCCGACGACATGAAGGAGGTCGACGCGCTGATCCGGCACCGACTGTCCTCCGACGTCGTGCTGATCAATGCCATCGCGGACCACATCATCGCCGGGGGCGGCAAGCGCCTGCGCCCGATGCTGCACGTCCTGGCGGCCCGCGCTGCGGGCTACGGTGGCCAGGAACATGCGAAGCTGGCCGCGATCATCGAGTTCATCCATACGTCCACCCTGCTCCACGACGATGTGGTCGACGAGTCCGACATGCGTCGCGGGCGCAAGACCGCGAATGCCCTCTGGGGCAATGCGGCCAGCGTGCTCGTCGGCGACTTCCTCTACTCGCGCTCGTTCCAGCTGATGGTGGAGCTGGACGACATGCGCATCATGCGGATCCTCGCCGATACGACGAACACCATCGCCGAGGGCGAGGTGTTGCAGTTGCTCAATATCGGCAATGCCGACGTGGACGAAGCCGCCTACCTGGCGGTGATCGAAAGGAAGACCGCGGTGCTCTTCGCCGCCGCCACCGAGCTCGGCGGCGTGCTGGGCGGCCTGCCGGAAAACCAGATCGCCGCGCTGCGCCGCTACGGCATGGAGCTGGGCTACGCGTTCCAGATCGCCGACGACCTGCTCGACTACGTGTCCGACGCGGAGACACTCGGCAAGAACATCGGCGACGACCTCGCCGAGGGTAAGCCGACCCTCCCCCTTATCTATGCGATGCAGTCGGCCGATGCCGAGCAGCTGAAATCCCTGCGCCATGCGATCGAGCACGGCGGACTCGACTCGCTCGACCGCATCGTGGCCGCGATCCGCGATTCGGGCGCGCTCGAACGCACCCACGATCGCGCGGTCTCCCATGCCCGGGCCGCACGGGCGGCGCTGGAAGAAATCGGCGCATCGCCGTTCCGCGATGCGCTGGCCGCCCTGGCCGATTATTCGGTCGAGCGGCGATTCTGACCGAACGAGTCGATCACTTCCTTGCGAAGGCTTCCGTCAGCCATGCGCGCATGGCTGCGTAGGCGCGGTTCGCCACCTTGGCGTCGTAACGGCAGTTGCCCGTGCTCGTCGTGGCTTCCTTCTCGGTGAAGCAGTGCACCGCACCACCGAAGTCGGTGGACGCCCAGTCGACCTTGGCATCGCGCATTTCCGCCTCGAAGGCGGCACGCTGCTCGGGCGGAACGTTGGTGTCGTCGGCCCCGTTCAGCGCCAGCACCTTGCCGTGGATGTTCGAAGCCAGCTTGGGATCGTCCGTGGCGAGCAGGCCGTGGAAGCTGACGACGGCGGCGACATCGGCGCCGGCGCGGGCCAGGTCGAGCACGGCGGAACCGCCGAAGCAGAAGCCGATAGCGGCGAGGCGCGCGGGATCGATCGGTGCATTCTTCTCCTGCGCCTTCAGTTCGGCGAACGCACGCGACACGCGCGACCGCATGATCTTGCGATCCGCGTAGAGGGGCTTCACCGCCGCACCGGCCTCCGCTTCCGAGGTCGGCCGCGTGTCGCCGCCGTACATGTCGGTCAGCAGGATCACGTAATCCTTGCCGGCAATGTCCTTGGCTTTCGCCAGTGCCATGTCGTTGACGCCGTACCAGTTGGGCACCATCACCAATCCGGGGCGCTTGGTCGCAACCGCATCGTCGTAGACCAGGAAGCTCTTGTAGGTCACCCCGGCATCGGTCCACTGGACCGGCTTGGCGACCATCGCGGCCGAGGCCGCCCCGACATGACCGAGCACGAGCAAGCAAAACACAAGCGACGAACGGCGCATCGGCGTGACTCCCTGGTTGAATGCGGCAAGCATAGGGCCGACCGCGAGACCTTGGTAGCGTGTGCGGCGCCCCCTCAGAGACCGGCGGCGTGGCGCGCCAGCCGGCTCTTCAACGGACCGAGGCGATCGAGAAGGCGGACCCCGAGGCCGCGTGCGGTGACCAGGGGGGACGATTGCCAGGCGTAGACCCGGGCAAGGGCGTCGAACGACCAGGCATCCAGCCCGTCGGCGCTGCGGCGGCGGCGCGCGTATCGCCGGAGGACATGGGTCGCCGCGAAGTCGCGACCTGCCTCCCGCGCTTGCACCAGGGTGTCGCGCAGTTCGGCGACATCGCGCAGGCCAAGGTTGACGCCCTGCCCCGCGAGGGGATGCACGGCATGGGCGGCGTCGCCGAGCAGGACCACGCGACCGACCTCGTAACGCTCGGCCAGTTTCAGCCGAAGCGGAAACGCGGCACGCCTGCCGACCGAAAGGATGGGACCGAGACGAAAATCGCTGGCAACACCGAGCGCCTGGCGGAAGGCCTCGTCATCGAGCGCCAGCACCCGCCTGGCTTCGGCGTCGGGCAGCGACCAGACGATCGAACTGCGCCCGTCGTCGAGCGGCAGGAAGGCAAGGGGTCCGCTGGGCAGGAAACGCTGCCAGGCCGTGCGTCGATGGGCGGCGGTCGTTTCGACATGGGCGACGACGGCACGCTGCGCGTAGTCGCGCCCATGGGTACCGATGCCGACCATGGCCCTCAAGGGTGACTCGGCGCCATCGGCAGCCACGACCAGGCGCGCGGTGACCGTCTGGCCGTCCGCCAGATCCAGCTGGGCCCGGTCTTCGCGCATGGCGTAGGCCGTCACCTCGGCCGGAACGATGCGGCGCACCCCGGCGTCGTCGAGCGCGTGCCAGAGGGTCGCCTGGACAAGGTTGTTCTCGACGATGTAACCGAGCACGTCACGCCCTTCGTCGGCCGCGTCGAAATGGATGGCAGCACCATTCTCCGCGTCCCATACATGCATGCGTTCATAGGCGGAGGCACGCGCCTCGCGGATGCGCGCCCAGACGCCGAGCTGGTCGAGCAGCGCCACCGACGAGGGCGCCAGGCCGACGACGCGCAGGTCCACCTCGTCCGACGCCGCCCAGGCGGCCGGCTCCCGGGCGTCGATCAGGGCCACCGAAAAACCGGCGCGGGCCAGGGCCAGGGCCGCGGCGGCGCCCACCATGCCACCGCCCACGACGGCGACATCGAGCAGGCTGCCCCGACGGCGGGAGGACTCGTTAGACCAGGCCTCGCTCACGGCGTTTTCTCCCTCACCGCCAGTGGCGCATGCGGCCGAAAGCCCATGCCGCGGCGGCTCAGCGCGTGGCGCAAGGGCGGCACGCGATCGAGCGCCAGCATTGCCAGCGAGCGCAACGGCCCAAGCAGGGGCTGGTCGAGGCAGGCGAGTCGCACGAGGCCGTGGCTCATGGCCATCGTCCCCTCGCGATCGTCCTCACGCCGCGCGGCATACGCCGCCAGCAAGGCCTGGGCGCCAGGATCGCTGGCCGCGGCGACGAGCTCGGCCAGCGTCAGGGCGTCGCGCAATCCCAGGTTGAAGCCTTGCGCGCCGATGGGATGAACCGTCTGCGCCGCATTGCCGACCAGGACCGCACGTTGCGCGACGAGGCTGTCCGCAGCGACGCGGCGAATGGGATACGGCGAACGCTTGCCCGGACGCGACAAGCGGCCCAGGCGCCAGCCGAAGCGCTCCTGGGCGAAAGCCGCGAAGGCCGCGTCGTCCATGGCGGCCACGGCACCGGCTTCGGCGGCGGCAACGGTCAACACGATGCCGATGCGCCGATCGGCCAACGGCAGCACGGCGACCGGGCCATCGTCGGTGAAACGCTCGAACGCGCGGCCGCGCGGGTCGCGCTCGGGAGTCATGGTGCTGACGAAGAGCCGCTGTTCGTAGTCGTACTCGCGCGTGCCGATACCCAGCTGGGCGCGAACGCCCGACTGGGTTCCGTCGGCACCGACAAGGAGCGGCGTGGCGATGACGCGGGTCTCGCCCGCGGACACGACGGTTACCGACCAGCCGTCTTCCAGGGCTTCGATGCCTTCGACCCGAGCGGGAGCGAGCCGGGTGAGAAGGCGACAGCTGTCGAGGCGGCGCAACAGCGCGGCACCGAGTTCGCGTGCCGGCAAGGTCCAGCCCAGCGCGTCCACCCCTTCGGCAGCCGCATCCATGCGCACGCTGCCGAAATCGCCGGCGCGGCTCGTATGGATGTGCGTGATCGGCGTCGCCCTGTCCTGCGCAAACGCCCAGACGCCGATCGCCGTCAGGCCGTTCACCGTGGCCCGGGCCAGCGCCAGGTTGCGCTCGTCGTAGCTGGGTTGCTCGTCCACCCGAGGGGCGGCCGCTTCGACGAGGGTGGCCGGCACCCCTGCGTTGTCCAGCGCGATGGCCAGGCTGGCACCCACCAGGCCGCCGCCGACGATAAGGATAGGTTGGGAAGATGTCATGCGCGGATGATAACCCCGCGGCGTGAAGGCGCCGCTGGTGCGGCCCCCTGCCACAGCCGGGCCCCAGCATCGAGATGGGCCGCGATAGAATGCCGCGATGGGCAATCGACTCTCGAAGATCTACACACGCACCGGCGACGACGGCAGCACCGGCCTCGGCGATGGCAGCCGCACCGGCAAGGATTCCCTGCGCGTCACCGCCTACGGCACCGTCGACGAGCTCAACAGCGCCATCGGCATGACCATGGCCGCCGACGGAGTGGACGACGATATCCGCGACGCGCTGGCGCAGATCCAGCACGAGCTGTTCGACCTCGGCGGCGAGCTATGCATCCCCGGCATGGCCATGGTCCAGCCCGGCGACATCGACCGCCTCGAGACCGTGCTCGACGCCTTCAACGCGGACCTGCCCGCCCTGAAGGATTTCATCCTGCCCGGCGGCGGCATGGCGGCCGCGACCTGCCACCTCGCCCGGACCATATGCCGGCGCGCCGAACGTGACGTCGTCGCGCTCGGACGCGTGGAGACGGTGCGACCCGAGGCCCAGCGCTACCTGAATCGTTTGTCCGACCTGCTCTTCGTCGTCGCACGCGTTCTGGCCCGTCGAAGCGGCCATGGCGAGGTGCTCTGGCAGCATGAACGCCGCCCGCGGGGCTGAGCGGGCGGTGTAAGCTCAATCGGCAGGCGCGGCGATCGACGGCGCGCTCTCTAGGGGTCCAGAGCTATGGGTGACTTGCCATCGTGCGATGTGGCTGACGATTCTGCTAACTTGGCCGCCTTTCGAGCGAATAAGACCGAGCCTGTGACGCCACGCAACAGCATCCTGCCTAAACGCCGCCTGCTGGCGACAGCCGTCGCCTTCATCGTGTCCAGTGCCGCCCAGGCCGCCCAGGTGGCGCCGGCGCCGGTAGCTCCCGCCCAGGCGGGTACCACGACCCAGGCCGCACCCGTCGCCACCTGTGAACTGGGCTCGTTCTTCTGCCCGGCCCGGCCGGTGAACTACAACATGTGCCGTCCGAACGCCATGCTCTCCTTCTACGAGCCGGCAATAACCAAGGACACGTCGCTGCGCGAGACCGCGGTGACCGACGTGCATTCGGGCCTGGACGACGGCACCAGCGGCGTCAAGGTCGAAAGCCCGGAGCCGGACGTCTACCACCTGACCGGCGGCGTTCGTCTCGAGCGCGCCGACCAGGTCATGCGCGCCGACGACGTCACCTACAACTCGGCCTCCACCGCCTACGACGCCAAGGGCAACGTGCGGTACCAGGAAGCGGGCATGCTGGTTTCCGCCGACCGCATGACCGGCACCACCACGCCCAACCAGGCCGACGCCGATCACGTCACCTACCAGCTGCTGCAGTCGCGCGGCAACGGTGTCGCCGACCACGCCAAGGTCATGGACCCGCAGCACGGCCGCTTCAACATGGCCACGTATTCCACCTGCGACGTCGGTAGCCGCATGTGGGAGTTCCGCGCGAAGACGATGAACCTGAACAAGGATACCGGCGTCGGCGAAGCGCGCAGCGCCACCATGCGCTACAGGGGCGTGCCCTTCGTCTACCTGCCCTACTTCAGCTTCCCGCTGGACGACCGCCGGAAGAGCGGCTTCCTTTACCCGAACTTCGGCTCCAACAGCTACTCGGGCGCGTACTTCACGATTCCCTACTACTTCAACCTGGCGCCGAATTACGACGCCACGCTGGAGCCGGGCATCTACACCGATCGCGGCATCATGCTCGGTGGCGAGTTCCGTTACCTGACGCCGCGCTCGAACGGCAGCTTCGACCTGCACTACATGGCCCACGACAAGGGCGAAGACCAGGACATCAGCCACACCAGCGACCGCGACGGCTCCAAGCAGCGCTGGCTGCTGCAGATCGCCAACTCGACCAACCTCGGCGACGGCTTCGGCTTCGGTGCCAACATCAATCGCGCGTCGGACAACCAGTACTTCCGCGACTTCGGCAACAACATCTACACCAACGGCGTCACCCTGCTTTCGTCCAGCGCCTATGTCAGCAAGGGCGGCAAGTACTGGACCGCCAGCCTGGGCGCGGACGACTACCAGAACGTCGACGCCGGCCTGCCGAACTACGTGGCGCCGTACCGCCGCTGGCCGCGCGGCACGTTCAACTTCAACGCGCCGGTGCTCAGCTGGCTCGACGGCGGCATCGACAGCGAAATCGTGAACTTCCGCAAGGAAGATCCCGCGCCGGTGAGTCCGGGGTTTCCCGGCCAGGTCGACGGTACCCGCCTGGATCTCGCGCCGTTCCTCGCGGCCGACTTCCAGGGCGCCGCGTGGTTCATCCGTCCGCGCATCGAGTATCGCTATACCGATTACCGCCTCGACACCGACTACCAGCACTACAACTACACGCAGCGCGATCCGTCGCGCTCGCTGCCGATCGCCAACGTCGACGCCGGCCTGATCTTCGACAAGCAGACGAACCTGTTCGGCACCAACTACACGCAGACGCTCGAGCCGCGCCTGTATTACCTGTATGTGCCCTACCGCAACCAGAACAACCTGCCCCTGTTCGATACGAGCGAAATGTCGTTCGACTTCTGGCAGTTGTTCAGCAACAACCGGTTCTCCGGCGCCGATCGTCAGATGGACGCCAACAACCTGACGGCCGCCCTGACCACACGCCTGCTCGACGACCACGGCGTGGAACGGTTCTCGGCCAGCGTGGGCCAGATCCGCTACTTCAGCGACCAGAAGGTGCAGTCTCCCTTCGTCGCACCGACCAATTTCGCCGGCTCGGACTACATCGCGCAGGTCGGCATGCAGTTCAACGACAACTGGCGGATGAACACGTCCTACCAGTGGGATCCGAACAAGAAGCCCAGCCCCTACCTCAACGGGGACGCGCAGTCGTTCCAGCAGGGGCACGACACCGATCTGGCCACGGTCCAGGTGCAGCGCCGTATCAAGGGCGACGGCATCATCAACTTCTCGTACCGCTATCGGCGGAACGTGATGGAACAATTCGACACCTCCGTGGTCTTTCCTGTGTCCGAGCGCTGGCGCGCACTGGCGCGATGGGTCTTCGCCCGCCGCGACGTCCTGCCCGTCTACACGCCCGGCGGCATCGGGCCCTTCAACACGTTCACTTACTCGCATCGCACGCTGGATGCCGCGGTGGGTTTCGAGTACGACAGCTGCTGCGTCGCCTTCCGCGTACTCGGCCGCCACTTCGTCCGCGACTACACCCGGCAGACCGCCAACGCGATCATGTTCGAGATGGAATTCAAGGGCCTGGGCTCCGTGAACCCCGAGACGGGTAGCTATCTGCGGCGTGCTATCCTTGGCTATCAATAAAGAGGGGCAGGTGCCCCGGGCTCCCTATTCGATGAAGCAGATTCTTGCGTATTCCCTGCTGGCCGCCGCCCTGGCGACGGCCGTCCCCACCGCCCATGCCCAGCTGATGCCTTCGGCCCAGCCGGCAAAGGGCGGGAGCGCTTCCGGTAACGGTTCGCTCGACCGCATCGTCGCGGTCGTCGAGGACGACATCATCCTGCAGAGCGAGCTGGACGAAGCGATCAACGCCATCGTCAAGCAGTACGCCGCGAATCCCGCCCAGTTGCCGCCGCACGATGTGCTCGCGCGGCAGGTGCTGGATCGCCTCATCCTGATGAAGATCCAGGTCCAGCAGGCTGCCAACCAGAACATCAAGGTCTCCGACCAGGATGTGGACCAGGCCGCCGCCAACGTGGCCCAGCAGAACAAGATGAGCCCCGAGCAGCTTCGCGCCGCGGTCGAGCAGGACGGCTACAGCTACGCCGGCTTCCGTCAGCAGCTGTCCGACCAGATCACCGCCCAGAAGCTGCACGAGAGCGTCGTTCGCGACCAGGTCAACGTGACCGATACCGAGGTCAACAACATGCTCGCCAGCCCGACCTACAAGGGCGGCGAAGTGCACCTGGCGCACATCCAGATCAGCACCCCGGCCAACGGCAGCGCGAACGATATCGCCGCCGCGCAGACCAAGGCGGAAGAAACGCTGAAGGCGATCAAGGGCGGCATGGACTTCAACGCCGCGGCCATCCGCTACTCCGACGCGCCCGACGCCCTCGATGGCGGCGACCTCGGCTGGCGCCGGCTCGATGAAGTGCCGCCGGCATTCGCCGATGCGGTCACCGGCCTCAAGCCGGGCGAGAACACGGCCGCGCTGCGCGGTCCGACCGGCTTCCATATCCTCAAGCTGGTCGAGACCCGCCAGCCGGGCCGCCAGATCGTCACCGAATACCACGCCCGTCAGATCCTGATCAAACCGTCGGAAATCGTCACGCCGGAACAGGCGGAGAAGAAGGCGCAGGACATCTACACCCGCGTGGTCGACAAGAAGGAAGACTTCGCCAAGCTCGCGAAGGAAGACTCCAAGGACACCACCACCGCGAACAACGGCGGCGACATGGGTTGGTTCGCCGCGGATGCCTGGGGCCAGGCCATCGGTGCGCAGATCGCCACCCTGAAGGACAACGAGGTATCGCATCCGATCCAGACGGATGCCGGCTGGATCGTCCTGCAGCGCCTTGGTTCGCGCCAGAGCGACCTGACCGACCAGCTGCAGCGC
Source organism: Luteibacter sp. (assembly GCF_035539195.1). Lineage (GTDB taxonomy): Bacteria > Pseudomonadota > Gammaproteobacteria > Xanthomonadales > Rhodanobacteraceae > Luteibacter. The sequence continues at coordinate 23,264 of NZ_DATLIW010000033.1, forward strand.
GACCAGGCCCGTCAGGCCATCGGCAACCGCAAGGCCGACGCGGCCTACGAGAGCTACCTTCGCGAACAGCGCTCCTCGGCCTACGTGAACATCCTGGTACCGGAACTCAAGGATCCGGACGACAAGCAGGCTTCGGCCACGCCCGCCCAGTAAGCCACCATGACCGCGACCACCCTGCCACGGCTCGCCGTTACCGCCGGCGAGCCCGCCGGGGTAGGTCCCGAACTGGTCGCTCGCCTTGCCGCGAGCGACCTGCCCGCCGACCTCATCGCGATCACCGATCGCGACCTGCTCCGCCGGGCCGCCGCCATCTGCGGCATCGACCTCACCATCAGCGACGACGACGGCTCCCGCCTCACGGCCAGGGCGCCCGGGCACGTGCGCGTGCGGCACGTGCCCCTCGGCGAGCGGGAAGTCCCTGGCCAGCCGAGCCCCGCCAATGCGCGACACGTGCTCGACATGCTCACGGTGGCCGCCGACGGCTGCCTCGACGCCGGGTTCGACGCGGTGGTCACCGGCCCCGTACAGAAATCCAGCATCAACGAGGCCGGCGTGCCCTTCAGCGGACACACCGAGTTCTTCGCCGAGCGTGCCGGCCGCGACGTCGTGATGATGCTGGCCAGCCCGGCTCTGCGCGTGACCCTGGCGACCACCCACCTGCCGCTGTCGGCGGTGCCCTCGGCCGTGACCGCGGATCTGCTCGAACGCGTCCTGCGCATCGTCACCGGTTCGCTGACTTCGCTTTATGGCCTGGCTCGCCCGCGCGTGGCCGTGCTCGGCCTCAACCCGCACGCGGGGGAAGGCGGTCACATGGGCCGGGAGGAGATCGAAACGATCATCCCCCTGATGGAGCGCCTGCGCGGCGAGGGGATGGCTCTGCTGGGGCCGCTCCCGGCCGACACCGCCTTCGTGCCGGCCATGCGCCCACACTACGATGCCGTCCTCGCGATGTATCACGACCAGGCGCTGCCCGTCCTGAAGAGCGAAGCGTTCGACAGCACGGTCAACGTGACGCTCGGCCTGCCCTTCATCCGCACGTCCGTCGACCACGGAACGGCGCTGGATCTGGCCGGCACCGGCCGCGCGGATCCGGCCAGCCTGTTCGCCGCGACACGGCTTGCCATCGACTTCGCCAACCATCGGGCCGCCGTATGAACGCACGCCCCAAGAAAAGCTTCGGTCAGCACTTCCTGCATGACAAGCGCTACATCGATCGCATCGTCTCCTCCATCGCCCCGAAAGACGGCGACACCGTGGTCGAGATCGGTCCCGGCGAGGGCGCGATGACGATGCCCCTGCTGGCCGTGGCCAGACGGATGACGGCGATCGAGCTGGACACCGATCTGATACCCGGCCTGCAGGAGCGCGCCACCGCCATCGGCGAGCTGCGCATCGTGCATTCGGATGTCCTCAAGGTGGACTTCACGGCGCTTGCCCGCGAGCTTGGCGCCGAGCGCCTGCGCATCGCCGGCAACCTGCCCTACTACATTTCCAGTCCCATCCTGTTTCATTGCGTGGAGCACGCCGCAGCGATCCAGGACATGCACTTCATGCTGCAAAAGGAAGTGGTCGACCGCATGGCGGCCGAGCCCGGCAGCAAGGTCTATGGCCGGCTCAGCGTGATGCTGCAGCTCGCCTGCAAGGTCACGCCATTGTTCACGGTCCCGCCGGGCGCCTTCCGCCCGCCGCCCAAGGTGGATTCCGCTGTCGTCCGCCTCGTGCCGCTACCCGCCGATCAGCTGCCCACGGCGGACCCGGTCAAGATCTACAAGGTCGTGAAGGCCGCCTTCGCCATGCGCCGCAAGACCCTCTCCAACACGCTGAAAGGGCTCGTGGACGAAACGACCATCCGCGATCTCGGCATCGATCCGCGCGCCCGGGCCGAGACCCTTCCCCCCGGCGACTTCGTGAAGCTCGCCAACGCGATGTGAAGGTCCTTGCGGGCATACTTGCCCGCCCTGTCCCCGTCCCCGACAATCGGTCCATGAACTCCAAAACACCCTACACGATCGACGTGGAGGTCGAATCCCGCTTCGTCCCCGACCAGTCGCAGCCAACCGACAACCGCTACGTCTTTGCCTATACCATCACGTTGCGCAATGCGGGTGCGACGGGTGCGCAGCTGATGACCCGCCACTGGGTCATCAAGGATGCGAACGGCAAGGTCGAGGAAGTACGTGGCGACGGCGTAGTCGGCGAGCAGCCGTGGATGCGCCCGGGCGAATCGTTCGAGTACACCTCCGGCGCCGTTCTCGAGACCGCGGTGGGCACCATGGAAGGCAGTTACAGCATGATCGCCGATGACGGCACGCAGTTCGATGCCCCCATTCCGACTTTCGTGCTTTCGATACCTCGCACGCTCCACTAGGATCGACTCATGGATAGCGTGCACGCCGGCAACGGCGCCATGGAGCAGCAGGACTGATGGCCGTCTACGCAATCGGCGACGTCCAGGGCTGCTACCCCGAACTCCAGCGCCTGCTGGAAAAGATTCGCTTCGACCCGGCGAACGACCGCCTGTGGTTCTGCGGCGACCTGGTCAACCGTGGCGGCGAGTCGCTCGCCACGCTGCGCCTGATTCATTCGTTGCGTGAGCAGAGCATCATCACGCTCGGCAACCACGACCTCTCGCTGCTGGCGATCGGCCAGCGCCGCGAAGACGCGCAGCAGCGCGTGAATCCGGAACTGCGCGAGGTGCTCTTCGCCGACGACGCACCGGTGCTCCTGGAATGGATGCGCATGCAGAAGCTGCTGCACCACGACGAAGCGCTCGGATGGACGATGATCCACGCCGGCCTCGCGCCGAGCTGGACGTTGCGCCAGGCACAGCGTGCGGCGCTGGAGGTGGAGCGCGAACTCGGTGGCCCGCGGCACCAGCGTTTGCTCAAGAATCTCTTCGGCAACCGGCCGCCAGGCTGGAACAACCGGCTGCAGGGCGTCGAGCGTCATCGCGCCACGATCAACACGCTTACGCGGATGCGTTATTGCGACATCAACGGCCGCATCGACTTCGAAGGCAAGGGCACGCCTGGCACGCAGAAGCCCGGCATGTATCCGTGGTTCGAAGTGCCGGGTATGCGGCGCCGCGAAACGAAGATCGTGTGCGGTCATTGGTCTGCGCTGGGTCGCTTCGCCGGCCTGGGTGTGTACGCGATCGACACCGGTTGCGTATGGGGCGGCCAGCTCACCGCGCTGCGCCTGGATACGCCGGAGCCGGAGTACGTCACCGTCGACGCCGAACCCTATCGCCAGAAGCCCAAAGGCGGCGGCGACTAGTACAGTGGAATCAGGAAACCCCTGCGCAGAAAAAACCCGCCTTTCGGCGGGTTTTTCGTTATCAGCTCAACTGACCGTGGCAGTGCTTGTACTTCTTGCCGGATCCGCAGGGGCAGGGATCGTTGCGACCGACCTTGGGGCCGTCGTTCAACACCGGTGCGATCGCCGGTTCGGCCACGGCATTGTCGCCGCCCACACCCATCTGCTGGGCATCGGCATGCTGGAACTGCAAGCGCTGTGCCTCGGCGGCACGCTGCTGCTCGGCCTCCATGGCGGCGACTTCGTCTTCGCTGCGAATGCGGATACGCGCAAGCATCTGCACCACTTCACTCTTGATGCGGTCGAGCATCTCCGAGAACAGCTCGAAGGACTCACGCTTGAACTCCTGCTTCGGCTGCTTCTGTGCATAGCCGCGCAGGTAGATGCCCTGACGCAGGTAATCCATGCTTGCCAGGTGCTCCTTCCAGGCGTTGTCGACCACCGAGAGCATCACGTGCTTTTCGAGCGAGCGCATGGTGTCGGCGCCGACCTGGACTTCCTTCTCGGCGAACAGCGCGTCCACGGCCGCACGCACGTGCTCGAGGATGGCTTCGGCATCGACGTCCTTCTGGCTTTCGACCCAGTGCGGCAGGTCGATACGCAGATTGAGCTCACTGGCCAGCTCGCGGTCGAGACCGGCGATATCCCACTGGTCGTCGATGCTGTCGGCGGGCACGTACTTGCGGACGAGCGCCACCACGACATCCTGGCGGATGTCGACGATCATGTCGGAAATGTCGTCGATCTCGAGCAGCTCGTCGCGCTGGGCGTAGATCACCTTGCGCTGGTCGTTGGCGACGTCGTCGAACTCGAGGAGGTTCTTGCGGATGTCGAAGTTGTGCTGCTCGACCTTGCGCTGGACCTTTTCGATCTGGCGCGTGATCAGGCGATCCTCGAGCGCTTCGTCTTCCTTCATGCCGAACATCTGCATCCAGCGGCCGATACGCTCGCCACCGAAGATGCGCATCAGGTTGTCCTGCAGCGACAGGTAGAAGCGCGAGGAACCCGGGTCGCCCTGACGGCCCGAACGGCCGCGCAGCTGGTTGTCGATGCGACGCGATTCGTGGCGTTCGGTGCCGACGATATGCAGGCCGCCCGAGGCGAGTACCTGCTCGTGGCGCTTCTTCCATTCCTCGCGCGTCTTCTGGCGATCGGCATCGGTTGCCGTTTCGGGCAACGTCGCCAGCAAGGCTTCGAGGCTGCCACCGAGCACGATGTCGGTACCGCGACCCGCCATGTTGGTGGCGATCGTCACCGAGCCCGGCGCGCCGGCCTGGGCAACGATGTGCGCTTCGCGCTCATGCTGCTTGGCGTTGAGCACCTCGTGGGGAATCTTCTCTTTCTTCAGCAGGCCCGAGACGAGTTCCGAGACGTCGATGGACGCGGTGCCGACGAGCACCGGCTGGCCCCGCTGGAAGCACGCCTTGATGTCGTCGATGACCGCCTTGTACTTGGCGTCGGGGCCGAGGAACACCGAGTCCGGGTTGTCCACGCGGATCATCGGCTTGTGCGTCGGGATGACCACCACTTCCAGGCCGTAGACGGTCTGGAACTCGTAGGCTTCCGTGTCGGCCGTGCCGGTCATGCCGGCCAGCTTCTTGTACATGCGGAAAAGGTTCTGGAACGTCACCGTGGCGAGCGTCTGGTTCTCGCGCTGGATCGGCACGCCTTCCTTCGCTTCGACCGCCTGGTGCAGGCCGTCGGACCAACGACGACCCGCCAGCGTACGGCCGGTGAACTCGTCGACGATGATGACTTCGCCGTCGCGGACGATGTAATCGACATCGCGCTGGTAGATCGCGTTCGCGCGCAGCGCCGCGTTCATGTGATGGACGACGGCCAGGTTCTTCGAGTCGTAAAGACCGCTGTCCGGCTCGATGACACCCGCCTCGCGCAGCAGCTGCTCCGCGTGCTCCATGCCCTCTTCGGACATGTGCACCTGCTTGCCCTTCTCGTCGACGAAGTAGTCGCCGCCGGTGTCTTCCTTTTCCTGACGGGTCAAGCCCGGCACGATCTTGTTCACCGCGATGTAAAGCTGCGGGGAATCCTCGGCGGGGCCGGAGATGATCAGCGGCGTACGGGCTTCGTCGATAAGAATCGAGTCGACCTCGTCGACGATGGCGTAGTGCAGGCCGCGCTGGTTGCGCTGCTCCTTGCTGAGCGCCATGTTGTCGCGAAGGTAGTCGAAGCCGAACTCGTTGTTCGTGCCGTAGGTGATGTCCGCCTGGTAGGCGCTGCGCTTGTCGGCGTGGTCCATGCCCGGGTACACCACACCGACCGTCAGGCCGAGGAAGTTGTATAGGCGTCCCATCTGCGCCGAGTCGCGGCGAGCCAGGTAGTCGTTCACGGTAACCACGTGAACGCCCTTGCCTTCGAGCGCGTTGAGATACACCGGCAGCGTACCGACGAGGGTCTTGCCCTCACCCGTACGCATTTCGGCGATACGACCGCCGTGCAGCACCATGCCACCGATGAGCTGGACATCGTAGTGGCGCATGCCGAGCACGCGCTTGGCGGCCTCGCGAGTGACCGCGAAGGCTTCGGGCAGCAGGGCGTCGAGGGTCTCGCCAGCGGCGAGACGCTGACGGAAGTCGTCGGTCTTGCCGCGCAGCGCGTCGTCGGAAAGCTTTTCGAATTCCGGCTCGAGGGCGTTGATGCGCTTGACCGTCTTGGAGAGGTCACGCAGCACCCGCTCGTTACGGCTGCCGAAAATACTCGTCAGTGCACGATTGAACATCGATCATCCGGATCTGAAACGAAAAGGGCTGCCGGAAAGCGCAAAGCCGACCGGCACGAAGGGACGATCATACTACGGGCGTCCCCGGCTTTCCTCGGGGTGGCGGCTGAGGGTTCCGGATTCAAGCCCGATCAGCGGTGGCTCTTCACGAAGGCCAGCGGATTCACGACGCGGTCGTGGTACCAGACCTCGAAATGGACGTGCGAGCCGGTCGAGCGGCCGGTGGATCCGGCCTTGGCGATGACGTCGCCCACCCGAACGCGCTGACCAGGGTGCGCGACAAGGGCGCTGTTGTGCGCGTAACGGGTCATGTACCCATTGCCGTGGTCGATTTCGACGACATCGCCGTAGCCGCTGCGCTGACCCGCGAAAGTGACCATGCCTTCAGCCACCGCCGTGACGGGCGTACCCGTGGGGGTGGCGATATCGATGCCCGTATGGCGCGCGCTGTGCCCGCTGAACGGATCCGGGCGACCGCCGAAATAGGAGGAAATGTAGCCATTGACCGGCATACCGGTGGGCCGGAGGCTGGATTCGATGCTGCGGTCCATCAGCATGTCACGCAGGGCCTCGAGCTGGGCCTGCTGGGCATCGAACTGGCCGGACAGCTGGTCGATGCTCTTGCCCAGGGACTCGGGAAGCGCGTACGCGCCGGCATCGGCTGGATTGGTCACTTCGAGACCACCCTGGCCGGGCTCCTCGTCGAAATTGAATTCGCCGTCATCCAGCTTGCCGACCTGGGTCAGACGCTCGCCGAGGGCATTGAGCCGGACCGACTGGGCCTGGAGCTGGCCGAGCTTGACGGCGAGGGCGTCGAGGTCGCGTTGGGCGTCGCGCTTGATCTGGGCGACCTGCGCATCCTGGCCCCCTACCTGGGCCTGCAGGCCGCCGAGGTCGCCCAGTGCGCGATCTTTCGGACTGGCGACCGCTAGAGCCACCGCGGCGCCGACACCGGCAATGCCGATAAAGCCGGCCAGGGCCATCGCCGTCACCTTGCAGCGCAGGCGCCGGCAGGTGAGATCCAGCGTTTTCGGCCCTTTCTGGCCACGAGACACGAGTATGATCTGCATACGTTCCACATCGAATAGTTGAAGCCGGTCCATGCCACCGCCGTACCAACCGTCCCGCCGCTCCACCCATGGACTGAAGTCCATCTCGGAGTTCGGACCTGTCGCGTCGCTGGCCAAACGAGCCCGCGAACTCGACACGTTGGACCGCCAACTGCGCGCGACGCTGCCGCAACCGCTGCGCGACAACGTCCGCTTTGCGGACCTGCGCGACGGCCGGCTCGTCTTCCTTGCGCCCTCCTCGGCCTGGGCATCGCGGGTGCGCCTTTACCAGACGCAGATCCTCGAGGCCGCCCGCGCCCTCGGCGCGAAAGCCAGTTCGGTTGCCGTGAAAGTGGCCCCCCTACCGGTCGAGGAAGTCATTCCCGACCGACATAAACCGCTTTCCGCCTCGGCCGCCCGCCATCTGCGCGCTGCCGCGGCGTCACTCTCCGACCCCACGTTGCGGGATCTGTTCCTGAAATTGGCCTCCGAGGCCGAAATTTCAGAATAATTCTATACTTACGACCGAAACGTTCGATCCGTAAGTAGCACCGGATCCGCCGGGGCGGCCAACTTTATAGCACGCATGATCCCCGTGAACACCTAAAATGGACGTAAAGTTCACGTGGTCGTGACGGCGATCACGGGGGCTCCCACGCCCCCCATGGCCCGGCTCGTACTGCGCAACGAAAATGGTTCATCGCGGAAGTCCGGGGACGCCGAAGGCATTGGTTCACTCAGCGGCTGATGTCGCGGCGGCGGGCTGGGACGTGGCGGCGCAGAGCCTTCGGTGCCCACCCTCGCTGCTCAGACAGGTCCTCCGCGTTTCGTACCGGAAAGGCCGCTGCGCGGCCCATGTTCTTATTGGCCTACGGCCGCTCCACTTGTGCGGAACTCGCCTCGAGGG
>NZ_DATLIW010000034.1:0-194877 GCF_035539195.1 Luteibacter sp.
CGAGGAATTCTGGGCGAACCTCAGCCAGGGCAAGGACAGCATCACGGAGATTCCGTCCGAGCGCTGGGACCACACCCTCTACTTCGACGAAGACCGCAGCAAGGCGGGCAAGACCTACGGCAAGTGGGGCGGCTTCATCGACGGCGTGGACCTGTTCGATCCGCTGTTCTTCAATATCTCCCCGCGCGAAGCGGAGCTGATGGACCCGCAGGAGCGCTTGTTCCTCGAATGCGTGCACGCGACGCTGGAAGACGCCGGCTACACGCGCGACAACGTGGCCGACGAGGGTGACGTCGGCGTGTTCGTTGGCGTGATGTATGAGGAATATCAGCTTTATGGCGCGCAGGAGCAGGCGCGCGGTCGGTTCATCGCCATGCCCGGCAGCCCGGCGTCCATCGCCAACCGCATCTCCTATGTGTTCGATTTCAACGGCCCGAGCATGGCGCTGGACACCATGTGCTCGTCGTCGCTCACGGCGATTCACCTGGCCTGCCAGAGCCTGCAGCGCGGCGATTGCGCCGTGGCGATCGCCGGCGGCGTGAACGTGTCGGTCCATCCGAACAAGTACCTCATGCTCGCCCAGGGCAAGTTCATTTCCGGCAAGGGTCGCTGCGAGAGCTTCGGCGAGGGCGGCGAAGGCTACGTACCGGGCGAGGGCGTGGGTTCGGTGCTGTTGAAGCCGCTGGCCCAGGCGATCGACGATGGCGACCACGTCTACGGTGTGATCAAGGCCACGGCGGTGAACCACGGGGGAAAGACCAACGGCTATACCGTGCCCAATCCGAACGCGCAGGCCAGGGTGGTCGAGCGGGCGCTGCGCAAGAGTGGCATCGACGCGCGGGCGGTGAGCTACATCGAAGCCCACGGCACGGGCACCAGCCTGGGCGATCCGATCGAGATCGCCGGCCTGTCGAAGGCGTTTCGCCACTGGACCCAGGACACGAGGTTCTGCGCGATCGGTTCGGCCAAGTCGAACATCGGCCACTGCGAAAGCGCGGCCGGTATCGCCGGCGTGACCAAGGTCCTGCTGCAGATGAAGCACGGGCAACTGGTGCCGAGCCTGCATTCGCGTGTGCTCAATCCCAACATCGATTTCGACCAGACGCCTTTCGTGGTGCAGCAGGAGCTGGCCCCGTGGCCGAAGCCCGCGGTCGGGTCGCGTATAGCCGGTATTTCCTCGTTCGGTGCGGGTGGGGCGAATGCCCACGTGGTGATCGAGGAGTACCTTGCGCCGGTAGCGACGTTCGTCGCATCGGGTCCGGCGTTGATCGTGCTCTCCGCTCGCAGCGAAGAGCGCCTTCACGAGCAGGTGCGACAGCTCCTCTCGGCACTCGCCGAGGCCGGGGACATGGCACTCGCCGATCTCGCCTACACGCTACAGGTAGGACGCGACGCGATGGACGAACGTCTCGCCGTGCAGGTGGACTCGCTGGACGAACTGCGCGAGGCGCTGACAGGTTATCTGGCCGGCGGTGCAACCCGCGTCAGCCTCTACCGGGGCCAGGCGAAACGCAGCAGGGAAGCGCTGGCGGTCTTCGCCGGCGACGACGATGTCGCCGCCATCGTCGAGGCGTGGGTGACGAAGGGCAAGTTCGGCAAGTTGCTCGACGGCTGGGTGAAGGGGCTGGCGGTTGACTGGAACGGCCTGTACGGCGCCGAGCGTCCTCGCCGTATCAGCCTGCCGACCTATCCGTTTGCCCGCGAGCGCTACTGGGTACCGGTCGGCACGGAGGTCGTGATGCCTCCGGTTGCGCGAGTGGCCGAACCGACAGGGCCGATAGCGACGCTGTCATGGCAACCGGTGTGGACGTCGCAACGTCCGCCGGCGCCGACCCATGCGACGGGCGGTCCGGAGGGGCATGTCGTGCTCGTCGCCGGCGGCGAGGACATCGATTCAAAACGCATCGCGGCCATGTTCCCCGACGCGCGGTGCATCGTCATGGCATGGGGTGCCGACGTCACAACGCAGTACGCATCCATCGCTGCCACCTTGCTCGACCAGTTGCGCTCGCTGGCGGGTGCGCCTGGCAAGCATCGGGTCCAGGTGGTCGTCCCGCGTGACGGAGCGGCCGGCGTGCTGGCCGGACTGGGCGGCATGCTGCGTACCGCCGCGCAGGAGAGCTCGCGCATCGTCGGCCAGGTCCTTGCCGTCGAAACGGGGCAGGACATCGTGCAGGCGCTGCGCGAGAACCTCGCAGGCGACGACGCGCACGTCCGTTATGTCGGCGGCGAGCGGCAGGTAGCGCAGTGGGTGGAATGCGCGGACGCCGCCGCCGGGGCATTGCCGTGGAAGGCCCACGGCGTTTACCTGATCACCGGCGGTGTCGGCGGCCTGGGGATGATCGTCGCCCGCGATATCGCACGACAGGCTGAGCATCCCGTGCTCATCCTGACCGGGCGCTCGCCAATGGATGAAGCGATCAGGGCGCGCATCCGCCCGCTCGAAGCCCTGGGTGCCACGGTTCGTTACCACGCGGTCGACGTGGCCGACGAAGCCGCCATCACCGAACTGGTCCGCGGGATTCCGGAAGAATTCGAGAGCCTCGACGGCATCATCCATAGTGCGGGCGTCATCCGCGATAGCTTCCTGGTCGCGAAGACCCATGAGGAACTGCTGGAGGTACTCGCCGCCAAGGTCGACGGCACCGTTCATCTCGACGAGGCGAGCCGCGACATCCGGCTCGACTGCTTCGTCTGCTTCTCGTCCATCGCATCGGTGATGGGAAGCGTGGGGCAGGCCGACTATGCCGCTGCGAACGGCTTCATGGACGCGTTCGCCCACCATCGCGCGGAACAGGTGAAGCTGGGTCGTCGCCACGGGCGCACGCTGTCGATCAACTGGCCCTTGTGGGACGAAGGCGGCATGCAGGTGGATGCCGCGACGCGCGCCATGATGGTGCAGCAAATGGGCATGCATGCGATGGCCACCGAAGAAGGCATCCTCGCGCTGCACCAGGCGTTGGCTAACGCGTCGAACCAGGTCCTTGTGGTCGCCGGTGACGCGGTGCGACTTCGCCAGGCGATCGCGGCCGGCCCCGCGCCTGCGGCGTCGCGGCACGTCGCGGCGGCTCAGCCGTCTTCCGCGATCTCCCAGGCCACGCTCGAGGAATCGCTCAGGAACGACCTCGTGACCCTGGTGTCGTCCCTGATCAAGGTCAGGCCCGCCGACCTCGATGGCGGCACGACGTTCAGTGAGTACGGTTTCGACTCGGTCTCGCTGACCGAGTTGAGCAACGCATTGAACCAGCGATACCAGCTGCGCCTCGCACCGACGTTGTTCTTCGAGTACCCGACGCTGGACGGGCTTGCCGACCACCTGCTCCGTGACCACCGCGACGCGCTTGCCGATCGGTTTGCCGACGCGATGCAGGCGACGGCGGAAACGGCCCAGCCTCGATCCGGGGCTGCTCCCGCTCCGGCATCGCGGCCGAACGACGCCCACGAACCGATCGCCATCATCGGCATGAGCGGCCACTTTCCGCAGGCGCGCGACATCGCGGCGTTCTGGGAAAACCTGCGCGAGGGCAGGGACTGCATCGGCGAAATACCCGCGGACCGCTGGGACCGAAACCTGACCCGGATCGGCTGGGGCGGTTTCATCGACGGCATCGACGAGTTCGACCCCCTGTTCTTCGGTATTTCACCGAAAGAAGCCGAACTCATGGATCCCCAGCAGCGGCTGATGATGATCCACGTGTGGAAGGCGCTCGAAGACGCCGGCTACGCCGGCCCGGCGCTGTCGGGTAGCGACACGGCGATCTATGTCGGCACCGGCGCGACCGGCTACGGCACCCTGGTGAACCGCGCCGGTCGCGGCGGCGAAGCACATGCCTCGACCGGTGGCGTTCCGTCGGTCGGACCCAATCGGATCAGCTATCTGCTGGACTGGCACGGACCGAGCGAACCGGTGGAGACCGCATGCTCCAGCTCGCTGGTCGCCCTGCGGCGCGGCGTCATGGCGATCCGCAACGGTGACGCGACAGTCGCCGTCGTCGGCGGTGTGAACACGATCGTGACCCCGGAGCCGCACATCAGCTTCAACCAGGCCGGCATGCTCAGCGAGGACGGTCGTTGCAAGACCTTCTCCCGCACAGCGAACGGGTATGTCCGCGGCGAAGGCGTCGCGATGCTGGTCCTGAAGCGACTGGCCGATGCCGAGCGCGACGGCGACCACATCCATGGTGTCGTCCGCGGCGTCGCGGAGAACCACGGTGGCCATGCGAATTCGCTCACCGCGCCGAATCCGACGGCACAGGCTGCGGTGGTCAGGAAGGCGCATGAACAGGCCGGGATCGACCCACGCACCGTGACGTACATCGAGGCGCACGGTACGGGGACGCCACTGGGCGATCCGGTCGAGATCAACGGGTTGAAGGCGGCGTTCCAGGCGATGTACGCCAGCACGGACGGCGCTGCCGTCGCCTCGTCGCATTGTGGCCTCGGTTCGGTGAAGACCAACATCGGTCATCTGGAACTCGCCGCCGGCGTCGCGGGCGTGATCAAGGTCCTGCTGCAGATGCGCCACCGGACCCTGGTCAAGAGCCTGCACAGCGAGGAACTCAACCCGTATATCGACCTCGTCGGCAGTCCCTTCTACGTGGTTCAGCAGACACGGGACTGGACCGCCATGCACGATGACGATGGCAGGCCGCTGCCACGTCGTGCCGGCGTGAGTTCGTTCGGCTTCGGTGGTGTCAACGCGCATGTGGTCCTCGAGGAATACCTGCCCGCCACCGCCGTGGCTCCGGTGATCGATGGCCCGGCTATCGTGCTTCTGTCCGCGCGCAACGAACATCGCCTGCGCGAACAGGTGAGTTCGCTGCTCGCGTTCCTCGCGTCGCCGCAGGCAGCCGGCATCGCCTTGCACGACCTCGCGTATACGTTGCAGGTAGGGCGCGAAGCGATGGAAGCGAGGCTCGGCGTGATCGTCGGGTCGCTCGACGAACTGCGCCAGCAGCTGTCCGCGATCGTCGCGGGTGAGCCCGTAGCGGCCCGCCCCGAACCGGACGAGCGACGCCGAATGCTCGATGCCTGGCTCGCGGGCGGGACCTTCGACGGGCAGACGCTCTACGTCGGCGCACGCCCCCGTCGCATCAGCCTGCCGACGTATCCCTTCGCACGCGACCGCTACTGGGTCCATGCCGAGGCCTCGGTGCCTGGCACCGACGAGCACGCCACCTACCTCACGCCCATCTGGGACGTCGTCACCCCGTCGCTCGACGCAGCCGTCTCGCGTCCGGCGGAACGTCTCGTCATTCTCGGCGGCACGGTGCAAGAGCAAACGGCGTGGCAAGCCATCTTCCCCGCCGCCGCGTTGCTGCCGCTGCCCGCGAGTGCCGGCATCGCGGACATCGAAGCCGGTCTACGCGCGCTTGGCCCGATCGATCATGTGGTGTGGATGCCGCCGACGCCGGAAACAGGCAGCGACGATGAAGGCCTGATCTCGGGTCAGCAGGAAGGCGTGGTGCTGGGCTTCCGCCTGCTCAAGGCCTTGCTCGCGCTCGGCTACGACGAACGCCCGCTGCACTGGACCGTCCTCACCCGGCAGACCCAGGCCGTCCATCGTGGCGATGCCTTGCTGCCGACCCACGCCGCCGTACACGGCTTCCTGGGCGTGGTAGCCAAGGAATTCCCTCGCTGGTCCTGGCGAGTGCTCGACATGCCTTCGGCGGCATCCTGGCCGATGGAACAGCTGCTGCGGCTGCCTTTCGATCGACGCGCCGACGCACTCGCATGGCGCGCCGGCCAGTGGTTCCGGCAGACGTTGCTGCCGGTGGTCACGGCGATGGAGCCGCCGGCCGCACCCGTGTACCGACAGGGCGGTGTGTACGTCGTCGTCGGCGGTGCGGGCGGTATCGGCCAGGCGTGGAGCGAACACATGATCCGCACCCACCGGGCGCAGATGGTCTGGATCGGCCGACGCGAGCGCGATGAGGCGATCGAGCGTGCGCAGGCACGCCTGGGCACATTCGGCCCGATGCCGATGTACATCGTTGCCGACGCGACGGACAGGACGGCGCTGGAACGCGCGCGAGACCAGGTGCTTGCGTGTTTTCCGGCCATCCACGGTGTGGTGCACGCAGCGATCGCCTTGCTGGACAAGAGCCTTGTCCAGATGGACGAGGCGCGCCTGCGCGCCGGACTGGCCGCCAAGGTGGACGTCAGCGTGAGGTTGTCGCAGGTGTTCGGCGCGTTGCCGCTGGACTTCCTGTTGTTCTTCTCCTCCATGCTCAGCTTCACCAGGGCGGCGGGGCAGGGCAACTACGCGGCCGGCTGCGCGTTCAAGGACGCCTACGGCTTGCAGCTCGCCTCTCGGTTGCCGTATCCGGTGAAGGTCATGAACTGGGGTTACTGGGGCGATGTCGGCGCCGTCGCTTCGCCCGGATACCGCGACCGCATGGCCCGGCAAGGCATCGGCTCGATCGGGGCGGCCGACGGCATGCGCGCCATCGAGCAGCTGCTCCGCTCGCCCTTGCCGCAGCTGGGCTTCCTCAAGACGGTGACCGGCGTTGCGCAAGGCGAGTTCGGTGCATCGATCGGCACGACGCAGGTGAGCCACGCGCCGCCTGCGTACGAGTCACTGGCCAAGGCACTGGCTGCCGAGCCTTCCTCCACGACGTTGTCGCTCGATGTCGCGCGACTGGCCGACGACAAGCGGCAGATCGACCGCCTGGCGTTGGCGATCCTGCGCGGTGAACTCGAGGCATCGGGCTTCACCGATGTTAACGACACATCGGGTCTGCAGCCTGCCTATGCCCGGTGGCTCGCGCATAGCCTTCACTGGATCGCGCAGGCGGACGCCGAGGGCGCAGGTCGTGGCGGACGGGCGCTGGATGCTGCCTGGGCCGAATGGGAGCAGGGCAAGGTTGCCTGGACGACACCTGGCCACGTGCGTCGCGCACAGGTGAATCTGGTCGACAACATGTTGCATGCGTTGCCGGCCGTTCTTCGCGGCAGCGTGCCGGCGACGAGCGTGATGTTTCCGGACTCGTCGATGCATCTGGTCGAGGGGATCTACCAGGGCAATGCCGTCGCCGATCACTTCAACGATGTGCTGTGCGACCAGGTGGTGGCGTTCGTGGCCGCGCGCCTGCGACAGGATCCCGAAGCACGTGTGCGGATTCTCGAGATCGGCGCGGGCACCGGTGGGACCAGCGCACGGATCATGGCGCGGCTGGCACCGTATGCGGCGCATGTGGCCGAGTACTGCTACACCGACCTGTCGCGTGCGTTCCTGCTCCATGCCGAGCGGAAGTATGGACCGCTGTATCCCTACCTCACCTATCAGCTGCTGGATATCGCACGTGCGCCGGATGGCCAGGGCGTGGAGGCAGGCAGCTACGACCTGGTCATCGCGACCAACGTGCTGCATGCGACGCGCGATATCCGCGAAAGCCTCCGCCATGCCAAGGCGATCCTGCGCACGCACGGCCTGCTCATGCTCAACGAACTGAGCAGCTGCGAGCTTTGGGCGCACCTGACCTTCGGCCTGCTGGATGGCTGGTGGCTGTACGAGGATGAGGCGCTGCGCATACCGGGGTGCCCGAGCCTTGCACCTTCGCGCTGGGAATCCGTGTTGCGCGAGGAAGGCTACCGGCATGTGTCGTTCCCCGCGGCATCGGCCCATGCCCTGGGGCAGCAGGTGATCGTGGCGGAGAGTGATGGGGTGGTGTGGCAGGCGGTGGAGGAGGGGCTATCGCCGCTGAAGCGGCTCCCACAGGAGCGGGTGCAGGAGCTATCGCCGCTGAAGCGGCTCCCACAGGGGCAGCTGCCACAGGAGCAGCTGCCACAGGAGCGGGGGGCACAGGAGCGGGGGGCAGAGGACGATCGGGGCGCTGGCATGGCGGACTCGTCGGAGGGCGTGTTGCTGGAAAAGTGCCGTCTGCGGATCAAGGGCTTGATCGGGCGGGCACTGAAGATGCCGCTGGCGGATATCGATACTAGGGCCGGCCTCGATCGCTACGGGGTGGATTCCATCCTCGTTTTGGAGCTCACCAACCAGCTGCGCGAGGCCTTCGCGGAGATCGGGCTGGAGGACGCGGTCACCACCACCTTGTTCTTCGAGTATCCGAGCATCGATGCGCTGGCGACGCATTTCGTCGCGACCCAAGCACAGGCGATGATGCGTTGGGTAGGCATGGCGAGGGGCATCGTGGCGGCGACGGCAGATGCCCGCCATCCGCTGCTACAGCACGACAGGTCCGATGCTACGGGCGTGCGCTTCAGCAGCCGCTTCGACGGCGAAGAGTTCTTCTTCGCCGACCACCGGGTGGGAGGTATGCGCGTCCTGCCCGGCGTGGCGCAGCTGGAGATGGCGCTTGCCGCCGCGCGTGAAGCGCTGCCGCAGGTGCCGGTCCTGTCGTTGAGCGACGTGGTCTGGGCCCGACCGGTGGTGGCGGGCGCGGCCGGCGTAGAGCTTCACGTGGGTCTGCGAGCCGGGGCCGACGAGGCGATGCACTATGAGATCGCCGATGCCGCCGCCGGCCACTCGGCCGTGTGTGGCCGGGGAACGGTGGTGGTCTCGGCGCACGCGGCGCGCGAGGGCGTGCCGGTTCCCCGCCATGACCTTGCCGCCACCCGCGCGCAGTGCGCCGTGGTGCATTTGGACGCGGCGCAGTGCTACGCCGTGTTCGACAGCAAGGGCCTGGACTATGGCCCGGCTTTCCGTGGCCTGGCCGAGCTCTTCGTGGGGCAGGGCCAGGTGCTGGCAAGGATCGAACTCCCTCGCTCGGTCGCTGGCTCTCTCGAGCAGTACACCTTGCACCCCAGCCTCATGGACGCGGCCCTGCAAGCGACCTTGGGACTGCAGATCGCCACCACCGGCGCGGAAGACATCGCGCTGGCCCTGCCGTTTGCCCTGAAGACGCTTGACGTGTTGTCGCCGTGCACGGAGCACATGTGGGCGATCGTCCGGTACAGCCCTGGCTCGTCGCCTGGCGATGCCGTACAGAAACTCGATATCGACCTTTGCGACGAGACCGGTGCGGTCTGCGTTCGCTTCGGGCAATTCAGCTTGCGCGTTTTTCATCCCAAACCGACCCACGGACTGACCACTGAGCGGACGACTCCAGCTATGAGCGATCTCACGGGCATCACCTCGAACAAGCCGTTGCGTGAAAAGAGCATCCTGCAGTTCCGAAAAATGGTAAGCCGCGCGTTGTCGCTTCCGTTGGATGCCGTGCAGGCAAACATCGGCTTCGACGAGTACGGCATCGATTCCCTCCTCGTGATGGAGCTGACGAACGGCCTGCGCGAGGTATTTGGCGAGGACAAGGTCAGTACGACCGTGTTCTTCGAGCACAGGGATATCGATGGCCTGGTCGACCACTTCATCGGCAGCGATGCCGATGCCTTGATGCGCTGGACGGGCATGCTGCCCACGGTCGCCGCACTGGCAGCCACGCGCGAGGCCCCCGCGCTCGCCACGGCGCGCGGGGAAGACCCTGCCGTGGTCCGCGCGACAGCCACGGTGGCCAGCGCGCCGGCGGTCCAGGCGGGGTTCGACGTCGCGATCGTCGGCCTGTCCGGGCGCTACCCCGGTGCGGCGAACGTCGACCAGTTCTGGGCGAACCTGGTCGAAGGCCGGAACATGGTCGTCGAAGTGCCGTCGGACCGGTGGGATCACGACCGCTACTTCGACGCCGAGAAGAACCAACCCGGCAAGACGTATACGAAGTGGGCAGGGCTGCTCGACGACATCGACACCTTCGACCGGCTGTTCTTCAACATCACGCCGCGCGAGGCGCAGCTGATGAGTCCACAGGAACGCCTGTTCATGCAGGAAGTTCATGCGACCATCGAAGACGCCGGGTACACGGCGGCGAACCTGAGCGCGAGCCGCAAGGTCGGCCTGTTCGTCGGCATCACCAACGAGCACTACGCCACCGGCGCGCGGTTCTGGTCGGTCGCCAACCGCGTTTCCCATCTCTACAACTTCCAGGGGCCGAGCCTGGCGGTGGATACCGCGTGCTCGTCGTCGTTGACGGCGGTGCACCTGGCGATCGAGAGTCTGCGCAGCGGCGATAGCGACGTCGCCGTGGCGGGCGGCGTGAACCTGATCGTCGCGCCGACCCAGCTGATCGACCTGGCCTCGATGAACATGCTCGCCAGCGACGACCGCTGCAAATCCTTCGCCGCGGATGGCGACGGGTTCGTCGATGCCGAAGCGGTCGGCGCGATGCTGCTCAAGCCCTTGCACCGGGCCGTGGCGGATGGCGACCACATCTACGGCGTGATCAAGGGCAGCGCGATCAACTCGGGGGGCAAGACCAACAGCTACATGGTTCCCAGCCCGCAGCTGCAAGCCAGTCTGGTCACCGACGCGCTGCGCAAGGCAGGCGTGGACGCACGTTCGGTCAGCTACGTGGAAGCACAAGGCACGGGGAGCAGCCTGGGCGATCCGATCGAGATCGCCGGGCTGTCCCGCGCGTTCCGCCACTGGACCTCGGACAGGCAGTTCTGCGCCATCGGCTCGGCAAAATCCAATATCGGCCACAGCGAGAGCGCGAGCGGTTTCGTCGGGGTGAGCAAGGTGCTCATGCAGATGAAGCACCACACCCTGGTTGCCAGCCTGCACGCGGGTGCGACCAATCCCAACATCCGCTTTGCCGACACGCCGTTCTTCGTGCAACAGACCTCGACGCCGTGGCAGCGTCCCATGCTGGAGATCGACGGCCAACGGCGCGAGTTGCCGAGGATCGCCGGCGTCTCCTCGTTTGGTGCCGGTGGCGCGAATGCGCACGTGGTGATCGAGGAATACATTGCGCCGGCGCATGCCGGCGTGGCGGAGGGGCAGGGCAGCCAGGGGCCGGTCATGATCGTGCTGTCCGCGCGCACGCCGGATCGCCTGCAGTCGCGGGTGGAACAGCTTCTGGCCGCGATCGCCCCGGCCGGCCTCGGTGGGGACATGACGCTGGCGAACGTCGCCTATACCCTGCAGGTGGGGCGCGAAGCGATGGAGGAGAGGCTCGCGCTGGTGGTCGAGTCCCTCGATGAACTCCGGCAGAAGCTGGCCTCGCTCGCGAACGGTACGACGGACATCGAGGACGTCTACCGTGGCCAGGCAAAGCGCAATGCGTTCTCGATGCTGTCCGACGATGAAGACATGCAGGCGGCCGTGCAGGCCTGGGTCGGCAAGGGCAAGTTCGGCAAGCTGCTCGACCTGTGGGTCAAGGGCTTCGCGTTCGACTGGCAGGTGTTGTACGGCGCCGGACACCTGGCGACCTCCGGCAGGGTCCAGCCCCGGCGGGTCAGCCTGCCGACCTATCCGTTCGCCGGTGAGCGTTACTGGACGGACGTCCGCTATCCGGCGCCGACGTCGCCCGCGCTCCTGGCGGCGGCTGGGGCGGACGCTATCGCTCCGGCGCCGGCGGACGTCGCGCCCGCGGACCGGATCGCGATCGTGGCCAGGATCTGGCAGGACCTGCTCGGCCGCCCCTCGGTCGCCGCCGACGACGATTTCTTCGAGCTCGGTGGCCATTCCCTGCTGGCCACGCAACTCGTCGCCCGACTTCGCGCGACGTTCGGCGTCGACCTGCCGGTGAGTGCCGTGTTTGAAGCACCGACGGTGACGGCGCTGGTCGAACGCATGAGGTCGATCGCACCGGAGCCGAACCTTTCGCCCGAGCAGGCCCGTCCCGCAGCGGTCGACAGGCACGCACAGGACGCGGTGTATCCGCTGTCCTTCGCCCAGCAGCGTCTGTGGTTCCTGGACCAGTTGGAAGGCCACAGCCCGACCTATAACATTCCGGCCGCCGTGCGGCTGAAGGGTAAGCTCGATGTCGACGCGCTGCAGGGCGCGTTGAACGATGTCGTCGGCCGTCACGACGCCTTGCGCGCGACCTTCGAAAGCGTGGACGGCACGCCCGCACAGCGGATCGCCGAGCGTCTCGACCTGGCCCTGCTCCTGCACGACCTGCGCGCGCTGTCGCAGACGGAGCGCGATGTCAAAACGCGCTGGCTGATGCTCGACGAGGCACGCACGCCGTTCGATCTCCAGCGGGGTCCGCTTGTCCGCGGAAGCCTGCTGCAACTGGCCGAGGGAGAACACCTGCTGCTGCTCACCATGCATCACATCGTCTCCGACGGCTGGTCCATGGGCATCTTCGTGAAGGAACTGGGCACGCTCTACGCCACGCGTGCACTCGGCGCGCCACCCTCCTTGTCCGAGCTGCCGATGCGCTACGTGGACTTCGCCAGCTGGCAACGGCAGTGGCTCAGCGGCGATGTGCTCGATCGCCAGCTCGACTACTGGAAGCGGCAACTGGCCGGCAGTCCCACCCTGTTGACCCTGCCCACGGACCGCCCGCGGCCGCCGATGCAGACGCAGGATGGCGCCGCGCTGACCTACGCCATCCCCGCCGAACTCGCCGCCCGGCTCCAGCAGCTGAGCCGGAAGACCCAGGCCACCCTGTTCATGACGTTGTGCGCGGCGTTCAACATCCTGCTCGCGCGTTATTCGGGACAGAGCGACATCTGTGTCGGTACGCCCATCGCCAATCGCAATCGCAGCGACATCGAGGAGCTGATCGGCCTGTTCGTGAACACCCTGGTGCTGCGTACCCAGGTCGACCTCGGTCGCGGTTTCACCGATCTGCTCAGGCAAGTGCGGGCGAACACGCTGGATGCCTACACGCACCAGGACGTGCAGTTCGAGCAGCTGGTCGGCGCGGTGCAGCCCGAGCGCCATACCAGTTACTCGCCCCTGTTCCAGGTCATGCTGGTGCTGCAGAACGCGCCGATGAACCTCGCCTTGCCCGGTCTGCAGCTGGAGCTGGTGCCGCACGAATGCGTGTCGGCCAAGTTCGATATCACGCTGACCCTCACCGAGGACAAGCAGGGCCTGCACGGCTCGTTCGAATACAACACCGACCTGTTCGACGCCAGCACGATCAAGCGCATGGCCGGTCACTTCACCCATCTGCTGCAGTCGATCGTCGATGAGCCGGAACGTGCCGTGGGCGAGCTGTCCATGCTGGGTGTCGCCGAGCGGCGGCAGCTGCTATACGCCTTCAACGATACCGCCAGGGTCTACCCGAACGTCGGCACGGCGACGCAGACGTTGCACCAGCTCTTCGAGGTGCAGGTGGCGCGCGATCCCGGCCGCGTCGCGGTGACGTATGAAGGCACTTCGCTGACGTATGCGGAGCTGAATGCGCGGTCCAACCGCCTCGCACGCCACCTGCGTTCGCTCGGCGTGGGTCCGGACGTGCTGGTCGGGCTGTGCACCGAACGTTCGCTGGAGATGATCGTCGGCTTGTACGGCATTCTCAAGGCGGGCGGTGCGTACGTGCCGCTCGATCCGACCTATCCGTCGGACCGCCTGGCCACCATCGTTGCGGACGCACGGCCCGCCGCGATCCTGACACAGCAGCATCTTCGCGACCTGGTGCCCATGGTCGCAGGTCTGCCCGTGTTCGCGCTGGACAGCGAGGCCGGCTCCCTGGCCGGCTACGAAGCAGGCAACCCGATCAACGCGACGCAACCGTCGAACCTTGCCTACGTGATCTACACGTCGGGTTCGACCGGCAAGCCCAAGGGCGTCGGCATCGACCAGCAAGGCATCGTGAACCGGCTGCAGTGGATGCAGGAGGCCTATCCGTTGACGCCGGTCGACCGCGTCCTGCAGAAAACGCCTTTCAGCTTCGATGTATCGGTCTGGGAGTTCTTCTGGCCGTTGATCGAAGGCGCGACGCTGGTGGTCGCCAAACCCGGCGGCCACCAGGACGTCGCCTATCTGGCCGGCCTCATCGATGCCGAGCGCATCACCACCGCGCATTTCGTGCCGCCCATGCTCGAGGTCTTCCTCAACGAACTGGAAGCCGGTAGCGGCGCTTCCTTGCGCCAGGTCATGTGCAGCGGGCAGGCGCTGCCGCTCGAACTGCAACAGCGTTTCTTCGCCACCTGGGACCATGTGGCCTTGCATAACCTGTACGGACCCACCGAGGCCTCGGTCGATGTCACCTATTGGCCGTGCAGCAAGGACAGCACGCTGGGCAGCGTACCGATCGGCATGCCGATCGCGAACATCCAGATCCACATCCTGGACGAGTCGCTCAACCCCGTGCCGGTCGGCGTGGTCGGGCATCTTTACATCGCCGGTATCGGTCTGGCGCGCGGCTACATCAATCGTCCGGAGCTCACCGCGCAGACCTTCATCCCGAATCCGTTCAGCGCCACGCCAGGCGCCCGGATGTACCTGTCGGGCGACCTCGCGCGTTACCTGCCGGACGGCACCATCGAATACCTCGGACGCAGCGACCATCAGGTCAAGATCCGTGGCCTGCGCATCGAGCTGGGCGAGATCGAATCGACCCTCGCGGCCATGGACCCGGTACGTGACGTGGTGGTGCTGGCACGGCCGGACGAACGCGGCGTGGCCCGCCTGGTGGCCTATCTGGTCGCCCACGACGGCCGGGCGATTCCACAAGCGACCGCCCTGCGTATCGGCTTGTTGCAAACCCTGCCGGACTACATGGTGCCGGAGTATTTCGTCGTACTGGACGCGATGCCGTTGACGAGCAACGGCAAGGTGGATCGCAAGGCCTTGCCGGCGCCGGAGATGGCCCAGGGCGAAGCAGGCTACGTCGCCCCGCGCTCGGCCACGGAGAAGGCGCTCGCGGCGGTCTGGGCCGAGGTGCTGAAAGTCGACCGGGTCGGCGTCACCGACGACTTCTTCGAACTCGGCGGGCACTCGCTTCTGGCCACGCAACTGGTCTCGCAGCTGCGCAAGCGAAAGGTCACCGACCTGGAGCTGCGCGACCTCTTCTCCTACCCGACGCTTGGCGCGCTGGCCAGCTTCGTCGATTCGAGCAAGACCTCGGAGCTTCACCCCAACCTGGTGCCCATCCGCCGGAGCGGAACATCCAATCCACTGTTCCTCATCCACGCGATCGGCGGTGGCGTGCAGTTCGCCTTCGACCTGGCCCAGCATCTGGACGCCGACCAGCCGGTTTACGGCCTTGCCGCAAGCGGGCTCGACGTCGGCGAGACACCGCGGGCAAGCATGGACGAACTGGCGACGGCCTACCTCGACGCCATACGCCAGGTACAGCCGTCAGGGCCGTACTTCCTCGCGGGCTGGTCGCTGGGCGGCATGATCGCGTACGAGATAGCCCATCGCCTGCTGACCGCCGGCAAGGCCGTCCATTTCGTCGGCATGATCGATACCGGCAGCCCCTCGATGCGCGCGCGTCAGCTGGCCGAGCATCCCGTCAAGTCCGACGCATGCAGGGCGCTGTTGACGTGGATCATCGACGTCAATCACGTCGCCGATGCGCGCCTGCATCCCGCGTTCGACGAGCTGATGGCCATCGCAGGCCGCGGCGACCTCGAGGCGATGCTCGCCGTGTGCCAGCGCGAGGCGTTGATCCCGAACCACCTCGAGCCGGACCAGGTCAGGCGCACGCTGGCGCTCTATCGGGCCAGCGCAAAAGCGGCGGACGATTATCGGGCGCCACCGGCGAAAGCCGCGGTGACGTTCTTCGCTGCCGATCGCGCCGAGGGCGAGGACCTGACGCTGGGCTGGAACGACATACTCGGCAAGCATCTGCGCGTGGCACGCATCGGAGGAAGCCATCTGTCCATCGTGAGGCCGCCTTACATCGAGAAACTGGCCCGGGATATCGCCGGCAGGCTGCAAGGCCACGCACGGAAGATCGAATGGTCCGTCAACCAATGACCGCCCCGACCCAGGAAACGATCATGGACATGAATACGCTCGGTTACTCTCGGAGAATCGAAGATCTTCCGGGACCGGCCGGCCATGCCTTCGTCGGCAACGCGCTGCAGCTGAGCGGGCGGCAGATGCATCTGAAACTGACGGGATGGGTGCGCGAGTTCGGGCCGATGTTTCGCCTGCAGGTGTTCGGCAACCCCATGGTGATCGTCTCGGATGCGACGACGGTCAACAACGTGCTGCGTGAGCGTCCGGAGGGCTTCCGGCGTAGCGGAGGCCTGCGCACGATCATGAACGACCTTAACATCGGCGGCGTGTTCACCGCCGAAGGCGAGACGTGGCGCAAGCAGCGCAAGCTGGTCATGGCGGGCCTGAACGTCGAGGTGATCCGGAATTTCTTTCCGACCATGGTGATGATGACCGAGCGCATGCTGGAGCGGTGGAAGGCATTGCTGGCCGAAGGCAAGCCGGTCGACCTGAAGCGCGATCTCAAGGCCATGGCGCTGGACACCATTGTCGGTATCGCGATGGGCCACGACATCGATGCGGTCAACGATGACGACAACGCCCTGCAGAACCATATCGACGCCATGTTCCAGCGGCTCGGGCAGCGCACCACCGCCTCGTTCCATTACTGGAAGTACTTCAAGCTGCCGGTGGACCGGCAGGCGGAGAAGTCGTCGGCGGAGATCGAGCAGGCCGTCGCCGGCTTCATCGCCGGCACGCGCGAACGCATGCGCCAACAGGCGCAGCTCCAGGCCAAGCCGGGCAACATGCTGGAGGCGATGATCGCCGCCAGCGAGGACCCCGAATCCGGCTTCACCGACGAGGAACTGGTCAGCAACGCGATCCTCAGCGTGATCGGTGGTGAAGACACCACGGCCAACTCCATCGCCTGGATGCTGATCCTGCTTGCGCGGAATCCGGCGGCGGCCCATGCGCTCGCCGCCGAAGTCGACGCCGTGCTCGGTGAGGCCTCCCTGGCCCGGGACTGGGAGATGATGAAGCAGTTCCCCTATCTCGAGGCCGCGCACAGCGAGGCACAGCGGCTACGAGCCGTCGCGCCGTATATCGGCCTGGTGAGCAATGCCGACTGCGTCGTCGGTGACACCTTCATCCCGAAGAACACCGCGGTGGTCGTTTCGACGGCGGGCGAAGGGCTCGACGAAGCCCAGTTTCCCGAGGCCGAACAGTATCGGCCGGAGCGCTGGATCTTCGAGCATCGTCCTCCCAAGGAAGAAGACCCCGCACGCAAGCTCTTTCCGTTCGGTGGCGGCGCCCGTCTGTGCCCGGGGCGATTCCTCGCCCTCACCGAGATCAAGATCGTGGTCTCGATGATCATGCGTCACTTCGAACTCGAACCGGACCCGAAAGCGCCGCCGCCGAAGCAGTTGCTGAATTTCTTCATGGCGCCCAGCGCGGTGCCCGTGCGTCTGAAGCTGCGCACGGACGCCGGGACATGAACGTGCCATCGCAAACTCCGGCGTCCAACCTGCGTATCGCCCGGCGCGTCCTCTCCGTGTCCATCCCGCTCATGGGTTCGATGATCGGCAACCTCGTCATGATGCTGGTGGATCGCATCTGCCTGGCGAGGTATTCGAGCGATACGCTCGCCGCATCGGGACCGGCCATCTACACGGCCATGGCCATCATCGGTTTCTTCGCTGCGGTGGTCGGCTTTTCCCGGTCGTGCGTCGCCCAGGCGTACGGCCGGTCCGGGCATGGCGACGCCGCCTGGCAGGCCGCCATCGGGATACTGGTCGGCGTCGTGTTCTCGGTGGTCCTGTTGTTCATGGCGCCGGTGATCGAGCGCATTCCCTTCCTGAGCAACCGGCCGCCCACGATCACGGCCCTGGAGTCTCAGTTCCTGTACTGGTCCGCCTTCTTCGGCGCGGTCATGACGATGAACATGGCGCTTACGTCGTACTTCAACGGCATCGGCAAGACGCGTATCACCCTGATCGTCGGGCTCATCGGGCAGGCGGTGGGCATCGTCATGACGATCGGCCTGGTGTTCGGCACGTTCGGCCTGCCCGAACTCGGCATACGCGGGTCGGCGATCGGTACGCTGTTCGGCACGCTGGCGATGCTGTTGCTGTACCTGATCTACATGCCCGCCGATGTGTGGAAGGACGTCAGGAAGCTCGTGGCGACGCGTGGCGTCCACCTGGGCGACCTCCTTCCGCGCATCAGGAAGGGCTTCGCGCTCGGCGTCACGGCGGGCATCGGCAACTTCGGCAATGCCGCCTTCATCTGGATCATCGCCGGGCTCGGCGCCATTGCGCTTGCCGCCAACAACGTCAACCTGACCGTGAGCTACATGGGCGTGATTCCCCTGCTGGGGCTCGGCATCGGATGCAGCGTCCTGTGTGGCAATGCGCTTGGCGAGGGGGACTACGCCCAGATACCGCGGATCATCCTGGTCACGCTGACGATCGAGGCGATCTACATCGCGGTCATCTCGTTCTTCCAGATCGTCACGCCCGATCTGCTGCTGAATCCCTTCGGCCTCGACGGCAAGCCCGAGGAGATTCGCCGGGCCTCGTTCGCCACGTCCAAGGTACTCTGGACTTACTCCGTGGCTTTCGCCTTTTCCATGACAGGCTCGGCGGTACTGGAGGCCTTTGGCCTGACCAGGTTCCTGTTCGTCACCCGCTTCGTCCTGATGTGGGTGCTGAGCATTCCCACCGTTTATCTCATCACCGCAGGGCACGTCGGCGATCCCGAGTTCCTGCCGACCGCCTGGGTGGTCGGCTCGACCTTCGAGGGCGCCATCGGCGTGCTGTACTTCTGGCGGATATGGTTCGCGGTGCGGAACCGGCAGAACGAGATCGTGTTGACGCATGCGCGGGCCTGACGGGCCACGCATTCACCAAACGTAACTGGTCAGTACGGTGTCGGCGTCGATGGGACGATGGCGCAACATGACGCGCCGTCCCCGGGGCAGGGCGGCCGCCAGGTCTCGCGCGAGGGTGAGCTCGAGCGTACCGCCGGCGACATCCAGCGCGGTGAGCTCCACGGCGTCGAAGTCGAAGTAGCTGCCTACGGTGGCGAAACTGGCCTTGAAGAAGCTCTCCTTCGCCGAGAACGCGATGGTCAGCAAGGTCTCGTAGGACCGCTCATCGGGAAGATCGCCGGCAAGCGCGTGCAGCAAGGCTTGTTCCGCCGCGTTGAGCACGGTCCCTTCGACGGATTGGCGCGTCTGCGCGGCAATCCTCTGTTCGATATCGATACCGATGCCGCCGACGTCGGCGACACGAGCGGCGCCAGTGACACCGGTGAGGTCAGTTGCGCCAGTGACGCCACTGACGCCACGAGCGTCCGCCGCGACCGCGGCCGCGTAACGCCCCGCGTGGGTAATGCTGCCGACGATACCGTCAGGCCAGACCGGCTGCCGCGAAGCCCCGATCGGAACGTGCCGTCCCGAAGCATCCTCAGCCCCCTGTGGGAGCCGCTTCAGCGGCGAAGGCCGCTCGCGACCACCCGCCCAAAGCGCCGCGAGCGCATCCCCCGCCGCCAGCCGCCCCATGAAGAACTCGGCTTGCCGTTTCTTTACGCTGCGCGCGATGCTCGCCGGCATGTCGACGCCGTGCCGCGCGAATGCCTCTACGTCGAAGGTATCGATGTCGTAGGTGACCAGTACCGCCGGCGGTATGGCGGTGCCGCTCCAGCCCAGTTCCACGGTCCGCACGTCGACGATTCCCGACGCCTGCCGGTCCGCGGACAGCGGATGGCCGGGTGTCGAAAAGAAGGAGCCCGGCTCGATACGACTCATGGGCAACGTCCTCAACCCTCGATCATGCATGCGGCACGGTCAATCGATGATGTGTGAAATCCTAATCGAGCCCGATCCAGCGATGCTTCTCGGCCATCGCCAGGGCCAGCTTCGGCCCACGACGCGCCGCACGCTCACGCTTCTCGCGCTCGCTGCGGATGGTCGGCCACGCCGCGAGATAAGCCGCCAGCGTGTCCGCATCGCATTGATAACGGGCGAACGCGTCGGCGGTTGCCGAGCGCAGTGCCACCGCACCGTTATAGCCGCCGAAGCCCTGGGTAGCGCAGATCGCGCCGCCATCGGCATTGCCGGGCGAGGGCTCGGCTTGCAGGTGAAAGTGACTGGCGATCTCGGCAAGGTCCGGGTCGAGTCGACGCAGGGTCGGCACGCCAGGTGCCGTGCGACCGAGCACGAACTGCACGGCCTGCGACATGGCCTTCAGACCCGTCTCGCCCATGGTGTGGCCATCGCCCACCGCCTTCGGCGTACCGACCAGCAGCTTCGGCAGCTCATCGGCATGGCCTTGCCGTTGTGCGGCACCGCGCAGGCCGGCCAGTGCCGTGCCCAGGTCCGTCTTTGAATTGGTCCGCGTGCCGGTGGCATGCGCGGCCAGGTAGTGGAAATCGCCGACGCCGTAGCCGTGGCCTTCGAAGGCCATGTCCAGCGCCTGCACCAGCGCGTTCTCGCCGCCGAAGCCGACGCCGGCGAAATGCGCCTTGCCCCCGGCTTCGCCGCTCTGGCCCCAGCCGACGATGATCGACGTGATATCCAACTGGTTGCGCAGGGCGAACTCGAGTGTCGTCACCAGCAGGCCCGAGCCGCCGTGACCGACCACGGTGCCGTCGGCATCGATGTCGAATGGCGCGAGCGAGTCGTGCACGGTCCGTACATTGCCGTCGGCATGCGCGGCGTTCTTGGTGGCCAGCTTGTCGCCGGTCATCAGCGCGCCACCGCCGAAGGCTTCGAGGATGCCGTAGCGCGGCTGCAGGGCCGCATCGGCCGCGGTGAGCAGGACCATCTGCGGCTTGTGGAAGCCGGGGTAGTCGAACAGCATCTGCGGGGCGACATCGGCCAGCGCGATGAGGCTCGAGGCGCAGGCGCCCACGGCGGTCATCGGGGCCTGCGGCACGCGGGTGTAGCCGATGTCTTCCGAGCGCAGCGATTCGCGCAGTTCCGGATTCTTCAGCACGCGGCTGATGCTGTAGCTCGGCGCGAGCATCGTCGAAACCAGCGCCGGCCCATGCGAGCCCAGCGAGTGGGCGAGACGCACGGCGAAGGTGTCCTTGGGGATGCCGCCTTCGGGCAGCGGCGCGTCGGGCCGCAACCACTGACCCAGCGCATCCATGCCACCGAAGGCGGTCGCCGAGGCGACGCGGAAGTCGAACGGGTTCGGCACCAGCTCGGAGAGCGGACGCGGCAGGCCGGCGAGCGCGCCCAGCGCACCGTAGGCAAAGAGCTGCGCCTGCAACGACGGGCTCAGGAGCGGATCGTCCTGGAAGAGGCCGTGCATGTCCTTGAGCCTGGAGCCACGGATGTCTTCGTAGCGAAGTCCCGCCAGGCGGCGAAGACCGACGGTTTCCAGATCGTGCGGCAGCGGTGCGGCGATGTCGGTGACCACGCGTGGTGCCAACTCGCGCACACCGGGCACATGCCGGATGCCGCTGTTGGCGCGAAGCGAGTCGCCATGCAGGCGCTTCAGTTCGTCCAGCGATACCGGCTCGCCGGCGTGGTCGCCCGTGGCCCAGCGCATGCCATCGGCGGCGCTGGCCGCTTCGGGGTCGATGTCCACCAGGCCGGCATCGAACGCCGCGAGGGGAAGGAATTCGTCCGACCGGGCCACCAGGGCCTGGTAGGTTTCCGTCGAGCCGACCGCCGAAAGGGTGCAGGCGGTGCCGACGGTGACGAGAACTTGGTCGCTTCTCAACATGTTTTTGGGTACGTAGTGAAACAAACGAGTCACATAGTATATGCGTCGGGGGCCCCGACCGGCGCTCGGGCATACCTAGGGCTGATGTCGGCCCACAAGGCGAAGTGCTAGCGTCCCCTGGCAGGATCATCCACGGGAGGCACGCGATGGACGAGCAGAGCATTCGGTCGGCGATCGACCGGCACTGGGCCGCCTCGGCCGCAGGCGATCAGGTTGCCGAGCACCAGATCTATCACGACGATGCCCTATGCGAGTACCCGCAGTCGGGCGAGATCATCCACGGCCGGCATAACCTGCAGGCCCTGCGCAGTCACCACCCCGGCAAACCGTCCGGTTTCAAGGTGCGCCGCATCGTCGGCCAGGATCATCTGTGGGTGACCGAATACATCATCACCTACGAGGGCAAGCGCGCCTTTACGGTGAGCATCATGGAATTCAGGGACGGCAAGGTTGCGCACGAAACGCAATATTTCGCGGATCCGTTCGACGCGCCGGCGTGGCGCAGTCAGTGGGTTGAAGTACGGCCGTAACCCGCGTCAACGCATGTCCAGGCCAGAGGCGATCGCCCCGGCCAGGATGCCGAAGACAACCACGGCCGCGGCCAGCGTCAGGAGCAACCGCCAGGGCAGGGAGCGTCCCAGCATGGCCATCGAAGGCAGGCTCACCGGCGGCAACGTGAGCAACAGCGCAGCCGCCGGCCCAACACCCATGCCGAGGGCGAGCATGGCCTGCACGATCGGCACTTCGCCCGCGGTGGGGATGACGAACAGCATGCCTGCCACGGCCAGGGCGACGATCCAGAACCATTGCTCGCCGATGTCCGGGCCGATGTGCGGAAACATCCAGGCACGCGCGGCGCCGAGCAGCAGGACGATCACGATGTACTCGGGAATCAGTCGCAGGGTCATCCGCAGGAAGACCGTGAGCCACCGCCGACCGACGTCCGCCAGCGACGGGTCTTCGATGTCGGGTTCGGGCTCCGCGCGACGCCTGCCGACAGGCAACGGGCCTTGCGCCGGCGCGAACCGGTTGGCGAGATAGCCCAGCCCGAAAACCATCGGCACGCTCAATACCACGCGCAACAAGGTCCAGTTCCAGCCGAGCACGAATCCGGTAAACACCAGCGT
Organism: Luteibacter sp.; assembly: GCF_035539195.1. Classification (GTDB taxonomy): domain Bacteria; phylum Pseudomonadota; class Gammaproteobacteria; order Xanthomonadales; family Rhodanobacteraceae; genus Luteibacter. The sequence continues at coordinate 22,506 of NZ_DATLIW010000034.1, forward strand.
CGCCGGATTCAGCATGGTGTTCGCAAGCCAGAAGGCGACGGACGGCCCGGCTGCAGCCTGCTGCCTGCGCAGGCCGACGACGACGGGCGCGGCGCAACAGGTACACATCATTCCCGGTATGCCCATCAGACCGCCGGCCACGGTGCCGGCGAAGCTCGCGCTGCCCATGGCCCGCCTTACCCAGCTGGCCGGTATCAGAGCCTGGACGCCCGAGCCCAGCAACAGGCCAAGCACCATGGCCTTCCATATCGCCTTGCCGTACGCCAGCGCGTAGCCGAGGGCGGCGGCCAACGAGGGATCGGGGGCGCTGGAGGCATCGCCCATCAGGATGGATTTGCCGATGGAGTGCTGCGCGGCGGCGTCGAAGGCGCGTCCGTAATACGGGAACCACTTGACGTAGAAGAGTCCGGCGACCGCCAACAGCAGGAAGACGGACCAGCGCAGGGTTCGGGCACTACGCAGAGCGGCAGGCATGGCATCCCCCCGGAATTCGACTAGGGTTATGCTGCCGCAGAATCCCTCCGTCGTGCCAGCGCGACTTTGGTGGAGCTTTCCATGACTTGTACGCGTTTGACCGAACTTGCGCACGGCGGTGGCTGTGGCTGCAAACTCGCCCCGTCGGTGCTCCAGCAGTTGCTCGCCGACAAGCCTGCGGCCATGCCGTTCGCACAGCTGCTGGTGGGCAACGAATCCAGCGACGACGCGGCGGTGTGGCAGGTGGACGAAAACACCTGCGTGATCGCCACGACGGACTTCTTCATGCCCGTGGTCGACGATCCCCACGACTTCGGTCGCATCGCCGCGGCCAACGCGCTTTCCGACGTGTACGCCATGGGTGGCAAGCCGATCATGGCACTGGCCATCCTCGGCATGCCGCTGGGCAAGATCGACATCGGCACCGTGCGGGCCATTCTCGCCGGTGGCGAGGCGATCTGCGCCCAGGCCGGTATCCCGGTGGCCGGCGGTCACTCGATCGATTCGGCCGAGCCGATCTACGGGCTTGCGGCAATCGGCCTCTGTGCGCCGTCGAACGTACGCAGGAACACCGGCGCGAAACCGGGCGACGTGCTCATCCTCACCAAGGCGATCGGTGTCGGCGTCTACTCGGCCGCCTTCAAGAAACAGGCCTTGCCGCCGGAGGCCTACGACGAACTGATCGCCTCGACCACGTTGCTCAACCACATCGGGCACGAGTTGGGCAAGGACGACGACGTGCATGCGATCACCGACGTCACCGGGTTCGGACTGCTCGGTCATGCGATGGAAATGGCTCGCGGCAGCGGCGTACGCATCGCGCTCGACGAAGCGCGTATTCCCTTCTTCGGCCAGGCGAAAGCGTTGGCCGAGGCGGGCTATATCACCGGCGCATCGAAGCGGAACTGGCACAGCTATGGCGAAGGCGTCACGCTCGCCGGGAACCTGCCTGCATGGCGCCGCGACCTGCTCACCGATCCGCAGACCTCCGGTGGCCTGCTTGTCGCCTGCAAGGCGGAGCGCGCCGCGGCCCTACGGACGATGATCGAGGAAGCCGGCTATCCGCGTGCCAGCATCGTGGGTACGGTGGTGGAGGGCAGCCCAGGCATCGAGGTCGGCTGAACTGGCGGAAGAGCATGGGAGTCGAACCCACCCGAGACAGACTGGCTGCCTCACCCGGATTTGAAGTCCGGACGCCCCACCGGGGACGATGCTCTTCCATGACGGCGAACGCTACGTGGTCGGCGCGAAAAGGTCCAGATAGCGCGGTTGAATCCGGCGAAGCGTACCGCGCTTCAACATGACGCCGTGCCGGTCGAAGAATTCCAGTACCAGGATCGCCACCTTGCGCCCGCAGTCGAGTCGGTCGCGGAACGGCGCGGCGGTCAGCCAGCCATCCTCGGCATGGCTCTGGATATCGGCGGCAATTTGCAGCATCTCGTGCACCGTGGCGCGTAGGAAGAAATGATCGTGGCTGACCTCGTCGACGAGGCCCATCCGTGCGACGAGCTTCAACAGTTGGCGGATATCCCCTTCGGGAGCGGAAAGAACACCGGCGATATCGCGTACGCGCGGTGGGCGGAAGCGCGCCTCGCCGCCGAGAAGCGGCGCAACGGCAGTCCAGCGCGACTGCTGCCCAGGACTCATCTGCATGGTGTGAGCGGCAAGGCGAACGAAGGCACCATCGCGCACGATGCGGCCGCTCAGGTCGGCGTGCTGCAGAGCCAACGCGAACGCGGCGGCTGGCAATACCGGCTTCAATGCCTTGCGCAGTTTTTCACGCGCCATGCCTTGCACGTCCGGATAGAACGCGTGGAAGTTCCCGAGGCGCTCGAGCACGGCGGCGACGAAGCGTTGCCATTCGGCAAGGCTGATCGCGACGCGTTGTTCGCCCGCATCGAAGACCAAGGGGGCGAGCGCGCCGACTAATTCGTCCAGCGCCGCCGACGACAGCGCGCGATCGCGTGCGAAGGCATCCAGATCGCGTGCCGATGGCGAGGCGTCGAGCAGGGCGGCAAGACTCCTCAGTGGATCGTCGATCCGTAGCGCGGCACGTTCGGCCTCCCGCGCCGGCGTGCGTCGGTGGCGCTCGGGTGCGCGCAGATCGATGAACTGCCCACCGCCCATGGTCCGCCGGGCCGATACATCGCGCAGGACGAAGCGGTCCCCGACGGCAGCGGCGACAGGCCGGTCCAGCACCAGCTGCACGTCGGCCGTCTTGCCTGGGCGTAGCTGCTGTCCTTCGAGCGGGATGACGCGGGCGCCGACTTCCGCCGAGCCGTGATGCAGCCGCACGGCAAGCCACGGCTCGACAGCCCGCGGTTCGGAAGGCAGCAGATGCAACCGCGCATCGATGCGATCGGCCGGCGCGTGGAGGAAAGGATCGACCAGCATGTCGCCGCGATGGATCGCTTCCCGGGTCACGCCGTCGCCAGCCAGGTTGAGGGCGCAGCGGTCGCCTGCGCGTCCGATTTCCACCGGTCGGTTCTGTGCATGGAGCGAGCGGACACGCGCCGGCAGACCCGACGGGCTGAGGCGCACGGCGTCGCGTACGCGCACCACGCCCGACAGCACGGTGCCGGTCACTACGACACCGATGCCGGCAAGGGTGAACACGCGATCGATCGCGAGGCGGAAGCGTCCTGCGTCGCTGCGCTCGTCCAGTGCGCGCGCTTCGGCGACAAGCCGCTCCCTGAGTGCGTCGATACCCTGGCCGGTCGTCGACGAAACGGCCAGGATCGCGGCATCGGCCAGGGCGGTGCCCTTCGTCGTGTCGCGAATCTGCTGCCGAACCTCGTCGAGGCGTTTCGCCGTTGCCAGGTCGGCCTTGGTCAGCGCGATCAGCGCCCGTCGGGTACCGAGCAGATCCAGAATGGCCAGGTGCTCCCGCGTCTGCGGCATGACGCCATCGTCGGCGGCGACGACAAGCAGCGCGATGTCGATGCCCGCGGCTCCGGCGACCATGGTGTGGACGAAGCGCTCATGGCCGGGCACGTCGATGAAGCCGAGTGGCGGTGCGTCCGCCAGCGGCAGGTAGGCAAAGCCGAGGTCGATGGTGATACCTCGTGCCTTTTCCTCTTTCAGGCGGTCGCCATCGACGCCGGTCAACGCCCTGACCAGGGCCGTCTTGCCGTGGTCGATATGCCCGGCGGTACCGACGATCACGGACGTTGCGCGGTCAGGCTGGCCGCGTCGAGTTCGCCCAGCGCGTCGATAAAGGCATCCTCGTCTGTTTCGTCCAGGCAGCGCAGGTCGAGCAGCAAGGCGCCTTCGGACACCCGGCCGATGACGGGAGCGGCGAGCGAGCGCAGCGCCGTCGCCAGTTGTTCCAGGGCGTCCTGACTACCTCGCGCACGGATCCGCAGCGCCGCGCTTGCGAGGGTGTTCAGCGGTAGCGCTCCGGAACCGATCTGACTCTCGCAGGGAGCGACGTCGACCGCGAAGGCTTCGCCCATGACCTGTGCCGTGGCCAGGCGCAGGCGATTCGCCTGCGCCTCGATGTCCGCAAGAGGCCGGGCGAGATAGCGCAGCGTCGGCAGGCGTTCGGCGAGTCGGTCCGGGTCCCGATACAGGGCGAGCGTGGCCTCGATCGCTGCCAGGCGAACCTTGTCGACGCGAAGCGCACGCTTGAACGGATTGCGATTGATCTCGGCGATCAGCGCGCGGTCGCCGACGATGAAGCCAGCCTGCGGGCCGCCGAGTAGCTTGTCGCCGGAGAAAGTGACCAGTCGCGCGCCGTCGTCGACGGCTTCGCGGACCGTCGGTTCCCTGGCCAGGCCATGGCGCGACAGGTCGACGAGACTGCCCGAGCCCAGATCGTTCAGGAGCGGCACGCCGGCGGCGTCCGCAATCGCTGCCAGCTCGCGCGCGGCGACTTCCGCGACAAAACCCTGGATGCGAAAGTTCGACGTATGGACCTTGAGCACGATGCCGGTTCGTTCGCCGATCGCACGGCGGTAGTCCGCGGCGTGGGTACGGTTGGTCGTGCCGACTTCGACCATATCCGCGCCGGCGCGCAGCATGATGTCCGGCATGCGGAACGCGCCGCCGATCTCGATGAGCTCGCCGCGCGAGACGATCGCTTCGCGGCGCAGCGCGAAGGTGTTGAGGCAGAGCAGCACGGCTGCCGCATTGTTGTTGACGACGGTGGCGTCTTCGGCGCCGGTGAGTTCCCGCAGCAGGTCGCGGACGTGGTCGTCGCGTTCGCCACGGGAACCGCTGTCGAGGTCGTATTCGAGCGCCACCGGATGGCGCATCGCCGCCACGGCGGCGTCCACGGCGGCCTCGGCGAGCACGGCGCGACCGAGGTTGGTATGCAGGACGGTGCCGGTCAGGTTGAACAGCGGGCGCAGTCCCGGCCTCCGGGCGTCGAGAAGCGTGCCGGCATGTCGTGCAAGCTCGTCGGCGTCGGGTACCGGCGTGATCGTTGGGGCGGCCTGGGCATCTCGAAGCGCCGCGCGAGCCGAGTCGATCGCCTGGCGGATCGCGTCGGTGGTCGCGACGCGCCCATGACGCTCCAGCAGCACGGCGGCCGTGGTGGTCGCCAACACGGTGGCGACGGCGGGAAGGCGGCGAAGGGCATTCGGTTCGGAATCGGCCATGCACCGATTATCTACCCGATATCTTCCTCGCTGTCTCCCGTCAGCAGCCACGGGTTGGGCGCGTGCCGGGCGAAACCTTCCTCGCTCACCATCAGGTCGAGGCCGAACGAGGCGAGATCGTCGGCGTAGGGATCTACCTGCGTGTCGCGCAACTGGTACAGCAGCTTGCTGTACGTGTGGCAGTCGGCGCAGGTTTCCGCCTTGACCAGGCCGGGGTCGCCTTCGATGCCCTGCAGGGAGAGATGCCGGGTGCCCCCGCAGGTGACGCATACGGCCCGCGTATGATTCCACGCGGTCGAGCACATCGAGCAATACAGGTAACGGGTGCCGGGGATGATGCCGCTCGCGGTGATGACGCCGGCGACGGACGGCGATCCACAGCAGGGGCACAGCGACCGTTCTTCGAGGAGGCGGAGGTCGTCGGCGACCAGTCGCGCGGCGGAGGCGGTGAAGTACACCTGCAAGGCGGCGACAACGAACACCGTGGCGCCGGTATCGGCCGCGGGGATGTGGCCGCGGAGGAAGTTGTCGGCGAGGGATTCGAGGGCGGCGTCGCTGCTGTGGCGGAGGTAGTCGATGGCGGCGAGGGTGGCTGGGGGGAGGTCGGCGTCGGGCGCGGTTATCGCCGATGAATCGGCTCCCACAGGTGAGGCGGGTGAAGGCGGTCGAGTCGAGTGGGGCGAATGGGGCGAGTGGGGCGGGGCATGTTGCTGCAGGTGGTCGAGGAGATGCGTCAAACCGTCACGCCACGCGGTGGCGCGACGATGGCCGTCGGCGGCGAGTGGGGGCAGGCGTGCCTGCGTGGCGCGGGCGATGTCGCCGGCTTCGAGCGATGCGGCGGGTGCGAGCGTGCTCGCCACGGCGTGCTGCGCACGAGCGAGTCGGGCGACGAAGCGCAGCCAGGGCTCCATGGGGTGGCCGGCGGCGAGCCGGTCGAGCCGGGCCGCGGTGACGGCGAACCGCCGCGCGAGATCCGGCATCACGATCGGCGCAGGCGATTTGACGCCGGCGTGGGTCGGGCCGCTCCACGCGGCGTCGGGTGGTGCCTCTGCTTGCTTCACGGATTCTTCCTGGGCGTGGTCTTGCCGACGCGACGGCTCGCCGCCAGCTGATAGAACCACTTGCGATGATGGTGCCACGCCCAGCCGGGCGTCACATATCCCTGGGTCATGCTGCGCACGGAGTCGCGGATCCAGATCGCCGCATAGACATGGACGACCCAGACGAGAATGGCGCAGATCGCCGCGCAACTGTGGATCAACACCGCCGCGCGCTGCACCGGGATGGACGTGGCCTCGCCGAAGTAGACCTCCCAGATCAGCAGCCCGGTGACGAACAGCACCGGGATCAGCAGCGTCATCGACCAGAACACCAGCTTCTGGCCGCTGTTGTTGCGGCCGATCGGCGGCACGTGCTCGTCGTCGTTGACGACGACGTGGGCGATGGCTTTCGACCAGGCGATATCGTCCTTCGATGGCAGGTTGGACCGCCAGAACTGGATGATCATTCCGATCCAGCTGAGCGTCAGGAGCACGCCGAACCAGGGATGCGCCGCACGCGCCCACTGGCCTCCGCCGAACAGTCCCGAAAGGAAGAACAGGATCGGATGGAACATCGACAGGCCGGATAACACCAGCAGCATGAACAGCCCGGCATTGATCCAGTGATTGACCCGATTCAGTGTGGTGTAGCGGGTGATCGCACGCTCCGGGCGGGTCATGTCGATTCCTCCTCTTCTTCCTCGCGCAGCACGCGGTCGGCCTCGAGTTCGTCCTTTTCCGTGACCTCGTTGGGACCGACCGTGACCCAGTGGAAGAAGGCGCCGATGGCCGCCAGTGCGATGCCGATGACAGCCAGCGGCTTGATCACGCCCTTCCACAATTCGACCACCGGACTGATGCGCGGCTTGTCCGGCAGGCCCGAATAGAGCGAGGGCTTGTCGGCATGATGCAGCACGTACATCACATGCGTGCCTCCGACTTCGGGCGGGTCGTACAGGCCGGCCTGCTCGAAGCCGCGGGACTTGAGGTCCTCGATGCGCTCGCCCGCCCAGTGGGTCATGTCGGTCTTGGAGCCGAACATGATCGCGCCGGTGGGGCAGGCTTTCACGCAGGCCGGTTCCAGCCCGACGGCGACACGGTCCGAGCACAGGGTGCACTTGTACGACTTGTGGTCCGTCTTGCTCACGCGCGGGATGTTGAACGGGCAGCCCTTGATGCAGTAGCCGCAACCGATGCACTTGTCGCTGATGAAGTCGACGATACCGTTCGCGTACTGGACGATCGCGCCGGGGGCGGGGCAGGCCTTGAGACAGCCGGGATCCTCGCAATGCATGCAGCCGTCCTTGCGGATCAGCCACTCGAGGTTGCCCTGTTCGTTCTCGTACTCGGCGAACTTCATCAGCGTCCACACGCTCGGCCCCAGGTCCATCGGGTTCTCGTACGAGCCCTCGAAGTGGCCGATCTCCGGGCGCAGGTTGTTCCACTCCATGCACGCGGACTGGCAGGCCTTGCAGCCGATGCAGCGGCTCACGTCGATGAGCTTGGCCACCTGGTCCTCATGACTGCGCGCCGCGGGCGGCGTCATCGTCGTGGCGGAGCGACGTACGTAGTCTTGCGATTGCATATCGGACATGACGTTCGCCTCAGATCGCCGGAGCGGTGGTGCGTTCGATGTTGACCAGGAACGCCTTGAACTCGGGCGTCTGCGTGTTGGCGTCGCCCACCGAAGGCGTCAGCGTGTTGGCGCCGTAGCCCTTTCTGGCCTGCCCGGTGAAGCCCCAGTGCAAGGGCACGCCGATCACGTGCGTGGCCCTGCCGTCGACGGTCATCGGCTTGATGCGCTTGGTGACATAGGCTTTGCAGATCACCTCGCCTCGTTTGGACGAGACCTTCACCCAGCCGCCCTGCGCGATGCCTTTCTCCTTCGCCAGTACCTCGCCGATCTCGATGAATTCCTCGGGCTGGAGGATCGCGTTGATCAGCGCGTGCTTGGTCCAGAAGTGGAAGTGCTCGGTGAGGCGGTAAGTAGTCGCGACATACGGGAAGTCCTTCCGATTGCCGAACGAAGCGCGATCGTCGGCGAACACGCGAGCGGCCGGGTTGTTGTTCACCTTCGGATGAAGCACGTTGTCCGACGGCGATTCGAACGGCTCGTAATGCTCGGGGAAGGGACCTTCGGCCATGAGGTTGAGCGCGAACAGGCGGCCAAGGCCCTCGGCGTTCATGATGAACGGCCCGACGTTGTCGGACGGCTTGGTGGTGGGTATGTAGTCGGGCACGTCGATGCCCGCCCAGCGCGTGCCGTTCCATTCGATGATCGGCTTCTTCGGATTCCAGGCCTTGCCTTCCAGGTCGGCGCTGGCGCGGTTGTAGAGAATCCGCCGGTTGGCCGGCCATGCCCAGGCCCAGTTCGGGGCGATGCCCTGCTCACGTGGGTCGGTGGCGTCGCGCCGGGCCATCTGGTTGCCCTTCTCGGTGAACGAGCCGGCGAAGATCCAGCAGCCCGAAGCGGTGCTGCCGTCATCGCGGAGCTGTCCGAAGCCGTCGAGCAGGGTGCCGGCCTTGGTCGTCGTGTTGGCCACGGGGTCGACCAGGTCGACCAGCGCACGCCCGTTCATCTCCTTGGCCAGTTCCTCGGGATCGGGCGCGGTCGGATTGGTGTACTTCCAGGTGACGTTGAGGATCGGGTCGGGGAAGGCGCCGCCTTCCTTGCGGTACATCTCGCGCAGGCGATGGAAGATCCCGCTCATGATCCAGATATCGGACATGGCCTTGCCCGGGGCCTCCGCCGCCTTCCAGTGCCACTGCAGCCAGCGCGCCGAATTGACCAGCGAGCCGTTCTCCTCGGCGAAGCAGGTGGTCGGCAACTGGAAGACTTCGGTCTGGATATCGGTGGACTTGGCCGGGTTTTGCGGGCCGAAGTCCTGCCAGAAGCGGGAGGTCTCGGTATCCAGCGGGTCCATCGTGACGAGGAACTTCAGCTTGCTCAGGCCGCGGCGGATCTTGCCGCGATCCGGGAAGGCCTGCAGCGGGTTGAAGCCCTGGCAGATGTAGCCGGTCATCTGGCCGTTGTTCATCATCTCGAAGGCCCGGATGATGTCGTACAACGGCACGTCGAGTTTCGGCAGCCAGTCGTAGCCCCAGTTGTTTTCCGCCGTCGCGGCGTCGCCCCACAGCGCCTTCTGCAGGCTGACCACGAACTTGCCGTAGTTCTGGTAGTAGCTGGTCTGGCCGGGACGCAAGGGTTTGAAATGCTTCGTCTTCATGTACTCGTCGAAGCTGGTGTCCTTGTCCGTCGGCAGGCTCAGGTAGCCGGGCATCTGGTTCGACAGCAGGCCGATGTCGGTCAGGCCCTGGATGTTGGAGTGACCGCGCAAGGCGTTCATGCCGCCGCCGGCCACGCCGATGTTGCCCAGCAGCAGTTGGACCATCGCCATGGCGCGGATGTTCTGCGCGCCGACCGAATGCTGCGTCCAGCCCAGCGCGAACAGGCTGGTCATCGCCTTGTCCGGCGCCGCGGTGCTGGCGATCAGTTCGCAGACGTGGAGGAACTTGTCCTGCGGCGTACCGGTGATACGCGAGACCATCTCCGGGGTGTAGCGCGACACGTGCTGCTTGAGCAGGTTGATCACGCAGCGCGGGTTCTGCCAGGTGTCGTCGGCCTTGGCGAAGCCTTGCTCGTCGAACTCATAGTCCCAGGTGGACTTGTCGTAGGTATTGGTTTCCGCGTTGAAGCCGCTGAAGTGACCGTCCTCGAACGCAAAGCCTTCCTTCACCAGCAGGCTGGCGTTCGTATAGGCACGCACGTAGGCATGCTGGATGGTGTCTTTCTCCAGCAGATAGCGCATCACGCCACTGAGGAACGCGATGTCCGTGCCCGGGCGGATCGGGGCGTAGTAGTCGGCGACCGACGCCGTGCGCGTGAAGCGCGGGTCGACGACGACGAGCTTGGCGCCGTTCTCGATCTTCGCCTCGATCACCCACTTGAACCCGCACGGATGCGCTTCGGCGGCGTTGCCACCCATGACGATAACGACGTTGGCGTTACGGATATCCTGCCAGGTGTTGGTCATCGCACCGCGACCGAATGATGGGGCCAGACTGGCCACCGTCGGTCCGTGTCAGACGCGCGCCTGGTTGTCGAACACCACCATGCCGAGTGAGCGGGCTACCTTCCAGGTGAGGAAGGCCGTTTCGCTGGACGACGCCGAGGCGGCCAGCATGCCGGTACTGATCCAGCGGTTGACGGTGGTGCCGGCCGCGTTCTGCGTGATGAAGTGCTTGTCGCGGTCCTCCTTCATCAGCCGGGCGATGCGGTCCAGGGCGAAATCCCAGGACACCTCCTCGAACTCGGTGCCGCCGGGCTTTCGGTATCGGGGCGCTTTGAGCCGGGTCGGGGCGTGGACGATGTCGAGCAGCGCCGAGCCCTTCGGGCACAGCGTGCCGCGATTCACCGGATGATCGGGATCGCCTTCGATGTGGATGATGTTGGAGAGGGCGTTCTTGGCCCGGTCACCCATGCTGTAGATGAGGATGCCGCAGGCGACCGAGCAGTACGTACACGTATTGCGTGTCTCGGTGGCGTGGGCCAGCTTGAACGGCCGGACCGCGGCGGCCTGGGCGACGCCCGAAGCACCGAAGCCGAGCATGCCGAGACTGCCGGCAGCGAGCCCCATTCCGGTGACCTTGAGAAACTCACGGCGAGTGAGTGGCATGACTTGAGCTCCCTCGAAACCTGGCTGGAACAAACCGGCCGATGGACGGACGGCGAACGTGGCTCGGAATCACTTCGGGGCGGCGATGGGATGCCTTCCTTGAGGAAAAACGTAGCACGTTCATGAGGCCGAGGTCGATGACGTTTGTGCGCTTCCTGACGCCGGGAAGCGGCAAGGCCATCGCCAGGGCTTCTGTCTCGAGTTTACGTAAGAAGTATTTCTTAAGCCTATGATATTAACAAATATATGAGCTTTGTCGTCACCAAAAATCAGGGGCAGATCAGCACCGGAGTCTCGCCGTTCAGAAGCACCTGCTGGGCGACATCCTGCAGAAACCCGCGTGCGTTGCCGCGTTCGCGTCCGGGCATGACGACCAGATCGCACTTGCGCGCGTGGGCCCGCGCGACCACGACGGTGTCCGGACGGCGGTCGAACGTGTATTCGGTCGACACCTTCACGCCGGCGGCTTCGCCCTCGCGCTTGGCTTCGTCGAGCAGGGCCTGGGCGTGCGACGTGACCCGCTTGAAGCAGACGTCGCCTTCGATGTAGTCGGCAAGCAGGTTCACCGTGGGCAGCGGGGAGATCACGCTCACCGCATAGACATGACTGCCCAGGGTCGCCGCCGCGTCCATGCACACATGCACGGCCCGGCTGGATGCCTCTGAGCCGTCGACGAGAATCAGGATACGTTCGAACATGGCGAAGCCTCCTAGGGACATACCAGAACGGGAAGGTGGCCGGTGAGCAGGACGTTCTGCGTCTGACTGCCCAGGATCAGTCGCTTCAGGCCATGCTTGCCGTGCGTGCCCATGACGATGAGATCGCAGCCGTTCCGATTTGCGAATTCGACGATCGCGTGGGACGGCACGGCATCGGTGATTTCCGCCGACGCACAGGGTACGCCGACTGCCCGGGCGAGCTCCTCGACGTGGCTGAGATACAGCGCGGTTGCTTGCTGCGTTGCCACGATCCGGTCGATCTCCGTCGCCGTGGCAACGCCACCGTGATGGGACCGCACGGGAAGCGGCTCGACGACATGCAGGGCCGAGACCTGCGCGCCGCAACGACGGGCGAACTCCACGGCGATCCGCGCGGCTTTCGACGAGGCGGCGGTGCCGTCCGTGGGAATCAGGATGTGCTTGAACATGGTGCCTCCGCTGTTTATCCGTAGGGCCGGTCGGTCAGTGCATCCGACGCGAGTGCGCGGGCCAGCTGGCCGAGCAGTTCGGTCACCGCCGCCGTCACGTCCGTCGCGGAGACGATGCCGACCAGGCGGTGGCGATCGTCGACGAGGGGAAGGTGCGCCACGGCACCGCCCGCCATGGCCTGGACGATATCGGCCAGCGTGGCGTCCGCGTGGCAGACGACCGCGGGCGTCGACATGATCGCGGCCGCCGTCAGGTGACCCAGATCCGCGCCGGCGGCCATCGCCCGCAGCACGATGTCCCTTTCGGAGATGATCCCTTCGGGACGCAGGCTGGCTTCCGCGACGACGACGCAGGACACCTCGTGCAGGCGCATGATGCGCGCCACCTCGGTCACCAGCGTGGCGCCGGTGACGACCTGCACATGCCGCCTTCCTATGTCGATGGCTTTCATGGCTCGGCACTCCTGGTCAGTGAGATCAGCGTGCTTCACCTGCCGATGCGCCGTGTTGATCTGCATCAAGGCTCGACACGTACGTCCGCCTTACAACGTGATCTCCGACAACGACAAGCGGGTGGCGATCATGAACGAGAACATGCTCCGGCAGGATCCGGCCGATGCGCTTAGCTGGCACGAGATCGACAAGGAAAAGTCCGATGCCGAACACACATCCATGGCGTCCCTTTGCGATATCGCTGCTGTCGTCACGCAGCTGTCGGGAGACAACCTCGCGGTGACCGTTGCGGGCCTGTTGGCGCGGCGTGCGGGCGCGCGGCTCACCGTGCTGCAAATGCTCGCGATGCCGGCCGAGGTCGCCGACACCTGGGCGTTGATTCCCGATCCGGCGCTCATCGAGCGTTACGCCGAAATCCGTGCGGAAGCCGCGCACCAGGCGCGCGACCTCCAGCATCGTCTGGCGGCCATGCGTGTCGAGGGCGAGGTACGCACTCTGGAAGCCTTGTACTCGGCGCCGCCTTCGCTGGCCGCGGCGGCCGCACGTCGGGCAGATCTTGTCGTGATCGCCCGGCCTGCCGGCTCGGCGTCGGATGCGGCAACGGCACATGCTTACTTTGCCGGCTTGCTACTGGAGTCCGGGCGCCCCGTGGTCATGGTGCCGGAAGGCACGAAGGCCCAGCTTCCGCCGCGACATGCCGTCGTGGCCTGGGCCGACACCGCCGAATCCGCACGTGCCATCCACGACGCCTTGCCCTTGCTCGAAGCGGCCGAGACGGTCGACGTCGTCGTGGTCGACGCGCCGTCCCACGCGCCTGAATCCGCCGCGCACTCGGTCGAAAGCGTGCTGGCGCACCTGCGCAGCCATGGCGTGCAAACCCACCTGATCCATTGTTCCTCCCGGCAATCGTCGGTCGGTCACGCCTTGCTGGACCAGGCCAGTCGCCGACATGCCCAGTTGATCGTGGCAGGCGGCTATGGGCACAGCCGGCTGCGCGAGTGGGCGATCGGGGGGACCACCCGCGAGTTGTTTCTCGATTCGCCGATTCCCGTCCTTTTCTCCCACTAGGAGCGCGTCATGGTCACTACCCCCTCTACACCGGCGACTGTCGACAGCCACGGCTTTGCCGCGATCGAAGGCGATCACTGGATCGAGTTGCTCGAAGACGGCACGCACGTGCTTATTCGCCCGTTACGGCCCGAAGACCGCGAGCGGGAGAGGGCGTTCATCCAGCGCTTGTCGCCCGAGTCGCGGCGCAACCGTTTCCTGGGTGAGGTCAGGGAGGTATCGCCCACGCTGCTCGACCAGCTCATGCAGGTGGACCATCACAACACGATGGCCTTCGTTGCCCTGGTGCACGACAACGGCGAGCTGCGCGAAGTCGGCATCAGCCGCTACGGTGCCGACGAGGACGGCCAGCGCTGCGAATGCGCGGTGACGGTCGCCGAGGACTGGCGCCACCGTGGCCTGGCCGTCGCACTGATGCGCCATCTGATCGAAGTGGCGCGGCGCGAGGGCTTCAAGGCGTTGTACTCGATCGACTCGGCCGACAACGGGCAGATGCGCGAGCTGGCCAGCTACCTGGGCTTCACCCGGTCCCCGGACGCGGACGACTCGACCCTCGTGATCCACACATTGCGGCTGTGACGCCGACCAGGGAGCTATCGTGATCGTCTACACCTGCCACGGTGCCGCGCGCGGCGTCACCGGTTCGTGCCATCTCGTGCAATGTGGCGACAGCCGCATCCTGATCGACTGCGGCATGTATCAGGGTGGCCACGAAGCCAATGCGGCGAACGCGCGCGGGTTTCTCTTCGACCCGCACGCGATCGACGCGGTCCTGCTCACGCATGCGCACCTGGATCACTGTGGTCGCCTGCCCAAGCTGGTGCGCGATGGCTTTCGCGGATCCATTCTCGCCACCGCGGCGACGCGAGACCTCGCGCGTATCGTGCTCATGGACGCCGCGTCGCTGCAGGAAGACGAAACGCGGCGTGCGGCCGCCCGCGGCGACCATCATGCGACGCCGCTATCGACGGTCTCCGATGCGTTCCGTGCCATGGACGCCTTCGATCGGGTCGTCGGCTACGGCGAAGCCTGTGACGTCGCTCCCGGCATCCGCGCCACGTTTCTCGATGCCGGCCATATTCTCGGATCGGCCAGTATCCTTCTGGAACTCGACGATGGCGCGACCCGGCGGCGCATGGTTTTCTCGGGCGACCTGGGGCATCACGGCAGCGGCATGCTGCGCGCGCTCGCCCCGGCGCCCGAGGCGGATGTCGTGGTGATGGAGACCACCTACGGCGATCGCGAACACCGCGACTTCGCCGCGACCCAGGCCGAATTCCTCACCGCGGTGTCCAGCACCTTGCGCGATCGCGGCAACGTGATCATTCCCACGTTCGCGCTCGAGCGCGCGCAGGAAATCCTGTTCTGCCTGCACCAGGGCGTGCGTGGCGGGACGATTCCAGCCGGCACTCCGGTGTTCCTGGACTCACCGATGGCGATCTCGGCGACAGATGTCTTCAGGCGACATCCGGAAGGACTGAGCGACAGCTTCCGCGAGCTTCTCCAACGTGAGGATCCCTTCGCCACGCCGCGTGTGCGCTTCACCCGCAGTGTCGACGAGTCGATGGCGATCAACACCATCGAAGGCGGTGCGATCATCCTCGCCGGCTCCGGCATGTGCACCGGCGGGCGGGTCATGCATCACCTGCTGCACAATCTCGATCGCGGCCGCGCCAGCGTGATCTTCGTCGGCTACGCGGCCGAGGGCAGCCTTGCCAGGAAGATCATCGACGGCTACAAGCGCGTGCGCATCGACCACCACGATGTGGCCGTGCGTTCGCATATCTGGACGATCAACGGCTTTTCCGCCCATGCAGGGCAGTCCGAACTGCTTGCCTGGCTGGGCACTTCGCCGCGCCGGCAGGTCCTGCTCGTGCACGGCGAAGAGCATGGCGGCATGGAAGTGATGGAGCAGGTATTGCGCGCGCGGGGCGTGGCGGTGGCTTGTCCGACCCTGGAATCGCCGTGTCGCCTCGGCTGAGCTAACGATAGAGCCAGGTCACCAGGTCGCCATGGGTCAGGATGTGGCGCGTGGCGCCACCGAACAGCCGTTCGCGCAGCGGCGAGTGACCGAAGGCTCCCATCACCAGCAGGTCGGCCTTGAGCTGGTGCGCCTTCTTCAAAATCGCTGCGCCGGCGTCCGTGGGCGTCGTATGCAGATGGCGAAGGGTCGCCCGCACGCCGTGCCGGGCGAGGAAACTCATCGGGTCGAACGCCGGCTCTTCGGCCGCGCCGTGCGAGGGACGGCCATCCAGCACGACCACATCGTGTGCCGCGACGATCAGCGGTAGCGCGGCGCGCATCGCCCGCGTGGCCGGGCGGCTGCCGTCCCAGGCCAGTACGACGCTATCGAAGACGCCGGTGGGTGCGCACTGGGTCGGCAGGACGAGGCAAGGCAGGCCCGTATTCGTCAGCAGGTGCTGAAGTCCGTCCAGCGGATCGGCATGAGGGTCGCCAGGGCGTTGAACCACGATCAAGTCGTGCCAGGCGCTCAGCTTTGCCAGGTCGTGCGAGGGATCGTTGCCGATGACCGCCCACTGTGGCTGCAAGACTCCCGCCGTCGTCGCCAGGCGCAGGAACTCATCGCCATCGTGGCCCCGACGAAGATCGTCGTGCCGCTGGATCGGCGGTGGTGTTTCCAGCAGCGAGATCACCGAGGCCTCGACCCGAAACGGGCGGCCGCCCATGAACGCGGGTGCGAGCGAACAGCCGGTGACCGAGCCGCCGTCGCGCGCGGCGAGGCGGCTGGCGACATACGCCGCGCTGCTCCTGGGCGAGTCGACGATGGCCAGCACGTCACCGATCGCCGAAAGGCAGGTGCGCATCGACGGGGCCGTGCGTGTCGGGGGTGTCGTGGTCGTGTCCATGGGCTGTCCTGGGGCGGGAGGGAGGCTTGATGACCGATGGTTCTTTTCTACGCGCGCGAATCGCGGTCGGACTTGACGTCGGTCAATTGGGACGCAGGGCAATCGCGCGATGGTCGTGTCCACTCTGCACATGCACGCCCCGGAGATGCCCGATGGCCGCCGCGCCCGCTGTTCCTTACCATTCCCTGCTGCGCCCCGGCGTTCCCGATACCGAGGTGCCCGAGGAACTCGTTCCCGCGCACGAGGCGAGCCGTCCGCTCTGTCGGATTTGCGCGCGAACGTTACCCCGCGGCGACCTGCCGATCGAGGGCAAGCCGCCGTTCTCGCGAATTCTGATCGCGACCGATGGCTCGGCGCTGGGTACCGAAGCGGTGAACCTGGGTGTGTCCCTGGCGCGCCTCGCGGTCGCTCCGGTGGTTTTCCTGCACGCCGCGATGCCGTGGAAAGGGGGCACGTGGCTGGCGCGTATCCTCGCCGCCGCGGATGTCACCGTGGATCCCGACTGCGCCGCGTTCGCCGAGCGAAGCCTCGACTACGCCCGCGCCCTGGCCATGAACGCGAGCGTCCGCTTCGAGACACGGCTGGCCTTCGATCCGCATCCGGACCGCGCGATCCGGGATGCGGTCCGGGAAACCGGTTGCGATCTCGTCGTCATGGGTTCGCGCAGCGGCCGCCTGGCCCGTCGGGTCGGTGCGCATGTCTCCGTACCGTTACTTACCTGCCGCGACGCCAAACCGGAGCGCGCCCCCACGGGCGCCGCTTGATCCGCGTTCGCGTCCGTTCGATCACCTGACCAGGAGTTCGTCATGTCCGTTATCGCCGCCATGCCATCCCTTGAAAAGACGGAAGACCTGTCATCGCCATGGCGCGACATCGCCGTCGCGCTGACCCAGACCGGCGGCGACGCCGTCGCCGTGGAGGTGGCCGGCGGCATCGCCCGTGAGTATGGGGCAAGGCTGGATGTGCTTCAGCTCGTCGTGATGCCGGCGCCGATGATCGACGCATGGGCCATGGTGCCCGATGCCGGCTTCGCCCAGGTTTACACGGATCTTTGCGACGCCGCGGAAGTGAAGGCCGAGGCGCTGCGCAAGACGATAGCGACGCTGGGCGTGCCGGGCGACGTGCGCACGCTCGAAGCGCTGTTCGTCGAACCGGGCCGACTGGCCGCGAGCGCGGCTCGCGCCTCGGACCTGATCGTCATGGCGCGTCCGTTCGACGCGCCGGCGGATACGGCGATCGTCCACGCCTACTTCGCCACACTTCTCCATGAAACAGGGCGGCCGATCCTGGTCGTTCCCTCGTCCGGCCTCCCGCTGTTTCCGCCGCACCATGCCGTGCTTGCCTGGGCGGATACCGCGGAGTCGGCGCGTGCCCTGCACGATGCCTTACCGTTCCTGCAGCGCTGCGAGAGCGTGGACGTGATCCTTGTCGATCCCGTGGCGACGGCCCTGGAGGCACGGGAGGCCAGGGGCAACGCCGTGGTCCGCCACCTCGTCGAGCACGGCGTCGCCGCACGGGTGGTGAGTTGCAAATCACGCGGCAAGCCGGTCGGTGCCGTCCTGCTCGATCACGCACGGCATAGCGGCGCTCAGCTGATCGTCGCAGGTGGGTATGGTCACAGCAAGCTGCGTGAGTGGGTCATCGGCGGAACCACCCGTGACTTGTTCCTCGATGCACCCGTGCCCGTGCTCTTCTCACACTGACACGCCGGCGTCACACGCCATCGTCCTAGCCGCCGCGCGCGCCGTCGCTCATGGCCCACCGAGCACGATCAGGTCGCAGCGGTGCGTGGCGGCGGCCTCGCTGACGAGCGTCTGCGCGTCACGTCCGAACGCATAGCGGCAGACGCAGGGAACCCCGGCGATCGCCGCCATGCGCCGCACGCGTCGGAACAGGCGCTCGCCGGCATCGACGGCGTCGTGAGACCTCGCCTGGTCGCCGGACGACATCGGTGACGGCTGAGTCACGACGAACAAGACCGTGACGCGCGCACCACAGCACCAGGCAAGGCGCAGACCAAGCGCTGCCGACCGAAAAGAGCCGGCGCGTCGATCGATGGCAAGGAGCAGGTGCTGGATCAAGGCGAGGGTCCTACGACGGGGGCGCGACTATCGAACCGCAACCGATGGCCTGCCACCTTGACGCGCGTCAAGGCCAGCTCCCCCATCGTCGATCGTTACCTTCTGTTACAGACCGTTGCCGTCGTGACCATCCCCGGTGACCGGCGAGGGCTAGGTTGAGGCCCATCGAAGCCAATACCTGGCAGGGGAACACCGCCATGATCGCGACCAGCACGCAAGGGTTCACCGGATCGCTGCCGTGGATGGCCTGGCCGTCGGGCCCGTCGGTCGGCGAGCCGCTCGACATGGAAGCACTGCAGCGGCATTTGACGGTCATCCGCCACAAGCACGCGGCCGGCCAGTTCATGTTTCGTGCCGGGCAGCCGTTTCGTGCATTGCATCTCATCCACGTCGGGTCCTACAAGACCTGCGAAGTGTCCGACGACGGGCGCGAGAAAGTGAGCGCATTCAAGATGCGTGGCGAACTGGTCGGTGCCGATTCGATCGGCCTGGGCTCGTACGCCTGCGACGCCGTCGCGCTCGAAGACAGTGAGACCTGGGAACTGCCGTATCCGGCGGTGATGAAGGCCGCGACACAGATCCCGGGCCTTCAGGAACAGATTCATGCGGCCATGGCTGCCGAGATCCGTTGCGACCGCAGTTGGATGCTGCTCCTGTCGACCCTGGCCGCAGAGCCACGGGTCGCCGCTTTCCTGATCGATATCGCCGCCCGGCAGGCGCGCATGGGCTATAGCGCCAAGCATTTCATCCTGCGGATGAGCCGCCTGGATATCGCCAGTTTCCTGGCGATCAAGCATGAAACGGTGAGCCGCGCGTTGTCTCACCTGGCCGATCTGAATTACATCAGCGTGCAGCGCCGGGAAGTCCGTGTGCTGGATGCGGACGCGCTGCGTGACATGGCGTGTGCCGCAGCCTGATCAACGCTGGTGCAGGACCCGATGCAGGGCGACGATCAGTTCTTCGCGTCGATACGGCTTGCGGAGCAACTCGAAGGCCGTGTCGTCACCGGCCCCCGCGTCCAGGGAGCCGAATTCGTAGCCGGAAGTGAGTAGTACCCTCAGCGCAGGGCGCTCCGCTTGCAGTTCGCTCGCCAGTTCGATCCCCGAATCGCCCGCGCCGAGAACGACATCGGTGAACAGCAGGGCGATCTCCGGATGCGCGGCGAAGGCGGCGCGGGCCGATTCGGCGTTCGCGGCTTCGACAGGCGTGTAACCGGCCTTGCGAAGGAAGGACGCCGCGATGCGACGGACCTCATCCTCGTCTTCGACGACCAGGACCGTGGCATTTCCCATCGCGGTGGGCGGGGGAGGGACGATCGCCACCGTGCCATGAGCTGCCGGCAAGGCCATATCGATGCGGGTGCCGAGGCCGACCTCGCTTTCCAGCGTGAGCCGCCCGCGGGACTGCTTCACGAAACCGTAGACCATGCTGAGCCCCAGGCCGCTGCCCTTGGCCGCGTCCTTGGTGGTGAAGAAGGGTTCGATGGCGCGGGCACGCACGTCGGGGGACATGCCGGTGCCGGAATCTGCCACCGAGAACACCACGTAGGTTCCGGGTGCCAGTTCGTCGTCACCGATGCTGTCGAAGGTGCGAGCGGAGATGATTAGTTTTCCGCCCTCCGGCATGGCATCGCGAGCGTTGATCGCCAGGTTGATCAGGGCCGCTTCGAGTTCGCCCGCATCGGCGAACACCGCCGGCAGATCGTCGGCGCAACCGGCTATCACTAGCACATGCTCGCCGAGCGTGCGGCCGAGCATGTCGCTCAGGTCGGCCAGCAACAGTTCCGGCCTTACGGCTCGCGGCGACAGGCGTTGGCGGCGGGAGAACCCCAGCAGTTTACGCGTGAGTGCCGATCCGCGAGCCACCGCACGCGAGGCGCTGGCGACCGTCTCCAGGGTGGCGGCATCGGCCGGACTCTCCATTTCGAGCAGTTGCAGGTTGCCCGAGATGATCGTGAGCAGGTTGTTGAAGTCGTGCGCGATGCCGCCGGTGAGCTGGCCCAGCGCGTCGAGTCGCTGAGCATGCGCCAGCTGTTCGTCCGCATGGCCGCGCTGGATCGCTCCCGATAGCACGTTGGCCACGGCACCGATGCAGTGGCGGCGGTCGCGATCGCTGCTGTTCTCCGTGGGTAGCCACGCCACCAGATAACCCGCCGGGCCACGCCGGTCGGGAAGCAGCGCCACGACGGCGTTCGCCGTGGGCGCGCCGTCCAGTGGCGGAAACGGTGTGACGCGCCCGGCATCCATGTCGCGCCGCCGCGGCGCCTCGAGCTGGTCGATCCATGTCGCGCGTGTCAGTTGTTCCTCCAGGTGCCGCTCCACCCCGGTCGATGCCGCGAGACGCAAGCTGGGCCGGTGCGCATCGGTCAGCAGGATGGCGACGGCCGACGCATCCAGGACCGAAGCGAGAAGCACGGGAATCGTGGCGAGCGCGGCATCGTGGTTCGGGGCGACGAGGATGCGGCGGCTGATATCGGCCAGGGCAGCGTCGTAACGGCTACGCGTGAGTGCCTGGCGCGCGCGCTGCGTTTCCGAGATGTCGCGGATCGAGGCGGCGAACAGCGGTGTCGGCGTCGCGGCGATGGGACTCAGGCCGATCTCGACGGGGAAGGGCGAGCCGTCCGCGCGCACGCCGGTGAGTTCGTAGCCGGCGCCCATCGGGCGGACGCGAGGGTTGTCCATGTACCGCGTGCGATGACCGACGTGCAAGGCGCGGAACGAGTCGGGCAGGAGAACTTCGATGGGGTGGCCGACAAGCGCTCCGGGCGCGTAGCCGAACAACGCTTCGGCACCCGGATTGACCAGCACGATGCTGCCGCTCCGGTCCACCACGACCATGGCGTCGGGCGCCGTTTCGAACAGGGCGCGGAAGAGCGCCGCATCGGCAATGGCATCCTCGGCGTGCGTCACGCGGGGCGTACCGTGGGAGTGAACAGGTAGCCCGTGCCGCGCACGGCCTTGATCAGTTGGGGGTCGGCCGCGTCCTCTTCGATCTTGCGACGCAGCCGGCCGATCTGCACGTCGATGGCGCGATCGAACGGCCCGGCTTCCCGACCATGCACGTGGGTCATCAACTGGTCGCGCGTGAGGACCTGGTTTGGATGCTCCACCAGCACACGGAGCAAGGCGAACTCGCCGGAGGTCACGTCGATCGGGTGACCGTCGCGCGTGAGCGTGTGCGTGCGTATGTCGAGCACGAAGCGACCGAAAGCGAAGCTCCCCGGCGGCGACACCGCGGCGAGCTCGGCCACTGCGACCCGGCTCCGCCGAAGCACACTGCGAACGCGCGCGAGCAGTTCACGCAGATCGAAGGGCTTGGTGACATAGTCGTCGGCGCCAAGCTCCAGGCCGACGATGCGATCGACGGCCTCGCCGCGGCCGGTCACGATCACTACCGGGCCTCGCCACTGCTCGCGCAGATAGCGGGTGATCGCGAAGCCGTCTTCGCCCGGGAGGCCGAGGTCGAGCAGGACGAGATCCACGTTCTGTCCCGCCAGCTCGCGACGCATCTGCACGCCATCGTTGGCGGTCGCGACCTGGAAACCCTGCGCGGTGAAATAACGCGCGAGCATGGCGACCATGTCGACTTCGTCGTCGACGATCAGCAGCCTGTCACCGGTGTCCTGAAACGCCATTGCGCCTGCCTGTCGGTGATTGGCACCGGAAATGCTTCCGGCGACCATATCCCGTCATTAGAAGGCACGCAGGCCCGAGCGGCAAGCGACGGCTTACCAGAGCATGCCGAGGGCGACCAGGCCCATGATCGCCGTGGCGCTCCAGCCCATCCCGCGCAGCCATCCGGTCAGGGCGAACTGGCCCATGAGGCGCCTGCTGCATGCCACCCACATGATCCCGGCCATCAGCGGCACGGCGATTACCCCATTGATGACCGCGGACCAGAACAGCAGGCGGAGCGGCGAGATCGGCAGGAAGGTGAGCAGCGTGCCCAGGACGGTGGCCGCCGCCAGCACGCCATAGAACGTCCTGGCCTGGCTGAGGGGACGCTCCAGGCCCCCTTCCTTGCCCAGCACTTCGGTCAGTGCATAGGCGGCCGAGCCGGCGAGCACGGGCACGGCCAGCATGCCGGTGCCGACGATGCCAAGGGTGAACAAGACCGAGGCGAAACGTCCGGCCAGCGGTTGCAACGCGCGGGCGGCGTCGGCGGAGGTGTCCACCGAGGTCACGCCTGCGCCATGCAGGACGACGGCCGCGGTCAGGATGATGAAGAAGGCGACGACATTGGAGTAGGTCATGCCCAGATCGGTGTCGATGCCGATGCGGCGGAACTCGGCCGATGCCCGTTCCGGTGCGATAAGCAGGGGAAGCGCGTTGGGATCGGCACGTTCTTCCTCGACTTCCTCGGCGGCCTGCCAGAAGAACAGATACGGACTCACCGAGGTACCGAACACGGCAACCACGGCAACGAGCATCGCGTGATCCACATGCTCGGGCATCCAATGCCGCACGATCTCCATCCACGGAATGCCGACCACGCAGGCCGTGAGCACGTAAGCGAACAGGCTCAGGGTCAGCACTTTCAGGATCGGCGCGTAGTGGCGGAAGGGTATGAAGATCTCCAGTACCAGGGACACCGAGGCGCAAAGCAGGGCGAAGTACCGCGCGTGACCGCCGGCGAGCAAGGCGACGGCGTCGCCCATGGCACCGATGTCCGCGGCGAGATTGACCACGTTGTTCACCACGAGCAGCCCGACCAGGCCGAACACCAACGCGCGCGGCAGGATGGCCGCGAGGTTCGTGGCAAGGCCGACGCCCGTCACCCTCGCCACATGGGCGCAGATCGTCTGGATGGCGATCATCAGGGGGACCGTGGCCACGGTCGTCCAGAGCATGCTGTAGCCGAACTGGGCGCCCACCTGCGAATACGTGGCGATCCCGCTCGGGTCGTCGTCCGCCGCACCGGTGATCACGCCCGCGCCGAGGCGACGCCAGGCGGGAGGGGTGGCGCGAACGGTCGGGGCGATGGCGAAAGGAGGTTCTGACATGGCCAGCGTAGTGAAGCAGGCCAACGCCGGAGCCGGTTGATCCAGGTCAACCGCGGCACCCATCGGTGGCGTACAAGGGGAAACCGTTCTGGTTACCGAACCGTTGTCGAAAGGACGAGCCGCATGCGTGCGATGGTATTGGAAGCGGTGGGCAGGCCACTGGTGCTGAAGGAGTTGCCGACCCCGGAGCCGGGTCCGGGCGAGGTGCGCTTGCGCGTCGAAGCCTGTGGCGTCTGCCGCACGGACCTGCACGTCGTCGATGGCGAATTGCCCGACGTCCGAACGCCGGTGATTCCGGGGCACGAAGTGATCGGCGTGGTCGAGCGGATCGGCGACCAGGTCGAAGGGCTGAAGATCGGGCAACGGGTCGGGGTCTGCTGGCTCGGTGGAACCTGCGGGCATTGCCGTTACTGTCTCGCCGGGGCGGAGAATCTCTGCGACGCGGCGGAATTCACCGGCTACACGCGGCCCGGCGGCTTCGCCAGTCATATCGTGGCGCGCGCCGCCTTCTGCTTCCCGATCTCCACGCAGGGCGGGCCCGTCGCCACGGCGCCGCTGATGTGCGCGGGTTTGATCGGCTGGCGCTCGCTGGCGAAAGCCGGCGACGCACACGCGCTAGGGCTGTACGGCTTCGGTGCCGCCGCGCACATCCTCGTCCAGGTCGCGGTGAGCCAGGGTCGGAGGGTGTATGCGTTCACACGCCCGGGAGACACCGAGCACCAGGCGTTCGCCATCGAGCAGGGCGCTTGTTGGGCCGGGAGCTCGGATGCCCTTCCGCCCGACCCGCTTGATGCGGCGATCCTGTTCGCACCCGCCGGCGAGCTGGTTCCGCTGGCGTTGCGAGCGGTGAGGAAGGGCGGCCGTGTCGTCTGTGGAGGTATCCATATGTCCGACATCCCTTCATTTCCCTACAGCGTCCTGTGGGAGGAACGACAGCTCTCCTCGGTCGCCAACCTGACCCGCGACGACGCGAAAACGTTCTTCGCGCACGTTCGGGGCGCGCCGGTGCACACCATCACCGCGGCCTATGCACTCGACGATGCGAACGCCGCGCTGGATGCGCTACGGCAAGGCCGCATATATGGAGCCGCCGTGCTCGTACCCTGAAACGCCGTGCGGCCTGCCGGATTGACCTGCATCAAAGCCCTTTCCCGGTCGCCGGCGTAGAACGAAGGCAGCCAAACCGTCGGGAGACCAGGCCCATGTCCGTCGTTACCAGTGATTCGTCCGCGCGCGTTACCCAGGCCGAGCGTAAGATCCTTCGCAACATCGCCCTGCTGCTGCCCGATGCCTCGCCGGATACGGTCGCGCTGGAGGTCGCCGCCGACCTTGCCCGGCAGTTCGGGGCCAGCCTCGCCGTGCTCCAGATGCTGATCATGCCGGAACCGATGATCCGGGCATTGGCGCTGGCGCCGGACGAGGCCTTTCTGGAAATCCACGCGAACATCCGGGCCGACGCGAGAGCCGCCGCCACCGCGCTGGGCAAACGCCTCACCGATGCCGGCGTCTGCGCATCGGTACAGCCGATCGAAGCGCACGGTGACGAACCCGAAGCGCTTGCGGCGCTCGCCACGCGGCCGTACGACCTCACGGTGATGGAACGTCCTCACGGAGCGCCGGCGGTCAAGTCCATCGCCCACGACTTTTTTGCCGCCATCCTGCTCGAATCGGGCCGGCCGGTCCTGGTCGTCCCTTCGATCGGCAGGACGACATGGCAGCCGATGCATGCCGTGGTCGCGTGGGCGGACACCCCCGAATGCGGCCGGGCGGTTCACGATGCATTGCCGATGCTGCGGCAGTGCCAGCGCGTCGACGTGCTGGTCGTCGACCCGATCGGAAGCTTGCTCGAGTCCGCGTCCGACAGCGCGTCCGCCATCGTGCGTCACCTCGTGCGGCACGGTGTGCACGCCGCCCTGAAGTCGCTCCGTTCCGACGGAAGGACGACCGCCGAGGCGATTCTCGCCGAGGTCGACAGGACCGGTGCGCAGCTTGTCGTCGCAGGCGGTTACGGCCATGGCAGGCGCCGTGAGTGGGTGTTCGGCGGGACCACGCGCGCGCTGTTCCTCGACGCTGGCGTGCCCGTGCTGTTCTCTCACTAACTGACCGATTCGTTCAGAAAGAGCGCGACGCTCGGTACGCGCTCACCGCTGCTTCACGCGTTCTCGATAGGCTTATTCGGTGCAGCCTGTGCTGCTTCCCCGATGATCGAGAACAGGAAACAGACCGAATGATCGACCAGGCGTCCGCCGAGGCACGACAGACCGCGCAGCCCCTCGAAAAGACGCCGACCGGCATCGAGGGTCTGGACGCGCTCACCTTCGGAGGCATTCCCCAGGGCAGGCCGACCCTGCTGTGCGGCGCCGCAGGCTGCGGCAAGACGCTGATGGCCATCACCTTCCTGGTCAAGGGGAGTCAGGAGTACGGCGAGACCGGCGTGTTCATGAGTTTCGAGGAACGCGAAAGCGAACTCGCCACCAACGTCGCTTCCCTGGGTTTCGACCTGAACCAGCTCGTCGCCGATGGACAGTTGGTGATCGACCATGTTCGCATCGAGCGGGCGGAAATCGAGCAGGCGGGTGATTACGATCTCGAAGGCCTGTTCGTGCGGCTCGGTCACGCGATCGATACTATCGGTGCCAAGCGCGTGGTGCTCGACACCGTGGAAGCGCTGTTCGCAGGGCTGGATGATTCCGCGACGTTGCGTTCGGAGCTTCGCCGCCTGTTCGCCTTCCTGAAAGACAAGGGCGTCACCGCTATCGTGACGGCGGAGCGCGGCGAAGGTCAGCTCACCCGTTACGGCATCGAAGAATACGTATCCGACTGCGTGATCCTGCTGGATAACCGTGTCATCGATCAGGTGACGACGCGGCGGTTGCGAGTGATCAAGTATCGCGGCTCCTCGCACGGCACGAACGAATACCCGTTCCTGATCGACGAGCAAGGCGTCACCGTTCTGCCGATCACCTCGGCCGGCCTGGCGCACGAGGTCTCCACGGAAGTGATCTCATCCGGCGTGCCCGGACTCGACGCGATGCTGGGGCGCCATGGCTATTACCGAGGCTCGAGCGTCCTGGTCTCGGGATCGGCCGGTACGGGCAAGTCGACGCTGGCCGCCTCGTTCGTCGATGCGGCGTGCACGCGCGGCGAACGCGCGCTGTTCTTCGCTTTCGAGGAATCCGCCGCCCAGGTCACCCGCAACATGGCGTCGGTCGGTATCGACCTGAAGCGCCATCGGGACAGCGGACTGCTGAAATTCGAAGCAGCGCGTCCGAGTCTCTATGGCTTCGAAATGCATTTGGCGCGGATGCATCGCGACATCGATACCTTCCAGCCGTCGGTCATCGTGGTCGACCCGATCTCGGCCTTCCGCGGACCGCAGGTCGAGGTCAACGCGACCCTGCTGCGCCTTGCGGATATCTGCAAGAGTCGCGGTATCACCGCGTTGTTCACCTCCCTGGCATCGGCGGGCGCGTCCATGACGGATAGCGAGCGCAACGTGTCCTCGCTGATGGACATCTGGGTCGCCCTCGACGACGTCGAATCCAATGGCGAGCGCAATCGCGTCCTGTCGCTGCTCAAGGCGCGTGGCATGAACCACTCCAAGCAGCTGCGCGAGTACCGTTTGACCGACCAGGGCATCGAGATGGTGCCCGTATACGTCGGCCCGGACGGCGTGCTGACCGGCACCGCCCGCGTGGCTCAGGAAGCCCGTGAGCGCGAGGCCGAACAGGCGCGACAGGACGCGATCGCGACCCGGCGTCGGGTCCTGGAGCGTCGCCGTATCTCCGTCGAACGTCAGATCGCCGAATTGCAGGCCGAGTTGGAGAGCGAAGAGGCCGAAGTGGGGCGTATCGCCGAGCAGGATGCCGTGCACGCGAGCAACCGGGATGCCGACCGCTCGGTCATGTCGACCCTTCGAGGTGACATGTGAGCGCCGCGCGCGAGATGCCACCGTCCGCATCTGCCGACGACGGCCAGGTGCACCTGCGCCTCTACGTCGCCGGGCAGACGCCGAAGTCGCTTGCCGCCATCGCCAACCTGAAGCGCCTTTGCGAGGAGCATCTCGCCGGCCGCTACACGATCGAAGTCGTCGATCTCCAGGTCACGCCGCAACTGGCGGCGGGCGACCAGATCGTCGCGGTGCCCACGTTGATCCGCCGGCTTCCGCCTCCGCTTCGCAGGGTCATCGGCGACCTGTCCAACGCCGAACGCGTGCTCGTCGGCCTGGACATGCTTCCACGGCCGTCCACGCCATGACCTCGATACCGACCAAAACCGATGCGAGCCCTACGGCGTTGCCTCATTACCAACTGCGGCTTTTCATCACCGGGTCCACGCCGCGATCCACGCGCGCCATCGAGAACCTGCGCCGCATCTGCGCGGAGAATCTCGACGGCCGCTACGAGCTGGAGGTGATCGACGTGTACGAGCGCCCTGAGACCACCCGCGAACTGCAGATCGTCGCCACGCCGACCCTGGTCAAGGTATTGCCCGAACCGTTGCGCCGGATCATCGGCGATCTCTCCGACGAGCTCAAAGTCCTGGCCGGACTCGACCTCGCTTCGCGGCCCGCGCAGCGGGGTTGATGGTGCGCGTGGAGGCGTTCCAGGACGACGATCGGCCCAGCCGCGAGCGGCTCGAAGAACGGCTGCGCGAGGCGGAGGAAACCCTGGATGCGATTCGCCGCGGCGAAGTGGACGCCGTCGTGGTCCATCATCCGGAAGGCGAGCGCGTCTACACCCTCGAGAGCGCCGATCGCCCGTATCGCGTGCTTGTCGAGCACATGCAGGAAGGTGCCGTCACCCTCACCGGTGAGGGCGTGATCCTGTACTGCAACCACCGCTTCGCCACCTTGTTGGGTTCCACGCGAGAATCGATGATCGGTCGCTCGGTCGTGCCCTATCTGGAGCGCGCCGACGCGGTGGTGATGGCCCAGATGCTCTCGCCCGGCGCCGATGCGGGCAGGGCGGCGGAGGTGAGTCTTCGCCGGACCGATGGCCGCGTCGTTCCGGTAACCCTCTCTGCCGTGGACCTGCCGTTCGAGCCGGGGATGCCGCGGGTGATCTGCGTGATCGCGACCGACCTGACCCATGCCCGCCAGCGCAGCCACGAGCTGGCGGCGGCGAACGCGCAGCTCGCCGGCGAGATGGCCGAACGACGCAGCGCCGAAGATCGCCTGGCCGTGGCGCTCGATGCCGCCGGCATGGGCAGTTGGGACATCGACCTCCAACAGGGGACGGTGACGATTTCCCGGCAGGCCGAAGCCATTCTCGGCCTGCCGGACATCGGTGCCGAGGCACGCACGCTGGAGTCGCTGTCGCAGCCGTTTCTGTTGCACGAGCAGGGTGAGGTGAGGGCCGCCTTCGACCAGGCGATGGTCACCGGCGTTCTCGAGTTCGAGCGACGCGTCCGTCCCACGACGGAAGCCAGTACCCATCGCTGGGTGCACCTCAAAGGTCGCACCTACCATCGCGACGGCGTGCCGGCACGACTGGTCGGCGTCGTCGGCGACATCACCGAGAGACGCCTGATGGAAGTCCAGCTGCGTCAGGCCCAGAAGATGGAGGCCGTCGGTCAGCTCACCGGTGGGATCGCCCACGACTTCAACAACCTGCTCATGGTCATCGGCGGCAGCCTGGACGTACTGGAAAGCGCGGTCCCGCAGGACAACCCCAAGGCGCAGCGCTTCTTCTCGGCGGCGAAAGCCGGCGTCGAGCGGGGCGCCAGCCTCAACCAGCAACTGCTGGCTTTTTCCCGCCGGCAGGATCTGCAAGCCCAGCCCGTATGTGTCGACGATCTGCTGCGCGGCTTCGCCACACTGCTGAGCCGCGCCCTGGGCGAAACGGTCGCGCTGGAGCTTCCGCATCCGCCACAGCGCTGGTATTGCCGAAGCGATCCGCACCAACTGGAAACCGCGATTCTCAATCTTGCGATCAACGCGCGCGACGCCATGCCACACGGCGGCCGCCTCACGATCACGACGGCGCTCACCACACTGACGCCGCGCGAGGCCCTCGCCATGGCTGCGGAACCGGGTAGCTACGTGGTCGTGCGCGTGCGCGACAGTGGCACCGGCATGACCCCCGAGACCGCGGCGCGGATCTTCGATCCGTTCTTCACCACCAAGGCGATGGGCAAGGGCACCGGCCTGGGCCTCAGCCAGGTCTACGGGTTCGTTCGCCAATCGGGTGGCTTCGTCAGCGTCACCAGCGAAGTGGGGCAGGGCACGACGATCGACCTGTGCCTGCCGTTTACCGACGAGGTAGGGACCGCGACGCCCGACGCAGCGGCCGCGCCGTCTGCCGGCGATGGCCGCGTGCTCGTCGTCGACGACGATATCAACGTACGCGAGGTCTCGGTGGCCATGCTCGGTGCGCTGGGCTACGCGACCGTGGAGGCGGGCGACGCCGTGCAGGCACTTGCCATCCTCGCCCAGCGCAGCGACATCGACATTGTGTTCAGCGACGTCATCATGCCCGGCGAGATCAACGGTCTCGATCTCGCACGTCGCGTGCGGGAGACGTACCCAACCGTCGCCGTCGTCCTTGCCTCCGGCTACACCGCGCAATTGCAAGGCGACAAGAGCGGCCCGGCCGAGGTCGAAGTCCTGCGCAAACCCTATTCGCGAGGCGCCCTTGCCGCCGCCCTCCGCCAGGCACGCGCAAGCGATGCGGCACGGTAGGCGCCGACTCTACCCGGCAAGCCCCTGGTCCCTTGTTTTTTCAGCCCAGCGGAGCCACGTGGGCTTTATCTTGGTGCGATCTGCCGTCGAGGTCACCCTGGCTTCGGCGGTATACGATCGCCCGATGAACGACAAGGTTGCTGCCCCGTGGCTCAAAAAATGAAGATCGATTTCGTCTCCGACATCGCCTGCCCCTGGTGTGTCATCGGCCTGGGTGGCCTGGATATCGCGCTCGATCGCCTGCGCGACGTGATCGAACCGGAGATCGTCTTCCATCCGTTCGAGCTCAATCCGAACATGCCGCCCGGTGGCGAGAACACCGTCGAACATATCGTTGCGAAGTACCGCATTCCCGCCGACGAGGCGCGGGTCAATCGCGAGCGCATCAAGGCGCGTGCGGCCGAGGTGGGTTTCACGATGAACACGTCCGACGCGACCCGCATCTACAACACCTTCGACGCCCACCGCCTGCTGGCCTGGGCGGCGTCGAAGGGCAAGCAACACGAACTGAAGCGCCAGTTGTTCGTGGTCAACTTCACCGAGCAGACCGATCCGGGCAACCACGACGCGCTCGTCGAGGCTGCCGGCAAGGTCGGCCTCGATCCCGCCGAAGCGCGTGAGGTGCTCGAATCCGATCGCTATGCCGACGACGTGCGTCGCGACGAGGCGCTGTGGCAGAGCCGGGGCATTACCGGGGTTCCCGCCGTTATCGTCAACGACCGTTACCTGATTTCAGGAGGCCAGCCGCCCGACGAGTTCGAACGTCAGTTGCGCAAGATTGCCGCCGAGAATGCGGCCTGATTCAGGCGCCGGGCGAGGCCGGCTCACTCGCCCCAGACGCGAAGCAGGGTCGCGCCGTGGCGGGGCAGGCTGGTTTGGAACGGCTGTTTCGTGTCGATCTCCGCGTGACGCCAGAGATCGCGCGCGCCGGCTGTCCTGGCGAAGCGGGGCCCTAGCTTCTCCCACGGCAGTCGGACCGATGCCTGCTCGCCGCGGTTGAAGAAGCCGACGACGATCGAGCCGTCGGCCATATCGCGTACGAGCACCTCGACGTCGCCCTGACGCTCGAGACGTCGGGCCGGATGCCCCGCCGGGTCCTGGTCGACCGCGATCACCTCGCGATTGAGCAGGATGTCCCGCGTCGCGGCATCCATCGTGCGCAGGTCGTTGCCGGCCAGCAGCGGTGCCGGCAGGAGCGACCACAGGCTCATCTGTGTGCGGTATTCATCCACGCTCATGCCGCCGTTACCGATCTCCAGCATGTCCGGGTCGGACCAATGCCCGGGGCCCGACCAGGCACCCAGATCGAGTTGCCGGAGTCCGCGCTGCAGCATCGAATCCCAGTTGTCGCCGATGTCCGGCGTGGTGCGCCACAGGTTGGCACCGGTCTGCGGACCCCAGCGCCAGATGTCGAAATCCCCCGATTGCGAGAGGCTGTATACGATCGGCCGGCCCGCTTGGCGCAAGGCCTGGCCCATCTTGCGGAACAGCATTTCCTGGTTCCGCTGGGTGACCGGATAAAGGTCGCGGGCGCCGCAATAGTCGTACTTGAGGTAGTCCACGCCCCAGGCGGCGAAGCGATGCGCGTCCTGGTCTTCGTGGCCATGGCTGCCGGCAAAACCCGCGCAGGTCTTGGCCCCGGGTGAGGAGTACAGGCCGAGCTTCAGGCCGCGCGCGTGAACATAGTCGGCCAGGGCTTTCATGTCGCCGAACTTGTCGTTGGGTTCGATATCGCCGGCCGCGTTCCGCTCGCCTTCCCAGGTGTCGTCGATGTTGACGTAGATGTAGCCGGCGTCTCGCATGCCGTTGGCCGCCATCGTATCGGCCATGTCGCGGACATCGGCGGCGGTGATCCGTCCGGCGAAATGATTCCAGCTGTTCCAGCCCATCGGCGGCTTGGCAGCCAGGCCATTGGAGGCTACCGGAGCCACCGCCGCCGGCGACGGCGGTGCGCTGGCGGTAGCGCCGGCGGCAGGTACGGCGAGCGTCAGCAGCACGCCGGCGAGAACACGACGAGAAGCGGGGAATGGCACGGCGTCAGCCCATGGCGCGAAACGATCGATGGTAGCCGGGTTCGCTGCGTTCCTGCGCGTCTCTGGCGCGCGCTTCGGCGCAGGCCTAGGATAGGCGTCCGCCTTGTCGATCGAACGGGAGTCGTCATGCCAGCATCCGAGTCCACGCCCGAACGGCTGGTCATCCGTAGCGCGGTCGCTGGCGACCGTCCTGCATGGAGCGCGTTGTGGGACGGTTACAACGCGTTCTACGGCCGCGAGGGGGCCACCGCCTTGCCGGCGGAAATCACGGACAGGACCTGGTCACGTTTCTTCGACGGCTACGAGCCGATGTATGCGATCGTCGCCGAACGAGCCGGCGAACTGGTCGGATTTGCGCACTTCCTGCTGCATCGGAGCACCACGCAGATCAAGCCGAACTGCTATCTGCAGGACGTCTTCACGGCGCAGCCGGCCAGGGGCAAGGGCGTCGCCCGGGCACTGATCGAAGATGTCTATGCACGCGCCACCGGGCTCGGCGCCGCGCGGGTCTACTGGCAGACGCACGAAACCAATACCACCGCCAGGTATCTCTACGACAGGATCGCGGAGAACTCCGGCTTCCTGGTTTACCGCAAATTGTTGTCTTGATACGTCAGACCAACCCCAGTCCTTTAGCGCAGGCATTCGTGGAGGTTCACATGAAGCGGGTCACAGGCATCGGTGGCATTTTCTTCCAGGCGCGGGATCCCGTTGCGCTGATCGCCTGGTACCAGGAGCACCTCGGTATCGACGTGCAACCCTGGGGCGCGGCGTTCGATTGGGTGGACGACGCGGGCAATCCGACGAAAGGCACGACGGCATGGTCGATCGGCGCCGCAGGCAGCGAACAGTTCGCGCCGAGCAAGTCGACCTTCATGATCAACTACCGTGTGGACGATCTGGACGCCTTGCTTCAGGCACTGCGCGATGAAGGCTGCGACGTGCTCGAGAAGGCGGACGATTCGGAGTACGGCAAGTTCGGCTGGGTGATGGACCCGGAAGGCAACAAGGTCGAGTTGTGGGAACCGCCCGAAGGGCAGTGATCTCGAGACAAACCTCCCATGCCGGGAGGTCTTGGCCGGGGGTTCAACCCGGCGTCCGGCGGCTGTCCTTCAGGGCCTTTCGGTGATTCACCCAGAACCCGGCAACCAGGGCCAACACCATGATGGCCTGGGCGGCGACGCTCTGGACCGTCGGGAACACGCCGATCAGTTCGACGCGCGGCAAACCGGCAAGCGGCCGGATACCGACCACGCCGGCCTCCTGCAGGGCAGCGATACCCTTGCCCGCAAGCACCACGGTGAGGATCGCCATCAGCCACGAGCTGTAGTTGAAGAACTTCCCGATCGGCAGCATGCGGCTATAGCGCAGCAACGCCCAGGCGACGATCGCCAGCGCCACGCAGGCGGTGCCGGCACCCGCCAGGAGGGCCGCGCCGCTGCCTGGCGTCCAAAGGGCGGCGTAGAACAGGATCGTCTCGAACACCTCGCGATAGACCACGACGAATGCCAGCGCGAAGAGGAACCACGCCGAACGACCCGACAGCGCCGTGGCCATGCGTTCCTTGATATAGCGCTGCCATTGTCCGGCCTGCGACTTCCCGTGCATCCAGATACCGACGGACAGCAGCACCACGGCGGCGAATACCGAGCCGAAGCCTTCGGTCAGTTCACGACTTGCGCCACTGATGCCGATAAGCCACGTGGCGGCGACCCAGGTGAGGAAGCCGGCGGCAAGGGCGCCCGTCCAGCCGGCATGGACGTACGGCATCACTTCCATGCGTTCGGCCTTGCGCAGGAAGGCGATCATCGCGACCACGATGAGCAACGCTTCGAGGCCTTCGCGAAGAAGGATGGTCGCCGCGCCGATGAAGGTGGAAAGCTTGCTGCCGGCATGCGGCGACAGCGCGGCTTCGGCGTCGTCGAGCAGGCTGTTCAACACCTGCTCGCGGTTGGCGACATCGTCGGCGCTCGCACCGTGCTCGATCGCCGCCCGGTACTCGCCCATCGAGCCTTCGATATGCGCGAGCAGCGTGCTGTCGCGCGTGCCGAGCAGCGGCTCGATCGGTTCGAAGCCATCCAGGTAAGCGGAGAGCGCCAACGTGCTCGCGCCCGGCCGGTCGCCGGCGCGGTAAGCCACCAGGCTCTGTTTGAGTTTCTCCCGCACCACCGACAACGATGACGCCGATGCCTTTGGCGCGACGACCTCCGGATGGCGGCGCAGGTAACCCATGATCTCGTCGGCTTGCTGCTGACCGATCCGCTTGCCAAGCGCCGAAGGCGTCGTGGTGACGAGCGCGGCGAGGTCCGGCACCGCGGCGTGGAGGGTCGCGTCCCGCTGCCAGCGCGCCTCGCCCGCGGCCGCGACCTGGTCGGGCACGGCGAAGTGGCTGACATAGAGGGCCAACGCCCAGCGGTCATCGTCGGAAAGGCTGGCGAAGCTCGGCATGGGCGTGCCGTCCACGCCCTGCGTCACGATCTGATACAGGGAGAAAACGCTGCGTTCGCGCGCGCGTTCCTGGCTGGTGAAAGCGATCGGTGGCGTGGCCAGGGCCTTTGCGGCGGGGCCATCGCCATCGCCGGTGGCGCCGTGGCAGGCCACGCAGTTCTGGGCAAAGAGTTTCGCGCCATGCGCGGCGTCCGGAACACGCGCCGGCGCAAGCGGAACCGGGTAGGCGGCCAGCAGGGCGGCAGCGAGGCGATGCGACGCCTCGGCGACGTCCTTCGGTTCGGCCTTGGCCGCGATGGCCTTTTGCAGCGCGTCCGCCTGGGCGATCAGCGCGGCCTTTTCAGCCTTGTCCGGCAACGCGGCGATACGGCTCGCGACGGTGGCCGCAAATTCTTGCTGTTCGGCGTACTCGGCGGGGCTAGACACGGCGCCGTGATCGACCGCGCCCGCGTAGTCGACGGCAATGTAGTCGAGCAGTCGCCAGGCGGTCTGGGCGCCAGCGGCATAGGGCTCGGCGGCGAGGCATGCCGTCGAAAGCAGAAGAAACAGGGTGAATCCGGCAAGCCACCGGGCAACGCGGGGGACCATGGTGCGGGCCAGTCGTATTGAGAATCGTTATCATACAGGAACGGATGACTGGCCCGAACACTCACTCGCGCAACGACGGCATGTCAGCGGTGAGGACAGCGAGCGCCGCCGAGGCGACGCGTGCGGCCCGGGTGTCCGCGCGGCTGGTCAGAGCGATCGGCAGCGAGGCGCCGAGCACGATGCCTGCGGCGATCCCGCGGGACATCAGGGTCAAGGTCTTGACCAGGATGTTCCCGGATTCGAGATCCGGAACGATGAGTATGTTGGCGCGTCCGCCTACGCGGTGGTCGAGGTGCTTGGCCTGGACCGAGGCAGGGCTGATCGCGTTGTCGAGTGCGAGCGGTCCGTCCACCTCGGCGCCGACGATCTGCCCACGGCGACCCATGACGCTCAATGCGGCGGCATGCACGGTCGCCGGCATGGAGGCGTGCACGGTTTCCACGGCCGCGAGCACAGCGACGCGTCGCTGCTCGATGCCGATGGCACGTGCGAGGTCGATCGCGTTCTGGCAGATCTCGCGCTTCTCCTCGAGCCCCGGCTGGATATGGATCGCACCGTCGCTGACGATAAGCGGATGCGAGTAAGCAGGGGTGTCGATGGCAAACGCGTGCGATATCCGTCTGTCCCGACGAAACCCGAGCTCCCGGTCGAGTACGCCGTGAAGAAAGTCGTCGGTATGCACATCGCCCTTCATCAAGGCGCCTATCTCGCCTCGCCGGGCGGCGGCTGCCGCCGCCACGATGGCTGCCCTGGCGTCGGGAACGTCGCGGATGACGACGCTGGAGAGATCCAATCCGAGCGTTTCCGCCAGCAGCGCGATCCGCCGGACGGGTCCGAAGAGCCAGGGCTCGATCAGACCGGCGGCGCGCGCCGCAAGGGCGCCTTCGAGCGACAGCGCGTCGCACGGATGAATGATCGCCATGGGCAGCCGCGGCATGCCCTTGCAGCGGTTGAGCAGGAAGTCGAAGCGCGGATGATCGTCGCTACGCGCGACATCGGCTGGGCTGATCACGGTGTCATGTTCCCACGTGGTGGCTTGAACGCCACTTGTAGGCTCGGCGAGACGCTGTCGTCTTGTCTCAGGTCAAGGCACCTCGCTTTTCAGACGGTAAACAGGCCTTTCCGCGAACGCGGAAAGGCCTGCATGGCTCAGGCCGGCACGCAGCGCCAGGTGGCTTTGCCGTTGATCACACCGACGAACTGAGCCACCTGCCCGTCCGGGCAGACCGGTGCGTTATTCAGGCCGTGGTTCGGATCGGTGCGGTTGCTCATGCCGGTGGCATTCGCGGATACCGCCGCCGCGATCAATACCAAACCAACGAATACGATCTTCATATCGACGTTCTCCTTGTGGTGGAAATCCACATGACTCACCGTGGATGGGAATCCCCGCATGATGGGATAGGGAGGCGCTCCGGGTGCGCCTCTTGCCGTAATTGCTCACTGTTGGACGATATTCGCCGTGACGTGATACACGCGCCCGCCCCAACCATCGTTGGGGAACGCATCCGACACTTTCAGGTAAACGGGCTTGGCCCCGTCGATGCCGGCGCCCAGGTAGGGTGTCAGGTCGATCGTGCGATCGGCCTTGTTCGAACCGTCGGTCACCGGCTGGGTCTCCTGCAGCACCGTCGTCCAGTGTTCGTTGTCGGAGCTCGCCTGCACCAGGAACTCGGCGTCGATGGTCAGGGTGACATGTGCCGAGGTGGTATCGGCAGGGAAGGGAAGCCGATACGTGAAATGCGCATTGCCATCGGCGAAGCGGTTCTGCACGCCGTTACTCTGCGAGCCGTCGGCATCGAACAGCCACGGGTTTTCGTCGACGGTGCCGGTGTCGAAATCGATCGTGTGCGCAACGAGGACATCGGCCTGGGTCGTGAAGCGCAGACCGGCCGCCGCCAGATGGGCCGTGACCATGTGATGCCCGTCGGTCGCCGCGCTCGGAACGCTCACCGTCAGGGCGATACTGTCGCTGACGGGAAGCGCATTGCCATGCGGCTGCAGACGCAGCAGCGACGCGCGTGGCGATGCGTCCCAGCCGGACGGAGCCTCCACCGACGCGAGTGCCAGTAGCGGGAGATACCCCGTCGCCGAGGCGCCGAGTTCGATCGGTATGGTGGTGACGCCCGACGCCGAAGGCATGATGACCGGTTGAGCCGGGGACAGGGTCGCGGCCAGCGAGGCGAAGGGGGTGAACGTGGGTGCCTGGCCGATGAGCGCACTCAGCGCGCTTGCCTGCGTGCGCCAGTCGAACACGTTGGGATGCGCCTCGTCGGTCGCCCCGGACCAGCGGGTGCCAAGGCGGCCCGCCGCGTCACGGTCGTCGTCCCAGATGCTTGCGGCTTGGCGGTCGAGAAAGGCGGCATAGCGACGGTCGTGGGTGGTGTCGACGAGGTCGGTCCAGTAGCGCATGAAGATGCCCTTGAACTGCTTGCCGTTGTCGTCGCACGTCTGCTCGGCGGCATCGCAGGACTCGGTCAATACGCCGTCGGTCACCAGCGCGTTCGGACCGATCGCGGCATCGGCCAGACGCTGTACGGCGGTGAGAATCCGGGGATCGCGTGTTGCGCGCCACAGTTCCAGGCCGGCGCCGATCGCCAGGCCCTGGTTGTAGCTCCATACGTTCTGCCCGTTGTTCGTGCACGCCTGGGTCAGGCCGTC
This sequence comes from Luteibacter sp., assembly GCF_035539195.1. Lineage (GTDB taxonomy): Bacteria > Pseudomonadota > Gammaproteobacteria > Xanthomonadales > Rhodanobacteraceae > Luteibacter. The sequence goes on from NZ_DATLIW010000034.1 coordinate 60,327, forward strand.
GTTGACCAGGCCGTTGGCATTGATCATCCCGCTGCCCTGGAACCACGCCCAGGCTGTCGTCGACCGGCCCAGCCATAGCGTGTCGCCAGGAATTCGGTTGTGCAGTTCGGCGGTGAGCCGGATCCACAGACCATTGGTAATGGCGTTCTTGTACGTGCGCTCGCCATCCCACCAGACGCCGCCGCCACAGGTGCCGGTGTCCCAGTAGCCATTGACGTAGTTGGCGATGGTCACCGCCATGTTCAGGTATTTCGGATCGCGGGTCAGGTCGTATGCCTGCAACCAGGTGAGACCCCACCACTCGGAATCGTCGATCGCCCGGCTGGTGAAGTTACCCAGCAACGGGTCGCCGGACAGTACCCCGGCGGGAAACGCGCCCTTGTCTTTCTCGAAAGTGTTGTCGAGCTGAGCGAGATAGCGGCGGTCGCCGGTCCGCTGCATGTAGTCGCCCGCGGTCTGCAGGGCCACCGCCGAGTTCCACCAACTGGATGGGAACCATGCCTTGCCCGGCTCATAGGAACTCATCAATACATCCGCGGCGACCCGGGCCCGGGCCATGGCGGTGGGACCATCCGTGTGCCGACCCGCCTCCCGGGCCTGTTCCGCGGCGGTCGACGGGAAGGTGACGGACAGGGCCGTCATGCCGGCTACGGCCAGCAGTGTACGAACGCGTATGCGCAGTGCGCCAAGCTTCATGATCGGAAGCGCTCCTCTGTGATGCCCACGAAGACAACGACCGGACCGTGGGCCGCGATCCGGCCTGGAGGCTTCTACGCAGGCGCCATTTAGACGTCTAAATTGAGGAAACGGCTTGCGCGAATCCGCCGAGTGTCGCAGAGCTTGTCACCGGATAGTGAGAACCAGGTCAACACAAATACCGCTCGTTGCGATGCTGCGCCGCAGCTTGCGAACGTCTTGTCATTAAATACTACAATTGAGTCGCACGGGATATTCGAGCGACCGGTGATTACGGGACAGGGCAGGGCAACCTGTGCTTTGGGGGACCGTGCGTCTTATGGATTTTCGACAGGCGCCCTTCGCAGGCGCCTCCTTCGTCTGCAAGGGAGAGTCGCACCATGTACTTACGTCATCCATACCGGATTCGCGCGGCGATCGCCTGCGGATTGCTGTCGCTCTCTTCGGCCGCGTCGGCCCAGGTCAACGGGGTGGGCCAGAAACCGTATCTGGGCTGGAGCAGCTTCAGCCAGCAGACCCTCGACGCGTCGTTCCTTACCCAGGACAACATGGTCAGGCAGTCGGATGCACTGGCGGCGTCGGGCTTGCAGCCGCATGGCTACACCTATATCAATCTCGACTCGGGCTGGCAGGGAGGCTTCGACGTCAATGGCCGACCGACGCCCGACCCCAAGACGTTTCCCGACTTCAAGGCGATGGTCGACCACATCCACGCCAACGGCCAGAAGGCGGGCATCTACTGGATTCCCGGCGTCGAAGAGCCCGCCGTGCAAGCCAATGCCCCCATCCTCGGCACGCCGTATCACATCGCCGACATCCTCGCGGTGCCTTTCCGTGCCGGCAACGCGTTCGGTGGACCGGGCACCTCGCCGTATCACTACAAGATCGACTTCGCGAAGCCGGGTGCGCAGGAATATATCGACTCGGTGGTGGCCTTGTTCGCTTCGTGGGGCGTGGACTTCATCAAGCTCGACGGCGTGACGCCCGGCTCGTACAGCGACGACCTGAGCATCGACAACCGTGATGATGTCGTGGCGTGGTCGAAAGCGATCGCCAGGAGCGGGCGACCGATCTGGCTGACGGTATCCTGGGCGGTCGACAAGGATTACCAGGACGTCTGGACGACGTACGCCAATGGGCGCCGCATCGACGATGACGTGGAATGCGAAAGCCGCTGCGCCACCCTGACCAACTGGCCGCGCATCGAGAAACGCTTTCGCGACCTGCCGTCCTGGCAGGACACGTCGGGGCCGACCACAGGCTGGAACGACCTCGACTCGCTGGACATCGGCGATGGCGACCTCGATGGCCTAAGCATCGACGAGAAACGTTCGGCTATGACGATCTGGGCGATGGCGAATGCGCCGCTTTACCTCGGCGGCGACCTCACTCGCCTGGACGAGGCCGGCAAACGCCTCGCCGGCAACGACGAAGTGATCGCCGTGGACCAGTCCGGCAAGCGCACGCGGCAGGTGCTCGCGGGCGACATCAACGTATGGGTGACCGATCTTGGAGAGGGCCGATACTACGTCGCACTGTTCAACATGAATGCCACGACGGCGGTCGCCGACTTGCCCTGGCATGTGGTCGGCCTGACCGGTGCCCGCCGCGTGCGCGACCTGTGGAACCATCGGGAACTGGGTCCGACGTTCGGCGACCACCAGGTCGTGCTGCCCGCCCATGGCACCCAGTTGTTACTAGTCGAGGCGCCGCCGGGTCATGTCGCAGCCGACACGTCGACCAGCTACGAGGCCGAGCGGGGCGTGCTCAGTGGCAATGCCGCGCCGTATGCGTGCCCGGGCTGTTCGAACGGTGGCAAGGTCGGTGGGCTGGGCCTCGGCGCCAACAATACGGTGAGCATCGACGGGGTCTACGCGCCGCGCAGTGGCACCTACCTCATGCAGATCGACTCGCTCACGCTCGGCCTGCGCTCTTATCTGTATCAGGTCAACGACGGTCCGTCGCATACCTTCAATTCAGGCGGAAGCAGCTTCCAGTTGCCCTCGAGCAGCATCGTTCCGGTTTGCCTGCAGAAAGGCCTCAACCACATACGCTTTGGCAATACCGTCAGCTATCCGCCGGACCTGGACCGTATTGTGATCAGCGGTCGCGGCGACGCGCCCTTGCCCGCCAGTACGACGTACGAGGCCGAGGCGGCGGTGCTTGGCGGCACGGTCACCGCCGGTTTCAGCAACTATTTCTCCGGCCTGGCCAAGGCGGGGAACATCGGTGGCGGCAGCGCAAACAGCGTCACGTTTTCCGCTGTGACGGCGCCATACGCCGGTGTGTACCAGCTCGAGATCGACTACGCCACGAAGGGCCCGCGCTCGCTCTTTCTCGCCGTCAATGGTGCCGCTACGCAGGAACTGAAGCTCGACGGCAGCAGCTTCGACGATCCTGTGGCGAAGGTGCTCGACGTGCCGCTTCACGCCGGTCGGAACACCCTCCAACTGGGCAACCCGGGCGGCTACGCACCCGACCTGGATCGCATTGTGGTGACGCCACGGGTGTTGCCCGCCTTGCTTGGCGTTTCTACGCAGGCGTGCAAAAGGCCATGATCGGTATGCGAAATAGGAATTCGATGGATCAAACTATTGATCGATATCGAGATGGATGTGTGCATCGGATTCCATAGTCAGATGCCGCCAGCCACGTAAGTCGGTGACAATGCGACTACCGTGTAGCCAGTCACGTAGTTTATTCACAAGGAGCTGTGATGAAACGCAAGGTAAGTAGACTCTTGTTGTGGGTGCTTGGTGGTCTTTTCTCGATTTCTTCTCATGCCAGCGTGGTTGCCGACGTTCAAGACAAGACGCCCGAGTGCCTGAAGAAGGTGGATTGGGAGAAGGATGCATTTCGGATTGCCAACATTCCGAAGGAGATTCACATAAATGCAACGGCATTCGACGCGCTGGTCGCTTGTGCTTATGCGCCCATCAATTTCCGCGAGGGGTCTGTCGCTGGAGCGACCGTTGTGCTGTCGGACGGAATAGGGTTCGCGCCCTCGATTCCGGACCTGAAGGCGAAGTACCCGTCGCTTGCCAAGCTAATCGACGAGGCCGGTGGCGCGAAGGACGATGAAGGCACCGATGGATACTCCCCGTCGGACGGCGATGATCGTTCCGATGAGGCGGGTTTTCGAGGGTCTACGTCACAATCTTCGTCTTCGGCAGATTCGATAAGTAAGTATGACTTGTTGATAGGGAACAATAGTGAGCAGCAACCCACCGCTTTCTACCACGCTCGCTACTTTGTAGGGGTCGCACTGCAAAAGCCGGTCGCGAAGATCGTTCGCGGCGACGTCTCCTATGTAAGGTCGCCGGAATATCCCGGGTTTTGCGACAGTCTTAAGGGGAACGCCGAACGCTACGAATGGTGCACTGGTACCCGCAAACCAGGTTCGCAGAGTGAACAGCTTCGCGCATGCAAGGACCAGTATTGTGACGAGCGTTTGTGATAACGAGCACTTTTGACTGCCTCGGTCCACGACGGTTGCGTTCCGTCGAATCGTCGTGCGCACGCCGCGTGGCCGTTCCCATCTGGTATGGAACGACAAGCGCATGCGACGAAGGAGTTCTTTAGATGAGCCCGCGTTTCGCTTCGTCCATCGCGTCTTTCGGCGCTGTATTGTCGGGCTTGTGTGTCACCGGCATCGCGTTGGCATCGTCGCCTGTCGCCACCGTGGCTGGGATGCCGCCGGTGATCGACGCTGCGAATCTCTACGGTGAAGCTGGCGTCAATCGTCTGAGTCCTGCAGTAGCGGGCACACTGCCCCGGATCTATGTGCCGAACCGGCGCTCCAATGATGTCTATGTCATCGATCCGGCTTCCTTCAAGGTCGTCGACACATTCAAGGCTGGGCCCAGTCCCCAGCACATTGTTCCGGCATGGGATCTGCAGACACTGTGGGTGACCAACAATGCCGAAGGAGAGCCCGACGGAAGCTTGACGCCGATCGATCCGAAATCGGGAAAGCGAGGCAGGAACATCGCGGTCGACGATCCGTACAACATGTACTTCACGCCGGACGGCAAGGAGGCGATCGTAGTGGCCGAGAACCACGCGCGATTGGACTTTCGCGACGCTCACACGATGGCTCTGACATCGAGCCTCTCCGTCGCCGGATGCAAAGGTATCAATCACGCCGATTTCTCGATCGATGGTACCTACGCGCTTTTCACCTGCGAGTTTGCTGGGATGCTGGCCAAGATCGACATGGTCGATCGGAGGGTGGTTGGCTATCTGTTGTTGGAAAGGAAGGGTATGCCACAGGACATCCGAGTGTCGCCGGATGGCAAGGTGTTCTTCGTGGCCGACATGATGGCTGATGGTGTCTATCTGGTAGATGGCGTCAGCCTTGCCACGATCGGCTTTATCAAGACCGGTACGGGCACGCACGGCCTGTATCCAAGCCGGGACGGCACCAGGCTATACGTCGCCAATCGTGGCTCGCATCGTATCCATGGTCCTCGCCACGGCAGGGGGAGCGTGTCGGTGATCGATTTCTCTACCCGGAAGGTCGTAGCCACTTGGCCCATTCCGGGCGGTGGTAGCCCGGACATGGGAAATGTCAGTGCCGATGGCAAGATACTGTGGCTATCGGGACGATTCGATGATGTCGTCTACGCCATCGAGACCGCGACCGGGTCGGTCAGATCCATTCCAGTTGGCCGGGAGCCACATGGACTTACCGTCTGGCCGCTGCCGGGACGCTATTCGCTTGGTCACACTGGGAATATGCGTTGATTGAAAAAAACTATCGGATCATACCTGCGACACGCTTCTCCGAAGCAAGCAGTCGCGGCCTTGCGGGACGTTCGGCGAGCCTGTTCCGAATTTGTGCCTCGATCACGCCCGGCACGTCGGCGCAGGTGCCACGCATCTCCATCCATGCCGCGGTTCCGCGCCATACCAGCGCCTCCCACTCGATGTGGCCCCCGACCCGTTCGACCGTTACCATCGCCACGATATCCAGACCCGCCTCGGAGCCGACGTGCAGCGACAGGCTCGATCGATGATCGCGGGAGAAGCGCCGGGCGGGGGTCAATCCGAACGAAGTGTGTGCGGCGAAGCCATCGACTTGCATGTGTGAGCCTCCGATGTGAGTGGTATGGGCCGGTGCGGTCACGACACATTCCGCGCGTGGTATGCCAGGTCCGGCAGGACCTTCTTGAGTGCACCGTCGACCAGCGAAGGAAAGACGCCGTTGAGCCGCGCGAACAGGCTTTCCGGAAAGCCCAGATACGCTTCGCTGCGTTCCTTCTCGATCGCGCGCACGATGCGTGCCGCCACCCAGGCAGGTTCGTCCATGTGCATCAGCTTGCGCTCGGCCATGAGGTGCACGGCGGGAGGGTTGAACGCCGTGCGCACGGCCCTGGGCGCGACGTAAGTCACGCCGACACCCGTCCCGTACAATTCGCGCCGCAGCGCCTGCGAAAAGCCGCGCAAGGCGAACTTGCTCGCCGAGTACGCGGCGAACCCCGGGTAACCGATGCTGCCGAAGGTGGAACCGACATTGACGATCCGCCCCGATCCCCGGCCGAGCATGGCGGGGAGGACCTCGCGCGCCATTTGCATGGGCGCCTCGACATTGATCTGCATCGTCCGGGTGATGGCGCCGGCGTCCGCCTGGTCGAAGAAACGGAAATCGAGGACGCCGGCCAGATTGATCAGGATATCGACGCCACCGAAAGCCTGCGCCATCCGCGTCACCGCGGCGCGACGCGCCTGGGCATCGGTCAGGTCGGCCTGGAGCACGATCGCGTCCATGCGTTGCGTGGCGATGAGGTGCTCCAGGCTGGCGACGGAGGCATCCGTACGACCGAGCAGTCCGAGCCGCGCGCCCTTGGCGGCGAGCGCTTCGGCCAACTCGCGCCCAATACCGCCTGCCGCTCCGGTGAGGAGAATGCGTTGTTCACGTAGGTCCATGCTCATGGCGACTCCGAAGTGACAGCATCGATCTCACGGAAAATGTCTCCGTAGAGGCCGTAGAAGCGGTTGGCGGCGTGGATCAGTACCCGGCGGTCTTCGTCGCTGTCCAGCCGGTCGACGAGCTGCTCGTAGAAACCGACATGGTCCACGTCGAGGGCGCCGTGCGATGCCAGGTAGCGGAACGCGGTCTTCGGCAAGCCGAGCGCGGTCTGCAGGGCACCGGCCGCGCGGGTGGCAAGGGCCACGCTGACGCCTTCGAGCACGAACACCATGCCGAGGAACGACACCGGATTGCCCCGGGCGATGCCATCGTGGGCGTAGGCGATCATCAGTTCCGTCGAGCGCATGGGCGGCGCGAGACGGATACGCTCGGGGTCGGCGCCGCAGGCGAGCAGATCGTCGAGGATCCACTGGTCATGGCCGATTTCCTCCTCGATGTACTCCGCGACGGCGGGCAACATCCAACGCAGGCGTTCGGGCAGGTGGTAGCCCATGCCCATCATGAGCGGAACGGTCTGCCGCACGTGCTGGTAGGCCTGGCTGAGAAAGACGATGTATTCGCGAGGCGTCACCTCGCCACGGAGGGCACGCTCGATGATGGGGATCGACAGGAACGCCTGGCGACTCGTCTCTGTTTCGCGAACGAGACGATCATGGGTGGACATGGAGGTCTTCTCTCTCGTAAAGGGATTCGATAGCGGCGGCATGACGCGCTGCGATGGCTGCCCGGTTCGGCGTGCCACCGGGACGGGCCAGGCCGTTGGCGGCGCCGAACGGCATGTCGGCCGGGCACCAGGCATGCACGCGTGCGTAGTCGGGCAATCGCGCGTTGGTCGCGTCGATGGCGGCGTCGATCTGGTCGGGCGAGGCGCCAGGCATAGGTACGACCACCGCGACGTTGAAGGGACGCCCCTCGCCGAACACGGCAGCCTGCTGGATAGCCCGTGTGGCGACGAGTTCGCTCTCGACCCACTCGGGCGATACGTTGCGACCGAACGCCGTGGCGAACGCGGTCTTCTTCCGGCCGGTGACGTACAGGAAACCGTCCGCGTCGAGCCAACCCGTATCGCCGGTATGCCACGCCTCCGGCTGCGGGTCGTACAGGCCGAGGTAGCCGCCGAACAGCGCACCCGAGACGATGATTTCACCGTCGTCGGCAATACGGACGCGCGCGTGTGGCAAGGGCATGCCGACGCTTCCGGCGCGTTCGCAGCCCGGGCGGTTCATGCTGACGACCGATGTGGCCTCGGACAGGCCGTAGCCCTCGTAGACCGGGATGCCGAAGGACCTCGCACGGCCGATCAAGGGGGCCGAACACGGTGCGCCGCCCACGGCAACGAAACGCAGGGTGGAAGGCAGGGGAGCACCGGCCTGCGCGCATTCGACAACGAGCTTTAGCAGCTGCGGCACGAGGATCGTCGCGCTGGGCGAAAATCGATGAAACGCCCCAATGAACGTCATCGGATCCACCGCGCTGGAGCCGGTGAAGCCGCACTGCGCCAGCGCGGGAAGCATCGCCGTCGCGCCGCGGATGATCGGTACATAGAGGCCGCCGATGTTCGCCAGCAGGGTCGACAGTGGAAGAACCGTGAGACTGCGATCGTCCACGCTTGCCGCCACGGCATCTGCCAGTGCATCGGCAACCTCGTCGATAGCGGCACGCGTGATGCAAACGCCCTTGGGCTGTTGGGTGGTGCCCGATGTATAGGTGATCTTGCCGGTGTCCGAGGGGAGGGTGCGGCGACTTCCCGGCTGCAGGGTGTACAGATGGATGTCGTCGTTGCCGATCGCGATCGTCTCGTGATGCAAGACGCGCGACAGGCCGACACCGCGCTCGGGACGGTCGGTGATCAGCAGGTCGGGCGCCGCGTCGTTCAGCAGATGCTCGATCTGCTCATCGCTGAAGAAGGCCGGTACCGGTATCGAGACCGCACCGGATGCGGCGATCGTCAGATCGACAACCGCCCATGACATGCCGTTGTCCATCATCACGGCGACGCGCTCGGCGGCGATGCGCCTGCCGACCTCGGCGATCGCGCGTGCAAGCTCGCGATAGGTCATCGAGCCGGCAGCGTCCTCGAGCGCGACCGCCTGCGGCCGCGTCAGGGCATGATGCCCAAGGCGCTTCAGGATGCTCCGCATCACGCACCTCCACAGGGCAGGGCGTGCGGCATTTTCCAGTCCGGCGAGGCACTCTCCCGGCTGTCACGGAAGAGCGCGTGCAGTCTTGGCTGCGCGGCGCCCACATGCCGGTACAGCTTCCGTTGGCCCGAATCGATGTTGCCGACGCAGACGACCGGCTTGGTGTGGTAGTAGTCGCCCCAATGCCTTCCACCATCGGTGAGGCGCGAAGCGCGCGCGCTGGTAAGAACGATCGGACGCAAGCCCAGCCGCTGGAACGTGTTGAAGAGGACACGCGTCGCCGTAAATAGAACCCAGCGATAGCCGCGTGCGTGCAGATGCTGCGTGGCTGCCGAGATCGCCCAGCGTGTATCGCCCGGCTTCTCCAACGCGAGGTGTCCCACCTCGACCAGCTGGTCGCGTTCGATCTGGACGCCCAAGCGGTCGGCGATCATGTGCTGGGCCGGGCTGGATAGGTACTGCTCCGAGAACAGGGTGCCCTCGAGGCCACCACGAAAGCCGACCACCGCCCGGTACTGCGCGTGGTCGCGGAAAGTCAGCAGGGTGGGATGGAATGCCTTTACGTCGGCGCCGTAGCGTCGCTCGAAGATCCGATGGACGAAGGCCTCGGCTTGCGCGCGATCGGGGTGCCGTCCATCGACGACATCGACGCATACCGGACTGCGAAGTTCGGCGAGCAAGGGTGCCACCGCATCGAGTACACAAGGATCGGGCGGGAGCGGCAGCGCGGGGAGGGACATGGGGCATCGCTCGCGGGGGGGAGGGTGACCCTTACAATGCGATATCCGTGCCAATGATCTATGTGATTGAATATATTGTAATTAACTCTGTTTTTACCGAGAGACCGCACCCCTCGCTCGTTGCAGTGCGCATGAATTGTCTGCAAGAAATGTCGGATCGCTCAGGGAGCGGTGGCGCGATCCGCACACAGCCCCGTTTCACTCATGGTTGCCGGCAGCGGCAGCAACATGACGACGCGGACGCTCGCGTCGGCGTGGCACGAAGCGACATAGCCGACGGCGCCGGGCGTCGCCGCCACGAAGCGGACCACCGCCTCGTCCGAGGCCAGCACGTACGGCGGACTGACGCCCTGGAAGTACTGTTTGTCCCAGTAATCCTGCATCGGCTGTTCCGACATGTGCAGGATGGTCCGGGTGAAGGCGTCACGCAGGGGAGAATGGGCGGGAAGGTTCACCGGCGTGAGCTTGACGCCGTCGTTGTCGACGAAGATCCGCTTGAGATAGATGTTGCGCAGGATGTCCCGGTCGAACGAAAGACGGGGCTCCGCCGGTGCCGTGATCACGGCGACCTGCACCTGTGCCGCCAACGCGGACTGGGCCACGAAAAGCAGCCCGTAGAGCAGAAGCCTTGCGGCATGGCGTCGCGTTGGCATAGGTCAGAACAGCACCGAGACGGACGCCAGCCAGCCGGCGGGGACGATGTCACCGCCGCGGCCATTGCGATGCTCCAGCTTGAGGACCAGGCCGGAGATGGGACGGTAATTGATGGCCTCGGTTCGCACGACCGTCGTCGTTTCCGGCTCCGACGTGTGATACCGCTCGATGCGGCCGATCAGGTAAAGGTGCGAAACGATGGGAATACCCGCCTCGACGAAGCCACCGCGTTCGCTGGAAAGCGGGGACGCGCCGGTTCGATAGATCGCTTCGCCGGTGAGTTCAACGTACCGGGTGGTCCAGGTGAAATCGATCCCCGTGAGCTGGTAGTCGTGCTTAGGCTGTTCGAGCTGATAGGCGACGTACGAGGCACCCACGGCGAGACTGTCGCCCGCCAGGTGGTACAGGACGCGGCCGCCGAACGCGTGAAGAAAGTTGTTTCGCGGGCTCCGGTCACCGGTGTAGTCGGTGAATGCATCGTCGGCGTCCTGGCCGATACCCAGGTTCTTGCTGTCGTCGGCAAAGACCCAATAGTCGAGGTCCCGTCCCTTCACGGCGATCGTACCGAACGCCATCGCACCGGTGGCATGGCGGGCGAACGCCGTCGAGGTGGAAAGAGGCCGCGATACGGTCCAGGTCAGTGGATCGGCATGCACGAGGTTCCACTCGCCGATGGGCGTGAGGAACTTGCCAAAACGCAATGTCATTCCGGGCGTGGCATGGAAATCGGCGTAGAGCCGTTCCACGTCGACCTCCGCCGAGCCGCCGCCGTTCTGCGCGCCGGTGACATTCACGGTGCGCGACGTCGCCAGCTCGGTGAACAACTGCCAGCGGCTGCCCAGGTCCTTGGTGACGAACAGGCTCACATCGCGCAGGCTCGAATCCGCGCGCGAGCCGCGCAGATCGAAGAAGTGGACGTCGGCATAGCCTCCGATCCGCAGGCCCTGGTCGGGAAAGTAGAGCCCCTGGCCGAGCGAGTAGGGGGCCGGCTTCCAGCTGTCGCCCTGCGTGGCGTCGCCTGCGCGGGCGGGCGAGGCGGTGCAAAGGGCCGACACCAGAGCGATCACGCCAAGGCTCAGGGGACAACGCGAATGCCGGCTCATGGCGATACCTTCAGGGGTGAAACGTGGACGGAAGGAGGATGGCATAAGCTACGCCCGATTCTGCGACACTGGCGCAGGCATTCTCAAAGCTGACCCGCCTTGACGACACGATCGGCACTTTTCAGGCTCCTTTTCTGGACCATGCTCGGCACCATGACCGTGGTCGGCGCGCTGTCGTTTTTCCAGTTCCGCAGCGCCCTGCAGTCCGAAATCGCCGGAAACCTGCGCTTCGGCGCAACCGCGATGATGCAGCGCATCGATACTCTCCTGTTCGCCCACATCGAGAACATGCGTGTCTGGCGCGGCCTCGAGGTCATGCAGGATATCCGAGTGAAGGATGTGGACAAGAGGTTGTCCAACTTCCTCTCCAATCTGCGGGCCGGTCAGGACAAGGTATACGACGTGCTGCTGTGCACCGACGCGCATGGGCAGGTCGTTGCCTCCAGCAACGCGTCTTTTATCGGCGGCAATGCGCCGCACCTGTCGGGATGGACGACGGTTCCGGGAGCAGGGCTCGAGACGATCTCGGTCACGCTGGCGTCCGGAGCGGCCGGCACGACTGCCATCGTCTTGCGCAGTGCGATTCCGAATGCCTTCGGCGACGGCACGATCGGCTATCTCTACGCCTTCCTCGACTGGCGAACGGTGCAGGATCTGCTCGACGACGCAGTGAGCCACGGCTCCCGAGGGCTTCTTCTGGTCGACCACGGTGGTCGCGTTCTCGGGGCATCCGCCGTCCTGCGCGCGCAGCCGGGGCTTGGGCGCCTCCGTCTGGATCGATGGAAGCTCCCGTCGGCCGGAGCGGCGTCTTACACCCATGAAGGCGACGGTCTCGACTACGGCGAGCTGCTTGTCGGCGTGGCGACGTCCGGCGGTTCGCCGCCTTTCGAAGGGCTGGGCTGGCACACCCTCATGATCGAACCGACCACGGTGTCGTTCGGTCCTATCTGGGCCCTCCTGTGGGCCATGGTAGGCGTGTTGCTGGTGACGCTGCTGACCGGGCTATGGATATCGTCCCGCCTTGCCGATCGCATCGTGTCGCCGATCGTGGCCCTGACGGAGTTCACTCGCGGCTTTCGTCAGGGGCATGCCTCGCTGCCGACGATACCCTCCGGCGCCACTGTGGAAGTCGACGAACTGCACGCGGCTTATACCGAAATGATCCAGGCGCTCGAACACTCCCGCGAGCAGGTCGTCCGCGCCGGCAAGCTGGCCGTGGTCGGCGAGATGGCCGCGATCATGGCGCATGAGGTGCGAACGCCCATGGGCATCCTGCGCAGTTCGGCTCAGCTTCTGCAAAGGGAGCCCGACCTCGACGACAGGCAGCGCGAGCTGATCGGCTTCATCTTCAGCGAGACCGAACGGTTGAACCGGCTGGTGACCCTCCTGCTGGAATGTGCCCGCCCGAATCCGCCGGAGTTCATGCCGCACGACCTCCTCGCAATCGTCGACAGCGTTCTCGCCCTGCTCGAATCCCGCGTCGAGCGCTCCGGCGTCACGCTGTCGAGGCAGTCCGATGGTGGCGGCGTGGTACTCAACTGCGATCGCGAGCAAATGATGCAGGTATTCCTGAACCTCATTCTCAATGCGTTGTCCTTCGTCGGCGACGGAGGTCGTGTACGGGTAAGCACGCATCGTGACGAGGATGCGCTGTGGATCAGCGTCGCCGACGACGGTCCAGGCGTACCCGTGGAGTTGCGCCAGCGAATTTTCGATCCCTTCTTCAGCCGCAGGGAAGGGGGGATCGGGCTGGGCCTGACCATCGTTCAACAGATCGTGCAGGCGCATGGCGGCGTCTTGTCGGTCAGCGAAAGTGCCTGGGGTGGGGCCTCGTTCAACATCCGTTTCGACCATGAAGAGCTTGCGAAATGACAATGAAACGGATACTGGTGGTCGACAACGAAGCGAAGATGCGTCGCATCCTGGAGCTTTCGCTCAAATCGATGGGGCACGAGGTGGAGCAGGCCGGCGATGGCCAGGAAGCCCTGGCGAAGATCGAATCGGGCTCGTTCGACCTGGTCCTGACCGACCTGCGCATGCCGCGGCTGGACGGCATTGGCCTGCTCGCCGCCCTGCGCGATGCCGACAACGACATCCCGGTCATCGTGATGACCGCCTATGGGACCATCGAGACGGCGGTCGCCGCCATGAAGGTCGGCGCCGCCGACTACATCATCCGGCCATTCGAGATGGAAACCATCGAGATGGCGGTGACGCGCGCCTTGACGATGCAGGTGGTGCAACGCGAGAACCGCTTTCTGAAGGACGAGGTATCGCGCGGTTGGGGAGACTTCGTCGGCACCAGCCACGCGATGCAGTCGCTCTATGAACTGCTGCAACAGGTGGCGCCCACCCGCAGCAGCGTCTTCGTCGTTGGAGAAACAGGCACAGGCAAGGAGCTGGTGGCGCGCGCCATCCACGTCGCGTCCGGTCGCAGCGGTCTGTTCGTGCCGATCAACTGCGCCGCGATCCCGGCGGACCTGCTCGAGAGCGAGCTGTTCGGGCACGTCAAGGGCGCGTTTACCGGAGCGGTGCGTGACCGGATCGGCAAGTGTGAGCTTGCCAGTGGCGGCACTCTGTTCCTGGACGAGATAACCGAGATGCCGATCGGCTTGCAAGCGAAGCTCTTGCGCGTCCTTCAGGAGTCCGTGATCGAGAAGGTCGGCGCCAATGCTGCGACACCGGTCGACCTGCGCGTCGTCGCCGCCACCAACCGCGATCCGCTGCACTCGGTGGACGCCGGGCTTCTGCGGCGCGACCTCTACTTCCGCTTGAATGTGGTCCGCGTCGACGTGCCTCTGCTACGCGACCGGCGCGACGATATTCCCTTGCTCGTCGACTATTTCGTACAAAAGTATTCCGCCGAACTGAGCAGGTCGCCGCCGCGGTTGTCGCCCGAAGCGCTGGGCATGCTGGAAAGCTATGCGTGGCCAGGCAATGTCCGCGAACTCGAGAACCTTATCGAGCGGGCGATGGTGCTTTGCCGGGGCGACCTGATCACCGCGGCATACCTGCCAGCCGAACTGAGACCGGAACAGGTCGCGGCCGTCCGGCCGCCGGTTGCCCCCGCGACGGCGCAGCCACTGCCGCAGTCACTGGCACTGAGGCCCCAGGTGGATGAACTCGAACGTCGCCTGATCGAAGCGGCTCTCGATTCGGCAGGGAAGAACAAAGCCGCCGCCGCAAGATTGCTCGAGATCAGCGAGCGCGCGCTCTGGTACAAGATCAAGCGATACGGGCTGACTTGAACGGACCGACCTCACGGGAGGCGGTGCGGTACCCACACCAGCAAACCACCGGATGGAACGCATACGTCCGCGCCCGCGAGGTGGACACTGGCCGATTCCTGCTGGACGCTGTCCGCGTCGAGAACCGTGCACCAGCTTTGCACGCCATCCGGCGCGGGCAGGCGGAAGGAAAGGATCGCGTCGGTCGGATTGAACGCCAGAAACAGGCGCTCCGGGTCCCACGCAGCCGGGCCATGCAAAGTCATGAGTGCGCCAAGGCCGAGCTTGCCGGCGTCATCCCATCGAGTGCTTTCGACCTCCGTACCCGAGGGTTCGAACCAGCGTATGTCCTTGTCGTCGGGATGAGCGCTCGGCGCCGTGCCGGAGAAGAAAGCATCCATTCGTGGCGATCGCCATTGGCGGCGCCACGCGAACGCCTGTGTCACAAACGCGCGTAGGTCGCGAAGGGGATCGTCACGCGCGGTCCAGTCGACCCAGCTCAGCGCGTTATCTTGGCAGAATGCGTTGTTGTTACCGCGCTGCGTTCGCGATAGCTCGTCGCCCGCCAGGAGCATGGGAACACCTCGCGACAGCGCAAGCGTCGCCAGCATCGCGCAGCGCAGGCGGCGGCGTCGCACAAGCAGGTCCCTGTGGTCCGTGTCACCTTCCTCGCCCCCGTTCGCGCTCCAGTCGCAATCGGTTCCGTCCCTGTTCCCATAGGCATTGGCTTCGTTGTGCTTTGTGGCGTACGCCGTGAGGTCGGCAAGCGTGAAGCCATCGTGGCATGTGATGAAGTTGATGCCGAACGAGGGGGTGCGCCCGCCGTGCCCGAATATGTCGCTCGAACCCGCAAGACGCGTCGCCATGCCACCGCGCGTGCTCGCGTCACCGCGCCAGAACCGTCGCACATCGTCACGATAGCGACCGTTCCATTCGCGAACCGGGGCGGGGAAGGCGCCGAGGGCGCTACCGTGCCTGGAGGGATCCCATGGTTCGGCGATCAATTTGAGATCGCGAAGATCGGGATCGGCGGCGATGGTTCGCCACAACGGCGCATCCGCGTCGAAGCTTCCCGTCTCAGTACGGCTCAGGAGTGTTGCCAGGTCGAATCGGAAGCCGTCGACACCGATCTCGCACGCCCAGTAGCGAAGGGCGGCATGGAACAGGGCGATGACGGCCGGCTCGTTGGGGTCCAGCGTGTTGCCGCAGCCGGAGTCGTCCACATATTCCTGGGCATTGCCCGTCTGGAGCTGGTAGTACGTGGCATTGTCCAGGCCGCGCAGCGAGAGGGTGGGGCCATCGGCGCCGCCCTCGGCCGTATGGTTGAGCACGATGTCCACGATGACCTCAATTTCCGCCTCATGGAGCCGATCGACAGTATCCGCCATCTCGCGCGCCTGCCCGCTCGACAGGTAGGGCGCGTGGATGGCGAGCGGCGCGATCGGGTTGTAGCCCCAGTAATCGGAAAGTCCATGCCGTACGAGGTCGGTTTCGTCGAGGAAGCTGGCCATCGGCATCAGTTCGATGGTCGTCACCCCAAGCGCCTTCCAATGGTCGATGAGGCAGTGTTCGCCTAACGCCGCCACGGTGCCGCGAAGGGACTCGGGGATGTCCGGGTGGCTGTGGCTATAGCCTTTGACGTGCAGCTCGTAGAGAACGGTGTCCCGCCATGGCGTGCCCGGTCGCGGGGGGCGTTGGGAAAGCGGTGGCAAAGACGCCACCACGATGCACTTGGGAACGAACGCGGCGCTGTCCTGATCGTTCGCACAAGCGAATACCGCGGCGTTCCAGGTGACATGCCCGAGGAGTGCCCGGGCGTGGGGATCGATCAGAAGCTTGTGCGGATTGAAGCGGTGGCCCTCGTGAGGCGCATAGGGACCGAAGGCTCGTAAGCCGTAGACGCATCCGGGCGAAGCCCCTTCGAGGTAGCCATGCCAGATGTCACCGTCACGGGCGGGAAGGACGAGACGGGCGAGTTCGTGCTCTCCCGTCTCGTCGAACAGGCACCACTCCACGCGCGTCGCATGTCGCGAGAAGACCGCCATGTTGACGCCGCGGCCGTCCCAATGCGCCCCGAGGGGCTGCGCCTCCCCGGTCGTGAGAGTGAATGGGGGTCCTATCATGCGCTTACCGTTGCTCTGCGAGGGCCACGCCACTGTGGCTGCCGGCACGACCGGGCACTTGATCGTCGTCAAGACACCCGGGATTTTTTTCGGCGACCTTGGCATGACGCCCGATTGCCAGAGGTTGTGTGACGCATGTACCGGATACTGCCACGCCCCTTGCCGTCCGTACTCGACCCACTGACGGAGCTGGCTCTCGACCTTCGTTGGACCTGGCACCACGGAGTGGACGAGCTTTGGCGTGAGGTCGACGCCGACATCTGGGGCCACACACACAACCCATGGCTGGTCCTACAGAACACGCCGCAGGTACAGCTCGAGCGCCTGAGCGGGGATCCCGGATTCCTGCAGAAACTGAATTCGGCCACGGACGCGCGCCGCCATTACCTCGACACGCCGGGTGTGTGTGCGGCCCGCTGGGGCGGCGAGGCGCCTCGGCACGTGGCGTACTTCAGCATGGAGTTCGGTTTGAGCGAGGCGTTGCCGCTCTATGCCGGTGGCCTGGGCGTGCTGGCCGGCGACTATCTGAAAACCGCCAGCGACCTGGACTTGCCCATGGTGGGTGTGGGTTTGTTGTTTCAGGAGGGCTATTTCCGTCAGATCATCGACGCAGATGGAAAGCAGTCCGAGGCGTACCCGTTCAACGATCCGACAAACCTTCCTATCCAGCCAGCGCTCGGCGCGGACAATGCGTGGTTGGAACTGGCGTTGCCGATACTAGGCAGGACACTTCGCCTTCGCGTTTGGCAAGCGCAGGTCGGGCGATCGCGGCTCTATCTGCTGGACAGCAACCACATGCTCAACGGCGCGGCCGACCGCGGCATCACCTCGAAGCTCTACGGTGGTGGCTCCGAGATGCGCCTCATGCAAGACGTGGTACTGGGAATCGGGGGATGGGCGCTGCTGGATGCCTTGAACTGCGAGGTCGAGGTGTGCCATCTCAACGAAGGTCACGCGGCGCTCGCCGTACTCGAGCGCGCCCGTCGTTACATGCATCGCACAGGTGGTACCTTCCACGATGCCTAGTGGGCCACGCGCGCCGGCAACGTGTTCACGACGCATACGCCAGTCGCGGCTGGGTTCGATGCCTTCGCGCCCTCGCTCGTCGAAAAATATGCCCGCGACCTGCTCGCCGATTGCGAGATAGGGCTGCACGATTTCCTGGCGCTGGGCAGGGTCGATCCGAGCAATGACCGTGAGGACTTCAACATGGCATACCTCGCCATGCGAGGGTGTGCGCAAACGAGCGCGGTGAGCCGCCTGCACGGCGCGACCAGCCGACAGCTCTTCGCCGGGCTATACAGGCGCTGGCCTCTCCACGAAGTGCCTGTACGCCATGTCACCAACGGCGTCCACGTGCCGTCATGGGACTCGAGCTGGGCGGACGCACTGTGGACGCGCACCTGTGGCAAGGGTCGATGGCTGGGCGACCTCTCATGTCTCGAAGCGGCAGTGGCGGCTTCCGACGACCTCACCCTGTGGACGCTCGCGGCCAACCAACGGAGCGAACTCGTCCGCTATGCCCGGGACCGCGGGGCCCAGCAGTTGCTGCTGCGAGGGGAGTCACCCGAACAGGTGGAACAGGCTCTGCGCATGCTCGATCCGAATGTCCTGACGGTGGGCATGGCGCGACGTTTTACCGAGTACAAGCGCATGGACCTGTTGCTTCATGACGTCCAACGACTGGTGCACCTGCTCACGAACGCCGATCGCCCCGTGCAACTGATCATCGCGGGTAAGGCGCATCCGGACGATGCGTTGGGCAAGCAGCAGATACACGCCTGGGTGGCGTTCACCCAACGACCGGAACTGGGCGGACGGGCGGTATTTCTCGAGGACTACGACCTCGCGCTCGCCCAGCACCTGGTCGAGGGCGTGGATGTCTGGATCAATACGCCGCGGCGTCCATGGGAGGCTTGCGGCACGAGTGGCATGAAGATCCTGGTCAATGGCGGCCTCAACGTCTCGACGCTCGATGGCTGGTGGGCGGAAGCATACGACGCGAGCTGCGGATGGGCGATCGACGGCCGCGGTGGCGACGCCGAGGATGCCGAGTCCCTATACCGGATACTCGAGGACGAAGTCGTGCCGTGCTTCTACGATCGTGACGCACGGGGCATTCCTCTGCAGTGGGTCCAACGGATGCGCAGCAGCATGTCGCGGCTCACACCGACATTCAGCAGCAACCGGATGTTGCTCGATTACACCGAGCGCTTCTACTTGCCTGCGGTCAGCGCTTTCAGGCAGCGTCGCTCGGCGTGTGACCTGGCGACCTGGAGCAGCCAGGTGACGTCACACTGGCACGAGGTGCGGTTCGGCGATGTGGACGTGCGACTGGAGGCTGACCGCTGGCGATTCCGCGCCCATGTCTACCTGGGTAGCGTGCATCCGGAATGGGTGCGGGTGGAGGTATACGCCGACGGGCATGATGGATCGCCGGTTACGTGCATACGCATGGACGCAGGTCCGGCGGTCGCAGGCACGACGGGCGGTCTGGAATTCTCGACGCTTATTCCCGCCCTTCGTCCGGCGAATCACTACACCCTACGAGTACGCCCGTGGCGCGAGGATGTGTTCCTGCCCGCCGAACTGCCACTGATTACGTGGCAGCGCTAGTCGGTTGAGACTTCTGGCTCGACTCACTTCGGAGAACTTCCATGCCTGGATCGGCGATACCCCCTCAAGTCATCGATGTGTCCAGTCACATCGTCGGGCTGGGCGTTGCCTTGGCAGTGGGGCTGCTGGTGGGGCTGGAGCGCGAACGGTCCAAGCGTCACGAGCATCTCGGTGCGCTCGCCGGTATTCGCACCTTTGCGCTTCTTGGCCTGACGGGGGCGACCGCCCAGCTGATCGGCGAGACGGGCGTCTATGTCGCGGCCTTCTTCCTGACTCTCGTCGCCGCGGCCGCACTCGTGCGCGGGCGCGGCGAGGAACTGGGTATGACGGCCCCATTGGCGATGCTCATGACCTTCCTGATCGGCGTTCTGGCGATCTCGTCACCACCTTTGGCCGCGGGGCTGGGCGTGGCCCTGGCACTGATCCTCACGCATCGTGGCCAGCTTCACCGCTTCTCGCGCCAATGGCTGTCGCAGCAGGAACTGCACGATCTGCTGATCCTGGCGGGCGCAGCCTTCGTGATTCTGCCACTGGTACCCGATCGAACCATCGATCCCTGGGCCAGCCTGAATCCGCGCAGGCTCTGGGCACTGGTTGTCGCGGTGATGGCGGTGGCCTCCGCAGGCCATGTGGCCGTACGTGCGTTCGGCACTCGCTATGGTCTCTCCGTGGCTGGCCTGGCGGGAGGCTTCGCTTCCAGCACCGCCACGGTGGTCGTGATGGGTGGTCGTGTCCGGGACGCTCCTGCCACGGCGCCGGCCGCCGCCGGGGCTGCGGTCATGTCCAACGTCGGAACGATCGTTCAGCTGGCTATCGTGATCGGCTCGTTGTCACCTGCGTTCCTGGTGCGGATGTCCATACCGCTCATTGTGGCCGGCGGAACGGCGATCGTCTCGGCGGTTCTGGTGAGTTGGCGGTCGTGGCGTACCATTGGCGATGTGCGCTCGCTGGGAAGCGCGCGGCCTTTCGATCCCTGGGAGGTCATCCGCTTTGTTGGCATGCTGGGCGGCATGGTCATGCTCACGGCGATCATCGGCCAGTACGCAGGCGCCAGAAGCGTGCCGTGGCTGATGATTCCCGCCGGCCTGGCGGACGTCCACGCCGCCGCCGCCTCGGTGGCTCAGTCGGTCGCGGGCGGCCAGTTGGACGTACCGCTCGCCTCGTGGTGTGTGCTCCTTGCCTTTACGGTGAGTACGGTCTTCAAGAGCATACTGGCTGCCCTCAAAGGCGGGCGTGCTTACGCCATGAGAGTCGTCCCATGTTTCACGGTCGTCGTCGGTGCATTCGCGCTCGCCCTGCTGTTGACGCCGTGAGCGCCACCGGAGAAAGCGAAAGATCATCGATCCATACGGTTGCTCGCTTAAAAACGGGCACGCACCGTCACGCCGACCATTCTCGGATCGCTAGGTTGACCAAGGATCAAGCCGGAGTTGCCCGTCTGAACCGTGAGGGCGGTGATGTAGTTCCTGTCGAACAGGTTACGCGCGAAGACATCGATCTCCCAGTTGTCATTGAAGCGGTAACCCACGCTTGCGTTGACGACGGCATAGCCGGCGATCTTCGTGTAGATGGAGTTGGCCGTATCGGAGTTGTAACCGCTGCGGGAACTCGAGTCGGCATGGGCGAGGAAAGTGCCATCACCGACGGGGAGTTCGTAATCGAAGCCCAGTGATCCCGCCCATTTGGAAAGGCCAGCCAAGGGCAGACCTGTCAAGACATAAGCGCCCGGCACGTCGGGATTTCCTCGCGGGTTCGACGTCTTGTTGGCGAGGCTGGCAGGTGGGTTGAGTGGCTGACACCCTCCGACGGCGTTCGGATTCTGCCATTCAAGGGGGCAGGGCCCTTTGGGGTAGTCGGTGTATTTGCCGTCGGCATAAGCCAACGAGGCACGCAACGTGAATCCCTTGAAGAGGAGGATGGCGAAGTCTCCCTCGAAACCTTGTACGCGTACCTCGGGGATGTTCGCCGGGTACGTGCGCAAGGCCGCGGTCTCGGTGCTTGAGGTGACATTCGCCTGGTAGTTCTTGACCACGGTCCGATACGCGGCGAGGTTCAACGTGGCGCGATCGTCCCACCACGCGGTCTTCAGGCCAGCCTCTCGCGTGGTGTTTGTTTCGTCCCTGATTACGGCCGTCGCCAGGGCCGGATTGTTCGCGGCGTCCAACGGCAGGCCGGACATGTTGAGGCCACCGGATTTGTAACCGTAGGCGTAACTCACGTACCCCAACGCGTTATCGGTGAACTGATAGGCCAGGTTGACGCGTCCCGAGGGGTTGCCGCCGCTATCGGACGCGCTATAACTCTGCGGACGGAACAACGAGAGTTTTGCGTTGTCCTGCGCCGAGCCAGGCGTGGTCGGCAGTCCACCGGACACCGTCGTCGAATAGCTGCCGTTCTTGTCCTCATAGGTGTAACGCAGGCCAAGCGTTGCGGTCAGGCGATCGGTGACCTTGTAGTTCGCCTCGCCGAACGCCGCGTAGCTCTTCATCCTGTAATGCGAGTCGCCGTACTGGCCATAGCCGTCCGCGAGGTTGTCGGGCATGTTCGGAAGACTCGTGGTGCTGACCAACCAGTAGGTGGCGGCAGGACCATAAATGCTGATCGGCTTGCCGTTGATCTCCTGGGTGTAGAAGTAAAGGCCGCCGACATAGCTGAAGGGGCCGTCGCCGTTTGAGGCGACGCGGAATTCCTGGCTGTACTGGTCCTGGCGTGAGGGGATGCGCTGTACGGTTTGAATGGGCACGCCTATGTAGTCACGGTCGTTGGCGACATCCCATTTCCAATACCGCCAGGCGGAGATCGAGGTCAGCGTCACGGCCCCCACGTTCCAGTCGGCATTGAGGGATACACCGCCATCCTGCGTATCGATGTGCAGCGGGGCATCGATGTCGGTCAGTCGGTCGTAGATATTACGGCTCGGTGGCGCATATGCAGGCAGGCCATGGGCGGGAAGGTTCGCGGCAAGGCCGTTGAACTGCCGCGCGGCCCCGCGCAGGCTGCTTCCGACGCGCAGGTAGTTCTGCGTGCAGCAATCCGAATCGAGATTGGAGACATCGCCGATCAGCCGCACATTCAGGCTGTCGTCCGGCTTGAACAGCAACTGGCCGCGCAAGGCGTAGTTGTCGATCGCGTTCTCGTCCTTGCCGGTGGCGACGTTGTGCAGCGATCCGTCTTTCTCGGTGAACTGGGCGGAGAAGCGGCCGGCCACGGTCGGGCTCAACGGGCCGGATACCGTGCCCTTCGCCTGGAGGAACCCCTGGTTGCCGTATGAAATCTCACCGCTCCCCTCCGGCTGGAAGGTGGGTGCTCGGCTGGTGATATTGATCGCCCCTGCCGTCGTGTTCTTGCCGAACAGGGTCCCCTGTGGTCCCCGCAGTACTTCGATGCGGTCGATATCGGTGAAGTCGAAGGCGGCGGTCGCCGGACGGCCGTGGTACACCCCATCCACGTAGAAGCCGACACCGGGCTCGATGCCGTCGTTCGCCGCGCTGACCGACAGCGTGTTCGAGCCCAGGCCGCGAATCGTGTATGCCGTGTTACGCGGGTTGGCGGAGTTGTAGTACAGCGACGGGACCAACTGGCCGAGCTGCTGCGTGTTGACCGTGTATGAGCGGTCGAGCCAGTAGCCGTCCACCACGGAGACCGCGAGAGGGACCTTTTGCAGGTTCTCCTCGCGTTGGCGGGAGGTGACCGTCACGCTGTCGAGCGTCGTGACGTCCTTGCCGTCGTCGACGGTCGTGGAGACCTCCGCCACCGTCGTTGCGGCTGCGGAAAACACGGGACACAGCAGCGCCAAGGCGCCGAGGACGAGCCGATGCATGATTTCTCCCCTTGCCCGGTCCGGCCGATGCGTCCGGACGCAATATAAAGTGGACTATATAGCGAGAAATCGAGGCTACAAGATCCTGCCGGCAGGTGGCATGTAGATTTCGCCCATCCGTTTGGAAGCATCGCCCCCCGAGGGGACGCTAGACTGCTGCCGTCCTACGAATCCGGTACCCGCATGCTCCAATACGAAGGCTCCCTGTGGCTCTCCGACGGCGTACGGCGCTGGGGTGGGCTGGACCGCGTCGAACTGCTGTCCCAGATCGGACAGACCGGGTCGATCACGGCTGCCGCGAAAGCGGTGGGCCTGAGCTACAAAGGCGCCTGGGACGCGGTCGAGGCCATGAACAACCTGGCCGGCGAGCCGCTGGTCTTGCGCGTGACGGGCGGCAAGGGCGGTGGTGGGGCGACACTGACCCCGCGGGCCGAACGCCTCATCGCGTCGTTTCGCAGCATCGAATCGGCTCACCGGCTGTTCGTCGAGCGCCTTGCCTTGCTCGGCGAAGACGTGACCGACGACATCCATCTTCTGAGGCACCTGACCATGCGAACCAGTGCGAGAAACCAGCTTGCCGGCGTCGTCGATCGCGTCGCGAAAGGCGCGGTCAACGACAGCATCGCCATCCGCACGACGGGCGGTGCCACGCTCATTGCGACGGTGACCGCCGAGAGCACCGCCGCCCTGGCGTTGACGCCCGGACGCCCGGTCATCGCCCTCGTCAAGGCGAGCTGGATCATGCTCGGGCTGCCAGGGGGAGGGCGCCTGTCCGCCTCCAATCAGCTGGAAGGCAAGGTGGTCAGGGTCCATCCCGGGGCGGTCAACACGGAAGTGACGGTGGCCATCGAGGGAGGTGGAACGATGACCTCGATCGTTACCAGGGACAGTGCCCAGAGCCTGGGCCTTGTCGAGGGGATGGCTGTGCTGGCTATCTTCGACGCCGCCTCGGTGATCGTGGGCGTCACCGACTGAAGCGCCCGCGCCCGCCCAGACATGCGAAAATGCGCGGCCACGCTGCCTGACTCCCCGCCCGCATGATCCGACTCACCGACATCAAGCTCCCGCTCGACCACGCCGAAGGCGCCGTCGAGGCGGCCATCCGCGCCAAGCTGGGGCTGGGCAAGAGCGGATTGCTCGGTTTCACGGTGTTCCGTCGTGGCCACGACGCGCGCAAGCGCGGCAACATCCAGCTGATCTACACGCTCGACGTGGACGTGGCGGACGAGGCCAGCCTGCTCAGGCGGCACGCCGACGACAAGCACGTGCAGCCGGCTCCGGACACCAGCTACCGGTTCGTGGCCCAGGCGCCGACCGATCTGCAGCAACGCCCTATCGTGATCGGCCTCGGGCCGTGCGGCCTGTTCGCCGGCCTGCTGCTCGCGCAGATGGGCTACAAGCCGATCATCCTCGACCGTGGCAAGGCGGTGCGCGAGCGCACCGTCGATACCTGGGGCCTGTGGCGCAAGCGCAAGCTGGAACCGGAATCGAACGTACAGTTCGGCGAAGGCGGGGCAGGGACGTTCTCCGATGGCAAGCTATACAGCCAGATTTCCGATCCGCTCCACCACGGCCGCAAGGTGCTGACCGAGTTCGTGAAGGCCGGCGCGCCCGAGGAAATCCTCTACGTCAGCAAGCCGCACATCGGCACCTTTCGATTGGTCACCATGGTCGAATCCATGCGCGAGACCATCGAAGCGCTGGGCGGCGAGATTCGCTTCACGCAACGTGTCGACGACGTGCTCGTCGACACCGCCAGCGACGGGACACGCCAGCTGCGCGGCGTGGTCTTGGCCAGCGGCGAACAACTGCTGAGCGATCATGTCGTGCTGGCCGTGGGCCACAGCGCGCGCGATACCTTCTTCATGCTGCACGACCGCGGCGTGTACATGGAGGCCAAGCCATTCTCCATCGGCTTTCGCGTGGAGCACCCGCAGTCGATCATCGACCAGGCACGCTTCGGGCCGCAGGCGGGCCATCCTCTTCTTGGCGCGGCCGACTACAAGCTCGTGCACCACTGCAAGAATGGTCGCTCGGTCTACAGCTTCTGTATGTGTCCCGGCGGCACCGTGGTCGCGGCAGCGTCCGAGCCGGAGCGCGTGGTGACCAACGGCATGAGCCAGTACTCGCGCAACGAGCGCAACGCAAACGCCGCGATCGTGGTGGGGATCGAGCCGGAGGATTTCGCCGCTTTCGACGACAGCGGCAGTCCGCTGGCCGGCATCGCCTTGCAGCGCGCGCTCGAGTCGCGTGCGTATGAACTGGGCGGACGCGATTACAGTGCCCCGGCCCAGTTGGTGGGAGATTTCATCAAGGGCAGGGCTTCCGCCGAATTCGGCAGCGTGCAGCCTTCGTACAAGCCCGGTGTGCAATTGACCGATCTCGCATCGGCACTGCCCGATTACGCCATCGACGCCATCCGCGAAGCACTCCCGGCGTTCGATCGGAAGATCAAGGGCTTCGGCATGCACGATGCCTTGCTCACCGGCGTCGAAACCCGCACGTCGTCGCCGGTGCGAATCCGTCGCGGCGACGACTACCAGAGCCTCAACACGCGCGGCCTGTATCCCGCTGGCGAGGGTGCCGGTTATGCGGGCGGGATTCTTTCCGCCGCGGTCGACGGCATTCGCGTCGCGGAGGCCGTGGCGCGGAGTATCAACCTCATCGCTGGCTAGCTCCTGGCCGGCGTCCCTGCCTGGACAACGGGTTTCAGCGAAGGAAGCCGCGGTCGAGCGCGATGGCCACCGCGTGGGTCCGGTTGTTCGCCCGCAGCTTGCCCAAGGCATGCGACACGTGTTCCTTGACGGTTTCGGCCGAGATGCCCAGGCGCAGCGCGATCTGCTTGTTCTCCAGCCCGGCGGCCACGCCCCGAAGCACGGACAGCTCCCGGTCCGAGAGCGATTCCTCGCCTGGGTGGTCGGCCAGTTGTCGGGCGACGGCGGCGGCGATCTGATGTTTGCCGCCGTGGACGCTCCGGATCGCCCCGATCAGGTCCGTCGCCACGGATGTCTTTAGAAGGTAGCCCTGCACGCCGGCGCGGAGGGCCAGGCGTGCAGGGCCATCGCCGCCGACGTTGGTAAGGACGACGATGCGCGACGTTGGCGCCTTTCTCCGGATGGCCTTGATGAGCTCGACGCCATCCATATCCGGCAGTTCCAGGTCGACGACCGTGACATCGGGGCGGAGTGCGTCGAAGCTGTCGATAGCGTTGCGCCCGTCGGCCGCCTCGCCGACGACCGACATGCCTGCGGTGCCGTCGATCATCGCGACGATGCCCGCGCGATAGATCGGGTGGTCGTCGATGACGAGAACGCGCAGGTTCCGGGTCATAGGCGGACGAGGCGCCAACCGTCGCTGGTAAGGAGGTCCTGAGTCTCCGGATTTCGACGCATGTAGTCGACGAACAGGTCGCACGCCGGTTCGACCAGCAGGCCATTCTCGCGTGCCCTGGCGAGCGCCACGCGTACCAGTTGAGTCCCCACGCCACAGGCCTGCAACTCGTGCGAGATATCCACTCGCTCAAAACGTAACGCCCGCTCGCTGCGTGTGTACCAGGCGCTTGCCGCCTGGTTGCCCAGTTGCGCTACAAAGCGACCTTCCGCAGGCTCGTCCCTGATGACGACGTCTGCTGCCATTCCGGCTCCGTCCCAGAAAACCGGTTTCCCGGCGACCCGACCAACGTACACGGTGCCCGGGTACCGGGCTTGCACTAATGTCGAATGACGTTCTTTCAATCCCGCACTCGCGGGTTGCCGGAACATGGGCGCGAAGCGACAGGGGCGCATGTCTCGCGGGGCGGTCGATGACAAGAAGAAAAAAGTGGTTAGTGGCGATCGGCTCCATCGCAGTCGTTGGCATCGCGGCCTTTGCGGCAGTGGCATGGCAGCCGGCGATCGCTCCGGTCGCGAGGCCCGATGTCGACCTTACTCGTTCACTGATCGAGCGGGGCCGCGCCGTCGTGGCCCTAGGCGATTGCGCCGTCTGCCATTCGCCGGCGGGCCACAGGGCATTCACCGGGGGGCTGGGGCTGCATACGCCGTTCGGCGTCATCTATACCACCAACATTTCGCCCGACCCGGCGACAGGTATCGGGCAATGGTCCTTGGCGGCCTTCGTCAGAGCCATGCGCAAGGGCGTCTCCCGGGACGGTCATCTGCTGTATCCGGCATTTCCCTACATTCACTACACCAAGGTCACCGACGACGATCTGCGGGCGGCGTATGCCTTCCTGATGTCGCAGCCGGCTGTGCAAGCGACGGCACCGGACAACGAACTGCCCCTGCCGTTGAGGTTTCGTCCCGCGCTTGCGGTATGGAACCTTCTCTACCTTGACGAGGGTGCCGTTCCCGCTGCCGACGGGTCGGCAAAGGCGCGAGGCCGGTACCTGGTCGACGGGCTCGGCCACTGCTCCTCGTGCCACACCCCGTTGGGCATCATCGGTGGCGAGAAACAGGCGGAGCACCTGGGCGGTGGCGATATCGAGGGCTGGCACGCGCCGGCGCTGACCGAACTGGCCTGGGCACCTCGTCCGTGGACCCGGCAGCAACTGTCCGACTACCTTTCGGGGAGCCTTGCCTCGGACCATGGCGCCGCCGCCGGCCCCATGCGGCCGGTTACCGAAAGTCTGGCGTCGGTGGCGCCCGCCGATGTCGCCGCCATGGCCGAGTACATCCTGACCCTGCAAAGGTCCGTGCCGGTCCCGACCACGGCAGCGATCGTGCCCGCGTCGACGGCGCAGGTGAATCGCGGACGAGCGTTGTTCGACGGTGCCTGTGCGATCTGCCATGGGCCGGGCAGCCCGATGATCACGCACGTTGGCCGACCGCCGCTAGGCTTGAGTTCCGCCCTGTATGGCCCGTCGCCACGCAATGCCATCATGACGATCATGCAAGGGATTCCGTGGCCCGACGGTCCCGCGAACACACAATACATGCCTGCCTTCGCCGATGTACTGACCGATGAGCAAGTGACCGATGTGGTGGCCTATCTTCGGTCCACGGTGCCTGGCAAGCCGGCGTGGGACGATGTCGAGAAACGTGTGGCCGAAGCTCGCGAGGAGCTGCCGAAATGATCGAGCTGAGCGTAAACGGGACGATACATAAGGTAGACGTCGATCCGGCGACGCCGTTGCTGTATGTCCTGCGCAACCAGCTGGCGCTCAATGGCGCCAAGTTCGGCTGCGGCATGGGGCAGTGCGGTGCGTGCACGGTACTGGTCGGCGACCGCCCCGTGTTTTCGTGCCTCTATCCCGCTGCATCCGCCGAAGGCCGTGCGATTCGTACGATCGAAGGGCTCGGCACGGCAGAGGCGCCAGGGCCACTGCAACAGGCGTTCATCGATAAACAGGCGGTCCAGTGTGGCTACTGCATCGCCGGCATGATCATGCGGGCGCAGGCACTGCTCGAGCGCGTCAGGAATCCGAGCGAGGCACAGATTCGCGCCCACATGAGCCCGAACCTCTGCCGCTGCGGGACGCACATGCGCATCCTCGAGGCGATCCGCGCCGTGGCGGAGAAAGGGCTGTCGCGATCGTCCGATCCGACCAGGGGAGAGACATGAGCGATCATCCGCTCGAATCGTTCAACGCCGGTCGCCGTGCCTTTCTGGCGGGAAGCGGCCTGATGGTCAGCTTTGCCTTGTTTGGCTCGTTACGCGTGAGCGCAGGCCAGGAAAACACGTTGGGCGCGACGATCCTGAATCCGAAGCTCCCGGGCGATCTCAAGATCGAGCCGATGTTGGACGCCTGGATCAAGATCGACGCAAGCGGGGTCACGGTCTGCAGCGGCAAGGTCGAGTTGGGCACCGGCGTCAAGACGGCACTCTGGCAGGTGGCGGCCGACCAGCTCTGCATGCCGCTACACAAGTTCAGGTTCATCACGGCGGACACCGCGCTGACGCCCGACGAAGGCTACACCGCAGGAAGCCACACCATGGCCGACGGCGGCACCGCCATCTTCCACGCCGCTACGCAGGTGCGCCAGATGCTGGTCGATGCAGCCGCGTCGAAGATGGGCGTCGGCGCCGAGACACTGACCTTGCGCGACGGGGTCATTTCGGCAGTGGATGGCCGGCAGCTGTCGTACGAGCAAGCGGCCATGGGTGTGAACCTGCACCGGTTCGCCCAGGAGACGTCGCCCGCTGCCGACCCCGCGAAATTCAAGTACATCGGCAAGCCCGTGCCGCGCGTCGACATTCTGGCGAAAGTCACCGGCGGCGCGGCCTATGTACAGGACATGCGACCGGAGGGACTCCTGCATGCGCGTGTGGTTCGGCCGCCGAACCACGGCGCGACGCTGGTCAGTGCCGATGTCGATACCGTGGCGAGGCTGCCCGGCGTGGTCAAGGTCGTGCGGGACGGGGACTATCTTGCCGTCATCGCCCGCGATGAATGGCAGGCGATCGTCGCGATGCGAACCCTCCAGTCCACAGCCAACTGGAAGCAGACCGAACGCTTTCCCACCAACGCGACGATCCACGACCTGCTCAGGCGGCTCCCGCGGCTGGATTATGTGACGACACAGACCGATGGAGGCGCAGTGCATCAGGCGCCTCCGGTGCCGGAGGCGCCCTTGCCACCCCCCATGACCGGGCGGTCTGCGGATCGCCTCGACGTCACGAAACAGTACGTCATGCATGGGTCGATCGGTCCCTCCTGCGCACTGGCCGTGTGGCGCGATGGCATGTTGACGGTCTGGACGCATAGCCAGGGCGTTTTTCCGTTGCGCGCCGGTATCGCGGGCTTGCTCGGGCTACCCAAGGAGCAGGTGCGATGCATCCACGTCGAAGGATCCGGATGCTATGGCCACAACGGCGCCGACGACGTAGCGGCCGATGCGGCCCTGCTCGCTTACCGCGTGCCCGGGCATCCCATTCGCGTGCAGTGGATGCGCGACCAGGAGGCGGGCTGGGAACCACTCGGTCCTGCCATGGCGACCTCGTTGGACGTATCGACGGACGGGCAGGGCGCGCTGCTGGACTGGCGGCACGCGCTATGGAGCACGCCGCACAACTCGCGTATCACCGATCCCGGTCGCTTGTTGCCGGCATGGCTGATCGGGGCTTCCATCGCACCGTCACCGCCGTCGCCGATCCCCCAGCCTGAAGGCGATGCCGACCGGAACGCGGTGCCGCTTTACCGCGCAGCGTCCGTTCGCGTCGACATGCATTTTGTCACGCAGATGCCTTTTCGCACCTCGGCGATGCGATCGCTCGGCGCACACATCAACGTCGTGACCATCGAGAGCATGATGGACACGCTGGCCGCCAGGCATGGGCAGGATCCCGTCGACTACCGGTTGGCGCAGCTGGACGATCCCCGCGCCAGGGAAGTCATCCAGCGAGCGGCCGACGAGTTCGGGTGGCGCGATCGGAAGCGACTTCCGCGCGGGCACGGGGCAGGGTTCGCGTTCGCTCGGTACAAGAACCTCATGGGCTACTGCGCCCTGGCGCTCGAAATCGCTGTCGACGACGAGAAGCGCGCGATCGAGATCGTTCGCGTGGTCACCGCGGTGGATTGTGGCCAGATCGTCAACCCCGACGGTCTGACGAATCAGATCGAAGGGGGCATCGTGCAATCGTCGAGTTGGACGCTTTACGAACAGGTGCTGATCGGCGACGAGGGGGTGAAGAGCGTCGACTGGCAGAGTTATCCCATACTCCGCTTTCCCCAGGTCCCTGGCCGCATCGATGTTCATATGCTCGACCGGCCGGGGATGCCGTTTCTGGGCGCCGCCGAAATCGCCCAGGGACCGACGGCGGCAGCCATCGTCAGCGCCGTGGAGCAGGCCGTGGGGCACCGTCCTCTGCAGCTGCCTGTCGTGCACGGCCTTTGGACATAGAGGGTGAGTCAGGCCAGGAATCCACGCGACAGTGCGATGGCGAGCGCGTGGGATCGATTGGAGGCGTGGAGTTTTGCCATGGCGCGCGAAAGATGCTCCTTGACGGTATCCGCTGAAATGCCCAGCCACTGAGCGATCTGCTTGTTCTCCATGCCTGCGGCGACACCTCGCAGCACGGCGATCTCGCGTTCCGTGAGGCATTCGTCACTGCGGTGTTCGGACAGTTCCTTCGCCACAGCCGCCGACACGTGATGTTGGCCGGCGTGCACCGCGCGAACGGTTGCGACCAGCTCGTTCACCAGCGAGGTCTTCAGAAGGTAACCCTGAGCCCCGGCCGAAAGGGCGCGACGCGCTGCCGCGTCGCCTCCATAGGTCGTCAGGACCACGAACTTTGCGGCGGGCGTGGCCTTGCGTACGGTCGTAATGACCTGGTCGCCGTCCATGTCCGGCAACTTCAGGTCGACCAGCGTGATGTCGGGACGTAACGTCTGGAACGCCTCGATGCCTTCGGTCCCGGTGCTTGCCTCGCCCACCACGGAGAGATCCGCCTCGGACGTGAGAATGGCCGTCACGCCGACGCGAAACAGCGGATGGTCGTCGACGACGAGGATGCGAAGCGCGGGCATAGGCTTGGAAGCTCGGTGGAGCGGTGCGAGGTCAGGATACCGTGGACACGCATCCGGCGGGTGGCGCTGCCCGGATCGCCTATTGACTGGCCGGCTGAAAGCCCGTCGTATATGCCCTCTATACCCAGGCCACGGGGGCCGAAGTCAACGACCTGGGACAGTTGCCATTGTACGGGTGAACACATGAAACATGCGCTGCGCAGGTGGTTCCTGCGGGGTCGGACCGCGCTCGTTTCTGTCGCGCTCTTCTTGCCGGGCTTGAGCGGTGCCGCGGCGGAAGAGATCAAGGTGCCGGGATACGTCGTCACGTTCTGGGGTGCCTCCGAGGGCGCTCCCCAGAACGTCTTGAATCTGGCCCAGACGGCCGATGGCTGGATCTGGCTCGCAACGAACAACGGACTGTTTCGCTTCGACGGCCATCGTTTCAGCGAGTTCGACATGGCGCTTGCGCCATACCATGCGTCTGGCCAGGTCACGGATGTGGTTCCGGATACGGCGGGCGGCCTCTGGGTGTTGTACGCGGATACGCTCGAGGCCCATCTCGGGCCGGGCGGACGGACCGTCACGGTGCCGCCGGGGCTGCCTGCCAAGGGAATCGACGGGGTATTCGTCCACGGCGACGGACGCAGCTTCGCCTTCACCGACGACGGTCTCTACTTGCTCGAGGGGCAACGCTGGGTCCGCTGCGACAAAGCTGGCTGGACGCTGCCAGACGCCCCGATCAAGACCGCCAGGACCGACGTCGACGGCGACATGATCGTGACGGCGGGCGAAGCGACCTACCGGTTGGCGAAGCACTCGCAGCGCTTCGTCCAGGTCATGAGGTTCGACGAGCCGATTGTCTATTCGGGCCTGCTGGTGCCCGACCCCGTGGGCCGACTTTGGACGACCTATCGAAAATATGCCCAGGTGGCCGGCGTTCGCATGCCGACGGTTCCGGCCGCGGTGAACACGAACGACATCGCCGCCTTTGACGGCAGCGGCACGTTCTGGACCATACAGCAGGGTTGCGATGGCCTGTGCCGGGCGAGCGGCGAATCCGCCATGGCCGATATGCAGGCCGGTCGCCGTCCGACCCGCGAGTCGGTCATCCCGGCAGGAACGATCACGGCGGTTACGCTGATGATCGACGCGACCGGCGATGTATGGGTCGGTGCTCGCCAGGGCCTCGTCCGTTTGCACCGGGCAGCGGTTACGCCGGTGACCGTGTTCGAGAAGCGGCTTGGGTGGTTCGGCGTCCTGCCATCGGCCGACGGCAGCACCCTGGTGACGACGTATACGCGCGGTGCCAACAACCAGATCGGTGTGATTTCCGGAGATCGCGTTGAACCCGTGACGGGCGGGGGTCCCATCTCGGCGCTCACCCGTCTTGCCGACGGCAGCGCCGTCCTGGGCGGCGACGATGCCATCTACCGTCTGGTGGGTAAACAGCTCGAAACCCTCTTCGCGCGCCCCGACGCCGGACCGTCCATCCCGGTCACCCCGGTCCAGCTCGTTCTTCCCGCCACGGCAGGACGTCTGTGGCTGAGTATCCGAAGCAGTGGGCTGTTCCTGTTGGACGGCAAGGCATGGCGTCATGTGGGCCCAGCCGTGGGCTTCCCCGCCTCGTATCCGACGGCGGGGGCGATCGAGGAAGACGGGACGACCTGGTTCGGTTTCCCAGAGGGATCGCTCGCGCAGCTCCCCGTGGGTTCGACGTCATCGCCAATGCTGCGCCAGGTCCCTGCCATCGGCGGCATCACCGCGATCAGCCCTGGCAAGCCGTTGCTGCTGGGCGGCGAGCTGGGGATGGTCCTGCTGGAGGGTAACCAGTTCAAGCCGATCGAACTGCGGCGCCACGGTCTGCTCAGAGGCGTAACCGGGATCGTTCGAACGAAGGAAGGCGATGTCTGGGTCAACGCCCTGGGCGGGCTGATCGAGATCGAGGCCCATGACCTTGCCCGCTTGCGAACGGGACCGCCGCAGGACCTGCCTTTCCGCATCGTCACCACCGCCGACGGCATGCCGGGTGGGGCTCAGCAAGTACGTCCGGTGCCGACCCTGAATGTGGACGCGAATGGGCTGCTCTGGGCGGCAGGCGTATCGGGATTGGTGACCCTGGATCCAAAGGCCCTTCGCCCCGATCGTGGCGTGGCGCCGACCATCACGCTCATGCGCAGTGGCAAAGGCGTATCCCTGCTCGCTGCGGGAGGCGAACTCGCGGCAGACGATCGCTCGCTGGACGCCGAGATGACCGGCTTGTCGCTGACCAACCCGGGCTTCGTCGATCTGCGCTACAGACTGCTTGGCCTCGATAAGGACTGGCGTTATGCGCAGGACAACGCCAAGGTGAGTTACCCAGCGTTGCCGCCGGGCGACTTTCAGCTCGAGGTGCAGGCAAGAGGACCGAGCGGCGACTGGTCACCCAGCGTTTTCTCGGCGCACGTCCGCGGCAGGCCTGCCTTCGTCGAGACGGTGTGGTTCGCCATGCTGCTGGCTCTGCTCGCCCTCGGTCTGGGCGTCGCCGGGCACTTCTATCGGATGTCGGTCGTGCGCCGGCGTCATGAAGAACGTGCCATGGCCAAGCTTCGCGAGCGCGACCGTATCGCGCGCGAACTGCACGACTCCATGCTGCAGGGCATGGCGGGGGTCATGCTGAGGGTGACGGCATGGGGGCGCGATGCCCGCGCGCCGGAGGACATGCGATCGGGCTTCAGGAATGTCGCCGCGCAGATGTCGTCCCTGGTTCTGGAGGCACGGGCCCGGGTCATCGCTTTGCGTAGCGTCGCTTCCGAGCGGATGCCGTTTCCCGAGGCGCTCCGCCTTATCGGCGACGACCACGCGACGGCCAGCTCGGCCGCGTTCGACATCACCGTGGAAGGGCCGGAATCGCCTCTGGAAGATGTGTCGCATCTGGCTGTCCTGGACATCATGCGCGAGGCCATCCACAACGCCTTCGCTCACTCCGAAGCAAGCCATGTCCAGGCGAGCATTCGCTACACCGATGCGCTACTCATCGCCGAGGTGCAAGACAATGGTCGAGGCATTCCCGATGCCGTCCTGGCGGATGGCCGCCGTGCCGGGCACTGGGGACTGGTGACCATGCGCGAACGCGCCGCGGAGATCGGTGCCACCCTCTCGATCGAGTCTCGGGCGGGCAGCACGAAGATCATCCTCACGGCGCCGATTCACCCGCTCTCCAGAACTCAGTCCCCCCGTATGGGGGGTCATTTCCGAGCCGCTCGCGGATAGGATCTAAACCGTCTTCGACAGTGAAGATGGTGAGCCCAAATGCGACTCGATACTCCCATGCCCTCGCCGGGAGACGGCGATGGCGACGCGCCAGCGCGTGCGGTTCTTCAGCTTCTGAATCATGCGCTTTCTCAGCTGGCCGATATCGAGCGAGTCGATCGTGCCGCTTGTGCGCGTTACATCGCGCAGGCGCTGCACATTCACCGACAAACCCTCGACCCGGTGAGTTATCGCCGTGCCGCAAGCGGCCTGGCCGCCTGGCAGGTACGCATCGTGCACGAGATAGCACTGGCGCATCTGGATGCGCCACTGGCGATTACCGAGCTGGCCACGGCGTGCCGGCTTTCACGAGGCTATTTCACGCGGGCCTTCAAGGTGACCTTCGGTGACAGCCCGCATCGTTGGCGGCACCGCAAGCGCATCGAGTACGCCTGTTCCCGACTGAAGGAAACCAGCGAGGTCATTGCCGGCATAGCGATCGTTTGCGGCTTCAACGATCAGGCTCACTTCACGCGAGCCTTCAAGACGGCCATGGGAATGACGCCGAACGCCTACCGAAGGAATGCCACGTCGACAGGTGACAGGTAGGCCGTCGTTACCGCGTTGCGTTGCCGCTCGCAGGCCACACCCGATTCAACCATGCGGACCATGTGGCAAGGCGCTTGGGCTCCGCACCCATGCGTGTGGCTTCCCATACGCCAAACTGATCGGTCTGTTCCGTGCTCGAGCGGTAGTACGGGTCCTGGATCATGTACTTCCGGCCGTTGCCGTCCACGCCCAGAGGCGTGCTTCCGGCATCCATGCAGTAGCGGAAGCCCGAATAGGTCTCGGTGTCACCCAGCATCGTGTTCGACGGGTCGCAGCGGCGCCACGCGGAGGGAGCGGTAGTGGCGTACAGCCCGTTGAACTGTGCGATCGAGCCGTTTACCACTTCCAGGAACAGGCCGGGCTGCAGCTCGTCGAGGAAGCGGTACTTGGAGGGCCAGATGCCCAGCGCCACGCCGTTGTCCATAAAGTTGGTCGGCGTAAGGTGCTTTTCGGTCTGCGCGCGACCATAGCGCCCTGCGTTCGCGACGAGATCGGGCTGGTTGGGATCGTACAGGACGATGTCGTTGTTCACGTACTGCGCCGACTTGATGCGCGCCTGCAGGAGGCGCACGAAGTGCGTGCTCTGTTGCGCCTTGGCGACGGGATCGGCATCGCCCACGAGGTTGCCCAGGTTCTCGTCGAAGCCGGTGAGGTAGGGCCAGTCCATGGGGTAATTGACCCAGCCGCTCTGGCCGCCGGCGTTGATGGTCATCTGCAGCTGGTACCACTGGTTGGTACGGTAATAGGACGCGACGACGTTGTCGGTCTCCCAGCCGAGTATCCACTGGCGATGATTGCCGTTGGCGTCGTAGGCGTCCTGGTAGAGCATGTGCGGGGCCAGGTAGAACGCACTGGGCGCGTTGAAGACCCATCCGTGCGCCTCGCCGCGTCCGTTCCACGCGCCCGAGACGGCATCCTTCTCGCCAATGAACCATTGCTGGTTACCTTCCAGCGCATAGTCCTGGGTGATTTCCCATTGTTTGACCGTGCTCCAGTGCAGGACACTGCTGACGGCACGCTCGACAAACGCCTCGCGGGTGAACGCACTCGGTGAGCCACTGGACATCGTCGTCGGCGATGCGAGGGCGCGGAGGGCATCGCCGCCGACTTGCGCACCGAACACGCCGTTCGTCGAAATATGATCGCCGCGTCCGCCGCCGATGAAGTTGTAGGCTTCCCATCCGAAGTCGGTGAACATCGTTTGCGCCTGACTGCGGTCGTCCGGGCTCAGGTGACTCCAGTCGCCGCGAACGCCATTCGGGTTCAGATGCGCCGCCAGCCACGACACCACGCCGTGATACTGCCCATTGGGGTCGAGCTTGCGATTGGCGGTGGCGCTGAACACGGCACCGTCCTCGAACGAACCGGTGGCACCGCCGTCGGCCCAGATGTCGTCGGGATGGATGGTCGGCAGCCATGCATCCCAGTCCGGGAACTGCATGGGAATCCGCGTTTCGCGTACGTTGAGGGTGGTATGGGGATCCATGACCCGATCGATGTCGTCCTGGGTCAGCGAAAGCGAGCCGCCGATGGGCTTCTGAAACAGGGCCTGCATCGCTTCGCTAGCGGTATCGAGCACGGCGTCGATGCCGGCTCCTGCGGCCCAGTCGATCTCGCAGGCGGGTCCGGTGCAGTCCATGCCGGGTCCGGGTTGGTAGGGCGGGTTCCATGGACGTGCCAGCGCCGCGAACGGCACGTCGCGCAACGAATACCTCAGATAGGCCACGATCTGCCGGGCCTGGGTGTCGCTCAGGCCATGGAACCGGCCTCGGGCGACAATGGCGTTGTTGGAGTAATTGAAGTACTCCAGGTCACGACCATTGTCCGCATGACACTGCGCGCATGCGGCGTGAATCGTGCGATCGACGATCGACGACTTTTTGTTGCTGTCGCGGCCATACCATAGGGCGCGTCCGGTATCGACGTCGGCCGTATATACCGCACCCGCGGTCCGCTCGAGCTTGGGATCGACACGCACGACACCCTGGCTGTCGCGTTGCTTGCCGCCTTCGTCGCGCAATTGGAGGTCGACGATCCGGAAACCGTTGGACTCGCCGTCGGTGCCGTTGAAGCGGAACTGTATCCGGTTGCTCGCGGGAAGGGCGACCAGACGTGCCCGCGTCGCCGCATCGAGCGGCACGGTGATGTGCGTGGTGTAAAACCCACCGTTGATGCCGCCGTGGATGCGCTCGGCGTCTGGCAGGGTCACGTTCGCGTCGGTGATGTCGGTCCAGGCTACCGAGCCGTCGTTACCCGGTGCCAGGCCGCCAAGGATGCGAAAGCTCGCCTTGACCGTCGTCGGTGCATGCGTGGTGGCTTCGAACTCGGGGGCACCGTAGAAGCCACACCGGTGACAGACGAACCACAGGCGCGTCGTTGCGGACAGATCGGCGGAGGACAGTGCCAGCCCTGCCTCGACAACGAGCGGTGCGTCGGGATTGCCGTCGCCGAGCACTTCGAGGGGCAGCTGCACAGGGGAGGGGGCCGTGACCTGCGAGAAGTGGACGCGCGTGTCGGCTGCGAAGGCGGGCCCGAGAACGAAGGCAAGCAACGCGACGGTGGCGACGCGGGGAAGTGATGTGCGATTCATGGGATCCCGATACGCAGCGGCGGAGGCATCCTGGCGGACGCGGATGCAGACCGTAGGGGGCCGCTGCATTGGCCGATTGCACGATTGGTACCCGGCTTGCCGATCCTGCAGACCGCTCCGCCGAACTGTGATAGATCGCACGGCGGCGATGCACGGCCACCTGATGGAAGGCAGGACTGGGACGACGGGATCTACCCAGCGACAGCTATGTCCTTCCATGAATCTTCGACGATCGTTCCGCCCTCGAGCTTGACGACGCGGTCGGCGACGTGGAAGTAGCGATCGTCGTGGCTGATCGCAATGACGGTCTTGCCGCGCGCCTTCAGCTCGGGCAACAACGTGCGGTAGAAATAATCGCGAAAATGGGCATCCTGGTCCGCCGCCCATTCGTCGAAGAAGAAGATCTCGCGATCCTCCGCATAGCACTGCAACAGCGCCAGGCGCTTTCGTTGCCCTGTCGACAAGGTCAGCTTCGACAACTCGCCCTGGCTGACTTGCACATGGGCGCCCAGGCCGAGCGCGGTCAACAACTGCCCGATACGTTCGTCCGAGAGGTGCCGACCCTTCGCGTCGATGACATGGGGGAAGAGGAAGAAATCACCGAAGACACCCGTGAAGCGCTCACGGTAGCGATGAACACCCTTGTCCAGCGGCACGCCGTCGACGGTGACGCGGCCCGACCGGGGTGTCAGCAGCGAACTGAGCACGAGCAGAAGTGTCGACTTGCCGCTCCCGTTGCCGCCGACGATGAACACCATCTCACCGCGCCGGACCTCGAGGTTCACGGGCCCTAGGGCCACTCGCGGTTCGGCATCACCGGGATAGGTGTAGGAGATGTCCTCCAGCCGGATACAGTTCCATGCCTCCCGTGGTACGGAGGCGATATCCGGCGTCCGTTCGTCGCTTTCGCGCGCGAGGTCCAGTCCCACGCGCTGAAGATGCCGGAGACTCGCCGTGCCTACGCCCACCTGCCGTGCCGCGCTCACGATGAACGCGACGGGCCCACTAAGGAACAGCGCACCGATGACGAACGAGACGATCGTGGCCTGCGGCAACGCCAACACCGTGTAGCCCAGATAGACGATCAGGAACACCGATCCGTAGACCACGGCCGATGACCAGGCCTCGTTGAAGCCCAGCCCGGTGTTGACTTGCACCGAAAGGGCACGCGCTCGCTGGATCGCAGGCCCCAGGAGTTCGTCGGCCACGTAGGTGGCCCGGGAGACATTCAGCGTCATCTCCTTCTTGCCGTCGCTGAGATAACGGAAGTATTCGAAGACTTTATCGCTCGCGTCGCGCAAACGATCGAAGCGCCTGCGAAGGAACCTCTCCAGGGTGAGCGAGACGAGCAGGGTCGAGCCGAGGAAAGCAAGCAGGATGCCCAACAGCGGCAGCGATACGCTCGCGAGGTAACCGGCGTACAGGGCGGCCAGGAGTATGTTGTAGGCGAGCAGGGGAGCGACCAGAACGAGCGGTGCGATGCTCGCCACGTCCTCGATCAGGGAGCCCACGATCGAGTGCTTCCTGTCCGCGATCTTTTCGTATTCGAGGTCGATGAACTTGTTCGATAGATCCACGCGCAACTGGGCCACGAGCGATGCGCCCAGTCGCGCCAGGATGAACTGCGACGCGCCACTGGATGCCAGGAGCGCGAGAAGCCATCCGATCCCGGTCGCCAGCGGCCTGGCACCGAGCGCGACCAAGCCTCCCGCAGCCATCCGATTGATATGCGACAGCAAGGCCATGGTCGATAGCGCGCTCGCCGCGGAGAGAACGACGGCGGCAAGCAACGGGCTGCGATGTCGGCGAAGGAAACGCTTGAGAATCATCGACTGATCCGGTTGATGGAGGCTGTGCCGAACCTGGCTCACCTGCGCACTGTCACATCCGCCCGCGCTCGCGTGTCATCGCGTTGTGTGCAAATTCGGCATCGTCAGACAAGCGCGGCTTTCTTTCATAGCAAGATGCCACGTCCGACGCACCTTGAGTGGACCGTCGAGACGAACCTGCGTCCGCTTTCCTTGGCAACGCAGGAGACACCACCGCGGAAGCGCTCGCTGCGGTGGCGTCGCGCCACCTTCGGGCGCCTACCTGTAACACATCGTGGAGTATCTCAATATGCAGACCGACAAGATCCTGGCTGGCTGGTTGAGTGGTGCCGATAGCGTCGATGGGTATGACAATCCGGCGGGATCGCTTTACACCGAGGGACACGCGACCACCATCGCGGCGTTCACCAATACCGATATCGCCCTGGCTTCGAACTGTAGCTCCTGTACGGCCTCGCGGCCGGGTTTCTGCTGCTGACCAACGGCAGTAACGATAGCCGTGGCTAACCCCCACGGCTATTTCTCGCCAACGCGTGGAATCCGTCCATGGCCGACTCGCAGCCGCACGATACGTTCGCCCCGATCATCGCGTTCCTGACGACCGGCGTCAGGCGGCAACTCGCCGAGGACCTCGCCGCGCAAGCGGGCCTGAGCGAGGATGAAAAAGACATCCTCATCCGCAGCGCCGACCGCGCATTGCTGGACAACGCGGCGCGAAAGCTCAATCGCGTGCTCCTTCTCGAACTGCATGCGGCAAAACTGTCCGGTGAACTGACGGCCGCCGATGAAGCAGCGAAGTTCGCGCAGTTCGTTGCCAAGGCCACGCGGTCCGACTTTCCGCTCGCGCTGGAACGACGCTATCCCGTCCTCGCGCCACGCCTGGAGCGGGCGCTGAGGCAGCAGGGCCGGGGCATTGTCACCCTCGCGTCCCGCCTCGTGGCCGACCGGGAGCGGATCGCGTCATTCCTTGGCCAGCCCATGGGTCGATTGTGCGCGGTCGACCTCGGCCAGGGCGATGTCCATGACGGCGGGCAAACGGTGGCACGCGTGGTCTTCGCGACCGGCACGGTGATGTATAAGCCCCGCTCGCTGCGAGTGGATGCCACACTGGAATCCTTCCTCGAGTGGCTGCTCGCCGATGTATCGCCACGCATCCGCGTTCCCGCCGTCCTGGATCGCGGCGCTTATGGTTGGACGCGCTACGTCGACCACGTCTTCTGCGCGGACGATACGGAGCTCGTCGCGTTCTACCGGAACATCGGTCACTGGCTCGCGGTGATGCGCCTGCTCGGCGGTACCGATATCCACCATGAGAACCTGATTGCCTGCGGCCCGGTGCCCTACGTCGTCGATGTGGAAAGCCTGTTCGTCACGGACGAGCCGGTGACGCCGTCTGGCAAAGGCGAAGCCGTCGACCTGGCGCAAGCCCTCATACGCTCGTCGGTCCTGCGCACCGGACTGGTGCCCTTCCGGGCTCCGGCGCTCGGCCTGGACGGCGTGGACATCTCCGCTATCGGGGCCTTGCAGGGCGAGCAACCCACCATCCGCGGCCCGGAGATCGTCAACGCCGGCACCAGCGACGCGCGCGTCGGTCTGGTCGACGTGCAGATCGACGAGGCCAAGAACCATCCGTGCATGCATCCGGACATATCGCGGTTCTGGGAAGACATCGTCGCGGGCTTCCAGGAACTCACCTCACGCCTGGTCGATCTGCATCGCGCTGGCACCCTCGCCCCGCGAATCGCCGCGTTCAGCGGCAGCCGTATCCGCCGCATCCGTCGTCCGACCCAGTCGTACGTCGAAGTGATGCGCATGCTCTGGCACCCGGCCTCGCTACACGACGAGCCCTCGGCCATTGC
The DNA here is from genome assembly GCF_035539195.1 of Luteibacter sp. Lineage (GTDB taxonomy): Bacteria > Pseudomonadota > Gammaproteobacteria > Xanthomonadales > Rhodanobacteraceae > Luteibacter. The sequence goes on from NZ_DATLIW010000034.1 coordinate 101,940, forward strand.
GCGGGCGACCGACCTTCTCGAACGCAACGCGGCGGTGTCGCCGGTGGCACCCGGGGACGCCGAGTCCATCGCAGCCGAAATCGAGGACATGCGCCACGGCGATATTCCCGTGTTCGCCAACCTGCTGGCACAGCCGCAGATCGACGAGGTGTTCATGGCCTGGCTCGACATGCGCGTGGAAATGGAAGAGCTGACCATTCGAGGCGCGCTGGTGACCGCGCACCTCAACGTGCGCCTCAACGACGACAAACGCTCGCCCTACGACCTCTCGGCCCGCCGCCCGCACGCGGAGCATATCGATCGCCGTCGCCGCGCCATGGCGAAGGAAACCGTCGAACAGATGCTTCGACTGTCCGTACGCGGCCGCGACGGCACGATGACGTGGATCAGCCCGATCCTCGGACGCAGCGGCTGGACCATGCGTACCCTGCAACCGAACCTCTACGTCGGCCTGTCGGGAATCGCGCTGGCACTGGCCGGTTACGCGCGCGAGGTGACGCTCGGGCGCGCCGACGATGTCGAAGGCGTGACCGCGGCGCTCGACGGCGTATTGCGTGTGCTCGGCAAGGCCGAAGTCGCCGACGAACCGGAAGCCATCGGTGGCTTCATCGGCCTGGGATCGCAGGTGCTTACGTGGCTCACTCTCGACGCGCTCTGCCCGGGCGGCGGATGGCTGGCCAACGCCATCAAGCAGGCGACCGTGATGGAACGCTGGGATATCGAGAACGAACGCGTCCTCGATATCCTCGAAGGCGTGAGCGGCGCCATCGTCCCCCTGTTGCAGCTGGCCGACGCCACGGGCGACGCGCGCTGGCACGCCGTGGCGGCACGCGCGGGCCATCGACTGGAAGCCACGGCCATCGTCGATGCCCGCGGCGCACGCTGGCCCGCCTCGATCTTCAGCGAACCCATCGGCGGTTTCGCCCATGGCGCCACTGGGACCGGCTGGGCATTGGTTCGTCTCGGCCTCAGCCCGTCGGGTACGCCTGCCGACCGGCAGCGCTGGCTCGCTCTTGCAGAACGCGCCTTCGATTTCGAGGAATCGCTCTACGACGTCGAAAACCGCAATTGGATCGACGTCCGCAAACCCGACAGTCGCGACTTCGCCAATACGTGGTGCCACGGCAGCGTCGGCATCGGATTGGCTGCGTGCGATCTTTATGAGCGTACCGGGCAAGCCCGTCACCTGAGCACGCTCGAACGGGCGACGCGTGCCGCCGTCAAAGGCGGTTGGGGCTACAGCCACACGCTGTGCCACGGCGACCTGAGTACGTGGGAACTGTTGATGCGTGCCCGCAAGATCGATCCCGGCCTTGTGCCGCCGGAGGACCTGCCGGGCATCGCGATCATCCTGTCGAGTATCGAGGAGCACGGCATCGTCGGCGGACTAGCGCGCGACGCGTTCACACCGGGCCTCATGAGTGGCATCTCCGGCTCGATCCATCAATTGAATCGCATGCATGCGGAGTGCGACATGCCCTCGCCGTTGTTGATGGAGTGCAGGCTCGGCGAGTATGTGCGCAGTCCCAGGGCAACTGGACGGGCCACGCCTGGGCCCGTTCCCGAGACGAGCGACCTGCTGGAGCCGGCGGACCGCGCCTGAGCATCGCGTCTGCCCGCCAGCTCCCCCCATCTTCAGGGCATGAGTACTTTATCGACCACATGGATGACGCCGTTGGACTGCATCACGTCCCCGATCGTGACATGGGCGACACCGCCCTTGGCATCGGTCACGGTCAGCGTATTGCCCGACTGCATGACCGTCAGAGGCTCGCCCTGCACGGACGTCAACGAGGCCTTGCCGCCACCCTTAGCGACCAGGTCCATCAGGTCCTTGGCGGTGTAGCGTCCAGAGACCACATGGTAGGTGAGGATCTTGGTCAGCGTGTCCTTGTTTTCCGGCTTCACCAGGTTGTCCACGGTGCCCTTGGGTAGTGCGTCGAAGGCCTCGTTGGTCGGCGCAAAGACGGTGAATGGACCGGTACCGGACAGCGTGTCGACCAAGCCGGCTGCCTTCACCGCAGCCACCAAGGTGGTGTGGTCCTTTGAGTTGGCCGCGTTCTGCACGATGTTCTTCGTCGGATACATCGCTGCGCCGCCAACCATGACGGTGTGCTCGGCACTCATCGCGTGCTGGGCGATGCCCGGCGCCGTAACAGCCAAACCGAGTGCGAGCGTCAGTGCGGCGAGCAACACCCGGTTCATGGAATTCGTCTTCATAGCAGATCCTCCGTTGGCCCTTTAGTGGGCGTGTAGTGATACGGAAGAAAGGAAAGCGCGGATGCGCGGCGGTCCGTGAAGGCGCCTTCACTCATCAGGCGGAGTGTCCGGGGCTGCCGGAACACCCGGCGTGACGGTGGGACGCCAGCCACAGTTCCATGCACGGCTCCATATCGATACGAGCCGTCGATCGGACGAGCTTTCAAGCGAGTGCGTGCCGGCCGATAGGTACCACCGCGATGCGGAGGGGCCGCCGTCGATGGATACGGGGACTTCAACCGTGCCATCGGCCACGGTGTAGTTTCCTGGCAGAGCGATTTCAAAGGCGCGCCTGTGACCGCGCCCGGGAAGCATCTTCCCAGCCATCGAAACGTTCCCCGTGCCGGGCAGGTAGTTCTGGGCGACGAACGCCTTGGTCGCGGGCGGCAGTCCGCCCACGATCACCGTCATCGTGCGACGTTCGACCAGCGACATCGCAATGTCGTCGGTCGCGAGTTCATGGGCGAAGCGCCGCCGTGCGAGGGCCTCAAGCACCGTGGGATACGGCCGTTGGCGAAAGATGGCACCGCTCTTGGCATCCATGACGGTGTCATCGTGAGTGGTACAGGCGAGCACGGTGCGCAACTGCGCTTCCTGGGGCGCCACGGTATCGTGCCAGGGCGGCGCCTTCGTCACCAGGAAGACAAGTTCCACGGCGACGACGAGCGCGACGGTCGTGACCGCCCGTGGGCCTCTCAGTACTCCCGATCGACTGAGGGTTCCGGTGAGCCACACGAACAGCGTGGGAATCACCGGAAGATAGTCCTGCGCGGTGCGCAGGGGCCATGCGAACCAGATGAGCGATCCGAAGAGCGTTCCCTGAAGGACGAGGAAAAGGCGCCATCGCGTCCATGGTTCGGTGTACCTGGCGCGGCGCAGCCAGCTGGCCGTCGCCGCGGCGATCGCCACGGCGAGGATCGCGTAGAGGATCTTCGGCCCGGCACGGGCCGGGTCTCCCGTGGGCGCCAGGTTGTAAGTGACCAGGTCGTACCATGCCGGGCCGAAATCATGCTGCATCGCCAGCCACACGGCGAACACGCCGGGCACGACGACAGCGCCCATCGCCACGGCAAGGCCGCCTCTTAGCAGACGCCTGGCATCGCTGCGCCAGGGGGTCGCCCAGACACAGCCGGCGGCGAGCAGGGCAGTGGACCAGAGAAGCAGCGTCTTCTGCGACACGGCCAACGCTGCGCCCAGCAGGAACCCGACCACGACCCAACGCCAGATCCGTCCTCCTGCATGGACGGCCACTGCCAGGGCGCATAACCACAGCGCCGCCCAGAGATCGTCGGTGCGGAATTCTCCCATCTTGACGAAGAAGAAGTGCGCCAGGCCCACCATCGCGACGGAGGCATCGGCCACGCCGCGGGAATAGAGCCGGCGCGCCAGGAACCACGTCCCAAGCAGCGCCAGGAGGTACCAGGGCACGACGGCGAGTCGTAGCCACACGAGGATGTCGGATCGCTCACCCAGCGCGTGCATCAACGGCGCATAGATCGTGCTGAAGAGGGGGCCGTGGTTATCGAAGACATCGCGATAAGGCAGTTCGCCCTGGCCGACGCTCCAGGCTATGTGCGCATGCTGCGCCTCGTCGGAATTGACCGGGTAGGCCCTGAGCCAGACTATGCGCAGGGCGAGCAGGGCCATCAGCCCCAGACAACGGCGAATCGTCGTGTTCGATAGCAGGGCGTGAAAGCGCATGGGGACATGATGGTCGCGGAACCTTTGTGCACCCTGTCGGCCGCGGTAAGGCGAGGCGTACCGAAATTGCGTAGTGCTTGGCGGTCGCCCCTTGGAAAGGCTGTGCTAGGTTCGACGAGCCGCATAGGGCGGCCTACAAACTTCGGAGCGTTCTCATGGATAAGCGCGACCAGCTGATGCACGACGCCAATCCCTTCGGTGTACAGATCGAAGGTCCGTTGCAGCTTGGCACCACGGCAGCGAAGTGGGCACCGAAGATCGATGATGTCGGTGATATCGGCCGCATCGGTTCCACGCACGGTGGTGGCGACTGGGGCTGAGTCCCTGGGCATTGTCGCGGTCTACCATAAAACACCGAAGCCGCCTCGTTAACGAGGCGGCTTTTTCTTGAGGGGAGTTCGCCGGTGATCAAGGCCGATATCGCGTTAGCTGATCTGTCATTGGAACCCGCGTGGCATGACGATCACCTGGCGATAGGGTCCAGCCGTGTGGTCCCGTATTCCCATCCGATGCTCGAGACACGGTGGGTAAAGGCGCCGGGCCGATGGTTCATCATGGTCAGGGAGCGCGTTGCCGATTCCGCTGGCGGCGCGCATGGGCCTTTTTCTGTCGTCGATGCCCCGGATGAAACGACGTATCGCTCGCTCCATCAGGAATGCCTGCTCTGGCCACTCGATTATGTGATGATCGAGGTCGCCCAGGCAGGGCATCGGTTGCGCATGTGTGCCGGCATGCTTGGCACGGCGCCTGTCTATTGCAGGGCCACGGATGATCGGCTCAAGGTATCCTGGGACTCGGCGGATTTCGCCGATCGGCCGGCCATGCTGGACATGGAGGTCGCGAGCCATCAGCTGGCCTTGCACACGACCTATGCAGCCCGGCAGTTGTACACCGGCGTGGTGTTGCTCACCGAGCGCGCGTCGCTACACCTGGAGCCAGGCAGGGCACGTTTTCGCTATCCCGAGGCGATGGAGGAGGGCAGCCCCGAGGCGGACGACGGTGAGGACATGCTGCCGCGGTTTTCCGAAGCCTTGCAGCGCGCCGTGTCGTCGCGGCCGTGGCTCGACGGTAGCGTATCGCTCGAACTCAGCGGCGGCATGGATTCGGCGACGGTCGCCGTGGCGCTTGCCCGCCTTCACAACGACATCGACAGCAAGGGCATCCTGCTCGACGGCGAGGTGCGCGCCCCACAGGTGCGGCGCCGGCAGATCATGGCCGAGCGGCTCCGCCTTTCCGATCATGCCATCGATATCACGGCGTTTCCGCCCAGCCTCGACCTGAGCGCACCGAAAGAACCCTACGGCTTTTGCCGCGAGTTCTACCTGGAAGCGTGCTCGGCGCTATGGGCGTCGGCGCGCGACAAAGGGCGCCATACGCTCTTCACCGGCGTTGGAGGGGATGAGCTGTTCCCTGCCTACCTCGATGAGATTTCCGTCGGTGCCGCCAAGGGGCCGATGTGGGCACGCGATGCCCGCAGCTATGCGGAGGACCTGCTTACGCCACGCGCGCTGGCCGCGGCACACACCCGGCCACTCTTCGATGCACCGGCAAGTCCTGTGCCCGTGACATCGCTGCTGGCAAACGCATGCCGCGCGCCGGATCTGCTAAAGCATGGACAGTGGCCAGTTCATCCCCTGAGTGATCCACGCCTTGCCTACGTATGCCACCGGCTGCCACGGAGCAGTCGTGAGGGGAGGGAGGTCATGCGGCGCTATCTCGAGAGCCATCTTGGCGGGGATGTCTTTCCCAAAGGCTATCTGAAGGAAACATTCGCCGATGTCTTACCGCCTTTGGTGGCACGTCACGCAGGCGTGCTGGCCACACAATTGAAGGAGTGCGCGCTGGCCGATCTTGGGCTGATCGATCGGAGCGCGGTGATCGCCCTGCTGAAGACCATTGCCGAAAGCCGCTCGCATCCGGCCACGTCGGCGTTTGCGTCGTTTCTCTGGTTGGAACGGTGCGCGCGTCAGGCGGGCTCGTGAGGCTGAAAGTGATACATCTGGGTACGTTTCATTAGGAGCTTGACCTCATGACGAAATCACTTCTTATATCGATATTCATTGCATCGACTGTCCTCGTTTCCAGTGCAGTGTGCAGTAGCGATCTTCCCGGCCAGTGGGCCCTGTCCGTCGAGAATCCTCGACACCGGGTCGTTGCGACCCTCGATGTGGAGTTCACGGACGAACAAGCGCCATCCTGCTTGGGTGGCGAGTGGAAGGTCGTAAAGGTCGTTTCGGCGACGACTCGAGACGATAGTTTCTTCCCGACCTCTGACCCACTCTCATATCGAATAGAAGATAAGCAGCTGACGATTGGTCGCAACGAGTGGTGCGATGCGTACCTCTTGCTGAAGGGCCCGCTAGAAGGACCTTCGGTCAGCGGCGACTACTTCGCCTTTGGAATGGGGGGAAGTACTCCACTTGGCTACTTCAAGTTGACTCAAGCAAGGTGAATACTTCGATAGAGGATCACGACCTCATCGAGGATGACAATGCAGCCTTTCACGGTAAGTCCTATATCGGGGAATCGACGTGCCGGCCGGATGGCGATCGTCAGTGGCGTCTTCGGAATCGCGGCGTTTGCATGCCTTATCGTGTTCCTGGTGATGAGACCTTCGGACCCGCAAACCTCTCACATCCTTCTTAGAAGCCATGATGCCGCGATCATTCTTCAATCTCTCTGCCTGATTCCGTTCACCCTTGCGCTGGACGCAATGGCTCGCCAGCATTCGCCGGGATCGAGCCGGGGAACGGTCGTCGCAGCCGTTGCGTTTCTCGCCCTGATCGTTGTCCTGCTGTCGTTGAGCTTCGTCAAAGTCGTTGCGGATGTGCTCTACATGATTCCCCAGGGTGCGTTTGGGGGGTGGCTCATCGTCGTCTGCCGGCAGAATGCCACGGGTTTACCACCAGGTCTGCGGAGACTGGGCATCGTGGCAGGGGGCGGTCTGCTATTGATCAGTGTTTTCCCCATCGGCTACGCCCTGTTCGTCGATCCGGCGATCCTGCACGGTCCGATTGCCGACGATGATCCGACTCCTCCCGGGACGGAGCGGGCGAACGGGATCGTCCACCTTGCGCTTGCCATAGGCACGTTGATCGGTTGTTCGATGTATCCGCTCTGGAGCGCTTTGGCCGGTCGCTGGCTCCTTTTACGTGGCGATCGGTGACGCGTTTGCGCGTCAGTCGAAGATGAAGGATCCTCGACCAGCTTCATGCATGGCGCCTTCGCCATCGACTACACCCTTTGGTCTATGCCAGAGAGTCTATTTGCTCGCTCGCTGCATCTTTCAGCGTGGGCGCTACGTAAATAGATGGCTGCCAAAGGAACGGTAAGCCTGACCGGGGGGCGATGTCATGTGGTGGCGCACTCGGGAGTGGCGGGTGTGAGATCGGGAACCGCAGGCAACGTCGAGTGATTTTGGGAGTGGGATCCGTGTGAGGGAACCGGAGGCGTCCCAGAGGGGCCCGCCGGCAGGGCGGTCTGCAAGCGGGTGACGGTGGGCTTTCGCACACCGAACGGGTCGTCTACGCAATGGTCCGAACGACACCACCGTCCACACGCAAGGAAGTGCCCGTCGTTCCCGACGCCTGCTCCGAGCAGACATAGACGACCAGGTTTGCCACTTCTTCGGTCGTCGCGAAGCGGTGGAGGAGGGATGTCGGGCGCAGCGTCTTCAAGAACTGCTGCTCGGCTTCGTGTTGCGTGATGCCTTGCTCTTCCGCGGCCGCCTTCATCCAACCGCTCATGATCTCCGAATTCGTCGGACCAGGGAGCACCGAATTGACGGTGACGCCCGTTCCGCCGACTTCCTCTGCCAAGCCCCTCGCAATGGCGAGCTGGGCGGTTTTGGTCATGGCGTAGTCGATCATATCCTTGGGGATCGCGAGCGCGGACTCGCTACTGATGAAGACGACACGCCCCCAGCCGCGCTTCGTCATGTTCGGCACATAGTGGCGGGCGGCGCGAACGCCACTCATGACGTTCAGCTCGAAGAGATCGATCCACTCGCTGTCGCCAATGTCGAAGAAAGGCTTCGGGCGCCCCGTGCCCACGTTGTTGACGAGAATGTCCGCGTCCGGCGCCTGCGCGAACAAGTCCGCCGCACCTTCCGGGGTCGCCAGATCGGCGGAGACACCGGTGAACTCGACCTTTGGGAAAAGCTCGCGCAAATCGCGAAGCGCTGCAGCGACTCTTTCCTGGGTGCGGCCGTTGATCACCACCGCAGCGCCAGCGCGCGCCAGCCCTTCGGCAATGGCTCGGCCGATACCTGCCGTAGAGCCGGTGACGACCGCCTTGCGGCCAGTAAGATCGATATTCATCACACCATTCCTTCAACTGTTGAGAGAGTCGAATTGTGAGTGATGTCGGAATCGATGATTATGGCGTAAATTGCCATAACATTAATTCCAAGGGGGAATGGGGTGGATCGATTCCACGAGTTGAACGCCTTCATCGCTGTGGTTGAAGCAGGTGGTTTTACCGCCGCCGCTCGTAGAACCGGCGATTCCCAGTCCGCCATCAGTAAGGCCATCGGTTCGCTCGAGAGGCGCCTCGGCGTGGTCTTATTCAACCGAAGCACGCGCAGCGTAACCCTGACGGATCAGGGGCAGAGATATTACGATCGGGCAAAACCGCTTCTCGACGAGATGGATGACGCCGACAACGAACTGGCCAGCAGCACGCAAAGCGTCTCGGGTCTCATCAGGATCGCTGCGTCGGCTACGTTCGGCCGTCTTCATGTTTTGCCGCTCATCCCCGACCTCCTGTTACGCCATCCTGGTCTTCAGGTGGATCTCATCCTCTCGGACCTGGTGCGAGATATGGTCGACGATGGGATTGATCTGGCGATCCGGGTAGGCCCCGTCAACGAGCCTGATGCGATCGCCAGGCGCGTAGCCAGCACTCCCCTCGTATGTGTCGGATCTCGTCGCTACTTCGAGCAACACGGCATGCCAAGGACTCCCGCCGAACTCGCCGATCACAACTGCCTTTTATATCGCGGTTTGTCGGAGTCGACGCATTGGCCTTTCGTAGGACCGGAAGGTCGATTCAGCGTGTCCGTGCGCGGAAATCTCTCCTCCAACAGTGTCGAGACGATCCGGGCTGGTGTTCTGGCCGGTGTGGGAATCGGCCTGTTTACCAAGCTCTCTCTTACCGACGATCTGCGACATCCGGACGTCATCACGATTCTCGACGAATTCATGGGCGACGCCAGAGACATAAGCGTCGTCTGGCCGAGACGCCGGTTTGTCCCGGCGCGCGTGCGTCGAGTCACCGATTTCTTCGCAGAAGCCATACCGCTGCGTATTTAGGTACGAGGCGTCGAGTCGCCCAAACATCTGGGCACCCAATCTTCAAACGGGGCAGGGAAGGTAAGACGAATCCGCGCGTCACCAAACTCGAGGTCCGTGCGCGACTAAGCAGGTGGCGAACTCGTCTCAGCCTCCAAATCGGCGGCGCGCGACGCTCAGAGTTGCGACCAACCCCCGTCGACCGGAAATTCGGCGCCGGTGGTAAAGGTCGCATCGAACGCAAGGAAGAGGACGGCCTTTGCGATTTCCTCCGACGTGCCGAAGCGCTTCATCGGATTGGCCTCGCGCATCTGCCCGGTAAGATGGTCGGCAGTGTCCTTATCGGGGAAAGCCTTGCCGATGATCGGTGTTTCGATGGGACCGGGCGACACCGCGTTGACGCGAATCCCCCGAGGAAGAAACTCAGCGGCGAACATCCGAGTAAACGACCGCATCGCGGCTTTGGCGCCACCATAAGCGGCGATCATGGGCATTCCCTTGATGTTTGCGGTTGAGGTGGTAAAGACGACGGAACCGCCGCGAGTGATCATCGGCGCGAGTTTCTGCACCGCGAAAAACGGTCCTTTGGCGTTCAGGCTGAACATATCGTCGTAGACAGCCTCAGTCATGCTCTCCAGCGGCGCGAAGGCGCTGAACCCCGCGTTGACGAAAAGCAGGTCGACCGTGTCGAACTCGGCCTTCACCCGAGAGGCGAGGGCGTCGATGTCCGTCAAGGACCGCGCGTCGCTCGACACGACGAGGGCACCATTCCCGAGCTCTTTCTGCGCCGAGTCCAGGCCGGCCTGGGACCGCCCCGTCACAAGGACGCGAGCACCCCCATCGAGGAGCATTTTCGCCGTCGCGAGACCTATGCCGCTCGTGCCGCCGATGATGACCACTTTTTTACCTTGATACCGTTCCATGCATATGCTCCTCACGACGCTCGGGTCGCTTTGTTGTTTTCGAACTAGTTGGTTAGATAATGGGGTGCCACGTCCCTGGCCAGATGCCGAAGAGCCCACGAACGCGTATGGGGCTCCGCAATTGCCTGCCGACTCGGTTTACCGGAAGTGGTCAGCCGCAATCGGGGCTCCTTCCGACACCTCCGTCAGCCATTCCGGGTGAGGCAAGTCGGCGCCGGAGACATTGACGACGGCCTGCCAGGCGGCTTCCTGGTTGGCGCCATCGAGAAGGTGGGGTTGGAGCTGCACTTCCATCGGGCCCGAGAACTTCCCTTGGGCCGAGGCGAAGAATTTCCCAGAGACGTCGGTTCCGAACGCCGATGCCTGGAGGTAGCGGCGAGCCGCAGTCTCCGGTGTCTGATTCATGCCGGGGATGAGGTTCACGATCGGAATCATCAGATACTTCAACAACGGGCCAGCGTTTCGCGCCACGTTGGTGGCGTTCGACGCACCGGGCGAGACCGCGTATACGGCCATGCCGGAGGGTAGCCGGCGCGCCAGCGCCGCGGCCCACCAAGCGACATTGAGCTTCGCGTCGGCATACGCATTGTTGGGCGCGTACTTCACGTGCGGGCCGTTGCGAATCAGGGCTTCAACAGCGGCGGTTTGGTCACCCCGGAAGTATTTGGCCGCGAAGGCAGGCGCATCGGTGTAGGTGAACATGGGCACGCCGCCTCGGGCAGGCTCTGCGCTTGCGATAACAATCCGCGCGTCGGGACTCAGCAGCTTGGCGCGGAGTAACCCGATAGTCAGTTGATGATGTCCGATCAGCGGGGCCTGAGCCGCCTCGACGCCCGCCGCCGTAAGCACGCGCGCCTTGCCAGGGACCATCCCGGCATTGAGCAGCAGGAAATCGATCGGCCGATCTTGCTTGACGAGCGAGTCGAGGGCGGACTGAACGCTGGCTGGCACGTCCAGATCCAGCGCCAGTGGCGTGAAGATCACTGTTTTGTTCTCAGCCGCTAGATGAGCGGCCGCTTGCTGTGCCGCGGCCAAGCTCCGCCCGGCGACGACGATCTCGTGCCAGCCCTCTCCAGCGAGCAGGCGGGCCGCCGCATGGCCGAGCCCCGAGGTGGCGCCGGTGACGAGAGCGATCGAGTGGTCCATGGGTGGTTCCGTGGTGAGGGGAAGGGGCGACGGACCCGTCGGGTGGGAAGTCGCCTTGTCATTTTCGAACTATTTAGTTAAATTATATTGGCCCAAGATCGTGGTCAAGGACTTTCGAACTAAATGTTTCAAAATGCCGCCAAACCGCGGGGACGTCCGCGAAGCTTCGACGAGAGGGACGCTCTGGAAAAGGCCACCCGGGTGTTTCGATCGAAGGGTTACGACGGCGTCACGATCGAGGATCTCGTCGAAGGCATGGGTGTGGGTCGGCCGAGCCTGTATGCCGTCTTCGGAGACAAGCGGACGCTGTTCTTGCGTGTCCTCCGGGCTTACGCAGAGGCAAAGGGCGCTCGCGCTGCGAAGGCGCTCTTCTCGCCGCCGACGCTTCGCGAGTCGCTGGTCGGCTTTCTGAGGCACGCCGTGGAATCTGCGACCGAGGAAGGATCCGCCCCCGGATGTCTCTTGGTGTGCGTCGCGCCACTCGTGGACGATGCTGAAGTCAGGCAGTTCCTGAAAGACGCCGTAGGTGCCGGCGCGGCCCTTGTAGAACGTCGTTTCTGCGACGGGATAAGCACGGGAGAAATTCCGCCTGACTTTCCGGTAGCCACGCGCGCGAGCCAGGTGCTCGACCTTGGCCGAGGCCTGACAATGCGTGCACAGATGGGCACGCCCCGCGCGGTGCTACTCACGGACGCCGCGGAGGCGGCGGACTTAGTCCTCTTGCCGCGGCGTGGCATGGAAACGCCAGCAGGTTGATGCCGGCGACGAGGACGCGGGAACACGGCCGCCTCGCGCTGGAAGTGCCATGGCTTACATGGCGTGGGGACCTGCCGGAGTGCCGTCCGAGAACGTGCTTGTCGCGACCAGAAAAACCGAGATGGGCGGAAGTGTCGCGATGTCGGCGTCATGGCCCGGAAGCAGATACCAGTAGTTGCCGCCGATCACGGGTGAACCTGGCAGGTTCGCACCCCAGGTCGTGCCGTCCCCGGTGGGCACGTAGAACATGACATGCGCCATGTTGTGTTCGCCCTGTGCGGACAGGTACGCGTTCTTCGACATCATGTAGCACATGGCCCCGGCTGCGAGCGGCGGAATCTCCCCAGTCCGAAGGGCCGCCTTGATGCGATCCATGATCTGCACGTCGGTCTTACCTGCAAGCGTAAGGGCGGTGCGCAGCTTGAGGAGGGCCGTCATCGTGGGCACCGCTGGCGGATTATCGCAGGCGGCGGCGAGGATCCTGGTGTCCCAGCGCTCGGGCCAATCGGGAGCGCCGCCGAAGCCGCGGCCCACGTAGCAAACGAAGCCGTTGGTTCCCTTGACCGCCGTTTCGTAGCCCGTACGCGTCAGCATCAGGACGGTCGCATCTTTGGAAATCGCCGCCGGGGCGGCGCTCCTGGCCAAGCTGATTTCTGTCGCCCGGTCCAACAGGTAGGCGTCGATCGGCGCCATCCCTCGACTGTCTTTCGCGTTCAGCGACCCGCTGGCCAGGCCGAGCAGCAGAGACGCCGCAAACACAGCTGCGTGACCGACGCGACGTGTCGGGAGACTGCCGATGATACGGTTTCGAGTATAGGTCGCCATTTTGGTTTCTCCTGGATGGCGGAGGTCGCCATATTCAGACGTCGATTGAGCTGGACCGAAATCGACATGCTCAAGAAGGCGGGGGCGAGCCCGGGCAGGGAAGTGCTGAACGCCTTTGTCAGTCCAGTCTTGCCGTCTGACTGCGAGATGAACCACGCTCCCCGACCTGAGTGGTACGCGTCAACGGCCATGCCAGCGTCTCGTTCACGGATATCCCATCCACGCAAACAAACGGGGCTCAGTTCATGACCATCAAATCGGTGCTTGCAGCGACTGCCATGCTCGTCGGTACTGCTCTGGCCGCCGGCCCGACGCTGGCTCAGGATGCTGCGCCAGTGCCTGGCCATCCGCGCGTCAACGAAGTCAACCAGCGCCTGGACAACCAACAGAATCGTATTGCCAACGGTGAAGCCAATGGCACGATGAATGGCAAGCAGGCGGCCCGCGACGAAAAGCGCGACGCGAACATCGCGCAGCGTGAAAGCCGCGACGAAGCCACCCATGGTGGCCACTTCACCAAGGCTGAGAAGCACAACCTCAACAGGTCCCTCAACAAGGATAGCTCGCACATCCGCAAGCAAAAACACTAATCCGCGACGCGATGCGCCGCTTTGCGCCGTCGGGGCTGGGAGGTGTCCGACGGCGTTCTTGCGATACGACGTGGAGCTTCTGACAAGAACGATGCACGGCTGATCGTCGGACGGGCCTAGCGCGGATTGTCCCGCGATCGGACGACCCGTTACGCTCATCGTTTCCGAAGACGACCGTGGCCAGAATGACCTATTTGGTATCTTGCAAGCGTTGTACCGTGACCGCGAGCGCGCCACCCTGAACTCCGCGCCCCAGCGTCCCGTTGACTGTGACGTGTTTCGGATGGAAATCCTTGACTAGCGCAGCCACGCCGATCACTTCAATCTCCGACTGACTCGCGACATCAATGGAATGACGATCCGTGGATTGGAGCGCGACCGGTTGATCGAGCACAAGAACAATCTTTCCGCCATGGATATCCAGCGTACCGCTGAGCGTCACCACGGTGGGGGCTGGGGGGAGAAGCAAGGCATCTCCGTAGGGCTGCGCCTGCGCAAGCCCGATCGCCGCAAGATTCAGAAGTAAAGTGACACCAAGAAAGCGAAACCTTTTCATAGTGCGCGTCCTTCGATAAATGACTGAGGCAGACGTTGAGCCGGATAAACCGGCCACGATGCATAGAATTTAGCCGACATGAGAAGCTGTTCATCGCCGCTCGATACCACTCAGGGGTCGCTTATATCGCGGGGATCTGGCTGATGACGCCAACGCCAAAACTTCAGCCCCTCGTTGCCGTAGTGCAAATAATGTGAAGTGGCCCTCATTATGAAAACAGTGCCCGCGCCAATCAAGAAAGCAGCCACTACTTCGGGCGTCAATGGCACGATCACTGCGAAGACGAACACTACCCATAGAGGCAAGATGATCCATCTAATATGCTTCTTCATGGCTTTTTCTCATTGTCGCGGCATCGTGTGCTGAACATAGGGCTCATTGGCATAATCCGTGTGATTCGTGGCTTCGACAAAGGCCGTAACTATTATCCCAGCGCTCAAGGAACTCAAGCCGACACCCACCTCGGCCGCCAGACCAACGCCAAGTCCGAGACCGCCAGAATCCGACATTGGATACGGGTACTCACCCTCTTCGCCCGGGCCACTCGGGTACGACTCGACCTGAGCAGGATCGGTAAACATCCCGTAAGGGTAATACGGCAAGTGTCGGTTGTCCTTTGGATCAAGGCCCAAGCGATCAGTCAGGAGCGTCGGTTGGCCCATTGCATAAAGGTAGGTGGAGATGCCGCCTTTCAAGCCCGAGGGGTCACTTTCCAGATAGCGTCCTGTAGCAGGCTCATACGCCCGATGGGCATTGTAGTGCAGCCCGCTTTCCGCATCGAAATACTGCCCTGGAAAACGGAGGTTAAAGGTGAAGCCAGCGGTAGCGGTAGGCAAAGATTCACCGAATGGATTTCCTTTGTACGCCCACGTCCAGATGATCGTTCCGGCACTATTGGTGACGGCTCGCGGTGTACCTAGATGATCCGCATGGATGTAGCTGACTGCTGACGTTGTCCCGTTGACGTCGACCACCGCCACCGGAATGTCGCTCATCCAGACGGTGTCGCGTTTCGCAGTCGAGGTGTATTCCCCGATCAGCTGGTTGTTTTCGTCGTACCCGTAGCGCTGCGTAGTCGCTTGGGGCAGCGTCGCTACCTTGAGCACCCGCTGGCCGAGCACATTGTAGGTGTAGGTTCCCACGGTCTGGCCGCTCGCCTGGACAACGGTGAGCCGCCCCCGCCCGTTGTAGCCGAAACCGTAGACCTGCCCGGCAACGGTGGTCGCGGTGGTGCTACCGTTGGCATCGTTGGCTCGCGAGGCGGCGCCCGTCGCGTTCAACTGATGGGTTCCGCTCGTATAGATGTAGCTTCCTGTCGCTAGCCCGGTACCGGTCTTCGAAAGGCGGTCACCGGTTTGATTATAGGTAAACCCTTCCACCGCTGTCGCTCCGTCGGTGACGGTGGTCAGTCGGTAGAGCGGGTCGTATCCGAAGGCCTCTGTTGCAGGGTTTGCCCCTGACGCATTTCCTATCGCCGAAATATTTCCCATCGCATCACGCGAGAAGTGCAGTGCCAGGGCCGGGCTGACGACATCGGTCACCGCGTAGTTCGCGTTGTATGTGCGCGTAATGACCTGCCCATTGCCGAGCGTGTAGCTGAGAACCGGTCCGAAAGGGAGGTACGTCGCAGCAGACACTGCCGTTACCGACGCGCCGACTGCGGGTGCAACCCGTATGGCCGTGATGTTACCCAGCGCGTTCCTCGTGTAGGTCACCGACGTCGAATCGGGAGTGACCTCGCTTGTAAGGCGATCTCCAAGCGTATATGCGTACGTTGTGACGTCGGTAGTTGTGCCCTGCAGCTGCTTTTTCTGGATGACGTTGCCGCGGCCGTCGTAGCAGTACGTGGTCGTGACTGCATTCTCGACAATCCGAGTCAGCCTACCTATGGGGCTCGACGCAGCGCAGCCAGTGAGGCTGTTAGCCTCATCGTATTTGTAAGACGCATTCAGGGTGGCATCCACATAGGACAAGGAAACCCGGCGATTCAGCGCGTCGTAGTTCGATGTAGCCACTACCCCCTTCGCATCTTTATGCGTCAGGCGGTTGCCCGCCGCATCGAACGTGTCGTTGCTCGTACCCGTGTCGGGACTCTGGAGAGAAGTTCGGTTTCCGAGGCCGTCATAGGTGTAGAGCGTATTCAGTGCGCCTGGATCGGTAATGCCGACCACATGGTCCATCGCGTCGTAAGCTATTGTATTCGCGGTGTTCTTCGTTGCTGCGTCAGAACCGCTGTAGTTCTGGACAGTACTCACAAGTCGGCGCAACGGATCCAGACCTCGTTGGCGCTGGATACCATTGGCGTCGGAACTCAGGACCATCTCGCCGTTGGCGTCATAGCTGGACGCTGTATCGGCGTGAAGAATCGTATTGTTCAAGCCATCGATCATGGCCGTCAGCCGGCCCAAGGCATCAAACTTTTGGCTGCGCGCGCGCACTGTGGCACCGCTCGCGTTAGTGACGGTCTCGTTCGTGATATTTCCTGCTGCGTCCAAGGTGAAAACGACAGACTCGTTTAGATTGTTCGTAACCTTGGTCAGGCGGTGAGCTTGGTCGTAGGAGTAAGTCAGCGTTACGCCGTCCGGGTCTTGGATGTTCGCCACTGCCCCGTAGGGCATGTAGTCGAAGGTCGTTTTCGCGCCACCCACCGTCCGCGTTGCTATCCACCCGCGAGGCGTGTAGGTCGTGTCTGTCACCGTCCCGTTAGCGTCGGTCGACCGGGTCACACGGCCCGCCGCGTCGTAGGAAACGTACGTCGTGACATGGCCTAGGGCGTCCGTCACGGTACGGATATCACCGGGGCGGTGGCACGCACTGCCGGGTGTTCCGCAGGTGGTGGTGGCTGTATCGGTGTAATAGCCGTAAGTGGTGGCTGCGACAACGTCTGTACGGGGTCCCTGAACGGACTTCAGTAACCCAGCGCGCGCGCAGCCGGTCTCGGTGCCGGTGCAGTAATTAAACGACCAACGACGGACGCCCGCAGGCAGGGTCCCGGTGGCGGCGCAAGCGTAGCTAGGCGCCGAAGCAGCATCGACTTCGCACCGTGCCAGTACCTTCCCGGAAGCATCGTAAGCCCACCCTGTTTTCTTCGCGATAACACCATTCTTGTCGGCGATCGTTGTGAGCGTGGGCGCTCGCAACGTGTCGTCCCACGTTATAGTGGTGGTGCGCTGGCTATCCGTACCCTTGGCCTCGATACTCGATGTGAGCTGTCCGTAACTGTTGTAGCGAGTCTCGGTTACCTGACCCAAGAAGTCGGTCGTGGTCGCCGGATTCCCTACGGTATCGTAGGTGCGGGACTGATACGGCTCAGCGCAACCCGGGTTGCAGGCCTTGTCCACTGACGCCAAGCGGCTGAGGACGGTGCCCGATGCGAAGGAGAGAATTGTCGGGTTACCCAAGGCAGAGGTCACCGTCGTGGTGCCATCGGCATTGTAGGCAAATTGCGTACCGTTCGAGCCGCCACTGAAGCTCATGCTCACCGTTCGCTGCTGGCTACCGTAGGCGGTGGTCGAATAGCGATTTCCCGTCTCGTCGACGATGCCTGTCAGCAACGGCAGAGAAGTGCTGCTGAACAACCCAGACTCGTTATAGAAGTACTTGATCGACTGCCCTCCCGCGTAGGTCGCCGAACCTAGAGAACCTTCGCTTGAATAGGTGTAAGCGACACTAGTGCCATCCGGTAACCCAAGCGTCGCTAGTCGTCCGGCGCTGTCGTAAACGAACGAGAGCGCGCGGCCGGACTTATCGACGACGCCGAGCAAGAGGCCAGCGGCGGGGGCAACCGTAGTCGGTGTGGAAGCGTCACTGTAGGTTAGCGCGATGCCTTGTCCGGCCGGATCGACGACGCTGACCAACTTCCCAGACGTGTCATAGGCTTCGTCGTGGCGCGAGGCCGTTACGAACAAGTGATAGCCGACGACTATACCCGACCCGTCCGTGGACTCGCTCAAACGCTGGGCGGTGGAGTCGCTGCTGGTCCAAGTACCGTTGGCGCGCAAGAAAGTAATAGTTGAACCATCGGGCCGCAACACGACCGCGGTGGAGACCGGATTTCCGAGCAGCTGTAGTGACCGGTCAAAACTATGGCGCCACTGCTTTCCGATATGGGCAACGAAGGGAGTGTCGCTGCTGGTGTAGAAGCGGCTGAACTCCAGCCACGGGGTATCGGAATAGTCCGTCGCTTGCAGAATTTTAGCCCCTGTTTGCGCATTCGCTGGATCGCCGGCAGTTGGAGTGGAATCATCCTTCTGATGGCCTTCGCCGTCGCCGTTGGGCCCGCCGTCTCCCGAATCCACGGGGTATACCGTGGCATAAATCGATATGGGTCCGGAACAGGTCCCGCTCAATTGCACGACGGCGGCGATGGCGGACCCGTATCCCGGAGGAGGAGGATTTTGGACGTTGAAGATGCAGTTTTGGCTTATGCAGCCCCTGACATCTGCCTCGAGATCAGCGACGGCTCCGTCGATAGTTGCCTCTGGCGGGCCCTGTACCTTGTAGTTGGACGAGTTATCTTTGCAAGCCCCCTGGAAGCTCCAGGCCGCTGACGAGTAGGGAGGGCCTTGTTTCGGCAGCGGCGTGGCCAGCGCTGGGCCTACCGTAAATAGCGCAAGAACCATCAATAGCAGGAGCCTGCCTAATAACCCCAACGGGGAATAGCCGGCTACCAATCTCGAGGCGACAGTCGTGACATGGAGGTGCATTGTCATCCTTGTATTGCAAACATGTGACGACGCACACAGCAAGAGCTATGGCGGGGGAGAACCGGGGGAATTGCGCGTGCCTAGTGTTCGCCGATCCAGTCGTTGCAACCAAAAACTTCCCGTTGCCAAGGGAAAGCTTGAGCTAAATGACGCGGTGACCGGTTCCATGTGGACGGGGCGGCAAACCCAGATACTGAGTTAGCCGATTGTGCTCGTAATTTTTCGGCGGACGGTGTAGGGGGATTCCGCCACAATGCGTAGGGCTTTTCCTACACGCATTCGGTTGCCCACTGCATAACGCTTGGTGGGGGTCCTCCGTATGGATACGAGATTGTAGAGTTTCCCTCCTACCCGCCGGTGAGTTCGTCAAGCCCCTGCACACCCACGCCGTCTGTGAGAATCCCCGGCAAAATTGGTGGCTTGCGACGCTGACTGCGTCGAATTGGCTAAGTCGGCATACAGCACCGATGACGCGGCGATTTGTTTCAGCGCCGGGTCGTTCACCGACCAGGGCGAAGACGACGCAGTTTCAGTCGCCTCGTTCGGTGCGGCAGCGTACCACCTTCATTTTCTTGGCTTAGGGCGGCGCCGATTTCTGTCAGGAGCCTCTCCTTGCGATGCGGAGCGACTGGCTGCCAGGCTCTAGTGGCAGGGTTCCAGATGCTCTGATGCGCCCATCGGAGAAACCGCCGCCGACGGCCCGTTTGCACTGTGCCGGGGAGCAGACCGAGGACAGGCACCAGTCGGAGGCGCGGATCAGATTTCGCTTGAAGGGCTCGCACGAGTTTCAGATCGTCCGCGTCAGGAAAGACGTGATGGCCAAGCAAACCTCGGTACTGCGTTAGGAGCGCCGCCGCGGACTGTCGCAATTGCGGTGAGGGCCTGCACGTGATGCGTAAGGGAGCGGGGAAGGGCAGTGACGTCAGACATTCGTGAGTCCGGAATGGGCACCCAATGCGCCGACGACCCCATGATAGCGAATAACTGCCATTATTCGCCATCTTAAATTCGTAGTGTTATGTATATTTTTCCGTGGGTTATGGCACACTTTTAAAACAAAGAAGAATGATCACCGCCGGTTTTCGGCGCGTATAAGGACATTACGTGGAACGCAGCCAGAGCGAACGGATTGTGCGATTCATTGGCAGCCTGCTGCCGCTCTACGCCATGGAATACGGTGTCGAAGCCTGTCGCGCGCGTCAACTCGCCACGGGCATTACCCTGGATGTCGTCGGCGATAGCGAGGCGGAGGATGCGCAGGGACTCATTCAATTGCGCCATCCTAGCGCGGGCGAGACCTGGATCGTGGAGGGGCGCATGCTGGCGACCGAGGCCCTGAAGCAGTACGTCGACCTGCTCGGCTTTGGTATGCCGGAGAAGGCCCGGCGCAGGGAATTCCGGCGCATGTGCGACCATTTCGCCTTCAAGACCGGGACTTACGCTTACATTGAATGGGAGGACGACCAGTCAGAGGCGCTCGTCCTCGCTGGCAAGGTCGTCCGCGCGCTGGGCAAGGAAGTCGCCATGAGCGGATTCAAGAGCCTGCTTGGCTTGCCGTGATTACCTGCGCCATGCCGTTTTACACCTTGGCCTAAGAGGTGAGCTTGGCGACGGCGTTCCTTATCAGAAGCACGGCTATGGCTGCGACGTCCAGGGAAGCGACTGGGCTGTCGATTTTGACTTCGGCGAGAACGGGCGGCGAGCCTGCGTTCAGCATCGATTGAAGGCAGCACGAAGTGCGAATACCTGGAAATAGGTGGCATGGTTTGACGGGGTGACACGGTTAAACGGCAAGGTGACATGGTTAAGCGGGAAGCGACACAGGTCCCGATATCCCGGGAACAGGGCCGATGTCGACAGGCACATGTGTTCGCATTCTTAGTAACTTAGGTCGCCCGTTGCATAGATTCACAGCTTGAAAATAGGGCTTTCTTCCCTGGAAACAGAATCTCGGCGTTGCAGGTGTGAAAGCGCGCCATATGTTGCGCAATCCTCGTCCAAGTCCGCAACACCGTCAGATGATAGCGAGTTGCTCTGGGTGCGTGTGTTGCGTCCGTCGCGAGCGGCGAGTGCGAGCAGAACGAGTCACGCTGCTGGGAGTGTGCCGAATTCGTGCACACCCGAAGCTTTGGGTGCTTGGCGTGTCCACTCGTCAGCGCGTGCCCGCGAACGCGCGCAGGAATGTTGTTACGGCGTCACGCACGCACTGTTGTTGCTGCACGGCGGATGGCATCGTGACGCCGGCGACGCCGGCGACGCTGGATGCCTGGAAGTCTGAGTGGGTCGCTCACCTCGATGCGGAGTTTGAGGCCGCGAAGACCTACCGTCCCGAAAAGCCGGATTGGCTGGAGGGGCGCTGGAAAGGCTTGCGCACGGAACGCGGCACCGCCGTTACTGATACGGGCGTGACACGTGACACCCTTGCGCGCGTCGGTGCCGCGCTGACCAGCAGGCCCGAAGGGTTCCGAGTACATGCGACCGTGCAGCGCTTCCTCGATGCACGCAGGAAAGTGCTCGATGACGGTGCCGGCGTCGACTGGTCGACGGCGGAGGCGCTTGCACTCGGCTCGCTTGGGCCACCGGCAACAAGGCGTCTGCGGGGAGGAGCTAGCGCTCTGGCCATTGCAACTAAGTCGTCGGTCGCTATTTGGCCTTCTCTGCCTTGAGAGAGGCCTTTACGTCGTTCAGTTGGCGTATGAGGGTATCGACATTGCGGATGCGGTCGTCGAGCAAGCGCTGCTGTACCGTCACAGGCGGTCTTTCGTTATCGCCACCCACTATCATCTGCAGCAGGGCAATGTCTGGTGACGCCGGATCCTCGACCTCCTTGGCTAGCGCGAGCCATGCCGATGCATCGCGGTCTAGACGTGCTAGGGCTTGATCGAGCGCAAACGAGAGGATGCACTTGGCGGCGGCATCGGTTGTACGCATGGCAGTCAGCCATGGCGCCGAGTCCTGGTCGGTTGTCGTTAGCGCACTGGCGCGGGCAAAGTGCCCCCGATACAACTGAGAAAACGCAGACTCATCACGCAGTGCAGCGAGCGTATCGACAATCGGCTCCAGCGAACTGAATGGCCTACGTTCGGCGGGAAGTGCTGCACGATGCGACCATAGGTCAAGGATCGCGCTGGCACATGCCCGCTGCGCGACAAGTCGGTCGTTGGACGGGGTCGCGGGGACAGCGAGCATGAGCTCGGCAACGTACTGCCCCATCCAGACGCTGAGCAGGTCATGATTTCCGTCGTCGTTTAGACTGCCGACGAGCTTTCGGCCGAGCGCCAAGGCGGCGCGAAATTCCGGTGAACTGTCCGTCGGGTGCGAGTCTGTAGATTCCGTAGAGCCTTTCTTCATGTGTGTTCTCGTCATTGTCGGCTTCGTAGGAGCGGTGGACGCGTCGACGCTCTAAGCCCACAGTCACAACTAAACAACGCTCCGAGGTGTTGGTAACTCGGTTCAGAAAATCCATGGCTGCAACGAGACGGTGGCCGCGCATTGCAGTACTGGCGTCGTCGCTGGGCTTGCCGTCGCTCCACGTAAGGGCTTCGAGAGCCCGCTGTCCGTCACGGTTGCACCAAACGCGCTGGACGTTATCAGCACCGAGCCCGAATCGTTCAACAAAGCCGTCGGAAGGCACGCCAAACCGAGGGTCGAGGCCGGCAGCCCACGGATCAACTTGATCGACACGCTCCTCACAGTCAAGCTCGTGCACCCAGGGCTCCAAGGCGAAGCCGTAGGCGTCAACTGACTCGTCTTGGTCAGAGGACGGTAGCCTTATCGAATAGAGTTCGTCGGCGGTAGCCAATGCACGAATAAGGGCGTCTGCGTGTGTCGCCGAAACAAAAGCCGACGTGATCGCTATTCGCTCGGTGATTCGATCGCGTGTCGCCGTCCAGTCGCCATGGACAACGATCTCACTGCCGTTAGCTATCGCCGCGAGCAGTTGTTCATGCACGACCGTCTGATGGCTATGTCCATCGGCCTGAACTTCCTGTTCGGCCTGTGGAAGGGCGGGCGTCGTGTCCCGGCGGTCTGCGAGCCACACGCGGTGGGGCAGGGTGACATCAAACCGATCCAGCCACGCGGCGAAGCCCTCCGAGTCGTAGCGCGGATCAACATGAAGCGGGCGACTGGCGAGAAGGCGACCCGCTGTGACAAGCGTCGCGTGATGGGCCAGATAGAGTGAATAGGTATCTCGCTCTGCGGCACCGTCATAGCGACGCAGGGAATCACCGCGAAAGAAGTCCCGCGTAACGCGAGGATCCTGGTTCCAACTTCCGTCAAAGGCGAGCTTCCATTCGTCGCGGATAACCGTGGCCGCCACGTCTTCCACCTCTGCCGTGGACATCCCAAAGCACTGGGCAAGCGGGTCGACCACATGGCGTGAAAAGTCGTAGTTGAACAGAAAGCGACGGTCACCGTCGCGAGCCCCCGGCGCGGAGCGCCTCGGTCCGACCCTGTTGTGTGTGACGGTGGCGTGGGGTGACTCGTTGATGGCAGCAAGCTCACGCTCGCGTGTCGCGGTCAGTTCAACGCGTCCGGCTGTGTGAAGCTCAAGCAACGTCTCGGCCGCGAGCCTGCGCAGGAGGGCGTGCTCGGTCCCCGCCGATGCCTGCGCCTGCAGTAGCGTGTCAAACCGCTCAACGGCCTGCGCACGGGCCTTTGCCGCGCGCCGCAAGGCAAATAACAGCCATTGCAATGCATGCCTTTCGTAAAACGGGAGCGACTGGTCGGTATACGCGAACGACGAGGCTGTCGTCGCCAAGTCCTGGAGGGCGTCCAGCATGCTGTCGCGTTTAGTGGCACATAGGATGCCGACAGCATGCGCCGCTTGCCAGCGTGTGGCCGCCTCAGGCGCACCCAAGGCCGCCCAAAGGTACCCCGCCAACGCGGGAACCATGCCCGGAGTCGCGAGCTCAGGTTGCCACGGACCGTCCGATATCCGCGCGGGCAGGTCCGCTTCCAGTAGTGTCAGGCCATACCTCAACGCCTGCCGCGCGTCTGCCGCCGGGATCAATGCGGCGAGAACGCCGACTAACCGGTAAAGATCGGGCGCGTCCTCGGGAAGGGTGGAGGCCGCTTGTGTTGTAACGGCGCGGCGCAGGAGGTCGCCGTAGTTAAGCGTGGTGTAACGAGCAACGAAGTCGCGTGCTGGCCTTGAGAACCAGCGGTCTTGAGAGACGGCACCAGCCTCCTTTTTGAAAAAGGTCTGCATGCACTGCGAGAGCGCCGCTCGCGCTGCCATGGACGTCGCCCAGACAGCCGGGAGGAGATCATGAATGCGTTGCAAGTCGTAGACGCTATTTACCTCGACCGCGAAGAGCACGGGCAAGAAGGCCGCCACGTGGGGAAGACTGATGCGCGAAAAGAGATGGCCGAAGAATCCGTCGACGCTCCTGCCCTCGCGCTCGGCGCTGAAGCGCCGTTTCGCCTCCTCAATGCCAGCTTTTGTCAGCAGATCCAGTCCATCGAAGACGGCGTCGGACGGCAGCGCCGGCCTGGGCGTACGGCCGGTTTGCCCCTTGTCAGGGCGGCTGCGCCCCTGTGGAATGGGTTCCTGGTAAGTGATGTCGTGGCGATCAAGACCGTGTCCGGCCAGGATCGCCGTTACCTTCGGCCTATCGTCGGCGGAGAGCGGCGCCAATGTCGTATACCGAGAGAACACGTCGACCACGATGGCCTTGTTCGCTGCATCTGGCTCGGCTTCTAAGGTGGCCCGCAATAGGTCAATACGCGACCAGTAGTCGGCTAAGCCGAGGAACGCAAAGGCGTCGCGCGGATCCAGTTGCCCGCTTTCGATGAGCGTACTGACCGCCTTTTCCGCGACGCGCGACCGTTCGCCGAAATGACGGTCCGCCCAGCGGCTGGCAATCGCGAGCGTGGACGACGGGGAGATTTTTGCCATCGCAACGACCGTTTGTGACCAGTCGAAGTGCTTGTCCCTGACGACGAATTCGTAGGTGAATTCCGCGCCGCGCGCTAGGCGATAGGCGTCTTCGGCATCGGCTCCAGAGGCATCCAGCGGCGGGGTGGCCAGATGCAATAGGGCGGACCAGCGATCGAGGTTCTCTTCACCAATTCGGCTGGATACCTGGATTGCTTCGTTGAAGTAAGCGTGCGCCTCATCCGGGCTTGAGGCCAGGAGTGCCCGGGTTACGTCGACGTAGAGGTCAACTTTAGTTTCTGCCGGGTCAGTCAACTCCGCGGTTTGCTGAAAGGCCTCGCGCGCAAGGGCGAAGGCCTGCTCGTAAGCGTGACCATGGATCGCTGCCCGCCGGCAAATGCGAATCATCGTTGGAATGAACGGGCGGGTACTCAGACCGCTAAGCCAGCGCTCGAATTCCGGCCACAGGAGCGCCGGTGCGGGCTGGCCGAGAATGACCTCGGTCCACAGCAGCGCGACTTCATCGGCGATGGGTGAGCGATCATGATGATCGAAGCGGCCGGCGCCGCGCATGGCCGCGATCGCTTGCTCGATTCGACCGGGCACCGTGTCGGCGCCAATGCCGTCCAGAAGCGCCTCGGCGGCAAGCGCATGCCATGGGATCAGTGCGCCCACCTCCTCGTTGAAGCGCCGAACGGACGGCGACGACGTGCCTTGGTCGCGTTCGTCCTCACGGATGCGCTGCGGGGTCATTGACTTCAGCGAGAGCGGCTTGCCCAGGAGGGCTGCGCGAAGGGCGTAGAAACGCATGGCCACCAGGCGCTCTCGGGGTGCATGTTGGGCGTGGAGGCTGTAGGGCGGCGCGGACGGGGTATAGCGCCTCACAAGTCCCTGCAGCTGCCGTTTCGAGGCAACGCGAAGGGATCGGGCCGCAACAATCACGCCACTGATGGCCTCCAGGCGCCGGTCATCGTCCTGCCAATTGGCCGAGGTCGGCAATTCGATTCGACGGTGCAGCAGCAATCGCAACAGCCGACGGACCGCCAACGCGGGAGGGGCATGGCCGATGCGGCGTAGCTGGACGACCGAAGCAAGCAGCAAGCCAACATCGTTCCGCGCAGCGATCGCCAGAGCGTCGATGTCGGTGAAGCGGCCCGCATCGGCGAGTCGAGAGATCAGGAGGTTGCCAACGCGAAACGACAGTTCTCTGGGGCGCCATCTGCGAAGACATCTTGCACACGCGACGGCACCGTGCAGATTCAGTTCTGCAAGGCATAACTCGGCCACGTCGGCGTCCTCAACGCGAGTGGTGGGGTATTCGTCGTTCTTATCGCGGTTTCTGAAGAAGTGCCGAAGCCAGTCGTATGCCATGCGCAGATGGCTCCGGGCCTCCCCGTGCAGCGCGGCATTGCCCGACAACATGGCGGCTTCGTACGCATGCTCGGAGCCCGTCCAGCTCCCCCCGCCGACCTGACGTCTGGACACGTGTTCGGATAGCTGCGCGGCGCCGAGGAAGCGCGCAGCGAGGTCGGTGTTGCGCGTGAGGAGATTTTGTTGGCGTTCGTCGGCCGCGGCGAGTTGAGCGGTCTTGAGCGCCAGATGGGCCGCGTCACGATAACGCGCTCGTCGGACGGCGGCCTTCAGGGCGAATCGAAGCCGTTGTAGCTCGATATCTCGGCGTGCGATCGCGCCCGTCGCTGGGAGCCCTTCACCCAGCAACGCCAGTTCGACTAATTCATCGAACTCGCCAGCCTCGAGCATCAGCTGGGGGAGTGCGGCCGCCACGTATTCGCTGGACGTGGCCAGTGCCTTTTCGCTGGACGTGGCCAGTGCCTTCAGTGGGGCGATGAATGTGTGTAGCGCTGCCGTGGCCGGGCGATAAGTCCGGCGAAACCAATCTTCTGTGGGTTCATCCCTGAACTGGACGGCGTCGTCCCTCAGCAGCACGGACTGACCGAGATCCAGCACGGCACTTCGCGCCATCGCGACCGGTACGTCGGCCACGCGCGCCAGAATGTCCGTGGGGACGAACGGTCGGAGCGTCGCCAGGGCGGCGAACAAGCGATCGAACTGGGCGCGTTCGACTCCTACCGCGTCGTCGAGCAGTCGGTCCACCGTTCGAGCGAGACTGCGTGCGATGGTGTCATCGACGCTTTGTGGCGTGTGGCCGAGCATCGAAAGCATGCCGGAGACCGAGCTCGAGGCTGATAGGAAATACGCCTGGACGCGTGGGTTCTGCGATGTTAGCCGGTGAAACTCTTTGGCATCGTCGGCGTTGGCGTCGGGGTAGTGCAGGCAGAGGTGCGCACGTGTCTCCTCCAGGTCAAAGGTGCGCAGGGTGATGCGTTGCGCTGTCGAGGGCGGCTCGAGCAACGCGATACGATAAGGGCGCCCCGTGAACACGATGCGCGTGTTTTCCGGGAACGTCTCGCGTAGTAGCAGGCGGGGGAAGCTATCACCGTCATCCAGATCGTTGGCAATCATCTGCGCGTTATCTGCAGCGTCGATGACAAGCACGAGCATCGCCTCGTCATGCCGTGCCGCAAGGGCTAGGCTGGCTTGGATCACCCGGTCGCGGAACGCCCGAACATAGGCGGTGTCGTCGGCTTTCGCGCTGGGAATGAGGGGGTCGCAAAGGGATTGAGCGGCCATCTCATTCGCAATCTGGACCAGCCCGTCCCGAGCCCGGTGGCGGTACCCGCTCGCGCCCCGGTAGGCGCCGTTGCCAAAGCAGTCGTAGACGAAGGTCGCGCTACTGGGTGCGAACTGGGCGGCTAGCTGCGTCGTCGTGACCGACTTGCCCTCGCCGCCATCGGCCTGGATGATCGTGAATCCAGGGTGGGAACCTATCGCGCGGGCAATCGATGCCGTCTGGTCGCGGTCAACGAGGTCGCTGGGAACCTCAATAAGCGGTTCCGCCGGAAAGAGGTCGCGCAGGGAGACGTCGAGTGCGTGGAGCACGTCCTCGCGCCGTATGGTCGGGTTGTCTGCCGATTCCGACAGTGC
This sequence comes from Luteibacter sp., assembly GCF_035539195.1. Taxonomy (GTDB): domain Bacteria; phylum Pseudomonadota; class Gammaproteobacteria; order Xanthomonadales; family Rhodanobacteraceae; genus Luteibacter. Next base: position 129,580 of record NZ_DATLIW010000034.1, read on the forward strand.
CTTGCGCGTCACCAGTTCCTTGAGCTTCAGCGGCGCATCGCGATCCTGGTCCGGCAAGTAGCTGCCCACATCGCGGTCCAGGAGCGTGCGCTGTGCAAGGTAATCTGCCGTGCCTGGTATTAACCTGACCAGGGCGGCAAAGTCACGGAAGGTTGTCGGTGAAAGGCCGGTCTGTTTGCGCAGATAACGCGCTTCCCGAGATTCCTTGGTCGGGGCGTCTTGGGTAAATACGGCGACCACGGTGTCCGCAATCGGGCGGGTCGTCTCGAACTCGAAGCGCACGCGGGCATGGACAACGTCGCGCCCGAAGGTGTCAACCAGTTCCACGTAGCGAGCCGCAAAGCCCGCGAGCGTCGGCGCCACCCCGCTGGATGTCCATGCCACCTCGCCGCGGCGGGTGGAATGTTTGAACTGGCGATAGTGCACGCGCGTAGCCTGCGGTAGCGCCTCGCCACCGTAGTAGAGCGCCAGGTCGATGACATCGAGACCGGCCTCGGCGTCGTCGGCACGGGTGACCCCCTCAATGGTGACAGCTACGAGATCCGTATGCGCTTCCAGCAGGCCCAGGCTCAGCCGGGCCGCGCGAAGGTAGTGAAATTGATCGCCGTCGCGGCTCGGGCGGACCAGATCAGTCCCTGTCATTGCCACTCCTTTTATGGGCATCCAGCCGGACATGACCGGCGCGCGCGTAGCGTACAACGTCGCGCGTGCGGGCGGAGGGCCAGCTTGGCGCAGTCGAGGGCGGCGCGTGGAACTGGCGCTCAGTTACCGCTTGGGGGTGCCGCGCCGCATGGCGGCCAGGCGGGCAAACCGATTCTCTCCGGCATCGCGCGCCATGACGCGCTCCGCGTAACGAATCGGCATGCGTTCGCTATCGCAGCGACCGGCCACCTGGACTTGTGCCGTCGTCGCGCCACTGCGGACCATGTCTTGGGCCGCGCCGACGCGGGCGGAGTGACTGGACAGCCACTGCGTGTGGGGATCCAGTCCTGCGCGCGCGGCGGCCCGGCGAAAAATTGCACTGACCTCGCGCGCGCTTAATGCCGCGCGTTCCTGTTCCTGCGCCCGGGCAACCCGTAAGGTCCAGCGCTGGCGTTCGGCGGCACTGATGGCGGTGGTCGGATCGAGGAACAGATCGTCGGCCACCGCATGAAAAATCCGACCAGCCTCGGGCGTTTCGAGGCGCCAGGCGTCCAGGGCCTGTAGCGTCTCCGGGCGCAAGTAGAGCGTGCGTCCGGTACCGGCCCGATCGGTCTTGGTGCGACCTAGGCGATACGTTGCGCCGCCGCCGGGCAGGGTGTCGAGACGGTCCCACATCATAGCCACCAGCTCCGAGGCGCGCATGAGCAGATCGTAGGCCGTGTGGAGCAGGGCGGTGTCCCGCTGTCGCCAGCCGCTGCTGGGCGTGGTCCGCCAGGGCTTGCATGCGGGGTGCCACCCGCCGCGTGGCGGCGTGGTCGCCCTGCAAAGCCGCAACCAACTGCTCGAGCACATCCAGCGTCAGCGGTGCCGCCTGCGCCTGTTCGCCGTCGAGACGTTCACGGACCAGGTCCTTCCAATAATCGCGAGCGATCGCGCTATCCATCGGGTTGGGGCATCCGTGGCGGCGATGGATGTCCGCCAGCGACCACACCATGTGCTCGATCGTGGCTTTCTTGCGGCCGGCGGTCATCAGGAGGTCGAGGAACTCGCGGACGTCGTCGAACGCGGCCGGCAGCACAACCCGGTCGTAGTGTGCGCAAAACGCCAGCCAGGTCAGCCAGTCGGCGGCGCGCTTGCGCCGGCTATTGGGCGCCAGCCCGTGGGTGCCGTGACAGGCCTGTTGGGCCACGTAGGTGGCCGCGGAGGCGGCCTGATCGGCCGAGAGCGCGAAGCGAAACGGCGTGCCGGTCGGGCTGATTACCGCGGTGGCTAGGGGCACGATGCCCTCGCCGGCCGCGGCGACCAGTTCGCCCAGTGAGTCGGTGGGGCTACGTTCCGGGGCGTCGCCCCTTACGGTGCTCGCCAGGCGTTGACGCGTCGCCTGGAAGGGGAGCGGTGGCAGGGCGGTCCGGCGGGTCATAGGGTGGGCTGAGGCGTGCTGCCTTCGTGCCTCATCAGAGGCACCACAATGTCTTCCAGCGGCCGGCCCTTGGACGGTTCTTCTACCGCCGCCCAGTATCAACCCCGAGACTGCTCGTGAAGCTGCTGCACGAAGCTGTTTATTGCTATAAATCAATGCCGTACAGCGTAAAGTGCGCTTTTTTTGACGATTCTCGGCCGACCCTCCATCAGAGGTGGTTCTTCAGATCATCCTGCCGCTACCAGCACCTTTCGTAAAGGAAGACGGCGAGGTTGTGGGCGGCTGAATGCGCGCGCGGCGCTGCCCAGTACCGCGGGACGCCGTGGGCATCAGTGATGACTTCTTGGCGTAGCGAAGCTGGAAGCGCGGAGTTCGATAGCCGGAGAAACACAGGCAGCCCCTGAGTGCAACAGCGAGAATGACCAGACGCTAGCCTAGGCAAAGGTCAATTGCGAGAGCTCGGCACCTGCGACGCAACACCCACCAAGTTACCAGTTGTTCGCATAATGTATATTATGTCAAATATTGGAATTCGCCGCGCGGCCGAAGCGATCCGCGACATCCTCGCCGCCGGGGCTTCGGCGATCACCGCCCGCAGCTACCGCACGGCGCTGGGTTACTGGGCCGCCTGGTACCGCGGCCTTTACGCCCGCGAGCCCACCCTGCCCGTGGCCGAACCCGTGGTCCTGCAGTTCATCGTCGACCACCTGCCCCGCGTCGATGCCGACGGCGCGGTGCACTGGGAGATGCCGACCGCGCTGGACGCGGCGCTGGTCGCCGCCGGCGCCAAGGCGGCGCTGGGGGCGTGGAAGCGCAGCACCGTGGAGCACCGGCTCTCAGTCCTGGCCAGCGTCCATCGGTTAAAAGATTTGCCTAGCCCGAGCGATTCCTCGCAGGTGCGGCAGCTACTGCGCAGTGCCCGGCGCGCCGCCGCCCAGCGCGGCAAGACCCCGGCAAAGAAAGCCGCCCTCACCCGGGATCCGTTGGAGGCCATGCTAGCCATCTGCGGGGAGGATCTGGAAGGTGTCCGCGATCGCGCGCTACTGTTGTTTGGGTTTGCCAGCGGCGGGCGTCGGCGCAGCGAGATTGCCGGTGCACGCCTCGAACAGCTACAACGGCTGGGCCCGGAGGCATGGGCGTTTCAACTAGGGCGCAGCAAGACCGAACAGGCAGGGCCGACAGCGGCCAGTGCCGGCGGCAAACCGCTGGTGGGTCGGGCCGCCGCTGCCCTCGAGGCTTGGATAGCGGCGAGCGGCCTCGTTCAAATCGAACTCTGAGTTCGGTGGTCCGCTTCCAAATAATTCCCCGATTCATCGAAGAAAGACTATGAGTAGCTACGAGAGCCTTAAGACGTTCATCAGGATTTATACCGAGACGATCATCGATGTTACTGTTTTACCGGAAGACCAGAGACCGATGCACTTATTGGCGCAGCGCGAGAAACGAAGTATGGCGCAGGCGAAACGCGCCGTTAGAGAGACGGCTGCGGACGTGATCTCCAATCTTGCAGATGAATCGGCACAGACGCTTGCCGAATTCTCCGCACGACTTGCTGACGCGAACGCTCCCACCATCGCGAGTGTGCGCGCAATGATGTCGAAAAAGCTCGCACCGGCAATAAAGCGCGGGGTGTTGAAGAGCGCAGAAGAATTCTATCTTGTCAAGGATCTCTTGGATTCGCCCAGTCTTCCAGACGACGAGCGAAGGAAGCTCGAGATCATGCTCGACACGTTTGAGTTTTCCTCTCGCTAGAGAACGACCGAGTAGTCGGCTCTCTCGTCGCCGAACGGGGTACTCCGCCGCGTCTGTGAAGTCAGGATTCTAATGATTCTCGAGCACTCGGAGGATATGACCTGAATACGGACATGCGCGACTTGTGCGTGCAGGTCAAAGGGGGAAATATGTTGAATGTGGTTATTTCTTCCGGCATCGCCGTGTTCCCGAGATCGGCTGTTTCGGCGGCATCGAATATTGAACGACGCCAGCCCGGACTATAGAACTGTAAGGGCGGGACCCTTGCAACGGGCACGCCTTCGCATGTTATGCGGACCGAGAGCTCTCTCCTTTGGGCAATCCCGATCCGAAAACACGTGGAATGGTGCAGCTGGGCATCGACAACTAACCTCCTCTTTCGTTGTTCGCGCACACCAACGACTCTCGGAGGCAAACGGTAGCCTCGGTCGAGGCGAGAGCACGCTTGGCCATGTGCTGGCTCCGGTGCAGTGCCTCCGCATCCGCCACGCTACGCTACGCCGAGGAGCCTAACCGGCAACGTCAGCCGACTTTCGTCGGGGAATCAATTGCAATCGTTCGGCAGATCGACCTCGGGGCCAGGCTGGATGGGCTGCTTATTTGGGTAGCCAGGATAGTGATAGCACAAGGTTCCGGCATCAATAATGATTTCTCCCGTACGGCGGTTCACCTTGACGAATCCGGCACTCATGGTCGGGTCCCTGGGCACGTTATAGATAAGTTGATAAGCGTAAAACTTCGTCTCTCCGCCGTCGTTATCTAGCGGGTATACGTCGGTTCCTTTATAAGGATGTTTTTTCGTCATGGCTTTAACCAGCGCGTCTGCCTTCTCTCGAGTCACGCCTTTCTCTTGCTCTTGCGCAAACCCGCCATTCACAGAAAATATCGCGATGATCATGGCCGCGCAGACAACTGTCGCTCTCATCTTAGTGCCCCGTGTCGAGATAGTTCTTGACGCTCTTGACCGTATTGATCATCTGGCGCTGGTAGTTTGGGTCGGGCTTTTGGTTATCCTGGACCGCCCAGCTTTTCGTCGACACTCAAGAGCCGGTTTGTGCGTAACGCCGTTCGAACTGTACCGGTGATAGATCGGCAGTGAAACCATGGCGACGAACCGGGTTGTAGAACATCTCGATATAATCGAAGACGTCCGACGAAGCGGCGGCACGATCCGGGTAGATCCGGCGCTTGATTCGCTCCTTCTTTAACGGGCTGAAGAAACTCTCCGCGACGGCGTTGTCATGACAGTTACCGCGTCGACTCATGCTGGCCACGATGCCATGGGCTTTCAAGAACGATTGCCAGTCGTCGCTCGTGTACTGACTTCCCTGATCCGAATGGAAGAGCACTCAGTCCGCCGTGCCTTCTTCGGTCGTGACGTCCTCCCGCAGCCGTCTCGAACGAATGTTCAACTTCCACTTCGTATCCTTTGCCTCGGCTCGATCGCGGTGCTGCCCTATTGGCGCGACGTCACGTCGTTGGGTGACTGACTCACTATCGCTTCTGCGCCGGGGCCAAATACCGTGCGATACCTCTTCGCGGCATCTGCTGGCGTCAATTGCTCGATGACGCGGCCGGAATCGACATCGACGACGTAGAGCCTTGCCAGGTTCATATCCTTGTAATCCGAGCTATTTGGAACCTGGCGTAGAACCAAAAGGGCGGATCCATGGTTGATCCAGCCGATTGACATGACATTCATATACTTGCGCCTTATCGCCGAAGGGAAACGCTGTTTTGATACGGCTGCGCCGACCTTCACTTCGTGAACTCCATTCCCGGAGATCACGAACACGCGCGTCGACCAAGTTCCTACGTCGCCGCCGTCGCTTGAGTTGATGAACAAGGCATTTGCCTCATTCGACCAATTCAGCTCGGTCAAGCCCGGGTTCATCACGTCCTGGACATCGATGACCTTGCCCCCAACGGTGAGCTGGGCCTCGTCGACGCCTGCATGGATCTTCGCCATGTTACCGGGCGACACCCAGTCGATCGTTTCGGCGGTCTCTTTCAGCGTTTCACTGTTCTTCGACCACAGGTCCCTTGCCGAAGACGCCATCGGGAGGGCCAGCGACAGGATCGCAAGGAGAACACTGGTACGCGTCGACATCATCATGATCCCTTTTTTGAGTACACCACTACGGGCATTCCCGCACCTTAACTAATCACCAAGGACACTTTAACGGTGCCTGCAGGCCCTTGATGAACACGAGCGTCGATCGCTTTCCCCAGGTATTCGCAGCCTTCTTTTCGCCCCATCGATAGATATCGAAGCGTACGTGTGGGCCGTTTCGTATCTTCTGGTCGCCGATGTCTTCGATCCGGAACGTGATCATACTTGGGCCGTCGTTTCCTGACGTATTCAAGCCAGGGGTCTCAATGGTGACCTCACCCGCTCCCACAACAGCAAGACCGCCTCGGTCAGTGGAGCGGCCGGGGTTACATCATTAAAACCGTTCCATACGGTCTTATGAACGCCAATCTCCTCCTGTCGATCGGCACGCCCTCCATCAAATCTTGAAGATCCGTGAAGAGGATCTTAAGGATCGCGACCTAGCCTCTCTCACATCGCACCGCCGCGTTCGCCTTCATGGCATGCCGCGGTTCGTTGGTACGGCAGTTGTGCCGTCGCCCTTCCCTACCCTCATCGCCAGGACATTCCGATGAACCCGTCGAGACCGTTACATGCTGCCTGGGTGGTTACCGCCCTGGGCTTAGTCACCGTATCCCCGCTTGCGATCGCCCAGGATAGTGCGTCCACCACGCAAGCCCCCGCGGCCGATCCGAACACGCTGCAGGCCGCCGTCGGTGTGGCTGCGGTCAACGCCCCCCGCTACGCCGGATCGAGCCGGGACCGTGTCCAGTTTCTCCCCGTGGCCTCGGTGGCGAAAGGTCCCTGGTTCGCCGACACGCTGCGCGGCATCGGTGCGCAATATCAGACCGACGGCGGCTTTTCGATCAGCGAGGCGTTTCATTACGACTTCGGTCGCGTGGATCGTGACAGCAACCTGCGCCCCGGTTCGAAGTCCCTGCGCGGCATGGGCGATGTGCCCGGCTCGATTGTGAGCCGCACCATCGTGGCCCAGCAGCTTAATGCCATGCTCTCGATGAGCGCGGAAGCGGAGTACTCGCTCAAAGATGGGACGCGCCGCGCCCGCTACCGCACGGGTGTCCAGCTTGCGCTGATCCAGCGGGAGGCGGACATGCTTACCCTCAACGTCGATGTCCATGGCGGCAATGCGGCGTTCAACCGTGCGTACTTCGGCGTGTCGTCCGCGCAGAGCGCACGCACACGTTTTGCCACGTATCGGGCGGCGGGTGGGCTGTACGCCTATTCGAGTAGCTTGAACTGGACGCATGTGTTCAGTCCGCGTTGGTCGTCCAACGTCGTCGTGTCCGGCGTGCGTTATAGCGGGCAAGTCGATGACAGTCCGATCGTCGCCCGGCGCACTGCCCTGACCTCGGCCGTGGCGATGAACTACTCGTTTTAGCTCACACGGTCGCCATGTGCCTCGAGCCGGATGCCCACGGCCGCGGGTAGCGATCACCGGGGCACCGCGTTGCGCGTTGGCAGTGTGAGCGTCACCTCCAGGCCGCCGTCGACCCGGTTCGCCGCCTGGATCACACCGCCGTGAGCTTCCACGATGACGCTAGCGATCGATAAGCCCAACCCGCTGCCGCCGGAATGCCGTCCGCGGGAATGCTCCGCACGCCAGAAGCGATCGAAAATACGCGGTAGGTCCTCAGCCGGGACACCCGGTCCGCGGTCCTGGATGACCAGGCGGGTCGTATCCGGCGACGGGATCAACAGCACCGTCATCGTGCCGCCGGAACCGGCGTAGCGGACCACGTTCTCGACGAGGATGGAGACAACCTGTCCCAGGCGATCGCGGTCGCCGTAGCACGGCGTCGGCGAAGGGACCTCGACGAGGCTGACGATCCCGGCCGCGTCTAAGGCCGGGGCCGACCAGCTCACACGATCGCGAATCAGCTCTGCCAGGTCGAACGCGTCCTCGCTCAGACGCAACTCACCCGCGCGAGCCACGGACAGAAAGTGAAGGTCCGACACCAGACGGTTCAGCTGGACCAATTGGCGAAGGATCATCGCCACCTGTTCAGGTTGCGGCTCGAACACCCCATCGAGAATCCCCTGCAGGCGGCCCATCGCGGCATTGAGCGGTGTGCGCAGTTCGTGCGCCAGGATCGCGCTGGAATCGAGGACCTCTCGCTCATAGCGCGAGAGCTTCTCGCACATCGCGTTGAAGTCCTCGGCCAGGCGATTGAGTTCGGCAGGCGCGTTCGGTACCAGATCCGCACGGGACGAGAAGTCGCCCTGGGACACCCGCCGGGCCGTGGCGGCAACGATGGAAAACTGCCGCGAGAGCGGGCGGGAGGTGACTAGGCCCAGCACCACGATGATCGGAATCGAGGCGGCCACGAGTGCATAGAAAAGCAGCCAATCGGTCCCCAACAGGCCCGGAACGACATCTTGCGGGTGATAGTAGTGCCGCAGGTAACCCCACAATTCTTGTTCGTGTTCCGCAGGGGACGCGCTGATCGTGCGAATGCGTTCAAGCGTAACGGGTGGGATCTTCTGTTCGGTCAGATAGGTTTCTGTGGCAAAGCGCAGCCACATGCACAGGGCGATGAGAAAGACGACGCCAAGCGCAAGCAAGCTCATGCGTACGGCTACCCATCGCCACAGGGAGAGAGCTCGAATAGGCTTGGCGCGGTGATTCCCGTTCATCGATAGCGGTACCCGACCGAGCGCACGGTCACCAGCACACCTGTCACCTCGACGGCTTCGAGCTTGCGGCGCAGGTTGTGCACGTGGGTGTCCACCACCCGCTCGAGCGCATCGCTGTCCGGCAGGCACGCCTCGAGCAGCTCGGCGCGGGTGAAGGCCTTGAAGGGCGTTCTTATCAGCATTGTCAGGATCCCGAACTCGGTCGGTGTCAGGTCCAGTACCACGACGCCGCGCGAGGCGTGCGCCACTTTCGCCGTCACCGATTCGGTGTCCACCGTCACCGGGCCTTCGACAAATGTGAGCGCCGTCGACGCGACCTGCACCGCGCGACGCAACACCGCATGCACACGCGCGACCACTTCCCGCGGGCTGTAGGGTTTGACGATGTAGTCATCGGCGCCGTAGCGAAGAGCGCCGATCTTGTCGGGTTCATCACCTAGCGCGGTGAGCATGATGACGGGTGTCTGGCTGGTCCGCCGAATGGTCGTAAGGACATCGGTCCCGCTGACGTGGGGCAGCATGACATCCAGCAGCACGATGTCCGGATGCCATTGCGCATGGGCCTCGATCCCTCGTCGGCCGTCCTGGGCGACGTGAACCTCGAAGCCATCCTTCAGCAGATAGGCCTGGAGGATGCTCGCACTGTCGGCGTCATCTTCCACGACGAGCACGCGTCGCGCCATCGTTTTCTCCCTTGATCGAATCTTAAAGAAAGGCCGACAAAGCCTTGAGATGGGTCCCTAACAATGCGCCCAGCTTATCAGTCTGGGAGCAGGCAGTGCGTCCGTTATTCAACGACGATCAATTCCTCTGGCCGCATTCGGCCGCGCTCATCTTTCTGCTCGTTTTGTGCAGCCTCTCGTCGGCGTGTTCGCTCGCTCCCACTTACCAGCGACCGCTCGTCGCGCTGCCTGCTACGTTGGGTGGACAACCTCGGATAGGCGTTCGTGCGCCGCCAACGGTTCCTACCGACGCGGGCACTTTGTCCGCCGAGGAAGTGCGCTTTCTCGGCGCGTTCGCGCCCGAGGGTGAAGCGACCCGCATCGTCTCCACTGCGCTGGCGGCCAATCCCGACATGCGTGCCGTCGCCTCCCAAGTGGCCGAGGCGCGGGCTAGCGCGGCCGCGCAGCGCTCGTCACTGTTCCCGCAACTCGATGGGATCCTCCAACGCGATAAGGTCCAGCTCGATGATCCGAACGCCGCCGCACTGCTGGGCCGCGATTTCAAATCGGCGACGCTGGATTTTCGTTACGAGCCGGATTTCTTCGGTCGCCTGCGCAGCTTGTCCGACGCTGCCTCGCATGAGTACCTGGCCAGCGAAGCCGCACGCAAGGAAGCGCGCGGCGCGTTGATCGCCGAGGTGCTGGGCGCCTACGTCGACGAGCGGACGGGCGCTGAGGTCGCCGACAAGCTCCGCGAGGCCGATGCCGCTGCTCAGGCGCTGGTGACCATGGCGGTCACGCAACACCGGGTCGGCACGCTCTCCGCCGACGATCTGCAGGCGCGCCGCGATCAAGCCGCGCGGGTGCACGTGTCGGCACTGGACGCGCAGCGACAGCACGAGGAGGCGATGCGCTACCTGTCATTGCTGACCAGCGACACGCTACCTGCCCCCGCCGCTGAGTCGAGCCAGCTCGGGCGCGTCGACACTGCGGCGACCGGCCTGGCCTCGTTGCCCTCCCAGGTACTGCTGGACCGACCGGACGTAATACGCGCCGAAGAACGCTTGCGCGCAGCCAATGCAAGCATCGGTGCCGCTCGCGCGGCCTTCTTCCCCTCCATCCAGCTGTCCTCCTCCATCGGCCACGTGTCCTCGGATCTGGATCATCTGTTCGGTTCCACCACGGGGGGCTGGACCTTTCTTCCGCAACTCACACTGCCGATCTTCGACGGCGGCGCGCGCCGAGCCAATCTGGATCTGGCCACGGCACGCAAGAACACGGCGGTGGCCAACTACGAGTCGACGGTGCGGCGCGCGTTTCGCGAGGTCGCCGACGCGCTGGGTGCGCGCGTCGTGGTCACGACCCGTGTCGCTCGTCTGGATCAGATGTGTCAGGCCGACGCGACGCGACAGGTCAAGACGTTGGGTCGGTATCGGCAGGGTCTGGAAGATCCCGCCCGATGGCTCGTTCGCACCATCGATGCCGCACAGGTCCAGGTCGATTGTGCGTCCGCCCGGCGTGATCGGGCACTCAATCGGGTGGCGGTGTTTCGCGCGTTCTACGGCGTCTCGCTGCCCTCCGCGTCCCTCGCCTCCGTCGGGCCGCAGCCTTGAGCCGTCAGCGCCCCCTCCTCCCCGCGCCCGGTGCCCGCGCACCGCGCGCTCTGTTCCCTACCCCGCATCGAGCGGGTCGCCCTTGCTGGAGTTCGTCCTTGATGACACGTCTACCGCTAACGGTCGCCGCCCTGTTGACGCCCTTGTGGCTGAGCGCATGCGGCGAGGCCCCAAAGGAAGTCGCGCCGCCGCGCACCGTGCTGCTGGCCGAGGTCATTGCGGCCCCGGGGGCGGTGTCGCAAGTCACCGCCGAGGTTCGCCAAGCCCAGCGTGCCAGGCTGAGCTTCGATGTGGCCGGTCGCATCGCGCGGATCGCCGTCCAGCCCGGCGACGCCTTCACTCAGGGCCAAGTGCTGGCCGAGCTCGACCCGGAACCCATCCGACTACGTCTGGTGCAAGCCCGGGCCGATGCGTCCGCGGCGCGCGCGGAAGTGCTGGATCGTACCGAGCAATTGCGTCAGCAGAGCGCGTTGTTCGACGACGGCGCCGCCTCGCAAACCGCCCTGTCCATGGCACGGGCGGCCGTTCAGGCGGCCCGTGGCAAGGCCGACGCCGCCGATGCCGCGGTCGCTCTGGCCAGCCGCGACCTCAAGCACGCCGTGCTCGTGGCGCCGTTTGCTGGCCGAGTGGTGTCGCGGATGGAGGAACCCATGAACGATATCGCCGCTGGTCAGGTTCTCATGACCATCGATGGCCAGGGTCAGTTCGAGGTGGTGGCCTCGCTGCCGATCGAGGCCCGGGAATCGGCCCAGGTGGGCAGCGAAGCGACGATCACGGTGGCCGACGGCACCGCCCTCCCGGTGCGCCTGACGCAGCTGTCCGATCATGTCGGCAAAGGCGCGACTCTGGAGGCGATTTTTCGCACCGACGGCGCACCGGCGGCCTTGGCCGCCGGGCAGTTGGTGCCCTTGCGGCTGAGCGGCGGTTCCACCCAAAGACAGCTGGCCATTCCCCTCACCGCTGTGCTCCCAGGCGCGACCGCGGGCACCGACAGCGTGTTTGTCTTCGATGGCACCCACGGCAAGGTGGCCCGCAAGGCCGTGTCCCTGGCCGGGTGCGCCGGCGAACGCGTGCTGGTCCGTTCGGGACTCGCCCTGGGCGATCGGGTCGTAAGCGCCGGAACCGCTTTCCTCATCGATGGACAGCAGGTGCGCGAGTTCGAGGGCGCAAGCCAACTGGAGACCCGCTGACATGCTACTGACCCGCTCGGCGCTCGATGCCAGTCGCCTGACCCTGTTCATCGCCGCGCTGATCCTCATCGCGGGCACTTGGACTTTCCTGCACTTCCCCTCGCAGGAAGAGCCGTCGGTTACCGTGCGCGATGCCGTCGTCTCCATCAGTCTGCCCGGCATGGCCACCGATGAGGTAGAGAACATCCTGGCCAAGCCCGCCGAAGAGCGCTTGCGCGAGTTGGGTGGCCTGAAAACCATCGCCACCACGATCCGACCGGGGTCGGTGGTGATCCAGCTGACCGCCTACGACAGCGTGACGGACCTCGACGCGATGTGGCTGAAGGTGCGCTCCAAGCTGACCGAAGTGGCCCAGACCTACCCTCAAGGCACTATCGGCCCGTTTCTGGATGACGATTTCGGTCGCGTCTCGGTCGCCTCGATCGCGATCACGGCGCCCGGCGTCAGCCTCGCGCAGATGCGCGAACCGATCAAACGCTTCCGCTCGGACCTGTACGCGCTCAAGGGGGTGGAGCGGGTGGTCTTCTACGGGCTACAAGACACCCAGCTCTACCTGCAGTTCGACAAGAACAAGCTCCTTTCGCTGGGCCTGACGCCAGGGGCGGTGGCCCAGCAGCTGGCCGCGCAAAACGCCATCGCCTCTGCAGGACAGCCCTCGGTGTCCGGCTTGGGCGTGTCGGTGAGTGTGGAAGGCAAGATCCGCTCGGTGGACGATTTGCGAGGCTTCCTGCTGTCCGTGCCCCGCGGCGATCAGACCCAGGACATAACGCTGGGTGAGGTGGCGACCATCCAGGCCATGCCCACCGACCCACCGCAAAGCGCGGCGGTCTATCAAGGCCAGCAAGCGGTGGTGGTCTCGGTCTCCATGGCCGAGGGACTGGATATCGCCGCGTTTGGCAACGAACTGAAAGCACGGATCGCCGAGGCCAGCCATCGATTGCCAACCGGCTTCGACGCCCACGTGGTGACTTTCCAGGCCGACGTCGTTGCGCGCGAAATGGGCAAGATGCACCACGTCATGGGCGAGACGATCGTCATCGTCATGGCGGTGGTGATGCTGTTCCTGGGGTGGCGTATGGGTCTGGTGGTCGGCTCGATCGTGCCACTGACGATCTTGAGCTCGCTCATCATCATGCGCGCGTTCAACATCGAACTACAGATGGTCTCGATGGCAGCCATCATCCTGGCCCTGGGCCTGCTGGTCGATAACGGCATCGTCATCGCCGAGGACATCGAGCGGCGCCTGAAAGCGGGCGAAAAGCGACGCCAGGCGTGCATCGATGCAGGTCGCACCCTCGCCGTGCCGCTGCTGGTCTCCACCCTGGTCATCGTCTTTGCGTTTTCGCCGTTCTTCTTGGGCCAGACCAGCACTAACGAGTACTTGCGGTCGCTGGCCGTCGTGCTCGCCGTCACCCTGCTCGGTTCGTGGGTGCTGGGCCTCACCGTCACGCCGTTACTGTGCTTCTACTTCGCCAAGGTTCATGCGGACGCCGTCGACTCGGCCGAGCACGAGTCACGCTTCTACCATGGTTACCGTCGCGTGATCGGCTGGGTGCTCACCCACAAAGTGGTGTTCGTTGGCGTCATGCTCGCCCTTCTGGGCGGGGCGGGCTGGGCCTTGTCCCGCCTGCCGTATGACTTCCTTCCCAAGTCGGACCGGTTGCAGTTCCAGATCCCGCTTACCTTCCAGGCAGGAACGGACTCGCGACAGACCCTGGCCTCGGTGCGCCAGATCAGCAAATGGCTGGCGGACACCAAAATCAATCCCGAGGTCGAGAACAGCGTGGGCTATGTGGCCGATGGCGGCCCGCGCGTGGTGCTTGGGCTGAACCCGCCCCTGCCGGGCGCGAACATCGGCTACTTCACCGTGTCGGTGGTGCCGGATACGGACCTGGACGCGGTCATCGCGCGCACGCGGACGTACCTCGCCAACGCGTTTCCCAACCTGCACGCCGAACCGAAACGCTTCTCCCTGGGCGCGACCGAAGCCGGCGTGGCCGTGTACCGCGTCAGCGGCGTCGATGAGTCCACGCTACGGACGCTGAGCGCACAGCTCGAAACCGTACTGCGTGCCCTGCCCGGCACCGTCGATACGATCGACAGCTGGGGGCCGCGTGTGCCCCGCTACCGGGTCACGCTCGATCAGCGCAAGCTGCACGCTAACGGGATCACGCGTGAGGATGTGCAGCGCGCGCTGCAGGTGCGCTACAGCGGTTACCAGGCCGCTGCGATCGACGATGGCGGTGCGACCGTGCCGATCGTGCTGCGCGGTAGCCCGCTCGAGCGAACCTCGGACGCCGATCCGGGCGATACGCTGATCTACCCGGCCGCCGCGTCCACCGCGCCGGTGGCACTCAACGCGGTCGCCACCGTCGCACTGGATTCGGAACCGGGCGTGGTGCAGCGGCGCAACTTGAGTCGCTCGATCACCGTAACCGCGCGCAATCCGAACATGACCGCCCAGCAAATGGCCGATCAGTTGGCTCCGGCGATCACGCGTATCAATCCGCCGCCCGGCTACGCGATCACGCTCGGCGGTGAAATCGAGGACTCGGCCGAGGCCAACGCTGTGATCGCCCAGTACATGCCCCTGGCCATCGGCGGCATGTTGTTGCTCTTCGTCTGGCAGTTCAACTCGTTCCGCAAGGTGTTCATCATCGTCGCCAGCGTCCCCTTCATCCTGATCGGCTCGACGCTGGCCCTGGTCGTGACCGGGTATCCGTTCGGTTTCATGGCAACGTTCGGCCTGCTCGCCCTGGCCGGCATCATCGTCAACAACGCGGTACTGCTGCTCGAGCGCATCGAGGCGGAGCTGGCCGAAGGGCGTCGTCACCACGAGGCGGTAATCGAAGCGGCGGTCAAGCGACTGCGCCCCATCGTGATGACCAAGCTGACCTGCATCGTCGGCCTGATTCCGTTGATGCTTTTCGCCGGGCCCTTGTGGACGGGCATGGCCATCACCCTCATCGGCGGTCTGCTGCTGGGCACGCTGGTAACGCTGGGACTGATCCCACTGTTGTACGACACCCTCTTCCGCGAAAAGGACGCCGAGCCACTCCACGGGTCCGCCGCACCCCGTCTCGGAAGCCCACACGGCCCACCGTCACCGGATGCATAGCCATGAGCGAACCGGAGAAGATCGGCGTGCGCATCGTCTATCTTGAAATGGACTCGGCACCCAGATGCCCGGCGAGGAGACGTTTCACGCCATCTTGAACCCGGTGCCGTGCGCGTCTCACAGTGCCGGAACAACGCGTGAGTGCCGCTATCCAGGCACTGCAGTCTCAGGTCCTGGCGATCACTCTTCTTCCCTCGAAACGCGCACCATGAGCGCCACGCCAGCCAGCGCGACACCTGCCGAAAGGAGCTTCGGCAATGTCAGCCGCTCGCCTAGCAAGAACGCCGAAAGCAGCAGCGCGACGACGGGCGCGGCATAGTTGAAGGTATTGGCGATCGTCGGGGAAACCTGGGCGTTCACGGCAAGGAAAACCGTGTAGCCCACGAGCGTACTTGCGATGACGAGGAAGGCCAGCGCCGACCATGCGGATATCGGCACCTCGCTCATATCGACCCGGCTGAACATCCCAGTCGTACCCACCGCGAGCGCGAGAACCAAAGCGGTGGTAATCAATTGCGCTGCCAACGCGACGATGGGATCCTCGGGCAGGCGAAGGCGCCTCGCCCACAGTGACCCTGCGGCCCAACTCGCCGATGCGGCGAGTGTGAGCGCGGCGCCCAATGGGCGGAAACCGCCCCCGGCGTAGCTGAAATAGGCCATCAGGGCGAGCCCGACGAAGCCAAGTGCGATGCCGCAGACCTTACGTAAGCCCAGGCGTTTGCGCAGGATCGCCCATGAGAACAGCGCCAGAAATATAGGTGCGCTCGAGCCGAACACGGACGCCACGCCGGCAGGCAGTAAATGAGTTCCCAGAAGGGCAAGCGTCTGGCTACAGATCAGCATCACCAGGCCGAGCCCCGCCGCGGACGCCAATTCCGATCCGCTCGCTGGACGTAACCGCCAGTGCCGCAACGCCAGCGGAAGAATCAAGACCGCGGCGAGACCGAACCGCATCGCGGCAAGGACGATCGGGGGTATCGCGTCGCCGCCTATCTTGAAAGCGACAAAGTTGGCGCCGTTGTAAAACCATTGGTAGCCGACCGCCGATGCGACGAGCACGCGACTCCGTGCCCAACCGGTGTGCCCGCTCATGCGGCGGATTCGGAGGGCATGCTGCCCCTTGTTCCCGCCTTCGTGTCGTTCCCCGCTCCGGGCGTCACGCTCCTGCCGCCGTGAGGTTCTTGCTCTCAAGCCAGGCACGTATGGCCAGCGTGAGTCCGCCCTTGCATTCAAGCGGCAGCCAATGAGCGCCGGGCAAATGGGCAACGGTAAGATCGGTGCAGGCGTCACGCATCGGGTCGCCCATGAGGTTGCCATTGATACTGTTCATCTGGTCATAGTCCCCATTGACGAACAGCACCGGCAGCGAAAGGCGCCCGCCGTCAGATGCCTTGCCTGCATAGGCGATGTTGGCTTCGTCATTCACATACCATGCACACGGCGCTCGAAAGCCGTCTGTATCGAACGAGCGCACCAGCGTTTCGAAATCTGCCAGCGGCCAGAGAGCTCGGTCAAGGTCGGTTGGAGGCGCGCGGTGCGCGGCACCGAAGCGCCCTCCTCTACGCGTGACCGTCGCGTTCGCTGCGGGCTTGGCGATCTTTTCAGGGTCGCCCGATCGATAGATCGACGCGAGGGACGCGGCCTTGTCCGCGTCCAGATCGGCTACTGCCGATGCAAAGTGCGTGTTGTAGTAACGGTAATAGTCCCACTGGCCGTCCGGATACTGGTCGGCTGGGTAGATGGAACGGTCGACCAACGGGACCAGGGTCTCTAATGCATGCCCCGCAGGGAAATAGGGCACCGAGATCAGTACGGCGCCGCGGCTGCGTGCGGGCTCGTGGGAGACCAGCGATGCGACAGCTACGCTACCCCAGTCATGGCCGATCCAGATCGCAGGCTCACCACCAAGATGGTCGTGCAGTTCGCTCATGTCCGCGACTATGTGCTCTTGGGCATAAGCACTGCTCGCCGCAGGAATGGAGGAACCTCCATAGCCTCGCATATCCGGAGCGATACAACGCCAACCGCTCGCGGCGAACTCGTCAAGCTGAGCTCTCCAGATCAGGCCGAGCTCTGGCCATCCATGAAGGAAGATCATGAGAGGCCCGTTCGCCGGGCCCTTCTCAAGATAATGCGTCGTATGTCGAGCCGTGCTGAACGTGCGCGAAGCCAATGTAGACAAAGCTGTACCCCAAGCTGTTCGGGTTGAAACGCAGGTCGGAACGCTTTGGGATTGTATAAACGGAGGACCTTTGCGACTATCCGCATAATCACTCATGGGGCTGTAAATAGAACTTACAGGTCGATCGATATGCGACTGAGAGATTCACTCGAGGGCGTAGCTGTCTTCGTAGCGGCTGCGGAAGCTTGTAGCTTTTCAGAGGCTGCCAGGCGTCTGGGCGTCTCGCCCTCCGCCGTGAGCCAGGCAATCAGTGCTCTCGAAGCGCGGCTCGGCACCCCACTGTTCCGCCGTTCCACCCGTAGCTTGAGCCTGACGGATGTCGGTAACGACTATCTGCGCACCGTGGCGCCGGCGCTCGCGCAAGTGAAACAAGCCGCGGAAGTGGCATCCGGCCGAGGTGGGCGACCGACTGGCCCACTGCGTCTTACGATGCCGCGCGCCCCGTTCGATCTGCTTATCGCTCCCATGTTGGGAGCGTTCCAGGACAACTATCCCGGCGTGAACCTCGAGATCGCCGTCGAGGCGCGCTTGGTCGATATCGTCAAGGATGGCTACGACGCCGGACTGCGCTATGGGAACTGCATCGATAAGGACATGGTTGCCACACTGGTGGCACCCAAGTCGGAGGCGATCCTCGTTGCGTCGCCAGGCTATCTGCGCGCGCGATCCGCGCCTGTCACGCCGGCCGATCTTCTCGATCACCGTGTCATAGCATGCCGCAGCCAAGGGACGGGCCTGGTCATTCCGTGGACACTTCGATCCGCTGGCAAGACCGTGCAGATTGCACCGCCCCTGGCAACGATTCTCCACGACCTCGCTTCCCAGATCGAACTGGCGGTCAGGGGGCTAGGCATAGTGAGTGCGCCCGCCGCCATGGTGGCCGACCTCCTCGCAGCGGGACAGTTGGCACGAGTTCTGCCCGCATGGTCTAGCCAAATGGAAGAGCTTTATCTTTACTTCCCAAACCGCCGTCAGCAGTCGGCGGCCCTGCGGGCTTTTATCGAATTTCTGAGGCGTGCGCCCTGATAGTCCTGAAGGCAGCCGTGGGCCACCTGGTAGTGCGGCACTGCACCTATCGCGATCGCCTGTCCGAACGGCCCTATCGCAGTTATCCGCCCGATTCGTTTCGCAGCGAGTTCGACGCCGGCTCGCGGCATATAGCCAGCACAAGCCCTCGCAACCAGCGGTGGGCGGGATCGGCGTCCAGGCGCGGGTGCCACATCTGCGAGATGGTGATCACATCGGTTTGAACTGGCAGAGCGAAGCTTCTGATCGGGCCAGTCTGGATCGCATTAAAGAAAGAGCTTGTCACCTGTGCCACCAGATCGGATCCACTTGCGACAGCCAGGGCTGCGCGGAATCCGGGCACGACAGCGACGACGGTGCGAGCGAGCCCATGCTCCGCGAGCGCTTTGTCTACGGGACCCTTCGCAAGGCCTCGGCGCGAAGCGACGACGTGGCCACATGCCGCGTAACGCTCGGCAGTGATCTTGCCCTTTTTCAGCAAAGGATGGCCCTCTCGCACGGCGCCCACGAAGTGGTCGCGAAAAAGAGCCTGCAGGCGCACTTCTGGCCCTGACTCGCCCAGCACACCAATCTCGAGATCGACGATGCCTTCGCGCAGTGCTCGCACGTCTTTGTCGGGCTTTGGTGCGAAGTGCAAGCGTACATTCGGCGCCACCAGGGTGACCGCCGCCACGAGCGGTGCCGCGAAAATCTCCACGAAGCCCTCGTTGGACCGGATGGTGAAGCTTCGTCTCAATGTGGAAAGGTTAAGGCCAGTGGCAGCCGGACGTAGCACGGCATGCGCGTCCTGGGTCAACCCGTGCACGCGCTCGCGTAACTCGGTGGCGTGCGGGGTTGGCACAAGTCCGCGCCCAGCGCGGACCAACAGCGGGTCTCCTGTGGCCGATCGAAGTCGCGTGAGCGTCCGGCTCATGGCTGAGGTGCTCAAGCCAAGGCGGCGGGCCGCGCCGGTCACACTGCCCTCGGTCAGCAGCGCATCCAGTGCCAGAAGAAGATTCAGATCCACATTGTCCATCGCGGCACCCTATATCGCTTGCGTATTGTGGCATGGCGCCTGATGCAACCCTATTGTGCTTCTTATGCGTCTGGCGCCGGTCGAAGGGATCGATCATATTTGCGGCCGACCCCCGAGTGAAGGCACTACTATGTCCAGCAGCATCTTGATCGTCGGCGCATCACGTGGCCTCGGCCTCGCGATGGCTGCTGAACTCCTGCATAGGGGATGGAACGTCGTCGGGACGGTACAAGACGGCGCCAGGACTGCGTTGCACGACCTGTCGGACGAACATCCGGGTCGTATCGAAATCGAGCCCCTCGACATTACGGAGCCTGATCAGATCACGGCTCTGCACGACCGTCTCGCCGGCCGAACCTTCGACATCCTGTTTCACAACGCCGGGACCGCCAATCCCGACGACGAGACTATAGCGAAGGTGTCGACGGAGGAGTTCGTTCGCGTCATGGTCACCAATGCCCTGAGCCCGATGCGCGTCATCGAGGGATTGCAGGACCTCGTGCCTGCAGACGGACTGATCGGCATCATGTCGTCCGGACAAGGGAGTGTCGCCAACAACGAGAAAGGGGGGCACGAAGTCTATCGGGGGAGCAAGGCTGCGTTGAACCAATACATGCGCTGCTACGCAGCGCGTCATGCCGGAGAGGCGCGTGCCCTGTTGTTGATGGCTCCGGGCTGGATCCGCACTGCCCTGGGTGGCCCGAACGCACCGCTCGGTACCGAGGAAGCCATGCCGAAGATCGTGGATGTGCTTCTATCGCAGCAAGGCAAACCCGGTCTGCGCTATCTCGACCGTGACGGGCACACCGTTCCGTGGTGAGTCCGTAAGAGGCTCCTCAGCCTGTCATGGCTGCGCAGACGTTCCTACGTATCCTGGCGGCTCGGGCGCCATGCCGCTTGGTGTCCAAAATGGCCAGAGCGTCCGCGCTCGAGCTACGTCGGGGGTCATTTACAATCGGCCGACGTTGAACCGTCGCGAGGTGCCCACCGGAATGCGTCGACTTTCGTGTCGCTGTGCGGGTCGTACGCGATCTGAAAACGCTTGCCGTTGCGACTGACGTCCAGCTGCACCGGCTTGTCAAAACGACTTTGTTGGGCAATGAGGTCGACCGCTGTCATGACCTCGTCGCCTGGCCGCAGGCCTGCTGCTTCGGCGTGCGATCCCGGCTCGACGTCCTGGACGTAGGACCCCTGCTCCGTGTCTCGCCATGAAAAACCGAGATCGTAGATGCCCGTCTGGATGGGTTCGGGTTGCAGGCATTCGCCAAACGAACCCAAGACGGGGCGCAGTAGCTTACCGTCCCGCATGGCTTTCCAGTCCTCGACTGCCCAGGTGCCCACCTCTTGGTTCAAGAGATCCAACCAAGTGCGGTCGGTAGCGGGCGCGCCCTTTTCTATACGAGCGGACATCGCATTGACGAGGTGCAGCACATCGACCGGCAAGCCGCGGGACTTCAACTGGGCGTCGAGATTGGCGAAGTAGAGTGCACCGCGTGCGTAGGGGAGCATCCACGCCCCGTTGCCCGTCCACTTGATGGCTGCAGCGTCCTTCAACGACACGGCGCGATGTGCGTTGGTGTAGTACTGAGCCGCCCGGGCGTTCACCTCGTCCTGGTACTGCTGCAACGAGTAAAGATGGGCATGGAATGGAAGCACCGTCGACATATAGTCTGCCAGGCCTTCGGTATACCAGTCGCCTTGGGAATCGGCTGTATTGATCAGGCGCCAAGGCAGATTCTGGATCTACCGCTCATCCATCAGGCGATTCAAAGAAATGACTGGCTGACCTGGGGGCGGTTGCACAAGATTCCGGAGCTGAAGGAACCCGCCGGCTTGCGATTCAATGAGCCGTTGGCGGCCCTCCAGGGGGCCATAGATGGCCTGGGCGTCGTGCTGGGAGGCGGCAGCTTGATTCAGGACGACGTCATCGCGAAGCGGCTGGTCAAGCTCGCCGGTCCCGTGGCCATGTCTGATGCCCACTACATTGTCTCTCGATATCCAATCCATGGCAGGTCGGCCATTGCGGTGTTTTGCGAATGGCTGATCGAGACGGCCCGCTCCTATGAAGAGACGCAGCCCTCGGCCGAGTTGACGATGCCACCACTCACTTTCCGCAACGACGACTAAAAGCGACTGGTCAGGACCTTATGAAGCGATAGACGTAGCGCTCGGTCTTGGTAAAACAGGTGCAGCCACAGGATATCCGCCGGTGTCGTGGCGGCCTGCGTCGCGACGAGGTCCGGTGAAACGGCTTCGACGTTCAGCCTCATCGCGCATGCGCGTGGGCGTAATCGAAATACCCGGCGCCCGGTCCAGCTAGGCGGAACCATTGCGTTCCGCCTCAACTTCCCTGCCCGCCGGAGCCACATGCTCATGCCCTTTCCCCGCACCCGCCGATCTGCCTTCCTCCTGATCATGGGTGCCTCGACAGCGCTCCCATTCGCCGTGAGCGCGTCGACCAACGTGCCGCTGACCTCCGCCGCCTGGGACACCTCGCACGGCAACGCGACCTTCCAGACCCGCGAGGCGTTTCCGGGCGGCCTCATGCAGGTCACGTCCGAGAGCGAGGAAGGGTACGTCACGCTGAAGAGCGCCGACTTCGCCGACGGGACCATCGAATTCGACATCAGGCCGGTCACCGACGAGTTCCCCGGCCTGCGTTTCCGCCAGGGTCCTGACGGGTCGGCCGACATGGTCTATATCCGTGTGGGCCCCGATTGTCCGGCGTCGCACGATTGCCTGCAGTACCTGCCGCTGATCCACGGTCGTATTCCGTGGGATATGTACCCGCAGTACCAGGCGCCGGCACCCATTCGCGTCGACACGTGGAATCACATCCGGGTCGTGATCTCGGGCGAACGCATGAGTGTCTACGTCAACCGCGAGGCCACACCGAGTCTGCAGGTGGCTCACCTTGCGGGCGACAACGCGCATGGGACCATCGCCTTCGAGGGCAAGGCGTTGTATGCGAACGTGACCCTGGAGCCCGACGTGATCGATGGGCTGGCCACGCAGGTCGAGCCAGATACTGCCGCCTCCCATGGCAACTACCTCACGGAATGGGAAATCGCCGAGCCGCGCCCGCTGGCCCAACCCGGCGAGGCGACCTTCTCGGCCCGTCCGTCATCGGGCTGGCGTCCACTGCACGCGGAAGACGCCGGACTGGTCAACCTTGCGCGGATCTATCCGCCGACACCCCGCGGGGCGCCTCGGCAGTACGCGTGGCTGCGTACCAGCATCCAGGCGGACCGCGAAGAGACCCGGCACATGCAGGTGGGTTTCCTCCGCGAGATCACCGTCTTCGTCAACGGACAACCGGCGTTTCAAGGGAAGAACCTTTACAACGTGCCCGGCGGCCGACAGGCGCCCGACGGAAGGCTCGATCTGGCGAATGGCGGCTTCGACATCAAACTGCGGAAGGGACGCAACGACATCGTTGTGGCGATCGACGCCAACACACCCGACATGCGCGGACGCTACGGTTGGGGATTGAAAATGAAGCTCGACGGGTCTGCGCCGGCACCGTGAGCGTCGGCCCGTTCCTGTCCGTCCCCGTGATGGGCACCTCGGCTCAAGGCGAGACGTACGCGGCATGCTGGCTGCCGTGTGCGGATCACAACCCGCGATCGGGGACGCGCGCGGCACGCATCTGGTTCAGGCCATCCTTGCGGCTCACGATCGGCGCATAGCCAAGTTCGGTCCGCGCCTTGGTCGTATCCAAAGTGAACTCCTTCCCGATCATGCGAAGCAGCTGGCGCGTCACCGGCGGCTTGCCCTTCAGTTTGAGGGTGCGCCATACCGGCTCCAGAAGCGTAGCGGCGAACCACGCCACGGCAAAGGGCGCGGACTTCTCCACCGGCGGTCGACTTAGCGTGGAAAGCAGGTCGGCGGCGAGCTGCTTGAACGAAATGTCGTCGCCGTCCGTCACGAAATAGGACTCCCCTCCCCGGCCTCGCTCGGCAGCCAGCAGCAGGCCCTCGACGACGTTGTCGACATGGCAGGTGGACATCAGGTGAGCGCCACCGTCTGGCAGCGCGAAGGCGCCGGCGTCGATCATCGGGAGCATGTCGTCGAGCATCGGCATGCCCGGCCCCCAGATCAAGGGTGGGTCGATGACGACGGTTCGCAGCCGGGTGCCGTTGGCCGCCAACACCAGGCGCTGGGCTTCGGCCTTGGTCGCCGTATAGGGAGCCCACGTCGGCTGCTGAAGCGGCGCGGTTTCGTCGAGGTTCGACAGAGGCTCCGGCTTGCCCATGAAGACGCCGGCTGCGCCCACGGCGATCAGCGTCGGAACGCCGGCATTCGCGGCCGCACGCAAGACGCACTCGGTGCCGATCACATTGGCTTGGTGAAAGCGATCGTATGCGTCCCACTCGGTGAAATGCGCCGCCGTGTGAAACACGACGTCGCAACCACGCATACCCGCTTCCAATGCGGGCGCATCGGTCACGTCTCCCGCGATGGGCGAGGCGTCCAGTGAGGTGACCTTGTCCAGTGACGCCTGGCTACGGGCCAGCGCGACCACCTCCACGCCTGCCTTGCGCAGCCGCGCGATAAGGACCCCGCCGAGAAAACCCGAGCCACCGGTTACGAATGCGCGCTTCATGGTATATCACCGCTATAGTGAGGACTCACTATATCACTGCTATAGTGTCGCTATGCAAGAGGCCATCCGATGACAACTGAAGAACGGATTCGCAAGGCGGCCATCGAGCTCCTCGAGGCACACGGGGCCGACGGCATGACCACCCGGTCGGTCTGCGAACGCGCGGGCGTCACTGCCCCGACCCTTTACCATCACTTCGGAGACAAGAACGGCCTCGTGCGCGCGATCGTCACCGAGGGCATCACCGAATTCATGTCGATGAAACGCGCGATGCGCGTGACCGCCGACCCGTTGGCCGACTTACGCCGCGGTTGGCATGGCTGGATCGACTTCGGGCTCGAGCGCCCTGTCCTCTTCCGTTTGATGATCGACGCGGCGCGCGTCGATCCGACCCATCTCAAGGCTTCTTACGAGCAGATGGAAGAGAACGTGCGTCGCCTGCAGGACGTCCACGGCTTGAAAGTAGAACTTCGGGTCGCGGTCCATTCCATCTGGGCCGCGGCTTCCGGCGTGCAAGCGTTGTTTATCCAGGGCGCCAAGCCATCCGAAATCCGTGCATCGGCGAACCTGCTCTTCGATGCGCTGGTTCACGCCATCGCGGCGCGCTCCTGACGAATGCGGACGACGGGCACTGTAGGCGCTTGGTGAGATCGATCACGTATTCTTTCAGATCCCGGCATACCACTCATAGCCGTTATCTTCCCAATAGCCTCCATTTCCATCGCCAATATCCTCGAAGTTTTCGACCAGCTCGATGCGCTCGATGTACTTGGCGTGCTTATATCCAAGCTGCCGTTCCACACGCAGCCGGAGCGGCGCTCCGTTACCGACGGGTAACGTCTCGCCGTTGAGCGCATAGGCGAGAATAGTCTGGGGATGGCGCGCTTCCTCGAGGTCGATGCTTTCGTAGTAGAAAACCTCGTCGTCCCACTGGTCGAAGCAGTGGAAGACCACATATTTCGCAGAGACCGTGGGTTCAACGGCAGCCAACAAGGCTGCCAGGGGCGTCCCCGTCCACTGCCCAATGGCGGACCAACCTTCCACGCAATCGTGCCGGGTGATCTGGGTGCGCTCCCCCAACGCACGCAGTTCGTCGCATGACCAGGCGCCCGGTCGGCGCACCAGCCCATCGACCTTCAGTCGGTAGTTTCGGAATCCATCCCGCATCAGGGCGAGGTAGGGCTCGGTCGTGGGCATCGTCGTGCCATTGGCCTTGAACACCGGGGAAATGTCGCTGACCGAGAACTCTCTTGCCAGCCGGGACGCGGGCGAGACCAAGCCTTGGGCCCGTCGCGTGAGCCCCTCCGCACTTTCAAGGATGCGCGGGCCGGTATCGCTATCGGATATCCGATCGCAGCCGACCAGCAGCACACCCATCGCCGACAGGACCGCTTGCCGCAGAAAGTCACGACGGTCACTCATGGGGCACCTTCATCTTTACGGTGTAGAAGCCTGTGATCATGCTACGTACCTGGTTGACCACCCCGCTGATCAGCACCTCGAACAGGTGGACCGCCAGGAAGGCCACCAAAGCACAGGCCAGGAGAAAGTGAATCGACCTGGCGGATTGGCGCCCGCCGACCCAGTCGACCAGCCACGGGAACGCGGCATCCAGTCGCGGCGACATGGCCATGCCCATCAGTGCGATGCCGCACAGCGCCGCGATGACGCCCAGGTAGGCCAGGCGCTGAAGGACGTTGTAGCGAAGGGCCTCATCCCCCTGCGGGTGCCGGAGCCGAAGGTGGTCCCAGACGGACTGGCCGAATCCTCGCAAATCCCGGCGGGTTGGGACCAGATCCTTCCGGAAGTGTCCCGACCCTATGGACCAGGCAAGGTACAGCAGTCCATTAATGACAAAGACCCACGCAAAGAAGAAATGCCAACGCCGCCCCAGGGCCAACCACGCGGGACCCGGAATCGTCGCCCAGGCAGGAAATCCGCGTTGGACGCGATGACCGTTTACCACCGATGCGCCCAGCACCCCGTCCGTCCGAAACGTGTGTCCGAAAAGCGTGGTGGCGCCGTGCAGCGCATTATCAGCGCCACGCGACGCTCCCATGGCCAACCAGGTACCTTCGTCGGTATTCGCCTGGCCCCAACTCAGGCTGGGATGCGCGTTGAAAATTTGAAGACCGCTTCCCAGCAGAACCGTCAGACAAATGACGTTCACCCAGTGCAAGACTCTGACAGGCCACCGATGGCGGTAGACACGCTGGGCAATAGGCATCTCCATGGACGTCTCCTTCGGTTACGTGCCGGAACCTGCCGTCTTTGCAGAGTGTATCGGCCCGGGACACTATTTCTTACGATCAATCCAGGCTGCTCCCCTTGCCGCTCGCGCAATCAAACACGAGCCTTGTCCATCAGGAGAAACCGATGTCCGTCAAACGAATTATCGCGAACATTGCCGCACCGCACCCCGACATGGCCAAGAGCTTCTACGTCGACATCCTGGGGCTGGAGGCCGTCATGGACCACGGGTGGATTGTGACCTACGGTGCGGCGACGACGGATAGCAGGCCACAGATCAACATCGCCAGCGAAGGAGGTTCGGGAACCGCCGTACCCGATCTTTCCATTGAAGTCGACAATCTTGAAGAGATCCTGGCGCGGGTCGAAACGGCGGGACTGAGGGTGGAATACGGTCCCAAGGATGAGCCCTGGGGCGTCCGAAGGTTCTATGTCCGAGACCCTTTTGGTCGCTTGGTAAACATCCTGAGCCATGCCGGTACCGCGTAGAAGGTATAACGCCGTGGCGGTCGATGTTCATGCCCGGACGATACTTCCCGGGTCGGCAAATATCTTGCGTCGTTCGGGTGCGCCATGGAAAGCATCCATCACACCCAAACGGCATTCGGGACAATACAATCCTTTGAGTCACCCGGACGCGAGGAACCATGCAGATGACGAAGTTGGCCAACGGGATCCTACTTGCAGCTCTCCTGAGCACCACCGCCCACGCGCAGACCAACGCAGGCGATCAGAAGCCCGACCCCGACCTGCCCTTCAACATCACCAAGGTAGCCAGCTTCGATCTGCCTTGGCGCATCGCTTTCCTGCCCGATGGCCGCATGCTGGTCACCGAGAAGGTAGGTCGCCTTCAGCTGGTGACGCCGCAAGGTGCCAAGACCGAGGTCAAGGGCGTGCCGGCCAGCTACGTCGAAGGTCAGAACGGCATGCTGGGCGTTTTCCTTTCGCCCCACTACGCCAGCGACCACAGCGTGTACCTCACCTATGTCGCGCCAGGTGACTACGGCGGCGGCCTGGCCATGGGTCGAGGTCAACTCGTACTGGATGGCGGTCAGGCCCGGCTGGACAACTTCCAGGTGCTGTGGCGCCAGATGCCCACGGGCAAGGGCGGCCAGGCCGGCGCGCAGATCGCCTTTTCGCCGGACGGCAAGACCCTCTTCCTCACCGTGGGCGATCGCCAGCGCTTCACCCCCGCGCAGGATCCCGATCAACCGGTGGGAAAGATCCTGCGACTGACGCTGGATGGCAAGCCTGCGCCGGGTAATCCATGGGCAGGAAAGGTCGGTGCTCCCACCCTTTCGCTGATCGATCCGGCGACCGACACCGAAGCAGCCAAAACGGCCCCCGTGGTCAGCACCTATACGTTCCCCGGACCCAACCTGACGCCGTCGGAGACCTGGAGCACCGGCCACCGCACGCCTTATGGCCTCGCTTTCGCGCCTGACGGTCGCCTGTGGGAACTCGAGCACGGCCCTCGCGGCGGCGACGAGCTGAACCTGATCCAGCGTGGCAAGAACTACGGCTGGCCGCTGGTTTCGTATGGCATGAACTATAACGGTGTGCCCATCCCCTCCCCCGACACGCGGCCCGATCTCGTCAAGCCGGCGATCTATTGGGTGCCGGTGATCGCCCCGGGCAACCTCATGTTCTACAAGGGCGGCATGTTCCCGCAGTGGAACGGCAGCGCCTTGATCAGCGGCCTTTCCAGCGAGGCGATCATTCGGGTCACCGTCGACCACAAGGGCGGTGCCGCCGCGGTCCAGCGCTGGACTATCGGCAAACGCGTCCGCGATGTCGAAGAAGCTCCGGACGGCTCGCTCTGGCTAGTTGAAGACGCGCAACCCGGTGGGCTGTTCCGCCTCACGCCGAAATAACGCCACCCGCGATGCCCGCATCCGACCGGCTTTGCTGCACGTATTCGCGGCACAGCTGCTCGACCAGCGCGCGATGGTCCGGTAGGTCGTCCAGAGCACGAGCTGCCGCCTGACGGATCATCGCGAATTCCTGGCGTGCCGCGTCCATGTGCGGATACGCGCTGCGCATGGGCCCGAGGTCGGTCTGGAATTCCATCCCGTACAGCACATACTGCCAGCTGGCGGTCATGAACATTTCCAGGTCGGCAACGAAATCCAACCGATGTGGCGGACGCTGCTTCCACTTCCGCAGCTTCTCCTGCAGGGTTTCCGGGATGCTGGCAAGAGCGCCGTTGTCGGTCCAGAACGGCGAGTCTCTCCGCTGGCTCAGGCAATAGTGCATCTTGATGAAATCGATGATGCGGTCGTAGCGTGCGACCATCATCTCGTTGAAGTGACGCGCAGCACTTTCCATCTCGTCGGTGTCGCTGGGCAACAGGTGCGTCAGCAAGTAGGTCGCCAATTCGACCAGCGCGATGCCGGTGGATTCCAGAGGTTCGACAAAGCCGCCGGCCAGGCCCACCGCCACGCAGTTCTTGCGCCAGTGCTCAGGGCGGTATCCCGTCTCGAACTTGATGTGCATGGCCTTCAGGCTTTCGCCGGCACGGCCCACGTAGCGCCGGAAGACCTCGTCGGCACGATCGTCGGTGGTATGCCGCGACGAATACACATAGCCGATGCCACGCCGCTTCTGCAAACCGATGTCCCAGATCCAACCGGCTTCCTGGGCGGTGGAGATGGTGTATGAAGGAATCGGTGCATCGGGCCTGTCGTACGGCACCTGCATGGCGATGGCGCGATCGGCGAACAGGACGTCGGCACGGCTGCGGAAGGGGGACTGCATCACGTTGCCGATCAGCATGCCGCGCAGTCCGGTGCAGTCGACGTACAGATCGGCGGTCAACTCACCCTCCTCCTTTGTCACCAGGCGCGCGATGGCGCCGCGTTCGTCCAGCTCCGTGCGCTCTACCGTTCCCACGTGCCGAACCACGCCGAGTGCCTGCTGGCCGTGCACGGCGAGCACGCGCGCGAAGCACGCGGCGTCGAAGTGGAAGGCATGATTCATCGGCCCCTGGTAGTCCGCATCCTTCGCACGCTTGGGCGCACGCGAGTGATCGACCACCCTGCCCTGCATCGACACGGCGTCGGCGAATGCCATGCCCTCGGGGGCGGCACCGAGCAGCCAGTACGGCAACAACTCAGGACCACCCGGACGCTGGCTAGGCGCGTTGAATGGATGAAAGAAGTGATCCGCTCCAGGGGTTCCCGGCGGCCGTACCCAATGGCGATAGTGGATGCCCTGCTTGTATGTCGCAGTGGCACCGACCAGGAAGCGACGTTCGTCCAGACC
This sequence comes from Luteibacter sp., assembly GCF_035539195.1. Taxonomy (GTDB): domain Bacteria; phylum Pseudomonadota; class Gammaproteobacteria; order Xanthomonadales; family Rhodanobacteraceae; genus Luteibacter. The sequence goes on from NZ_DATLIW010000034.1 coordinate 159,067, forward strand.
GATCGCGGCCAGCGTGCCACGAATGGAGGGAAACGTGGCTTCGCCCACACCAAGCAAGCCGATGTCCGGCGATTCCACCAGGTGCACCTGCACGCTGCGGGGATCGACCGCGTTGACCGCCTTGGCCAGGTAGCACGCTGCCAGCCAGCCGGCGGTGCCGCCGCCTACGATCAGTACTTTCTTCAGGCGTGCCATGGTGTGTTCTCGCCGATGTTACGCGTTGAGAAAAGAATTGCCGGGCCGCCCCACGCGGACCCGGCAAAACGCCATTCCCGGGAGGGATAGGCGACGCTCCCGAGAGCGTCGCCGATAGAACGGCAAACGTCGGGCGGCACCTGCGTCAGGTGGCCGCCATGTACTACCTCAGAACCACACGCCGAGTTGGACCCCATAGGTACGCGGCGCGAGGTACTGCGACACGTACTGCAGCGAGCCGTCGGCCATAAGGAAACGGCCGGCGCTGGTGCGGGTCTTCTCATCGGACACGTTCTGCACATAAGCGTTGACCCACCACTTGTCGCCGGGCTCGCTATAACGCAGCGACAGGTCGCCACGCACGTAGGCCTTCTGCTTGTCGCCCGAACCCAGGTTGAAGTAGCTCAACCACTGCGAGCTCTGGTATTGCGCACTGGCACGGGGCGTGAGGCGTCCTCCGTTACCGAGATGGAACGTGTGCTCGTAGATGCCGGTGAGCGACACGCTCGGCGCATGCGGCAGATCGTTGCCGGTGACGTTCATGCAATTGGCGAGGTTGGACGCCGGCGGACACGCCGGCAGGCCCTGGTAGTCGTTGGACCCGGCGTAAATGAGCTTTCCAAGCTCCTTCTTCGGAATGGCCGAGAAGATCAGGTTGAAGCGATCGTCCTTCTGCTGATACGCCAGCTCCGATTCGAAGCCGAGCACCTTGGTGCTGCCGCCCACGTTGGAGAAGCCCAGGCCGTGGTTGCCATCCGGATAGACGATAGGCGCGGAAAGCTGGAAGTTCTTGAAGTCTTCGTAATAGACGGCCGTGTTCCACGTCATGTGGCCATCGAAGAAGGCGAACTTGCTGCCGACTTCATAGTTGGTCAGCGTCTCGGGCTTGTACAGCGTGCCCGCATCCTGCGTGCCGCCCGACTTGTAGCCGGTGGACACGCTGGCGTAGAGCATGCCGTTCTCGCTGACGTCGGTATCCAGGCGCAGCAGCCAGGTCGGTTTGCTCTTGCTGTACTTGGCGGTGTTCCGCTGCGATATGGAGAAACCGTTCGACGGATCCGGATAGACGTCCGGAGAGATCGGCACCTGCGGTACGGTCGGGTCGTACGCCCAACCCCAGTTGATGCCGCCCTTGTTCTCCTTGTCGTCATGCGACCAACGCAAGCCGCCGGTGAGGCGCCAGTGGTCGCTGAGATGCCAGGTAGCCTGACCGAACAAGGCGTACGACTTCACCGTTTCCTTCGGCTGGATGAAGGAGCCCTGCCAGCTCACGGTGCCGTAGCGCGTACCGTTCATGATGGGGATGTCGAACCGGATGTCGTTGTTCTCGTAGCCATAGTACGCACCGAGGATCCAGTCCACGGTCTGCGGACCCGTGGACTTCAGGTCGATCTCCTGGCTCCAGTTCTTGTAGTGGGAGGCGTTGGTGCGATCGTCCTGGTACACGCCGTTGGTGGTGAAGCTGGTGGGAACGCTGACGCCGACATCCTGGTCGAAGTCGCTCTTGCCGGAGTAATGGTTGTAGCCGGCGATGTAGCTGAGCTGCATGCCGTCGTTGATGTTCCAGTCCATGCGGCTACGCACCGTATTGGACGTGCGGTGCAGGTACGGCGCGGTGTCGATCAGCGCGGACCAGAAATCCTGCCCCTGACGCGGTGTCTGCATGAGGCTCATGCTGGGCGTGCCGCGGTCGACGAAATACTCGTACGAGAGATTCCACTTGAATGCATCGCTGGGCTGCCACAGCGCGCTGACGCGTGCGGCGGACTGGTCCTGGGCGTTGTACTTGTCGCCGCTCTGCACGTACTGGCCGGGGTCGATCGGCTTGAAGTTGGCCAGCGTTCCGCCGGAAGCGGACGAGGCGAGATACGCTTGCTGCTGTTGCGCGACGGAGGGCAGCTGGCTCGACGGATTCTGGTAATCGACATAGCCATCATGCTGCTCGTGCACCACGGCGACACGCATGGCAAAGGTATTGCTGATGGGCAGGTTGAACGCGGCGCGAGAGCCGATCTGGCTGTAGTTGCCTGCCTCGACCTGCGCGTTGCCGTAGAAGCCCGCGCCGATGTCCGGCTTGGCCGTCTGGAAGCTGATGGCGCCGGCGGTGGAGTTGCGGCCCCAGAGCGTGCCCTGGGGGCCGCGAAGCACTTCGACGCCATCCATATCCAGCAACAGGCCCGACGCCGCCTCGGCGCGCGGTGCGTACACGCCGTCGACGAAGGTGGCGACTTCGGGATCGGCGTATTCGGTCTTGGCGCTGTCGTTGCCGATGCCGCGCAGGGTAAGCGTCACGACGCCATGGTCGCCCTGCGATGTACCTTGCAGGCCCGGCACCAGCTTGGTCAGGTCCTGCACGGTCATCACGCGCTCTCGGTCGAGCGTGTCGACGGTGATCGCCGTGACCGCCACCGGTGTTTTCTGCAACGGCGTATCGCGTTTGGTCGCGGTAACTGAAACGGCATCCAGGTTCTGCACCTTCTTGTCGGCAGCCTCTGGATTCCTCGATGGCGGGTTCTGCACGGTCGCGTCCTGATCGGCCGCAAGCAGCGTGCCCGGAGCAAACGCGAGTGACATGGCGACATACAACAACTTGTGACGCAGATTCATCTGGCTCTCCCCAATCGTTCGGATAAATGTTGTCGGCCGTGCGAAACGGTCCTGACAAAGGTTCCCCAACTCCCCTGGTGCGCCATCAACCCCGAATGACAGCGCTGTCATCGCTGGATAATAGAGCTCCATCGCTATGAATGCTTGCCGCATGGCAGCAAGTCATCCAGGCATCCACAAACGCATGTAGCAAGGCCCCGCTTCGCTTTCCGTTGCTCTCAACGGCTCGATATTGGTGCAGAGCAAATCGACATCGGCTCGGTCGTCACGGTTTGGCCCCTTGAGTCGGGCATGTCAACGTTCGGTCCGCGACCGTGCTCAGTGACACCTCGGCGATGGCAATCTGCCCACCGGAATGACTGGACCATACAAAGGGCCGATCCAGGCGGCTCATGTTCGCGCCGGCGTCGCGAAAGCATTTCAGCGGGATGCCTACGCTCAACCATTGTCCTTTGGGCAGCGCGGAGAGCTGACGTCCGACCGGCACCCAACCATGGCAACTGGTGCCGCAGCCGACCCCCACGCTGGATGTGTCGTCTGGCGACATGGCATCGACCCTCAAGGTGGTCACCAGCAGAACGTCGCCATTGGTTTCGCGTTCCACATCGAGTGGCATGGGTGCGACGAGTTCAACGCTTGCGGCGCCGGCACCGGCCCCCATCCAGCGCAAACTCCGCGCATCCTCCTGCGCCTTGTAGTCGAGTGCACCGATTTGCAGGCTGCCGTCTGGCGTGGCGGCCGGTGTGGCGGCGACATTCATGGCCACGCCGTTCGCGCCGGTCAGGCGCACCACGAAATCCTGTGCAGGCTTGCCTCGGGTGAAGTAAACGCCGGCCTGCGCGCTGCTCAATACGAGCCCCGGGTTCTCGGGTAATGCCCCGGTGTTCGCGCTGTCGGCATAGGTCAGACCGAAGCCGTAAGGGAACTGCGGTCGCTCGCCTTGTGCGACGGCGGCGACGGGTACCTGTAGCGCACTGCGTGGCCACGCATACGCCAGCTTGCCGTGGAAGTCGTGCGCTACACGGCCATCACGGGTACGTAGCAATACGTCGGCGATGCCTTCGCCCTCACTGCCCGGCAGCCACGCCACCACGAAAGCATCGGCGGCGTTGATCTCGCGATTCACCCACAGCGGCCGACCGGTCAGGAACACGGCCACCACTGGCACGCCCTGCCCTCGCAGCTTGCGTAGTAGATCGAGGTCGTGATCGTTGCCCGGACGGTATGCCAGGTTCGGCAGGTCGCCCTGGAACTCGGCGTAGGGATCCTCGCCGAACACCACGATGGCGACATCGGGCTTCTGCTTGTAGTCGCCCTCCACAGAGAGTTCGGCGCTCCCGCCCGCGGCCTTCACCTGTGCCTGGATACCGGCCCAGATGGAGGTGGCTCCCGGGAAATTCGCATTGGTCAGTCCCGTGCCCTGCCAGGTCAGCGTCCAGCCACCGTTCTGCTTGGAGATGTTATCGGCGCCATTGCCGGCGACCAGGATGTGCTTACGCGGATCGATCGGCAGCACGCCCTGGTTATTCTTCAGCAGCACCAACGACTCGCGTACTGCCCGACGCGCCACCGCGCGATGCGCAGGACTCCCGATCACCTCTGCCGAGCGGGTCGCCAACGAATTGGCCGAGGGCAACCCCGCCTCGAACATGCCCAGGCGCATCTTCACCCGCAGGATGCGGGTCACCGCATCGTCGACGCGGCTCATCGGAATCACACCGGCCTTCACCTCAGCCAGCGTGTTCTTGTACACCCCTTTCCATGAGTCGGGCGCCTCCAACATGTCCAGCCCGGCGTTGTAGGCCGCGGCGCAGTCCTCGTTGGTGCAGCCCGGCACTTGCCCGTGCGCGTTCCAGTCGCCGAGCACGATCCCGTCGAAGCCCATGCGCTGCTTCAGCACGCCAGTGATCAGCGCCTTGTTGCCGGCCATCTTGACGCCGTTCCAGCTGGAAAACGAGACCATCACGACCTGCACGCCAGCCTTGATCGCCGGCAAATAGCCGGCAGAGTGCACGTCGCGCAACACCGCCTCGCTGACCCTGGCGTCGCCCTGGTCCCTGCCATCGTGCGTGCCGCCATCGCCGAGGAAGTGCTTGGCGGTGGCGATGACATGCCCGGCATCGAGGAAGGAGGAAGTACCCGGTTTACCCTCCAGCCCGCCGATGACGGCGGCAGCGTATTGCGCAACCAGCGCCGGGTCCTGCGAATAGCCTTCGTAGGAACGGCCCCAGCGCACGTCCTGGGGCACGGTGAGCGTGGGCGCAAACGTCCAGCCGATGCCGCTGGCACGCAGCTCTTGCGCCGTGACCTCGCCGATGTCGTGGATCAATGATGGATCGCGGGTGGCGCCCAGCCCTGAGTTCTGTGGAAACAGTGTGCTGCCGACGAGGTTGTTGTGGCCATGCACGGCATCGATGCCGAACAGCACCGGAATGGCCTGTCCGCCGCGCGATGTATCCATCGATGCGCGATAGAACGCATCGGCCAGCGTCTGCCACTGCGAGGCAACGGGATACGGCTGTCCCGGCGGCTTGGAGTTGCCGCCGGCCAGAACCGAGCCAAGCCGGTATTCGCGCACGTCGTCCGGTGTTACGTATTTGATGTCGGCCTGAATCATCTGGCCGACCTTTTCAGCCACCGACATCTTCGCCAACAGATCCCGGATCCTGGATTCGAGCGCAGGATCGGGAGGCAGCGGCGACTCGCCTTTCGGCCACTGTTCGGGGTGGACGATGGCTGCATCGCCAGCCATGGCTGGAACGGTCATCGACAAAGCGCCGGTAAACGACAGCGCCACGGAAAGACTTCGCAAAAACAGGCTCGACGACCGCAGCAATGGCACGGCAAAGCTCCAGGCTGGCGCGCCGGCGGCACGCTTCCGGACCGCATGGTGGCAGGAATGACAGCGCTGTCAATTTGCTATGCAGCATGAGCGTCCGCCCGCCGCGTGGGCCGGGGTGTCTCAAGGTGCGATCGCTGTGGAGCCGCGGATCTGCAGGGAGAACGGCATCTCCACCAGCCGGCCGGTACCGTGACCGCGTAACTCGCTCAGCAATTGCTCGGCGGCGATCCGCCCCATCTCGCGGCTGGGTTGCTGGACCGTGGTGAGCGGTGGCCACAGCTGACGCGACAGGGGCGTGTCGTCAAAGCCACACACGGACAGGTCGTGCGGAACCTTCAGGCCGTACTCCCCCGCCGCCCACATGACGCCGGTAGCCATGTCGTCATTGGCAGCGAAGACGGCCGTCGGTCGATCGGCCAGCGAAAACAGCGTCCGCGCCGCTTCCACGCCGGAGCCGAAGGTGAAAGCGCCCTGCACCACCATGGCCGGATCTTCAGGCAGGCCAGCGGCAGCCATCGCCTCGCGATAGCCGGCCAGCCGCCAGCGGCTGGCTCCGTGATTGGCGATGCCGATCACGTGAGCGATCCGCCGGTGGCCGAGCTGCAGCAGATGCTCCACGATCGCGCGCGCGGCGCGCTGCTCGTCCATCGTCACGCCCAGGGTCTTGCCGCGTCGAAGCGGTGACACGCTGGCAAATGGCACGTCACGCTCACGCAGGCGTTTCAGCAGCGGCGCGTAGTCGGTAATCGGCGGCGTCAGCACGACGCCGTCGGGATGATGGTCTGAAATCAGGGTGTCGAAACGACGGATGAAATCGCCGTCGCGCATGCGTAGCGGGCGCACCATCATGCTATAGCGGTGCGCGTCGCAGGCCTCGAGCACGCCATCCTGGATCTCGGCCAGATAGGTCGAGGACGGGTTGTCGTTGTTGTCGTAAAGCATCGCTACCAGGAAGGAGCGATTTCCTGCCAGACTGCGCGCCGACGGATGCGGGCGATAGTCCATTGCCTCCATGGCGGCACGCACGCGCTCGCGCGTGGCGTCGGTCACGTTCGCCTCGTCATTGAGCACGCGCGACACGGTCTTGGGCGATACGCCCGCTTCGCGCGCCACATCTTCGAGACGTACCCGCATGGATTCTCCGCTGTCATCACGCTGTCGATCGACTATGCCGCCATCGCCATCCGCTTTACAAGCGTGACAAGGGGCTCCGATGCTGCGTCCGCAGCATGCGGGATGCGCCGGGCCATGACATAACTGTTCCTTCACCCAGAGCAAGGCCAGGCGCCGATGACCGAGAAACCCGAGCTGTCGTTCTGGCAGATCTGGAATATGTGCTTCGGCTTTCTCGGCCTCCAGTTCGGCCTCGCATTACAGAACTCGAACGTCAGCCGGATATTCCAGACGTTGGGCGCGAACGTCAACGACATCCCTTCGCTATGGATCGCCGCGCCGCTGACGGGACTGATCGTGCAACCGATCGTCGGTCACTACTCCGACCGCACCTGGAACCGCCTCGGCCGTCGCCGGCCGTACTTTCTGGCCGGCGCGGTGTTCGCCTCGCTGGCACTGCTATGGATGCCGAACGTGCCGGCGTTGTGGATGGCTGCCGGTTTGCTATGGGTCCTGGATGCTTCGATCAATGTGTCGATGGAGCCATTCCGCGCTTTGGTGGGCGACCAACTGCCGACGCGACAGCGACCCGCCGGGTTTGCGACACAGAGTTTTTTTATCGGCGCGGGTGCCGTCGTGGCCTCCATGCTGCCGTGGGTTCTGGCACGGTTCGGCATCGCCAACGTGGCGCCGGACGGAAGCATTCCGGACACCGTGAAGTATGCCTTCTACGGCGGCGGCGCCGTCCTTCTCGGTGCCGTTCTCTGGACGATCCTGGCCACCCGCGAATACACACCTGCCCAGCTTCGATCGTTCACCGACAACGTACCCGAAGGGCCGCCAGTGGATGTATCGCACGCCGGACGGCCAGGCTTGCTCTTGCTGCTGGCGGGTGGCGCGGTACTGTTCGCGATCGAGCATTTCGCGCTGGAGAAGGAAGTCTACCTGCTGGCCGGCGGCCTGATCGGGTTCGGTCTCCTTCTCACCTGGCTCAGCCGCACCCGCACCCACGGGATGCTGCGTGACGTGATGGGCAACCTCTATGGCATGCCCCTCTCGATGCGGCGCCTGGCGGGGGTGCAGCTGTTCTCGTGGTTCTCGCTATTCGCCATGTGGATCTACACCACCGCGGGTGTAACGCAGACCATGTACGCCACCGTGGACACCAGCTCATCCGCCTACAACGAGGGAGCCAACTGGGTCGGCGTGCTGTTCGCAGCCTACAATGGATTTGGCGCACTGGCCGCGGTAGTCATCCCGCTGATGGTGCGCCGGTGGGGCATGCGCGTCAGCCACGTGGTGAGCCTATGGCTCGGTGCCCTGGGACTGTTGTCATTCCTGTACATCCGCGATCCACATTGGCTGCTTGCCTCGATGGTCGGTGTCGGCTTTGCCTGGGCATCGATTCTGTCCCTGCCCTACGCACTGCTTTCGGACAACCTGCCTACCGCGAAGCTGGGCGTCTATATGGGCATCTTCAATGTCTTCATCGTGATTCCGCAGGTGCTCGCCGCCAGCGTCCTGGGCCTGCTCCTGCGGCTGTGCTTTCACAATCAGCCGATCTGGGCCCTGGGGCTGGGCGGGGTAAGCCTGTTCATCGCCGGTCTGTGCACTCTCTACGTACCCGAGCCGGACGGCCGCGCACGGCGGCCTTGATCCGATGTCAGCGACATTCGACTCACGGCGATGACCTGCCGTCGGCGTAGCGTTCGACGGCATCGGCCTGCCTTATCGGCAACGAGCTGGTTTCCACCGTATCGGATACTTCGCCATCCAACCGGAAAAAGGCCACTTCCCGCATGAGCTCATCGGCCCGTTCCAGCGCATGACGGCTGGCAGCACTCGCCTCCTCGACCAGCGCGGCGTTTTGCTGCGTGACTTCGTCCAGGGCGGTCACCGCATCGTTGACCTGCTCGATACCGACGGCCTGTTCCGCCGACGCGGCGGCGATTTCACCAACGATGCCGGAGACTCGTACGGCGCCGGATTCCATCTTCCCCAGCTCCTGCCCGGTCGACGTCACCAGGGCGGCACCCTCTTCCACACGCTCGGAGGCGGTGGCGATGAGTGCCTTGATGTCTTTCGCCGCAACGGCACTACGCTGGGCGAGCCGCCTGACCTCGGTGGCGACGACGGCGAAGCCTCGTCCATGCTCGCCGGCGCGCGCCGCTTCCACCGCGGCGTTCAATGCCAACAAATTGGTCTGGAAGGCAATTTCGTCGATGAGAACAGCGATCTCGCCGATATCCCGACTCGCCTCGGTGATCCGGCTCATGGCGGCGATGGCTTCCTCGGCTACCTTGCGGGTCGCGGCCGCGTCGTCACGAAGCGATGTCGACAACGATCGGGCTGCCCCGGCGCCGTCGGCATTCTGGCGTACCGAGGCGGTCATCTCCTCCATGGATGCCGCGGTCTCTTCCAGGGAGGATGCCTGCTCCTGCGTACGGCTGGATAGTTCGTCGTTGCCGGCGGCGATGTCGCGAGCGGACTGCGTCACCTGTCCCGCGTTGTCGCGAACCTTTCGTACGATGCCCGCCAAGGTTTCGTCCATGGCACTCAGTGAGCGCAATGTGTCGCTGACTTCGTCCCTGCCCTTCACCGCGATTCCATGGCCGAGTTCGCCGCCATGGATTCGTGCGGCGAGGTCCCGGGCCTGCACCAAGGGCCGCATGATGGAGCGAGCCAGCAGCGTTCCGGCGAGCATCAGACCGATGGCGCCGAGGAGAAGCGTGGCAGCAACCAGGAAGAGAGCACGCTGCTGAATGCGCTCGGCCTCGGCGAAAGCACCTGCGGCCTGCCGAACATTCTCGTCGACGATGGCTTGGATGGCCGTGCCTTCTGCCGTGAACGCGGGGCCCACGGCGTCGAGCATGTACTTTACGGCCTCGTCGTGCTTGCCGGCGGCCATGAGCGGCTCGAGCCTGGATTTGAGTTCGCGTGCATGTGCTCGTGCGGCAATGAAGGCATCGGCAGCTATCTTTTCTTGACGCGACGACACCCTGGCCGGGTAGTAACGAGACCAGACCGCATCGATCTTTGCGATGGCTTTCGCATTGTCTTCTCGCTCCTTGGTCGCGGCATCGAGGGTGCCTACCAAAAGAGCGCGGTTGAGGCCGGTCCGGGTCTCATTGAACAACGCCCGCACCGTGGTGACGTCCACAATGGGCTCGAGCGACTCGTGGTACAGCGCAGTGAGCTCGCCATGGGTCTGACGAAGGGCCAGAAGCCCTCCGCCACCTACCAGGGCCGATATGAGCAGGGCAAGTCCAATGAGCAGGATGATGCGAAGACGAACCGTCATGAGTAACTCCCCGAGTTACCTGTGTATCGGCGCGAAAGCGGCTTCCCTTGAGCAAAATCGGCAAGCTGCCTGGGTGCCGTGCAGTCTCACGCGTGCGGAGCCGGAATAGTCCGTCACCGGCGATTCACGGCCGTCATGCGGATGGGGACAGGCCTTGCCCACGCTCGTTGGCAAGGCTGGCCGATGACACGGCACGATTACGTCCGTCCCGCTTTGCAGCGTAAAGCGCCCGATCTGCCATCGTGACAGCATCGGTCCAGCCGTCCCCCATGCCGAGGAGGTGATAGCCGATACTGACTGTGCAGGCCAGGTTGTGTTCCGGCACGACCGAAATAGAGGCCCCTGCCACCGCTGCGCGGAGTTCCTCGGCAAAGGCCTGCACCTCGAGTTCGTCGGTATCTATCATCAGCACCATGAACTCCTCGCCTCCCACCCTGGCCAGGAGATTCGGAGCGCGAGTATGTCGATGAAGGAGTTCGGCAATCGCGATGAGTGCCCGGTCTCCGCCCGGGTGCCCCCAGCGGTCGTTGATCCGTTTGAAATGGTCGACGTCGACGATGAGAACCGCAATGCGCCGCTCCAAGGGCGATCGTTCGACGGAGATCCGCTCCCCGAGCTCCCAGATAACACGTCGGTTAGGGACGCCGGTGAGCGGATCCTCCTTGGCAAGTTGAACCAGTTCGGCGTCGAACTGCCTGCTGAGCATCCACAAGATGCAAGGCGTTATCACCCATGTGAGCACCAGGCGCGCCAAAAGGCCGAACGCCGAGGTTGGGTCGTACGCCCCGCTCATCAGGGGATGGAGTTCCCACCATGACACCCGTATGACGAGCGCCGTCGCCCAAAGGCCATGAAACGCCGCAGCGACCCGTGCCGCCTGCCTTTGCGCGACGTCGCGACATCGCCAAAACGCGATTGCCGTTGCAATCGTCAAGACCACTTTCAGGCTGCCGCCCGCCACCACCATGAAACGCAGATCCTCGCCATGGCCGATCACGTACGCGACCTCCACCGCGGCGATGCCCGAAACGGCAGCCAGTACGAGCCCTATGCGAAACGTCTGCCCGAAGTAGACCAGGACCGCTGCCAGACCAAAGGCCGTTCCCGCATCGATAAGCATGTTTCCGAGCAACCCCAGCCCGGGGAAGCCGATGCCGAACGCAGGCAGGATGAGGACAAAGAATCCGACCGCAATCAGCGCGTTGCTCGAGGCCCAGAGTAAGAGACCGCGTATCTGGCGAGTTCGACGAAGGCTCAGATGGAGCGCTGTGAAAATGGCGGAAGAGAGTGCCGCGAGTAACGCATTGACGATCAGCAAGGTGCCAGCGTGCGTCAGTCTCGCAAGCGATTCCACAAGGTTCCCCGCGTGTCATGTTCGAGGACCCCACGCCTCGCGGCGGATTATATCGAACGATCGGATAAGACAGCGTCCCTGACACGTGCAACATGCAGGTGTCGTCAAGGTGTCCTGGCAGTTGGCGCGCGCCGAGCCCGGCCTCGTTACGTCAGCGCTTACGCAATGGGCGTCGACCGCTCCCCTGCGCGACATCGAGTGTCGACGGCGGCGCTACTGCAAGTACTTTCCGATCGCGTCGACGGCCTGCCTGCCCTGCACGCCCGAGCCTTCCGGATTGAAATGGACATCGTCCAGGTAGAGCGTGGGATAGCGCAGCATGAGCGCATATTGGTCGTCGATGGCGATCGCGTCGTGAGTCACGATCTGCAATGCCTCCGCGTTCCTCTCCTTGATGCGCTTGTTCGAGGGTCCATTCGGACTGTCCTTCCGTACCGGAGTGGTAGATGCCCAGATGAGGTGGGCACCGGGAGCCACCTTCCGCAGCGTCGTCACATAGCCAGGAAAGGCTGCTTCATACTCCTTTTCGGTGTAAGACCACCCGTGCATGCCGTTGTTGAAGTGAACGACACGGAATGCCACGCCCTGCAATGCGGCGAACTCGTTCAACTGTGCATCCAGGCGCGGATCGCCCAGGCTGGTCGATGCGGCGAACAGGTAGACGTTGGCTCTCCCGCTGAGTCCACGCTGCACTTCTGCAAAGTAGTTGCGCGTGATGGAGTCCCCGACCAGGAGAACGTTCGGCAGCTGGCGATCGACCTGCTCGGGCCTGACCTCCCAGGTCCATTCGGTGACTTCGGATCGCGACGCCGACTGTGCCTGGCAGTAGACCGAAATGCATAACAGTGTGGTCAGGCCGATCGCTGCCCATGCCTTGGGATGCTTACGGATCATTGCGTTCCTCATGGGTTGCCTTCAATTGTGCGCCTGATACCACCTCGCTCAGGAACGCCAACATCTCTCGGTTGAAGACATCCGGTCGTTGCAGCGGGGCGAAGTGACTGACGGCCGGCAAAAGCACGAACCGGGCACGCGGAATAGTGCGGGCGATGTACTGGGCATGGTCGCGATCGATGAACTCGTCGTGCTCGCCCAGAACGCTCCATACCGGAACGGCGATCTCGCCCAGCGTATCGGGGCCGTAGTTCGGCTGGCCAGCCTGCATCGGGCCCAGATCGTCACGCATCGCCTCGAAGCCACCCACGACAGGGGAAAGCGCCGCGTACTCCTCGACGTGATGGCGGTAGATGCGATCGATCACCGGTGACGGCTGGAAGGGTCTGGTACCCGTGCTGTCGACATTGCATGCGAAGAAGAACACGCCGGCGGAGCGGTCCGGTGTTTCGCGCGAGAGGACCAAAGCGGTATCCGCCCCGTCACTCCAGCCGATGAAGGCGGCGCGGGCGACGCCCAGGGCATCCATGACGGCGCGGGTGTCGGCGGCCATCAGCGCGTAGCTGTAGGGCCTGCGATCCCGACTCGAACGCCCCTGGCCACGGCTGTCGATCACGATCGCCGTGTAGCCCGCGGCGGTCAGCACGGGAACCTGATGGCCCCAATTACCGGCGTTGCCCAGACCGCCGTGTAAGAGAACCACCGGCGGTCCGGCACCCATGCTGGCGTACCAGATCCGGGCGTTCTCGTTGTCGACGTATCCGCTGACGACCGGCGTGGGAAGCGCAGGAACGCCGTGGGCGGCGAGTTGCGTCAGGTCATCGTCGCGGATGCGCGGCCCGCCGCCGGTGAACGTGTCTGGCATACGGCGTTTCGCCTCAATCCTTGAAAATCGCCGGCGTCCCGACCCAGATCATGCGCACTTCGGACTTGCCGACGTTGCGCATGCTGTAGGGATGCCTCTGGTCGAAGTGCGCGCTGTCACCGGCATTCAGGACGAACTTCTTCCTGCCGACGGTCATTTCGAGCGTGCCGCTCAAGATGTACCAGAAGCCCTCCCCCTCCCGATGGATCGTGGGTGCGACCAGACCGGCGGGAACGATCAGCCGCAGTGCTTCCATCTTGCGCTCGGCGTGCCGACCGCTCAAGCGCTCGTAGACCACCGGGGATTCCAGATCGATCCGATCGTGCTCGTTGGCCCGGCAGACGATCTGGCCTGGGGTGGGCACGCCGACGAAGTAGTCGACATCCACATTCAAGGCCTGGGCGATGGCTTCCAGGGAAAGCAGCGACGGGGAAGCCAGGTTCCTCTCGACCTGGGAGAGGAACGGTATGGAAAGGCCCGATGCATCGGCCAGGGCTTTCAGGGTCAGTCCCAGGCCGCGTCGTCGGTCGCGAATCGCAGAGCCGATGCTCAGCTGCGCGTTCGGCATGGTTACGAACTATGGTCGCTACTGATCAGCCAGCGTGCGCCGACCTTGTGGAAGAGCAGTGTCGTGATCCCCGAGACCTCGGCGCCGGTGTCCGGTTTGAGGTGGTAGCGGCCGACCACGAAGGCATACTGCGATCCCAGCGGTTTGACGTCGATCAGTTCCAGGGTGAGCTTGCCCAGGCTGGCGCCAGGCTTCTGGAAGCGCGAGGCGTACATCGCCGCGATCGCATCGTAGCCTTCGATCGTGCCGCTCGCGCTGACGTAGCGGGTACCCGGAGCACGCTCGTAGCACTCCATGAACGTTTTCAGGTCGCCGGCGGACCAGGCCGCGGCACTGGTGTCGAGCGCCTGCTTGATCGCCTGGGCGGTGGACACGGTCGGTGTTTCAGCCGAAGCGGTGGCAGTGGCCACCACTGCGCTCAAGGCACAGAGAAGAACGGACGTGGTTTTCATGGCACCCCTTGAGCACGAGAGAAGTCGTAGGACCCTTTTGGATGGCTATTTACGATTGCAACCCGATCGTAGCGTAAAAGCTTGACTCCATCAAAACTTTTTGATCTGATCGAAACCAGGGAGTGTGCACCGCAGCAATCGCGGTTCAGACGGCTATACGGCGCCAGGGGATCCAAGGCGCAGCCGGTCAGGGACTTCTGGCTCTACCGAGTAATACCCGGGGTAACTCATAAGAACTCAAGAACACGCTCTCATCGACGAGCGTGCGAGAAGGGTATGCGCCTTTGAAAGGCCGCCTTCCATCAAGCCGATTTGCGGGGGAACACCATGAAACACGATCTCAAGCGCACTCTTCTCTACACGGCCTTGTTGTCCGTGGCCCTGACTTCGACCGCGGCCAGCGGGCAGGATGCCGCTGCCCCCGGCACCGACAAGAGAAAAGCGCAGGCGTCCGATACGCCGCAGACGCTGGAAGGGATCACCGTCACTGCCGCCAAGCGCGAGCAGGATATCCAGAAGGTCCCGATCAGCATGACCGCGCTGACCGGCGAACAGCTCGAGCGGCAAGGCGTTACCAGCCTCGTCGACCTGGCGCGTATCGCGCCCGCATTGACGGTCGCCTCCTCGGGCCCCGGCGAGAACAACCTGATCATCCGCGGTATCTCGTCGAGCGCGGGCTCGGCCGCCACCGTCGGCTACTACCTCGACGACGTGCCCATCGCGGCATCGAGCAACGCCGCCCTGTTGTCGACGCGAGGCGTCATCGATCCATCGGTGTTCGACATCGAGCGCGTCGAAGTGCTGCGCGGCCCGCAGGGTACGATCTACGGCTCCAGCTCCATGGGCGGCACGGTCAAGTACGTGACCAATCAGCCGGACCTGGACTTCGTCGAAGCCCGCATCAAGACGGATGTGTCGGGCACCTACCATGGCGGCCCGAATGCCAACGTCAACGGCGTACTGAATATCCCGCTGCTGAAGGACAAGGTCGCGCTGCGCGTGTCGGCATACTACCGCGACGACGACGGCTATATCGACCGTTACCCGATCTCGCCGACCAACTACCTCGAGGCGGATCCGAACGGCAAGAAAAAGGACAACGTCAACACCTACAAGACCTACGGCACGCGCGTGGCGATGCTGATCAAGCCGGACGACACGCTGTCGATCACGCCAAGCTTCATCTACCAGTACTCGAAGCTGGGCTCGCCATTTACCTACGACAAGGTTCCCGCGACGCTCGAAAACCCGTACCAGGTGCGTGACGTCAACGAGGCCAACGTACAGAAGTCGACCATCTCCAATATCGCCATCCACAAGCAGTTCGACGCCTTCGAGCTGATGTCGTCTTCCTCATATTTCACCCGCGATGTCAACATTCGCGACGACAGCTCCAAGGTCATCAACTACTTCTTCGGCTTGCCGAGCGTCTACCCGACGACCATGTACGGCAGCTACAAGAACAAGGAATTCACCGAGGAGTTGAGGGCGACCAGCAAGTTCGACGGCCCGGTCCAGGCGATCCTCGGCGCGTTCTATCACGATGTCCGTGCACCGCTGGTCTCGTCCATTCCGTATCCCGAGGGCTTCAACCAGACCTTCAACACCCCGTTCCCGGCGTATTCGACGATCTACGCCGGCGCGCGCAACGCCACGCTCCACGAGTACGCGGTGTTCGGCGAACTGTCATGGAACATCACCGACAAGTTGAAGGCCAGCGCGGGTATCCGTGCGTTTGAGGTCAAGCAGGGTTTCTCGCAGACCGGCGACGGCCTGCTCAACGGCGGACCGAGCGCCGTGAACAGCAGTTCGAAGGACTACGGCAGTACGCCGAAGTTCACCCTGCAGTACCAGATCAGTCCCGAGAACATGGTCTACGCGACGGCGTCCGAGGGCTATCGGCCGGGCGGCCCAAACAATCCCGCGCCGGCGGCGCTGTGCGGCGCGGAAGTGGCCGGGCTGGGCCTGAGCCAGTCGCAGTTGAACAAGTACAACCCCGATACGCTGTGGAACTACGAGCTGGGCTTCAAGAGCGCGTGGCTGGACCGGCGCCTGCTCGTCGATGCATCCGTGTATCACATCGACTGGGACCACGTTCAGCAGCAGATCGTGCTCGGTTGCGGCTACAACATCACCGCCAACTTCGGTAAGGCCGTCAGCCAGGGCGCGGAACTGGAATTGAAGTTCCTGCCGATCAACGCGGTGACCTTGAGCGCCGGTTTCAGCTACAACGACGCGCATCTGAAGAACGACGTTCCGGGCACCTCGGCGAAAGATGGGGACCGCCTCGTCAATGTGCCACGCTTTACCGGCTCGGTCGGTGCCGAGTATCGCCATCGGGTCAACGTGCAGTATGACGGCTTCATGCGCGCCGACCTCAGCTATGTCGGTAATTCAAACTTCCTGTACGACAGGGACAGCCCGTTCTATCGCCGCGGCGGCTTCGCCACCACCAATATCCGCATGGGCGTGGAAGGTCGTAACGGTTTCGATATCTCGCTCTACGCGACCAACCTGTTCGACAAGCGCGGCGAGACCGATCTGCCGGTGGCCATCTCGGCCGATCTGCCGACGACGCGGCGTGTCGCCCTCAATCAGCCGCGCACCATCGGCGTCACCTTGCAGTACCAGTACTGACGCGAGCCGGGGCGCAGCCACCCGGCCGCGCCCCGGCCGCTTACCAGTCGGTCGGCCGATAGTCCTTAAGGAACTGCCCCCAGACGTGCTCGCCAGTATTGATCCCGCTGATGATCGGATCGACGATGCGCGCCGCGCCGTCGACGATGTCCAGCGGCGGGTGGAAGCGCTCTTCCAGCACCTTTTTCGCCGCAAGGCCGGCAGGATCCTCATCGGTCACCCAGCCCGTGTCGACGCTGTTCATATGGATGCCGTCGTTGTGGTAATCGGTGGCCGAGGTGCGCGTCATCATGTTGAGCGCGGCCTTTGCCATGTTGGTGTGCGGATGCCGCGTTGTCTTGAAGTTGCGGTAGAACTGCCCTTCCATCGCCGACACGTTGACGATGTGCTTGTCGCGCTCCGGCGTGCGCAGCATCAGCGGCTTCAGTCGCGCATTGATGATGAACGGCGCGATCGCGTTGACCAGTTGCACTTCGAGTAGCTCCACCGAGGGTACTTCGGCCATCAGCAAGCGCCAGGAATTGCGTTCGCGCAGATCGATCTGCTGCAGGTCCTGGTCGAGCCTGCCCTCGGGAAACAGATGGCTCTGGGCCAGCAGTTCCTCGGGCAGCAGCGGCATCTGGGAGAGTTCGGCGGCCCGGGTCAGGCCGGGCAACGCTGCCCCGCGGCTTGCCAGCGAGTTCGCCGGATCACCCGCGGCGTCGGCCAGGATGTTGGAACCGCGCATGCCCTCGTAGTGACCGACCAGCTTCCGTACGTGTTCGGGCATGTCGTGCAGCGCCGCCGTCTCGCCGTCCATCATGTGGGCGTAGAAATCGGGTGGACGACGCACCGTCTGGCAGGCGTTGTTGATGATGAAGTCCAGCCGCGGACGCGTGGCGACCAGTTCCTGACAGAACGCTTCGACGCTGGGCGTATGGCGCAGATCCAGCCCGTAGACTTGCAGCCGATGACCCCATTCGCCGAAGTCCGGTTCCTCCGCATAGCGTGCCGCCGAGTCGCGCGGGAAACGCGTGGTGACGATCAGTTCGGCACCGGCACGCAGCAGTTTCAGGCCGGCCTGATAACCGATCTTGACGCGACCGCCGGTCAGCAGCGCAACACGACCACGCAGATCGACCAGCTCGGTGCGCTTGGCGTAATTGAATGCGGCACAGGTCGGGCACAACTGATCGTAGAAGAAATGAATCGCCGAATACTTCTGCTTGCACACATAGCAGTGCTTGGGCTCGATCGATTCGCGCGGTTGCGCGGCATCGGCATCGGGCGGGATGTCGTTCGCCTCGAAGGCCTCCGGGGCAAAGACATTCGGCGTGGTGAATACCGGCTTGCGACGCAACGCGCGGATGCCGGTCTGGTTGAGCACCGTGTCCTCGGCCTCGATCTTCGACGCACGGCGCGCCTTCTGGGCGGCCTTGAGCCTGACCCGCCGCTCACCGGGGTCCGGGTGGTAGACCTGCGCCACCGCCTGGAACAGGCGCCGGCGGTCTTCCGCCGGCAGGCCATCGAGCATGAGCCGATCGGCGGCAACCGATTCAAGCAGGTGCGCCGCTGCGCGTAAGCGCTCCAGCAGTGTGGTGTCGACGTCGCCAGGCGGCGGTGAGGTAGTGTTCAAGAGCTTGATCCATAACGGGAAAGTCGGCGCCAGGTCATGCCCGGCAGGGCATGGGATGCAGCCAGCCGCCTATTTTGCCCGTTATAGACCTTCTGCGGGGATCAGGCCGTAAGCGAGCTCACGCGGGGCCGAAGTCGAGCACGACCCGCGATGGGACATCGCCTTTCTGCAGGCGGTCGAAAACATCGTTGATGGCGGACAACGGTTGCAGCTCGATGTCCGCCTTCACCTTGCCCTGCGCTGCGAAGTCCAACGCCTCGGCCATATCCGCGCGCGTGCCGACGAACGAGCCACGCACGGTGATGCAGTTGGCCACGACATCGAACAGCGGCACCGGGAACTCGCCTGGCGGCAATCCCACCAGGACGCAGGTCCCGTGTTTGCGCGTCATGCCGACGCCTTGCCTGAACGCTCCCAGCGAAGGCGCGGTGATCAGCACGCCATGGGCACCGCCATTCGTCGCCGCGCGCACCGCCTCGATGGGGTCGCCGTTCTTCGCGTTCACGACGGCATCCGCGCCCAGCCGGGTAGCGTGCGCAAGCTTCCCGTCATCGATATCGACACCACAGACCTTCAGTCCCATGGCCTTGGCATACTGCACCGCAAGGTGCCCGAGGCCGCCGATGCCGGAAATGGCGATCCACTGGCCCGGCCTCACGTCGGCGACCTTGATGCCCTTGTAGGTCGTGATCCCCGCGCAGATGATGGGCGCCGCTTCCGTCGCAGCCAGACCGTGCGGCACATGCGCGACGTAGTCGGGGTCGGCCAGGATGTACTCGGCGAACCCGCCGTTCTTCGTGTAGCCGCCGAACTCGGCACTGGCGCAGACGGTTTCCCAGGCGGTGAGGCAATACTCGCAGTGGCCGCAGGCCGAGTACAACCAAGGCACGCCCACGCGTTCCCCCTCCTTGACGCTGGTGACGCCGGCACCCAGAGCCACCACGATGCCGATCCCTTCGTGGCCGGGGATGAACGGTGGCGAAGGCTTCACCGGCCAGTCGCCGCGCGCCGCGTGGAGGTCGGTATGACAAACGCCACACGCTTCGGTCTTGATCAGGATCTGCCCGGGGCCGGGTGTGGGAATGTCCCACTCGCGTAGTACCAGAGGTTTGCCAAAGGCCTCGACGACGGCGGCGAACATGTGACGGGTCATGGGGTGCTTCCTGTGAATGAGGGTGATCGTCGTGTCATCGAGTGGCATGACGTTGGGTAACCGGGAGTCATGCGGCAGCGGGGAGGCCAAGGCCGCGGACGGCTTCGATCATCTCTGTCATCACCGCCTGAGCGTCGCCATAGACCATGTTGCAGTTATCGGCATAGAACAGTGGGTTGACGATGCCAGCGTAGCCCTTGCCCTCGCCGCGTTTGACCACGTAGACCTGCTTGGCCTTGTCTGCATCCAGGATCGGCATGCCAAAGATCGGCGAGGTCTTCTCGCTGCGTGCGGACGGATTCACGACGTCGTTGGCACCGATGACAAGCACCACATCGGTACTGGCGAAGTCGTCGTTGATGTCCTCGAGCTGGTAGATCAGGTCATAGGGCACGCCGGCCTCGGCCAGAAGCACGTCCATTTGTCCCGGCATGCGACCGGCGACCGGATGAACCGCGAAGCGCACTTTCACGCCCGCGGCGATCAGCAGCTTCACGAAGTCGTACAGCTTCTGCTGGCCCTGGGCGGCGGCGAGCCCATAGCCCGGCACGATGATCACGCTGCCCGCATAGCGCATCGCGATACCCGCGTCGCCGGCCGCTGTCGGCTTGAGACTGCCCGCGATTGCGCCCTGCGTCTGCCTGGCGGCATCGCCGAACCTGGTGAAGAGCACGTTGCTCACCGAGCGGTTCATCGCCCTGGCCATCAATAGCGTCAGCAGGATGCCTGCCGCGCCAACCAGCATGCCGGCGATCATCAGCGATGGGGTCTGCAGCACAAACCCTTCCAGGCCCACCGCCAGGCCGGTGAAGGCGTTGTAGATAGAGATCACCACCGGCATGTCCGCGCCACCGATCGGCAGTGTCATCAGGATGCCGAACAGCGTCGCGCAACCGAAGAACAGCCAGATGACCCCTTGCATCGGCATGATCGGCACTTCGCCACTCTGCACGATATACATGATGTATAAGCCGACACCCAGCGTGGCGATCATCACCAGTGCGTTGATGACCTGCTGCCCCTTGATGCGCAAGGGCTTCTTCAACACGCCCTGTAGCTTGGCCCAGGCGACCAACGAGCCCGACAGCGAGATCGCCCCGATGATCGCGCCGAGAAGGGTCACGCTCAGTTGCGTCATGCCATGGGCATGGTTCCCAAACAGCTCCATCGCGGCAATCGCGCCGGCGGCGCCACCGCCCATGCCGTTATAGAGAGCCACCATTTGCGGCATCGCGGTCATCGCTACCTTGCGCCCACTCCACCAGGCCAGGCCGATGCCGACGGTCAAGGCGATAACCGCCAATGCCAGGTTCACCGGCAGGTGTGGAGCGGCGGCGGGACCGACGCTGAACGAGTACAGGAAACTGGCTACCACAGCCGCGACCATGCCGACGCCAGCGACCTTGATGCCGGCCGGTGCGGTCACAGGCGAGGACATGCGCCAAAGGCCGAATGTCAGCAGAAAGGCGGCGACGATACCGACGGTATCGATAAGCAGTTGGGGAATCATCGTGAGCATGTCGGTTCCTCAGACATTCTTAGGCGCTTTGGCCTTTCGGCGGTGAGTGCCTGCCTTATGGGCAGCGTGGGCGGGGTTCTGCCCACTGGTCTGGAACATCGCGAGCATGCGATCGGTCACCGCGTAGCCACCGGCAGCGTTACCTGCGCCGAGAAGCACGGCGACGAATCCAACGCCTTGCTCCAGTGTCGTACTGGCATTGAGCAGCGCGTAAATGCCACCGATCACCACGATGCCGTGTACGAAATTCGATCCGGACATCAACGGTGTATGCAAGATGGCCGGCACACGACCGATGATCACCCAACCGGCAAACGCGGCAAGCATGAAGATGTACAGCGCGACGAAGCCGTCGATGGTCATGGCAATGACTCCCTCAACTCGCCGGCGTGGGTCAGCGCGGTGCCGGCGAGCACGGCATCGGACCAGTCGATGGTGACAACGTTGTTCTTCACGATCAGTGCCAGCAAGTTGTACTGGTTGTTCGCGTACAGCCTGCTGGCATCCTCGCCAAGCAGCGATGGCACGTTCAGCGGTGCCACGATGCTGACGAGACCGACCTTGACGGTCTTGCCCGGCACGGTGTCCTCACAGTTGCCGCCACCATCGGCGGAGAGATCGACGATCACCGCACCGGCTTTCATACCGGCAACCTGGGCCTTGTCGATCAGCTTCGGTGACGCCTTACCGGGGATCGCAGCCGTGGTAATCACCAGATCGGCTTGCTGAATGTGCCTGGTCAGCACCTCCGCTGCCGACGCTTTTTCCTCCGGCGTGAGTTCGCGTGCGTAGCCGCCCTGCCCCGCAGCGTCGACACCGGTCTCGACGAAGGTCGCGCCCAGCGAAAGAGCCTGTCCCCGCGTTTCAGGGCGCACGTCGTAACCCTCCACGACGGCGCCGAGCCGATGTGCGGTGGCAATCGCTTGCAGGCCGGCGACGCCCAGGCCCATCACCAGTACCCTCGCCGGCCCTATCGCACCGGCGGCCGTGGTGATCTTGGGTAGCACCCGTGCAAGATGCGTCGCACCCAGCTGCACGGCGTAGTAGCCCGCAAGGGCCGATTGGCTCGATAGCGCATCCATCGACTGCGCACGCGAGATCCGCGGCACCCGCTCCATCGCGAAGCAGGTGATCTTCCTGTCCAGCAGCTTGCGCACCAGTGCCGGCTGCTTCTCCGCGTAGATGAAGCATACGAGGATGGCGCCCTCCTTCATCGACTCGACCACCTCGATCGACGGCGGCTGCACGCACAATACGATGTCGGCATCGCCGACCAGGTGCTTGCGCCCCTCGACGAAGATGACATCGTCATAGGCGCTATCGGGAAGGTCGATGCCATTGCCCGCGCCCGGCTGCATATGCAGCCGGGCGCCTAGTTTGATCAGCTTGGGTACGACCGAAGGCATGAGCGCCACGCGGCGCTCATGCACTTGCGTCTCCTTGAGGACGGCGACATTTACATACATCGAGAACTCCGGCAGCTTGGGGCGTGGCTGGGTGGATCAGACCGGCGCTTCGACCTTGGCGTAGCGCACCAGCTTCTTGTTCACGAATGCCTGTATTCCCATGTCCCCGAGTTCGCGGCCGTAACCGGAATCCTTGATGCCGCCAAACGGTAGCTCGGCATCGGACCAGCTGATGTTGTTGATGAACATCATTCCGGTCTCGACCCGGCTGGCAACGCGACGACCGCGCTCGACATCCGCGGTGAAGACGGACCCGCCCAGACCGAAATCCGAATCGTTGGCAAGCGCGACCGCCTCGTCTTCATCCTTGACCCGAAAGAACATCGCCACCGGCCCGAAGAACTCGTCGCGGAAGGCGGGATTCGTTGACGCCACATCGGTAAGGATCGTCGGCTGCATGAACGAGCCAGGGCGATCGACCCGCTTGCCCCCCATGAGGACCGTTGCACCATGCGCGACCGCGCTGTCCACCTGGCCAAGCAACTGCACCAGGGCAGACTCCGACGAGAGCGGTCCCATGGTCGTTTTCTCGTCGAGGGGATCTCCTGCCCGGAGCGCGGCCAGCGCGGCGGAGAATCGTTCGAGAAACGCATCGGCGATCGTCTCGACGACGATGAAGCGCTTGGCCGCGCAGCAGGTTTGTCCCGTGTTGTACATGCGGCCCCACACGGCCCACGGAATGGCATGGTCGAGGTCGGCGTCTTCCAGCACGATGAAGGCGTCACTGCCACCCAGTTCCATCGATGACGGCTTGAGGTTCTGCCCTGCCCGCGCGGCGATGCTGCGGCCGGCGGCTACGCTTCCCGTCAAAGCCACGCCCTTGATACGGGCGTCGTCGACGACCTTGTCCGACTGTTCGTGCGATATCAACAGGTTGGTATACAGGCCCACCGGCGCACCGGCATCGATGAACAACTGTTCGAACGCGATCGCACACTGCGGCACGCAACCAGCATGCTTGATGACCAGGACGTTACCGGCCATCAGGTGCGGACCGGCCACACGGGCGAGCTGGTAATAAGGGAAATTCCACGGCTCCACGCCGAAGATCACGCCAATCGGGCTGCTCTGCATGTGGGCGTCGCCGATCGTCGGGTTGAGCTTCTCCGGCGCGAGAAAGCCCTCGGCGTTCCTGGCGTAGTACGCAAGAATCTCGGCACTGAATGTCACTTCGCCGCGGGCTTCGTCGATGCGCTTGCCCATCTCCTGTGTCATCGTACGCGCGAACTCGTCCACCCGCTCGCCGAGCAAGGTCGCTGCCCGGGCGACGATCCTGGCGCGGTCGGCGTAACTGGTGTGCTTCCAGGTGGCATAGCACTTCGCCGCCGCATCCAGCTTTTCTTCCAGCTGCTCGTCGGTGAGCTGTTCGAAGGTCTTCAAGAGCTTGCCGTCGAACGGGTTGACGCTTGCATAGGCCATAAGATGTCTTCCAGGGAAGGTGGGGAATCTGGATCAAGCTTCGATAAGGACTTTCAGCGCCTTCGTGTCCGCGGCGTTACCAAAGGTCTTGTAGGCTTCGAGGATCTGCTCGAGCTTGAAGCGATGGGTGATGAGAAGCGTCGGATCGATCTTCCTGGTTCGCACCGTCTCCATCAGCATCGGTGTGCTGACCGTGTCGACCAGTCGCGTGGTGATCGTGATGTTGCGATCCCAGAGCAGTTCGAGGTGCAGGTCGACCTTGGTGCCATGGACGCCGATGTTGGCGATGGTTCCGCCCGGCGCGACCAGCTTTTGGCAAAGTTCGAACGTCGCCGGAATGCCGACGGCCTCGATCACCGTGTCGACCCCGCGGTTGCCGGTGAGCGCCATCACGGCCTCGACCGCCTTGCCGTCCGCGCTGTTGACGGTGGCCGTGGCGCCAAAACGCCTGGCGACGTCCAGCCGGTTGTCGTCGAGATCGATCATGATGATCTCGGCCGGGGAATAGAACTGGGCCGAAAGCAAGGCGGCCAGACCGATCGGTCCCGAGCCGACGATCGCCACCGTATTGCCGGGCTGCACCTTGCCATTCAACACGCCGCACTCGAAACCGGTCGGAAGGATGTCACTGAGCATGACCAGGGCGTCTTCGTCGGCGCCCTTACCGATCGGGTACAGACTGGTCTCCGCATAGGGAATCCGGACGAATTCGGCCTGCGTACCGTCGATCGTATTTCCGAGGATCCAGCCACCCGTAGTGCAATGCGAGTACATCTGCTTGCGGCAGTAGGCACATTTGCCACAGGCGGTGATGCAGGAAATGAGCACCCGGTCGCCTACTTTGAAAGCCGTGACGGCGGCGCCGACCTCGGCAATGACACCGACGCCCTCGTGGCCGAGGATGCGCCCCGGCTCACAGGTGGCGACATCGCCTTTGAGGATGTGTAAATCGGTTCCACAGATGGTCGTCTTGCTGATCTTGACGATGGCATCGGTGGGCGCGGTGATCGCCGGCTTGGGATGATCCTCCAAGGCCTTGTCGCCCGGGCCTTTGTAGACGAGCGCCTTCATCAGAGACACGGAAGCTTCCATCACGTCGACGCCTGTTCAATCACTGCGGGGTCCGATAGCAGCGTGTGCACCGGCTCGATGCCAAGGTTCGCCTTGGCTCGTTGTCCCTTAGTGTTTTACTGGCTATCGACCGCCGTTCATTGATCCAGGTCAAGTCATGAACGACCGAGACGAAACAGGCCAAGATGTCGGCTTAACGTGTCACTCCGGCTGGACATGAACGAAGCAAGCGCATCGTCGGGCGCAGTCGGCGCAGGGGATCGCCTCAGCCACCGAACGCCGGATCGGACACCGATGGCCGCCCCGTTTCCCGGTGTCCCGCGAAGCGCCGCAGGAACAACGGATCGGCGTCACAGGTCGCCGTCAGGTCGTACCAGTGGTCGCAGCCCTCGATGTCGAACCGGGCCTCCGCTCGCTCGCCTGGCTGCAACCAATAACGCTGCGGCGGGCGATGCAGGTAGGCATTCGCCTGGACGGTGATAGCGCAAGGACGGCCGCCCTGGTTGCTCAGTACGAGATGCAATTCACCCGCGTGGCGCCCTTCGGCCATCGTGACCTCGGGCAGCGCGATACGCTGGCGATCCCCATTCGCCGGCGGTTGCTTGCCGCCGAACTGGCGAAGGAAGCCGTTCGGCCCGATGACGGTGAGGTCGTAGGCGTCGCCGCTGTTGGCACTGGTCCAGTAGTCGGACACCGATTTTCCGGCTTCCACCGTATACGTCCACGGCCCGTCGGAGCGCAGCGACGAGGTAACGCTGAAGCATGCGCCGATATCGCCACTGTTGCCGAACTCGAGCACATAGCGCCCCTGTCCCTGGTCTAGCGTGCCGCTGACTTCCAGTGCGTAGCCAAGCGCACGCGCCGGCCGTTGCCCGCGCTCCTGCCGTGGAAGCTGCTGGCTGGCCGGCGGGATCGGACTGAAATCGCTGTGACTGCCGCGATCGGGCTCATAGGCATTCGTTGTCGGCAGTGCAGGCACACGCCCATCGTGGCCTGCGAAATCGAATGCCCGCGTCAGGTCGCCGCAGACCGCACGCCGCCAGGCGGAGATATTGGGTTCCCGCACGCCGAACCGCTGCTCGAGGAAACGCAAAATGGACGTATGGTCGTAGGTTTCCGAGCACACCCAGCCGCCCTTGCTCCAGGGCGAGACAACCAGCATTGGAACGCGCACGCCGAGGCCGTAAATGCCGGGATTGAAGCCGTTCCCGCCCGAATAGACTTCGCCGTCGGTGGTCACGGTCGACAGCCCGCGATCGCGTGTCGCAGGCGGGTATGCCGGTAGCATGTGATCGAAGAAGCCGTCGTTCTCATCGTACGTGATGAACAGCGCTGTCTTGCTCCAGACGTCCGGGTTGGCGGTCAAGGCATCGAGCACACGGTCGATGTACCAGGCGCCGTAGTTCGCCGGCCAGCTCGGATGCTCCGTATAGGCTTCCGGCGCCGCGATCCAGGAGACCTGCGGCAGCCGATCGGCCATGACGTCCTTCTGCAGTACGTCGAACAGCGACTGGCCATTGCGCGTATCGGTGCCCGTGCGGGCCTTGTCATAGAGCGGGTTGCCCGGCTCGGCGTTGCGATACTGGTTGAAGTACAGCAACGAGTTGTCGCCGTAGTTTCCGATGTAAGGATCGGGACCCCAGCCCCAGCCACCCGCCGCGTCGAGGCCGGTGCCGATGTCCTGGTAGATCTTCCACGACACGCCGGCCGCCTCGAGGCGCTCCGGGTACGTGGTCCAGCCGTAGCCCAGCTCCGCATTGGAAAGCACGGGACCACCACCCTGCCCGTCGTTGCCGACGTAGCCGGTCCACATGTAGTAGCGGTTGGGATCGGTGGAAGAAAGAATCGAGCAGTGGTACGCGTCGCAAACCGTGAAAGCGTCTGCCAGCGCGTAATGGAACGGGATGTCCTGGCGGGTCAGGTAAGCCATGGTCGTCGTGCCTTTGGAAGGCACCCACTGGTCGTACTTGCCCGCGTTGAAGGCGGCGTGCGTGTCGTTCCAGCCGTGCGGCAGGTCTTCGAGGAACTGCAGGCCGAGGTTGTCGGCCTTGGGGCGGAACGGGAGCAGATAGTCGTCGCTACCGGCGGTCAGCGGTTGGTGCCAGACGGAGCGACCCGTGGCGAGCGTATGTGTGCGCGGATCGCCGAAGCCGCGCACGCCGCGCATGCTGCCGAAGTAATGATCGAACGAGCGGTTCTCCTGCATGAGGATGACCACGTGCTCGATATCTTTCAGCGTGCCCGTGCGTCGTGCCGCCGGCACCGCCAGCGCCCTCTGGATGGACGGCGGTACCACCGATGCCGTGAGTGCGGCGCCCGCGGCGCCAAGCGAAAGCTTCAGGAAATGTCGGCGGTCCTGGATCGTCATGCGTGTCCCCGTGCGCTGCGTGGCTCCCCTGAACGGGCGATTGTCGCGACCGGTTATGACAGTTTGCGTACGCTATCGGCATGGGCGCCCACGTTGGCGTCGAAACGCCACGCGCGTCACATTCCGTGGGCTTCTATCGCCAGCGAAGCAAGACCGCCTGCGACACGCCACGCGCAGCAGCCCGACGTTGCACTTTCGCGTTCGCGTTGACCAGGAAGGCCTCTCGCGCCCGGAGGAGCATCGGCGCATCGTCGTCGCTATCGCTGTAAGCCCATCGCCAGGCCCCGCCGTATCCCGATTCGAGGAGCATGCGGGACTTCTCTGCACCGTGGCAGTGGCGCTGGAGGATCCAACCGCTGCCTGCGCGTCGCAAGACGGAACCGATGACTTGCAGATCGCTACCGAAGACCGCGAGCAATCGTTCGGCGATCCACTGCGGCGCGGCCGTGACAACGACGACCCGATCGCCGCCGGCAAGATGGACCCTGAGTCGTTCCATTCCGTCATCGAACCAGCGCAATCCCGGCATGCCTCGTTCGAAACGCGTCGCGAACGCCTCTATGCTCTGGCCCAGCGCGGATCGGTCGAGGCCATAGGTGACAATCCACAACAAGACCGACGCGCCCATGCGTCTTGCCGAGGGAAAACGCAGAAGAACCAGCGCCACGGGAAGCACGGGCAACACGGCAAGCAGCTTCCAGGGAGATGCCCGCAACAGACAGCGCATCCATGCAACGGTCGAATCGGCCGACAGGAGCGTCCTGTCGAGATCGAACACCGCACAATCCCGTCGGTCCCGATTCATCGTCGTGTCAATGAGCGTCCTCGATCGCCTTTACCGCGTCGAGCGACTCCTGCACATGCTTCTGCGGTTTGAGGCTCGAATACACATGCGTGATCTTGCCCGACGGCGCGATGACATACGACGTGCGGTCCGACCAGCCCGGCCGGATCATCAGGGTCGAGTCGTATTCCTTCGCGATCTTCGCACCTTCGTCGGCCGCAACCGCGAACTTGCCCCCGCAATGCTCGTTCTCCTTCGAGAAGTCCGCCAGCTCGCCCGTATTGCCCGCGGTCACGCCGATCACCGTCGCGTGCAGCGCCTTGAACTTGTCGATAGCCTCCGAAAACATGTGGGCTTCGACATTGCAGCCGTCCGTATGCGCGGCCGGGAAGAAGTAGACCACCACTGGTCCCTGCTTCAGGGCGTCGGCCAGCCGGAACGTGAACGGCTGGCCGGCGAGGTACGCCGGTGCGGTGAAGTCCGGCGCTTGCGTGCCTTCCTTCAGGGCGGCGGAAGCCGGGGTCGCGAGGGCGGCCGTACCGGCCAGCGCAAGCGCGGCGAGGGTCATCGATGGCTTCATGACGGGGATCTCCTTGGGCAGGGATGGAACGACGTAAGTACTTATACGACAGGCGAGCCGTCGTGGATGCCCCCCGCCGGGCGGCCGCCCGAATGTGGCACACGTCCCATTGCACTGGACGGTGCACATGGTAGGGTCGTCAGCCGAGCGTTCTCACTCAGGGCCAGGCGAATGACGTTAGCGCGGAAGATGGTGTTCTCGACGGTGTTGCTCCTGACCGGCACGACGGTCGCCCAGGCATCCACGCCCCCCGTCATCAGCGGATCCGCCCGCTTCACCGTCCTTACGCCACGCGTCATCCGCATGGAATATGCCGAGGCCGGCCGCTTTGAAGACGCGCCATCGCTGGTGTTCGCGACGCGCAAGCAGGCCCCTGCCGTCGATGCGACGATTTCGCACGACAAAGGCTGGCTGGTGATCCGCACCAGCGACGTCACGCTTCGCTACAAGGAAGGCACGGGCGTCTTTACGGCCGACAACCTCAGCATCGCTTCTGTCCGGTCGAAGCCCGCTTTCAGCTGGCATCCCGGGCAGAAAGACAGCGCCAACCTGGGGGGCACCGCACGCACGCTCGATCAGGTGGACGGCGACCGCCACGCTGCCGACAACACGCCGCTGGACCTGGGTGACGGTCTGCTCTCCCGCGATGGCTGGCACGTGGTCGACGACACCGGCAGCTTTGTCTTCGGCGACGAGAAACTGCCCTGGGTGCACCGCCGCGCCTGCCAGGACTGTACCGACTGGACCTTCTTCGGCTACGGCCACGATTACACTGCCGCGCTGAGCGACTTCGCGGTGTTGGCCGGTCGTGAGCCGCTGCCTCCCCGCTATGCGTTCGGCTACTGGTGGTCGCGATACTGGAACTACAGCGACAGCGAGCTGCGTGAGGTTGTCGCCGATTTCGTCCGCTACCGTATTCCCCTGGACGTGCTGGTCATCGATATGGACTGGCACCGCACCGATGGGCTGTCGTCCGAGCACCCGCAAAAGGATGTGAACGGCCAGACCATGGGCTGGACGGGTTTTACCTGGAATCGTGCGCTATTCCCGGAACCGGAGCGCCTGCTGCAATGGCTGCATGAGCAGGGCCTCAAGGTGACGCTGAACCTGCATCCGGCTTCGGGCGTCCTTCCGCATGAAGAATCCTACGGCCGTTTCATGGGCGAGCTGAAGGCCGACCCGGCGAAACCGCTCGCCTTCGAAGCGGCCGACCCGACGTACATGGCGGCATTCTTCAAGACCGTGCTGGACCCCCTGCAACACATGGGCGTGAGCTTCTGGTGGCTGGACTGGCAGCAGTGGCGGGAGTCGAAAGCCCTGCCCGGCCTGAGCAACACCTGGTGGCTGAACCATGTGTTCTTCACCCACATGCAGCAACAGGGCGAGAAACGCGCACTCATCTATCACCGCTGGGGTGGCCTTGGAAATCATCGCTACCAGATCGGTTTCTCGGGCGACTCGATCATTTCCTGGGCTTCGCTGGCGTTCCAGCCGCGCTTCACCGCGACGGCATCCAACGTGCTGTACGGATACTGGAGCCACGATCTGGGCGGTCATACCTTCCGCGACGAGAGCGATCCGGCGACACGTCGGATCGATCCGGAGCTCTACATCCGCTGGATGCAGTTCGGTGCGTACAGCCCGATCATGCGCACGCACACCACCAAGAATCCGGACCTGCGCAAGGAGCCCTGGCGCTTCGCGCCGGCCCAGTTCGATGCGCTGCGCGACACCGTCATCACGCGATACACCCTGCTTCCGTATACGTACACCATGGGCCGCAAAGCCTTCGATACGGGCGTCTCGCTGGTGCGCCCGATGTACTACACGTGGCCGGACGACGACCAGGCGTACCGCTTCAACGGACAGTACATGTTCGGCGACGACCTTCTGGTGGCCCCCGTAACCGCGGCCGCCGGCGGCGACGGCTTCGCGAAACAGGATGCCTGGCTGCCCAAGGGCGATTGGTTCGACGTGACGCGCGGACGTGCCGTGCAGGGCGGTCGAACCGTCAGCGGGCGCTACCGACTGGATGAGGTGCCGGTGTTCGCACGCGCCGGTGCCATCGTGCCGACCAATAGCGACCCGACGCGCAGCGTCGCCAACGACGACGGCGCACGCACCATCGTGGTCTACCCCGGCAAGAACCAGCAAGCGCAGTTGTACGAAGACGCCGGGGACGACGAAAGCTATCGCGGCATGGCATTCGCACGGACATCGCTTGCCACCGAGTGGTCCAGGCATGCGGTGCGTCTGCGGATCGCCGCTCGCGACGGGCAGTATGCGGGCATGCCGACGACGCGTCGCTGGCGCGTGGCCTTCGTGGCATCGTCCATGCCCTCCCAAGTGAGCGTCGACGGGCAGGCGCTTCAGCGCGTTGGTGGCGACGCCGAGCCGAAGCCCGGCACGTGGCGCCTCGAAGGCCGCACCCTCACGCTACAGGTGGCCCTGCCGGAGCACGACTTCGCCAGTGCCCAGACCGTGGACGTCACCTGGCCCAACGACGCGCCGGACGTCGACGGCCTTGCAAGCCAGATGCGCGACGTACGCGAGGCGGTCGAGTGGCTGAAGAGCCGCTGGACCGAGTTCGGCGGGATTCCGGACGAGCTCTCCGCTGCCGCTCAAGCCGATCGCCTTATCGATTACCATCCCGAGCGCTTTGCCCAGGAAGTCGCCGCGTTCCGTTCGCGCGTGCGGAAGCTGGACGAATCGCTGGAAAAAGCTGGCGTGCCGGCCGACATGCGCAAGCAGTTCAAGGCCAGGATGCCGTAACCAGTCGACGGGTGGGCCCATGCGACGCGAGATTGCCATCGTCGTTTTCCCCGGATTTCAGCTGCTGGATGCCGCCGGGCCGATCGCCGTGTTCGAGATGGCCGAGCGCTTCCGGCCGGACAGCTACACGATCGACGTCCTCGCCCCGGGCGGTGGCATCGTGCGCAGCTCGTCGGGTGTGTGCCTGGCGACCGCCCCGATCGACCATAGGCGTTTCGACACCGTGATCGTATCTGGCGGAAACCTGGCCCAGGTGGAAGCGGGCCAGGCCGACATCAGCGCCCTGCTCGGCAAGGACGCCTGGCGTCGGGCGGCTGGCGTGTGTTCGGGAGCGTTCTTCCTCGCCGAGGCCGGGCTTCTCGATGGTCGGCTCGCGACGACGCACTGGGCCGCTGCCGAGCGCTTTCGCTTGCGCTACCCGGGCGTACGGCTCGATGCCGACCGGATGTTCGTCAGGGACGGCAACCTGTGGACCTCGGCGGGTATCTCCGCGGGCATCGATCTGGCGTTGGCGCTCGTCGAAGACGACCTCGGTCCGGCCATCGCACGGCGCACCGCCCAGCAACTCGTCGTACATCAACGGCGGCACGTAGGGCAATCGCAGTACTCCGTCCTCGTCGAACAAGGCGGCAAGACCGGTCGGTTCTGCGACCTGATCGGCTGGATGCGTGCGCGCCTGGCCGAGCCAATGACGGTGGAGCGGCTGGCCGAACGCGCCGCCATGAGCCCACGGAACTTTGCCCGCGCCTTCGTCGCCGAGATCGGCGCGACGCCGGCCAAGGTCGTGGAAGGCCTTCGGCTGGAGGCTGCCCGCATCGCGGTCGAAACCAGCCATCTGCACCTGGACCACATCGCCGTTTCCACCGGGTTTGGCGATGCGAACCGGATGCGCCGTGCGTTCGTGCGTGCCTTCGGGATGTCGCCGCAGTCGCTGCGTCGAAGCGCGAGCACCTGAGCGGCCTGGCGGTTTTTGCCCGGTAATTGTCCTTGCGGGTACCGGTCTGCGCACCCTAAAAAGCACGCACAGACAGAATGCCCTGGAGTACCTATGCGCCTGACGTTGTTCGTTTCCGCGTGCCTTCTGTGCCTGGGTGCGGCGCAGGCCTCGACACCCTTGCCGTCGCCGGCTCCAGCGCCGACACCGGCCGCCGTGCCCACCCGGCTCGACCATATCCTGCTCTGGGGGCGAGGGATCGACGAGGTAACCTCGACGACGGCTGTCAAACTGGGCTTCCAGGTCCGGCCCGGGCACGACCCCGCTGGCGTGGCCAACCGCTATATCCGCTTCTCGGACACCAGCTTTATCGAGCTGCTTGGCATCACCCGCAGCGACCCCGCCTTCGATCCGGGCATGAAGGAAGACCAGCAGGCACTAAAAGGTGGCCCTGGTGCGCGAACCTTCGGTTTCCGGTCCTCGTCGGTCGACGCGATCCACAGCTCGCTGCAGGCGCTGCACTATGCCGTCACCCCGTTCTTCACCGGTCCCGACAGCACGAAGCCGGGATGGCGCCTGTTTGCGTTCGACCGTGCACCGTTGTCGAGCAACACGTTCTTCATCGACTACATGGCCGGCTACGCACCCGACCAGTTCGACCCGGCCAATGCCGACGACTACCGCGTGACGCGCGAACACCCTAACGGCGCACGCGCGCTCTCGTCGATATGGCTGGTATCGGGCGATGCCGATGCCGATCGCCAGGAGCTCGAAAAGATGGGCTTCGGCCATGCGGTAGCGATCACGCTGCCGGCGGTCGGGGCGAAGGGGTTCTGTGTGCCGGTCGGACCGACGGCGTTGTTGGCACTGCAGCCGGACGGTGCGGGCCTTGCGGCGCAGACGATAGCCGGCGGCGGCCCACGCATCCTGGGGGTGAGCATCGCCGTGACCGATCTCGGACGTGCGCAGCGTTGGGTGGAGCGTGGTTACGAACGCAAGCTGGCGACGTATCCCGGCCTTTCGGGCGAGTCCTTCCTTGCGCCCACGCAAGACGACCTTGGGCTCTCGATCGAATTCCACGCCGTGCGGCGGGGCGGGATGGTTTGCCCCAACGCCCGGTAGCCGCCAGCACCCTTTGAAGTCCACGCACCCCGAAGGCCGCCTCTCGTAAGAGAGACGGCCTCATGGAATTACTCGGCGTCGAGCACCGAGATCTCCACCCGGCGATTTGGTGCCAGGCAAGCGACCAATGGCACATGGCCAAGGTCATGGCATGCCTTGACGGGATCGGTGTCGCCCGCGCCTTCGGCGACCACGCGGTCTTCCGGAATCCCCTGCGAGACCAGATAGGCCTTCACCGCATCGGCGCGACGCTGCGATAACTCACGATTGTAGCTATCGCTGCCGAGACGATCGGTGTAGCCGACGATGCGCACAGAACGAAGCCTGTCGCCCTGCCGACGCAACGTGCCCGCGACCTCGTACAGGGATGTTCGCCCCGACGATGACAACTCCGCCCTGTCGAATGCGAATAAGGCATCGGCGGAAAGGATACGCGGCCTGCCCGTCGTTACGGGAGCGGGCGCCAACGGAGCGGATGCCGCCGGAGATGGCTCGTTGACCAATCCCGCGCACGTCTCCGGCTTCCAGTAGAAACTCTGTGCCAGCTTGTCTTCGTCGAATAACACCTTGTATTGGCAGACCGTGATCGCGTCGCCGCCAGGTTTGCGGAGATTGAACACGTAGTTCCATTCTCTCACCCCCCAAACGCCTTCACTGAAATGGGGATAGCCAATCAGGTCCGATACCTGCTGCTTGTTCAGGCCGGGCCTCATCTGGCGCAGGTTGGCCAGGTTGGGAAAGGTCCCGCCCTTGTGCATGGGTGTGGTGTCGGTGGTCGCCGGCCACACCAACTCGCCGGCGGTTCGACCATCCTTCGCCACATCGTGGCTGATATTCCCGCAAGCGGCCAGAGCCAGGGCCAGCGATGCCAGGGTGATGCCTTTCAATGAACTGCGCATACGGTTGATTCCTTGGATAGCATTCATGGGTCGGTCCTCACCACACCACGCCGGCGCCGAGGCCCGCACCCGCGTCGCCGCGCGAGTTGGTCGTGGCGTTGAGCTTCAGCACATAGCGCCCGCTCTCGGTGATGGTCGACATGCCGACGGCAACGCCCGTCTCGCCGTGGAAGGTACCCACCGCGACGGCCGCCGAATTCTGGTTCGGCTGGTAGGCCTGCGGAAGACTCGCCATCGCCATGGCCGAGGCGACACCCGCATTGGCTCGGTTGCCGATACGGTTCAGGTCGTTGTCGACGCTCTGGAACCGCTGATCGACATAATCCTTCGACCAGTTCTTGGCTTCCTCCAGTGCCTGGCTGACCTGCCCCACGTTCGCAGCGTCGGTCGGGTTCACGCCGTTGGCCACATTGGTGATCGTGCGTTCGTGACCCGTCGCGCCCACCGAAACCGTGTTGGCACTGTTGGCCACCGAACCAGCACCGATCGCCACGCTGTTGTCGCCACTGGCGCTGGACCCCGCGCCGACGGCTGTCGAGTTGTTGCCCGTGGCGGTTGACGCCGTGGTGTTGTCGCCACTGTTGTTGTACGTCGTGTTGGTACCACCGCCACCGCCACCGCCGGTCGGGAAGTTGTTCACGGTGTTGGACAGGTTGATGATCTGCGAACCGAGCAGTGCCAGCGTCTGGTTGGTCGCGTACAACTGCGACCCGTTGATCGCATCCGTGCTGGACCCGCTGATCCTGCCGGCGGCCAGATGGGTGATGGTGCGCTCGGCACCCACGCTTCCCACGCTCACCGTCGAACCTGGGTTCGCGCCGGCGAAGTTGTAGGTGACGCCGGCGAGGGTGGTGTTGGCCGTACCGACCGCCGCGTCCGTCGTCGAACCGGCACCCAGCGCCACGCTACCGGCGAAAGCGGCTTGCGTGCCGGCACCGAGTGCCACCGCCTGGATACCGTTGGACGTAGCATTCGTGCCCACCGCCACGCCATCGGCAAGATTCACCGTGGTGTTCTGGCCGATCGCCGTGCCGCCCGGCGCGGTCTGCGCGACGATCGCGTGGTTGCCGATACCGATGCCGTTGTCGCCGTTCACCGTGGTCTGCGGGCCTACCGCGACCGATTCCGCACCGATCGCCGCCGAATCCGTGGCGGTGGAGTTGGCGTGGAAGTACTTGATCGGCGTGACGGAAAACGAGCTCATCGCACCTTTGAGCTGACGCAAGGTCACCGCGTCCTGATCCTCCGTGCCATCGGCCACGTTGGTGATCTGGCGGAAGT
>NZ_DATLIW010000035.1:0-51001 GCF_035539195.1 Luteibacter sp.
CCCTCGAGGCGAGTTCCGCACAAGTGGAGCGGCCGTAGGCCAATAAGAACATGGGCCGCGCAGCGGCCTTTCCGGTACGAAACGCGGAGGACCTGTCTGAGCAGCGAGGGTGGGCACCGAAGGCTCTGCGCCGCCACGTCCGCGCTCGCCGCGATATGCCCTCGGCGTCCCCGGAATGCCGCGATGAACCCAAAAAAAAAAGCCCGGCTTTCGCCGGGCTCCTTTCTGTAACTACCGATCTTTAACGGATTACTGCTGAACCTGCAGTTCCGTACGACGGTTACGAGCGCGGCCTTCGGCCGTGTCGTTCGTGTCGATCGGGTTGTTCTTACCATGACCGATCGGGCCTTCCAGACGGTCGGCACCGATGCCGTGAGCCGTCAGGTACTCGAACACGATCTTGGCGCGACGCTCGGACAGACCCTGGTTGTAAGCGTCCTTACCGACGCTATCCGTGTAACCGGCAACCGTGACCTTGACGGTCGGGTAACGCTGCAGCGTGTCGACAGCCTGGTCGAGGACGCCCAGCGATTCGCTGGTCGGCTCCTGCAGGGACGGACCGATGTTCGTCTCGCCCTTCTTCGGACGGTCGAACTTGAAGTTGACGCCGCGCAGGTCGATGACGACCTTCTGCGGGCAACCATCCGGACCGACGATCGTGCCAGCCGGCGTACCCGGGCACTTGTCGTCGCAATCGTTCACGCCATCGCCATCGCTGTCGAGGGTGGAGCAATCCGGAGCGGCCGGGGCTGCAGCGGCAACCGGAGCCGGAGCTGCCGGCGGCTCGCCAAAGCGCGAGACGATCGAGAAGCCGAGGAACCAGTCGCCGTAACCGTTGTTGGACGGGATGGTCTTGTCGTCCCAGTCGTAGCGGTAGCCGGCTTCGACGCGGAAGTCGGAGCTGTCGGTGATGGTCTTGGACACGCCGACGCCGAGCTCGGCAGCCGGGGACCAGCCCTTATCCGACGGGTTGTGGTGGTACGAACCCATCACACCGGCGAGCAGGTACGGACGCCAGCTGTCCCACGCACCAGCGTAGAAGCGGGCGGCAACGCCGTAGCTGTTGTTCGACCAATGGCCATTGCCATCGTTATCGCGCTTGGTGCGATCAGCGAAGATGTCGATCGACGCGTTGCTGGAAATGAACTTACCAACGCCCAGACCGTAGTAGACCTGACGCGCATTCGTGTTGCGGTCGGTGTCGTTGTAGTAACCGCCAACCGTCGGGGCGATGTACCAGCGGCCGTCATAGCCGTTACCCGCGGTGTCTGCGGATTCCTGCGCGTGAACGGCACCCACGCCGCCCAGGGCCAAGCCAATCAGCAAAAACAAGCCCTTACGTTTCATCGGTGTCTCCTCATTATTGGTATTCGCGTCCGCGCTCCACCCCAGACGGAAATCGCGCGTAGAAACTCTTATCGAATCCGGGGACTTCGGCCGTCCCTCGCTTTAAACCCCTTCAACGGGCGGCGGCAGTTTAGCAAAAATCAAACAATTGAACACGTGCTAAAAACCGCCGTTCATACTTGAGTCACGGCCATTATCAAGCCGTGAAGAGTGTCATGAACTCGTGAATGGGCATGGCGTCGAGCTTTTCCGGCAAGGAAGTGACCGCAAGAACCTTCTCGACCCGCTCCGCAGGCCACTCTGCGCGGAGGGCGGCCTCGAACTTCCTGAGCAGGACGGGGATGCCTTCGGCACGGCGATTGCGGTGGCCGATGGGGAAATCGATCGAGACCTTTTCGGTTTTCGACCCATCCTTGAAGAAAACCTGGACCGAATTGCCGATGTAGCGCTTTTCCGGGTCGAAGTAATCCTTGGTGAATTGCGGATTCTCCACGACGGTCATTTTGTCGCGGAGGGCGTCGATACGCGGATCCGCGGCGACGGCGTCGTTGTAGTCGTCTGCCGTCAGGCGACCGAAAATCAGCGGAACGGCGACCATGTACTGGATGCAGTGGTCGCGGTCGGCGTAGTTGGCCAGGGGCCCGGTCTTGTCGATGATGCGGACGCCGGCTTCCTGGGTCTCGATGACGATCTTCTCGATCTGGTCGATGCGATCGGCGACCTGGGCATGCAGCGCCATGGCGCATTCCACCGCCGTCTGGGCATGGAACTCGGCCGGGAAGCTGATCTTGAACAGCACGTTCTCCATCACGTAGCTGCCGAACGGACGCTCGAATTCGAAGGCGTTGCCCTTGAAGGCCACGTCATAAAAGCCCCAGGTCTTGGCCGTCAGGGCGGACGGGTAGCCGACCACGTTGCGGTAGACCGCGTTGATCGCGTGGGTGACGGCACGGCGGCAGGCGTCGCCCGCGGCCCAGCTCTTGCGCGGACCGGTGTTCGGAGCGTGGCGGTAGGTACGCAGCGCACCGTTGTCGATCCAGCTGTGCGAAACGGCCGTGGTGATCTGCTCCTTGCCGCCGCCGAGCATGGCGGTGGTCACCGCCGTGGAGGCCAGGCGGACGAGGATCACGTGGTCCTGGCCGACGCGGTTGAAGCTGTTCTTCAGCGCATAGCAGCCCTGGATCTCGTGGGCCTTGATGGCGTAGCCGAGGACGTCGCGGACGGTGAGCGGCTTGCCACCTTCCTTGTCCGCCTTGCGCGACAGGTAGTCGGCGACGGCGAGGATCGCGCCCAGGTTATCCGACGGATGGCCCCACTCGGCGGCCAGCCAGGTGTCGTTGAAGTCGAGGTAACGGATCTGGGTGCCGATGGCGAAGGCGGCCTGCACCGGGTCCAGTTCGTGCGAGGTGAACGGCACGCGGGCGCCCCCGGTCATGACCGCGCCCGGGACCAGGGGGCCGAGGTGCTTGACGCAATCCGGGAACTTCATCGCCAGGGCCGAGCAGGCCAGCGAGTCAAGGAGCATGTAGCGCGCGGTGTCGTACGCCTCCTTCGAGTCGATCTGGTAATCGGCCACGTAGTTGGCGATGTCCACCAGCGGCTGGTCCGGGTCGGGACGCGTGGCGGAACGGATGTCGTGTGCGCTCATGGACTTCACTCGTGGAGGGTGGGAAACCGGCGATTTTAGCCGGTCGCCCCCCGGGTATGTCTTGCCGCGGTGCATCCCAACCCCCACAATGCCGACCACTACCGCCCAAGAGGGAGTAGTTCCGCGGGGCCTGCCGGCCTCGTGCGCGACGATCGTCAGTACGGACGCCACACGCGTCCCGGGCGTCGCGGCGGCATCGCGCCGGGAACGAGACTTTTGTGGTGACGACGGGTGCGCGTGCCCGTCGCCGCCGCATTCGATCTCACAACGCGCGAAGGACCCGCTTCATGGATTTCCTCACTCCCGAATTCTTCTCCGGACTGGCAGCCATCATCCTGCTCGACCTGGTGCTCGCCGGCGACAACGCCATCGTGATCGCCCTGGCCGCGCGCAACCTGCCTCGCGAGCTGCAAAAGAAAGCGGTGTTCTGGGGCACCTTCGGCGCCGTCGCGCTACGCATCGTGCTGACCTTTGCGGTGATCTGGCTGCTCAAGCTTCCCGGGCTGATGTTGATCGGCGGCGCGCTGCTCGTTCCCATCGCCTGGAAGCTGCTCAAGCACGACGAGCACGACCCCGCCATTACGCCCGCCGCAGGCTTCTGGGCGGCGATCCGCACGATCGTCATCGCCGATGCGCTGATGGGCCTGGACAACGTCCTGGCGATCGCCGGCGCCGCCAAGGGCCACATGGGGCTGGTCGTCCTCGGCCTCGCGATCAGCGTGCCGCTGGTCGTCTGGGGCTCGACCCTCATCCTGAAACTGATCGAGCGCTTCCCCGTCGTGATCTACATCGGCGCCGCAGCCGTCGCCTGGACCGCCGCCCGCATGATCGCCCACGACCCGCTGGTCGCCTCATGGTTCGAAGCCAATCCCTGGGCCCCGTGGACCCTCGACGCCATCCTCGTCATCGGCATCTGCGCCGGCGGCTGGTGGCGTGCGCGCCTGGCGCAGCGGGGGAAGGCTCTTTCGCACCTCAGCGGCCAGTGAGTCCGACAGCCCAATCCGCAAGCCCGCAGCCCATGTGGGAGCAACTCGTCTGTGAGAGCAGCCCATCTGTGAGAGCAGCCCATCTGTGAAAGCAGCCCGTCTCTGGGAGCAGCCCCTCTCTGGGAGCAACTCGTCTGTGAGAGCAGCTCGTCTGTGAGAGCAGCTCGTATGTGAGAGCAGTTCGTCTGGGAGACCAGTTCGTCTGTGGGAGCCGATTCATCGGCGAAAAGGTACGGAGCGGAACACCGCAGGTCGAGAACCGCGAGGCCCCGGCAGCGCGAGCATGAGGCGACAACGCCGCCGGCCCAGCAGCCAACCGAATAAAAAACAGGCCGCCCGAAGGCGGCCTGCGGATTCCCCCTGGCGAGGCGAACGGCACGAGACCGTTCGCCAACCAGACGATCAGAAACGGAAGCGAATGTAGGCAGCCGGACCGTTGAGCTTCATGTCGAGGTCGAGGTTGTACTGACGCTTGTCCTGGTTGAGCTTGATCTTGGTGTACGCGTACTCCGCACCGATACCCACGTTCTGCCAGGGGAAATACTCCAGGCCCAATGCGGCGTCGTAGATGTGGCCGTTGAGCTGGCCACCGTTCTTCTTCACGCCCGAGGCGTTGAAGTACATGCGCCACTGCTCGTTGAACGAATGGCGCCAGCCGATCTGCAGGTTCGGTGCCCATGCGCTCTCGTTCGCGCTCGCGCCCGAGGCGACGCTTTCGCCGTCGATGGACGCGCTGCCGTAAACGCTGGCGTGAACCTTGTAATAGGCCGCACCCAGGCCGAGGCCGAACACGTCGTCGCCCGTACCGAACCACCACTTGTAGGCCGCGCTACCGAAGGTGAACTTCAGGTTGCCACGCGCTTCCGCGGTGGCGTCGATGGGCTGACCGAGAAAGTCGATGTTTTCCTGGAGCGTCCTCGAGTGCGAACGATTCACTTCGTAGTAGTCGAAGCTGAAACCCTGGTGTTCGCCGATCAGGAAGTCGAGACGCACGCGCGGCACGGCCTTGTGCTTCTTGAAGTCGAGATCCTTCTCGAGGTTCACATTGCCCTTGGTGTTCAGGAAGTTGGTCTTCCCGCCGATGTTGGTGTCGTTGTTGGTGTAGTAACCACCGACCCACAGGCTGATGTTGTCGAGTGCGGGCGACTGGGACTTCTTATTGCTGTCCTGCGCATGCGCAGCGGCACCGAAGACAGCGAGTGTGGCGATGGCGAGGCCCGCGGTGGCCTTGCCGAAACGATGATGACGGTTGCGCATGTGTCTGAAACTCCCTGCCAATGTCTTTGTTTTTGATCGAACCCCCAGCGAAAGATTAACGAACAGGGATGTGTGCAACGCGTGCACGGGAACTCTCGCGTGTTTGAAACGCGTTCAGGAGAGTGAACAAGTTGTCTGCGTCAGAGCGTGATCGGGACGCGCACGGTAATCGTCGTATCCGGCGTATCGCGGGTGACACCAACGCCTAGCGTTACGTTCAGGGTTTCTTTCTCGCTGTAGCGATACGAACCGCCGATCAACAACGAACCCAGCGTCGCACGGGCGGAGCCCGGCAGCGCCTTGCCGTTCTGCTGCGTGCGACCGACGAATGCCTGGTCGTATCCGATACTGATAGACGCTTTCTCGTTGAGCGAAAGACCCATGCCGATGCTGATATCGGCGATGTCGCCCGCCTTGATATTGCCGAGGAACTGCTTGCCGGCGAGCAATACGTTACGACTTACATTCTTTCGTTCGAAATTGTGCAGGTAGCTGAAGTTGCCGAAGAACACGACGGGATCGGACGGGTACAACCAGGTGACGCCTGCCTGCGCCGAATAGAAACCGGTGCCCGTGGGGCTCTGCAGTGGCAGGCCCGTGCCGGTGAAGTTCTCGACACAACGGGTGACGCAATCACTGGTGACTTCGAACGGATCGCGCCCGGTGCGTGACTTCGCGCGGAACCAGCCGACGTAATACGGCTTATCCGCACCGCCGTCGTTGAGCTGGTAGCGCAATGTCGCCTCGACATCGCCGATGCCCTTGCCGCTGGTGGTGAAGAGGTTGTCCTGTGCGGTGCCGGTGAATATCTCGCGGCTGATGGTGTCGGTATGGTTGTCGACGTACGGAACGCGGATTTCCAGTTCCATGCGATTGGTCAGGCCATAGCGGAAGGCCAGCGCACCCGTCTGGGTCGTCGTCTTCACCTGGCGCACGTCGATCAGACCGATCAGGATGGCCGGGATGACCGTATACCCGACAAGGGCTACCCGATCGCTCGACGAATAGCCGTACTGGTAGGACGGCTCGATGATCAGCTTGCCCTTGGGCGTGAGCACGCCGGGCTGGTCGAAGATCGGCGCCACCTCCGGCGGCCGATCGTCCTCCGCGGGGCGCCTGCCGACCGGCCGCGTCGCCACCACAGGCTGCGAGGGCTGCGCAGGCGCGCCCTGCTGGTCATCCTGCAGTGTCGGTGCGGATTGCGTGCCGGCCACCGCGGCGGAGCCGCCACGGGCGTCTTCCAGCGCATTCATGCCAATGGCCTTGCGCAGGTCGTTGTACTGCACCTCCTGCGACGCGAGCTCGCGCTTCATCTGCTCGAGTTCGGCGAGTTGTTCGGCCATCTTGCTGCGCATGGCATCGATACGTCGGCCCTGCGCTTCGATCTTCTCGCGCAGCGCGGGATCGACCGCCGCGCTGCTGCTCGCACTGGCCTCCTGGGCCAGGCACGCGCCAATCCACATCGGAAGCGTCGCCAGCGCGAGCGCACCCGCACAGGTTCTTGCCTGCATCACCCTGCCGTTGCGATACATGCTCAATTCCCCCGGAATTGGATCACCGCATCGTTGACGGACTCCGCCACCCGCATGTTCTGCAGCATGCGTGCCGTATTCACCGATGCGTCGATCGTGGTGGTGGCCGTAATGGCCTGGTTGTCTAGCGAGTTCTGGATGACGAGACCCGGTGTGATCGAGGCGGGCAAGTTGACCGACGCCGTTGCCGCGGTGGGCGCCTGCACCGCCGCGCTCACGGCGGGCACCGACGCCGCGGACTGCGCCGTTGCGCTGGCCTGGGCCGCATTGCCCGGCGTCAGCGCGGCGGCGTCGACACGGTTGTCGCCCACATTGATCACCGTGGTCTGCAACGCACTCTGAAGCTGCGCCGCTTGCTGGGCGGTGATGTTGGCAATGTCGGGGACCGAGATGGTGGTTCGCATCGCTTCCATGCCGTTGATCAGCACCGTGCGTTCCAGGGCGAACGACGCGCGCAGGTTGTCGCCCAGATCGTATCCGCCGCGAATCGTGTCCAACTGGGCGTCGGGTAGGGCGTGATTGACCGGGAAGTCGGCCGCTTGCGTGACGGCACAGGCACCGCTGGCGAACACGGCGGCCAAGAGGATGGGGCGGGTTTTCATATGTCCCCCGGTCCGCGCTTGGGCATGACGATCGGCCCGAGCCCGTTACGCTCGATGCCTTCGGTGATCGGTGCCGCGGGAGCAACCGCCCAGTCGCGCGGACTGTTGAAGATGGCGCGGTCTCGCTCATTGTGGATGACGAAGACGACGTGGTTGTTCCACATCGCATCGAACCGGCGCTTCGACATCGAACGGGTGC
The DNA here is from genome assembly GCF_035539195.1 of Luteibacter sp. GTDB lineage: Bacteria > Pseudomonadota > Gammaproteobacteria > Xanthomonadales > Rhodanobacteraceae > Luteibacter. Next base: position 7,572 of record NZ_DATLIW010000035.1, read on the forward strand.
CGCGTGCAGGGTCGCCGACCAGCACACGGCCATTCTTGTAGCCCTTGATCACCACGAAATGGTGGTAGCCACGTTCGTTGATCAACACGATGGCGGGAATACCTTCGTCATCGAGCTTCTCCAGCGGCACGTCGAAGCCATCGGCGTCGAATCCGCGCGAGGCGAGGAAGCGCTTGATATCGAGAAGGGAAAAACCTTCCTTGCCGATCTTGGCGCGATCGCCATTGGTGTACATCACGTCGAACGCCGCCTGTTCGTCGATCGGATAGCCATACTGGTACGTGAGCAGCGTGGCCACCGCCGCGGATCCGCAGCTGAAGTCGTATTTTTGCCGGATGGTGTTGCGGAAGCGCGCTTCTTTCAGGCTCGTCAGGTGCATCGGGTACGAGGTACCCGGACTGGTCTGCACCTCCGCCGTCATCGCGATCGCCGGGGTGGCGGCAAGCGCGAGAAGCAGCGCGATGGCGCAGGCAGTCCTCACTGGTTCATCCTGATGTTGACGATCGTCGCGTTCTGGATGAGCACGTTGTTGCCGGAGTTCTGGATCACCGTCGGCAGGCCGGCGGAGCTCCCGAACGCGCTGCCGGAGACGATATTGCTCCCGCTGAAATTATCCTTCGCGTCGGTGTTGGTCATCGTGCCGTTGACGGTCTGGTTGTTGATGTTGTTGGTGGTGTTGGTACCGCCGCTCATGTCCTGCAACTGCTCGGACGGGGTCGCCGCGCCGAACGACGGCGGGGGCGGTTCCTGCCCAGGGGGCGTGGCGTACGCGGCCGTGCTCACGCAGGCGGCGACGATCGCGGCCAGCGCGACACGCGTACGGTGGATCCGGTGATTCGGCATGGGTGTTCTCCCGCAAGGACGTTCGTTCCTTCCGGATATCCACGGAGCGCGCGAGGCGCTCCGTGGTTCCGGTCGCTTTCGTCTGGCTTGCGTTACGGAGCCGAACCCACGCTCAGGTTGGCCTGGACGTTCACGCCCTGCTGGATCAACGACGCCGCGCCGCTGTTCTGCGCGAAGTTGCTGATGCCTGCGGCCGCGGCGCCCGCGCTACCCATGCTGTTGGACATGTCGAACGAACCTGCGTTGACGTTGTTCGTGCCGCCTGCGCCGCCGGCACCGCCGCTGGCACCATTGCCCGCGCCGCCCGTGCCATCGCCGCCGGCCGCACCCGCACCGCCTGCGCCGCCCGATGCCAGGGCTTCGCCACCCGCACCACCGGTACCGGTGCCACCGGTCGCCGTCGCGGTCGCATCGCCCGACGTACCGGCGCCGCCGGTGCTGGCGCTTGCGCCGCCCGTGCTGGCCGAAGCGCCACCCGTGGGAGCGCCGCCACCGGCACCACGCGACCTTGCGCTACCACCATCGCCCGAGGCACCGCCGCCGTTGCCGTGGGCGCCGCCACCGGACGATGCGGTCAGGGAGCCGGCGCTGCCGCTGTCGGAGGAGCCGTCGCCACCGACAGCGCCACGAGCACGTGCGTTGCCGCCATCACCGCCGGATCCGCCTTTGCCGCCAGACCCTTTGGCACCGTATCCGTCGCCGCCCGTTCCGCCTTTGCCGCCACTGGCGTTGCCCCAGTTCGAGGCGACGTTGCCGTTGCCGGAGGTAGTGACACCGCTGACCGTTCCGTTCAACACGCCATTGGCGATCGCATTGGTCGTATTGAACGAACTGGATGTGGTGTTGGTGGTTGGATTGGAATGCGTCGAGCTATCTGTGTAGGTCGAGTTGTCCGTGTATTGAATGGCTGTCGACTTACGCTGTGCGGACGGTCCTGCTCCACCTGTCTGGGTGTCGTCGGCCATGGCCGGCAAAGCGAATCCGATAGCGAGGCAGATCGCCGTGGCGATAAGTGTCTTACGCATGGGAAAGTCTCCTGTGAGCGACGCGAAACCCCTGTTTCTGCGGGAAGACCGGACGCCCTGCCAACGTTCCGGGTCATAGAAGAGAGCAAATAGCGTGCCCGCTGTCGCGCCTGCTGCGAGACCCCGGTCCCATGCGGATTTGCCGGCGTTCGCACGCTGAACGGCCGGTTCGTTTTGTAAAGCGCCTGATACACGCCGTAACGCCACTGCTCCGCAGCCCGGTTGGTGCTGTCGCCCTTGCTCCGGACCGCGGTTACGAGGATCATTCGAACGATCGTTTGAACCCGGATCCCGCCGTGTCCTATCCGCACCTCCTCGCCCCGCTCGACCTCGGTTTCACCACGCTGCGCAATCGCGTGCTCATGGGATCCATGCATACCGGCCTGGAGGACAAGGCGGCCGACTACGACAAGCTCGCCGCCTTCTTCGCGGAGCGGGCTCGTGGGGGTGTCGGCCTCATCGTCACCGGGGGCATCGCGCCGAACCTCCAGGGCTGGCTGAAGCCGATGTCCGGCACCATGTCGCGGCCCTGGCACGTCGGTCGTCATCGCAAGGTCACGCGTGCGGTGCATGCGGAAGGCGGCAAGATCTGCATGCAGATCCTCCATGCCGGACGCTACGCCTACCAGCCGTTCTCGGTAGCGCCATCGAAGATCAAGTCACCGATCACTCCCTTCACGCCACGGGCGCTGTCCGCCGGCGGCGTCGAGCGCAGCATCGATGCCTTCGTGCGCAGTGCCAGGCTGGCGCGCGAGGCAGGCTACGACGGCGTCGAGGTAATGGGCTCGGAGGGCTACCTGATCAACCAGTTCCTCACCCCGCGCACCAACAAGCGCACGGATCGCTGGGGTGGCTCGGCCGAGAACCGCATGCGCTTCCCGATCGAAATCGTCCGTCGCATGCGCGAGGCGGTGGGCAAGGACTTCATCATCATCTATCGGCTGTCCATGCTGGATCTGGTCGACGACGCACAGCCCTGGGGCGATATCGTCACGCTCGGCAAGGCGATCGAGGCGGCGGGAGCCACGATCATCAACACCGGTATCGGCTGGCACGAGGCGCGTATCCCGACCATCGTCACCAGCGTGCCGCGCGGCGCCTTCAGCTGGGTGACCCGGCGCATGAAGGGTGAAGTCGGCATCCCCCTGGTCACCACCAACCGCATCAACATGCCGGACGTGGCCGAACGCATCCTCGCCCATGGCGATGCGGACATGGTTTCCATGGCGCGTCCACTACTCGCCGATCCGGAATGGGTGAACAAGGCGAAAGCCAGCCGCCCCGCGGCGATCAACACCTGTATCGCCTGCAATCAGGCTTGCCTCGACCACGTCTTCGAGAACCGTCGTGCATCGTGCCTGGTCAATCCGCGCGCCTGCCACGAGACCGAGCTCACCATGACACCAGCGGTGACGAGCAAGCGCGTCGCCGTGGTCGGTGCGGGCCCTGCCGGCCTCGCTGCGGCGACGACCCTGGCCGAACGCGGCCACTCGGTCGTCCTGTTCGACCGTGCCAGCGAGATCGGCGGTCAGTTCAACATGGCCAAGCGCATCCCGGGCAAGGAAGAATTCAGCGAGACGCTGCGCTATTTCAGCCATCGTCTCGACGAAACGGGCGTCGAGCGCCGCCTCGGCACCGATGCCACGGTCGACTCGCTGGCCAGCGGCGGCTTCGATACGGTGATCCTCGCCACGGGCGTGCTTCCCCGCGCGCTCGATCTTCCCGGCGCCGACCATCCCAAGGTGCTCTCGTATCTCGACGTGTTGCAAGGCCACGCCGCCGTCGGCCACAAGGTCGCGATCATCGGCGCCGGTGGCATCGGCTTCGACGTGGCCGAATTCCTCAGCGAAGCGGCGCCCTCCCCCAGCACGGACATCGTGCGCTGGACCAGGGAATGGGGTGTCGACATGACCATGGCCACGCCGGGCGGACTCATGCCCGCTCAGCCGGAAAAATCCGAGCGACAGATCTGGCTGTTGCAGCGCACGTCGGGACGCCCCGGCGCCCGGCTCAACAAGACCTCCGGCTGGGTGCATCGCGCGACGCTGAAGAACAAGAAAGTGACGATGGTCGGCGGCGTGGGTTACGACCGCATCGACGACGCCGGGCTGCATGTCACCATCGACGGCCAGGCGCAAGTGCTCGATGTCGACAACGTCGTCGTCTGTGCCGGCCAGGAGCCGAACCGGACGCTGCACGATGCGCTTGTCGCGCGCGGCATGGATGTCCGGCTGGTGGGTGGGGCGGACGTCGCGGCGGAACTCGATGCCAAGCGGGCGATCGATAAGGCGACGCGCCTGGCGGCTGCTTTGTAACGCTTTGGCGGGTGCCCATCGCCGCTGAAGCGGCTCCCACAGCAAGCCGCACGATCACCCGCCGTTAGCTCCATGTGGGAGCCGATTCATCGGCGATGGGCGAGCGCCACCCGTTGCTCCATGTGGGAGCCGATTCATCGGCGATGGGCCTCCGAGCGTCACCGCTCCGTTGGCTTTTCACCGATGAATCGGCACCTACACGTCCTTCTTAGCGCTTTTCGATCGGAACGTAGGCCTGGTCTTCCGGCCCCGTATAGTTCGCGCTCGGCCGGATGATCTTGCCGTCCTGACGCTGCTCGATCACGTGTGCGCTCCAGCCCGATGTGCGCGCGATGACGAACAGCGGCGTGAACATCGCCGTCGGCACGCCCATCATGTGATACGCGGAGGCCGAGTACCAGTCGAGGTTCGGGAACATCTTCTTCAGTTCCCACATCAGCTTTTCGATCTTCTCCGACACTTCGAACAGGCGCGGATTGCCGCCGTCGATGCAGAGCTTGCGCGCGATCTCCTTGATGATCTCGTTGCGCGGATCGGACACGGTATACACCGGGTGACCGAAGCCGATGATGATCTCCTTGCGCTCGACACGTGCGCGGATATCGGCCTCGGCCTCCGCGGCATCGCGGTAGCGCGCGATGATTTCCATCGCGACCTCGTTCGCACCACCATGCTTGGGCCCACGCAGCGCACCGATCGCACCGGTGATCGCCGAGTACATGTCCGAACCGGTACCGGCGATGACGCGAGCGGTGAACGTACTGGCGTTGAACTCGTGCTCGGCATAGAGCACCAGCGAGCGATCGAGCGCATGCGAGTGCAGGTCGCTCGGCTTGCGGCCGTGCAGCAGGTGCAGGAAGTGCGCCGCGATCGATTCGTCTTCCGTCTCCGTCTCGATGCGCTTGCCGTTGTGGCTGAAGTGGTACCAGTACAGCAGCATCGAACCGAAGCTGGCCATCAGGCGGTCGGCGATATCGCGCGCACCGGTGAGGTTGTGGTCTTCCTTCTCAGGCAGCACGGTGCCCAGCACCGAGGCGCCCGTACGCATCACGTCCATCGGATGCGTCGCGGCGGGCAGCAGCTCCAGCGCGGACTTCACCGGTGCCGGCAAGCCACGCAGGCGCTTCAGCTTGGCGCGATAGGCGTTGAGCTCCATCCAGTTCGGCAGGACGCCGTGGACGAGCAGATAAGCGACCTCCTCGAAGGAGCCCTTGGCGGCGAGGTCGTGAATGTCGTAGCCACGGTAATGCAGGTCGTTGCCGCTACGGCCGACCGTGCATAGCGCGGTGTTGCCCGCCGCGACGCCGGAAAGGGCGACGGACTTCTTTGCCTTCGGCTGGGTAGTGGTGGTGGTGTCGCTCATGCGTGACTCTCCTTAACCCTTCTTGGAAAACAGAGCGTCGAGGTGACGCTCGTAGTCGTGATAGCCGATGCGGTCGTACAACTCTTCGCGCGTCTGCATCGACTCGATGACGTTGCGCTGGTGACCATCGCGGCGGATGGCGGTGTAGACGTTCTCGGCGGCCTTGTTCATGGCGCGGAACGCGGAAAGCGGGTAAAGCACGATGCCCACGCCGACGCTGCCGAGTTCTTCGGTGCTGAACAGCGGGGTCTGGCCGAACTCGGTGATGTTGGCGAGCACCGGTACGTCCAGCGCGTCGACGAAGCGCTTGTAGGTCGGCAGATCGTAGGCGGCCTCGGCGAAGATGGCGTCGGCACCGGCCTGCTGGCAGGCGATGGCACGTTCGATCGCGGCGTCCACGCCGAGCACGGCGATGGCGTCGGTACGGGCGATGAGGAAGAAGTCCGGGTCGGTCTTCGCGTCGGCGGCGGCCTTGACCCGATCGGCCATTTCTTCCGTGGTGACGATTTCCTTGCCCGGGCGGTGACCGCAGCGCTTGGCGCCGACCTGGTCCTCGATATGGCACGCCGCGGCGCCGAACTTGATCAGGCTCTTCACTGTGCGCGCGATATTGAACGCGCTGGGACCGAAACCGGTATCGATGTCGACCATCAGCGGCAGGTCGCACACATCGGTGATGCGGCGGACATCGGTGAGCACGTCGTCCAGCGTGTTGATGCCGAGATCCGGCAGGCCCAGCGACCCGGCGGCGACACCGCCGCCAGACAGGTAGATGGCACGGAAGCCCGCGCGCTTGGCCAGCAGGGCATGATTGGCATTGATCGCGCCGATCACCTGCAGCGGCTGTTCGGCCGCGAGAGCGGCGCGGAAGCGACCGCCGGCCGAGGGAAGCTGTGCCATGGAACTCTCCGCGTAAAGAATCCCATTTTAGCGCGAACCGTCCTTTGGGCCTTGCTGCGTCGCGGGAGAACAGGCCATGCCCCGGCCGGGCGCGCTGCCGCGCCGATCGCCGATGAATCGGCTCCTACGTGGCGGGTCGCCGCGCCTGACCGCACTGTGGGCCGCGTGCGATCGCCTTGCGGATCTCCTCCAGCGACGCCGGATCGTCCAGCGTCGACAGGTCGCCCGGGTCCAGCCCCTCCATCAGGGCCTGGATCGCCCGGCGCAGCAGTTTCCCGGAACGGGTCTTCGGTAGTGCGGCGACCACATAGACGCAGCCCGGACGGGCAACGCCACCCAGCAACTCGACCACCCTTCGTTCCATCGCCTGGGCCACGTCGCGCGGATCGTCGGTCACGCCCTGCTTGAGCGTGGCGAAGACCGCGGGCAACTGCCCTTTCAGCTCGTCGCCGATGCCGACCACGGCGACCTCCGCCACCGCCCCCAGCGTGGCCACCGACTCCTCGATCTCACGCGTTCCCAGCCGATGGCCGGCCACGTTGATGACATCGTCGGTTCGCCCAAGGATGAACAGGTATCCATCGGCGTCCTGCACCGCCCAGTCCAGCGAGCTATAGAGCAACTCCTTGAAGTGCCCGAAGTAGCTCCGCACGTAGCGATCGTCGTCGCGCCAGATGGTGCTCAGGCAGCCGGGCGGCAACGGTGGTTCGATCACCAGCACGCCCTTTTCGCCAGGCTCCTTTTCGTCCCCGGTCGCCTCGTCGATTACCCGCATGCGGAAGCCGAACGTCGGAAAGCCCGGCGAACCCGGCCTGACCGCCTTGAGGTCCAGTCCGGGCATCAGCGACACCGCCGGCCAGCCGGTTTCGGTCTGCCAGTAGTTGTCGACGACGATCTTGCCGGTTCCTGTCGACAACCAAGCGTAGGTCGTCTGATCGAGCGGCTCGCCCGCGCAGAAAATGTACTTCAGCGCCGAAAGGTCCGATCTCGACAACCATGCCACGTCCTGCTTCTTCAGCACGCGGATGGCCGTCGGCGAAGAGAACATGGTCCGTACCCGATACTTCTCGCACAGTCGCCACCAGATGCCCGGATCGGGCGCCGTCGGCAGACCTTCGTAGAGGATCGCGGTGCATCCACCGATGAGTGGCCCGTACACATTGTACGAATGGCCTACCGCCCAACCGACGTCCGAGGTGCACAGGATCGTCTGCCCGGGATGCAGGTCGAAAATCGTCGTCATCGAGAGCGCCAGCGCCACCGCATAACCACCGACGTCGCGTTGCACACCTTTTGGCTTGCCGGTGGTGCCGGAGGTGTATAGGAGATAGCTGGGCTCGTTGGATTCGAGCCACACCACCGGGACGTTGGCGTCGTCGTGTCGGCGCCGCAGATCGTCGTAATCGACATCGCGACCGGCGAGGCGGTCCATGGTGGGATCGAGGCCGCGATCGACGATCAGCACATGCTTCGGCGGAGCCTTCGTTTCACGCAGCGCGGCATCGATCAGCGGTTTGTACGGAATCACTTTGCCACCGCGCATGCCCGCGTCGGCGCAGATCAGCAACGCCGGCTCCGCATCGTCGATGCGCAAGGCGAGGTTGTGCGCGGCGAACCCGCCGAAAACCACCGAGTGGATCGCCCCGATGCGGGCGCAGGCAAGCATCGCGAACACCGCCTCGGCGATGTTTGGCATGTAGATGACCACACGATCGCCCCTGCCCACGCCCAGTTCGACCAGCACCGCGGCGAACGTATTCACCTCGCGATGCAGGTCGCGGTAGGAGATCTCGCGGGTCGTGTCGGTTTCGGTAGAGACCGCCACGAGAGCCAGTTGATCGCCGCGCTCGTCGAGGTGACGATCGATCGCGTTGTAGCAGAGGTTGGTCGTACCGCCGACGAACCAGCGGCGGAAGGGCGGACGCGATTCGTCGAGGATGCGCTGCGGCGGCGTCTCCCAGTGGATCAGCCTTGCCTGCTCGGCCCAGAACAGCTCCGGCTCGTCGACCGAGCGGCGCCAGAGTTCCTCGTAGCTCATCGGTTTGCCTTCAGCCGTCATGAGCCGAGCGTATGTCACTGTCGCCTCGAGCGCCCTTGCACCTTGGTCGCAGTCGGGCCGGTCACGGCCCCTTCCCCTGCCCGGGTCGCGCCACGCCGTACATTTCCCAGGCGATCTTCTTCAGCATCGCGTTGCGGTCGTCGCCCTCCATGTAGAGGTCGAAATGTGTCTTGCCCGGCAGGAAGCGGATATCGCTCTTCGCATGCAGGCCGTCGAGGGTGTCTTTGAGAAGTTTCGCAGATCCGTCGAGGTAGAACGTATCCGCCGTGCCCACGATCAGGTGGATCTTGCCGTCGAGATCCGGTTTCAGTTCCGGCCAGTGCGTGCGCAGGCGCTGGGCGATGTCGTAATGGTCGCGCCAGTAGGCCACGACGGCCGGGTCGATGACGCCCGTGTCGCGGTTGAACATCGGCTGCGGGCGGCCGTCCTTGCCACGCGGCGAGAACACCCATTCAAACGAGGCCAGCTGACCACCGTAGGCGCCAAGCACGCGTTCGAGATGGGCGAAGGTGTCGAAGCTGGCGATCACCTGGCCCTTGTCGCGGATCAGCGGAAAGGCCGTGCCATCGGCACGCTTGTAGGCATTGGCGTTAGCGGCATACAGGTCGATGCCGGTGAAGTCGTGGAAATCGCTGGGATCGGGCGAGGTGGACCACGTGCCGCCGAAGACCTTCGGGTAGCGCGTCTGCAGCCACAGGGTGGCCCAGCCGCCGGAGGAATGGCCATTGAGGAAGCGGCCGCCGACCTTGGCGTCCATCTTGTAACGACCTTCCAGCCACGGAATGTATTCCGTGGTCAGCGCCTGGCCCCAGGGCCCGTTGTTCACCGAATCGGCGAATTCATGCGTGCCCGTGGGACCGGATTCGTCGAGCAGCACCCAGATCATCGGCGGCATGGTCTTGTTGGACATCGCCGTCCAGACATAGGCGATCGTGCCGGCGAACCGGTCGAAGCCGCCGCCGAAGCCATGGGTGACGAAGACGGTCGGATAACGCGTCTTGCCGTTCGGGTCGTAACCCGGTGGCGTCACGACCCAGGCCCGGATCGACAGCGGGTGGCCGGCGAATGCGGTCAGAGCGGCGCTCTCCAGCACTTCGGCATGGGCATGTTGGCGTGCCTCGGGCAGCGCGTCGCGAACCGCCTGGGGCATGGTCGGCGGCAACTGCCACGGATCCCTGGCCGGCACGGTCCGGGTGAGCTTCAGCACGGGCAGCGCACCGCCGGCCGTGAGCTTGACCGGCGTCACCTCGCTGACCAGATCGCCACCATGGCGGCCGCTGTAGTTGTAGTCGTGGCCCACGTCGAGCACGGCCTGGACCAGGTAATCGCCGGGCGGCAGGCTGGAGAATCCCGTCGGGAAGGCCTCGCCATCCGTGTCCAGGTCGACCGACTGGCCGGGTGCGATCCAGTTGACCTCGCGCGCCGCGACCGAGACCGCCTTGGGCTGGAAGGGGTTGGTATCGACCTCCTCCACCTTGCCGTCCTTGGCCGCTTCGCGGGCGACGGCGGCCGGTGCCGCGAACAGGAGCAGACGTCCCGACGTACCTTTGTCGGTCGCCCCGTCGAGGGCGACCCGGACAATCCGGTGCGCGAGCGGCGCCTCATCGGCCTGCGCGCCGAGCGAGCCGACGGCAAGGAACGCGAGCGCCAGGACGGCGCGGGCAGGCAGGATCTTCATCGTGTGCTTTCCCCTCTCGCCGCGGAAGCGCGGCATGGCAACATGGGCGATCCTGCCATGAGACGAGTACCGAGCGGAAATGGACGCGGATTGGATCAGCCGGCATGCCCTATCGATCTGGGCCGTCTTGCTCGCCCTGGCCTTGCTGGGCGCCGATGTGGGCTGGCGCAGGGCCGTGCGCCGACGCGATAGCCTGGACCCGGACGCGCGAAGCTTGTTGCGGCCGGCCACCGCCGTCGCCGTGTTCGTCGTGGCCCTGTTGATCGCCACCGTGATCGCCGTGGAAGTCCGCGAGCAGGCGGGCCTCACCGTCTTCGATGCCGCCCTGGCCACCGACCTGCAAGCGAACATGCCCCGGCCCGTGCTGTACGTCGTGGCCCTGCTTTCCCGTACGGGCAATCCCCCCGTGCTCGGCACCGTCGCGGCGCTCGTCTTCATCGCGCTGCTGTGGCGACGGCACGCGCGGCTGGCTGGCGCCTGGATCGTCACCCTCATCGGTACCGCGCTGATCAACACCCTGCTCAAGCTGTGGTTCCAGCGCGAACGACCCTTGCACGATCACGGCTTCATCATCGAGAAGAGCTACAGCTTCCCCAGCGGCCATGCGTCGGGCTCGATGGTGTTCTACGGCATGCTTGCCTATGTGCTGCTGGTGCTCACCCCGGCACGCTTTCATCGGCCTATCGTCATCGTCGCGGTGACCATGATCAGCCTCATCGGGATCAGTCGCATCCTCCTGCAGGTGCATTATTTCAGCGACGTGATGGCCGGCTATGCCACGGGCCTCGCCTGGCTCACGCTTTGCGTCGGCAGTGCCGAGTACATCCGCCTCCGGCAGGGACGCAAGGCGACCGACTGATTTTCATGCGGCCGTGACGAGCCAGATGCTTCGATCCGTTCGATGACCAACGATCTCTCCTTCGCCATCGTGATGAATGCGGGCTCCGGCCACCAGGACGCGGCCATCGCTCGCGAGGAGATCGCCTCGATCCTCGACGCCGCCGGTCGCCCGCACCGCTTTTTCCTGTTCGACGGCGGCGGCGATATCGCCGACGTGGTGCGCGATGCCATCGCTTATGCGAAGGCGTCGGGCGGTGCCATCGTCGCGGCCGGTGGCGACGGGACGATCAACGGCGTGGCCGCCGCCGCGTGGCGAGAGCAACTGCCGATGGGCGTGCTGCCGCAGGGCACGTTCAACTTCGTCGGCCGCACCCACGGCATCCCCACCGATACGCGTGGCGCGACGGAGGCGCTGCTGCGCGCGACACTCGGCCACGCCCAGATCGGCATGGTCAACGATCGCGTCTTCCTCGTGAATGCCAGCCTTGGCCTCTATCCGCAGGTGCTCGAAGACCGCGAGGCCTGGAAGCAACGCTTCGGCCGCCATCGCATCGTCGCGCTGTGGTCGGGCCTGGCGACGATGATGCGCGGTTACCGGCCGTTGCGCATCGACGTCAGCGATGGCACGCGCTCGCGGAACCTGCGTACACCAACCCTGTTCGTCGGCAACAACGCGCTGCAACTGGAGAAGATCGGCCTGGCCGAAGCCGCCGACGTGCAGCGTAATGACGGCACCCTCGCCGGCCTCGTCCTCAAGCCGATCGGCCGCCTGACCATGCTCGGATTGATCGTTCGCGGTGCGCTGGGCAGGCTTGGCGACGCGCAGAATGCCGTCAGCTTCGCCTTCCGCGAGATCACCGTAACCCCGAAACGCCATCGCGAGAAACTCAAGGTGGCCGTCGACGGCGAGATCGTCTGGCTCGATCCGCCCATCGTGTTCCGCGCGGCGCCGCGTCCGCTTGCCTTGCTCACCGACGGGGTGCGCCAGCCCGGCGAGGATCCCGGATGAGCACCATCGCGCATATCTCGGATACGCATTTCGGCACCGAGCGGCCCGCCGTCGTGGCGGCGCTCACCGAGTTGCTGGTGTCGATACGGCCGGCGCTGGTCATCCTTTCCGGCGACGTGACCCAGCGTGCGCGACGTTCCCAGTTCGATGCCGCCCGGCGTTTCGTCGACGGCTACGACCGGCCCACGCTGGTGATTCCTGGCAACCACGACATCCCACTGGCGAATGTGTTCGCGCGCATCTTCTCGCCATTCGCAGGGTATCGGCGCGCGTTCGGCGAGAACCTCGCGCCGGAGTTCGTCAATGACGACGTGCTCGCGATCGGGGTGAATACGGCGCGGCCGCGACGTCACAAGAACGGCGAGGTGTCCGACGAACAGATCGAGCGTGTCTGCGCGCGTCTGCGCCAGGCGACCGATGCGCAGTTGCGCATCGTCGTCACACACCAGCCCGTGCATGTCATTCGCGAAAAGGATGTCGGCAACCTGCTGATCAACCACGAGCGCGCCATCGCGGCGTGGGCGGCCGCCGGTGCGGACCTCGTGCTTGGCGGTCATATCCACCTGCCCTATGTTCGCCCGCTCGATACGCCCGCACGCGCGTTGGCCAGCGAACTCTGGTCCGTCCAGGCGGGCACGGCGCTATCCACGCGCATCCGGGAAGGGATCAGCAACTCATTCAACCTCATCCGGCACGATGCGCATGGCGATCGCTCCGCCTGCCTGGTCGAACAGTGGGACTACAACGAGGCCAACGGCCGCTTCGATCCAGGCGGCAAGACTACCGTGCCGCTGAAACGGTATACGCGCTACACGTAATGCATCTTGCGGGCGACGCCGCCGTCCACGGTGAAGTTTTCGCCGGTGATGAAGCCCGCCTGCGACGATAGGAGAAACACCGCCAGCGCCGCGATGTCGGGCGGAACACCCGCCCTGCCCACGGGATGCTGCGCGTGATCGGCTGCCGAGAGCTTCGGTTTACGCCTCGCGGAGGGCTTTCTCCAGTCGTCGACGACGACCCAACCCGGGTTGATCGCGTTGACCCGTACCGGCCCCGCGCTGATCGCGAGCGCATGGGTGAACGCGACAATGCCGCCTTTGCTGGCCGCGTAGGCTTCGCTGTCGGGTTCGGACTGGTGCGCACGCGATGAGGAAATGTTGACGATCGCGCCGTTGGACTGCTTCAACGAAGCCAGCGCGTGCTTGCTGCACAGGAAGGTGCCGCCAAGGTTGGTGTCGATGCGGTGTTTCCACTCCGCCCAGTCGAGCTTCTCGATCGGGCCCGTGTGGGCGTTCGCGATGCCCGCGTTGTTGACCAGACCGTCGATGCGCCCGAAACGACGCAGGGCGTAGGCGACGAAACGTTTGACGCTCGCCTCCTTCGCCACGTCAAGCACGAGGAACGCCGCACGATCGCCAACGTCCCAGGCATCGATGCAGGCTTTGCCCGCTTCGGCATCCCGATCGCCGATGACGACGCGACCACCCGCCGCCAGCACGCCCTCGGCGATGCCCCGACCAATGCCCTGCGCCCCGCCGGTCACGAGGACCACTTTGTCGGGCCATTCGCCGATGGACGAGGAAGGCACAGGTGCGGCGTGTTTCGGCATGGGCATGGTCGGCTCCTCCATCGAAGGATTCGACTTTAAACGAAACACTCAGGCGTGCCGCGCTAATCTTGGCGACATATCCGACCCAGGAGCGACCATGCACCCGATCTCCACCGGCCTTATCGGCTATGGCACGGCAGGCGCGTTCTTCCACGCACCCTTGATCGCGGCGGCCGAAGGCCTACGTCTATCCGCCATCGGCAGTCGCCGCAGCGACGAGATCCGCCGGGACTTTCCCGAGGCCGTGGCGTATGCGGATCCTCGCGCCCTGCTCGCCGACCCTTCGATCGACCTGGTCGTCATCGCCACACCGAACGAAACGCACGCTCCCTTGGCTCGGGCGGCGCTGGAAGCCGGCAAGCATGTCGTGGTCGACAAACCATTCACGCTCAACGCCGCCGAAGCCGAGGCGCTCATCGGCCTGGCCGACCAGGTCGGGCGCAAGCTGTCGGTCTTCCAGAACCGCCGCTGGGACAACGATTTCCTGACCGTACGCCGCCTGGTCGAAGACGGCCGTCTGGGCGAGGTCGTTTACTTCGAGGCGCATTTCGACCGCTTCCGCCCGGAGATCAAGCAGGGCTGGCGCGAAACCGAGGTGCCTGGCGGCGGTCTTCTGTACGACCTGGGAGCCCACCTGATCGACCAGGCCCTCGTGCTGTTCGGCATGCCGCACGCGATCACCGCCGATGTGACCCGTCAGCGCGCCGCCGCGAAGACCGACGATTACTTCCACCTGGTTCTCGACTACGGTCACCGTCGCGCGGTGCTGCATGCCTCCGTACTGGTTCGCGATCCCGGTCCACGCTATCTCGTGCATGGCGACGGCGGCAGCTTCGTGAAATACGGCATCGACGGTCAGGAAGCCGCCCTGCGCGCGGGCCGGCGACCGGGTGGCGAGGGCTGGGGCAGCGACGACCCGCTGTCGTTCGGCCGCTTCACCGACGCCGACGGCACGGCGACGGTGATCGATACACTACCGGGCCGCTACACGTCGTTCTACGACGGCGTGGCGACGGCGATCCGCGAGAACACGACCATGCCAGTGGAAGCCCAATCGGCGCGCGATGTGATCCGTGTGATCGAAGCGGCGCAGATCAGTGCGCGGGAACACCGTCGCGTCGCCCTATGACCCCATCGCCGATAAATCGGCTCCCACATACAGCAGGCCCATGGACCCTCTGTGAGACCAGCCCCATAGGCCCTGTGTGGGTGCAGGCCCATGGACTCTGTGTGGGTGCAGGCCCATGGACTCTGTGTGGGTACAGGGCTATGGGCATCTGTGTGGGAGCAGGCCCATGGGACTCTTTGTGGGTACAGGGCTATGGGCTCTGTGTGAGATCAGGGCTATGGGCTCTGTGTGAGATCAGGGCCATGGGCTCTGTGTGGGAGCCGCTTCAGCGGCGATGCTTCTATGCATCACCCAACGCCACACCCCGCGAGCGATCGCTCACCCACCCGCTCCAGGAAGGCGCATACAGCCGCGACCCACACAGCCCGGCATACTCCATCGCCAGCAGGTTGTGGCATGCCGTCACCCCCGAGCCGCACATATGCACGACGTTCTCCGCGCCACGGCTTCCAATCAGCGCCTTGAACTCGCGATGCAACGCCTCGGGCAGGCGGAACCGCCCCTGCGCATCGAGGTTATCGGCGAACGGATGATTCCTCGCGCCAGGCACATGGCCTGCCACCGGATCCAGCGGTTCCACGTCACCGCGATAACGCGGCGTGGCGCGTGCATCGAGCAACAGGAAATGCCCGCTGGCGACACCTTCCGTCAACTCGTCGGCGCCCACGGTGCCCGCTTCGTCGAAAACCACGTGGACCGATGTCGTCTCACGCTGCACCGTGGCGCCGTCCACCGGCTGTTTCGCCTCCAGCCACGCTGCCCAGCCACCGTCGAGCACGGCCACATTGTCGATACCGGCAAGACGCGCAAGCCACCAGAACCGCGCCGCCGCCAACGCGCCGCCCGCGGCGTCGTACGCGACGACCTGCAGGTCCGGCCGCCATCCGGCATGCGACAGCCACGCGGAGAACGAAGCGGCCTCGGGCAGCGGGTGACGACCGCGGCCATTCGACGGCGTCGCCATGTCGGCGAGGTCCCGGTCAAGGTCGGCGCGTACTGCACCGACAACATGAGCGGCGGCGTAGTCGCGATCCCCCTTTCCCGCATCGGCGAGATCGAAGCGGCAGTCGACGAAGAGCACATCGTCCGCGGGAAGGTGCGCGGCGGTCGCCGCATCGATCAGCGTGCGTGAAATCAGCATGGATGACCCATCCGCTTGAGGAGGTTGTAGAGGATCGCCGCGGTGACGCCCCAGATGCGGTAACCCGCATGAAGAAACTCGACCATCTCGCGCCGATGGCCACGAAAATCCATCGTATACCGACGCAGGTTGGCCGGCTCGAGGAAAAAGGCGAAGGGCACTTCGAACACTTCCGCCACCTCGCCCGGGTCCGGCCTCAACACCGCGTCGGCGGCGATGCGCGCAACGACGGGCGTCACCGAATACCCGCTGATCGTCTCGAACGCTTCGAGAAAACCCAGTGGCGTGACCATGCCGGCATCGAGGCCGATTTCTTCCTCGCTTTCGCGCAGCGCCGTGGCCACCACGTCGACATCGTGAGGCTCGACCCGGCCACCCGGAAACGCGACTTGCCCCGCGTGCTGTTGCAGCGTATCCGTTCGTACGGTGAGCACGACGCGCTGTTCGCGGTCGTCGCGAATGCCGATGAGCACCGCGGCGGGACGACGCGGCGCCGCGCCGATCAGTTCGGCCATGTCCGCGTGGTTCCAGCCCCTCGGGCCCGGCGGTGCCTCCAAGGGAAGCACGGCGGCACGCAGCCTGGCGAGCAGGGCGTCCATCAGCCCGCCTGCCTATGCGGCAGGACTTCGTTCATGATCCTGAGCTTCTGCACGTCGTCCATCGTGGACCACCGGGCGATCTCGTCGCCGGTGCGCAGGCACCCCTCGCACAGGCCGCGCGTGTCGAGTCGACACACGCCGGTGCAGGGTGTCAGGGGAAGCGTTGACGAGGGGACGATGGCCATACCGTCGGCCATTCTAGCGCCGCAGCCCGGTTACTGCTGGATATCGACCAGTTCGATGTCGAAGACGAGGGCCTCGTTCGGGCCGATGCGCGGCAGTTCGCCGCGCTCGCCATAGGCCAGGGCCGGAGGAATCACCACCTTCCACTTGTCGCCGACGTGCATGCGCGGAATCACGTCCTGCCAACCGGCGATGACCCGGTTGACCGTGAAGGTGACCGGTTTGCCATGGGCGTAGGAACTGTCGAATTCCGTGCCGTCGATCAGCGCACCGCGGTAATTGACCACCACGGTGCTGGTCATCTGCGCCTGTGCGCCACGGCCCTTGGCGAGCACCGCGTACTGGATGCCGGAGGGCAAGGTGACCACGCCGGGCCGGCTGCGATTGCGCGCAAGGAAGTCCGCGGAGCGCTGCGCGTTCGCTGTGGCCACGCGACGGAATTCGACGACGGAATCGCGCTGCACCTTGGCGTCGAAGTTCACCAGCTGCTGCTGCATGACGTCGATCGGAACGCCGGGAGCGCGCTTGGCGTAGCCGTCCTGCAGGGCCTTCACCAGGACGGATATGTCGACATCGGGCTGCGCGCTGTTAGCGAACTGGGTACCGATCTGGTAGCCGATCGCATAGGACAACTTGGTCTTGTCGATCGCCGGCGCGCCGGAAGCCGGCGCGGTCGGGGCCGACTGTGCGAGCGCCACGCCACTGAGCAGTGACAGCGCGATGACCAGGAAACGCAAGGGTGACATCCCGTTCTCCGTGAACCCGGAACTTTGAGCGTGCGTGGAGGATAGTCCATCGGCCACGAGGCCGCCCGTCCGCCATCAGACGCCTCCAGGGGGTAAAGGTTCCCCTGCTAACATCCGCTTCCCCTCTCTTGCCAGGAATCGCCATGGCTTTCCGCAACCTGACCACCGCGGACCGCAACGCCGTCCGCACGATCACCGTCAACCGTCCCGACAAGCTCAACGCGCTCAATCAGGAAACCATCGCCGAACTCACCCTCGCCTTCCGCCAGGCTGCCCAGGACGACGCCGTCCGCGTGGTGATCCTCGCCGGTGCCGGTGAGAAGGCCTTTGTCGCCGGCGCGGACATTTCCGAAATGACGGCGTGGGCGCCGGTGAAGGCTCAGGCCGCCTCGCGCGCCGGCCAGGATCTGATGCTGACCGTGGAGCGCCTCGGCAAGCCGGTCATCGGCAAGGTGCAGGGTTACGCGCTAGGCGGTGGCATGGAACTGGCCATGGCCTGCCACATCCGCGTGGCCAGCGAGAAGGCACGCTTCGGTCAGCCGGAGATCGGCCTCGGTCTGATCCCGGGCTTCGGTGGAACGCAGCGCCTGACCCGCCTTGCCGGTCGCGGTGCGGCACTCGAACTCTGCCTGCTCGGTCAGCAGATCGACGCCGCCCGCGCGGAACGACTCGGCATCGTGGCGCGGGTGGTGCCCGCCGAGGAGCTCGACACGACGGTGGACGCCATGGCGGACCAGCTCGCCGCCGCCGCGCCCCTCGCCCTCAAGGGCATTCTGGAGGCCGTGATCGAAGGCGGCGAATGCGCCATCGACCAGGGCCTGGCCTTCGAAACCCAGGGCTTCGCCATCGCCTTCTCGACCGAGGATATGCACGAGGGTACGACGGCCTTCCTGGAACGCCGCAAGCCGACGTTCAAGGGCGCCTGACTTTCCTGTCGGTCAGCCGTGTCCGCCCGCGTACTTCTTCTCACCCGCCGTCACGCGGATATCCAGCCGGTTCTCCGGCGGCGCCAGCGGGCAGGTGGCATAGGGCGTGAACGCACACGGCGGATTCCGCGCCTGGTTGAAATCGAGGATCAGCTTGCCATCCTTGGCCAGCGCGGTATCGAGGAAGCGCGCGGCGCCGTAGGTCTCCTTGCCACTGGTACGGTCGGCAAAGACGAAAAACAGCGAGTCCGGTTCTTCCTGGATCGGGTAGAGCTCGAAGGTGTGACCATCGCGGACGAAGACGGCCTTGCCGGGCACCTTTTCCTTGTCGATGCCGCCAAGCACGTTGCCGATCTCCAGCTCGTGCGGCGGATCGAACGGTACCCAGTCGGCGACGACGCGCCATGACGGATCGATGGGGAAATAGTCGATGCCGGCGAAGTGCGCGCGCGTATCGGCGTTCGCGTCCTTCACGCGCAAGGCCTTCTTGCCTTCGCGCGCAATGACGAAAAAGTTCGCCGAGCCGAAGCGCACTTCGGTCGCCTTGCGGCCCGTGCCGCCGTCGTCGACGAGCGTCGCGCGCCGCACTTCCCGTCCGTCGACGAGGACACCGCTGCCCTCGACCAGTTCGATGGTGGCCGAGCCGGCGGCGTCGAGCGTGATCGTGCCCAGATGCGCCGGCCCGGCCTTGAGCACGATGTCGTTGTCGCCGGCACTGCCGATGCGATTGACGCCGGGCTGCAGCCACTCCAGGCCGATGAGACTGAGCCAGCCATCCGGCGCCTTCAGTGTCTGCAGGCGCTCGGCGCGAACCTTCTCGACGGAAGCGGTGTAATCGTCACTGGCGATGGCATTGCCTGCGGTCACGGCGAACACGGAAGCGAGGGCGAGCGAGCGGATCATGGCGATACCTCGTTTGGACGTCTATCCATCCAGCATAGCGCTATCAGCGACCGCGAAGGAACAGCCGGTCCAGCTCGCCGACCGATAACTGTACCCAGGTGGGCCGGCCGTGGTTGCATTGCCCCGACCGCTCGGTGGCTTCCATCTCGCGCAGCAGCGCGTTCATTTCTGGTATGCCCAGGCGGCGCCCGGCGCGCACCGAGCCGTGGCAGGCCATGGTCGAAAGCAACTCGTTTTCGAGCTCCTCGAGACGGCGCGAGCTACCGTGCTGGGCCAGTTCGGCGAGCACGTCGCGGGTCAGTTGCGCCACGTCGGCGCCTTCCAACAACGATGGAATACGCCGCACGACGACGCCGGAGGGCCCACTACGGGACAGCTCGAGGCCCCACTCCGCGAGTGCCTCGGCATGCTCTTCCGCCGCCGCGGCTTCGCGGGCGCTCACGGCGATCGAAAGAGGCACCAGCATCATCTGCGAGCGCAGGCTGGCGGTGACACGGCCGTTCTTCAGCTTCTCGTAGGTGATGCGTTCGTGGGCGGCGTGCATGTCGACCAGGACCAGACCATGCTCGTTCTCGGCCAGCACGTAGATATTCTTCAACTGGGCGATGGCATAACCCAGCGGCGGCACGTCGCTGCCGGCGTCGGACTCGTTGCCGGCCGGTGGCGACCACGCTCCCGGCGACGGACGCGGAGAGCCCGGCGATCCGAACAGCGTCGCGTAGTCGGCAAGCGGCTCGTCACGCACGCCGAGACTCAGGCGCGACTGACTGGCCGACTGCGGCCATGCAGGCATGCTCGCGGACACGGGCGAAGACGCGGCCGCGAAGGCACCGTTAACCATCCCCACAGGCAAGGCGGACTCCACCGGCGGCACCGACGTACCGGCACGTGTCT
Source organism: Luteibacter sp. (assembly GCF_035539195.1). Taxonomy (GTDB): domain Bacteria; phylum Pseudomonadota; class Gammaproteobacteria; order Xanthomonadales; family Rhodanobacteraceae; genus Luteibacter. The sequence goes on from NZ_DATLIW010000035.1 coordinate 27,734, forward strand.
GCGCCAAGGCCTCGTGCAGCGTACGGAACAGGAAGTCGTGAATCAGGCGCTGCTCGCGAAAACGCACCTCGTTCTTTGCCGGATGCACATTCACGTCGACGCCGGTCGGATCGAGCTGCAGGAACAGCACGAACACCGGATGCCGACCGTGGAACAGCACGTCCGAGTACGCCTGGCGAACCGCGTGGGCGACGATGCGATCGCGCACCAGGCGACCGTTGACGTAAAAGTATTGCTGGTCGGCCTGCGAGCGCGAGGCGGTCGGCAAGCCGACCCAGCCCGACAGACGAAGACCGGCTGCCTCGTGTTCCACGCGCAGGGCCTGTCCGGGAAACTCGGGGCCGAGCACTTCGGCAACACGCGCGAGCGCGGCGTTTTCGTCGCGCGCCGGTTTGAGCAGGCGCACGGGTTTGCCGTTATGGGTAAGGCGGATGTCGACACCTTCGCGGGCCAGCGCCAACGACTTCAGCAGATCGTCGATGTGCGCGAACTCCGTCCGCTCCGCACGGAGGAATTTCCGCCGCGCCGGCACGTTGTAGAACAGGTCGCGCACTTCGATCGTGGTCCCCGGCGGATGCTGTGCCGGGCGGGCGTCCTGCAGGCGGCCACCGTCGACCTCGATGCGCCACGCGGCATCTTCGCCCTGGTGCCTGGAGGTCAGGGAAAAGCGTGCCACCGACGACACCGACGCAAGCGCTTCGCCACGAAAACCCATGCTGGCCACGCGCTCGAGATCGTCGAAGCTGCCGATCTTGCTCGTCGCATGCGAGGCCACGGCCAGCGCGAGTTCGTCGCGCGGAATACCGCCACCGTCGTCGCGTACGCGGATCAGCCGCGTACCGCCTTGCTCGATATCGACCTCGATACGGCGCGCACCGGCGTCGATGCTGTTCTCGACGAGCTCCTTCACCACGGAGGCGGGACGCTCGATCACTTCACCGGCCGCGATCTGGTTGATCAGCTCGGGCGGCAGGGGACGGATGCTGGGCATGGGGGTACGACCTGACGTGCTTTCAGGTCGAAAGGATAGCCCAAGGTCCCCCGGACTGCCGAACGGCGATCAACCCGACGGAATCACCATGACCGAACCGATGCGGACATTGTCGTCGTTCATCTTGTTGGCCATCTTCAGCGCGCCCACGGATACGCCGTACTGGTTGGCGATGCCGGTCAGCGTCTCGCCGCGGTTGACCCGGTGCAGGTCTCGCACGTTGTCGTCGGCGCGGCCGCTGGAGGCCTTTGCCGGAGGCGGCGGCATATCGGCCTTGGCCAGCGTCTTTCTCGGCGACGTGGCGCGGGACGCGGCCTTCACCGCATCCGAAGCGACGGCGCCGGCGTCGGCAGCCACGACGGGCGCCGCCGGTGCGGAGGCGGCCGTGCTGGCCAACGACGTGCCGTTACGACGCGCCGCCTGGGCGGCGAACCACGTGCCCGGCGGCGGCATCGACTCGAAATAGTTGCGCACACCGCCGAGGACGGCCGTGGCCAGTTCACGACGGTGTCCGTCGTCGCGCAGGCGGGTTTCTTCCGCCGGATTCGTGATGAAGGCCGTCTCGACCAGGATGGAGGGGACGTCCGGTGAGCGCAGCACGACGAAGTTGGCACGCTCCACGTAGCCACGATGGGTCGGGCCCAGGCGACCCAGGGCCTTGAGCACGTTGCCGGCGATGGATTCGCTGGCCTGCATCGCGTAACCCTGCTGAAGGTCCAGCAGGACGGCGGCGAGACTGTCGTCTTTGTCGTCCAGGGACACGCCACCGACCAGGTCGGCGCGGTTTTCCCGGTCCGCCAGCCAGCGCGATGCCTCGCTGGTCTTGCCGCGCGGCGACAAGACCCAGACGGAAGACCCCTTGGCGTCCCCATTCTTGAAGGCGTCGGCGTGAATGGAGACGAACATGTCCGCGTTGTGTTCGCGGGCGATTTCGTAGCGGCGCTTCAGCGGAATGAAGTAGTCGCCATTACGCGTCAGCACGGCCTGCATGCCGGGCTGGCGGTTGATCTGGTCGGCCAGCTCGCGGGCCACCTGGAGCGTGACGTCCTTCTCGCGCAGGCCGGTCGCACCCTTCGCACCCGGATCCTCACCGCCGTGGCCGGCGTCGATGGCGACCACCACCTTGCGGTCGCCCGTCGGCAGCATCGGCGGCCGGCCAGCGGGCACGGTCTTGCCGCGCGAACCGCGGGGGCCACGTGTCTGCACGGGGGCCTGGGCCGGCGCGTTGGCAGTGGCATCGGCCATGGCGGACGCCACGGACGGTGAATCGTTGTCGGCGGCCGGCGGCGGATTGTCGCCCGGGTCGCTCTGCCCGCCCGGATACAGATCGAGGACCAGACGGTAGCCGTAGTCGCCGGCCGGCTTGAGCAGGAAGCTCTTCGGCTTGGCCTTGGGGTCCACCGTCGCGACCATGCGCGCCGAGCCACCCTGCCTGCTTACGGTCATCGACTTGAACAGGCCCTGGCCGCCCGGCGGCGAGAAGTCGCCGGTGACCGAGCTACCGGCGATGTCCAGCACGACGCTGCCGGGCACGTCGCCCTGCGACATCTTGTAGGAGGCCGGCCCGGAAAGGTCGAAGACCACGCGGGTGTACTCGGGGCCCGCCCAGGCGCGAGCCGCTTTCACATCGGCGGCCGACGCGGAAGCGGCAGTGAGCGTCGCGACGGCGGTCACGCACGCAAGGAGGCCAAGTTTGATAGTCATTCCCCTCATACGGCCCGGATTGAACTGCAAGCGCCCGACGAATGCAAGACGTTTTCCCTTGTTAATCCATAACCTGCGAAACCTTCGTCAACGGGCGTACAGGAATGTGCCGCAAGCCACGGGCATGCCGGAGGCAAAAAGCCCTTGTTTTCAGGGCTGAACAACGAATCCGACTCAATGGGGGCCGCTATCCGTGCGACGAAGGGGGCGGTGCGAGCGCGGCGACAAGGCGCACGCCGGCCGGCGACCTGGGCTCCATCCTCACCGCCCTGCCCATCCCGTCGTGGCGAAAACTCAAGGCAAGGTCGACCGGTGGCAAGGCGCCCGCACCCCGCTCCGGCCACTCGACGAGAACGATCGACCCTGGCTCGGCGAGGCTATCCAGGCCCAGCCACTCCAGTTCGCCCGGATCGGCGATGCGATAGAGATCGAGGTGAAAGGCCCGACGCTCGTCGATGTCGTAGCCTTCGACAAGGCTGTAAGTCGGACTCTTCACCCTCTCCCCGACGCCCAGCGCCTGGAGAAATGCGCGGGCGAACGTGGTCTTGCCCGCGCCGAGGTCGCCATGGAGAAACGCGACGAGGCCCTCGGCAGGCAGGATCGCCGCCAGGCGACGCCCCAGGTCCATGGTCGCCTCCTCGTTCGCAAGGATCAGCTCGACCGTACCGACGCTCATGCGTCCACTCCGTTGACGAGGCGGCGCAGAGGCTCGAGCAGATCGCCGGCAAGCAGCCCGCGCTCACCGTTCCGCGCGGCGACATCGCCGGCGCGGGCATGCAGGCCGACACCGAGGCAAGCAGCGTCATAGGCGTCGCAGCCCTGGCCGAGCAGCGCCGCGATGATTCCGGTCAGGGTGTCGCCCATGCCGCCGCTCGCCATGCCGGGGTTACCCCAGGGGCATACGGCGACCTCGCCCGCCGGCGAGGCGATCAGGCTGCCGTTGCCCTTGAGCACGACGACCGCCTGGAAGCGCCGCGCCATCTCGCGTACGGCGGCGAAGCGGTCCGCCTGCACCGACCGCGTGTCGATGCCGAGCAGTCGCCCTGCCTCGCCGGGATGCGGCGTCAGCACGACCGTCGCCGGGAGCGAACGCTCCTCGGCGTGCAACAGGTTGAGACCGTCGGCATCGAGCACCGTCGGCAGGCCGGCGTCCAGCGCCGTGGTCCATAGCGCGTGCCCCCAGCCGGCCTGCCCGAGCCCGGGGCCCAGCGCGAGCACCGATGCCTTGTCCAGCATGGGCTGCAGGTCCTGCGGACCATGGATGCCATGTGCCATCAGCTCGGGCCGGGCGGCATTCATCGCCAGCACGTTCTCGTCGCGGGTGGCGACGCTGACCAGGCCGGCCCCCGTACGCAGCGCGGCTTCGGCGGCCATCCGCACGGCCCCACCGGTGCCGTGGTCGCCGCCGATCGCAAGCACATGACCGTTGCCGCCCTTGTTCGACTCCCGCGGCCGCGGCGGAAGATGCCTGGCGACCAGGAGCCGCGCGTCGGGCGAGCCAAGCAGTGATTCGGGCAGCCCGAGCGCATGACGTTCGATCGCGCCCGCCGCTTCGCAGTGAAAGGTGTATAGGCCGCGCTTGTGCACGATGAAGGTCGCGGTCGCCGTGGCGCGAACCGCCGCGCCAGGCGTCGCCCCGGTATCCGCCGAGAGGCCCGAAGGCATATCGAGCGCGAGTATGGGCAGCCCGGCGGCGTTCATGGCCTCGATCGCGTCGCGCGCCTCGCCTTCAGGCGCGCGATTCAGCCCCGTGCCGTAGATCGCGTCGACCAGCACATCGGCCGGAGGCAAGTTCGGCCAACCGGCGAACGGGCCCGGATGGCCGCCGGCGGCCAGGAAGGCGTCGCGCGCCTGGAGGGCATCGGCGCCCTTGGGTTCGCCCAGGGCAATCAGGTTGACGGCCAGCCCGTCCAGCAGCGCATCGCGGGCGAGCAGGTAGCCATCCGCCCCATTGTTGCCCGCACCGCAAACCACGCGCAGCTGCCGGGCGCCCGGCCAGCGACGCTGCAGCATGGCGAAGGCGGCCGCGGCCGCGCGTGTCATCAACTCGAATCCGGGGATGCCGAGCTCGGCGGTCGCGCGCTGGTCGATCGCGCGCGCCTGCGCCGAAGTGAAGAGAGCGGTGCCGGGCTTGGGTGCGGTCATCGGGGGATTATAGAAGGGGCAAGTAGAATGCACGTATGTCCGCCCCACCCTCCATCGATTACGCCGCTCTCGCCATCGACATCAAGGCATGGGCGCGCGAACTCGGCTTCGCCGATGTCGGGATCTCCGGCACCGACCTCGGCAAAGACGAGGCCTACCTCGAACGCTGGTTGGCGGACGGCCATCACGGCGAGATGGAATACATGTCCCGGCACGGCACGCGCCGCAGCCGCCCGGCCGAACTCGAGCCCGGCACGCTGCGCGTCGTTTCTGTCCGCATGGACTACATCCCGCCGGGCACCGCGAATGCGTGGGATGTGATCAACGACGGCGACAAGGCGTACGTTGCCCGCTACGCCCTTGGCCGTGATTATCACAAGGTCATGCGCAACCGGCTGCAGAAACTCGCGGCGCGCATCGGCGAGCGCATCGGCGACTTCGGGTACCGCGCCTATGTCGACTCCGCCCCGGTACTGGAAAAAGCCCTTGCACGTAACGCCGGCCTTGGCTGGATCGGCAAGCACACCGTCGTCATCAACAAGCGCGCCGGATCGTATTTCTTCCTCGGTGAGCTCTACACGGATCTCCCCTTGCCCGTCGACGAGCCGGCCACTGCCCACTGCGGCAGCTGCCGACGCTGCATCGACATCTGCCCGACCCAGGCCATCGTTGCGCCCTATCGCCTGGACGCACGCAAATGCATTTCCTACCTCACCATCGAGCTCAAGGGCAGCATCCCCGAAGAGCTACGCGCGCCCATCGGCAACCGCATTTTCGGCTGCGACGACTGCCAGTTGATCTGCCCCTGGAACAAGTTCGCCCAGGAAGCGACCGAGCCCGACTTCGCCCCTCGCCACAGTCTCGACGGCCCAAAATTGGTCGATCTGTTTGCGTGGAGCGAAGCGGAGTTTCTCTCGCGCACCGAAGGCATGGCTATCCGTCGCACAGGGTACGAAGGCTGGCTACGCAATCTGGCTGTTGGTCTGGGCAATGCGCCGACCAGCACCGAGATCCTCGCCGCACTGAAGGCACGCACGGACGATCCGTCGGAGGTCGTGCGCGAGCATGTGGCGTGGGCGCTTGCGCAGCATGCGCTACGCGTTGGGTTGTAGTGTTGGGTTGTAGTGTTGGGTGCTGCTGTTTGAGGCAGCCTTGGGCTCGCCTTTGGCCTCGCCTTCGTTCGACGCGATAGAGGCTACCCCTAGACGTTACAAGGACGATGGTGTGGGAGCCGATTCATCGGCGATGTTGTGGGAGCCGATTCATCGGCGATCCCGCGGCAGCGGGCCAGGATGCGGCAAGCACCCATCGCCGCTGAAGCGACTCCCACAGTAAAAGCGTCGGAAGGGGCTGCACCTCGACGTTACAAGGACGATGGTGTGGGAGCCGATTCATCGGCGATCCCGCGGCAGCGGGCCGGGATGCGGCAAGCACCCATCGCCGCTGAAGCGGCTCCCACAGTGAAAGCGTCGGAAGGGGCTGCACCTCGACGTTACGAGGACGATGGTGTGGGAGCCGATTCATCGGCGATGTTGTGGGAGCCGATTCATCGGCGATCCCGCGGCAGCGGGCCAGGGTGCGGCAAGCACCCATCGCCGCTGAAGCGGCTCCCACAGATGACGCGGTTCCCACAGTAAAGGCGCCCCAGGTCGGAGCCCGACCCCGCCCGAACAACGCGTAAAAAACCCGGCACGAGGCCGGGCTCTTTACGCGGAACGTAACGTCATCAAACCATGCCGCCCGACTTGCGCACGATCAGCATCGCCATTTCCAGCGACTGTTCGTAGTTCAAGCGTGGATCGACCATCGAACGGTAAGCGCGGTCGAGGTCGCCCTCGACGAGGTCGCGGGCGCCGCCGAGGCACTCGGTCACATCTTCACCGGTAAGCTCCAGGTGAACACCGCCGAGGCGGGTGCCGGCCGCCGCGTGGATGTCGAACGCCTGGTCCAGTTCGCCAGCGATGTTCGCGAAGCGACGCGTCTTGTAGCCGTTCGTCGTGCTTTCCGTATTGCCGTGCATGGGATCGGCTACCCACAGCACGCGGCGCCCTTCCCGCTTCACCGCTTCGAGCAGCGGCTGCAGGTGCGTGCCGATCTTGTCGTTGCCCATGCGATGGATGAGGGTCAGGCGTCCCGGTTCCTCGTTCGGATTCAGTACGTCGATCAGACGAAGCAGATCGTCCGCCTGGACCGTCGGGCCGACCTTCACCGCGATCGGATTGCGGATGCCGCGGAAGTATTCCGTGTGCGCACCGTCAAGCGCGGCGGTGCGCATGCCGATCCAGGGGAAATGCGTCGACAGGTTGAACCAGCCATCCTGACGCGGCACCTGGCGCGTGAGCGCTTCCTCGTAGTGCAGCAGGAGGGCCTCGTGCGACGTGTAGAAGTCCACGCGCGAGTAGCTCGAGATCGACTGGCCAGCCAGCGTCTCCATGAAACGCAGCGAGTCACCGATACTGGCCACCATGCGGCGGTACTCGGCAGCCAGCGGCGAATGCTCTACCCAGGCGAGATCCCAGTATTCCGGGTGATGCAGGTCGGCGAAACCGCCATCGATCAGGGCGCGCACGAAGTTCATCGTCATCGCCGAACGCGCGTGTGCCTTGATCAGGCGATTCGGATCCGCGCGACGGGCTTCCGGGGTGAAGTCAGGACTGTTGACCAGATCGCCACGGAACGCGGGCAAGGTGACCCCGTCGCGGGTTTCGGTGTCGGCCGAGCGCGGTTTGGCGTATTGGCCGGCGAAACGACCCACACGGAGGACCGGCTTCTTGAGGCCGTGGACGAGCACGAGGCTCATCTGCAGAAGCACCTTGAGGCGATTGGAGATGATCGGGCTGTTGCAGTCCGCGAAGCTCTCGGCGCAGTCGCCACCCTGGAGCAGGAAGCGCTCGCCATCCTGGGCCTCCGCGATGCGCTGCTTGAGGGCGAGGATCTCCCAGGAGGTGACCAGCGGGGGAAGCTGACCCAGCTGCTCGAGGGCCCGATTGAGCTCGTCCGCGTCGTTATACGTCGGCTGCTGGAGGGCGGTCCTCGACCGCCACGAACCCGGCGCCCAGTCGAGGGACGAGGGTGCTACGGCTTTGAGGGAGTGCTGCATGACGGTGGTGCCTTCGTAAGTGCGCCTTGGACGGCGCGGGGAATCAACGGACGGTGCGACGAACGGCGACGAGCGCCCAGATGGTCAGCACGATGAACCAGAACAGCGTCCAGCCGGGCATGGGAATGCCGAGGATCGGCTCGATCTTCGCGCATTCACCGGAGCCGGTGAATGCCAGTTTGAGCATCTTCATGAAGGGGAACGCGTCGAACAGGTACCCCAGCCCCGGCCCACAAGCCGGAACATCGGCCGCCGGGAGCGACTGCAGCCAGAGATGGCGGCCCGCCGTGACGACACCCCAGATACCACCCAGCGCGATCAGGAAGGCGTAGACGGCGCGAACGCCTGTCTTGCGGGGCGCGTGAAGCCCGCCAATCAGGAAGAACAGTCCCATGGTGCACACGGCGATGCGCTGGAAGATGCACAACGGGCAGGGATCCAGCTGCATGACGTACTGCGCGTAGAGCGCGAACGCCATGAGGGCCACACAGACAACGAAACCGGCAAGGTAGCGACCGCGGAACGAGAGGTTCATAGAGACGATACGGGATGGGGAACGCCCACGTTAACCCTTTGTGCACGTGCTTGTCAGCAACCGCGTTAAGTTTCTTTTGTAACCATGGATCAATAGGTTGCGTAAGAAATATCCCAATGCACCGGTCGCGGCCCGAAACAAAAAAAACCCCGGCAGGTCGCCCTGCCGGGGTTTCTTCGAATCGGCCGGTGACGGCTTATTCTGCGTCGACAGCTTCGGTCTTGGCCGGGCGGTCCACCAGCTCGACATACGCCATCGGCGCGTTGTCGCCGGGGCGGAAGCCGCACTTGAGGATGCGCAGGTAGCCGCCGGGACGCGACTGGTAGCGGGGACCAAGCTCGACGAAGAGCTTGCCGACAGCCTGCTTGTCGCGCAGGCGCGAGAAAGCGAGGCGGCGGTTGGCGACGCCGTCGGTCTTGGCGAGCGTGATGAGCGGCTCGGCGACGCGACGGAGTTCCTTCGCCTTGGGAAGGGTGGTGCGGATAAGCTCGTGCTTGATCAGCGACGCAGCCATGTTCTTGAACATGGCTTCGCGGTGGCTGCTCGTGCGGTTGAGCTTGCGACCGGATTTCTGGTGGCGCATGGCGTTTACTCTCTAAGGTCTGTTGTTATGAAAAGCCGCTCGGAATGAGCTGGCTTCCCGCGGATTACCCGCTGATGCAAGGCTGTCAGAACGCCTCGCTATAAGAGCACGGCCTCTTTGGACCGCTTTGGAATTCCGGAGGAAATGCGCGAGGCATCCGCCGGATGGCGCAAGAAATCGGGGCGATCGAAAAGCGATCGCCCCGTGACTATCAGCCCAGCTGCATACCGTGGGAAAGACCCGGCGGCGGCCAGTTTTCGAGCTTCATGCCGAGTGCGAGACCACGCCCGCCCAGGACATCCTTGATTTCCGTCAGCGACTTCTTGCCCAGGTTCGGCGTCTTCAACAGCTCGACTTCGGTCTTCTGGACCAGGTCGCCGATGTAGTAGATGCTTTCGGCCTTGAGGCAGTTGGCCGAGCGGACCGTCAGTTCGAGATCGTCGATCGGACGCAGCAGCAGCGGATCGAACCCGCCCTTCTCCGCCTTGGTCGAATCGCTCTCGCGGCGCGAGAAATCGCCGAAAACCGACAGCTGATCGTTGATGATTTCAGCCGCCTTGCGGACAGCGTCTTCAGCGCCGATGGTGCCGTTCGTTTCGATATCCAGCACGAGCTTATCGAGGTTGGTGCGCTGCTCGACACGAGCGGCGTCCACTTCGTAAGCCACGCGCAGGACCGGCGCGAACGACGCGTCGAGCTGCAGACGGCCGATCGGCCGCGTCTCGTCATCCGGATGCTGGCGCGCGCTGGCCGGCTGGTAGCCGACGCCGCGACGCACCTTCAGACGCATGTTCAGTGCCACATCCTTGGTGAGGTGGCAGATCACGTGGTCCGGGTTGACGATTTCTACGGAATGGTCGACCGCGATATCGCCTGCGGTGACCACGCCCTTGCCCTTCTTGGACAGCGTCAGGGTGACTTCGTCACCGCTGTGCTGGCGGATGGCAACATCCTTGAGGTTCAGCAGGACTTCGATCACGTCCTCCTGCAGACCCTCAAGCGTGGTGTACTCGTGCAGCACGCCGTCGATTTCGACCTCGACGATGGCGCTGCCCGGGATCGAAGAGAGCAGCACGCGACGCAGCGCGTTGCCCAGGGTGTGACCAAAGCCACGCTCGAGCGGCTCGACCACCACCTTAGCGCGGTTCGCTCCAAGCTGCTCGACGCTGAGGCCACGAGGCCGCAGCACACTAGTTGACGAAACTGCCATGCAAGGCTCCGGTGAATTACTTCGAGTAAAGCTCGACGATCAGGGCTTCGTTGATGTCGGCCGGCAGATCACCGCGATCCGGCACAGCCTTGAACGTGCCTGCGAACTTCTTGCTGTCGACCTCGACCCAGGACGGACGAAGGTCCATCGTGTCGAAAACCGTCGCTGCTTCCTGGACGCGCAGCTGGCTGCGAGCCTTTTCGGTCAGCGAGACTTCGTCGCCCGGACGGACGTGGTAGGAAGGCACGTTGACCTTCTTGCCATTGACCGTCACGGCCTTGTGGGCCACGAGCTGACGAGCCTGGGCGCGGGTAACCGCGAAACCCATGCGGAACACGACGTTGTCGAGACGGCTTTCCAGGAGGCGCAGCAGGTTTTCACCCGTGTTGCCCTTCTGGGTCGAAGCCTTGGTGTAGTAGTTGCTGAACTGACGCTCGAGCACACCATAGATGCGCTTGACCTTCTGCTTTTCACGCAGCTGGACGGCGTAGTCGGACAGACGGGCGCGCTTGTTGGCGCCATGCTGACCGGGTTTGTTCTCGAGCTTGCACTTGGAATCAAGCGCGCGGGCCGGGCTCTTCAGACCGAGGTCGGCACCTTCACGACGCGCAAGTTTGCAGGTAGCTCCACGATAACGGGCCATGGGTATGCTCCTTAGACGCGACGCTTCTTGGGGGGACGGCAGCCGTTATGCGGAATCGGCGTGACGTCAATAATGTTGAGCACTTTGTAGCCCAACGCATTCAGAGAACGCACGGCCGACTCACGGCCCGGGCCGGGGCCCTTGATGCGAACTTCCACGGTCTTCACACCGTAGTCGCCAGCAGCGCGGCCAGCCTTTTCGGCTGCCACCTGAGCGGCGAACGGGGTCGACTTACGGGAGCCGCGGAAACCCGCGCCGCCTGCAGTCGCCCACGACAGGGCGTTGCCCTGACGATCGGTGATCGTGACGATGGTGTTGTTGAAAGAAGCCTGCACGTGGGCCACGGCATCCGTGACAACGCGCTTGATCTTCTTCTTGGTTTTGACCGGCTTAGCCATAATCGGTATCCGTTACTTCTTGATCGGACGACGCGGACCCTTACGGGTACGGGCGTTGGTACGCGTGCGCTGGCCGCGCACCGGCAGGCCGCGACGGTGGCGCAGGCCACGATAGCAACCGAGGTCCATCAGACGCTTGACCGCCATACCGATCTCGCGGCGAAGATCGCCCTCGACCGTGTACTTGGCGATCTCGGCGCGGATCTTCTCGACCTCACCTTCGCTAAGCGACTTGATGGGGGTGGTCGGAACCACGCCCGAGTCGACGCAAACCTTCTTCGCCCGCGAACGGCCGATTCCATAAATGCTCTGCAGGCCGACCCAGACATGCTTCTGGACCGGCAAATTGACACCCGCGATGCGCGCCATGATGTACTGTCTCCGATGCGTTTCGTGCGCGGTAAACGCGCAATTCTAACCTGAATTAACCTAAACGGGAAGTCCTGCGGCGCTGGGCGCCAAGGCCTCCCCTACTTGGGGATCTCCGCTGCGTCTCAGCTGCGACGGAGATTGGACTTCTTAAGCAGACTCTCGTACTGGTGGCTGACAAGATGGGCCTGGACCTGAGCCGTAAAGTCCATCACCACCACCACCACGATCAGCAGCGAAGTGCCGCCGAAATAGAACGGGACGTGCCAGGCGTTCTGCATGAACGTGGGCACCAGGCAGACCAGGACGATGTAAACCGCGCCAACACCGGTAAGCCGGGTCATGACGCCATCGATATAGTCCGCCGTGGCGCGACCCGGACGGATGCCCGGAATCAACGCGCCCGAACGCTTGAGGTTATCGGCAGTTTCCTGCGAGTTGAACACGATCGCCGTATAGAAGAAGGCGAACCCGATCACCAGCACCGCAAACACGATGTCGTGCACCGGCTCACCCGGGCTCAACGCCGTGGTCAGCCACTGCAGCCAACGCGACTGGTGGGCAGTGCCGAACCAGGTCGCCGCGGTCGCGGGGAAGAGCAAGAGGCTGGTCGCGAAGATCGGCGGAATGACGCCCGCCATGTTGATCTTCAGCGGCAGGTGCGAAGTCTGGCGCTGGAACTGGCGCTGACTGCCCTGCTTCGCGTAGTTCACGGTGATACGCCGTTGGGCGCGCTCCATGAACACCACGAAAGCGGTTACCGCCAGGATCAGCGCGGTCACCATGAGCAGCTTCAGAACCGACAGCTCTCCGTTGTTCGCCATGGTCAGCGTGTGCGCAATGGCACCCGGGAGACCGGCCACGATACCGGCGAAGATCAGCATCGAGATGCCGTTGCCGATACCACGCTCCGTGATCTGCTCGCCGAGCCACATCAGGAACATCGTGCCGGCGGTGAGACCGACGACGGATGCCATGACGAAGCCCGCACCGGGCATATAGACCACCGGACCGCTCGCGCCGACCTGCTTCTGCAGGGCCACCGCGATGCCGAACGCCTGGAATGCCGCCAGCCCGACCGTGCCGAAACGCGTGTACATGGTCATCTTGCGACGACCCGACTCGCCTTCCTTGCGCAGAGCCATGAGCGACGGAATGACCGAGCCCATCATCTGCACCACGATCGACGCCGAGATATACGGCACCACACCGAGAGCGAACACCGAGAAGCGGGAAAGCGAGCCACCCGAGAACATGTTGACCATGTTCAGCAGGCCGCCGCCGCCCTCGACCAGGCTGGTCATCGCCTCGGGGTTCACGCCCGGAACGGGAATGAACGAACCGAGGCGGAAGACCACCAGCGCACCAATCAAGAAAAAGATGCGCTGACGAAGTTCCGTCAGTTTGCCCAGCGAGCCGAGCGTTGTGCCCTGCGCTGCTGCCACCTGATTACTCCACGCTGCCGCCGGCGGCTTCGATAGCCGCCTTGGCGCCGGCCGTCGCAAGCACGCCCGAAAGCTTGACCGCGCGGGTGATTTCACCCTTCAGGACGATCTTGACCTTCTTCGCGCGGCTGGTCACGAGACCGGCGGCGTGAAGGGCGATCAGATCGATCGTGTCGGCCTTGATGGCAGCCAGCTGGTACAGACGCACTTCTTCGGTATCGGCCTTCTTCAGCGAACGGAAGCCGACCTTCGGCAGGCGACGCTGCAGCGGCATCTGGCCGCCTTCGAAACCGTAGCGATGCGTGCCACCGGCACGTGCATGCTGACCCTTATGGCCGCGGCCGGCAGTCTTGCCGAGACCGGAGCCGATACCGCGGGCAACGCGGGTGCGGGACTTGCGGGCGCCCTTGCCGGGACGTAGATCGTTAAGACGCATGATTCTTACTCCTCGACCCGAACCAGGTAGTAGACCTTATTGATAAGGCCACGGACCTGCGGGCTATCCTTCAGTTCGCGCACATCGTTGATCTTGCTCAGGCCCAGGGCCTTGACGCTCAGACGATGACGACCCTGCACACCGCGCAGGCCCTTGACCAGGCGGACGCGGACGGTACCGCCAGCGGCGGTTTCGGTGTTCTTAGCCATTGCCGAGGACCTCTTCGATCGTCTTGCCACGCTTGGCGGCGATGCGCTTCGGCGAGGCGACGGCCTGCAGACCCTTGATCGTCGCGCGGACGAGGTTGATCGGGTTGCGCGAGCCGACGGCCTTGGCGAGCACGTCCTTCACGCCGACCACTTCGAGGACAGCGCGCATGGCGCCGCCGGCGATGACGCCGGTACCCTGGGAAGCAGGCTGCATGTAGACGCGAGCCGCACCGTGGTTGGCCTTGATGGCGTACCACAGCGTGCCTTGGTTGAGTTCGATGGTGACCATGTTACGGCGGGCGCGCTCCATGGCCTTGGAAATGGCGACCGGCACTTCACGCGCCTTGCCATAACCAAAACCGACGCGGCCTTCGCCATCGCCGACAACCGTCAGCGCGGTGAAGCTCATCTGGCGGCCACCCTTGACGGTCTTGGCCACGCGGTTGACGGCGATAAGCTTTTCAAGCATGCCGTCCGAATTTTCGCGATCTGTCGAGGACATCTCTTTTCCTGATAGCCCGGAATGATAGTTAGCCGGGACTTCTGTTTACGGCTCGGTCGCCGCTTGGAGTTGTAGGAGCTACATCGGACGACACCGGCCCCGAAGGGCCGATGTCGCTGCCTGACGCCTCTTAGAACTTGAGGCCGGCTTCACGAGCCGCATCGGCGAGAGCCTTGATGCGACCGTGGTAACGGAAACCCGAGCGATCGAACGCGACAGCCTCGATACCAGCGGCCTTGGCACGCTCGGCAACGACGCGGCCCACCGTGGTGGCGGCTTCCATGTTCTTCTTGCTCTTGAGACCTTCGGCAACGGCGGACTGCACGGTCGAGGCGGCTGCCACGACGGTACCGTTCGGTGCGAAGACCTGGGCGTAGATGTGCTGACCGGTGCGGTGCACGCTCAGGCGGTGAACCGCGAGCTCACGGATGTGAGAGCGGGTCGACTTGGCGCGGCGCAGGCGGGAATCGTTCTTGTTCATCGTATTACTCCAGAAAGCGGATAGACCGATTAGGCCTTCTTGGCTTCCTTCAGGATGATCTTCTCGCCCGCATAGCGGACGCCCTTGCCCTTGTAGGGCTCCGGCGAACGGAACGCACGGATCTTCGCCGCCGTCTGACCGACGAGCTGCTTGTCAGCGCCCTTGATCAGGATTTCGGTCTGGGTCGGGACTTCGATGGTGATGCCTTCCGGCGCCTCGAAGACGACCGGGTGCGAGAAGCCGAGCGACAGGTTGACGGCCTTGCCGGCAAGCTGTGCGCGGTAACCCACGCCGACCAGCTCGAGCTTCTTCTCGAAACCGGCGGTGACGCCCTGGACCATGTTGGCGACCACGGCGCGAGCCGTGCCACCGAACTTGTCGTCGGCGCCTTCGGCGAGCACCACGGTGGCGACGCCATTTTCCTGCTGGAACGAAACGCCCGGCAGTTCATGGGTCGTCAGCGTGCCCTTCGGGCCCTTGACGGAGACGGTACCGTTGGCGATCGAGATCTCGACGCCCTTCGGCAGATTGATAGGCAACTTGGCTACACGTGACATACGGGACTCCTTACGCCACCTGGCCGATGACTTCGCCGCCAAGACCCTTAGCACGGGCCTGAGCGTCGGTCAGAAGACCGGCGGAAGTCGAGATGATGGAGATGCCCAGGCCGCCGAGGACCTTCGGCAGCTCGTCCTTGCCGCGGTAAACGCGGAGACCGGAACGGCTGACACGGGAGATGGTTTCGATGGCCGGCTGGCCTTCGAAGTACTTCAGCTTGATCTCGAGGACCGGCTTGCCCGCTTCGTCAGCGGAACGGGCGTCGAGGATATAACCCTCTTTCTGCAGGAGCTGCGCGAGGGCCAGCTTCATTTTCGACGACGGCATACGAACAACCGCTTTGCCAGATGCCTGGCCATTACGGATGCGCGTAAACAGATCGGCGATGGGATCAGTCATGCTCATAAGAAAACCCTTGAGAGTGCACCGATATCCGAATTACCGGAAATCTTTAAATTGTAAAGCCGACAGAAGTCGGTCTGCGTTGCGCAGACCGACGACTATAACAGCTTGCCCCGCCGATGGCGAGTTTTTTACCAGCTAGCCTTACGCAGGCCCGGCACATCGCCGCGCATGGTGGCTTCGCGCAGCTTGTTGCGACCGAGGCCAAACTTGCTGTAGACGCCACGCGGGCGGCCGGTCAGGGCGCAGCGGTTACGCTGGCGCGCCGGGCTGGCATCACGCGGGAGCTTCTGCAGCTTCGTCTGGGCTTCCATCTTCTCGTCATACGAGGCGGTGGCGCTCAGGACGATCGCCTTCAGTTCGGCACGCTTGGTGGCGAACTTCTTGACGAGCTTGGTGCGCTTGATATCGCGCTGGATCATCGAGGTCTTAGCCATGTTCTACCTGTAATCAGTTGCGGAACGGGAAGCTGAAAGCTTCCAGCAGCGCCTTGGCTTCTTCGTCGGTCTTGGCGGTCGTGGTGATGGAGATATCCATACCGCGCAGCGCGTCAACCTGATCGAAGTCGATTTCCGGGAAAATGATCTGTTCCTTGATACCGAAGTTGTAGTTACCACGGCCATCGAAAGCACGGCCCGAGACACCACGGAAGTCGCGCGTACGCGGCAGCGAGATGTTGATCAGGCGATCGAGGAATTCCCACATCTGGGCACGACGCAGCGTGACCTTGCAACCGATCGGCCAACCGTCGCGGATCTTGAACGAAGCGACCGACACGCGGGCCTTCGTCGTGATCGGCTTCTGGCCGGCGATCTTGGTCATATCGGCGACCGCGTTCTCGAGGATCTTCTTGTTACCGGCGGCTTCGCCGACGCCCATGTTGAGCGTGATCTTCGTGATGCGCGGGACTTCCATGACATTCTGGTAACCGAAGCGCTCAGTGAGCTTCGACATTACCGACTCTTTGTAAAACGTTTCAAGGCGGGTCATGACTTCGGTTCCTTACGCGTCGACCACTTCGCCAGAACGGAACACGCGCACCTTGCGCCCGTCCTCGAGCGTCTTGGTGCCAGCGCGCTCGCCCTTATTGGTGGCGGAGTTGAAGAGCTGTACGTTGGAGATATGGATCGAAGCTTCACGCTCGACGATACCGCCAGGCTGGTTGGCCTGGGGGTTCGGCTTGGTGTGACGCTTGACGAGGTTGACGTTCGAGACGACAACGCGCTCGCCGTCAACACGCAGCACGTCACCGCGCTGTCCCTTGTTTTTGCCGGTGATGACGACGACGTTATCACCCTTGCGGATACGGTTCATGGTCTGGCCTCCGCTCAGAGCACTTCGGGCGCAAGCGAGACGATCTTCATGAACTTCTCGGTGCGCAGCTCGCGGGTGACCGGCCCGAAAATACGGGTACCGATCGGCTCGAGCTTATTGTTGAGGAGGACGGCCGCGTTACCGTCGAAACGGATCACGGAGCCATCGGCGCGACGCACACCCTTGGCGGTACGAACCACCACGGCGTTGTACACCTCACCCTTCTTGACCTTACCGCGAGGAATGGCGTCCTTGATGGTCACCTTGATGACATCCCCGACGCTGGCGTAACGGCGCTTCGAGCCGCCCAGCACCTTGATGCACATCATTTCCTTCGCGCCGCTGTTATCGGCTGCGGAAAGCGAGCTCTGTACCTGAATCATGGCAGCTCTCCTTAGACTTCAGCGCGCGTGACGATTTCGACCACGCGGTGATGCTTGGTCTTCGACAGCGGACGGCATTCCGCGATGCGCACCAGGTCACCTTCGTTCGCACCGGTCTCGTCATGTGCGTGAAGCTTCGTGGAGCGACGGATGATCTTGCCGAGCAGCGGATGCTGCACCTGGCGCTCGATCAGCACGGTCACGGTCTGGTTCATTTTGTTGCTGATGACGCGACCCGTGAGGGTACGCGCCGTCTTCGTGTTATCGCTCATGTCCGCCGTCCTTACTTCTTAGCGCCGAGCACGAACTTCGTGCGGGCGATGTCACGCCGAACGCGGCGCAGCTGGTGCGGCTGGGTGAGCTGACCGGAGCCCTTCTGCATGCGCAGATTGAACTGCTCCTTGCGAAGGTCCAGCAGATCCTGCTTGAGCTCGTCCGCCGACTTCTGGTTGATATCTTTGCTGGCCATTACATCACCGCCCTGGAGACGAACTGAGTCTGCACGGACAGCTTGGCTGCCGCCAGGCGGAACGCTTCGCGTGCCGTCGTCTCGTCGACACCTTCGATTTCATAAAGCATGCGACCGGGCTGGATCGGAGCGACCCAGAACTCGACGCTACCCTTACCCGCACCCATTCGAACTTCGATGGGCTTACGGGTGATCGGCTTGTCCGGGAACACGCGGATCCAGAGCTTGCCGCCACGCTTGACGAAGCGCGTGATGCAACGACGGGCCGCTTCGATCTGACGTGCGGTCAGCTGACCGTGCGTCGTCGCCTTGAGGCCGTACTCGCCGAAGCTCACGAGGTTGGAATTGAATGCCAGGCCGTCATTACGACCCTTATGCATCTTGCGGTACTTGGTACGCTTAGGTTGCAACATGGCAACGCTCCTTACTTGGCCGTCCGCTCGCGGCGGTTTTCACCACCATCGCGGCGCGACTGCTGAGGCTGCTGTTCTTCCTTCGACTCGGCGGTAGCTGCTGCCAGATCGAAGATCTCGCCCTTATAGACCCATACCTTGACACCGATGATGCCGTACTGGGTCTTGGCTTCGGCGGTGCCGTAGTCGATGTCCGCACGCAGGGTATGCAGCGGAACGCGACCTTCACGGGCCCACTCGGAGCGAGCGATCTCGGCGCCATTCAGACGGCCGGAAACGTTGATCTTGATGCCCAGGGCACCGAGGCGCATCGCGTTGCCGACCGAGCGCTTCATGGCGCGGCGGAACATGATGCGACGCTCGAGCTGCTGAGCGATCGATTCAGCGACGAGCTGGGCGTCGAGCTCCGGCTTACGGACTTCGCTGACGTTGATGTGCGTCGGAACGCCCATCATGTCGGTGACTTCCTTACGCAGCTTCTCGATGTCCTCGCCCTTCTTGCCGATCACCACGCCCGGACGGGCGGTGTGGATCGTCACGCGGGCGGTCTTGGCCGGGCGCTCGATCTGGATCTTCGAGATACCGGCGGCGGCGAGCTTCTTGCGGAGCATCTCGCGGACCTTGAGGTCGGCTGCGAGATAGACCGCGTATTCGCCCTTATTGGCGTACCACTTCGAGTTCCAGTCCTTGGCAATGCCGAGGCGGATACCGGTGGGATGAACTTTATGACCCATCGTGTCTTACCCCAGTCAGTTGCCAACAACCACGGTGACGTGGCTGGTGCGCTTCAGGATGCGCGAACCGCGGCCTTTGGCGCGGGCGTACATACGCTTCATCGCCGGACCTTCGTCAACGAAGATGCGAACGACCTTCAGCTCGTCGACGTCGGCACCGAGATTGTTTTCGGCGTTGGCGACGGCGGAGAGCAGCACCTTGCGAACAAGGTGAGCGGCCTTCTTATTGGTAAAGGCGAGCACGTCGCTGGCTCGGCCCACGGGCATACCGCGGACCAGGTCAGCCACCAGGCGTGCCTTCTGCGCCGAGATGCGGGCGCTGCGCAGGATCGCTTTGGCTTCAGTGCTCATCACTTGCCCTTCTTGTCGCCGGCGTGGCCCTTGTACGTGCGGGTCACCGCGAACTCGCCGAGCTTGTGCCCGACCATGTTCTCGTTGATCAACACAGGCACGTGCTGGCGGCCGTTGTGGATGGCGATGGTCAGACCGACCATCTCCGGCAGGATCATCGAACGACGCGACCAGGTCTTGATCGGACGCTTGTTATTGGCGGAAACGGCGGCTTCCACCTTTTTCACGAGGTGCAGGTCGACGAACGGACCTTTTTTTAGAGAGCGCGGCATGATCGTTTCCTAATTACTTGCGACGACGCACGATGAACTGCTGGGTGCGCTTGTTGTTACGCGTCTTGTAACCCTTGGTCGGGGTACCCCACGGGCTGACCGGATGACGGCCGCCAGAGGTCTTACCTTCACCACCGCCATGCGGATGGTCGACCGGGTTCATCACCACGCCGCGAACCGTCGGACGGATACCCGCCCAGCGCTTCTTACCGGCCTTGCCGAGCTTGCGCAGGCTGTGCTCCGAGTTGCCGACTTCGCCGATGGTGGCGCGGCATTCAACCGGGACGCGACGCATTTCGCCGGAGCGAAGACGCAGCGTTGCATAACCCTGCTCACGAGCGACCAGCTGAACCGATGCACCGGCGGAACGCGCGATCTGCGCACCCTTGCCCGGCTTCATCTCGATGCAGTGGATCGTCGAACCGACCGGGATCGAACGAAGCGGCAGGCAGTTGCCCGGCTTGATCGGGGAGTCGGAGCCCGACACGAGACGGTCACCCACCGCCACGCCCTTCGGCGCGATGATGTAGCGGCGCTCGCCGTCGGCGTAGCACAGCAGCGCGATGTGCGCCGTGCGGTTCGGGTCGTACTCAAGACGCTCGACAACGGCGGCAATGCCTTCCTTGTCGCGCTTGAAGTCGATGATGCGGTATGCCTGCTTGTGACCGCCGCCGCGATGACGCGTGGTGATGCGACCGTAGTGGTTGCGGCCACCCGTCTTCGACTGCGATTCGGTCAGAGGCGCGTAAGGGGCGCCCTTGTGCAGACCTTCGGTGCGCACGCTGACAGCGTCGCGGCGTCCCGGGGAGGTCGGCTTGTGAGTGATCAGTGCCATCTCAATTCAACTCCTGGCTCAGGCCTTGGCCGACACGTCGATCGTGTGACCGTCGGCGAGGCGCACGTAGGCCTTGCGCTTGCCCTGGCGGTTGCCAGTGCGGAAGCGGAACGACTTGACCTTGCCCTTTGTGTTCACGAGGTTCACGTCCACGACTTTGACGTCGAAGAGATGTTCCACCGCTGCACGGACATCGGCCTTGGTCGCCTCAGGCGCCACGACGAAAACGTACTGGTTGTTCTCAGCAAGGCGAGCCGACTTCTCGGAGATGTGCGGCGCGCGAAGCGTATTGAGCGTGCGTTCGGTGCTCATGCGAGCCACTCCTCGACTTTCTTGACCGCGTCCACCGTCATGACGACGAAGTCGCTACCGACGAGGCTGACCGGATTCAGGGCCAGAACGTCGACGACGTGGATGTACGGAATGTTGCGGGCGGACAGGTAGAGCGCCTCGGTGGCGTCTTCCGACACCAGCAGCACACGACCCTTGACCTCGAGCTCGGCAAGCTTGGCGATCATGCCCTTGGTGCTCGGGGCATCCATCGACAGCTCGGAGACGACCTTCAGGCGGCCCTGGCGGGTCAGCTCGGCAACGATCGAACGGATCGCCACACGATAAGCCTTGCGGTTGACCTTCTGCTCGAAGCTACGCGGCTTGGCCGCAAACGTCACACCACCACCGACGAAGATCGGAGCGCGGTAATCGCCGTGGCGAGCGCCGCCGCCCTTCTGCTTCTTGAACTTCTTGGTCGTACCGGACATCTGACCGCGAGACAGCTGAGCCTTCGTACCGGCACGGCCAGCCGCCTGATAGGCGGTGACAACCTGGTGCACGAGGGCCTTCTTGTACTCGCCGCCGAACACGTCGTCCGACACGGTGAGCGCCTTGGCGCCAATAACGTTGAGTTCCATGGCGTCTCTCCTCAGCCCTTGGTCGTCGGACGAATCACGACGTCACCGCCCGGCGCGCCAGGGACTGCGCCCTTGACTGCGATCAGGTGGCGCTCGGCATCGACCTTGACAACTTCGAGACCCTGCTGGGTGCGGTTGACCGCGCCCATGTGGCCCGACATCTTCTTACCAGGAAACACGCGACCCGGCGTCTGGCGCTGGCCGATCGAGCCCGGGGCGCGATGCGACAGCGAGTTACCGTGCGTAGCATCGCCCATCTTGAAATGGTGACGCTTGATGGTGCCCTGGAAACCCTTACCCTTCGACACGCCTGCGACGTCGACCGTCTGACCGACGGCGAACACGTCGTCAGCCTTGATCTCGGTGCCGATCGCGTACTTGCCTGCGTCTTCCGCGGACACGCGGAATTCCCACAGACCGCGACCCGGCTCAACCTTGGCCTTGGCGTAATGACCCTTTGCGGGGCCCGTCAACAGCGACGCGCGCTTGGCGCCGGTCGTGACCTGCACCGCGCTGTAGCCGTCGTTTTCTTCGGTCTTCACCTGCGTCACACGATTCGGGGTCGCTTCAATCAGCGTCACCGGAATCGAGCGGCCGTCTTCGGTGAAGAGCCGGCTCATGCCGCACTTGCGGCCAACCAGTCCGATACTCATCTTCGTATCCTTTATTCCGCTCAGCCGAGCTTGATCTGCACGTCAACGCCAGCCGCGAGATCGAGCTTCATGAGCGCGTCCACGGTTTTGTCGTTGGGGTCGACGATGTCAAGAACGCGCTTGTGGGTACGGGTCTCGTACTGGTCGCGGGCATCTTTATCGACGTGCGGCGACACCAGAATGGTGTAGCGCTCAATCTTGGTCGGCAGGGGGATCGGGCCGAGGACCGTCGCGCCGGTGCGCTTGGCCGTCTCGACGATCTCGCTGGCCGAACGATCGATCAGGCGATGATCGAACGCCTTGAGCCGAATGCGAATCTTTTGGTTCGCCATAAAAACCGTGTCCTGTTATCGAAAGAACGTTCTTGTGATTCGGAATGGCTTCTCGCCACCCCGCACAACCCAATTACCTAACTACGGGTGCCGCAACGGGCCACCCTGGGACGATGAGAAACCGCCCGGAATGACCCGAAAAGTACAGGCAGGCCGAGTTACCGGTCTGCCCAGACAGAAAAGTATAGAATACACAACGAATTGGGTCAACAGAGCTTGCGCTCCGTGGCCCGTTGGCACTCTACCCGGCATCCTTGCCTGCGAACTCGAAGCACATTCCGTGCGCCTCATTTCGCGGTAAATCGGCGCCCTTGACGGGCACTCGACGTATATAACCCGACGAATATATCGGATCGCGCGGGAAAAGGGAAGCCTTTTCGAACAGGAATGCGGGAGCCGATTCATCGGCGAAGAGCCAACAAAGCGATATAGCCGAGATCCCCCAGCCATGAAGGAGCCGATTCGCCGGCGATGGCCAGGTCGCGGCGACCCCGATCGCCGGCATAGCCGGCTCCCACACGGAGCTGAATCAGTGCAGCCAAAAAAAGGCTCCTACACGGAGCAGAATCAGTGCAGCCAAAAAAGGCTCCCACACCGAGCAGAATCAGTGCGGCCAAAAAAAACGGAGGCCCGAAGGCCTCCGTTTTTCGATACCCGGGCAGGTCACCCTGCCCTGGCGGTCGACTTACTTGTTGATCTTCGCCACGACGCCGGCGCCGACGGTACGACCGCCTTCACGGATCGCGAAACGCAGGCCTTCGTCCATGGCGATCGGGAAGCCCAGCGTGACGTTGATCTTCACGTTGTCGCCCGGCATCACCATCTCGACGCCTTCCGGCAGCTTGATCGAACCGGTCACGTCCGTGGTACGGAAGTAGAACTGCGGACGA
>NZ_DATLIW010000036.1:0-288956 GCF_035539195.1 Luteibacter sp.
GCGAGTTCCGCACAAGTGAGCGGCCGTAGGCCATATAAGACACGCCGCGAAGCGGCCTTCCGCACCGAACGCGGAGGACCTGTCTGAGCAGCGAGGGTGGGCACCGAAGGCTCTGCGCCGCCACGTCCGAGCCCGCCGCGGTATGCCTTCGGCGCCCCCGGCATCTTGCGTCGAACCTTCTTGTGTCCTCCGCCAAGCCGCCGACGTGCTGCGCCGAAGGCGGGCGCCCTCAGATCATCACAGCGTGCGAGACGCACCAGCCCTTGCTGGCGACGGCCTTGCCCGGGAACAGCTGGCAGGGACCCCAGGCCGCACCGGCCTTGCCCTGGTAGAAGTTGCAGTTCATGCAAGCGTCGCTGGCGGTCTTCTTGCCGACGGCCTTGCTGCCGTCCTCGGTGTACTTCAGGGCCGAAGCGGTAGGGTCCGAGGGCGAGAGATGCGGGAGGTCCTGGGCCCGGGCCAGACGCGGCAGGGTGCCGAGCACGCTGGCGACGGCCACGCCGCCGGCGGCGACCTTGAGGAAACGGCGACGCCCCTCATTCTTCGTATCGTGTTCGGACATGGCTAGAAACCTCCGTCGATGGTGGTCCGGCTGGTCGCTTCGCCGGTGCTATCGGAAATCGTACCTGTTCACGGAAAAAGGAATGGTTCCCATTATCGCTGGGGCCGCTTTTCACGCCGTGGTATATTCGCCCCCTGTTTGGACGTCCAAAACCCCATGCCGAAGACCCTCTCCCACGTCGACCCCGCCCTGCTGGCCGAGCGCGCCGATGCCATCGCCGACGCCGCCCGCGAGCTGGCGGCCTTTGGCTGGACGCCGGCGACGAGCAGCAACTTCTCGATGCGGATCGACGACGAACTCGCGGCCATCACCATCTCCGGCCGCGACAAGGGCCGCCTCGGCCGCGACGACATCATGGTCGTGGACATGGACGGCAAGGCCGTCGGCTCGGACAACCGACCTTCCGCCGAAACCGGGCTGCATACCCAGATCTACCGCCGCTTCCCGCAGGCCAATGCCGTGCTGCACACCCATTCGCGTACGCAGAGCGTCGCGTCGCGGCTCTTCGCCGCCGAGGGACGCGTGCACCTGGAGGGCTGGGAGCTGCAGAAGGCGATCTCCGGATACACCACGCACGAAAGCGTGCTCGACATCCCCGTCTTTCCCAATACGCAGCACATGCCCGAGCTGGAGGCCCAGGTGGACGCCTGGATCGACGGCGGCAAGCCGCTGTACGCCTACCTGATCAATGGCCACGGCATCTACACCTGGGGTCGCGACATGGCGGAAACCCGCCGTCATCTTGAGGCACTGGAATTCCTGCTGGGCTGCGAACTCGACCTGAGGAGGCTTTCCCCATGAGCCGTCTGCGTATCTACGACGACAACCAGCACGAAACCCCGCTGGCGGTCCACACGGACCACGGCGCCATCGCTACCGCGCTCAACGCGGTCGGCGTGCGCTTCGAACAGTGGGAGGCGAAGCAGCCGATCGCCCCGGGCGCCACGCAGGATGAAGTCATCGCCGCCTATCGTGCGGACATCGACCGCCTGATGGCCGAGAACGGCTACCGCTCGGTGGACGTCATCAGCCTCAAGCCCGACAACCCGGATCGGGCGACCTTTCGTCAGAAATTCCTGAACGAGCACACGCACAGCGAGGACGAAGTGCGCTTCTTCGTCGCCGGTGCCGGCCAGTTCACCCTGCACATCGATGGCCGCGTCTACGAGGTGCTCTGCGAGAAGGGCGATCTCATCGGTGTTCCCGACGGTACGCCACACTGGTTCGACATGAGCGAATCGCCCTACTTCGTCGCCATCCGCCTTTTCACCAATACGGAAGGCTGGGTGGCGAGCTTCACCGGCGAGGACATCGCCGAGCGCTTCCCCCGCATGAACCCGCATCCGTCCGCCAGGGAAACCGTTACGCCTTGACGTAAGCGATCACGACGCGAAGCTTGCCCCGAAGCCGATCGTTTCCCCTGCACGCTTCCTCGTTTATCCTGCCGGGTCTCCCCGCTCCGCAGGTGATGCCCTCATGTCCGATATCCGCGCCGTCCTCACCGACATCGAGGGCACGACCAGCTCGATCGACTTCGTCAAGGACGTGCTGTTTCCGTATGCCCGTCAGCACTTGCCGGCCTATGTCGAGACGCACACTGACGAAGCCGAGGTGCAGCATTGGCTCTCCGAGACGGCGAAAGAAGCTGGCATCGTCGAAGCCTCACGCGGCGAAATCATCGATCTGCTGATCCGCTGGATCGACGAGGACCGCAAGTCCACGGCACTGAAGGCCTTGCAGGGGCTGATCTGGCGCGAAGGCTACGAGTCCGGCGTTTTCACCTCGCACATGTATCCCGAGGTGGCCGCCCGGTTGCACGCATGGCACGACCAGGGCCTCAAGCTCTATGTGTATTCCTCCGGCTCCGTCGCCGCACAGAAGCTACTGTTCGGCTTCACCGAGGACGGCGACCTGACCCCGCTGTTCTCCGGCTATTTCGACACCCAGACGGGGCATAAGCGCGAGACCGAGTCGTACCGGAAGATCGCCGACGCCATCGGCTTGCCGTCCCACCAGGTCCTGTTCCTGTCGGATATCCGCGAAGAACTCGATGCCGCGCGCGACGCGGGCATGCAAACCACCCAACTGGTCCGGCCGCCACAGGTGCCGACCGAGGCGGGCCATACGGCCGTGGCGGACTTCAATGCCATCACACCTTGATCCACACCGGCGGACGCCGATCTATGTGCTGGGCGCGTTCCTTGCCGGCGCCTTGCTTACCGTGGGCGTGCTGCGCTTCGGCCCGCAACCGATAACGGCGCGCCGCGAGCCTATCGTCGCCGTCGCACCGGCAGGATCCGGCACGACATCCACGCCCCAGCCTGTCGCCGCCAGCAGCGTGGCGGGCGAAGACGCATCGGCCGACGTCGATCCCGGCGACTGGCCGGACGATGCCCCGACCCCGGAGCAGGTGTTCACCGCCCAGCCGGAGACCCTGCGCAAGGCCATCGCCGCCCTGGCACCGCGCACCTCCGGCAAGACCAACGTCTACGCGGTGGCATTCGGCGGCGACGGCTCGCAGGACGTGTTCCGTAACGAAGCCGAGTACGTGGATGCCCTGGTGAGCAAGCGTTTTGCCAGTCCGGGCCACACCCTGGTGCTCGAGAACAACCCGGCCACGCTGGTCACCCGGCCACTGGCGAGCTGGACCAACCTCGAGGGCGCCATCGACGGGCTCGCGAAAGTCATGGATCCGCGCGAGGATATCCTCGTCGTCTATCTCGCCACGCACGGCGGCAGCGACCATTCGCTGCTGGTCGACATGGACCCGATTCCGCTCGACCAGCTCGACCCGGAAGGCCTGGCTGCGATCCTGTCGCGGCACGCCTTCCGCTGGAAGGTCGTGGTGGTCAACGCCTGCTATTCGGGCGGTTTCGTCCCGAAGCTCAGCGCGCCGGGCACCCTGGTGATGACCTCGGCACGCAATGACCGCACCTCGTTCGGCTGCGGTGCCGACTCGGATATCACCTACTTCGGCCGCGCGTGGCTCGTCGACGGACTGAACGGCACGACGGACTTCGTCGACGCGTTCGGCAAGGCGAAGTCGGAAATCTCGGCGTGGGAGAAGAAGGACTCATTGCTGGCGTCCGAGCCGCAGATCGCCATCGGCGACGGCATCCAGGAGAAGCTGGCCGCCTGGCGGAAGGGCCTGAAGGCCGGACCGGTGGTTCCGTTCGAACCGGCGAAGTAACCGCAGCGATCGATCAGGCCGAGGTATCCAGGGCAAACCGATCCGCATCCATCCACGCCGGGAACCGCTCGCGGTGCGCCTTCAGCGGTGCCGGATCCAGCACCACGGTGACCACCTGCTCCTGCATGCCCAGCTCGACCAGCGCCTCACCGACGGGGTCGATGACGCCGCTGTCGCCCGCATAAGGCAGGTCGTTGCCGTCGACGCCAACGCGGTTGACGCCGATCACGTACGCGAGGTTTTCGATCGCGCGGGCACGCAGCAGGGTGCGCCACGGTTGCCGACGCGGTGCCGGCCAGTTGGCGACGAACAGCGCCAGGTCGTAGTCCATGCCACCGGCGGCTTCCTCGCGACGGCCATTGCGCAGCCAGACCGGGAAGCGCAGGTCGTAGCAGACCTGCGGCAGGATGCGCCAACCCTTCAATTCCACGATCAGGCGTTCGTTACCTCCGCCGTAGCGCGTGTGCTCGCCCGCCATTCGGAACAGATGGCGTTTGTCGTAATAGGCCAGCGAGCCGTCGGGTGACGCCCAGATCAGCCGGTTGAACACCGTGTCGCCCTCGCGGATCACCAGGCTGCCGGTGAGCGTGGTATTCACCTCGGAGGCGAGCGAGCGCATCCAGGCCACGCTGATGCCGTCCATCGTTTCCGCATTGCCGAGGGTGTCGTTGGTGAAGCCCGAGAGGAAGGTCTCGGGCAGCACGACCAGGTCGCTGGGCGCGGCGTCGCGCACCAGCTTGCCGTAGTACTCGCGGTTGCCGGCGGCATCGTGCCAGCGAGTCGCGCCCTGGATGAGGGAAACGGTCAGAGTTTGCACAGCAGCTCCGCAGCGGCTTCCATGGTGGCGTCGTTCTTGGCGAAGCACAACCGGACCAGCCGCGTGTCCGGGGAGCTTTCGTAGAACGGGCTCAGCGGAATCGCGGCCACGCCACCTTCGCGCACGAGCCATTCGCTGAAGTTGATATCGTCGAGATCGCGGATGGCGCTGTAATCGACGAGCTGGAAATAGCCGCCCGGCACGTCGAGCAGTTTCAGTCGCGACGGCGCGATGAGTTCGCGGAAGCGATCGCGCTTGGCCTGGTAGAACGCGGGCAGTTCGAGATAGTGCTCCGGCGTCGATTCGAGGAATTCGGCGAACGCCCACTGCGCCGGATTGAAGGTGCAGAACGTGAGGTACTGGTGCACCTTGCGGAACTCGGCGGTCAGCGCCTTGGGTGCGATGGCGTAACCGACCTTCCAGCCCGTGCAGTGGTAGGTCTTGCCGAACGATGACACCACGATGCTGCGTGTGGCCAGTTCCTCGTGACGCAGCACGCTCTGGTGTTCCGCGCCGTCGAAAACGATGTGCTCGTAGACCTCGTCCGACAACACCACGATGTTCGTGTCGCGCACGATGGCGGCCAGTTCGTCCAGATCCGCGCGCGAGAGCACGGCACCCGAAGGATTGTGCGGCGAGTTGATCAGGATCATGCGGGTTTTCGCGCTGACCGCGTCGCGCACGCGCTGCCAGTCGATCGCGAACGTGGGCAAGGTCAGCGGGATGTGCACCGCCGTCGCGCCCTGCAGCTCGATGGCCGGTTCGTAGCTGTCGTAGCAGGGGTCGAAGACGATGACTTCCTCGCCCGCCCTCACCACGGCGGCGATGGCGGAGAACAGCGCTTCGGTGGCGCCCGAGGTCACCGTGACTTCGGTATCCGGGCTGACCCGATGACCGTACAACCGCTCGGTTTTCGCGGCGATCTGTTCGCGTAGCTTCGGAATGCCGACGCCCGGGGCGTACTGGTTCTTGCCCTCGGCCATCGCCCGCGTGAGCGCTTCGCGCAGGGGCGCCGGCGGCTCGAAATCAGGAAAGCCCTGGCCCAGGTTGACCGCCTTGTGTTCCAGCGCGAGCTGGCTCATGACGCTGAAGATGGTCGTGCCGACCTTGGGAAGCTTGGTTTCCAGCTGCATCGAACATCCTTACTCGTTTGGACGGCCAAACGCGGCCGAAGGGCTCGATCCTAACATGCGCGCCATGTTGATCGCCGCTGCCCGGCTGGGATCGGCCGCCACCTTGTCGCAGTCCTTGTGGAACTCCGCCTGCGCCTTGGGCAGGCGATCGGCCAGGAAGTCGACGAAGCTGCGGATGGCCGGCAGCAGGCCGCGGCGACTGGGGTAGACGAAGTGCAGCGTGCCCTGGGCCGTGGTGTATTCGGGCAGGACCCATTCCAGCTGACCGCTGGAGATCAACGGGCCACAGTAGTCCTCCGGCAGCAGGGCGACGCCACAGCACTGCACCGCGGCCGCGATAAGCACCGTGAAATCCCCGCTGACCAGGCGCGGCTTGACCTCGACCGCCGCCTTCTTTCCGCTGGAGTCGACCAGTTCCCACACCTGGGCCCCTTCGTGTTCGTACATGGACAGGGCCGGCAGCAAGGCCAGTTCATCCAGTGTCTTCGGGCGGCCGTTGCTGTCGAGAAACTTGGGGCTGGCGACCAGCAGGTTGCGCGCGAAGCCGATGCTGCGCAGGACCAGGGTGGCATCCGTGTCGAGCTTCTCGCGTACGCGGATGGCCACGTCGAAGGCCTCGCCGATGACATCGACCCGGCGATTGGTCGCGGTGACCCGCACCTGCACCTTCGGGTGCTCGAGCAGGAAAGCCGGCAGCATCGGACCGAGCACGTTCTGGGCGAGCGAAACGGGGCAGCTCACTCGCACGACACCGCGCGGCTCGGTGCGCAGTTCATCGACGGCATCCTGCGCGGCGCGGGCTTCTTCCAGTACGGCGCGGCAATGGGCGTAAAAGCGTTCGCCGATCTCGGTGACCACGAAGCGCCGGGTGGTGCGCTGGAGCAGACGGACGCCCAGACGGTCCTCGAGCTGGGCAATACGCTTGCTCAGACGGGACTTCGGAATGCCAAGGGCACGCCCCGCCGCCGAGAATCCGCCGTGCTCGACCACGGAGGCGAAGAAATACAGATCGTTAAGGTCCTGCAGCGCGCCTTCCATCGGGACGTCCGTCGTTTCTGATTCGAAACAATGAGTCTACCCCAGGTGGGCTAATCAGGCGATTGTCGCCGGCGTATCGTCAGCCCTGTCCCGCAACCTGCGGTCTACGACTGAGGAAACCCTATGAAACTCCTGCATCTGGATGCCAGTGCGCTTGGCGCCTATTCCGTATCCCGCGGCCTGACGGCGGCGATCGTGGCGGAGTTCGTCCAGAACCACCCGGGGGTCGAAGTCACCTACCGTGACCTCCATGCCGCCCCGCTCGGCCATTGGGCCCTTCCGGCCGGCGAGAACGACCCGGCTGCCGCCGAAAGCGCCGCGGTGCTCGAGGAGTTCCTGGCCGCCGACGTCGTCGTCATCGGCGCACCCATGTACAACTTCGGCATCACCAGCTCGCTCAAGGCCTGGATCGACCGCATCGCCGTGGCCGGCAAGACGTTCCAGTACACCGCCAATGGCCCGCAGGGCCTGGCAGGCGGCAAGCGCGTGATCATCGCCTCGTCGCGTGGCGGCGTGTACAGCCAGGGCGCCCCGGCAGCCCCGATGGACTTCCAGGAGCCTTACCTGCGTGCGGTGCTCGGCTTCCTGGGTGTGACCGACATCGAGTTCGTCCGCGCCGAGGGCGTGGCGATGAGCGACGACCACAAGGCCAAGGCGGTCGGCGGTGCGATCGCGTCGATCGGTGGCCTGCTGCGCAAGGCGGCCTGACACATCGAACTGACCGACGCTCGCTACCGACGCTCGCTGGCCGGGAGTCGGTAGCGAGCGTCGGTCAGGCCGGGTCGAGGCCCGCTCACTCAGGAGCCCTGTTTGCCCGGCTTCTGTTGGGGATTGTTCTGTGATTCCTTGGGGTGCCCCTCGCCGGGCACCTTCGGCTTGCCCTGCGATGGCTTGAGATTTTCTTCCTTGTAGCCGGATGTCGGCTGTTTTTTGTCGTCAGTCATGTTGTCCTCCTCGCGTATCGTCAGTGCCTTTGCTGGCAGGCCGCGTGGCCACACTCACAGGCACCCCCCACGTTCTGGCTCTCGGCCGCCATGCGGCAGCTCTCGCTACAGAAGTCTCTCGACACCGGGATCCGGCAATTGCACCCGTCGTGATCGCAGGGTTTGGTCGCCTCGTTCATGCCTCCGCCTCCGTACCGCTTCAAGAGAAGTCGGGTGAGCGTGCGCGGATGGGCGTCTATTTTTCGTTACCGTGCGGCGAACCCTCGCGCGTATCCAGCGCGGCCCAGCGATGTGCTTCGACGAGCAGACCACTCAGGCTGCGTACGTCCTGGAGATTGTGCGCGGCCACGCGTACGAGGTCGCCGGAGGAACCGCCGCGGAGATAGGTGAGCCATGCGCGCGGCGCTTCCGATCCTGGGAGGTCGTCCTCACGCACGATGTGCAGCAGTCGCCGTTCCGCCGTCTGCATCTTGCAGTTCTCCCATACCCGGCGATAACGCCGCCGCATGGGATGAAGAAGGTCGACATGCGTCAACCCGGCAAGCGGGTTGCTCATGCGTGCGAGGCGATAGCGCGTCGCCAGTAACGGCGCGTCGTAGGACTTGCCGTTGTAACTGACGAGCACCGTGTCGGCGTCGATCCATTCGGAAAACGTCCGCAACATGGCGCTTTCCGCCGCCATGGTGGTGATGTAGAGCTGGCGCACGCGCAAGCCGCCTTCATGCCAGTCGGCGGCACCGATCATGAAGGCACGCGTGCCCGTACCCCCGGCAAGACCCGTCGTTTCGGTATCGAAGTGCAGCAGGTGCTCGCGACGCGCGCTGGTAAGGCGGGCGAACGTGAGATCGAGTTCGGGCGGCGCATCCGGCCAGGCGAAGCGCTGTTCGAGATAGCGCAGGCCGGGGGCTACTTCGTCGCCGGGGACATCGCGGCTGAAGGTTCGTGGCGGCAGGCGCGGCTGGCCGAGTCGCTCGCGGACACCGGCCATGCGGCGGAGGGCGGCGAGGTCGACCGCGAGGCGGTTTTCCGTTGGCCTGGCAGGCGCCGGTCCATCGGCGACAGGCACGGAAACGGCCGCCAGGTTACCGCTAGCACCCATCGCCGCCGATGCGGCTCCCACGGTATGTCTGGAAGACTGACCGCCGGCCTGGCGGCGCAGGGCTGCCAGCCTGCTGGCCAGATCGCTCATGCGGCGGCTCCGAGCAGGCGGAGTACGCGGGCGGCGAGTGCGCGTGGCGTCGTCTCGCGATGCTCGTCCGCCGCCAGCACCGGGCCGACACAGGCGGGGCAACCGGCCTTGCATTCACAGCCTTCGATGGTGGCCAGCGCATGCGTGACGAGCTCGGGTGCGCGTCGGAACAAGGGTTCACTGAGGCCGACGCCTCCGGGGAAGTTGTCGTAGAGATACACCGTCGGCAGGAAGCGCTCGAGCGCATCCGGCAGGGCAAGCCCTCCATCGGGAGCGCGAATCTGTCCACGCCCCGCGGCGTCCACCTGCGCCGACCAACCGCCATCACCCGACCCCACCGCCTTCTGCAGGTCGCGTGGCTCGGCCATCACGGCGACAACCGCCGCGGTATGCAAGGCGTACGCAGCGCCGAGGAAGCCGTCGAGCGCATGCTGGCGCGAGCGGAAGGCTTCGTCGAGCACGCTCTGCGGCAGCTGCCACCACACCGCTGTCGAATGCAGTTCCTGGTCCGGCAGGTTCACCGGCCCGTAGCCGATGTTCTCGTGCGTGTAGTAGCGGATCTTCTTGTAACCGGAGACGCGCCGCACCACGTGCACCTCGCCATGCCGAGCACTGCCCTCGCCCGCCTTGCTGCCGTCGAAACATTCCAGCTCCTTGAGCTTGGTGTAGTCGATGGCGTCGGTGTAGTAATCCACGCGGGTGCGCGTGCAATACGCCTTGCGCCCCTCCCAGTCGAGTTTCTCGACCTGGTAGGGCACCGACTGGATCATGTGGATCGCCCCTTCGTAGAGGGTCAGCGCCGCCGCCGAGTAGTCCACCTCGGCGATGATCGTCTGCCGCCCTTCCGTCCTGTCGACGACGACGAAGTTGCCATCGGCGACCGAGCGCAGGCTCACCGCGTTGGCCGGATAACTGTCCGCGATCCACTCCCAGCGATCGCCTTCGCGATGCAGCACTTCGGCTTCGGAGAGCACCTGGAGAAAGGGCTCGGCATCGTCCGGACCGAAGCCGTCGCCGGCAATGAAGGGCAGCTCGAAGGCGGCGCAACGGATGTGGTCGAGAAGGATCAACGGCTGGTCGGGCTGGATGCGCGCCTGTTCCGGCGTCGCCTCGGTCAGGAAGGCCGGATGCCGCATCAGGTATTGATCGAGCGGCGCGCTGGTGGCGACCAGCACACCGAGCGAAGGCTGCTGCCGCCGGCCTGCGCGGCCGAAACGCTGCCAGGTCGCGGCGATCGACCCGGGATACCCGTTGAGCACCACGGCGTCGAGGCTGCCGATGTCGACGCCCAGCTCCAGCGCCGATGTCGAAACGATGCCGTCGACGTCGCCCGCGCGCATGGCGCGCTCCACCTCGCGCCGCTCCGTCGGCAGGTAGCCGCCGCGATAGGCACGGATCCGGGCCGGAAGCCGCGTATCGTGATCGAACACGTCTTTCAGGTACTTGGTCAGGACCTCGACCATCAACCGCGATTGCGCGAATACCAGGGTCTTCATTTTCGCCTTGATCGCCACGCGTGCGATCAGATTGGTCTGCGACCGTGCCGAGGCGCGCAGGCCGAGATCCGGATTGATCACCGGCGGATTCCACAACAGGATGTGCTTGTCGCCGCTGGGCGCACCGCTGCGCGTGATGGTGGCGACCTCGTCCTCGATCAGTGCCTGCGCATGCTCGGTCGCGTTGCCGATGGTCGCCGAGCAGAGAATGAACTGTGGTCGCACCCCGTAGAACGCGCAGATGCGCTTCAGGCGCCGAAGCACGTTGGCGAGGTGCGAGCCGAACACCCCGCGGTAGGTGTGGATCTCGTCGATCACCACGTAGCGAAGGTTCTCGAAGAACTGCGCCCACTTGGTGTGATGCGGAAGAATGGCCTGGTGCAGCATGTCGGGATTGCTGACCACCACGTCGCCATGCAGCCGGATCGCCTGCCGTGCGTCGCCCGGCGTATCGCCGTCGAAGGTGAAGGCCTTGACGCCGAGATCGCCCGCGCGGTTGAGTTCGAGCAACTCGGCGACCTGGTCCTGGGCGAGCGCCTTGGTCGGGAACAGGTACAGGGCCTTGGCACCGGCCTCGAGCACGGAGGAAATCACCGGCAGCGTGTAACAGAGGGTCTTGCCCGATGCCGTGGGCGTGGAGACGAGCACGTGGCGACCCGAGCGCGCGGCCTCCCAGGCTTCCTGCTGATGGCTGTAGAGGCGCTCGATACCGCGTGCCGTCAACGCCTTCGAAAGGCCGCCGGGCAGGTCGTCGGGGAGCGGGACGAACTGCCCTTCGCGGCCGAACACCGTAAAGGCCGTGGCGACGCGATCGCTGTACTTGTCGCTCAGGCGCCGCGCCAGCGTGCTTCCGTCATGGCTGACCGCCAGGGCCGAATCCGCCTCGTCGGTGAGGCGGGCTTTGAGGTACGCGGCCATGGCGGCATCCGGGAGACAGGGGTGCCTCTTATCCCGCCAACCGATCTCAAATGCTGCGACAGCTGCCGGAATGGCTCACCGAGGGGCTGGCACCGTCAGGGTGTCACACCATCGGCAAGGCGCCATGCGCCGTCTTCGTCTTCCACCTTGATCGACGCCTCCTGACCCGGCAGGTTCCGGATCGACGCGATAAGGGCAAGCGCATGGCGCATGGCATCGTCGCGGGTCGGGAACTGGCCGACCAGTTCGGCGTTGCGTCGCAGGGTCCACTGACCGTGCGCCGAGGCGTTGAAAGGAACGTAGAGGATCGTGTGCTGCAAGGATGACACTCCGCCGGGCGAAGGCCGGTGGCCCTCATGCGGCGAAGCTAGGTGGCTCGTCGTCGCGGAGGCGTTACGACGAGGTCGCCGCCCCGGTCACGTCAACCGGTATAGGTGCTGCGTGCCGCATCGAGCCAGTCGGCGTGACTGATGCCACGCTGCATGGCCGCGTCCACGGCCAGGCGCTCGTCCTCGAACTCTTCCAGCAGGGTGATCATCACGAAGTCGCGCGGGCCCGCATACAAGGCGGGCTCGACGATATAGGCGGCCTTCCATACGCCGGAGGGTGCCCGTAGCGTGCGTACTTCAACCGAATACTTGCCAACGGTCCGACGATGCACGATGCAACTCCCACCTGGGACGGTGTGCCCGTCTCGATTCTTACGCCGTCACAGTCGGGATGACAAGCCGAGTCAGGCTTTGGGCGGCGCCTGTGCCGCCAGACCTTCGCCGCTGGCCGGGATCGAGAAGGTTTTCGTCTCACCCTGACCCACCGAAGCGTCGGCGTCGAGCCTTTCGCCACTGCATGCGCCGTGCGCGAGGACACTCAGCTTGCGCGTGCCCGACGGAACGTGAAGGACCAGTTGTTGCCCAATTTCCATATCCGCGACGACTTTGTCGTCGAGGTAGACGGCGCTGGAACAGCCCGCGCCCCATAGACCCTGCTCACGCACGATATTGAGCGTGGCATCGCCATCGGCGGTGTCCTGGTTGGAGAACGTGGTGCTCGAAAGCACGTCGTGGATACCGACATGGCGCTGGTTCTGGGTAGCGCAGCCGGCGAGCAGCACGACACCGGCAAGGGCGAGATAACGCATGGGGAAGGCTCCGCAGGGAATGTGAAGAGGATTGGTTTCCGACTGTGCACGATCTGTGAAACGACTGCGAGTGCCCCGCCCCCACGCCGCGTAGACACGCCCGCCCCAACAATTCCGCGCCATACACATCCCCAAACGCATCCAAGGACGTACCCATGGCCAGCCGAGACTGGATCGACATCGAGTCGTTCGAAGCGATCGACGACAGCGAACAATTCGACCGGCCCGATATCCCGCGCGTGGAGGCCGTGCTCAGCGGCGCGCCGGAGCGGGACTGGCAGCAGTTCTTCATCGTCCGCGCCCGCTCGCTGGAGCAGACCCACCCAGGACTGAAGATGGAAATCCTCGCCGACCGGCTGGGCTTCCACACGCGGGCCAGCAACGTCGAGGAAACCTGCCGCCTGGTGCATGAGGCGGTCCAAGGCACCAACCAGGACTTCGCCGCCCAGCGGGCCGCCGAGGAACAGCGCATCGCCGATCGCAACCAGGAAGTCCACGAGCTGATGTCCCGCGTGAAGACCATCAACGCGGCATGGCCGCCCCAGGAACCCACTCACTGACACCCCACGGAACGGCTGGGAGGGATAGAATCCTCCCATGAACTCCACGCCCTCAACCGGTCCTTCCGCCCTGGTCTTCGACCGGGCGAGCATGGTTGCCGAAACCGTGGCCATGGTCCTCGAAGACGCCGGGTACAACACCCGGGCGACGATGACCTACCGGGATGCGCGCCGTGCCTTCCAGGAAATGGAGCAACTCGTGCTGATGGTCGTCCACGCCGATACGCCGGGCGAACGACGCGGCAGGGAGCTGCTCAATGCCGCCCTTCGCGACCGGCCGGACACCGCCATCGTGATCGTCTCCAGCCGGCTGCCGGAAGACCTCGAACCGGCACCGACTTCGGCCGTGTTCCTGGTCAAGCCCTTCGACCGCGAGCAGTTGCTCGAGGCCGTGGAACGGGCGCGCCTCTCCCGACCGGTCGCCTGACGGGACGAAACGGGTCGGCTCGCCAAAGAGCGATGGGCCCGAGCCTGGTCGGGCCCATCGAACGCTACGAGCTCACTGGGCCGGAGGAACCGCCGACGAGGAAGAGGCCGCCGGCGACGCGGCGGGCACGACGGACGGCGCAGGCGCTGCCGACGAGAGGCAGGCGATCGCTTCTTCGCGATAGCTGCCGTTGTAGTCGCCCTTCGTCTTCTGCAGCTCGTACATCACGACCTGCGAGCCGGAGCCGTTGGCGGTGATTTCCAGGCGCTCATGAGCGCCGTCCTTGCTGGCGGTGACCGTGCCCTTGTCGTCCTTGGCATCCCCGTTCGCGTTCGGCGACAGCGCCTGCCACTTGGGCAGCACGCACTGCACATAGGCCGTCACGGTCTTGTCCGACTTGCTGCTGAGCTTGGGCAAGGTGTCCTTCATGCCGCTGGTGGCGCAACCAGCGAGGAGGACGGCGGCGGCGATCGCAAGAACGTGTTTCATGCTGGATTCCACGGTTAGGTCCCGGGATTCTAGCGGGTTCGCGCGTTCGCCATCAGCCACCGGCGCGAGCGATGGCGTTGGCTTCGACATGCGCCAACTGTCCGTTCGTGCACTTGAGGTAGCCGGACGAGGCGAGCCAACGCTTGTCCGGATAGTACGAGAAGACCATCTGGCCACCCTTCAAGGCGTCGATCAGCTGGTGAGCGATAGCCGTGCGGACGGCGGGACAACCCCAACTGCGACCGATGCGACCGGCGACCTTGGCCATCGCCTCGTTCACGTAGGCAGCCCCATGAATGACGATGGCGCGGGCGAGAGCCTGGTCGTTGACGCCGGGCTCGAGGCCGGTGAGCCTCAGTGAATACCCATTCTTGCCCATGTAAGTATCCGACGTGCGGAAGAGGCCGATGCTGGAGGCAAGGCTTTCGGGCGCGTTGGAGAATCGTGTGGCGTTTGCGTCGCCACTGTTCTTGCCGTGGGCGACCAGCTCCTGGAACAGCAGCTTGCGCTTCACGGTATCGAACACCCACAGTCGCGGCTCGGAAGACGGCTTCGAATAGTCGATCACGGCCAGCCTGTCGGACGGTGCGCCCCCCTGGGTCTGCGCGCACTCGGAGGCCTGGACGGCGAGTCCGATCACCTTGGGATCGGCAGAAGGGGCCAACCGGGCCAGTGCATCGCCAAGGGTGTCGGCGGCGTGGGCGGTGGCGGGAAGGAAGAAAACGGCGCTGAGGAGCGGCGCGGACGCCAGAAGCGTACGGAGCGATCGAATCATGCGGTGAGCCGGGTGTGTTGCGACGGGGCATCCTAACGCGCTGATCATTTATTGACCACAACGCCGTCACATCTCTGCCCTTGAAGTATGTGAAAGCGTGCAGCAACGCCAACGAATCTGGAATCGATTGATAATGACTATGGAAAAACGCGTGCACGGTCGGCTTGCCATATCGCTGATCGCCGCCTTCCTGCCTCTTTCGGCCGCGGCACAGAAGCCACCGACAACCGCCGCGTCGGCCGCTTCCGCGGCTTCGCCGCCCCCGATCGTCGCGCAGATCCCCGCCGCCGCCACCGTCGCCGCACCCACGCCCCCACCCGCGGACGATCCGGTAGCCACGGCCATCTACGGGCGCCTCCAGCAGATGACCCCGTTGCAGGTTGGCCCCTTGAGCCGTCCCGACGCGGCCTTGGGCAAAGCGGTGAGCGACTTCTATGCCCAGCGGCACTTCACCGCGGCCTGGGCCAACCCGGCCAACGTGCAGCAACTGCTGGCAGGTCTGGCTTCGGTCGAGGGCGATGGCCTGCTTCCGGACGACTACGACCTCCCTGCCCTGAAAGCCACCGTGGAAGCACCGGATTGGCCCACCGCCTCGCCACAACGGCGCGCCGACTTCGACGTGGCGGCCACCGGGGCCTATATCACCGCGCTGGTCCAGCTCGCGCATGGCAAGGTCGATCCGATGCGCCTGGATCCGGTCTGGAACTTCGACCCCGCCGCGATCGACGCACAGCAAGGCATGTCCATGCTGCAGACCTCGATCGAGGAAGCCAGCGTCGACCAGGCCTTCGCCATGGCCCGGCCACAGAATCCGCTGTACGCCCAGCTGCGCGACGCCCTGGCCCAGCTGCGGGCGACAGCCGCCCAGGGCGGTTGGCCCAGCGTCCCCGATGGCCCGGCGTTGAAGCCGGGGATGAAGGATCCCCGCGTGGCCGCACTCCGGGCCCGGCTCGTTGCCGGCGGCTATCTCGCCCCGTCGCTCGCCCATGGGGACCACTACGACTCGCCGCTCGCCGACGCGGTAAAACGCTTCCAGAACGACCAATACCTCGATGCCGACGGCAGCGTCGGTGCCGACACGCTGACCGCGCTCAATGTGCCGATCGAAACCCGCATCGGTCAGGTGCGGGTGAACCTGGAGCGCGCGCGCTGGTTGCTTCACGCGCTGGAGGGCACCTTCGTCGTCGTCGACGTTGCCGGCTACAAGATCAGTTTCTACCGGGACGGCAAGCCGGTGTGGAAGTCACGCGTGCAGGTCGGCAAGCCGTATCGGAGCACGCCGATCTTTCGCTCGCAGATCACCTACATCACCTTCAATCCCACGTGGACCGTGCCGCCGACGATCCTCAAGAACGACATCCTGCCAAAGGTCCGCGCCAATGGCGCTTACCTGGCCAACAACCATATCCGCGTCCTGGACAGCAACGGCAATACCCTTTCCCCCGCGAGCGTGAACTGGTCCAACCCGCGTGGCATCACCCTGCGCCAGGACGCCGGCCCGGGCAACTCGCTCGGTCAGGTGGTGATCCGCTTTCCCAACTCCTTCTCCGTCTACCTGCACGACACACCGCACCGCGACCTCTTTTCCAAGGCCAAACGCGATACGAGCTCCGGATGCATTCGCGTCGAGAATCCCCTGGAGCTGGTGCAACTGCTTTTCAACGACGACGAGAAATGGAATCGCCAGGCGATCGACGATCGCATCGCCACGAAGAAGACCCAGAACGTGACGCTGCCGACATCGGTGCCGGTGCTGCTGGCGTACTGGACGGTGGACATCGGCGACGACGGCAAGCTTGCCTACAAGCCCGACGTCTACCAGCGCGACGGCGCCCTCCTTATCGCCCTGGACAAGCCCCAGCCGCTGCGGACACCGTGAGCGGGGCCGATTGCCGCACTTGGCCGGACCACCGGAGTCGTATACTGCCTGGATGAACGTCCCCCTCGAAGCGAACGAAACCACCCTCCACGACCAGGTGCGGGACGAGGGCTTCGCCTTCGTTCACGGCGGCGACATGCGCCGGATGGTCGAACACATCGCGCCGCTGGTCGATTGGGAAGCATTCGCCGCAAGCTGGAACGCGCTCGAACCCGACACCTACCTCGCCGCCACCGGACGGTTCCGCCGTCGCCGCCACGCGGTGTTCGCCGCGTCGCGCTTCGGCCACGTGGAGGCCCGGCCGCACCAGGCACACTTCCAAGCGCTGTCGTACAACGCGTTGCAGGGCGACATCGAACGCTGGTTCGAACCGGTGCTGCCGGAGATCGCCCAGGGCGCGACGATGCACGCGATCCTGGACTTCTGTCGCGACTTCTTCGGTGGGCTTTCCCCCGAGGTACCCCAGTGGCACGTGGAGGTCCACCAGTTCCGCATCGAGGCCACCGCGGGGGCCGCAGGCGAACCCACGCCCGAAGGCAGCCACCGTGACGGCGTCGACTACGTGCTCGTGCTGCTGATCGATCGCGAGAACATCGCTAGCGGCAGGACGACGATCCACGCGCCCGACGGACGCCCCCTCGGCGAGTTCACCCTCGCCCATGCGTTCGACGCGGCCCTGATCCACGATCCCCGTGTGTTTCACGGCGTGACGCCGGTGACCGCGCTGGACCAGAGCAAGGCCTCCCATCGGGATGTGCTGGTCGTGACCTTCCGCGCGGTCTGACCATCGCGCCGGCTGCACCGGCGTTTCACGATCGCTGAGGCGTACTGCGTGGACCGCACTACGGAGTCTCGCCGTGATCCTACGTTCAGCAGCACTGTTCCTCGCCACCGCCCTGGCGGTCACGTCCGCGTTCGCCCAGGACGCATCCAGGGTCGACAACACCAAGATCAACGAGCGCGACCGGCACGGCGGGCAGACCACCGCGTTCGACCAGCCGAACGACGCCGAAGACATCAAGGTGGCGGCGGCCGTGCGCAAGGCCATCGTCGGCGACAGCTCGCTCTCCATGTCCGCCCACAACGTCAAGTTCATCGCCTCCGACGGCACCGTGATCCTGCGCGGCCCGGTGAAGGACGACGCCGAAAAGGCACGCGTCGAGTCGATCGTGAAGGGCGTGCCCGGCGTGGCGAACGTCCAGAACCAGCTCGACACCAAACACTGACCAGCGAGGAATGTCATGAAAGCATCCGTCTACTGCACGACCCGCACCGTGGAACAGGCCGAACACATCGTCCTCGAACTGAAGCAGGCCGGTTTTACCAGCGACGATATCTCGGCGCTGTTACCCGACCGTCGCGGCACGCGCGACTTCGCCCACGAACATCACACCAAGGCCCCCGAAGGCGCGACCACGGGCGGCGTGGTCGGACTGGGCCTGGGCGCTGGTCTGGGTTGGCTGGCCGGCATTGGCGCACTGGCGATTCCAGGCGTCGGTCCCTTCATCGCCGCCGGCCCGATCATGGCCGCACTCGGTGGCGCGGCCGTCGGCACGGCGACCGGCGGCATCATCGGCGCACTGGTCGGCATGGGCATTCCGGAATTCGAAGCCAAGCGCTACGATGCCAAGGTACGCGAGGGCAGCATCCTGATTTCCGTGCATACCGAAAGCGGTCACCAGCGCGACGTGGCCAAGGATGTGTTCAAGCGTAACAACGCCGACGACATCTCCAGCGGCTCGGAAGCGAGCGTTCCGTCCTGATCGGGGCGTCGTCGTAACCGGTGATCGCCGATGAATCGGCTCCCACATAGAGCGGGTCGCCACGATGGGCGTGTGCATGGAGAAGCCTCGTGTGCATGGAGAAGCCTGTCGCCGCTGAAGCGGCTCCCACATGAAGCGGGGGCGCGCTCCGTGCAGCAACCACTCTCGCAAGAGCCGCCCTTGTGGGAGCCGCTTCAGCGGCGATAACCCGCGCCCTGTGTGGCAGCCACCTCACCGGCGATAACCCGAGCCCTGTGTGGGAGCCGCTTCAGCGGCGATGATCTTGCGGGAGCCGCTCATGCAGGAGCCGCTTGTGTGGGAGCCGCTTCAGCGGCGATAACCCGAGCCCTGAAGCGCCTCGCCAAACAGAGCTTCGGCCTTCGCCAACGCCTCGGCATGCGTCGCATCCTGCGGCACTTTCACATCCGCGCAGATTGGCACGCTCGCCTTCGCCGCGTCCGTGCACGTACTCAGGAAATCGTAATGCCCGACGCCGGGTAAACGCGTGATCGTCGCGCCGGGAATCGCCTTTGCCGCGACATCGGCATTCGTCGCCGGTTCGGCCACCTTGTCGTCCAGGCCGACCACGATCGCGGTCGGCACGTGGATCGTCGCGAAGCTGTCCGGTTGGATGGCCTGCACGAGCGCCGGTGCCAGGGTGAATACCGCCTTCACCCCGGGCAGCGAATGATCTTCGCCCGCATGGACGAGTTGAGCCTTGATCTGCGGGTCGTCGTAGACCTGATGAAACATCTTGGGACCGCTGATCTCAGGTGCTTCCTTCTGCGGCTTGCACACGCCGTCGTCGGGATGGCTTGCGCAGAATGCCTTCAGGCGCTCGATGTCGACACGTGCCCCGGCAAGCAGGAAGGCGGTGAAACCGCCTGCCGAGAATCCGGCCACACCCAGCCGCGCCGGATCGATATGCGCCGCGATGTCCTTGTCCTTGCGCACCGCGGCGAACGCCGCCTTGAGATCCTCCGCGCGTTCCCACCATAGCGCAGCGCCCGCCGCGGTCATCGGACCCATGCCATTGTTGCCCGGATGATTCACCCCGACCACGACATAGCCGTCGCGCGCCAGCTCGGTACCGAACCAGCTCATCATCCGTGCCGTGCCGCCGAATCCGTGCGATAGCAAGATCACGGGATGGCGTCCCGGCGCGAACGCGGCCTCCTGCGCGGCGTGCCCGGCGCGAAACAGCGGGTGTCCAGGCGAGCCCATGTCCAACGGCTCTTCCTTCGCCCCATCGACGGCCGGATACCACACGGTGATCGCCAACGTGTCGGAGTGCGACGCGTCGCGCAGCGCCGACGTCGGCGTCGTGGCGGAGCGGTGCGTCTCGCCCACGGTGGTCGCCGAAGCGACGCCCAGGAGCGAGGTCAGTGCGAACGCCAGAAAGAAGCGCGAAACGATCGGCATGGTGGTTCCCTCTCTTGGTGACTGGATGATTGCCTCAGAGCGCCAACGGCACCCATATCTCGACGCCACCCATGCCCGTCAGGGGGTCGAAGGCAGCATCGTAGCGTTCGAAATCGGGAGCGTCGGCTGCCACAAGTCCCGGGCCTTCCAGCGAACCAGGCAGACGGACCCGTTCCGGCGTGCTAAGTACCAGAGCGCTTTTTGCGCAGCCGCCATCGTGGCATTCCCCGTCGAAGTAGGGGCAATCCTAACGCCGCGTCAGTCGTCGCACTTGATCGCGATTGCGGCGCTCGCGGGCACGAATCGGCACGGCCACCGTGCGACAATGGCGTCATCTTGACCGAAGCAGTGCCATGAACTCGTCCGGTAAATATGACTTCAAGCAGTTCCAGGACGAACTCGCCGCCCTGGACCGCCTGAACGCCTCGAACAAGCCGCCCGCGCCCGCTCCCGCGCCCGAGAAGCCGGCTGAGAAAGTCGTCGAGAAGGCCGTCGAGAAACCGCGTCGCGGCCGTCCACCCAAGGTCGATCCGCTTGCCGAAGCCCGGGCCGCCTTCGACGCACTGCGCGTCGGTTACGGGCTCAGCGTGGCCGACGTCGTCGCCTGGTTTCCGCCGGAGGAAGGCATCGCGTATCTGCAGTCCCTGATTGCCAGCGCCGAGCCGAAGCCGCGCAAGCGCCGCACCAAGCCCTCGCCCGACACCGAATAGGCGGCCACGGCATGACTGTCCACTCACGCACGCCGACCATCCGCTCGATCCTTTTCACGCTCAACGGCTCGATCGTCCCGGTCATCTGGCGGCGCGTGCTGTACACGATCGTGCTTTCGTTCATCGTGGTCTGGGCGGACGTCCACCTGTTCACGATGAAGGTCGGACTGAACGCGGCGCCGCTCACCCTGATGGGCCTGACCCTGGCGATCTTCCTCGGTTTCCGCAACACGGTCGCCTACCAACGCTGGTGGGATGCCCGCACGATGTGGGGCGAACTGATTATCGCCAGCCGCGACATCGCCCGGCAGACACTGGCCTTCCTGCCCGAAGCGAGCCCGGCCACACGGCGCGAACTGGTGCAGTCGCTGATCGCCTTCGCCTATGCGATGCGGCACCACCTGCGGGCGAAGGATCCCTCGGCCGATCTGGCACCGTTGCTGCCGCCGCCCGTCCTTGCCGCCGTCATGGCCTCGCCCAACCGGCCAGGCGCCCTCCTCAACCACATGGGCGTCGCCTTTGCCACGGCCGCGCGCGAGCAAGGCGCCAGCCCGATCCTGCTGGCGTCCATCGACAAGGAACTGG
The DNA here is from genome assembly GCF_035539195.1 of Luteibacter sp. Taxonomy (GTDB): domain Bacteria; phylum Pseudomonadota; class Gammaproteobacteria; order Xanthomonadales; family Rhodanobacteraceae; genus Luteibacter. The sequence continues at coordinate 21,036 of NZ_DATLIW010000036.1, forward strand.
GCGCGCTGTCGCATGTGCTGGGAGGCTGCGAAAGGATCCAGGGCACGCCCCTGCCCTACGCCTACCTGCTGCTGTTGCACCGCACGGTGCACATCTACTGCTTCCTGCTGCCGTTCTGCCTGGTCGGCCTGGTCGGCTGGTTCACGCCCCTGCTCGTGGGCGTGCTCGCCTATACCTTTTTCGGGCTGGACGCCCTGGGCGACCAGATCGAAGACCCGTTCGACATCCTGCCGAACGACCTGCCGCTGGACACCTACTGCCTGACGGTGAAGAACGAGCTGCAAGCGTTGCTCGATACCGACCGCCGCTAGAAAATCTTCAGCAGCATCCAGAACAGCCCCGCCGCCAGCGCGATCGACATCGGTAGGGTCAACACCCAGGCCAGCAGCATGCTGCGCACGGTGGCCCACTGGAGGCCCGAGCCGTTCGCCACCATCGCGCCCGCCACGCCGGAGGAAAGGACATGCGTGGTACTCACCGGCAGGCCGAAGCGATCCGCGGCCCCGATCGTCAGCATGGCGACGACTTCCGCCGAGGCGCCCTGCGCGTAGGTGAGGTGCTGCTTGCCGATGCGTTCGCCCACGGTGCGCACGATACGGCGCCAGCCGACCATGGTGCCCAGGCCCAGCGCGATCGCCACGGCCACCTTCACCCAGGTCGGGATGAACTTCGTCGATTTGTCGAGCAGGCCGTGGTAGTTCTCCAGCACCGCCTGGTCCTCCGCGGCGAACTGCGGCTGCTTGGCCTTCGCCATCAGCCGTAGCGCCTCCGAACTGAGGTACATGTTGTTGCGGACGTTGTTGACCTCACCCTGCGGCACGTCGGCGAGCGACGGACGCTGGGCGACCTGATCGCCGATGCGGTCGGTGAGTGCCACCAGCGCGGCGAACGTTGCCGGCGTGGCCTGCTTGGTCTGGATATACGTCTCGATTTCATTGCGTGGCGAGGCGACGGCCGGCGCGCCCGTGGCGTACTTCGCGAGCGTCTCGCTGGCGTGATGCGCCACGGAAACGAAGGTCTGCGTTTCGCCAGGCGTGACGGCCTTGTTCAGTGCATACGCGCTGGGCACCGTGCCGATCAGGATCAGCATGATCAGGCCCATGCCCTTCTGCCCGTCGTTCGACCCGTGGGCAAACGACACGCCCGTGCAGGTGAGGATAAGCAGGCTGCGGATCCAGAACGGCGGCGGCTTGTCGCCGTGAGGTTCCGCGTAGAGCTCCGGCGCCTTGACGAAGCGCTTGAGGATCATCAGCAAGGCGAACGCGAGACCGAAGCCGATCAACGGCGAAAACAGCAGCGATTTACCGACGCTCAGCGCCTGGCTCCAGTCGACTGCCGCATTGGCGTTGCCGGCGTTCAACATCTGGTTCATCAGGCCCACGCCGATGATCGAGCCGATCAGCGTGTGCGAGCTCGACGATGGCAGGCCGAGGTACCAGGTGCCGAGATTCCAGATGATGGCGGCCAGCAGCAAGGCGAACACCATGGCGAAGCCGACCGAGGAGCCGACGTTGAGGACCAGGGCGATGGGCAACAGTTGCAGCACCGCATAGGCCACCGCGCCGCTGGAGATCAACACACCGACGAAGTTCCAGCCACCCGACCAGACCACCGCGAACGTGGCTGGCAGCGATCGTGTGTAGATGACGGTCGCCACGGCGTTGGCCGTATCGTGGAAGCCGTTGACGAACTCGAAGCCCAGGGCGATCAGCAAGGCGATGCCGAGCAAGACGTATTCGAAGGTCGGGCTGGTGGGCGCGATGGTGAGGTCGTGGCCCAACTGCGATCCGACGTAGATCGCCGCGGCGAGCAGGACGGCGGCGAACACGCCCAGGCTCAGGTAGCGGGTAAGCGGAGAGCCGGCTGTCGGCTCGCTCAGGACCGTACTGTTCATGCTGCGCCTCCGGTAAGGACGGACCAGAGGTAACAAGCCGATGTGACCATCTGGTGTCAACGTGCCGAATCTGCTGCCGAAACGCGCCGTCCCGTGCTATTTAGTCTCGATGCCACAGACGCCCGCGCCCAGCATCCAAGCAGCCCTCGCCGCGCTGGCAGGGCGCGAATGTCGGGGCGCCGCGCGCGCCCTGGCCGACGTCAAGGACCGACATCGCGGCATCCACGAAGCCCGCAAATGCCTTCGACGACTCAAGAGCCTCCTCGCGCTCGGGGCGGAACCCTTCACCGACCATCTGCCGTCGCTCAATGCCAGGATCGGCAAACTCGCCACCGGGCTGTCACCGCTACGCGACGCGCATGTCGCCGTGCATACGGCCGGGAGCCTGGCGGGTCCGGGCGTCTCGACCGAGTGGCAGCCAGCCATCGACGCCCTGGCGAACCGCCGCGATGGCCGGCTTGCCGCCGCGCTGGCCAAGGACCCGCGCTTCCTCAAGCGGCGTCACGAGATTCGCGATCTGGGCGACGCTATCGAGGTCCTGCCCTGGAAAACGGTCACCCGGCGCAGCATCGAGCAGGCGATCGCCCGCTCGGAACGACGCGTGGCCGGGGCCGAGAAACGGGCGCGCAAGAACGGTTCGGTCGCCAGCCTTCACCGCTGGCGGCGGCGGGCGCGGCGCCTGCGCATGCAGCTCGAGGGCTGGCGCAAGGTGTTGAAGGCCACCGGCAAGGCGGCCCATAAGCGCAGCCCACAGGACAAGGCCGCGGTGCACGCCATGTCCAAGCTCTCCGATGCCTTGGGGGCGAAACAGGACCTGCGTGCCCTGCGCGCCAGCTTGCGCTCGCTCAAGGCGCCGCTCGCGCTGGATCCGCTGCTCCAGCGCGTTGCGCACGAGCTCAAGGCACGAAGAAAGATCGGCTGATGGCGACGCGATGCCCTAAGATCGCCGGATGACCAACCTCTCCCCGGCCGCATCGACGGCCCTGATCGACGTACGCAAGGCCGCCCAGGCCATGAAACAGGCAGCCACCGACACCGCGACGGTGGCCGACGAGCTGCGTCGCTACCAGAAGTTCGCCAAGCCCGGCCAACCCTCGCCTCACCTGGTCCAGGTTCGCCAGAGCCAGGCAAGAGTGCGCCAGGCCAGCAATCATGCGAAACAGGCGTTTCTCAAGGCGTCCACGGTCTTCGTTCGCGAAGCGTCACTGAAGGTCCCACCGCGCCAGTCGCTCGAGGCCTATGTGACCGCGTGGCTGGCGGCCCATCCCGCCGGCTGAGCGTTCACGGCTTGGCGCCGTCGAGGGCCTGGATCACTTCAGGATGCGACTTCTTCAGATCGAGATCGCCGGCGAGTTTCTCACCGTGCGTCGCCAGGAACTTGCAGCCGTCCAGTGGGGTCGAGCCGGCGTTCTCGCGTGCCGCGGCGTCCTGTAACGCCTGACGCACGTCCGCTTCGGACGATGCGATCGTCGGCTGCAGCTTCGCCATCACCTTGGCCTCCGACAGGCCGTGTGCCTGGAGCACCGACATGGCCTTGGCATAGATGCCGGCGTTTTCGTTGACGAAGGTATTCACGAACGCGCTGACGTCGACGGCCTGCTTGTCGCACACCTGCTTATAGGCCAGGCGGTTGAACGTGTAGAACGAGATGAAATTCTTCGCCGCCTCGAACGGCGGGTCGCTCGCCGCAGGTGTGGCGGCGCCGCCGGTCCCCGGCGGTGCGGCCTGGGCTCCTGCCGGGCCGATGGCGAAGGTCGCGATCAGGCCCGCGGCGATCATGTTCAAACGTGACGGCATCCGACATTGCTCCACTCAGGTTCACGGAGGCATGCCGTGACACGGCCGGATGAACTGCCGGCATCGACCCACGGTGACATATCCGGCGCATCACGCCTACCCGCTGGCCGAAAACGGTGACCGTCGTTGTCATTTCGGACAACGCAACGAGACAAGACATTTTTCCGAGCCTGTCGCGATGCATCAAGTCACATTCACGACATTGACGGCGCGCAGAGCGCAAGGCCCCAGCCAACCCCATTGCAGCGCCGCATACGGTGTTAAAACGTCCTTCACGCGCGCCGTCACATTTCGTCACATGGCAAATAGACAACGTTGTCATCGAGGATTACATCAGACGCCACCAACCCAGGCAGGAGGCGTTCGATGTTTACGAAGACGACAAGCGTTCGATCCCATGCGTTGCTCGGCGGCTGTTCCGCCAGCTTGGGGCTAGCGATCGCGCTGGCCCTTTCCTCCGTCGTTCCCATGCAGACGGCGCATGCCGCCGGTGCGTGCGCAGCGGCCTGGAACGCGGGTGCGGTCTACACCGGCGGCAGCACGGCCAGCGAGAATGGCGTGAACTACGGCGCCAACTGGTGGACCCAGGGCGACGACCCCGCCACGCATAGCGGCGCGAGCGGCTCGGGACAGCCGTGGACCTCGCAGGGCTCCTGTACAGGCGGCGGCAGCACACCGCCACCGGTCGACCCGCCCCCGCCGAACAATCCGCCGCCGGCAGCGGGCGACCTGCTGTTCAGTCCGTACAAGGACATCACGATCAACCTCGACTGGAACACCAACATCATGTCGACGCTGATCACCGGCACGCGGATTCCCGTGGTCGGCAGCGGCAGTCTGGTCTCCACCCAGGTACCGAATCTCGGTGCGATCACCCTGGCTTTCGCCACCGGCGAATGCGGTAGCGAAAATTGGGGCGGCCTGCCCGCAGCGTCGTTCGCCAGCGCCAACATCGCTCGCCTGAACAGCGCCGGCATCAACTATGTCGTTTCCACCGGCGGCCAGGCCGGCACCTTCACCTGCGGCAGCAACGCGGGCATGGCCAAGTTCATCTCGACCTATATGAGCCCACACATGGTCGGCGTCGATTTCGATATCGAAGCCGGGCAGACACCGGCGCAGATCAACTCGCTGATTGCCGGCGCCGTGGCCGCGCAAAGCCAGTACCCCAACCTGCGCTTCTCGTTCACCCTGGCCACGCTCGCCGCATCGGACGGCAGCTACGGCGGCGTGAACACGACGGGCGACATGGTGGTCCGCGCGGTCAAGGCGTCCGCCTTGACGAACTACACGATCAACCTGATGGCGATGGACTATGGCTCAGGCGCCAGCCCGGGCATCTGTGTGGTCGGCAATGGTAGCTGCGACATGGGCCAGTCCGCCATCCAGTCGGTCGTCAACCTGCAGCACACCTACGGCATTCCGCTGAGCAAGATCGAGATCACGCCGATGATCGGGGTGAACGATGCCTCGAGCGAAGTGGTCAGCATCGCCGACGTCGACAAGATCGCCGCTTACGCCGCGACCAACAAGCTCGCCGGCGTGCACTTCTGGTCGCTGGATCGCGACACGCCGTGCGCAGGAGGTTCGGCTTCGCCCACCTGCAATTCCGTGCCGAGTTCGACGACCCTGCAGTACACCAAGCGTTTCCTGAGCGATCTGGGACGCTGAGACGCCGCCAGCCCACCCTCATGGCTGGCACCCCTGCCCCCGGATCCCCAGTGGATCCGGGGGTATCTTTTTTTCGGGTCTAGGCGGATGTGGCAATCTCGATCATAATGCGAGCGATTCTCATTTCTATTCGCTTTTGATCGAAGTCTCCCTCCCCAGGACCCCCATGCCTACCCCGTCTCCGGTTCGTCGCCGTCTCGCCCTGTCCATCCGCGCCGCCATGCTCGGTAGCCTGCTCGCCACGGGCGCCGTTTACGCTGCCGACAATGGCGACCAGGTCCAGCGCAAGCCCCAGGACAACGCCACCACGTTGTCCGGCGTGCAGGTACAGGCCGATATCGCGGCACCCACCGCCGCCTACGCGGGCGGCCAGGTGGCCCAGGGCGGCCGCTTCGGCATCCTCGGCAACCAGGACATGATGACTGTTCCGTTCGCGATGACCAGCTACACGGACAAGCTCATCCGCGACCAGCAGGCCCACACCCTGGGCGATGTCGTCGCCAACGACCCGGCCGTGCGCACCGGCTTCGGTTACGGCAACTATTCGCAGACCTTCGTGATCCGCGGCTTCCAGCTCAATTCGGACGACATCGGTTTCGACGGCCTCTATGGCCTCCTGCCACGGCAGTTACTGGCTCCCGAGCTGGTCAGCCGCGTTGAAGTGTTCAAGGGGGCCAGCGCTTTTCTCAATGGCATTTCGCCGGGTGGCTCGGGCGTCGGCGGCAGCATCAACGTCGCGCCCAAGCGGGCGACGGTCGATCCGATCACCCGCGTGGGCGTGGATGGCGGCAGCGATGGCCAGATCGGTGGCAGCGTGGACATCGGCCGGCGTTTCGGCGCCAACAACGCGTTCGGCATCCGTGTGAACGCCGTCTCGCGCGACGGCAGCACCGCGGTCGACGGCGAGAACCGCCGGGTCCATGCCCTTGGGATCGGCTTCGACTACACCGGCGAGCATCTGCGTATCACGACCGACCTCGGCTACCAGAAACAGACGATCGATGGCGGGCGCTCGGTGGTCTTCGTCGGCGACGTCGTACCCAAGGCGCCGGGTGCACGGAAGAACTACACGCAATCCTGGTCGGGCTCGTCACTGGAAGACACCTTCGGCGTCGTCCGTGCGGAATACGACCTCGACGACTGGCTGACCGCGTATGCGGCCGTCGGCGCGCACCACGGCAACGAGTTCGGCGACTACGTCAGCCCGACCGTCCGCAATACGTCGGGCGACGCCACCGAATCGCGCTTCACCGTGCCGTACATCGCCAACACCGGCACCGGCGAAGCGGGCTTCCATGCCCACTTCGATACCGGCGAAGTGAGCCACCGGGTCACTCTCGGGTTTTCCGCGCTGGACACCAACAAGAAGGCCGCCTATGCCGGCTCGTCGACCTTCGACACGAACATCTACCATCCCGTGCAAGTCGCACGCCCGGACTACATCTACAACGTCGGTCCGATCAGCGACCCCGGCTACACCGGAAGGACGCAGCTGCGCAGCCTTGCGTTGTCCGACACGCTGGGCTTCTTCGGCGACACGCTGCAGGTCACTGTCGGTGTGCGTCGCCAGAAACTTCATTCGCTGGGTTATGCCTACGCCGTCGACGGCGTGAACGGGGCGAAGACCTCGGAATACGAGCGCTATACGAACAGCCCGATCCTCGGCATCGACTATCGGATCGGCGAGCAATTCTCGATCTACGCCAACCACATCGAGGCACTGACCCAGGGCGATACCGCACCGGCCCTCTTCAACGGTGCGCCGGTGACCAACGCGGGCACGGTCTTCGCGCCGTATAAGTCGAAGCAGAACGAAATAGGCGTGAAGTGGGATGCAGGGACCTTCGGCAGTACGTTCGGACTGTTCCAGATCAAGCAGCCCAGCGGTTACGTGGACGCCAAGACCAACACGTACACGATCGCCGGCGAGCAGCGTAACCGCGGCGCCGAGTGGAGTTTCTTCGGTGAGCCGACCCGGGGCGTGCGGGTTCTCGGCGGCGCCAACTACATCCAGCCGGAGCTGACCAGGACCGAGGGTGGCCTCGACAACGGCAACGACGCTATCGGCGTGCCGCGCTTCCAGGCCAACCTCGGTGCGGAATGGGATATTCCGAACACACCGGACGTAACGCTCAGCGCCCGCGCCGTTCGCACGGGCAAGCAGTACGTCAACGTAACCAACACGCTGGATATCCCGGCGTGGACCACCTATGACATCGGCGCCCGTGCCTCGAGCACGCTGGAGGGTGTACCGGTGACCTTCCGCCTCACCGTGCAGAACATCGCCAACAAGGGCTACTGGGCGTCGGCCACGGGGGGTTACCTCACCCAGGGCACGCCGCGGACGTTCCTTGTCTCGGCGTCGTTCGATTTCTGATCGTCCCTTCCTGCCGCCGCCGATTTATCGCGCGGCGGCGTGGATCTCGGCCACATAGCCGCCGGGAAACTGCAGCATCGCGGCATGACGGTCGCCTTCGTCGTGGGCGGGCACGACCAGCTTCGCGCCCGATTGCGTCGCACGCGCAAGCGCGGCGTCGAGGTCGTCCACCTCGTAGCCGGTGACCTCGCTGCCATACGGCCAGGCGAGGTGGCCATCGGTCACCAGGACCGTCGCCTTGCCGTAGCCGGATTCGAGGCGGATGCGGCGATACGTGCCCTTCGTGCCGCCGATGTCGGTCGCGGGTGCCCGCGCGTCGTCGGACACGACCTTGCCGTGTGCGAAACGCGTGAACGCCTGGACGAACGCCGCCGCGCTTGCCGCCGGCAGGTAGATCCGGTTTTCCGGGACGTGGCGCAGCGCCTGGTAGCTCGGCTTCCTGGTATGCCAGTAGAGCTGCATGTTCACCCCGCCCGGCCAGCTGACGATCGCATCGCGACCGATGGGATCGTCGAATGCCGTCACCACCGTCGCGGCGCCCGCCTGCTCCGCGGCCTCGATCGCGGCGTCGAGATCGGTGACGAGATAGCCGGTGCGCTCCAGACCGAACGGATACGGTACCGGGGTGCGGAACCCGAAGACCGACACGGCTCCCGAAGGCGTCTGCACCAGCTGGGTCGAGGTGCTCGATGGCGTGGGCGTCACCGTGGCGATGCCCTGCTTCGTCGACTGACCTTCGAATGTGGCGGCGAAGCTGCGCACGAAGGCGTCGACGTCCTGGGGCGCGACGTAGACGTGGGTGGTGTCGTATTGCGGGCCGACCGAGAAGTCGGGGGTGGTGGCGGCAAAGGCGAAAGTCGGAGCGACGGCGAGCGTGATGCTGAGGAACAGGGTGCGAAGGCGCATGGACGATTCCTGCGAGGTTGATAAGTGCGAACGACTCCTACGGGGTCACGCCTGCGTGGGGGTTTCGGTATGGCGTGGGACGCGGTGCAACAGGCGCGACACCAGCGCGATCGCTGCGAGTCCGCCGCCGAGGATGCACACGCCGATCCAGCCGGCACGCCGCCAGGCTTCGGCGGCGGCGAACGATCCCGCCGCACCGCCGAGGAACATGGTGGTCATGAACAAGGTATTGAGCCGGCTCTTGAACTCCGGATGCAGGCCGTAGACAAGATGCTGATGCGATACCAGCGCTATCTGCACACCGAAGTCGAGCAGGATGACGCCGACGATCAGTCCGACCAGCGACGGCCACAGGGCGAACACGGCCCAGGCCACGACGGTCGCCAAGGCGCCGGCGGCGATCACCGGCCAGGGGCCACGACGGTCCGCCACCCTGCCCGCCAGCGGAGCCATGGCCACGCCCACGGCACCGACCACACCGAACAGACCCGCCGACGCCGCGCCAAGGTTCAACGGCGGCTGCTCGAGGCGCAGGGCCAGCACCGTCCAGAACGCGGAGAACGAGGCGAAGATCACCGCCTGGGTCAGCGACGCGCGCCGAAGCAGGGGCTCGCGCCGCCACAGTCCAACGAGCGACGTCATCAGCTCGCCGTAGCCCACGCGCCGTGTCGGCCGATGCTCGGGCAGACGCAGGCGCATGAGGATGGCACCGGCCAGGGCGACCGGCACCGCCAGCCAGAACATGGCGCGCCAGCCGGCGGCGCTCGAGACGAAGCCGGCGATGGTGCGGCTGAGCAGGATGCCGGTGAGCAGGCCGCTCATCACGGTGCCGACGGCCGCGCCGCGCTTCGCCGGCTCGGCGAGCAGGGTGGCGAAGGGGACGATCTGCTGCGCGGCGGTGGCCATCGCGCCGACCAGCACCGAGGCGATGGCAAGCGTCGCCAGACCGGGAGCGAGCGCGGCCGCCACCAGGGCGACGGCAAGGACCACGAACTGCACGACGATCAGCCGGCGGCGCTCGAGCGCATCGCCCAGGGGCACGAGGAAGAGCAGGCCAGCGGCGTAGCCGAGCTGGGTGAGCATCGGGATCCAGCGCTCCACGGCGCCGTCGTGGAGATCGCGCCCCATGATGCCGAGCATCGGCTGGTTGTAGTAAATGTTTGCGACGGCCAGGCCGGCGGCCAGTGCCATCGCATACAGGGTGCCGCGAGTAAGCACTCGCGCCGGGGTGGGGTTGTCCATCGTCAAGGCTCCGCGGTTTCGCCCACTGTGCCGCACGCGGCGACGCATGGCTTGAAGCATACGCACCTTGCGCGGATCACTTGTCCGCGACAGTCCACAGCAGCGGCAGGTGCAGGTCGTCGCACCCCTTTTCGCAGACGAACGTGCCGTGCTCCCCGGTCAGTGCCAGATGGCGGCCACCGCTCAGCTTGAGGTCCATCGTGCCGCGCCAGCCTGCCGGCGAGTGCGACACATTCTTCTTCTCGAGCGTGAAAGGCTGCGAATAGGCCTTGGGTCCCCAGTGCCAGCTCACCGTGCCGCGCGGGCCATCGAGGACGATATCGGCACCGTCGGCGGACTTGCCCGCAAGATGGAAGTCGTCGCCGGCACAGCCCGCGAGGAGCAGCGCGAGGACGGAAACGAGCGGCAGGGCGCGAAGCTTCACAGGCATTCCTTGTACAAGGTCGCAGGATCATCGGCCTGCCGACCTCAAACTTGAGTGAGCCTGCCGAATCGGCCTGTCGATCGCGCGTTCGCCGTGACCGATTTACACAATCCTTCGCCCGGACAAGTAGCGACACTCGAGGCCGGTTATCGCTGCAGGACTATCGAGTGAACGTACCCGACACGGCCCTCCTGCTTGCCCGCTGGCAGTTCGCCTTCACGGTGTCCTTCCACATCATGTTCCCGGCCATCAGCATCGGGCTGGCCAGCTTCCTGGCGGTGCTGGAAGGCCTGTGGCTGAAGACAGGCAAGGTGGTTTACAAGGAATTGTTCTTCTTCTGGTCGAAGATCTTCGCCGTCGGCTTCGGCATGGGCGTGGTCTCTGGCGTGGTGATGAGCTACGAGTTCGGCACCAACTGGGCCGGCTTCTCGGCGTTCGCCGGGGCGGTGACCGGCCCCCTGCTCGCCTTCGAAGTCATGACCGCATTCTTCCTCGAAGCGGGCTTCCTCGGCATCATGCTGTTCGGCTGGACCCGGGTCGGTCCGAAGGCGCATTTCTTCGCCACCCTGATGGTGGCGACCGGCACCCTCATCTCCACCTTCTGGATCCTTTCGTCCAATAGCTGGATGCAGACCCCGCAGGGCTACGAGGTGCTGGACGGCAGGATCGTCCCCGTCGACTGGCTGAAGATCGTCTTCAACCCCTCCTTCCCTTATCGCCTCGTGCACATGGCGCTGGCCGCCTTCATCGTGGCGGCGATGCTGGTCGGCGCATGCGCGGCCTGGCACCTGCTACGCGGCCGCCGCGATGCCGGCATCCGCAAATCCTTCTCGATGGCGCTGTGGATGATCCTTGTCGTGGTGCCCATCCAGATCGCCGCGGGCGATGCGCATGGCCTCAACACCCGCGAACACCAGCCGGCCAAGATCGCGGCGATCGAAGGCCTGTGGGAAACCGAGCACGGCGGCACGTCGCTCAACCTGGTCGGCTGGCCGGACATGGAGAACGAGACCACGCATTTCGCCGTGAAGGTACCGCACCTCGGCAGCCTCATCCTCACGCACAGCTGGAACGGCGAAATCCAGGGCCTGAAATCCTTCCCACGAGAAGACCGGCCCAACTCCACGATCGTCTTCTGGAGCTTCCGGATCATGGTCGGCATGGGGCTGCTGATGCTCCTGCTTGCCCTGCTCGGCCTGCTGCTTCGGCGTCACGGCCGCCTTTATGAAGCGCGATGGTTCCAGCGCTTCGCCCTTGTCATGGGACCGAGCGGACTGATCGCGCTCCTGGCCGGTTGGATCACCACGGAAGCCGGTCGCCAGCCGTGGGTCGTCTATGGCGTGTTGCGCACTCGCGACGCCGTGTCGACCTCGCTCACCGTCGATCAGGTGGGCACCTCGCTGATGATTTTCATCATGGTGTACTTCCTCGTCTTCGGCACCGGTATCTACTACATGCTCAAACTGATGGCGAAAGGTCCGGACCTGCCGCGAGACGAAGCGGAAGGGTCCTCCGGCGGCGACACCGGCCTGGGCCGGGATCGCTTCGATCATCGTCCGCTCTCCCGCCCCACCGACCCCATCGACGAGTGACCACGCCATGCATATCGACTTGCCTGTGATCTGGGCGGCCATCATCGGCTTCGGCGTCTTCCTCTACGTCATGCTGGACGGGTTCGATCTCGGCATCGGCCTGATCTTCCCGTTCTTCGACCGCGACGGCGAACGCGAGGTGATGCTCAATACCGTAGCGCCCGTGTGGGACGGCAACGAAACGTGGATGGTGCTGGGTGGCGCCTGCCTGTATGCGGTGTTCCCCGTCGCCTACTCCGTGCTCCTGCCGGCAACCTACCTGCCCATCATCGCCATGCTCTGCGGCCTCATTTTTCGCGGCGTGGCGTTCGAAATCCGCGCGAAGGCAAGGCGCACCCAACACCTCTGGGACCTCGCCTTCATCGCCGGCTCGGGCGTGGCGACCTTCGCCCAGGGCGTGATCCTCGGCAGCCTTCTGCAAGGCATCGATGTGCGCGACGGCAAGTTTGTCGGCGGCCCCTTCGACTGGTTCTCGCCGTTCAACCTGTTCAGCGGCATCGGGCTGCTGCTGACCTACGCGACGCTCGGTTGCGGCTGGCTGTTGATGAAAACCGAAGGCGAATTGCAGCGGCGCATGGCCGTGCTCATGCGCCCGCTCACCCTGTGCCTCGCCGTCGCCGTGGGCATCGTCAGCATCTGGACCCTGCTCGGGCAGCCCGGCGTGGCCGCGCGCTGGCTGAGCCTGCCCAACCTGCTCTTCTTCCTGCCCGTGCCCGTGCTCGTGCTCGCGTGCGTGATCGGCATCCTGGTCAGCGTACGCCGCGGCAACGACCGTGCGCCCTTCCTGCTGACGCTGGGCATCGTCTTCCTGGGCTATAGCGGACTGCTGATCAGCATCTTCCCCAACATCATCCCGCCTTCGCTGGACATCTGGGCGGCGTCCGCACCGCGGTCGAGCCAGCTGTTCACGCTGGTCGGCGCGGCGATCATCATCCCGATCATCCTGACCTACACGAGCCTGGCGTACTGGGTGTTTCGCGGCAAGGTAAAGCCGGGCGACGAGGGCTATCACTGATGGCCACGCATCCGCGGCTCCGCCAGGCGGCGTGGTTCGTCGCGCTCTATCTTGGCGGCGTCGTGGCCGTCGCCTGTGTCGCCGGGTTGTTCCGCTGGCTGGTGCCACGCTGACGGATCGGCCAAAAGGCCGGTCAATTCACATTTTCGTGACGCCCGTGACGACCGCTCCCCTGTATCCTTCTCCCGGGTCGATTCAGGGACTTACGCCGTGCACCGCCAGGAAACCGATAGCCTCACCATGGGTGAGATCATTTTCGACGCCGTGGCGATGAACGAAGCCGCGGTCGCCGGCGACCTCGACGAGAGCCGTTTCCGCGCGCGTCGCATCGCCTCCCTTGCCGCACCGGAAGGCTTCGACGGCATCGCCGAAGCCGCCTCCCAGCTCAGCCGACTGCTCGGCCCGCCCGGCAGTGAGCCGAAAGCGGGCTATGGCGCGGCCATGGTGGCCATCTCGAACGAGATCGACCTGGCCTTCGGCGACGCCTGAGCGCTTGGCGGCGCTCGGCGCGCCTGGCAGGTCTTCGGTCAAGCCAACATACGCACCGTCGCCTCACGCGCGAATTGCCGGGTCGTGGCGAGCTTGACGAAGGCGGCGGCATCGGTCGCTGCGACGACACCCGCATCCGCTTCCAGTCCCGTCTTGGCGAACAGCGCCCGGCCGCCATCGTCCAGCGCGATCGCCTTGAGGTGACCGAAGGCGTCCCGCACGAAATCGACGGCGGCCGCTTCTTTTGTCATCGCGGCGGCGCCGTCGGCCGAGAGCAGCACGGCCACGGCATCGAAGACGATCGACGGTGTTCCGGCCAGCTGACCGTCGGCGACGAGCAGCTTGCCATCGGCAAGCTTCGCCCCGCCCACCTTCGGTGCGACGATCTTCACGGTAGCGCCGGCGCCTTCGACGGCCTTGCGCAGCTTCGCTATGGCGGCGGCATCGGAACCGTCGGCGACCAGGATGCCCACGACGCGTCCCTGCAGCGTCGCCTTCATCTTGGCGATGATCTGCAACGCGGGTGAAGGCTTCATAGGGACCACGGGCGCGGCGGCCTTGGGCGCCTTCGGCAAGGGCGACATCGCCAGGCCGGCGGCGACGCGCTGGGCCAGACCCTCGTCCACGTGGCGCAGGTGGCCTACGATCGCCTCGCGCACATGGACCGTCTCCACTTTCGACAGTTCGAAGACGAAGGCCGAGGCGATGTGCGCCTGTTCGAAGGCCGTCTGGCTGGTGAAGAAGAGGCGAGCCTGGCTGTAGTGATCGGCAAAGGTTTCGGCCCGAACACGTTCGCGCGTGCCGTCTTCCTGCATGGCGGCGCTACGGAATCCGCGGCCCGGCTCTTCGCGCGGCGAATCGGCCTGGAGCGAACTCGGCTCGTACGCGACACGGCCCTTCGGCACCTGGGTCTGCATGTGGCCGTCGCGCTGCTGGTTGGCGAACGGGCACTTCGGCGCGTTGATCGGCAATTGGTGGAAGTTCGGCGAGCCCAGTCGCGAGAGCTGGGTATCCAGGTAAGAGAACAGGCGTCCCTGGAGCAGCGGGTCGTTGCTGAAGTCGATCCCGGGGACCAGGTGTGAAGGGCAGAACGCCACCTGCTCGGTCTCGGCGAAGAAGTTGTCCGGCCAGCGGTCGAGCACCATGCGGCCGATGATCTTCAGCGGCACGAGTTCCTCGGGAATGAGCTTGGTCGCATCCAGGTGATCGAACGGAAACTTCGCCGCCTGCGCTTCGGTGAAGAGCTGCACGCCGAGTTCCCATTCGGGGAAGTTGCCGCTCTGAATCGCCTCGTACAGGTCGCGCCGGTGGAAGTCCGGATCGGCACCGGCAAGTTTGACCGCTTCGTCCCACACGGTGGACTGCAAGCCCAGCTTCGGCCGCCAGTGGAACTTCACGAAGGTCGACTTGCCTTTGGCGTTAAGCAGGCGAAACGAATGGATGCCGAAGCCTTCCATCATGCGCAGCGAGCGGGGAATCGTCCGGTCGGACATCGCCCACTGGATCATGTGCATCGACTCGGGCGTGAGCGAGATGAAGTCCCAGAACGTATCGTGCGCGCTGGCCGCCTGCGGAAAGCCGCGATCGGGCTCCATCTTCACCGCATGGATGAGATCCGGAAACTTGATCGCGTCCTGGATGAAGAAGACCGGTATGTTGTTGCCCACCAGGTCCCAGTTGCCTTCTTTCGTATACAACTTCACGGCGAAGCCACGGACGTCACGCGGGGTGTCCACCGAGCCGGAGCCTCCGGCGACGGTGGAGAATCGCGTGAACAGCGGCGTGCGCTCACCGACCTCGGTCAACACCCGGGCCGTGGTGTACTCGGCCAGCGACGCCGTCAGTTCGAAATAGCCGTGGGCCGCCGAGCCTCGGGCGTGCACGATGCGCTCGGGAATCCGCTCATGGTCGAAGTGGGTGATCTTCTCGCGGAGGATGAAATCCTCGAGCAGGGTCGGACCGCGCGCGTTGGCCTTCAACGAATTCTGGTTGTCGCCGACCACCAGGCCCTGGTTGGTCGTCAACGGGGCATGGGTGCCGCCGGCCGTCTGGTGGAGCTCATCGCCCTGCCCGCGCCGGTCTTTGGCGGTTGTCGCGATGTCTTCGTTCTTCTTGGCCATGGCACACCTCGGCTTGATCGGAGGCCCAACATGACCCACGCCCCGTCAAAGCCGCGTCCAGCCTTCAGGTAACCCGGCCTCACACTGTTCGATTGCGTCCGCCCGCCTTTGCGCGGTACACGGCCTCGTCGGCGAGGTTCAGCAGGCGCTCCGCGTCCGCTTCGTCCGGCGCGCAATGGGTGGCGATGCCGGCGCTTATCGTCACCAGGCCGTCGATGCCGTGACGGTTCGGTATGCCCAGGCCGTAGACGTCACGCCGTACCGCCTCGACGATGACCATTGCCGCGGCGGCATCGATGCCGGGCAGGACGGCGACGAACTCTTCGCCACCGTACCGCGCGACAATCGAGTCCGGAATGCCCGCCAGCGCTGCCCGCAAGGCATGCGCGACGCGGGCGAGGCAGGCGTCGCCGGCCAGGTGGCCGTAGGCGTCGTTGAACCCTTTGAAGCGATCGACGTCGAGCATCGCCACGCTGATGCAGGGTTGCTCGTCGTCGACGCGCGCCAGCGCACGCCGCAGCGCAAGAAAAAGCCCGCGACGATTCTGCAGGCCGGTCAGCTCGTCGTGGTTGGCCTTGTATTGAAGACCCCGCCGGAGCAGGCGCAACTCGTCTTCCACCGCGAGGTGGTAGCCGATGACGACCGCGTTGCGCGCGGCATAGACCGTCAAGGCCACGCCCAGCATCGCCATGGCCAGTACCGGCTCCGGCTTCAACAGGAAGAACGCCAACGCGCACAGGGCCAGGCACAGCACGAAGGGACTGACGCTGCCCGAGACATAGATGACCGTGCGCGACGGGCGGTAGCCACGCAGCCAGCCGATGCTCCGACGACTCACGAGCACGCCGAGGATGGCCAGCGGGATCGACAGCAGCAGTTCGGGAAGATAAGAATCCGTCAGCGACAGCAGGCGGTTGTGCGCGGCCGCGCAGATGCCGTCCGCCCAGGCGAAGCTCGCCAGCACGAAAAAGAACCGGCGCTCGTCCTTGCGGCGCGTGCCGAGCAGGCGAATGGTTGCGAACAGGGCGACGAACGCATCCAGGGCGTCGAACAGAAGGATAAGAAATGGGGCCGAGTCGTTGGCCGCGGCCGGGTCGACGGCACGATGCAGGATCAGGTAGAACATCACCGCCAGGGCGATCGCCAGCAACGTATCGGCGGCTGTCGTCCATCGGAACATCGGCCCGGCGGGGTTATACGTGGCGGCCGCGATCATGAGCAGGCTGGCCACGCAGAACCAGAAGCTGGGATCGACCGCGACCAGCGTGCCTTCGGCGTGCTGCAGCGAATCGACAAACAGCAGGGCCAGCGCCACCGTCTTCGCCAGGATGGCGCCGAGCAGGATGCACCACAGGGGCTTGTTGTGCTCCACGGCCAGCGTGATACGACGCCAGCAAAGCCACACCGTCAGCGCGGCGACGAGAAGGACCGCACCGTAACTCCAGCTCAGCGTAGCGACCGTGACGAACAGCGCGATGGCCGCATGTGCTCCCAGGAGCAGCGCAGACAAACGAGGCGTCCACCGTTGCACTATCAAGTGAGCATCACCACTTTACCGATCGCGCTGCGGCTTTCCAGGAAAGCATGGGCCTTCCCACCGTCGCGAAGCGGGAAGCTGCCCGCGATGGTCGGCACGAGCGCGCCTTTGCGAATGAGCGCGAACAGCTCGGCCGCGCGCTGCCGGCGGACCTCCGCATTCACCAACACGTTCCACAGGTCGCCACCGGTGAGCGTGAGCGAGCGATCCATCAACAGCCGGGGATCGACGGGGTCCGGGTCCCCGGCCGCCATGCCGTAGAAGACCACGGTGCCGCCGATCCGCGTCGCGGCGAGGCTGTCGCCCAGCGTGCGACCGACGGAGTCGTAGGTCACGTGGACGCCCGCCCCTTCGGTGGCATCCTGCACCCGTTCGACCAGATCGTCGTAGCCCATGACCATGTCGGCGCCTGCGCGCCGCGCCGCGTCGCGTTTCGCATCGGACGAGGCGACGCCGATCACCAGGACGCCCTTTGCACGGAGCATCTGCACGAGAAGCAGGCCGACGCCACCGGCCGCCGCATGGACGAGGGCCACCTGCCCCGGCTGCGGGTTCGAGCTGTCGGTCACCAGATACTGCGCGGTGAGGCCTTGCAGCAGCACCGCCGCGGCGGTTTCCGAAGCGATGTCGTCGGGCAACGGGATCAGTTTGTCCACGTCGACGGCGACCAGCTCCGCATTGGCGAACGGCATATCCGCGAAGCCGACGCGGGAACCCTGCGGGTACGGGCTTCCCGGCGAAACGATCGTGCCGGCGCCTTCGTAGCCGAGGATCCACGGCGCCGAGCCGGAGAGATGGTACGTGCCGTTACGCCGATAGACGTCCGCAAAGTTCAGGCCGACGGCCTGGGTGCGGACCAGCACCTGGCCAGGACCGGGCACCGGGTCGGCGATGGTGTCCCAGCGCAGGACGTCGGTACTGCCGAAGCGGTCGAACAGGAGGGCGTGCATGGCGGACCTGTGGCCTTGTGTCGGGACGTGGTCCGTATGGTAGGGCAGATATCGCCTGTTACGCCCGGCCAGCGTATAAACCGTGAAGCAGTTCCAACCGACACGCCCGGGGGTGCCATGAACAGCAGGTCGTCTTTGCAGCATGCCGAGGGACGTTTCGACGTCGAGGTGAAACCGCAGACGCCCGATAACCCGGCCGCCGAGGGGGCGGGGCTTGCACGTCTGTCGCTACAAAAGCGCTTCCATGGAGACCTCGAGGGCACCGGTCAGGGCGAGATGCTGGGTGCCGGCGACGGCAAGACCTCGGGTGGCTACGTAGCGCTGGAGAAGTTCTCCGGCACCCTCGGCGGCCGAAAGGGCAGCTTCGTGCTGATCCACCGGGCCCTGATGGTCGGTGGCGCTCCCCGGGATTGGACGATCGAGGTCGTGCCGGAATCGGGCACGGACGAACTGAAGAGTCTCAGCGGCTCGATGACGATCGCCGTGGCCGACGGCAAGCACACCTACGCGTTCGCCTATTCGCTCTTGCCCTAGACGAGCGCTGCGGCGTACTTGCGACAGTGCTCCAGGTAGCCGCCCTCGTGGGCCTGCACCAGCTCGACCACGCTTCGCCACAACCACGAAGGCGCCTCGATGTTCTGCGGACGGTTGCGCGCAAGCTCGGCCAGCCAACTGCGGCGCTGGTCGCGGTTCAACTGCGCCGCGTGCGCCCTGCCGACCACGTTGCCGAGATAACGGGCGACGTCCATCGCATCGGTGGCCTCCATGCGTTCGAGGTCGATCTTCAGATCCTGCGGGCGCAGTTCGCGGACGAAGACCGTCTTGCCCCGCACGCGCGCCGCCATCATGCGCTGGCCAAGGTTGGGCGCCAGATGCAGGGCGCCTTCCTTGACGCGCAGGGCGTTGTCGCGCGGCATCTCCGCCTTCGCACTCCGGGGGGCGGCGGCGCGCAGGGCTTCCTTGACGTCGACAAGGCATAGCTCCTTTTCGCCGCTCACCCGCATCAACAAGGCGTAACGCAGGCGTCCGAGCGAGCTGCACCCCTTCACCCAGTACTTGGCATCGACGAGCTCGACGGTGGCGTCGTCCTTGCGATGAACCAGCTGCGTGACCAGCTTCTGCATATCCGCGCCCGCGGACAAGGCTTTCAGTTCGTCGCGCTCCTCATCGGTGACCTCCCAGAAACGACGGCCGAGCGGAATGGTCGGTTTCGAACCCTCGATACGCTCGTCGGCCAGATGTTTCCAGCGTCGCTTGGTCGCCGCCTTCATCACCAGCCGGATACACGATGGACGCTCGACAAGTCGGTACGCCTTACGCCCACTGCCCATGGCGCGCTCGTAGCCGTCGATGAGCTGTTCGATCATGCGCGCCGTGATGACACCGGGAAGATCGGAACCGCGCGCAGCGGTGGCCAGCGATACCGCCAGACGGACGATGTCGTGCGCGGGATTGCCTACCACCGCCTGGTCGAGGTCGCGGATCTGGATATCGATGCCGCCGTCGTTGTCCGCGACGGGACCGATGTTGCTGACGTGGCAATCGCCACAGATCCAGATATCCGGGCCCTTCGGCAACGTCCGTCCCGCGTGCTCCAGCCAGTCATAGAACTGCACGGTGTTGCCGCGGACGAAGGCGTGTGCCGAGCGCGCCATCTTGAGGTTGCGTAGTGCCGTCAGACGTGACGCGCGATCCTCCGGTGGAACCGTTCCCTTGACTGCCATTGCCACCTCGTAAGTTCTTGCGCCTCGGTAGTGGACGCGATTGACGAGGAAGCGTCGCGTGAGTGCCGTGAAGTCACTGCGACGCCGTGGGGAACCGCGTCGATACCAGGCGGAGAAACGCTTCGTGCTGGTAGCGGCTCATGCGCAGCTTCTGCCCGGTATCCATCGTGACGACGTGGTGCCCATTGAACCAGGGATGGATGGCCTGGACCCGCCGCACGTTGATGATCGCCGAGCGGTGGATGCGTGCGAACTGATTGGGATTGAGCCGCTCGGCGAGGCCGGCCATGGTCTCTCGCAACTCATACTGACGGTCGGCCAGGTGGATCCGAACGGTGTTGCCGCTGGCCTTGATCCAGACAACGTCGCCGACGTCGACAAAGACGACGTGTTCGTCGGTACGCACGGGAATACGCTCCAGATAGTTGTCGCGCTGGCGTAGCGCGTCCAGCACCTGCTGTATACCCGACCCGCCTGCCGCGTTTACCGCGGCAGCGGATAACCTCGACTTGGCCCGTTGCAAGGTTTCGGCGAAGCGCTGTCGACTGAATGGCTTGACCAGATAGTCCACGGCATTGGCTTCGAAAGCCTTGACCGCGTAGTGCTCGAAGGCGGTAACGAAAACCGTCGCCGGCATGCGTGCCGCGCCGATCGTCGCCACCACGTCCATGCCCTGGATGCCGGGCATCTGGATATCCAGAAAGACGAGGTCCGGCGACTGCTCGCGGATGGCCTGTACGGCGGCGACGCCATCGCCGCATTCGCCCAGCAGTTCGATCTCCGGATCGTCGCGAAGCAAGCGCACGATGGCGCTGCGCGCCAGGGGTTCGTCGTCGACGACGAGTGCGGTGATCGTCATGCGGTGACGATCTCGGGGGCGTCGTCGAACTCCTCGATCACCCGGAACGGAAGCTGGATACGGCAAGCCACGCCCTCCGGCCACATCATGTCCAGGCGCACATGGGCCGCGTCGCCGTAGAGTTCGCGCAGCCTCAGTGCCGTGTTGGCAAGGCCGATGCCGTGCCCGGCACGCTTGCCGACGGCCGCCCCATCCTTCTCCAGCGTGCTGTTGCGGTTGCGCACTTCGATCCGCAGCGTGTCGCCGTCGCGCCGACTTTCGATCTCGATGCAGTCGACACCGAGCCGGTCGCCGATGCCGTGGCGAATGGCATTTTCGACGATGGGCTGGAGGATCAGGCTCGGCACCGCGCAGTCGAGCGTGTCGGGCGCGACATAGATCCGGGTGCTCAGACGATCCTTGAACCGCATCTGCTGGATGCCCAGGTAAAGGTCCAGCAGCACCAGTTCGCGCCGCAGGGTGATCTCCTGCCCGTCGTAGTCCTCGAGGAAGGCCCGCAGCAGATCGCTCAGGCGCAGCAGCATGTCTTCGGCGGACAGTGCGTCCTCCTTGAGCAGGGTGGCGATGGCATGCAGTGTGTTGAACAGGAAGTGCGGTTGCAGCTGCGATTTCAGCGCCTGCAGCCGCGACTGGGCGAGTTCCGTCGCCAGTCGGCCTGCTTCGACTTCGCGCCGCGTCTTCTCGTCGTGGTACTGCATGGCCTGCTGTATGGCGAAGAGGCCCCAGTACGTGAGCAAGCCCGTGGCAAAGTGCTGGCCGACGAACTGGTTCATCTGTTCGCGGAGGGAACTGGCTTCGGTGAAGATCGAGATGAAGGCACCGATCACCTGCGCCGCCATGGTCACGCCGATGCTCAGCGGCAGCTGCATCCCGAGGCCGCGGAGCCGCACGGGCGGCCGGATCGGATACCTGGCAGCCAGGCGAAACACCTGCGGTGCCAGTGCCGCCCAGGTGTACCACTGGATCAGGGACCAGCGCAGGTAGTCGAACATGCTCCAGGTATGGCCGAGGAGGTCGTCGTGGAGGAAGCGCTGTTCCGCAAAGACCACGGCAACGATCGTCCACAGGCCGATGTAGCGTGCCAGCCCGATCTGCGCCGTACCGAGTCGAACCTTCATGCCGATGTGTCCGAGCTGGGATAGCGCCCATGGTAGGCCCCGTTCGCGGCGCCGGGAAGCGTGACGTATGACCCACTACGATTCGTCCGCGCGCCACGACGATTCGTCACGAATCGCTTTCCGGCCGACGCCGGAATCGCTTCCCTGAAGCCGCCATCAACCAGGGAGAGCCCCATGCGCAACGTTCCGTTCCGTCTCGTCGTCCTCGTCCCGTTGCTGACTCTCCTTGCCGTGGCAGGGAGCGCCAGTGCCGCCGACTTCCAGCCCCAGGCCAGTCCCGGTCGCCTCTTTCGCGTCGTCAATGCCAGCTTCGACAGCGTGACGGCGATGGAGGTCGCCGATACGTCGAACCCGACGGGCGGTTATGCGGTCGTCGCCTTGGGCGAGCCACTCCAGGGAGGACTGGCATCCACGACGGTGCGCTTGCCCGAGGGCGCCTGCCACCGCGACGTGCGGGTGACGTTTCGCGATGGGCGCAGCGAGGTTATCCGTGATGTCGATGTGTGCAAGGCCAGCGGGCTGCGACTGTCGCGCTGAAGCCGCTCCCACAGGCCGGAGGGCGTCCGGCTACCAGCCGCGCACCAGCGTGATGGTGATCTCGAGCATGATCAGCACCACGATGGATATCTCCAGCAGCTCGGCGCGGCGGCTGGATGCCTCTTCGTAGAGCGCCGCATACGTGTCGCGGATGATCGCGAGCTTGCGGTCGACGGAAGCACCGAGCGTGGGCACGCGGAACAGACCCAGGGCCGTGCTGTAGACCCGCGCGAGGTAGACGTCCTCGGTGACCTGCAACGCATTGTCCACGCGCTCCGTCAGCTCGGTCACCTCGGCGACAAGGGTATACAGCCGGCGCGCCAGGTTGGCGAAGCGCCGCGAGGCGAAGACCGAGGCCGCGCTTCGCGCGTTCTCCACACGGTCGTACATGCGCGGCAGCTCGTCGTCGAGCAAGGTGTCGTAGTAGCGGAACTCGACGAGCTGGGCGTTGGCCACTTCGATCACGTCGGCCACGTCGGAGTCGCGACGGGGTTCATAGATGAAGGCCCGGTCCCAGGTGAGCACCACCAGGTCGTCCGCGTAGTAGGAGAAGCTCCGCGACATCAGTTCCTTCCGCGCGGCAGGCGAGAGCCGCCGCTTTTCGCCGGAAAGAAGACTGGTCAGGTCGACGCGCTCCTTCAAGGCGACGGCGTCCATGGGCTCGTCGAAAGCGTGCACGGTACAGATCAAGTAGTCCTCCTCCAGGGAGGCATCGATGGCCGGGCGGTCGAGCGCCGGCGAGATGATCTCGCGAACGCGCGTGAGCAGTTCGGTCCAGAAATCGGCCGGCGCGGCGGCGCCGAGCAGCCGGTCGAGTCCGTCGAAGTCCGCGACGAACCGACTCCACGGCTGATCCTTCACCTTGATCCGTGCGGCCAGCGCCGCCACGCCGAAGTCGTACAGACGCACGGAAATGTCGAGCACGACCGGGCCCGAGCCCAGCAGCAATTCGGTCTGACCCAGGGCCAACCACAAGGGCGCCACGCCGAAGGCCACCGCCTTGGGCGGCGTGCTGGTCAGGTACGAGCGGCTGAATGCGCTGCTGGCCCGCGCGGCCCAGAGCGTCTGCGCCTGCACGAGGTCGATCGTATAGGCGATGTCGATCAAGCGCAGTGCGGTCAGTTCACCGGAAGAGACGATCGGATCATGGGATGTCACCGGGGCAACCTTGAGCTAAGGACGCCTGCGAGTGTAGACCCGGTTCGTGACACTCGCTTTATGCAAGAGCTCGCGCCTTCGCCCCGCTAGCCTGTGCGGCTATGCTGGGCATCCAACCCGGCCGTCCCCTTCCCTGCTCCGGAGTTCGCCATGTTCGTCATTCGCCACGCTGCCGACCGCGGCCACGCCAACCACGGCTGGCTCGATTCGCACCATAGCTTCTCCTTCGCCGACTATCGCGACGAGGACCACGTGCACTTCGGTCCGCTGCGTGTCATCAACGAAGATCGCGTCGCCGCCGGTGCCGGCTTCGGCACGCATTCGCATCGCGACATGGAAATCATCAGCTACGTGCTCGAGGGCGAGCTGGCCCATAGCGACTCCATGGGCAACAAGGTGATCATCCGCCCTGGCGAGGTGCAGATCATGTCCGCCGGCAGCGGCGTGACCCACTCGGAAGAGAACCACGCCGACACACTCACCCATTTCCTGCAGATCTGGATCATTCCCAACGAGCTTCACCTGAAACCCGGCTACGAGCAGAAGACGTTCCCCGATGCCGAGAAGCGGGGCAAATTGCGCCTGGTCGCCAGCCAGCGCGGCGAACACGGCTCGGTCACCGTGCATCAGGACGTTCGCATCTATGCCGGCCTGTTCGGACCTGACGAAACCGCGCACCACACGATCGACTACGAGCGCCTGGTCTATGTGCACGTCGTTCGCGGCACCGTGCACGTCAACGGCCATCCGTTGTCGGCGGGCGACGCCGCGAAGATCACCGCCGAGGATCGTGTCGTGCTGAGCGATGGCGTCGACGGCGAAGTGCTGGTGTTCGACATGGCCCCGCTGGACTGAGTCCTATGCCCGCACCGATGACCGACCGGGATCCCCTGGTCGTCCTGCTCACCCTGCTTTCGCTGACCACCGGGCTCGTCGATGCCACCAGCGTGCTCGGTCTGGGCAAGGTGTTCACGGCGAACATGACCGGCAACGTCGTCTTCCTTGGCTTCGCCGCCGCGGGTGCGCATGGATTCCAGTGGCAGCTCTACGTGCTCGCACTGGCGGCATTCGGGATAGGGGCGATCGGATCCGGTCGCCTCGGCCGGTTCTTCGTCGATCGCAGCCGGCGCCGATGGCTCGTCGTCTCCGCGTCGATCGAAGCCAGCCTGTTCTGGATAGCGGCTGTCTGCGCGTTCGTCGCACCTGGGGATATCGGCCCGGGCCTTCGCCTGACGCTCGTCGCCTTGGTCGCCATCGCCATGGGGGCCCGCAATGCCACCGTGCGCCAGTTGAACGTGCCCGACCTGACCACGACGGTCGTCACCCGCACCATCACCGGCCTTGCCGCCGACTCGCGGCTCGCCGGCGGTCCCGGACAAAACCTCGGCCGGCGGCTGCGCGCCATCCTGTCCTTGTTCGTCGGCGCCGCCGTGGGCGCTTTCATGGTGCTGCGCTGGGGCCTTGCCCCACCCCTGGCCCTTGCCGGCGCCGCGGTGCTCGCCTTTACATGGTTCCTCGCCAAAGACGAACAGCGCGGCGGCGCTTAGCCGCGGCTTTGCGCGACGTTCCGCCCCTCCGGCGTGATCTTCCAGTAATCGTCCGCTTCGCGCTGGACCAACCCAAGTCCCGCCAGGCGATGGCATGCCGTGCAGTCGAAATGACCGACGGCGAGGAAGCTCGTGTCGTCGAGCTGCCGTAGCGTGGCCAGCTCATCGTCGCTCAGGAGCGGATGAGACGATCGATATTGCCCTTGCATAGGTTCCCCCCCTTGTCCCTCGGCCATGATGGCGTCGGCCGGCAGCGGCGTCACCGGGGCGGACAGGAACCTGCCGTTTTTGCGCCTTACTACGGCAACATTCTCAGGAAAGCGACGTATCCAGCACGCGCGCGCCCGTGATGATCATGCGCAGCATCTGCGATATCTCTTCGACGAACTCGGGATCGCGTTCCGGCGGCTGGTCCATCGCCACGGCACCCATGGCGAACACGAGCCGGGTGATCGCCTTGGATACCAGCGCGGGCGCATGCAACCTGGCGCCTTCGGCGGCGGCCAGCCGGATCAGGTCGACGCGTAGCTCGTCCTCGAAGTAGCTGAGTTCGCGCTCCACCGCCTGCTTGAAGGCATCCGAACCGACCGCGCCTTCGCGCAAGAGCACGTGCAGGAGCTTATCGTCCGCGCGCAGCTGTTCCATGAACGTCTCGACCGATACCCGGACCACGCTGCGCTCGGTGGAGGTCGCGCGCTCGCGGGCCTGGCCGATGATCGTGCGCAGCGAGCGCCCGGCCAGATCGATCAGGGCGATGGCCAGTTCGTCCATGTCGCGGAACTGGCGGTAGAAGCTGTTTGGCGAAATACCGGCCTCGCGCGTCACCTCGCGCAGGCTCACCGTGGAGAGGCTACGGTGCGGCCCGATCAGTTTCAGCGCCGCCACGATCAGATCCTCGCGCGCAATGGCCGGCTTCCGTGGCGATGGAAGGTCGGAAGTCGGAGTCAGCGTGATCGAGGTCATTGGGCGGCAATGGTTGGCGTGGCCTGAATCATAACCCTTCCCAGAGAATGCACAACTGTATACACAGGTGTGTTTGCATGCGTATAGTGAACGCATGAACGCCCTCCTCGCCCCTCGGCCCCTGTGGCCCCTCCGCCTGGCCCGGCGCGTGGTCTCACCGGCCCTGTTCGACTTCTGGTCCACCCGGCTCAATCCGCTGTGGACCCTCGAACAACCGCTGGCCAGGCTGGTATCCCGGGGAAAGGCCAGTCGTGACGCGGTGACCCTCGTGCTGCGGCCCAACCGCCACTGGCAGGGCATGCATGCCGGACAGCACCTCAATCTCGGCGTCGAGATCGACGGACGGCGACTGGTGCGGAGCTACAGCCCGACGCCACTGGAAGACGGTAACCTGGCGATCACGGTGAAGGCGATCACCGGTGGCCTGGTCAGTCGTCACCTGGCGAACGACGCCCGCATCGGCGATGTCATGGCACTGGACGCCGCCTTCGGCGACATGGTCCTGCCGGCGAGCACCGCCGACCTGCTCCTCCTCGCCGCCGGCAGCGGCATCACGCCGATGCGCGCGCTGCTTCGCTCGCTGGCCGCCCGCGGCATGCCGGCAAACGTCGATCTCATGTACTGGGCGCGCCGCCGCGACGAGCTTTGCTTCGTCGACGAGCTCGATGCGATGGCTGCCGCGCATCCGCGCCTGCGCGTGCATTACCTGATCACCCGCGACGATGCCTCCCCGGCTCCACGCGTCGACGTCGCGCCGCTCGAAGCGATCGCCTCGCTCGCCGAGCGTCGCGTCCTGGCCTGCGGCCCCGGTGGTTTCGTGCAGGCCGCCCGCAGCCGTCTGGAAGGCCACGTGGCACACTTCGCCGCCGAAGCCTTCAGCATCCCTGCACGTACCGACGGCGAAGAAGGCAGCGTCGCGGTTCGCCTCGCGCGCAGCGGCCGCACGCTGCAACTGCCACGCGGCCAGTCCCTGCTCGAAAGCCTCGAAGCGCAGGGCGTGCGCCCGTCGCACGGCTGCCGCATGGGTATCTGCAACACGTGCGCCTGCGGCCGCCAGTCCGGCACCACACGCCAACTCCTTACCGGTGCGCTCAGCAGCGAACCTTCCTCGCAAGTTCGGTTGTGCATCAGTGCACCGAGCACCGACCTGATCCTGGACCTCTGAGTACTTCTATGAGCCGTGTCCGCAACCGCACTCTCTCGCCCGCCGACCTGCAGGCCTTCGGCGACGAACTCGACGCCATCCGTGCGCGAGTCACCGCCGACATCGGTCCGCGTGACGCGACGTACATCCGGCGCATCGTGGCTTCCGTACGCTGGTGCGGCGTGGCCGGACGCGGCCTGCTCTTCCTCGGCGCCTTCGTGCACGCCGCGCTGATCCCGGCGTGGATCGCGGGTGTCGTGTTGCTGGCCCTGTCGAAGATCCTCGAGAACATGGAGCTGGGGCATAACGTCATGCACGGCCAGTACGACTGGATGAACGATCCCAAGCTCAATGGTCACACCTATGAGTGGGACATCGTCGCGACCGGCGACAACTGGCGCAAGACGCATAACTTCCAGCATCACACCTATACCAACGTCCGCGGCATGGACGACGACATCGGCTACGGCCTGCTGCGCATCTTTCCCGAGCAGCGCTGGCGCCCGTTCTACCTGATGCAGCCGGCGATCGCCATGGTCTTCATGGTGTTGTTCCAGTGGGGTGTGGCGATCCAGGAGCTACGTGTCGGACGCTGGTTCGCCGGCAAGAAGTCCACCGCGCAGATGCGCGAGGATTTCCGCCCGGTACGCCGCAAGATGGCCCGCCAGCTGCTCAAGGACTACGTCGTCTTTCCGCTGCTGGCCGGCCCGTTCTTCCTGCCGGTGCTGCTGGGTAACATGCTGGCCAATGTGCTGCGCAGCATCTGGACCTTCGTCATCATTTTCTGCGGCCACTTCACCGCCGATGCCGAGGTGTTCCCGAAGGACTCGATCCGCAACGAATCGCGTGGTCACTGGTACATGCGCCAGTTGCGCGGTTCGTCCAACATCTCCGGCGGCAAACTGCTGAACGTGCTGTCGGGCAACCTCAGCCATCAGATCGAGCATCACTTCTATCCGGACCTGCCGGCCAATCGCTACGCCGGCATCGCGGTCGAGGTGAAAGAGATCTGTGCGCGCTACGGCCAGCACTACAACACCGGCTCCCTGCCACGTCAGTTTGGCCAGGTGATCTGGCGCATCTGGCGCCACGCGCTACCGAGCCGTCCGGTCCAGGTGCGCACCGCCGAACCGGCACTCCAGGCCGGCTGACCGGCCGCGCTCGGGTCGCCGGTCGGGCCCCGGGTCTGACGTAAGTCGCGTTCAATGCCTCGGCGACAGGCCATGCAGGCGACGCATGCCTGCGAGCAGCCGGTGGAAGATATCCGCGTGCGCCGTCGTCTGCACCGGCAGGTCCTTGAACGCTTCGGAGGCGATCGCCTGGAACGCGACGAGTCCGTCCAGCATGTCCTGTCCGGCCGTTGGGTTGGCCTGGAGGATCGGAGTCAAGGCCGCCTTCGGTATCCATGCCACCGACACATGACCGATGGCGCACAGCTTGATCGGCACGCTCTCGCCGGTGAGTATCCCCGCCCTGCCGACGGCATCGCCCGGCGAAAGACGCGCGATCTCGACGTATCGCCCGGCGTGTTCCGCCAGCAGGCAGGCCACGCCCGAGGTCACGATATACAGCGCACGTCGCTCATCCGGGCATGTCGCACCCACCTCGTAGATCATCTGGCCCGGCTCGAACTGCTTCCGCTCCATTGCCTGGGCGAGCTGGCCCAGCTCCGCTTCGCTGAGCGAGCGGAACATCTCTATCTCGCGCAGCAGGCTCACGGCATCCCTGGACAGGTCGCGCACCGGCTGGCCGGACGAGAGCGGAATGCCGTTGGCGAGGAAATGCCGGTGGATCTGGTCGACGAGTTGATTACGCACCTTCAGCTTCGCGCTCATCGCATCGACGTAGACGACGACGCGATAGTCGATATGCCGTCCATGCAGGCCGATGGCGCCGACGGTCGGCGCGGGATTGGCGAGGATGCCGCGGGTGCTGGTCACCGCGTCGGTCAGCGCGGCGATGACCGTGGCGGGACGCGCGTGCGTCGTCACTTGTACCGGTACGTCCACACCGTGCGTCTTCTCCGGCCGGCTCTGGTTGATGATGTTGGCCTTGGCGGCGGAACTGTTCGGCACGATGACCGTGTTGCCGTCGCCGTTGAGCAAGGTGGTGGCGCGCCAGTTGCTCTCGATCACCTCGCCCTGGGTATCCCCGATCGACACCGAATCGCCGATGCCGAAGGGCTCGGTGGCGCTGAGGACGACGCCCGAGAACACATCGGCGAGCGTGCTCTGTACCGCCAGGCCGATCACGATGGCCACGGCGCCCGAGGTAGCCAGCAGGCCACCTATCGGCATGTTGATGACGAAGCCCAGACCGGCCACCAGCGCGCCCATGAAGGTGAGCGCGCGCACCACGTCGCGAAAGAGCTTCTCGCGCTGACCCTGGGGCAGCACGTAGGCACTCATGAGGGCGGTCAATATCTGGGCGCACTGCAGCCACCACGTCAGTTCCAGCACCTGGGCGATGAAGTGACGGAAGGGATCGCCCTTCCAGGGCGCCTCGTCGAACGGCATCATGCCGTGGTTCCAGAGAACGTAGGAGAGCAGGAGAAAGAGCGGTATGCGAACGAAGGTGTGCCCTTTCCTGCCGCCAAAGCGAAGGAATCGCCAGGACAGGAAGTCCAGGGCAAGGACGCCGACGCCGAACAACATCGCGCTATCGAGGAAGGTCACGTGTGCTCCCGCCGGGGCTTGGATGGTGGCGTCCATGCCATCAGACTACCGGAGTCATCCTTTCACGGAATCGTGCATAGCGACAAGCCGGCTAGGCTTTATTTCACCGTTTCGCGCCCAGGATCGACGCCTGCGATCGTCAATGGTCCAACCCGTGATCCTTCAGCGTCAACGAGATATCGAAGCGCCAGATGTTGCGCGAGCCGTTCTCCGGCGAGGCCAGGCGCCGCTGCAACGATCGCAGGTCGTCGCGCTCCTTCGGAAAACGGGGTGTGTCCGAGCGATTGCTGGATATGTAGACCTCGCCGAAGAGGCGACCGGGCGCCGGCGCGATCTCGAGCGCCGCGCTGTTGATATCGCCCGGCAGCCGTTCGGGCTTGGACCACTTCCCATCCGAGCCGTGGAAGCTGATGTAGATATCCGCGCTGCCTAGCGAGTCCCCTTCGTTGCCGGCATAGAGGATGTAGCGTTCCTCGGGGTCGATGCCCGGATCCATCCGGTTCTGCGCCACATCGCCCAGTTCGATCCGCTCGGGCGCCGCGTAGCCCGACGGCGTGTGCCTTGCGACATAGATCTGGTACAGCTTGCCCGAGTCGGGCCGATGCGCGGAGAAGTAGATGTTGCCGTTGGCGGCGATCGACGGGTTATAGATCTGCGCACCGTCGTTGATGGCGCCGTCCACGTGGACCGGCTCCCCCCACTTCCCGCTGGGTTGCCATTCCACATACCACAGGTTGGTGCCGGGGAACTGCTTCCCGCCCAGCTCCGTCACGAGGGCGGAACCGCCGTCCTGCACCGGCCGGTTCGACACGAAGTAGAGGCGTTTGCCGTCCGGCGAGATGGCCGGCTCGGAATCGTGCCACCGACCGGAGAACGGTGCGACCTCCGGCACGGACCATTGCTTGCCATCGCGGTGCGACACCAGGATCGTGTCGTCCTTCTCGGCGAAGTCCGAACGCATGAAGTACACGGTCTTTCCGTCGGGCGTCACGGCGGCGGATGTCTCCTGAAGCCCCGTGGAAACGACGCCGGGGGCGAGAAGTTCGCCTGCCATCGCGGTGGCGCCGACAAGGCCGAGAGAGAGCGTGATTGCCAGAATGTACGTGCTCGATCGCATGACTGATCCTCGTCATAGGGTGTGTTCGACCCCACGAAAGATGAACCTTCCCGAGCGGCCCCGCATGCGACATGTGATCGACGGCGTGGCTGCCGGGACGAGCGGCGCGTGGCGTGTTGCCAGCGGTCAGCTCATGCCGAGCGCCTGGCGCGCACCGGCACGGAAGCGACGGCTCAGGTTCAGCCGCGTGCCATCGTGCAGCACGACTTCGGCACTGCCCTGGAAGAGCGGATGCACCTCGGCGATCCGGTCCACGTTCACCACGATGCCTCGGTGGATACGGAGGAATCGCGCGGGATCCAGCGTCGCCAGCAGACCCGTCAACGGCTCGCGGTGCAGATGCGATGTGCCGGCGGCGTGGATACGAACGTAGTTGCCATCGGCACGGATCCAGTCGATGTCCGCGGTGGCGATCACACGGATATGCTCACCGCTGGGCACGCTGATTCGCTGCAGATACGGCGCCGAAGGGCTGGCCGAGACCACGTTAAGCCCCTGCCAGTGCTGCCGTACACGGCACATGGCCTGGTCGAAACGGACCTGATCGATGGGTTTCAGCAGATAATCGATAGCGTTCGCGTCGAAGGCACGCAAGGCATGCTGTCCGTACGCCGTAGCAAAGACGACCATGGGAAGAGCGCCTCGCTGCATCCCGTGCAGGAGACGGAATCCGTCCATGCCGGGCATGCGGATGTCCAGAAACATGAGCTCCGGCTCGAGCGCCGCGATGGCCTGCATCGCCTCCGCCGCATTGCCGCATTCGCCCACGACGCTGATATCCGGGTGGGCCGACAGCGCCTGGCGAAGCGCAAGCCGGGCCAGCATCTCGTCGTCCACCAGCAGGGCGCGGATCGCCGGTGCGCTCATGCCACCTGCTCCCGATACGGAAAGCGCATCTCGACGCGCGTGCCGCCGTCGGCCCTGCGCGACAACGCCAGTGTGGCCGAGCCGCCGAACAACATCTCCAGTCGCGTTCGCGTGTTGCCCAGGCCGATGCCGTCCCGGGCACCGCCAGGCGGCAACCCCAGGCCATCGTCATCGACCTGTACGTGCAGGTCTTCGCCATGGCGCCTCGTCACGATGTGCAGGGTGCCGCGCTCGGGCTTGTCCAACAGACCATGGCGCAAGGCGTTCTCCACCAGGGGCTGCAGGATCATGTTCGGCACGAGCGCGCGCACCGTATCGCCAGCCACATCCATATGCGTCACCAGGCGATCCTGGAAGCGTACCTGCTGGATGCCCAGGTAGCACTCCAGAAACTCGAGCTCGCGCGACAGCGGCACTTGCTGCGCGTGTCGCTCTTCGAGGGTGAGCCGGAGGAAATCACTCAGGCGCGAGATCATCAGACGGGCCTGCATCGGATCGGCCAGCGCGAGTGCCGATATCGCGTTAAGGGTATTGAAGAGAAAATGCGGCTGCAGTTGCACGCGAAGCGTTTGCAGCTGGGACTGCACGAGCTGCGTCTCCAGATGCGAGTTGCGCAGGCGCTCGTCGCGCAGGCGCCGCTGCGAGTCGATCGCACGAAGCAAAACCAGCAACACCCAATACGTGATAAAGCTCAGGTGTGCGTTGTAGACGAACTGCATGAGCACGAAGCTGCCGAAGGTCATGTCCTTCATGGACGCCGAAGGCCCGCAGATCGACCAGTAAAGGGACAGCGTGAGCAGCACCTGTGCCGTCGCCAGGGCCACGCCGGCAGGCAGGTGTACGGCGAAGAACCGTCCCCAGCCTGCCTTCGCGGTCGCCCGGCCGAGCCAGGCGACCGCCGGCGTCAGGAGCATCCACAAATAGAAGTCGACGAAGGTCCAGACCAGCGGCCTCGTCCACCCGGCCGGATGACCCTCGGCGCGGGCCGAGATGACCGCGCTTGCCGCGTACGAGATGGCCAGCACCGTCCACAGGGCCAGCACCAGGCTCCCCTTCTTCCAGGCTGGCCATGTCATGGGATCGGTCACTGCAATTTCCCCGGCGGACCGAGCCAAGTATGCGAGGCGCTCCACGTCGAGAACAGTGCCATCGGTCGCTTGCATGCCCGAACGCTATACGTGATCGACACGCGTGTCATCCGCCAACGGACGGCCGGCGCGGCGTCTGTGACAAGCGGCCTGAAACGCGTGACGAACGGTCGGGGTATCGAACTCAGACCGAGCGAATAAAGGCCACCAGAGCCTTGGCGGGCGGCGAGAAAGCGATCGGTCCGGTGATCGCCATGCTGAGCATGATCGTCGATACACCCCACAGGTAGGCCGGGTGCACGCGACGCCGAACGATGACGTCGTAGATCGGCCCTGCCAGGCCGAAGGCCAGGATCGCGGCGAACATCACCAGGGGCGCGGCGCGACCGAAGGACTCCATCGGCAACAGGCGCCCGAGGCCCGGGCCGAGGATGGAAATCGTCGCGCACAGCATCAGTCGCTTATGCCACTCGGCCTTCTTGCGCAGCATCACGCCTGCGGTGACCAGGCCGCCGAACACCAGGATGCCGATCGTGTTCATGACCAGGAACAGGGGTGCCGGAAAAAAGGAGGGCACATTGTTGGAGTGGATCGAATACAGGGTCGCCGCCAGGGCCATCACGAACATGGCGCCGGCCAGGCCCGCGCCGATCCAGCCGATACGACGATGGAGCTTGATCGATCCGCGCGCGACGATCGCCGGTTGCGCGACGAAGAGCACGATCCACAGGGCGAAGACGATTCCGTGGACGACCAGCAGCATCGGAAAGTGCGATCCGGCGGTGATGTCGTCCGGCACCGTCCGCGAGAAGCCAGCGACGATCACGGCAGCCATCGCCAGCGACATGACCAGATAGAACGGTGGCCGCACGACCCTCGACGAGGTCCGGCCGATATCGATACTGCTCATTCGTCATCCCCAAGGAACCTGCCTCGGAGGAGCCTAGCGACGATGCCACGGCTGCGGTAGCACCCAAAAGTCCGATATGTCGGCGTATGTCGCAAGGCGTAGCCGCGGTACGCCGGGGTATACGATGTCCGACGAGAAGAAGGACGGCGGTCGGCAGATCGTGCTTACGCCGTGCGCCGGTCGGCGGCGCCCCGGCCCATCCCTCAGACCGCCTGGGCCCTTTCGGGTTGCAGCACGAAGGACAAGGCCCGCTGGAGCTCTCCGTAGCCCACCGGCTTGACCAGGTGGTAGTCGAAGCCGGCACGGGCAGTGGCGGCCTTGTCGGCCTCCTGGCCCCAACCGGTCTGCGCGATGATCGGCAAATATCGGAGGGCGGGATCGTCGCGGAACGCACGGCAAACCGCAAAACCGTCGATCGAGGGCATACCGATATCCAGCAGCACCACGTCCGGCCCGAAGTCGCGAGCCGCCTCGAGGGCTGTCGTTCCGTCGAGCACCACCCTGTAGTCGTGACCCATGTCACTCAGCAGCCAGCCGAAGGTCTCGGCGATATCGGCGTTGTCGTCGATCACGAGAATCCTCAGCGCCCTGCCGACCGAACCCGCATTCGCGGACACGCGCTCGTTGCCTTCGCTTTCGTTCGCGAGCAGTAACGGCAAGCGGACCGTAAAGGTGCTGCCCATGTTCTCGCCATCGCTACTGACGGTGATCGACCCCTCATGCATCGATACGAGTTGCTTGACCAGCGCCAGGCCGATGCCGAGCCCGCCTTGCGAGCGGGTCAGGTGTTCGCCGACCTGAGTGAACAGCTCGAAGATGTTCGACTGCATGGACAGCGGGATGCCCATGCCGTTGTCCGACACGGCGATGACGACGTCCTGCGCGTCCCGGTAGGCATTCAGCGTCAGCGTGCCGCCGGAAGGCGTGTACTTGGCCGCATTGTTGATAAGGTTGCCGATCACCTGGGTCAGGCGTGTCTTGTCGCCATTGACCCAGAGCGGCCGCGGGCCGGCGTCGACGCGCAACGTATGGTTGCCGCCCTCGACGAAGGGCTGACTGGCTTCCAGCGCGGCCTGGACGATCTCGGCGACCTCGGTCTTCTCTCGCTTCAGAACGATCTTGCCCTGGCTGACGCGCGACACGTCGAGCAGATCGTCCACGAGGCGTACGAGGTGGACCAGCTGACGGTCCATGACGCCATGAATCTGCCTGGTCCGCTCGGGTGTCGGCTGACCCCGGAGCACGTCGAGTCCCATCCGCAACGGCGTGAGCGGATTGCGCAACTCGTGGGCGAGGATCGCCAGGAACTGATCCTTGTAGCGGTCGGAACGGGTCAGCGTCTCGGCATAGGCTTCCAGCTCGTCGCGTTGCGCGGCAAGCTGCTGCTTCTGACGATGCAGATCGAAGAACACCTTCGTCTTGCTGCGCAGGATGTCCCACTCGACGGGTTTCTGGATGAAGTCGACCGCCCCCGCCTCGTACCCGCGGAACTTCCTCTGGCTGTCGGTGTTGCTTGCGGTGAGGAAGATGATCGGTACGTGGCGCGTGCGGTCGTTGCCACGCATGAGCTCGGCCAGCTCGAAGCCGTCCATGCCCGGCATCTGCACATCGAGCAGGCCCAGGGCGACATCGTGCACGAGCAGTAGTTCGAGTGCCTCTTCCCCCGAGCGTGCCTTGAGCAGCACCAGGTCGTCGCGGCGCAGGAGCGCCTCGAGCGCGACGAGGTTGTCCTCGAGGTCGTCGACGAGAAGAAAATGAACCGGGCTCATGGCGGCCGTGTCCTTACCGAGGATGGGAGAGACCACGTCAATGATCCTGCTTCTGGTAGATGCGTTCCTCCAGGACGAAATCCTGGAAGGCATCGGCGTGACGGGAGAACCGCAGGCTTTCCTTCGAGCCGAGACCCAGGAACCCCTTGCGTATGAGTGAATCGCCGAAAAGCCCGATGGTGCGGTCCTGCAGGGTGCTGTCGAAATAGATCAGTACGTTCCTGCAGGAGATCAGGTGCATCTCCCCGAACACCGCATCGGTTACCAGGCTATGGTCGGCGAACACCACCCTTTCCCGCAGCGAACGATCGAACGAAGCCTTTCCATAGGCGGCCGTGTAGTAGTCCGACAACGAGGATCGGCCACCGGACTGCTGGTGGTTCTCCGTGAACCCCCGGATGCGATCGAGGTTGTACACCCCTGCCGCCGCTGCCTCCAGTGCCCCGGCGTTGATGTCCGTGGCATAGAACATGGTGCGCTGCTCCAGCCCTTCTTCACGGAACAGGATCGCCAGTGAGTAGAGTTCTTCGCCGCTGCTGCAGCCGGCCACCCATACCTTCAGCGAGGGATACGTACGCAAGTGCGGCACGACGTGCTCACGCAAGGCGCGGAAATAGGAAGGATCGCGAAACATCTCGCTGACCTGCACGGTCAGGTAGCTCACCACCTGGGGTCCAACCGACGGATCGTGCAGGAGCGCCTCGAGCAGCGACGAAAGCGTGCGGTAACCGAGCTTTTCGCGCAGCTGTCTGAGGCGCCGTGTCACCGAGGCCTTCGAGTAACCACGGAAGTCGTAATGGAAGCGCTTGAAGAGCGCTTCCAGGATCAGCTCCACCTCGATCGTCTCGAGCCGATCTGCCGTGCCGGTCTCCGTCGTGTTCATTGCGCCAGCCAGACGCGAACGAGGGAAAGCAGTTTGTCCACGTCTAGTGGTTTGGCCATGTAGTCGCTCGCGCCGGCCTGCAGGCACGTCTCCTGGTCGTCCGGCATGGCCTTGGCCGTCAGCGTGATGATGGGCAGCTTCTTCCAGCGTGGGTCGGTGCGTATCTGGCGAGTGGCCGTCAGACCGTCCATCACCGGCATCATCACGTCCATCAGCACCAGGTCGATGTCGTTGCCCGAACCGTCGCTGGCTTTGTCGAGGGCGTCGAGGGCCTCCTGGCCATTACGCGCCACGGTGAGCACACAGCCGCGTGGCTCGAGGATGTTGATCAGGGCGTAGACGTTGCGCACGTCGTCCTCGACGACGAGAATCCGCCGCCCTTCCAGCAGGCTGTCGCGGTGCTGCGCCTCCTGGATCATTTTCTGGTGTTCCGCCGGTAGCTCGGTGACCACCTGGTGCAGGAAGAGCGACACCTCGTCGAGCAGCCGCTCGGGCGACTTCGCGCCCTTGATGATGATGGAGCGCGAGTAGACGCGCAGGCGCGCCTCTTCGTCGGACGTCAGGTCGCGGCCGGTGTAGACGATGACCGGCGGGAAGGCGTGAATGCCCTCCTCGCTCAGCGTTTCGAGCAGCGTGAAGCCCGACGCATCGGGCAGCGACAAGTCCAGCACCATGCAGTCGAACGTCTGGACCTTCAAATGCTCCAGGCACTCCGCCGCCGTGGCCGCGGCCACGGTCTCGACATCCGCCGACGCCAGCAGCTGACGGATGGCGTCGCGTTGGACATCGTCGTCCTCGACCACGAGCACGCGTCGTACCGCCTGCGAAAGCCTGGCGTCGAGCTTGCTCAGTACGTCGGCCAGTTGCGCACGCTTGACGGGTTT
The DNA here is from genome assembly GCF_035539195.1 of Luteibacter sp. GTDB lineage: Bacteria > Pseudomonadota > Gammaproteobacteria > Xanthomonadales > Rhodanobacteraceae > Luteibacter. The sequence goes on from NZ_DATLIW010000036.1 coordinate 58,293, forward strand.
CAGCAGATAGCCGACCGCGCCCATGGAGAGGGCCGCGTGCGAGTGATCGGTCGCGGAAACGACATGAATGGGAATGTGCCGTGTCCGCACGTCGCGTTTGAGGATATCGAGCACGGAAAGACCCGACTGGTCCGGCAGACCCACGTCCAGCACGATCGCCTGTGGCAGGTGATGCCTCGCCAGGGCGAGGGCCTCCTGTCCGCTCGTGGCGATCAGGCAACGGAAGTCCATCTCGCGCGCGAGTTCGAGCAGGATCTGGGCGAAGCGCTCGTCGTCCTCGACGACCAGGATCGCCCTGCGCTGGTCGGCCGGTTCGAAGCGATCGTCGGGGATCTTCGGCGCGGAAACGGGGTTTGGCGGCGCGACATCCGCGCGCGATGTCGTTGTCGTCTTGCCAGCCTTCAGCACCGGCGCCGCGAGGCCCGTGGCACGCACGGTGCCAAGCAACGGCGGGATCGTCAGGCTGAAGGTGCTGCCTCGCCCCACCTGGCTATCGACCGCAATGCTTCCTCCAAGCAGGCGCGACAGCTCGAGCGAAATCGACAGGCCCAGTCCCGTGCCACCGTACTTGCGGCTGATCGTGCCATCCGCCTGCTGGAACGCTTCGAAGATCCGCGTCTGCTGCTCCGCCGAGATACCGATGCCGGTATCGCTCACGGCGAACACGAAATCGCCCTGCGCGTCGCACGACACATGCAGCTGCACGCTGCCCTGCTCCGTGAACTTGAAAGCGTTGGAGAGCAGGTTCTTCAGGACCTGCTCCAGGCGCTGCCGATCGGTCTCGACGATCGGCGGACAATCCGGCGATGTCGATACGTCGAAGATCAGGCCCTTCTGTTCGGCGATCGGCTGGAACAGCGGGAGGAGCCCCTTGATCATGCGGTCGACCGACAAGGACTCGGCGTGGATCTCGATGTGCCCGGCCTCGATCTTGGACAGGTCGAGGATGTCGTTGATCAGCGTGAGCAGGTCGTTGCCGGACGAATGAATGGTCCTGGCGAACTTGACCTGCTCTTCGGTGAGGTTACCGCGCGGATTGTCCGCCAGCAGCTTGGAGAGGATCAGCGCCGAGTTCAGCGGCGTACGCAACTCGTGGGACATGTTGGCGAGGAAGTCCGACTTGTACCGACTCGCGCGCAACACTTCCTTGGCCTTGTTTTCGATGACTTCGTTGGCACGGGCGAGATCGTCGCGCTGCGATTCCAGCTGGTTGGCCTGCTCCTCGAGGTGGGCGTTGGTCTGCTCCAGCTCGGCTTGCTGCTGCTCGAGCTCGTGCTGCGACTGCTTGAGCGCGCGACTCTGCTCCTCGAGCTCCTCGTTGGATACGCGAAGCTCCTCGCCCTGCTGCTGCAGGGAATCGGACTGCCGGCGTGTTTCCTCGAGCAACCGGCTGAGGTCGGCCCGATAGGTCGCCGAACGCAGCGCGACCCCGATGGCCGCCGACGCCTGCTCCAGGAGCGTGACGACGTCCTCGTCCACCGCGCTGAAGAAGCCGAGCTCCAGCACGCCATTGACCTCGCCATCGACGACCGTGGGCAGGAGGACGAGGTGACGGGGCTTGTCCCGGCCCAGCGCCGAGCCGATGGACAGATAGCTGTCCGGCACATCGTCGATCACGAAGGTCCGACGCTCCGCGGCGGCCTGGCCGAGCAATCCCTCGGTCGGCAGGAAACGTTCCACGACAGCGTGGCCGGGCGCGAGACCATACACGCCGATCCGTTCGTAGAAGCTGGCCGCATTGACGAAGAGCGCCCCGGCCTGGGCATCGACGAAGCGCCCGAGGAAGGCAAGGATGTTCGCGCCGAGCGCCTCGGTTTCCTGTTCGCCCGCCATGACCGCCGCCAGTTCGAGCTGCCCCGCCTGCAACCACGCGGCCCGGATGCGGGCGCGCGACGCGTTGCGAATCATCACGGCGACGAAGACGGTCAGCGCCACGCCGAGCAGGCCGCTGAGCAGACCACTCGTCAAGGCGTTGCCGTAGGCCGCGGTCATCTCCGCGACGCGCTTGTCGCGCAGGAGTCGCTCCTCGGTCTCCATGCTTGCCAATTGGCTACGTACGGCATCCATGGCTGCCTTGCCGCGGTCGCTATTGACCACGACGAGGGCGGCATCCAGTCCACGCGTCCGACGCAGCTCGATCGTATCCTTCAGTTCGGCAAGCTTGTCGTCGAGGCGAACCGTGAGCTCCTTCAGGCGCGCCTGTTGGCTGGCGTTTTCCTGCGTGGTCGCCCGGATGGATTCCAGTCGCGCCGGAATGCTCGCCAATGCCGCGCGATACGGCTCGAGATAGCGTTCGTTCCCGGTCAGCAGAAAGCCGCGCTGACCGGTCTCCGCATCCTGTGCGGCGGAAAGAATCTCGCTCAGCGCAGTCACGGTCTCCTGGGACTGGATCACGTTCTGGTTGTCGTCCCGAATGGTCCGGATGTTCACATAGGCGAGTGCGCCGCTGACCACGAAGAAGACAATAACGGCGATCAGCGCAATCGACGTGCGCCGATCCATCGCGCGCGAACGTGACGCACGGGGTGCTTTTGAACTCATGGTGGCGGGGCTGGTCAGCTGTCGTAACGGGTAAATATATCATCAAGGAACCGTTATCAAGACGCTCTCCTCCCGCCTCCGGAAACCCCACGAAATCCGCTAATTAACGACGAAAATTCACCTTCGTTTCACGGCCCTTCGGGCAATCGATCAAACGCCGTCGCCGAGTGCACCATTTGCAGCAGCAGCGCCTTGTCCAGGCTCGCGGTTGATCCGACACTGCGGCCGGAGAGGTTGGCTACCGAATAGTTTTGACCAGACCGCTCGTGGCCGCGCGCGTGGAGGCTTCCGTGGAGACCGAGCCACCGGGCAAGAACATGCGCTTAGCGGAATGCATCCGCCTGCATCACATCGATGAAGGAGCCGTCACCTAACGCCTCGGTCGGCGCGACGCGGGGACCGTAACACTCTGTGCCTGCTAACCCGTTTCCAGGCGCTCCCATGAGTCTAAGCCCGTCATCGTCCGTGATCATCGATCTGCTCCTTCTCGCCGACGCGGCACTGGCCGGGGACAACGCCGAAGTGCAGCGTCTGGCACGGCGCGTCGAGAAACTGGCGCAGGGCAGCGGCGCATGCGTTATCGCCAAACAGGCACGCATCGTGGAGTTGCTTGCGACGAAGGACACGCCCCCTGCCGGGCTGGCCGAGGCGATCGACCGGCTGCTTACCGAATCGGAACGTGAGATCCATGCCTTCGGTGCGTGGGAAGACCACGACGCCGCGGGTTCGGGCAGGCGCTCCGCTTAGGCGTCAATTGTCGTCGCGGCTCAGCAGCGAACCCACGATGCCGCCGAGCAGCGCACCACCCACTCCCGCCCGACCGCGACCGCTCTCGCCGGGCATGTATTCGGCAATCTGGTGCGCCAGACGCGAGATAGGAAGGGTCTGCAGCCAGACCGTGCCGGGTCCCGTGAGTGCCGCGAGGAAAATGCCATCGCCACCGAAAAGCGCGTTGCGGATACCCGGAACGGTGGTGATCTGAAAATTGACCGACGCCTCGAAGGCGCCTACATGCCCCGGATGAACGCGCAGGGTTTCACCGGGCGCGAGGTCCTTGCGAATGAGCTCGCCGGTAAGCTCCAGCCACGCGGTACCGGTGCCACCGATCCTTTGCAGCATGAAGCCGCTGCCGCCGAAGATGCCAGCGCCAAGCGACTGCTGGAAACCGACACCGATCGTCACCTGCGGCGTTGCGCAGAGGAACCCATGCCGATGCACGAAGTATTCGTTACGCGGGCTCAGCGTCACCGGCACGATGTGACCCGGCACTTTGGTCGCGAACGCGACTTCCCCCGATGTCCGCAGGGCGCGGTATTCGGTCATGAACAGGGTTCCGCCGCCGACGACGCGCTTGAACGTGCCAAGCAGTCCACCGCCGCCGCCCATCTGGGTGTGGGTGGTCATCTGGATCGAGGCGGTCATCCATGAAAGCTCGCCACTCTCGGCGAAAACGCTGTCGCCCGGATCCAGCTGTACTTCCAACACGGGCATGACGGTGCCCTGGATGCGAGTCTGCATATCGTGTTCTCTCCGCGGAAGTCCCCGCGGAGAGTCTTGCGCAGCGCGCCCGGCAGTACAAGTGAATGCGCGGATCGACCGACGCTTAAACCGCCGCCGAATAATCCATCCGCTTGAGGTCGTCGATCAGCCCCGGCCCCGCAGGGGTCCAGCCGAGGTGTTCCCGCGTCCACGTGCTCGACGCCGGCAGATCCATGCCGACGAACATGCCCATCCAGCCGAAGTGCGCCGCGGCCTCGTCCTGCGACAACGACACGATGGGTAACCCGAGTCCGGCACCCACGACCTCCGCGATGTCACGCACCGCGATGCCCTCTTCGGCCACCGCGTGATAACGGGCACCTGCTTCGCCCTTGTCGAGCGCGAGCTGGTAGAGCTTCGCTACATCGAGCACATGCGCCGCCGGCCAGCGGTTCCTGCCTTCACCGAGGTAGGCCACCTTGCCCTTCGCTCGCGCGATGTCGATGTACGGCGATATGAGTCCCTGCCTCACCGGATCGTGTACCTGCGGAAGTCGCACGACTGAAACGTTGACGCCCGCATCGAGCAGAACGTTGCCTGCCAACTCGGAAGCGGCACGAGGGTTGGGATTGTTCGCGTTGAAGACATCTTCCGTGGCCATGCCGCGGTGATCGATCGCCCCCATGCCGGTGCCCGAAGTGATGAGCAGCGGGCGCCGGGAACCCTTCAGCACCGAGCCCAGGGCCTCGATGACGCGCCTGTCCTTGTCGCAGTTGGCGACGAAGTTGGAGAAATCGTGATCGAAGGCGGTGTGGATGACGGCGTCCGCCTTGGCCGCTCCCGCCCGGATGCTGTCGAGATCCTCCAGCGTTCCGCGATGCACGTCGGCACCCGCATTCGCCAGCGACCGCTCGCCCGCATCCGATCGGGTCATACCGGTCACCCGATGGCCTGCGGCAAGCAGTTCGGGAACGATGCGGGAGCCGATAAAACCCGTGGCACCTGTAAGGAATACGTGCATGAAGCCATCTCCGTGTTTGTCCGGAGCGCTTTATCTCGCGATGGGACCCCACGTAAAAGTAGGGGCTCTATCAGGGTATGGCGACTAACAGGATCGCCGGGCAAGGACATTCACCGTCGCTATCGCGCTCATAGCAATTAACAATTGGATAACTTATCTGTTGCAGCGCAACATGGCACGGTCAACCTCACCCCAGACCGCCATGAATACTCTCGCGTTTATCCGCTCGCCGCTTCGTCTGCTTCCGCTGGCCCTGCTGGTCACCGCCATGGGCGCCTGGGCTGCCCAGGACGCCACCCGTGCCACGGTCGAAACCGCGTCCTCCCGCGCCATCGCCACGATCGCCCCCTATGGCGCGGTCGCGCCGGCGCCGACGGCCGCACCGGCTTCGATTCTTCCCTACGGGGCCATGAGCCACGGTGCGGTGAACACCTCGGCGTCCGTTCTGCCCTATGGCGCGATCACCCACGACGTGACGACCGAAGCGGTGGCGATCCTGCCGTACGGCGCCGTCAGCCCGCGCCTCGCTCCGTAAATCGCTTATGTCGCGGTATAACCGCGCTCGGCCATGATCTTCGCCACCGCCGCTTCGGCGTCCTTGAAAACCTGCGCGAGCGGCTGGTTGGCGTCGATATCGACGATAGGCGCGCCGTTGTAGGTCAGCGTCGGCGTGACCGCGATCTTGCGGGCCAGCGCGTCACGGTTGTGATCGGGCTTACGGGCGAAGGCCGTGTCGACATCGACATTGAGCCGCAAGACCAGGTCGGGTCGGTGGCTCGCCATCCACTCGAAGATGGCGCGTTCGCGCCGCGCCAGAGCGAGCACGAGGCCGGATCCCCCTCGCGTATCCGGAAAACCGGGGCCGTCATAGGCACCCGGTACCGCAACCTGGGGATACCGGTCGGTCACGACGATCAGACCCTGCTTGCGCATGGCGAGCATCCGCTTGAAGCGACGCTTCCGCCGGATCGTGAAAGCACTGATGACCAGGGCCGGTAACAGACTCGGCTGCTTGTCCTCCTTCTGCCGACGATTCACATCGTCGACCTTGCGATGGATCGCGCGCTCCAGCATCGGCCCTATGAGCGGCCACTGTCCCATGGCACGACCGACGTTTCCGGACTGCTTGCCGAGGTGGGCCCTGCCCGCCGGCCCGTAGCGTCCGATCCACTGGAGGATGTGGTCGCCGACCGTGGATTTGCCGGAGCCATCGCTGCCGATGATGGCAATGAGTGGCGCCATCGGCCTCGCTTCTGCCCGCATGCTCATGTCCGAATTAACAAATGTGTCATTGAAATCATACCAGCGCGTCGCCAAGTCCAGAAAATTCGTAAGCTGAAACGCCGGATACGTGAAGGCTTTGTGAAATTTGATGGACCCAATATGAACAATGTAATAAAATTGTTCTCATTCAGCACCAACCGGGGGATATCTGGCGTGCGCAGCTTTTCCCAACCCTGGGACTCCTCTCACTCGTTGTCGGTTGTCGCCCTCACAGGTTGCGACGGGTCCGGCAAGTCGACGCTCCAAGCGGATCTGGTCGCTCGACTACGCGAGCACGGGCCGGCCGAAGCGCTCTATCTGGGTCAGTCGTCGGGCCGCATCGGCGAGTGGATCGCCGGCTTGCCGTTGATCGGACGGGCGATGAATCGCTACCTGGTCGGCAAGTCCGACAAGGTCCACGACCAGCCGTCCACGCCGCCGGGAAATGTCACTGCGCTGGCGATCTATCTGCTGTCGCGTTGGCGCGCCCACAAGTTCCGTCGCATGCTGGCCATGGCCCGCCGCGGCGTGCTCGTGGTGACCGACCGTTACCCGCAGGCCGAGAAGGCCGGCTTCAATTTCGACGGCCCGCAACTGGCGAAGACCGACGGCGGCAACTGGTGGGTTCGTCGCCTCCGGGCCAGCGAACGTCGGCTCTATGTGTGGATGGCCGCCAGCGTTCCCATGCTGGTGATCCGGCTCAACGTGGATGCCGAAACGGCACACGCCCGCAAGCCCGATCATAAGCTCTCGTCGCTGCGCGAGAAGATCGCCGGCTGGCCGCACCTGACCTTCAACGGCGCGCGGATCGTCGATCTCGACGCGCGGGATGAAGCCGGCACGGTGCTGCGTTCGTCGTTGCACGCGATTTACGCCGCGCTGCGGACCTCACCCGTACAGGCGTCACCGGCGTGATGGACGGCACGGTGTCGTCCAAGGGTTCGAGCCTCCCGGTCGCGGGGCTCATCGCTGTCGTCGGTTGCGACGGCACCGGCAAGTCCACGCTCACCCACGACCTGGTGAAACGGCTGAACGACGGGGGCCCCGCCGTCCGTCGTTACCTTGGCCTGGTTTCGGGCGAGACCGGCGACAAGATCAAGCGACTGCCGCTGATCGGTCCCCGTCTCGAGCGGCGCCTGGCGGCGAAGGCCGCGCACGCCCAGGACATGAAGAACAAGCTCCCCAATGCCTGGGGCGCCTTAGTGATGTACGGTTTGTCGGTGTGGCGCGCGGCGCACCTGCAGCGAGTGGTTCGCCTCGCAGAGCGCGGCGTACTGGTCATCACCGATCGCTATCCGCAGGCCGAGATCGCCGGGTTCCGTTACGACGGTCCGGGGCTGGGCATGGCGCGCAGCCAGAAGTGGCTGGTAAGCAAACTCGCCGCACGCGAGCAACGGTTGTATGAGCGCATGGCGACGATCCGCCCGGCGCTGGTGATCAAGCTCGATATCGACCTTGCCACGGCGCAGGGTCGCAAACCCGACCATGGCACGGCCGAACTCACCGACAAGATCGCAGTGATGAGGCAGCTCCGGTTCAACGGCGCCCCCATTTTCGATCTGGACACCCGGGCGCCCTACGCCGATGTGTTCGAGAAGGCGCTGCGCGCCGTTACCGCCGCCGCGACACACCCGTCGTTCGCCCAGAACGCCGCTTGACCCCTCCCTCGCGACAAGCTCCGCCGCAACCGCAACCGCAAAGATTCGACAGACGTGAACACTTCTCTTCCGACTGCGTCGCAAGCACCGCTTTGGCGCCGCCTGCTCATCCGGGGCGGCAAACACTTCCTGCGCTGGAGCGGTCGCTTCCAGGCCAGGCACTCATTGGTGCCTTCGACGCCGGTGATCGACAACAAGGAATTCGCCTGGATTCCCGCTCTTGAAGCCGCGTGGCCCGATATCCGCGAGGAGCTCGATCACTTGCTCGAGCACCCGGAGGATATCCCGGCATTTCACCAGTTGTCGCCGGATCAGAAGCGCATCTCCAAGGGCGACAACTGGAAGACGTTCGGCTTCTACATCTACGGCAAACGCGTGGACGAAAACTGCGCCGTTTGCCCACGCACCGCCGCGGCCCTGGATGGCTTGCCGGGCATGCGCACCGCGATGTTCTCGATCCTGAAGCCGCAGTACCGCATCGCCGCCCACAAGGGTCCGACACGTGCGGTCATCCGCGCTCACCTCGGCGTCAAGGTGCCCCAGGACGTGCAGAACGTCTGGATTCGGGTCGACGACCAGATCCTGCACTGGCAGGAAGGCAAGGTGGTCCTGTTCGACGACACCTACGAGCACGAGGTCCACAACGATACCGACGAGCTCCGTGCCGTGCTCTTCATCGACATCGACCGCCCCATGGACCGGATCGGCACGTTATTCAATCGCGCGATCTTCGCGCTGATCCAGGCCAGCCCCTATGTCAGGCAGCCGCTGAAGAACCTGGCCAGGTGGAACAAGGAGCATCGACGCGAGGCTTCCGGGAAAGGCTCGTGAAAGCCCTGGGTAAGGCTTGCAAAAGTTTCACGTAAGCCTTGCGAAAGGCTCCGGTAAGCCCCACGAAAGGCTCGGTGTACCAAATCTGTCGCGTTACTGAAGCAATCTTCGTATTCTTTAACGAAAGATTGAGGAAAATCTTAACAAAACGGCCAATTATGGTACTATCAGGTACAGTAACCTCCTGGAAACAAAGTGGGATGTCCCCACGTTGTTGCGGAGCACGGTTGAGAACGCGATAAGACCATGAGTGCAGACGGAAACGTTGCGATGCAGGTGGGCCTTGCCACGCCCACGATGAACACGGTGCCGTTGCGCCGCGGGGATTTTGCGAGCCTTGCCGACGTGCTGGACTACGCAGCAAGTGGCGTCACGGGCGCCAATTTTTATGCGGGCGGAAGACTCACGCTCGCACTACCCTACAGAACGCTTCGCAAGGAAGCGCTCGAGCTGGCGCAGAAACTTGCGACCCTCGGGCTCGCCCGCGGTTCGCGTCTGGCGATCGTGGCGGAAACCAACGCCGACTTCCTGCGTTTCTTCTTCGCCTGCCAGTACGTCGGCCTCGTTCCGGTCGCTCTGCCGTCCACAGTGAATCTCGGTGGCCATGACGCATACGTGAAGAAGCTCAATGGCATGCTGCTGGCGGCCGGCGCGTCCGTGGCCGTCGCCTCCGAAGCTTTCCTCGGGTTCCTGGCCGAAGCCGTCGCGGGCCTGGACATCGCGATGTGGGGCGCTCCCGCCGCCTTTGCCGAGCTCCCCGTCCGGAATGTCGAACTGCAGCCGCTCGGTCCGACCGAAGTGGCCTATCTGCAGTTCACCTCGGGCAGCACCGGTACGCCGAAGGCCGCGATGATCACCGAGCAGGCCCTGATGGCCAACTTGCAGGGCTCGATCAATCACGGCCTGGCCTTGCGCGACGACGACCGTTTCGTGTCATGGCTGCCGTTCTATCACGACATGGGCCTGGTCGGCTGCCTGCTCACCGTCATGGCTGGCCAACGCTCGATCGACTACCTGGACACGCGCGAGTTCGCGATGCGTCCGCGTCGCTGGCTGGACCTGATGAGCTCGTCTAAGGCCACGATCGCCTATAGCCCGCCTTTCGGTTACGAGATGTGCGCACGGCGCGTCAAGCCGTCGGATATCGCCTCGTACGAGCTGTCGAACTGGCGCATCGCCGGTATCGGCGCCGAGCCGATCCTGCCCGAAGTACCCGAGCATTTCGCCGAACTGCTGGCGCCGGCGGGATTCGACGCGCGTGCATTCGTGCCGTCCTATGGCATGGCCGAAGCGTCGCTCGCCATCAGCTTCTCGCCGCTGCGGGCCGGCATCGTCGTCGAATGGATCGACCCATCCGACCTGGCGGAAAATCTTCTCGCCACCCCGGTCGCCGCAGGCATGGGCACCGGCTTCGTCCGCTGCGGTGGTCCGCTTCCGGGCCATGAACTGGAGATCTGGGACGCGAACGGTACGCAGCTGGCCGACCTCCACGTGGGACGCATCATGGTCCGCGGTCCGAGCGTCATGTCGGGGTACTTCCAGCAGCCGGAAAAGACCGCCGAGGTGCTGGCCGCCGACGGTTGGCTCGACACCGGCGACATCGGTTACGTCGTCCATGGCGAAGTCGTGGTCACCGGCCGCCATAAGGACATGATCATCGTCAACGGCCGTAACATCTGGCCGCAGGATATCGAGCGCATCGTCGAGCGCCAGCCGGAACTGCGTTCGCAGGATGCATCCGCCTTCGGCGTACCGGGACCGGGTGGCGCGGAAGTCGCCGCGGTCGTCGTCCAGTGCAATACCGACGATGTCGACGTGCGTGAGTCACTGGTCCAGCGCATTCGTGGCGATGTGCTCGAAGAGCTGGGTATCGCCTGCCTCATCGAGCTGGTGCCGCGTCACACGCTGCCGCGCACCTCGTCGGGCAAGCTGTCGCGCTCGGCGACGCGTAGCGGCTACCTCGAGCGCCAGGCACAGCGGGAGCAGGCGTCTCCGGCCGTTGCCGCGCGATGAACGGCGTCGCTGCCGCAAGGCAGCCCGTCGTCGCACTGACGGGTGCCACGGGCTTCATCGGCACCGCGTTGCGGGAACGACTGCTCGCTGCGGGATATCGCGTACGCGCCTTGTACCGGCCGCGTCCCGGACGTGTTCTTGAAGACACCGGGAACCTCGCATGGATCGCCGGCGATCTGGCCGATCGTGCCGCCCTGGCCACCCTGGTGAAGGGTGCCGATGCGTTCGTGCATTGCGCGGGCAGCGTGCGTGGCGCCCGCCGTGCCGACTTCGACCGGATCAACGAGCAAGGCGTCATCGACACCGTCCGGGCTGCTGATGCAGCGCCCGATTGTCGTCGCTATCTGCTGATCTCGTCGCTGGCCGCGCGAGAGCCGCAGCTGTCCGACTACGCCGGCAGCAAGTGGCGCGGCGAACGCGCGCTGGAAAACAACGCGGGTCAGCTGGCCTGGGCTGCCCTGCGACCTCCGGCCGTTTACGGTCCGGGCGACCGCGAGATGCTTCCGCTGTTTCAGGGTATGCGGCGCGGACTGGCGCCGATCCCCGGCGACGGCCGTGGGCGGTTCTCGCTCATCCATGTGACCGACCTGGCAAGCGCCGTGCTCGCCTGGCTGGCATCCGAGGGGGATTCCGGAAAGACGTACGAACTGGATGACGGCCACGAAAACGGCTACGACTGGGACACCGTGCTCGCCATCGCGTCCCGCGTGCTGCGCGGCAATGCACCGATTCGTCGGCTGGCGATTCCCACATCGCTGTTGCGGATCGTCGGTGGCGTGAATCTCGCCGCGGCACGCGTCTTCGGCTACGCGCCCATGCTGACCCTCGGCAAGGTGCGCGAGGTGACGCACGCCGACTGGGTGAGCGATAGCCGCGCCTTTGAACTCGCTACCGGATGGCGCCCCGCCTTTGGCTTCGAGCGCGGTCTGGCCGACACGCTCGGCAAACCCTCTGCGCACTGAACGGAGTGCCCCGATGAACCACCACGATGTTGTTGCACAACTTGTCGAACTCGTTACCCCGATCGCCGAGGGGCGTGTGGCGGTGATCGACGAAAGCACCGGGCTCACCAGTGAGCTGGGGCTGGACTCGCTCAGGGTCATGGACCTCGTCGTCGCCGTCGAAGATCGCTTCGATATCTCCGTGCCGATCAATGCGCTGGCCGAAGTCCGCACCATGGGCGACTTCGCCTCGTTGATCCAGAAATCCACGGGTGATGCCGCATGAAAGAGAACATCAGGCTGAAGGCGGTTCGCGCTGTCCGGCAGGAACTGGCGGCGGTCGGCATCGACCCCTTCGGCGTGCAGATCGACCGGATCCTGTCGCCGACCGAAGGTCTGATCGATGGCCGCAAGACCATTCTCGCGGGGACCAACAACTACTTGGGCATGACCTTCGATCCGGATAGCGTCGCCTCCGCGCGCGACGCCCTGGAGAGCTCGGGCACCGGCACCACCGGCTCGCGCATGGCCAATGGCAGCTATGCCTCGCATCGCGAACTCGAACGGGACCTTGCCCGCTTCTACGGCAAGCGCGACGCCATCGTGTTCTCCACCGGTTACCAGGCGAACCTGGGCATGATCTCCGCACTTGCCGGCCCGGGCGATACCGTGATGATCGACGCCGACAGCCATGCCAGCATCTACGACGGTTGCACGCTGGCTGGTGCGAACACCATCCGCTTCCGCCACAACGATGCCGACGACCTTGCCAAGCGCATGCGTCGCCTCGGTGACGGTGCCGCCGATGCGCTGATCGTCGTCGAGGGCGTCTACAGTATGCTGGGCGACCGCGCGCCGCTGCGCGAGTTCGTCCGCGTGAAACAGGAATTCGACGCGACGCTGCTGGTCGACGAAGCCCACTCCATGGGCGTGCTCGGCAAGAAGGGCCAGGGCCTGGCGGAAGAGGACGGTGTGCTTGCGGATGTCGACTACGTCGTCGGCACCTTCAGCAAGAGCCTGGGTAATACCGGCGGGTTCTGCGTCGGCGACTCGGCGGACATGGACGTGCTCCGTTACGCCAGCCGTCCCTACGTTTTCACCGCTTCGCTCGCGCCGGCGACGATCGCCGCAACGCGGACGGCGCTGCGCAAGCTGGAAGCCGCCACTGCGCTCAGGCAGCAACTGCAAGCCAATGCGGAACGATTGCACGCCGGTCTTTCCGCGCTGGGCTTCCGTCTGGGCGCACCGGCCAACGCCGTCGTCGCCGTGCTCGTCGGCGAAAAGCTGGAAGCCTTGCGGTTCTGGGACCACCTGCTCAAGAACGGCGTGTACGTGAACCTCATGGTGCCGCCGGCCACGCCAGGCAACGAATCGCTGCTCCGCTGCAGTGTCAGCGCCGCCCACACGCCGGAGCAGATCGACGCCATCTGCGCCGCGTTCGGGAGCTGGGCCGGCGCAAGGGCATGAAGCACTGGTTCTCCGATGGCGCGTTCCGCGCCATCGTGCGCAACGCGTCCATCCTCGGATCGAGCAACCTCGTCAGCGCCCTGCTGAGCTTGCTGGCACTGGGCTGCGCGGGGCGTGGCATGACGCCTGCGCTGTTCGGCACCCTGGTGGTCGTGCAGGCTTACGCGAAGAGCGTGAGCGACTTCGCGAAGTTCCAGACCTGGCAGTTCGTCGTCCAGTTCGGCACCCCTGCCCTCACCCACAAGGACATCGACCGTTTCCGTGACGTCACCGGATTCTCGTTTGGCCTGGACCTGGCGAGCGGCGCCGTCGCAGCCGTCGGCGGCATGATCCTATTGCCGCTGCTGAGTCACTCGGTGGGCATCTCGGTAGAGGATTTCTGGTGGGCACTCGCCTACTGCACACTGATTCCGACCATGACCGCGGCGACACCCACGGGCATCCTCCGTTCGATCGACCGCTTCGACCTGATCGCCGTGCAGCAGGCCGTCACGCCGTTCCTGCGCGCCGTCGGCAGCGTCATCGCGTACTTCGCCCACCTGGGATTTCCCGGCTTCCTGGCGACATGGTACGTCTCGAGCCTGGTCGGCGATGCCGCGCTGTGGCTGTTCGCCGTGCGCGAACTGCGCCGGCAGAACATCGAACACGCGCTACGCCCCGGCCTGTTCGGCCCTGCGCGTCGGATCAAGGGCGCCTGGGACTTCGTCTGGACCACCAACTTCGCTCATTCGATCTGGTCCGCGCGTAACGCCGGCAGCAACGTGCTGGTCGGCATCATGCTCGGGCCGACCGCGGCCGGCCTGTTCAAGGTCGCCCTGACCTTCTTCGACGCAGCCGGCACGCCGGCCTCGCTCATGCAGAAGAGCTTTTATCCCGAAATCATGCGCCTCGATCCAGCCAGCACGCGACCGTGGAAGCTGGGCCTGCGCTCGGCTGCCCTCGCCGGCGGCCTGGGCGCGCTCGTCGCCCTGCTGGTCATCGTCGTCGGCAAGCCGCTCATCGGCGGCATCTTCGGGCAGCAATATCTGGAGGCCTACGGCCTCCTTCAGGTGATGTCGGCGGCGCTGGTGGTATCCATGGCGGCCTTCCCGCTGGAATCGCTGCTCTACATCGCCGGTCGCCAGCGAGCGGCCCTGGTGGCGCAGTTCCTCGCCGCGCTGCTTTACGCGGGGCTGCTCATCGGCTTGACGCATTTCATCGGCATCATGGGCGCGGCGATCGCCTACTTCGGCGGCCAGTGCCTGGAGGCCTTCTTCTCGCTGATTCCGACCGTATCGGCCTATCGCAAGCGACACACGCTTTCGTTCTACAAGCCCGAGGAAGCGCAGCAATGACCCTCCGACGTGGGCCCCAGTGGCAGACATTCCCAGCCGAGACCTTGCGGCGATTGTTCGACGCGGTAGACGTGGACGATATCGTCGACGCTCATGTCGCCCTGCCCGACCCCATCGTGCTGGGATGCCCGGACGAGTCGATCCGGCAGTGTTACGCCCTGTGCCTGCAGTTCTGGAAAGACGGCTTCACGCGCGAGGACGCAGGGCGGCTGGTCGAGAAACTCCTTCGCCACGAAGGCCTCAGCGCCGACGAGCGCCTCGAGTTCAAGCACATCCGCGCGCGCTACAAGCACCTGCGCTTCGCGCAACGCCTGTACAGCCGGGATCACGCGTCGAACCCTCTCTTCGACCTCACCACGCGCGTGATGGGCAAGCTGCAGGACGCGTTCCGCAGTGGCCGGCGCGGTGGCATCGTCCGCTACGGTCTCCTGCTGAAACTCCTGCTGTCCAGGCCGATCTGGTCGCTGGTCCGGCGCGCGATGGAAAGCACGCGCATCGACGACGAGGCGGGACTGATCGCCTTCCAGAAAGCGGAAATGCGCAGCCTGAAGAAGGCCATGGCGCGCACCCACTTCGCCGGCCGCCAGTTCCACACGGTGCGCAAGATCGTCAGCATGCAGGTGTCGTTCTACGACACGTTGCGAACGCTCGAGCCCAACGATCACGCCTTCAGGATGTCGCGCTTCCTCGCCGCCATCAACGGCCTGATGGGCTCGCGCCACGACGAGATGGTCGCCGAGGCCTTGTCGGGCCGTCGCCATTACGACACGCCGGCGCCGCTGGCGACCGAAACCCGGTCGCGCCTGGACACCCTCGTCGCCCGGTATCCGCTTTAGTCAGCGCGGTGACCGCGGGTCGCGGACGGACTCGGGTTGCCAGCCGCCGCCCAAGGCCATGATGAGGTTCACGCTGGCGTCCAGGCGACGCAGGCGCAGTTGCATGTCGCCGCGGACGCCGTCGAGCGCCGCATTGGCGGCTTCAACGACAGCGGGATAGTCGGCGGCGCCTTCCTTGTACTGGTTGCGCGTGACGCGATCGGCCTCCGTTGCCGCCTTGGCCGCTTTGGCCTGGAGTTCGGCGTTGGCCGCCAGTGTATGGGTGACCACGAGGCCGTCTTCCACTTCACGGAAGGCGTCGAGTACGGTCTGCCGGTAATTCGCGACCGCCTCGTTATAGGCTTCGTCGGCGTTGGCGAGCTGCCCGGTCAGCCGGCCGCCGGTGAACAGTGGCGCGCGGATATCGGCCGTTCCCGTCGGGCCCCTCAGCACGCCGATGCCGGCAGCCAGGTTGATCGAGGGCAAGGTCTCGGCCTTGGCGACGCCGATGCGGGCGCTCGCCGCGGCCATCCGGCGCTCGCTGGCGGCGACGTCCGGACGGCGCTCCAGCAGGCTGGCCGGCACCCCCGTGGGCACCTCGGGCACGTTGGCGATGAACGGCGCCGGCGCGATGGAAAAATCCGCCGGCGCCTTGCCGAGCATGACGGCGATCGCGTGTTCGAGCTGCGCGCGCGCGGCCTTCGTATCCGCCAGCTGGAGCTGCGCCGCGCTGGCCTTCATCGTCGCATCGGCCACGTTTGCGCTGGATGCCTGGCCCTGCGCGTACTGATTGCCCACCATCCGCTGCCACTGCCCGGTCGCGTCCGCGGAGCGCTCCAGGAGATCGATCACGGCGTCGTCCTGACGCAGGGCGAAATAGCTCTGCACCAGTTGCGCCTGAATCGACAGCGTGGCGGCGGCGAGGTCGTCCTTGCTTGCCTCCGCGATCGCGCGGTGGGATTCGACGTCGCGGCGGATCCGACCCCAGAGGTCGAGCTCCCAACTGACCCCGATACCGATATCGTTCTCGTTCCTGCGCCCGGACTTCAACGAGCCGGCGGTGACCGACGGTATCGAGGCGCCACTCGCTACCTGGATGAGTGCCTGGGCCTGGCCGACACGGGCCGCGGCGGCGGCCAGCGACTGGTTGCTCACCGCCACCTGCGCGACCAGCGCGTCCAGCGTCGGATCGCCATAGATTTCCCACCACGTTCCGGCGATCGCCGTTTCGGTGTGCGGGGCAGCGTGCGCGCCGGCTTCCTTGTAAGCCGCGGGCACAGGCGCGGACGAACGCACGTAGTTTGGCCCGACCTCGGAACACGCCACGATGAGCACCACGGCGCTGGCGACAAGCATGGCCCGGAGGCCTTGCGCGTGCATGCGCGGGCTCACGGCAGCGGCTCCTCGCGCGCGCTTGACCATCCCGCATCGCGCCGGGCCCCGAAACTCTGCATCCATCTGCTTGCCCACCTGCTGAATCTGTCGAGATAAAGGTACACAACCGGGGTCGTGTAAAGCGTCAACAACTGGCTGACCACCAGCCCACCACCCATCGCGATGCCCAGTGGCGCGTGCATTTCGGCACCATCGCCGCGCGACACGGCCAGCGGCACCGCCGCCACCATGACCGCCAGCGAGGTCATCAGGATCGGGCGGAAACGCAGGCGGCATGCCTTCTGGATCGCCTCGGCCGGCGTGAGCCCCTCGCCGCGCTGCGCGGCAAGGGCGAAGTCCACCATCATGATCGCGTTCTTCATGACGATACCGATGAGGGCGAAGATGCCGATGAAGGCGATCACATCGAAGTCGGTCCGGAAGACGATCAGCGCGAACACGGCGCCGACCGCTGCCGATGGCAACGTCGACAGGATCGTCAGCGGATGGAAACAGCTTTCGTAAAGAATGCCCAGCACGATGTACAGCGTCAGGAAGGCGCCGAGGATCAGCGCCGGCTCGCTCGAGGCCACCTGCCGGAACGCACCCGCCGAACCGGCGAATGTGCTGCGCACGGACGTCGGCATGGCCATCTTGTCCACCGCGCGCTGGATCGCCTGTGTCGCCTGCGACAGCGACACGCCCTCGGCCCTGTCGAACGAGATCGTCGCCGCCGGGGACTGGCCGAAGTGGGCCATCCCCAGCGGCGTATTGAACTGGCGCACGTGGCCCAGTCCCAGCAGAGGTACGCCGCCGCCGTCACCCGGCACCTGGATCGCATGGAAGGCTTCCGGCGATTGCGCATGCTCGGGAGCGACGCCCATCAACACGGGCACCTGGTCGGACGGGGTGAAGATGGTCGCCACGCGCCGCCCGGCGAAGGCATTGCGCAGTACGCCATCGATACGGGCATAACTGATGCCGTACTGCGCCGCGGTGTCGCGATCCACGTCCAGCGACGTCGCCAGTGCCGTGCCGCCATTGTCGCTGTGCACGTTGCCGATCTGCGGAATCGTGGTCATGGCCTGGGCTATCCGCGGGGCCCACGTGCGCAGGAGTTCCGGTGAGTCGGCCTGGATCGTGTATTCGTTGGAGGCGCGGCTGCGGCGTCCGCCGACGCGAATGTTCTGCACCGAGGTCACCGTGAACGTGCCGCCCGAGAGCTTCGCCAGCTTCACGTTCAGCCGTGCCGCCACCTCGTCCGCACTGGCATCGCGTGTGGACAACGGTTTCAGTGTGGCGAACAGCGAGCCCGTGTTGCGCTCCACATAACCGGCCGCGCTTTGGACGGCAGGATCGGCACGCACCATCTCGAGGAAGCGGCCCAATTTGTCGCTGGCCACGGCGAACGAAGCACTGCCATCGGTGTCGAAGTCGCCGGTCAGCTCGCCGGTGTCCTGGCGGGGGAAGAAGCCCTTGGGCACCACGATGTAAAGCACCACGCTGAGACACAACACCGCAAGCAGGGAGAGCATGGTCAGCGGAGCGCGGCGCAGTGCCCAGACGAGGCTCTCGTCGTAGGCCTTCTGCAGCCTGGCGAAGCCACGTTCGCTCCACGCGAAGATACGGCCCCGGGCGCGGCGCGCGCCTTCCGGCTTCAGCCACGACGCGCACAGCATGGGCACGACCGTCAGCGACACGATCAGCGAGATCGCGATCACTACCGCGAGCGTGACGGCGAATTCGCGCACGAACAAGCCGACGTAACCGCCCATCAACAGCAAGGGTATGAAGACGGCGACCAGCACCGCACTCATGGATACGACGGTCAGGCCGACCTCGCCCGCGCCGAGGCGCGCGGCATCGTGCGGCGACATACCCTCTTCGATGTGCCGCGCGATGTTCTCCACCACGACCACGGCATCGTCCACCGTGAAGCCCACGGCGATCGTCAGCGCCATCAGCGAAAGGATGTCGAGGCTGTAGCCGAGCAGGTACATCACCGCCATGGCGCCCAGCAGCGAGATGGGTGCCACGGCGCTGGCGATCAGGGCCGCGCGGACATCGCGCAGGAACAGCAGCATCACCACGACAACCAGCACCACGGCCAGCGCCAGCGTGTGCTCGGCACCGCTGAGCGAGCCGCGCACCGAGGTCGCGCGATCGACGATGACGCTCACCTTCATGTCGCCCGGCAGCGACGCCTGCAACGCCGGAAGGCGGCGGTCGACACCGTCGATCACGTCGATGATGTTGGCGCCCGCCTTGTGACGGACCAGCGCCAGCACCGCCGGCTCGCCATTGGCGAGTGCCGCGTTGGCGGGATCCCGCACGGTATCGACCACCCTGGCGATATCGCCGAGCGGTACGGCGGCGCCGTCGCGGCCGGCCACCACCAGCGAGCGGAACGCTTCGGCCGTCGCGAGCTGCCCGTTCGTGGTGACCTGCAAATAGCGTTCGCCTATGTCCAGCGCGCCGCCGGCCTGGTTCGAAACGGCTGCGGCCACCGCGTGGCGCAGCTGTTCGAAGCCCACGCCGCGCTGGTTCATCGCCGTGGGATCCAGGTCGATGCGTACGGCCGGCACGGAACTGCCGACGAGTTCCACCGCGCCAACGCCGTCCACCTGCGCCAGCATCTGGCTGAAGGTGGTCGAGGCGACGGCGTACATCCGTGCCGGACTGGCGTCCCGCGAGGTCAGGCCGAGCACCAGCACGGGCGCGTCGGCGGAACTGACCGCACGGTACGTCGGGCTGGCCGGCATGTCGGCAGGCAGGTCGCCGCGCGCGGCATTGATCGCCGCCTGCACGTCTCGCGTGGCGCCGACCACGTTGCGCGAGAAATCGAAGGTCATGCGGATGTCCGTACCGCCGACCGTGCTGACGGACGTCATCTCGGTGACACCGGCGATACGCCCCAGCGCACGCTCGAGCGGGGTCGCCACCGCCGAGACCATCGTCGCCGGACTCGCGCCCGGCAGCTCGGCCGAGACCTTGATCGTCGGCACGTTTACCTCGGGCAGCGACGCGATCGGCAGCAGCCGCCACGCGAGCAGCCCGGCGATCACCAGTCCGATGCACAGCAGCGAGGTCGCCACCGGCCGGTCGATGAAGAGCCTGGAGACGTTCATGCCCGGCGACTCACGCGCGCTGCCCTCGACGCTGCAGCACGCGCTCGAAGGCGAGGTAGATCACCGGTGTGGTGAACAGCGTCAGCAGCTGGCTGACCAGCAGGCCCCAGAAAATGCCCACGCCAAGCGGGTGGCGAAGCTCCGAGCCCATGCCGCCGCCCAGCATCAGGGGCAGTGCGCCGAGCATCGCGGCGAGCGTGGTCATGATGATGGGACGGAAACGCAACATGCACGCCCGCACGATGGCATCGCGTGGCGCCAGGCCCTGCTGACGTTGCGCATCGATCGCGAAGTCGATCAGCATGATCGCGTTCTTCTGCACGATACCGATCAACAGGATCACGCCGATGAGCGAGATCACGTCGAGTTCGAACCCACCGATCATCAGGGCCAGCAGCGCACCGATGCCCGCCGACGGGAGCGTCGACAGGATCGTCAGCGGATGGATATAGCTCTCGTACAACACGCCGAGCACGATGTAGACGGTAATCAGCGTAGCCAGGATCAACCAGGGTTGGCCATCGCGCGATGCCTGGAAGGCCTGCGATGAACCCTGCCAGCGAAGCTGCATGCCGTTGGGCCGCTTCAGATCGCGCCATGCCGCATCCACGGCCGCGATCGCGCCATCGAGCGAGACGCCGGAGGCAACATTGAACGACACCGTCGCCGCGGGCAGCTGGTCGATCCGGGTGACCACCAGCGGTCCCGTGCGTTCGCTCACCCTGGCGATCGACGACAGCGGAATCAGCCTGGACGAGGGATCGCTCGCGTCACCGCCGGTATCGCCGGCGCCCGCCTGCGGGGCGAGATAGATGCCGCCCATGGCACCGGCGGTGCCGTCGGCGTTCGGTGCGGTCTGCAGGATCACGCGACGCTGGCTGGCCAGGGTGAGCAGCGTGCCCACCTGACGCTGGCCGAAAGCGTTGTACAGCGCATCGCCCACGGCGGCCGAGGTGATCCCATAGCGGCTCGCCAGGTCGTGGTCGACCTCGACATACGCTTCCAGGCCGTTGTTCTGCTGGTCGCTGGTCACACCGGAAAGCTTCCGGATACCTTGCAGCGGACCGATGATCCGCGGCATCCACTGTGCCAGCAGCGCCGGGTCCGCATTCTCGACCGAGAACCGGTACTGACCCGGACTCACGCGATCGTCGATCGTGAGATCGGGCACCGGCTGCAGGTACAGCGCGATGCCATCGACCTTGTTGGCGGCCTCGGCGAGCCGCTCGACGACCTTGCCGACGCGATCGCGGTGGCTCAAGGGCTTGAGATGAATCAGCAGGCGACCGCTGTTGAGCGACAGCGCGCCGTCACCGACGCCGATGAAGGACGCCACGTTCTCGACGGCGGGATCTTTACGGATCTCCGCGGCCAGTGCCTGCTGGCGTTTGGCCATGGCCTCGAACGATACGGTCGGCGAGGCGACGGAAATACCCTGTATATCGCCGGAATCCTGCACAGGAAAGAGGCCGCGAGGGATCACGGCGTATAGAACGACGGCCAGTGCGGCCATGGCGGCCACCGTGATCAACGTCGCCGTCTGGCGCGCCAGGACCCAGTCGAGGCCGCGTGCGTACTTCGCCAACACCGTGTCGTGCCATTGCCTGCCCTTGCGCACGAGACGGCTCTGCCGGGATACCTCGGGCGTGCGCCGAAGCATGCGGGCGCACATCATCGGTGTCAGCGTCAGCGATACCACGCAGGAAATCAGGATCGCCACCGCGAGGGTGATCGCGAATTCGCGGAACAGGCGTCCGACCAGGCCGCCCATGAACAGCAGCGGGATCAGCACCGCCAGCAGTGACAGGGTCAGCGAGACGACGGTGAAGGCGATCTGCCGCGAGCCCTTCAGCGCGGCCGAGAACGGATCTTCGCCCGCTTCGACATAACGGGCGATGTTCTCGATCATCACGATCGCGTCGTCGACCATGAAACCGGTCGCCACGATCAGTGCCATCAGCGTGAGGTTGTTGACCGAGAAGCCGGCCAGGTACATGACCGCGAACGTGCCGATCAGCGAGAGCGGTACCACCACGCCGGGAATCACCGTGGCCGTGCCACTGCCCAGGAACAGGAAGATCACCAACACCACGAGGACGACCGCGAAGACCAGTTCGAGCTGGGTGTCGTGCACGGCGGCGCGCACGGTCTCGGTACGGTCGGTCAGGGTCGCGACGTCGACCGCGGCCGGCAGCGCGGTCTTCAGCTGCGGCAGCAGGTCGCGGATACGATCGACCACCTCCACCACGTTGGCGCCGGGCTGGCGGCGGATCTGCAGGACGATCGCCGGCTCCGCGCCCGACCACGCGGCAAGGCGTGAATTCTCGGCACCGTCGGCGACCTTCGCCACGTCGCCCAGGCGCACGACGGCACCGTCGCGATGCGCGACGGTCAGGCGCTGGAAGTCGCTCGCGGTATCGATGGGTTTGCCGATCGCGATGTTGGACG
This sequence comes from Luteibacter sp., assembly GCF_035539195.1. Lineage (GTDB taxonomy): Bacteria > Pseudomonadota > Gammaproteobacteria > Xanthomonadales > Rhodanobacteraceae > Luteibacter. Next base: position 80,606 of record NZ_DATLIW010000036.1, read on the forward strand.
AGCGTACGGGTCCCTCCAGGCTGCCCTTGGCCTGGTTGGCGTTCGCATCGCGTAACGCGGTGCGCAGGTCGTCAAGCGTCATGCCCTGCGCGTGGAGCCTGGCCGGATCGGCCTGCACCACGATCGCCGGCTGCTGGCCGCCCTCGAGACTGACCAGGCCGACGCCCGTCACCTGCGAGAGCTTCGGCACGAGACGGGTATCGGCCAGCTCGCGCAAGACCCGCAGCGACAGCGTCGGCGAGGTCAGCGCGAGCGTCATCACCGGCGCATCCGCCGGGTTCACCTTGCGGTAGATCGGCGGCTGCGAAATGTCGGTCGGCAACAGCGGCGCGGCGGCGTTGATCGCGGCCTGCACTTCCTGTTCGGCCACGTCCAGCGGCAGTTCGAGGTTGAAGCGTAACGTGACCGTCGATGCGCCGGCCGAACTCGTCGACGACATCTGGCTCAGGCCGGGCATCTGTCCGAGCTGACGCTCCAGCGGCGCGGTGACGGTCGAGGCCATCACCTGCGGTCCCGCACCCGGATACGCCGTGACGACTTCGATCGTCGGGAAGTCGACTTCCGGCAGCGCCGAAAGCGGCAGGAACCGGTAAGCGAACAGGCCGACCAGCAGGATGGCGATGGCCAGCAGTGAGGTCGCGACCGGCTTCAGGATGAACAGGCGGGACGGATTCACGGCTTATGACATTGCGGAGCCGTTGCGGCGGACGTCGGCGCAGGCTCGGCACTCTTCGTGGCGTTGACCATCGTGCCGGCGCGGAGCCGGTCCGCACCCTCAACCACTACCGTCGCCCCCGGCGACACGCCCGATGCGATGACGGCCGTGCTCGTGTCGCCCGGACCGAGCTTGACCGGCACGACGGCGGCGGTCTTGTCGTCCTTGATCACATACACGAACGGGCCCTGCGCACCCTGCTGAATCGCCGCGGCAGGGACGAGAATCGCCTGCGGCAGCACGTCGACGGGCAGCTTCGCGGTGACGAACTGGTTAGGCAGCAGTGCGTTATCGGCGTTGGCGAACTCGGCCTCGAACTTCACCGTTCCGGTCGCGGGATCCACCTGGTTGTTGGCGGCCTTAAGACGGCCGGTGGCGAGCACATCGTCAGGACCGTCGCCCAGCGCGTCGACCGGAATGCAGGCGCCGCCATTGAGGCGCTTGAGCACGTGCGGCACCACGTTCACCGGTACCGAGAAGACCACCTTGCTGGGCTGGGACTGGGTGACCACCACGATACCGCGGGCATCGGAGGGGCCGACCAGGTTGCCCGGATCGACGCGGCGCAGGCCGACCATACCGTCGATCGGCGAGGTGATGCGGGCGTTGGAAACCTGCAGGTTGGCCGTGCCGATACGGCCCTGCTCGGACTTCACTTCAGCGGTGTATTGCGCGACCAGCGATTTCTGGTCGGCCAGACGCTGGGCCGAGATGGAATCCTGCGTGGCCAGTACCTCGAAGTGCTTGAGGGTCTCCTGGGCGTTGGCCAGCTTGGCCTGGCTGGCTGCCAGATCGCCGGTGGCGAGCTGGAGTTGCGCCTGGGATGCGCGCGGGTCGATTTCGGCGAGCACGTCGCCCTGCTTGACCATCTGGCCGCCGCTGAAAGCGATGCGCTTGAGCACCCCATCCACCTGGCTGCGGACCAGCACGCTATTGGAAGGCGTGACCGTACCCGGCTGCGAGCGGTAGACGACGAAACCACCCTCACGGGCCGTGGCGACCACTACCGGCACGCTCTGGTCGGCATCCGGCGCGCTCTTCTTCGAACAGGCCACACCGGCCATCGCGACGACGCCAATGATCACCGGCCCTAACCGGGAGAATGAGCTGGCCATCAGAGTGCCTTCTCGTAGACGCGGTAACGCTTGTAATCGCGACCGCCGATCGCTTCGATGATGTTCCGCATACCGTCGTTGTCCTCGAGAATCCACGACAATTCGACCTCTTTCACGCCGCGGGCAATGAGATGGTGACGCACGGCGTCGATGACCAGGAAGGCCAGTCCGGGGCCGAGCGGGGTGTTGTGGAAGCTCTTGCGCACGCCCATCAGCGGCACGCGAGACGACGTCGGGAACTTCACCTTCAGCCCCCATAGCAGCTTCGCCCAGTTGAGCGGCAGCAGCGAGCCGCCGAAGTCCTTGATCACTTCGTTGACATTCGGCAGTGCGACGATGAAGGCCGCCGGCACGCCATCCACCTCGGCGATCTGGATCAGCTCCGAAGCGATCAGCACCTTGAGCGTATGGCCGAGATCCTTGAACTCCGCCTCGGTGAAGGGCACGAAACCCCAGTTGTCCGACCAGGCGTCATTGAAGATGTCGCGCAGTACGGCAAGCTCCTCGTCGAAGCGCTTGCGGTCCAGCGGACGCACCCGGATGCTCTGCTTGGACTTGCCCAGCAGACGCTTCATGACTTTCGGTGCCGGGAAATCGGGCTCCACCACGTAGGCCAGCATGTCCTTGGCCTTGTGGTAACCGGCCTGCTCGATACGCCCGCCGTAATAGGGCCTGGTGTGGCCCATCATGAAATACGGCGAGGTGTCGAAGCCGTCCACCAGCAAGCCGACCTCGTCGTTGATCGAGAGGCTCAGCGGGCCGCGCACGCGTTTCATGCCCTCGCTACGCAGCCAGGCTTCCGCCGCACCGATCAGAGCGTCGAAAGTCTCCTGATTGTCCTCGGCATCGAGCATGCCGAAGAAACCCGCGTCGTCCGCGTGGATCTCCAGATGGAGCGAGTCGATCTGGGCGCTGATACGGCCGACCGGCGTGTCGCCGCGGTAGGCGAGCCAGCCCTTCCAGCGGGCGTGTTCGAACCAGGGATTGGTCTTGGCGCCAAGGTGCAGGCGCCGTTCGAGCGTCAGCGGCGGGATCCAGGCAGGGTCGGAGCCCAGGAAAGAGCCAGGCAGCTTGATGAAGCGGTCCAGGTCCGCCTTGCCATCAAGGGGGACGACACGCAGCGAATCCGTAGTGCTCAAAATGGAACTTCCCGTGATCAGGCGAAAATAATGTCCGCGCCGGGCGATGCGAATCCTTTGCCGCAGCGATAACAGCGCGTTCCACCACGTGGGGTCGGAACCGGCCCTGATCCAGTACAAGCGTCGAGAAACGCTCCGGCACTATCGCGGCCCGCGAATCCTTATTTTAAACTTAGGAGGACCAATTTGATACACCCTGGGCCGTTACTGACCTGGCACTACGGCGGCGGTACTGAATTGGAACCGGCGGGAAACGTCGGTTCGCGCACCGGCCCGGTACTCGGCCTGGCAAACAGGTATCCCTGCTGCAGGAAGACGCCGGTATCGAACAGCGCCGAGTGCTCACCCGGGGTTTCGACACCCTCGCCGATGACACGCACGCCAAGCGCCGCGCAAAGGCCCACCATGTGGGAGACGATGCGCTGGCGAACCCTGTCCCTGTCGATGTCGCGGACGAGCCCGATGTCGAGTTTGAGCAGGTCGGGCTGAAAGTCCGCAAGCAGGTTGAGCCCTGCATAGCCCGCACCGAAATCGTCGATGGCCGTCTGGAAGCCGCGGGCACGGTACGTCCGCAGAATGCCAAGGAGATGCTGGTGATCCGCTATCTCCTCGTGCTCGGTGACTTCGAAAATGATCTTCGACAGTGGCCAGCCGACGCGCTCGGCGGCCGTAAGCGTTGCACGCAGGCAATGCTCGGGGTTGTAGACCGCGTTGGGCAGGAAGTTGATCGACACCAGGGCCGGGAGCCGTGACTCGACCGCGCACTCGAGCGCGCGCACACGACACGACTGATCGAACGCGTACTGGTTTTCCGGGCCGACCGCGGCGAGCACGTCCTGGGCGGACGTTCCGTCGACGCCGCGCACCAGTGCCTCATGAGCGAACACGGTTCGCGTCGACACATCCACGATGGGCTGGAACGCCATCGTGATCGCCTGCTGAAACCCTTCTCCGTTACGGCATGCACCGCAAGACTGCTGCGTACCCATTGAACCTCCCCCGCCCCCATTCGGCGTCGAGCTACCGACGTGAGGTCGAGGTTACAGGGCCAGTGGCGACGCAAGGTGAAGGCCCCTTGGGTCCTCGTCCTGGCCCGTGTGCAAACCGTCAGGCGTGCCTATGCACGGGTCCCTGGCACAGGCATTCGCCATCCTCGTTCGCATGACCGAGCAAGGCGTCGAGAAGTTCGCCCGACGGCGTCCATTGACCGATCGCCGGATGAATCAGCATCGCCTTGCGAGCCTCGAGACGACGGTCGTTCAACACCGACGCGATCGCCGCCCGCTCGTATGCCTTGACCGAGCGCACCAGCCCGTTCACGGCATCGGGCAAGGGCGCGATGGGTCGCGGCACGATGGAGTCCAGCGAGATATCCGAAGCGATCTCGACGATATCGTCGTCGGGCAGGTCGGGCAGCGCGCCGCGGTTACGCGTATTCACCACGATGCGCGCAGGCTTGGCGCCGGTCAGGCCACTCATCACGTCGATCGCGATCCGGTGGTAGCCGGTCGCCACGCGGAACGGGTCGCCCTGCAGGCTCACACCCTGGTCGAAGGCCGAGCCGCCCTCGGCTTCCAGCTTCATGTAAGAGCCGGAACGTTGGTTGAGGTAAGCGGCGTAGATATCCACGGCGGCATCGCCGTCACCGGCATCCAGGCGTGCGGTCAGGCCGGCAAGCAGTTCGTCGTTGAGTTGCTGAATCTCGCCACCGCGACTGCCGCCCTGCTTGCGTTGGTTGTCCAGTGCACGCTGCCGCTCGTAGTAGAAGAACAGGTACTCGGTGGGGATGAGCCGCAGCGTGCGGATCATGTCGAAGTCGAAGAGTGGCGCCAGGTAGAGCTTACGTAGCAATTCGTCGCTGTCGAGCAGGCGGTCGATCACGTCCTCGCCGCGCACGCGCACGCCGCGCACCCAACCCAGGTGGTTCAAGCCCACGTAATCGCATTCGACATCGTCGGCCGGCTCGCCCAGTGCATGGGCGATATTGTGGAACAGCTCCGTGGGCGTATCGCAGATGCCGACAATGCGCGCCTTGCTGTGGTCACTCACTGCCTGGGTGATCAAGCCGGCGGGATTGGTGAAGTTGACCAGCCAGGCTTGCGGACTCAGGCGCTCGACCAACCGCGCCTGCTCGATGGCCACGGGAATGGTGCGCAAAGCCATCGCCACGCCGGCGGGCCCGGTCGTCTCCTGGCCGGGATACCCCTGCGCGATGGCTACGCGTTCGTCGGCTGCCCGACCGGCGATACCACCGATACGCACGCTGTTGAGCACGAAATCCGCGCCCTCGATCGTGTCTTCCAGTGAAGTGGCGCCGCGCAGGCGCAGATCGCCGCCGAAGCGCCGGACCACGGCCTTGCCCAGGTCGACCATGATCCGCAGTCGCGCGGGATCCGGGTCGTACAACACCATTTCGGCCGCGCCGAGTGCCTCGGCAGCCTCGTTCACACCGAATACCACCAGGGGCGAACGGACACCGCCGCCGCCGATCAATGCGATCTTACGATCCGTACGTTTGCTCACGAAGGGTCCTCAATTGGGGAGAATGGGGAAGCGATTGAAGGGCACCGGCCGCCGTCGTACACAGCGCACCGCAGACGCAGCCGCGCTCGACGCAACCGTCGATGGACTCGCCGTCGAGCAACCCATCGATGACGCCCGCGTCGAACGCGTCGCCGGCACCGGTGGAGTCGACCGCGTCGATACGCGGCGCCGGTACGCGGCGCAAGCCGCGCATGTCGGCGATCCATGCGCCACTGGCGCCCTGTTTCATGACCGCGCGGTCGATGCCGGCCGCGGTGGACCAGGCCTCGTACGAGGACGGCGCCTCGTCGCCACACAGAAGCGCGGCTTCCTTGGCGTTCGGAAGAAACAGATCGACGTCGCGGCAGGTGAGCCGGTTGCCGGGATCGCCCAGCCAGGCCGGGCTGTAGCCGACATCCAGCGACGTCGTACAGCCGGCCTGGCGTAACAAGGGCAGCAGGATCGTGGCCAGGTCGCGCGGCAACGGCATCGCGAAGTGCACGTGACGGGCGGCGGCGAGGTCGGCGACGATTTCCGGCGAGGCGAGCAATTCGGGCAGCGCATGGTTCACGCCGGGATAGGTGAAGAACGAGCGATCCTCCACCGTGGAGACGCTCACCGTGATACCGGTGCCGTCGCTGCCCAGGCGAATGCCGTCCATGCTGACGCCGAACTCGCCCAGGCGGGCCTCGAACCAGTCCAGGTCGGCTTCGCCGATCAGGCCGACCAGACGCACACGACGGCCCAGGCGGGACAACGCGCACGCGGTATTGATCGTGCCACCGCCGAGTTCGCGCAGGTAGTTCTCGGCAATCACCTCTTCGCCCGGTCCGGGCCATGAGGGAAACCCGCTGAACACGTGGTCGGCGTAGATCTCGCCGACCACGGCAACGTCCCACGACTTCAGGGTTGCGGGAATGGCCATGTGCGGGACCTCCTTGCTTGCCACAGGAAAAGAACGGTGCCAACCAGCACCGCGCCAACCGCCGTCACGATCGACGAGGTCCCGGCCGTGGCGACGAGATAGAGCCAGCCAATCACGCTGACGACGATCGGCAGCGGGTAGAGCGGCATGCGAAACACATCCGCATCGGCACGCCGCTTGCGCAGGGCAACGACAGCGAAGCACTGCGCGATGTACTGGAACAGGATTTGCGTGACCATCAAGGTGGCGATCAGGTGCTCCAGCGAAAGAAAGCACGCCGCCGCCGAGGTCGCGCCGACAAACAGCAACGACACCGTGGGGAAGCCCCCGCGCGGATGCAGCCGGGCGAATACAGGGAAGAATTGCCCGTCGGCCGCCGCCGCATACGGCACGCGCGAATAACCCAGCAGGATCACCAGCGCCGAGCCCCAACTCGCCAGGAGGATCAACAGCACAGCCAGCGTGCCACCGGAACGACCGTGGATGGCCTGCATGAAATCCGCCACGACCGCCTTGGAGTGCGCCGCCTGCTCCCAGGGCAGCACGCCTAGGATGCTGAGGTTGAGCCCGAGGTAAAGCACCGCCACGAGCGGAATCGAGATCAGCACCGCCAGCGGAATCGTGCGTCGGGGCCGCTTCACCTCACCGCCGAGCATGCACACGTTGTTGTAGCCGCCGTAGTCGTAGACGGCGATCAGGGCGACCGCGCCCAGGCCGAGCCAGAAGCCATGCGACGAGTCGACGTGTGCCTGGAAGAAGTGGCTGGCTACCGCCGTGTCGAAGTGCGTGATGCCGCTGAAGACGATCCAGGCGCAGGCGACGACGACGATCGCGCTGACGAATACGGAGAGCCGCTGGATCTGGCCGATGCGCCGATAGAGAACGGCGGTGTTGAACAGGCAAAGGCCCGCCGCCAGGAGCGCCCTTCCCGTATCGTCGAGCGAAGGTATCAGGTAGCCGGCGTACTGGGCGAAGCCTACGGCCGCCGAGCCGATCGACAAGGGCGCGGTGAGCAGCGTTTGCCACAGGTAGAGGAAGCCGAACAGGCGGCCCGCTTTCTCGCGACCGTACGCCTCGCGCAGGTAATGGTACGGGCCACCCGACTCGGGAATGGTCGAGCCGAGTTCCGCCCAGACCAGTCCGTCGCACAGGCACAACAGTGCGCCGGCGACCCAGCCGAGCAGTACCGAGGGGCCGGCGAGCGCCGAGAGCGCGATGGGAATCGTGACGAACGGCCCGATGCCGATCATGTTCAACACATTGGCCGACAGTCCGCCCCAGAAGCCGATAGCGCGCGGTGGCGAGGTGGGTGCGCCGGGTTCGCTTACGATGGCACGCATCAGGCACTCCTCGACGCTTGCAGACTGTCGGCGGCGGTGACGACCGCCGGAGTATGGCGATGCAGGTCGAGTACGAGCAGCTCGTTATCGCCCTCGCGCAACCACGGTCCCGGACAGAACAGACGCTGCTGCGGGCCGATGTTCCAGTAGCGTCCAAGCAGCTTGCCGTTGATCCATAGGTAGCCTTTGGACCAGGCCCCGAGGTCGATGTAGACGTCGCCTGGGGCGTCGATCTCGAGAGTGGCTTTGTAGAACATGCCGCCACGTGGCGGTCGGGTCTTCGCCGCTGAAGCGGCTCCCACAGAGGGCCGCGCCATCGCCGCCGATACTTCGGCGACAACCCCTGTGGGAGCCGCTTCAGCGGCGATAGCTCCCGCAGGAACCGCCTCCGCGGCGACAGCCCCTGTGGGAGCCGCTTCAGCGGCGATAGCTCCTGCAGGAACCGCCTCCGCGGCGACAACCCCTGTGGGAGCCGCTTCAGCGGCGATAGCTCCTGTAGAAGCCGCCTCCGCGGCGACAGCCCCTGTGGGAGCCGCTTCAGCGGCGATAGGACGCAGGTTGCGAACCCACGCCTCGTCGAGCGGAATCGGCCACGCCTGGACATCGTGCAGCGGCGTACCGTCGATCGACGCCGGGCCGATCAAGCCCTTGTGGTCGCCGATGCGCGGGCCGAAGTTGATGTGGCCGAACGTGTCGATGAGGATCTCGATCGTACGCTGCGCGGACCCTGCGTCGGTACCCGCTTCGGGGAGAACGATGTCGGGTGTCGAATTCACCGACGGATGCTCTACCCGCGACACCGCCCCGACCTCGTGCCCATCGACATAAACCACGGCGTAGTCACGCACATTCTCAAGCCGCAGCATCCCACCCTTCGCGATGCGCTTGCGATAAACGACAAGCCCCTGGTCCTGGCCGAAGAGAATCTCGTTCGGCCCCGGCGAGGGCAAGGTCGATGCGGTGCCCGGCAGGTTGTCCCACAGCGAAGCGAACGGCTGCGGCGTCACCGGCGCGAAGGACGTCGACGGCGGCGGCGCCGGCAGCGATGGCGGCGTCATTCCGGTGCTGTGCGCGATGACGCGACGCAGTCGCGTGAACTGGTCCGTCGCCCGCCCGCGCTCGTCGACGGGCGCGCCATAATCGTAGCTGGTGATCACCGGCTGGAACTGCGAACCGTCGTCTTCCGCATTGGATCCGGCGGTCAGACCGAAATTCGTGCCGCCGTGCACGACATACAGGTTGAACGAATACCCCGCACGCATGATCTGCCGCAGGGTGCTCTCATAATCCTTGCTCGCAAACGTGGGCTCGCCCCAATGCGTCAGCCAGCCGGGGTAGCCTTCGCCCACCCATACGGGCGATTCGCCGGCGTATCCCCTGCCCTTCACCAGAACCGCCACGTCGGCCCCGTCCAGACCCAACGCGGTGCCCTGCGGGTAAGCCCGGCGACGTTCCAGATCCTTGAACCCATCGGACACCGAGAACGGGCCGTCGATGCCGTGCTCACGCCAGAGCCGACGCACGGCATCGAGATAGCCGATATCGTCGGCGAACATCGAATACTCGTTCTCGATCTGCAGCATCAACACCGGACCGCCCGCCTTCGCCATGAGCGGGGAAACCCGTGGCGCCAGCGCCGCGATATAACGTCGTACCGCCGCCATGTAACGGGGATCGTCACGCGTACGCAGTCGCGTGTCGGGATCGCGCAGCAGGTAGGCAGGCAATCCGCCGTTGGTCCATTCGCCACAGATGTACGGGCCCGGCCGCAGGTACACCCACATGCCCTCCTCGGCACACAGGCGGATGAAGCCGAACACGTCCCGGTTCCCGCTCTCGAAGTCGAACACTCCCGGCTCGCGCTCGTGATGATTCCACATCACGTAGATCGCGACGGTATTGAGTCCCATGGCGCGGGCCATGCGAATCCGATGCCGCCAGTGCTCCTTCGCGATCCGCGACGGATGCATCTCGCCGCTGTGGATGCGGAAGGCCTTGCCGTCGAGCAGGAACTCACGCTTGCCGAAGCCAAACGCCCGGGGACGGCCGTTCGGCATCGCCGGCGAGCGCACGGTGTCCGGCGAGGCCGCCCACCCGCGGCCGGCAAATGCCAGCGGGGTGAGCAGCGACAGGGCGAGGAAGCTACGTCGATGCATGCTCAGAAGTTGTACTTCACGGTCAGCAGGGTGGTCCTTCCCGCATCGACGATATCCGAATTGGCCAGGCTGTTCTTGCCGATGTGCGACCAGTACGAGTACTGCTTGGTCAGGTTGCTCACCTGCAAGTCGAACTGCAGGCCGTTATCCATCGCATAGCCCAGGTGCAGGTCGACCCGGCGAATCGGACGAATCCACAGGTCGTCCCACGGACTGTTCTGGTTGAGGAAGTCGTAGGTCGACAGGTAGGAACCGGTGTAGTGGTAACTGAGGTTTGCCGAGAAACCGTACTTCTCGTAGAACAGCTCGGCGTTGGCCATGCGCTGCGGCGCGGACTGCAGCCGCTCGTTGCCGAAGCCCTCGCGCCCCAGGTCGACCTTCGAATTCTGCCGCGTGGCATTGACGCTGAAACCCAGGCCATCCAGCGGCGTCGGCAGGTTCTGGAACTTCTGCCGATAGGTCGCCTCCAGACCGACCACGCGACCGTCGCCGCCATTGGTCGGGGTCTTGGTCAGGACCGTGCCGACACCCGATGTATTCGGATTGGCCTGGCCACCGCCGCTGTCATAGATGTAGTTGCGCAGCTTCTTGTAGTAGCTGGCCAGCGACACGTAGCCACCGCTCTGGGTCGTCCACTCCGCGCCCAGGTCGACGTTGGTCGCCTTGATCGGACTGAGGTTGGGATTGCCGCTGGTGATCGTGGTCACGCCGTCGGACACGCTGATCTGCGAACCGCCGCCGAGTTGCACGAACGCCGGGCGCGTATAGCTCTGCCAGATCGCGCCGCGGTAGACGATATTGCCGTCCGGCCGGTAATTGATGAACAGGCTGCCCAGGGGCTCGTTGTACACCGTGTGGTTATTGGAGAAGTACCCCGGCGCCTCATTGCCATCGGCGTCGGTCGGCGTGGTCCAGAACGTGTTGCGAATGGACGTGTGTTCGAAGCGCACGCCGGGGATGATTTCCCACGGACCGCTCTGGAACGTGGCCATGGCATACGCCGCGGTCACGGCCTCCGTGCCGCGCATCGTGTCGCAGTTGAAGTTGTTGTAGTCGAGCTGGCCGCAGGTATCCAGATCCCCCGGCTGCAAGTGGCTGGCGATGAGCGCCGCGACCGCCGAACGACTGATCTGCGGCGTCGTCCAGTCGAACTTACCCGGGAATATCTGGCTGTAATAGCCCTTGATGATCCCGAGGTCGTTAAGGGTGGTCGTGCCGTCGTTGATGCCTGCCGTCGAATAGTCGCGGTTGGTGAACTCGCGCGAGCTGTCGCTGTACTTCACGCCGAACTTGATCGACTGCAGGGCACCGCCTTCGAAGTCATAACGAAGGTCCAGCTTGGCGCCGCCGCGTTTCTGCCCCGAGCGAATGTCGGTGACCTCGCCATAGTCGTTCGCGTACATGTTCTGCAGGTTGTTGACCGAGTTCAGCAGGCCCGGCGTCAGCACCGGATAAGGGAAGCCATGGCCGCCGTAGCTCAGCAACGAACTCCGGTTGTAGGCGAAGTTGTCCTGCGAGTACTTGTCCTCGCGGCCGTCGATCTCGACATGGTTCGGGCGATCGTTGCGGCCGATGCTCCAGAACACGTTCGGCGAGATCGTCCATCCACCGGCCGTCTTGTCCGCACCGAGCTGGATCGTGGCCAGATCGGCGCGCTCCGGGTTGGTCTCGTACCAGAAGCGGTTGGCGATACGCCCGATGTTCGGCGCGTAGACGCCCGGGGTTGCCGTGGGCACGTAGGTCACGTCCTGCGGCAGGAGCTGGTTGTAGGTGGTGTTCTGCTCGGTCAGCGCATACGCGTAGGTCATGCGCGCGTAGGCTTTCAGCGTGGGATCCACGTTCCAGTCGAGCGAGATGTTGCCGCCATAGCGACGCTCGAAGCCGGAGGCGACACCGACGTTCGTGCCAAGGCTGGTCAGGTTGTGCGCGGGATCGTAGCCCGCCGCGTTCTTGCCATCGGCCGTGGCATGCAGGAAGGCCCACGAACCATCGTTCGACGCGCTCTCCGCGGCACCAATCTCGCTGTTGGCGATGTTCCGGTAGTCGTAGTAACCACTCACGTAGACGCCAAACTGCTTCTCGGCGCCGAACTTGCCTTGCAGCTCGCCGGCAAGACCGCTGCCGAGTCCGCTGCCGCCATAATCGCGGGCGCGACTTTCCACCCGTCCACTGGCCGTCACGCTGCCGCTGAAATCCTTCTTGAAGTCGAACGCGCTGGGCGTGCGGAAGTCGATCGTGCCACCGATGGCGTCGCCGTCCATGTCGGCGGTCGAGGTCTTGTTGAGCACGATGGTCTGCAGACCCGACGGCGGTAGCAGGCTGAGCTGCACGCTGCGGCTGTACGGCATACCCTGGGCCACATTGCTGCCGTTGACCAGGTTGACGTTGTACTCGGACGGCAGGCCGCGCACCGAGGTGAACATGCCCTCCCCTCGCGCCGCGCCATCGATGCCGCCGAAGTAACCCGAGCCCGTCGTTGTCACGTTCACGCCGGACATGAGCCCCAGCGCCTCGGCGACGTTGTGCACGGCGGTGTGCTGCAGGTCCGCCGCGGACAGCACATCGACCGTATTGATCGAGTCCATCCGCATGTTCGTCGCGTCGTAGCGATTGGCCACGACGCTCAAGGCCTTCATCTGTACGGCCTTGTCGGGCTTGGGCGGCGCCGCCTCGCTGTCCGCCGCCGGCTTGGCCGGCGGCGTGGCCGTTGTGGCGGATGTCGCCGGCGCTGCGTCCTGCGCAAACGCCGATCCACCGAGAACGGCACATAAGGCCGCGACGAGACACTTCTTGTTGAAACCCCTTTCGATACCCACGACTTACCCCCACCCCGAGATGCTTTTGGAAGCATGCGCGTGACACGACGCCACGCGATGCGCAGTTCAGCTGACCAGCGGGTTCGTCGCGCGGTCCGGACAAGAGCAGACGTCCACGCCAGCGCCAGCGGGCGTGCGTCGACATCACGACGGACGGTTGAACGTGCCGATCAGGACGGTCGGACGATCAGGGGGAGGTTTGCGGCGGGGAGTAGCCGGCGACGCACTTGCCGCGGGAGCGCAGGGCACTCAGCTTGGCACGGGCGAGGATCGGCAGACCGTCGGCCATGACACGCGCAAACGGACGACCTGCGATGGCGCAGCTGGCGTTTTCATTTGAATTGGGCCGACGCATCGTAGCGGTCTGTCCGTCATTCATCGCAAGCTGCATATCGGCATGCGGTATGCATGCCGGAAGGGTTACGCGAACGGACGTCCAATCGAGTCGCCGCGCGTGTTGCAAGATATAGCGCACCGTAAAATTCGCGTCAACTGCCAAAAATGCATAGGTGACGGGATGTTGCGTCGCAGCAGGCCAGCGCCGTTCCTACCGGGGGAGATGCCTCGAGCCGCATGCGCCCGGTGCGTCTGTATCGCGCCTACAACGGAAGTTCTATTGCCCCATGCTCGACATGAGCGGCAATGTCCAGACTCTGGTTACCGAGAATACGTATGCGAGTCCTCGTCACAGGAAGTGCCGGGCATCTGGGCGAAGCGCTGATGCTCACATTAGGGACAGCTGGACACGAGGCCATCGGGTTGGATCTGAAGGCCTCGCCCCATACAAGCCTCGTCGGATCGATTGTGGACCGGCCGCTGGTGGCAAGAGCCCTGTCCGGCGTCGATGGGGTCGTGCATACGGCAGCACTGCACAAGCCACACATGGCGACGCATCCCTCCGCCGACTTCGTCGCCACGAACATCGCCGGGACGCTTTGTCTACTCGAAGAATGCACGAGAGCAGGGGTGCGTTCCTTCGTGTTCACAAGCACCACCAGCGTGTTCGGCCATGCACTGACGCCTTCACCGGACGAGCCGGCCGCATGGATAACCGAGGACGTCGTGCCGATTCCGAGGAACATCTACGGTGTCACGAAGCTCGCCGCGGAACATCTATGTGAGGCGCAGCATCGCCGATATGGCCTCCCGTGCATCGTACTCAGGACATCGAGGTTCTTCCAGGAGGCCGACGACGACAGGGAGATGCAGAAGCGCTATGACCAGGACAACCTGAAGGTCACCGAATACCTGTATCGCCGGGTCGACATGGAAGACGTCGTGTCGGCGCACGTCCTTGCCTTGGAGAAGGCAGCCGACATCGGCCTGGGCCGGTACATCGTCAGCGCGACGACGGCTTTCTCGGAGGGGGATCGTTTCGACTTGCGAAAGCACGCCCGCGACGCCGTACGCAGGCACGTTCCCGCGTACGAACGTGAGTACGCCCGACGCGGCTGGACGATGCTCCCCGGCATCGACCGGGTTTACATCAACGCACTCGCAAGGTCGGAACTTGGCTGGACGCCAAAGTATGACTTCAGATACGTCATCGAGCGGCTTTCCCGCTCGCTGGACTACCGCAGCCCTCTCGCTCGAACGATAGGCATCAAGGGATACCACGCCGAGCGATTTCTCGACCCGCCATACCCCGTCGAAAACCTGGTTCGTGCCGGAGCCAAAAAAAATGACTAAGAACGACTACCTTCGTGCGCTGTCCATGCGTCTCCATCGCGAAGGCGGTTACTTCGCCGAAACCTTCAGGAACGAGCTGACCATCGAGACCGATCGTCCTGATAAACAAGGCATCAGGAGCATCGGCACGTGCATCTATTACATGTTGACGGATGATGAGCCGAAGGGCCACATGAACCGCAACCTCTCGCCTATCGTCCACTTCTTCCATGCCGGGGCGCCGATGACGTACTGGCTGACCGACAAGAACGGGCACGTGGAACGCCATGTACTCGGGCCGGACATCGCTGCGGGGGAGACGCTGCAACTCATGGTGCCGGCAGGCACCTGGAAGTGTTCGGAGCTTCGTCCGGGCAGTGCTTACGGCCTGCTGAGCGAGTCGGTGACGCCGGGTTTCGAGTACGAGGACTGCACGCTCGCGTCGCGAAGCGAGTTCCTGAGCCACTTTCCGCACGCGCGGGAGTTGGCGGACAGATTCTGCCGCGGATAACGCCACACGTCCACGACGCGACGATGGCTGTGTCTGCTGCGGCAACACCTAGTCGGCGTGGTTCGACGCACCCACCAGAACCCTGAATCGGTCCAGCTCGGCCTCGTCCATGTCCGAAACGATCGCGGCGGGCTGGCCGCCGAGCGTTGCGCCTTCCAACACGTAGCCCTGTATCCGGGCAGGCTCGATGCTCCCGCGCACGGCGGTCGGCGGCAGCACGAACACATCGATGAGATGCTTTCCATGCCGATACACCAGCACGGGAACGCGCTCGGTACCGACATAGTCGATGCGCCCTCCTATGAGGGCATAGCCCTGCGTGGAATAGTCCTGCACGACGGGCGCCGTGGCGATCTTTCCGGCAAACCAGGGTTTGACCGTGTGTTGGTCCGTCGATACGACATCGATGGGCGATGTGGCGGCCAGGGCGCGCCAGTGGCTGGCAAACAGATCGCGGGTCAACTGGGACCGGTCGTCTGCGGGCCGCGAGGCATGGTTCCACGCGGTCAGCGTGAGTCCACCGGCGACGAACGCGAGCATCCACGATGCGGCCAGCGCGAGTCCGGGCACGCGCATGCGCGACGGCCGACGCGCGACCGGCACGGCCATCTCCTTCTGAATCCGGGCACGCAGCGCATCGGGCGCGCGATACCTCGGCGCATCGTTGCGCAACGAGCCGCGCAGCGCATCGAGCTCGATCAACGCGGCGCGGCAATCGGCGCATTCGTCCAGGTGAGCTTCGAACTCACGGCCGGTGGCGCGGTCCAGCTCGCCGTCGAAGTAGAGGGGCAACATGTCGTTGGCAGCTTTACAGTCCATGCGGCGTCTCCACGTTGTCATTATCGGTCAAGGCCTTCTGCAGCAATGCACGCCCTCGTGCCAGCCGGGACATCACCGTACCGATGGGCGTTTGCAACACGTCGGCGATCTCCCGATAAGACAATTCCTCGATCTCGCGCAGGATAAGCACTTCGCGAAACGTGTCCGGCAGGCTTAGCAGGTGGCGGGTGATCCGTTGCCTGCGCCTGGCGCTGTCCAGGCACTCCTCGACATCATCCGCTTCGACACGCGGCATCCAGCGCTCGGCGGCGACAGGATCGTCGTCGATCGCGACGTTCCTTCTCTCCTTGTTGCGAACCGCCAGTCGGGCGAGGCAACAGTTACGGACGATCGCAAGCCACCAGGCGCGCGCGTTGCCGCCGGCGTAGGTTTCCGAAGCGCGCGCCGCACGCAGATAGGCATCATGGACGGCGTCCGCCGCGTCCTGCTCGCTGCCGAGCAACCAGCGGCCGAGATTGTACGCAGCGTCAAGATGGCTTGACGCCAGGTCATCGACAAAAGCACGGCTACTCGTCGATATCGTCAAGACTGCGTCCTGCCAATCATGTGCGCAACATGCGCTGGATAACGCCATCGCGGTCGATAAGGCGGTGTTTCAGGGCGGCGCCTATATGACCCAGCACAAGAATACACAGGACCCAGACAAGGCACACGTGGAGCGTATCGGTGAGCAAACGGAGCGGTTCGTCCTTGCCGATCAGCACGGGGAGGAAGCCGATGCCGAAGAAACTGACTGGGTGGCCGCCCGCCATCCGATGCAGGTAGCCGGTGAACGGCACGAGCAACATCAACGAATACAGCACCCAATGGAGGGTGTGGGCCGCCCTTTGCTGCCACGACGGCAGGTGGGCCGGCAGCGCCGGTGGCTTGTGCGTGCTTCGCCAGAACAGGCGGAACACCGCAGCCATGAAGATCAGGCTACCGACCGAGGCATGGTAGAACAGGACCGTATCGTGCCCTGGCGCACTCTTCGGAAAGGTCTCCATGAAAAGCCCGAGACCGACATTCAGAAAGACCAGCAGCGCGATAAGCCAATGCATCGCGACAGCCACTTTCGTGTACGACGTCGGTTGCACGGCCGATACGGCATAGGAGGCCTGGACAGGCACGGACATGACGGAACCCTCTGGGTGGCGGCACGGGAAGCGTGCCCACGACAGATGAGATCGTCCTGGCCCGGGGTTTATTCCCGCTAGGCCATGGGAGCTAGGCCGTAGCTTCTTACGATAGGCCATCTTGCGTGACGAAGTTGCTGGATTTCGCCACTCCGGCGAGGCAATCTCTTGCTGGCTGCCGCCTCTGCGGCACGGCGGATCAGGGCCATGAGCGCGACGAACTTGCATCTGGAACAGGTCGGTCCAGCGCGCCCCTTGCGATTGGCGCTGCTCGACGACGACGCCATGCTGCGCGATCGCATCCTGGCCCCCAAACTGAGGCAGTTCGGTTTCGAAGTGACCGCGACCGGCAGCGCCGCCGAGCTGCACGCGGTGATCCGGAAGGGCGTGCCGGATATCTTCCTGCTCGATATCGGACTGCCCGACGGCGACGGATTCCAGGTCGCGCGATCGCTACGCAACACCCTGCCCCATGCCGGCATCATCATGCTCAGCGGCCGCGCCGACAATGTCGACCGCGTGCGCGGGCTGTTCGAAGGTGCCGATGCCTACCTCACGAAGCCCGTGGAGATCGACGTGCTCGTGGCCACGCTCTACAGCGTGGCTCGCCGGCTCGAGCCGGGGTCGACGACCGCCCCACACGGCCACTGGGCGCTCAGCCCGGACGAATGGTTTCTTCTATCTCCCTCGGGCGCCCGCGTGATGCTGAGCAAGAGCGAGCGACGCCTGCTCAACACCATGCTCACGCATGTGAATGAAGTCGTCCCGCGCGAGGCCCTCATCTCCGTTCTTACGGACGATGTCGATGCGTTCGACCCCCATCGCCTCGACTCCATGGTGCATCGCTTGCGGCGCAAGGTCCTGGCGGCGCTCGGCGAGCCCCTACCCTTGAATGCCGCCCACGGCACGGGCTACGTGCTGGAAGGCTGACGGCCGCACCCCTGGCGGATCGGCATGCTGCCCGATCAGGGGCAGCATCAAGCGCACCGTCGTTCCCTGCCCTGGCGCGCTCTCGACCATGGTCCGCCCACCGGCCTGAAGCACCAGGTCATTGACGACGCTCAGCCCCAGCCCGGTGCCACGGTCGGCGGACTTGGTGGTGAAGAACGGCTCGAACACCTGCGTGCGGACCGCTTCGTCCATACCCACGCCGGTGTCCCGCACGGACACCGACAAGCTACCGTCGCACTCGTCCAATGCGATCGTGCAGAGGCCGCCGTCAGGCATGGCATCGCGTGCATTCGTTATCAGGTTGATGATGGCCAGTTCGAACTGGCTGCGGTCGAAGCGGATGAAGCGTGGCCCCGGCGGAAGCTCGATACGCAGCTGGCAACGCGCGGGCAAGGACTGCCGTGCGAGCGGCCGCAGCTCGTGCAACGCCGCTACCGCATCGAAGTTCTCGGTCAGGGTGAGGTCGTTCCGACTGAAGTTGAGCAGCTTGCGACACACGGCCGTACCACGTCGCGCGGCCAGCTCGATACCTTCCATCGCATCGGCCACGGCGCGCGTATTCTCGTCCTGCGGCTCGTCCTCCGCAGGCAGTCGGTCGCGCTCGGTCGAGAAGCCAAGGATGATGTCGAAAACATTGTTGACGTCATGCGCGATGCCGCTGGCGAGCTTGCCTACCGCGTCCATCTTCTGCGCGTGTAGCAGCTGCTCCTGCGTGCGCTCCCGCTCGGCGATCTCGAGCGCCAGTTGCCGCCGACGACGATCCGACTCGAGCAGGCTCTCGCGCAAGGCGTAGATGCTTCGGTCGACGATCAGGGCGATCAGCAGGTAGCTCGTCAACGCACGCACCGGCAAGAGGTCGTAGATGGCCAGCAGCACGCCCTTGGCGTCGCCGACCCCGGACGACGTGAGCGGATCCACACTCATCACGAGGATCAACGCCTCGACCGCATACGTGATCCACAACGCCTTGCGACCGAGCATCAACCCGCTCAGCGCCAGGATCAGCATCAAGGTGAGATTGCCGTCGGTCGCGCGGTACCCGAAGGCGGCATAGGCCACCGCACCGGAGGCGAGCATGGTGGCCACGAACTGCGCCACGGCCAGGGGAAATCGCCCTTTGCGGATCAGGTAGAAGCCCAACCAAGCCGAGAGGGTCATCGCAAGGTCGGTGCCGACGTCGATGCAGAACGCTGCCGGTGCACCGATACGCGCCTTCGCGTAGAAATGCTCCTGCAGGTACGCCCCATGCAACGCGAACAGATAGAGCTTGGTCGCTGGAATGCGCAAGCCCTCGAAAGCCAGGAGCAACTGCATGAAGCTCGCATTGCGCCGGTCGACGGGGTCGTCGATCGGCGTGCTCGCTAGCCAACGACGGATGCGGGCCATCATCGTGCGTTTCCCCCGTGGCCCGGCGGTGAGAATTCGGTGAGAACCGGGCCAGTCGAGCGTGTGTGACTTTGCGCCGGATGTAAAGCTATCGTCGAGCGTCCGCACGATCCTGCATCGTGCGGACGCCGTGCCGAAGGGGCAGCCTTTTACGGGCTGGGCACAAGAACTTACGACGCACTACGGGCTCTTTCCTTCGGGGGTACTATGTCTGTAATCATTTCAAGGCCTTGGCTGGCGGGGGCGGCGCTGCTCGTCGTCGCCGGCAGCGCATGCGATGCGCACGCTGCCGCTGCTACCTTCACGGCAGGCAGCACCACCACCACGCCGTTGATCACACGATCGGTCGACGCCAAGCAGCTGACCACCTTGTCCGGCAGCGTGCCGGCAAGGGTCCGCAGCAGCGCCGACGCCGGGCCCATGGGAACGACCGAGGTGATTTCCTCGATGACCCTGGTGCTCAAGCGCAGCGACGATCAGCAGAAGAACTTCGATGCTTACCTTGCATCGCTCGACAATCCTTCCTCGCCCAACTTCCACAAGTGGCTGACCGCGCGCCAGGTCGGTGAACGGTTCGGCCCGAACCGGCAGGACATCGCCGCGGTGAAGAAATGGCTCGGCAGCCAGGGCCTGGCCGTGAAGAACGTTTCCGCCGATGGCATGCTCATCCGCTTCACCGGATCCGTGGGGTCCGTGCAACAGGCGTTCGGTACCTCCATGCACCACTTCACCGGCGCCGACGGCAAGAGGCACTTCGCCAATGCCGCCGAGCAGAAACTGCCGACGGCGCTCGTGCCCGTCGTTCGCGGCGTGGCCTCGCTGACCGACTTCTTCCCGAAACCGCAGAAGAAGGATGCCCAACCGGTCAAGCGCAACAAGAACGGGGAATGGGTTACCGCTGGCGCACCGTCGTCGGACTTCAATTTCGTCTACCAGGGCGCTGTCCAGTATGACGTGGTGCCTGCGGATTTCGGCACCATCTACAACGTCGACCCGCTGTGGAACCAGTCGACTCCCGTGCGCGGCGCCGGACAGACCGTCGCCGTGCTCGAGCGCACGAATGTCCTCGACGCCGACATCGCCACCTTCCGGAAAACCTTCCTGCCAGCCGATGCCAAGGGTGTCGTCACGCAGATACACCCGGCCGGCTTCGCCGGCGATACCAGCTGCGCCGACCCAGGTACCAACGCCGACGAAGGCGAAGCCGCGCTCGACGCCGAGTGGGCCGGTGCCGCGGCGCCCGATGCCAACGTGACCCTGGCCTCGTGTGCCGACAGCGGTGCGGACTTCGGTGCCTTCCTGGCCGCACAGAACCTGCTCGAGCAGGACGCCCCGCCGCCGATCATGAGTTTGAGCTACGGCGAATGCGAGTCCGTCAGCGCGGCAGTAGGTGATCTCGCAGAAGCCGCGTCGCTGTGGTCGACCGCCGCCGCCGAAGGCGTGACGGTCTTCGTCTCCACCGGTGATGCCGGCTCCGCAGGCTGCGATCAGAACCAGGTCGCCGCCAGCTTCGGCATCGCCGTCAACGGACTGGGCAGCACGCCCTACAACGTCGCCGTCGGTGGCACCGACTTCGACGACTTCAAGAAAACGCAGAAGTACTGGTTGCCCGGCAACGGTGAGCTCGGTGCCAGTGCGATCGGCTATATTCCCGAGCAGACCTGGAACGATTCCTGCGCCAGCGCGCAGCTCGACAAGGTCCTGGGTATCGCCAACCCGAACAACGCCTGCAACTCGGCGGCCGGTGAAAACTTCCTCAACACCGCCGGCGGCAGCGGCGGCCCGAGCTACGTCTGGTCACAGCCAACCTGGCAGCAGGGTATTGCCGGCATGGACCAGAACGTCACACGGGCGTTGCCGGATGTCTCGCTGTTCGCCGCCAACGGCCTCTATGGCCATGCGCTGATCTTCTGCATGTCCGATGCGGATCAGGGCGGCGTACCCTGCAACTACCTGGACCCGACGGACTCGCTGTTCAACAGCGCCGGCGGCACCTCGTTCGCCGCACCGGCCATGGCCGGCGTACAGGCCCTGGTCGACCAGGCCAGTGCCAACCGCCTGGGCAATGTCGGCCCGACACTTTACGGTCTGGCCCGCGCGCAATACGGTACCGTCGCCACACCGGCGGCTGGCTGCAAGGCCAAGGACACCACGTGCGTGTTCCACGATGTGGCTACCGGCGACATCGACGTGCCGTGCTTCGCCGGCACCGGCGATTGCTTCGTCAAGAAAGGACAGCAGTACGGCGTGGTCAGCGACGGCGGCCGCGCGTCCCTGGTAACGGCATGGAAGGCGGCGAAAGGCTACGACTATGCCACCGGTCTGGGCTCGGTCGACGTGACCAACCTGACCCATGCCATCGCCGCCAGGCAGACCCGCGGAGAAATCATTTCGCGCACCTGGGACCTCGCCGGTGCCACCGACAGCGGTAATCCGGGCGTGGGCCTGAACTCCGTCCTCGACGGCAAGAGCACCTTGCTTCTGGTCGGCCCCAAGTCCGGTAACGCCACGCTCGTGCGCATGAACGGAAGCACCGTGCTCGGCACGGACACGTGGGTTCCCGTCACCCAGGGGAGCCAGGTGGCCGACGGCTTCCAGCCGGGTGACCAGGTGAAGGCGATTCCGTTCGATATCTTCGACGGTCAGCTCATCAACCAGACCGTGATGGAAAGCGATAACCCGACCACCAACACGATGAACCTGGCGGTCTACAGCTACGGCTGGGAGAACTTCCGCTTCCCGTATCCGGCGGGCTGGAGTCTCGTCGGTGCCGGCCTGGTCGACGCGACGGCCAAGTCGAAGCAGGTCTGGTTCAACGCCGCGACCGGTAAGGTGTCGTTCTGGACGATCGCTTGCAGCGGCACGCTCAAGTTCGGCCGCTTCGACACCATGAGCTGCGACCAGAGTGTGGCCAACACGGTGGCCGCACCGGCAGGCTTCACGCCTTACCTGGCCGACCTCAATGGCGACGGCATCCTGGACATCGTCTGGACCGGTCCGAAGAACGCCATCAAGTACTGGATCAACGACGGCCAGGGCAGCTTCACCAAGACCGACGGTAGCACCGCCGCGCCGGCTGGCTTCGCCTTGATCGGTGCCGGTGAAATCGCCGGTAGCGGCAAGACCGACCTGATCTGGTTCAACGCCGGCACAGGCAAGCTGCGCTGGTGGGAAATGGACGGCACGACCGTGTCGAGCCAGAAGACCGAGGCCGCCCCGTCGGGTTACACCGTCGCGACGATCGAAGACTTCGACGGCGACGGCCTGGCCGACCTGCTGTGGACGAACGCCAAGGGCAAGGCGATCCTGTGGCAGGGTGTCGGTGACGCCTTCGTGTCCCAGCAGGTCGCCGACGGCGAAGGCACGCCGTACGTGGTGCCGGCTGGCTATGCCGTGCAGATGAATCGCGTGCAGGGTGTGGTGAATGCCGCATCGTCGACGGCCGGCGCACAGGTGGCGGTCGCTGCAACGCACTGACCGCGGTTACAAGCACGTGGAAGAAGCGGCCGGCCATGAACCGGCCGCTTTTTTTCATCGGCGATTCGCCGCATTCACGCGTGGCGATGAAGACGTCAAGCCTTCTTCAGGAAGCAGACCTTCAACACCAGACCCTTGATCTTGTCCGAGCTGCCTTCGATGTGCTCGACGTCGCCGTCCACCAGGTGGATATTGCGGATGATCGTCCCCTGTTTCAGCGGGATGGACGAACCCTTGACCTTCAGGTCCTTGATCACCACCACCGAATCGCCGTGGTTGAGCACGTTGCCGTGCACATCGCGCACCGTGGCGGCGCCTTCCTCCGCATGGGCCGCCTGCTGCGGCCATTCGTGCGCACAATCCGGACAGATGAACGCATCGCCGTCCGGATAGGTGTTTTCCATGCCGCAGATCGGGCAAGGCGGGGTCTCAGACGTTTCCAAAGGGAATCTCGCTCGTTTATCCAGGCGGCCCATGATAATCGACCGAGGGAACCCTTTTCACGCCGCACTGACACCCGGACCCGCTACATCGACGCTTCCTCTCGCGCGCGTGATCCGGCTACCCAAAGGAGCATGACGATGAAGCTTCGTCCCACCCTCCTGGCCCTGGCGGCCACCGCCATGGTGCTGCCTGTGTTCGCCAGGGACGTCACCTTGCTCAACGTGTCCTACGACCCCACGCGCGAACTCTACAAGGCGCTGAACACCGCCTTCGCCGCCGACTGGAAGGCCAGCCACGGCGACACCGTGACTATCCAGATGTCGCACGGTGGCTCGGGCAAGCAGGCGCGTGCGGTCGTGGACGGATTGCCCGCCGATGTCGTAACGCTTGCGCTGGCCTACGATATCGACGCGGTGGCCGACCGTGGCCTGCTGGCCAAGAACTGGCAGACGCGACTGCCGGACAACGCATCGCCCTATACCTCGACGATCGTCTTCCTGGTCCGCAAGGGCAACCCGAAGAACATTCGCGACTGGGGCGACCTGGTCAAGGACGGGGTTCAGGTGGTAACGCCCAATCCCAAGACCTCCGGCGGTGCGCGCTGGAATTTCCTCGCCGCCTGGGGCTACGCGCTCAAGCTGCCCGGTGGCAACGACGACAAGGCCAAGGCCTTCGTCAAGACGGTTTTCCAGCACGTTCCGGTGCTCGACACGGGTGCGCGCGGTGCGACGACCACGTTCACCCAGCGCGGCATCGGCGACGTTCTCGTGGCCTGGGAGAACGAAGCGCTTCTGGCGAAGAAAGAGGCTGGCGGCGACCGTTTCGACATCGTCATCCCGTCGATCACCATTCTTGCCGAGCCGCCAGTGGCGGTGGTCGACAAGAACGCCGCGGACCACGGCACGCGCGAGGTTGCGGACGCCTACCTGACGTTCCTCTATTCGGCCCAGGCCCAGGACATCGAAGCGCGCAACTTCTATCGTCCCCGCTCGCCCCAGGTCGCCGCCAGGTACGCCACACAGTTCCCGCCGGTGAAGACGTTCACGCTGGCGGAGGTGTTCGGCGACTGGCGCAAGGCCCAGGCAAAGTTCTTTGCCGACGGCGCCCTCTTCGACCAGATCGGACCGGGTAACTGAGCATGCGTCGACGGGTCCTGCCCGGCTTCGGATTGAGCCTCGGCTTTACGGTCGCCTATCTTGGCCTCATCGTGTTGTTGCCGCTCGCGGCCCTGGCCTGGAAAGCGACGGACATCGGCTTCGCCGGTATCCTGAAACTGTTCGCGTCGCCCCGCACCTTGGCGGCACTCAAGCTGAGTTTCGGTGGCGCACTGCTGGCCGCCGGCATCAACGTGGTAGCCGGCTTGATGGTGACGTGGGCGCTCGTCCGCTACCGTTTCCCTGGCCGGCGGATACTGGATGCCCTGATCGACCTGCCCTTCGCCCTGCCGACCGCCGTGGCCGGTATCGCGCTGACGGCCATCTATGCGCCCAACGGCTGGTTCGGCCGCTTGCTGGTGCCCTTGGGTATCCAGGTGGCCTACACGCCGCTAGGCGTGCTGCTGGCCATGGTCTTCGTGGGGTTTCCCTTCGTCGTGCGCACGCTCCAGCCCGTGCTGCAATCGCTGGAGCAGGACGTGGAAGACGCCGCCGAGAGCCTGGGGGCGACGGGCCCGCAGACCTTTCTGCGGGTGGTGCTGCCCACGCTCGTGCCGACCCTGCTGACCGGTTTCGCCCTGGCGCTGGCCCGGGCCGTGGGCGAGTACGGCTCGGTCATCTTCATTGCCGGCAATATCCCGCTGCGCTCGGAAATCGCGCCGCTGCTCATCGTCCAGCGGCTCGATGAATTCGATTACGGCGGCGCGGCGGCACTGGGCGTCGTCATGCTGGTGTTTTCGCTGGTCCTGCTGATGCTGGTTTCCGCGCTCCAACGCGGGACCCGGCGATGGGCGGAGCAGCCTGCATGACGGCGCCTCGCCCAGGGCGTGGCGTGAGCGTCGCGCGGCGTCTCGGCCGCGCGTCCATCGTCGTCGCCTCCGTCCTCGCGCTGGGTCTGTTCTTGCTGGTGCCGCTGGCTTCCGTGTTCGTCGAGGCGTTCCGCATGGGCTACCAGGCCTTTGTCGAGAGCATCGACCAGCCCGAGGCGCTGGCCGCCATCCGGCTGACCTTGCTGGTCGCGGCCGTCACGGTGCCGCTCAACGTCGTCTTCGGCCTGGCCGCGGCCTGGGCCATGACCCGCTTCGCCTTCCGCGGCAAGGCCCTGCTCGGTGCGCTGATCGACCTGCCGTTGTCCGTTTCGCCGGTGGTCTCCGGCCTCCTGTACGTGTTGATGTTCGGCGCGCAGGGCTGGTTCGGTCCGTGGCTGGCCGCGCACGGCATCAAGATCATCTTCGCCGTCCCGGGCCTCGTCCTGGCGACCATCTTCATCACGCTGCCGTTCGTCGCGCGCGAGCTGATACCGCTGATGCAGGCCCAGGGCAGCGAAGAGGAAGAAGTCGCGCGCGTGCTCGGCGCGAGCGGCCTGCAGACATTCTTCCGCGTCACGCTGCCCAATATCCGTTGGGCGCTGCTCTATGGTGTCCTGCTTTGCAACGCCCGCGCCATGGGCGAGTTCGGCGCGGTATCCGTGGTCTCCGGACACATCCGCGGACTCACCACGACGATGCCGCTGGAAGTGGAGATGCGCTACAACGAGTACAACTACGTCGGCGCCTTCGCCATCGCGTCGTTGCTCGCCCTGCTGGCGCTGTTGACGCTGGTGGTGAAGTCCGCACTGGAATGGCGCTATCAGGCCGCCGAGAATTCACGATGACGCTCGCCCTGAAAAGGCTCACCCGCCACTTTTCGGCCCTCGCCGCGCTCGACGACGTAAGCCTCGACATCGCCGATGGCGAATTCCTGGCCCTGGTCGGGCCCTCCGGCTCGGGCAAGACCACCCTGCTGCGTATTCTCGCCGGCCTCGACTATCCCGACGAAGGCAGCGTTACCCGGAATGGCCAGGACTTCCTCGCCGCCAGTGCCCGCGAGCGCAACGTGGGTCTCGTGTTCCAGCATTACGCCTTGTTCCGCCACCTCACCGTGCGTGAGAACGTGGCCTTCGGCCTGCGCGTGCGGCCGCGCCGTCGCCGGCCATCGCGCGACCAGATCCGTGCGCGAGTGGATGGCCTGCTGAAGCGCGTGCAGCTCGCGGACCTGGGCAGCCGCTATCCGAGCCAGCTCTCCGGTGGTCAGCGTCAGCGTGTCGCCCTCGCGCGTGCGCTGGCTGTGGAGCCGGACGTGCTGTTACTCGACGAGCCCTTCGGTGCACTCGACGCACAGGTCCGCACGGCCTTGCGCCGCTGGCTGCGTGAACTCCACGAGGAACTCGGCCTGACCACGGTATTCGTCACGCACGACCAGGAAGAAGCGCTCGAGCTCGCCGATCGCCTCGTGGTCATGAACAAGGGGCGCATCGAGCAGGTCGGCCCGCCGCACGTGATCTACCAGGATCCCGCCACGCCTTTCGTCTGCGAGTTCATCGGACGTACGAACCGGATCGTGATGGAGCGTCGTGGAGATACCTGGGCCGCGGGCGGATGGTCGGTTACCGCAGGCAGCTCGGGTGGTCGCTTTCGATCGGCGGTGGCCTACATTCGCCCCGAGCATCTGTCGCTGTCGGTGCCCGAGGGCAAGCCGGCGTGGGGTGCACGCCTGCGCCATGTCTACCTCGCGGGCAGCATCGCGCATCTGGATATCCACATCGCCGAGATCGACCAGACCCTTGAAGTGGACGTGGCGAGCGAGGATCTGGGACGCCTGGCGCTTACCCCCGGTACCGCCCTACGTGTTGCGCCGACCCGACTGGTGGCGTTTCCGCTCGACGATAGCCCGGCCGGCTTACCTGTCGTCGGCGAACGCTGGGTGATGCAGGATCGAGGTTAGGCACCCAGCTGGCGCATCAACGCCAGCGCGTTGGGAATCGCCTCGCCCCGTGCCGTATTGTCGAAGATGCACCAGGCGGCCTTGCCCTCTTCGTGCGCCCGGCACATCTGCAAGGCAACGGCGCGGATGAAGTCGTCGTCATAGGCCGAGTAGTAGACCCGTGGAGCACCGTGAAGGCGGATATACAGCATCGCCGAATCGACGTGAGGTTCCACTCCGGTCACCGGCAAGGGGTGCGCCCAGACGCACGAAACATGCGCTTGGCTCAGGACGGCCGCTCCTTTCGGTGTGAACCACGTGGCATGACGCGGCTCGCAGGCGACCGGCACCTGTGTGTGCTTTCGAAGGAGGGAGAAGAAGCTCCTGGCGGTCCTCACATCGAGTGCCAGGCTGGGCGGCAACTGGATCAGGATGCAGCCCAGTTTTTCTCCCAGTGCGGCCACTTCATGCAGAAACGCCAGCAGAGGAACCTCACTCCTTTGCAGACGCAAATCGTGCGTGATCGTGCGCGGCATCTTCACGCTGAAGCGAAACGATTCAGGAACGCTCGCTGCCCAACGGAGATAGGTTTTCTCCTGGTGGGGACGATAGAACGAGGAATTGATCTCGACGCACGGGAACATCCGCGCGTAGCGTTCCAGGTGGCTGCCCTCGCCGGGAAAGGATGGAGCGTCCTTCGAGGCGAGCGACCACCCCGCGCATCCCACCCACAGGCGCGACGCCGGACGACGATTCCGCTCGTTCACATCGATGCTCCACGTCCCGACGACCTTGCAGGGTAGTGTCACCGGGAGATTGTCGAGCCGCCGTCATGCTTACGTCCGCAGTGCGACCTACGGCAGGGTATTAGAGTGCTGGAGTGAAGCCCGCGGGTCGCTTCAATACGTAACGTTCGATCGCAACGGCGACGCCATCTTCGTTGTTGCTTGTGGTCACATGATCGGCAATGGCCTTGACGGCGTCGATCGCGTTACCCATCGCCACCGAGACGCCGGCGAACTGCAGCATCACCAGGTCGTTCTCCTGATCGCCGATCGCCATGATCCGCTCTGAAGGAACGCCGAGATGCGCGGCCAGGGTTTTCAGCGCCCTGCCCTTGCCGGCGTCTGGATGGAGGATTTCGAGGAAGTCGGCAGCGCTCTTGACTACGGTATAGCGCTGCATGAGTTCGGATGGAAGGTTGGCGATCGCCCTGTCGAGGACGGCTTCGTCATCCACCATCATGAACTTGCGAAAGCGCCACGCTGGGTTCACCTGTTCGACCGAACGGTAAAGCAGCGGTGTGCGTGAGATATACGCATCGCGCACCGTGTGTGAGCTGATATCCGCGTTCGGCGTCATCATGCTCCGCTCGTAAAGCATGTGGAAATGCACGCCGAGATCCCGGGCGACCTTCTCGCAATAGAGAAAATCGTCGTAACCGAGGCTGGCTTCCGCCACCGTCCTGGTGCCCGACGCATTCTGGATCACGGCGCCGTTGAAGGTGATGCAGTAGTCGTCGTCGCCGGCGATGCCGAGTTCTTCGAGGTATTCCTCGACGCCCGAGAACGGCCGTCCCGTGGCCAGGACAATGCGGATGCCGCGGGCGCGAGCGGCGGTAACGGCCTGCTTCACCCGGGGCGAAATGGTGTGGGCGGCGTCGAGCAGCGTGCCGTCCATGTCGATGGCGATCAGGTCGATCATGGGCTGTGTTCGCTAGGGGGACGCGCCATATTACTGCATCGCAGCAACGCCCCACCTCACATCCCGACGAACCGGATCATCCGGCGCCCGCACAGGGTCGACATGCGGGCGCCGGGCTGGTCGAACGCCGGGCGCCGTGTTACTGACTGATCCGGTACATCACCGTGGCATGCGGCTCCAGCGTCGTCTTGATCGAGCCGTCGCCCTTCGCGTCCTTATGCGCCCAAAGGTCGCGCATGGTGTAGCTCCCGCCGCTCTTCAGGCCGATCTCGGTAGCAGCCACAGTGACGTCCTTCGCGGTATCGGCCTCGTTGAACACCGCGACCGCGCGACCGCCGTCCTTCAGCGGCTTGACGATAACGTGGATACCGCCGGCGTCGCGCACCTGCTTACCCTGCACGCCCAGCGGATCCTGGTCGATCGCGATCACGTCCTTGTTGAGCAGGATCTGCAGCGCCTCGGGCTTCACGGTGCGCAGATCGGTACCGATCAGCAACGGCGAGGCCATGATCGACCACAGACTGAAATGACTACGGTACTCGACATCGGTCATGCCGCCGTTACCCACTTCGAGCATGTCCGGGTCGTTCCAGTGGCCCAGGTGAGCGTAGCGGTCGAGAACCACGTTCTCCTTGAAGATCTTCAGCATCGAGGCGTAGTTGTCGCTGATGTCGCCCGTCGTGCGCCAGGAACCGGCACCGACCGGGGCCTTTCCCGCCCAGAGCCAGGGCTTGTTCTCGCCCCATTCGCACATGCTGAAGAAGATCTGCCGGCCGCTGCCACGCAGCGCTTCGGCCATGTCCGTATAGCGCTTCCTCGCATCCACCTTCTGGTTGTTGCAGTTGTCGTACTTGAGGTAATCCACGTGCCAGGAGGCGAAGGTCTTTGCGTCGTCCTTCTCATGGCCCAGACCTCCCGGGAAACCGCGGTTCTCTTCCAGCGGCTCGCAGGTGGAGGTACCCGCGCTGGAATACAGGCCGAACTTCAGGTCGCGCTGGTGGATGTAGTCGGCAAGCGCCGCGATACCGCTCGGGAAACGCTTCGGATTGGGCTGCAGGTGGCCATCCTTGTCGCGCTGCCAGTTGGCCCAGCAGTCGTCCACGTTGACATAACGGTAGCCGGCGTCGCGCAGCCCGAGGCTGATGAACTTGTCGGCGATGCCGCGGATCATCGCTTCGTCGAACTCGGCCCGGCAGTGGGTGGAGTTCCAGTTGTTGAAGCCCATCTGCGGCAAACCGGCAGCGGCGTCATCCGCCTTCACCGGTGTGCTGGCGATGGCCGTCGCGCACATGAGCGCCGAAAATGCGGCGCCTCGCAGGATGCTTGTCATGGAATCGCTCATGGATACCCCTCGTGTCGGTAGGAATGGGTGTTGTGTCATGGCATGCCCACCGTGGACGTGCCGAGGATGGGTTGCTTGCGCGTACCGAGCACGGGAGTGCCTTCCACCAGCAGGTCAAGGACCACGATCTGGTTACCGCGCGGCTTGAGCCAGACGCCGGGTACGTAGAGCGTCCGTTGCGGGCCGATGCTCCAGGTACGTCCCAGCGGATGGCCATTGAGCCAGACAAAACCCTTGCCTAGCCCGGCCGTATCCAGGAAGGTATCCGCAGCGGCGCTGCCGGCGACGGGCGCGTCGAACGTGGTGCGATAGAAGCAGGGCGCATGCTTGCATCCCCCTGCCGCGTAGTGCAGCGAAGCGCTGTCGGTGAACGGCAGCGAGTAGTTCTGCCAGTCGCGAAGCGGCTGGCCGTTGAGGGTGACGGCACCAAGAATACCCTTGCGCTCGTTCAGCATTTTCTCGCCGAAGTTGATGCGCCCGTCGTTCTGCACCAGCAGGTCCAAGGTGTCGCCTTTGTGTACGGCGACGGTCAGGCGATCCTGCTTCAGCCGGCGATCGAGCGTGCCGATCCGCTTGCCGTTGACGTAGATCTGCGCGTAGTCGTGCAGGGTCTCGATGCGTAACTCGCCGGACGCGTCGGCGTCGATGCGCTTGCGATAGAGGATATCGCCATACGCCTGATCCAACGACTCCATGGACCTCGGCTCGGCCGATTCCACCGGTGCTGGCAAGCTGTCCCACAGCGACACCGATTCGGCCAGCCGAATACCGGCGATCGCCTGCGTCGGCGGCGTGGCGGGCACGGGTGGCGGGGAGACACCGGTTTCCCTGGCGATCACCTCGCGCGCGGCCAGGTATTTCGGGGTGGGACGCCCGCTCTCATCGAGGGGACTGTCGTAGTCGTAGCTGGTCACGTCGGGCTGGTAGTTGTCGTCGTCCCAGTTGGCGCCATTCATCCAGCCGAACGAGGTACCACCGTGGAACATGTAGAAGTTCACGGAATAGCCTTGCTTCAGCATCCACGACAGTTCGTCGGCGACCTTCTTCGCCGGGGCGACGTGGTGCGGTGCCCCCCAATGGTCGAACCATCCGATCCAGTACTCGCCGACCATGTACGGGCCGCCAGGCTGCCAGCTGCGCAGTTTCTCGAACTTCCGCGGTGCATGGCCCACGCCGAAGTTGATCACCTGCAGGACGCCAGGCAGCGAGCCGGGCTGTTCCGCGCTATCGGAGGTCGTCAGCAGCGAGGCATTGAAGCCGCCGTCGACGATGCCGCGACGGATCTGTTCCATGTACGCGGTATCCGTGCCGAAGCTGCCGTACTCGTTCTCGACCTGTACGGCGATGATGTTGCCGCCACGACCGAGCTGCAGCGACGCCAGCTCCTCGCCCAGTCGATGCAACCAGCGCTGGGCCGGCTGCATGAACGTCGGGTCGACACTGCGTACCTTGACCCCGGGATCCTTGAGCAGCCACGCAGGCAAGCCACCGAACTCCCACTCGGAACACACGTAGGGGCCTGGACGCAGGATCACGTACAGGCCCTCCTCCTTCGCTTCCCGGATGAACTCGGCGACATCGTTCTGCCCGCTGAAGTCGTAATGCCCCGGGGTGGATTCGTGGGCGTTCCAGAACACGTACGTCGTGATGGTGTTCAGGCCCATCGCCTTGGCCATCTTCAGACGGTCCCGCCAGTACTCGCGAGGCACCCGCGCGTAGTGCATCTCGCCGGAAACGATGCGGAACGGTTTGCCGTCGAGAACGAAGTGGCCCTTCTCGATCGTCATCGGCGCACCGGCCGCGGCGGGTGCGGCGGGCGCCACGCCGCAAGAAAGGGCGGCCAGTAACACGGACGCTGCGACATTCCTGGATCGACTCACCATGACACCTCGCTTCAAGGGGGACATCAGAACGTTCCGCGCACGCCCACCGTATAAACGGTGCCGTCGGCTTCGGCGTACAGGAAGCGGTTGCGATACACCGAGTAGTCGTACAGGTGCTCGTGCGTCAGGTTGGTACCCGATGCGAACACCGACAGGTGCTTGCTCACCGCATAGCTCGCGCTCAGGTCGACCTGGCCATAGGCGCTGCGCGTGGCCGGCTGGGCCCCCGAGCCATAGGCAAGGCTCTCCAGGTACTTACCGCGCCAGTTGTAGGCAAGGCGCACCTGCACCGGGCCCTTCTCGTAGTAAGCGCTCGCGTTGGCGGAGTCACCGATACCGGGCACGGCGAACTTGCCCGATGCCGCGATGACGCCCGGACTCAGGGCGGTGCTGCTCTTCACGTGCGTGTAGTTGAGGGCCACGCCCAGGCCATTGAATGGATCGGGCAACAGATGCGTGAACTGGTAGTTGAAGGTCACTTCCTCGCCGTAGATGTTCGACGAATTCAGGTTGATCGGCTGGGTGAGCGACCAGATGAACGGCTGTCCGGTGTTCGCGTTGGTCAGGAACGGGACCGGCGTGCTCACCAGCGTGCTGAAGTTGCTGACCTTCTTGTAGAAGCCTTCGAGGGCGATGTAGCTGGCATCGTCGATGTACCACTCCAGGCCCATGTCGTAGTTGCGCGAGCTGTACGGCTGGAGCTGGGGGTTGCCCTGCGAGATGGTCAGCGAGTTCGGGCGCGTACCGAAGCTCTTGTTGTAGTACAGGTTGCTCAGCTCGGGCGGCGTCAACGTCTTCGACAGCGAGAAGCGATAGACCAGGTTGTCGAGCAGGTTCCACTTGAAGTTCATCGACGGCAGCCACTTGTGATAACCGCCCTTGGCCGACTGCGCGGCCAGCGGGCCATAGGTCACCTGGCCGTTGCTGGTGTCGTTGGGATCGACGTAGTACGCGATCGGAGGCTGGTTGACCGCTGTGGAGGTCGAAACGATGTTCAGATAGCGCACGCCGAGGTCGACCGCCCAGGGCATGTTCCACATCGTGCCTTCGAAGACCGCCTTGGTGAAGAACGACTTCTCCTTCTCGCTCACGTCGTTGTAGCTGCCCGGATTGGGCGCGGCGGCGAGAGTGCCACCGTTGGCCGCCAGGCCGGCGAGCAGCGCAGCACGCTTGTCGTCGGGAAGCTGGTTGTACGCTGCCGGCGAGGCCAGCCAGTCCAGATAGGCCCGCGGATCGTACTGAATCCACTGCGACGGCAGGCCCGGCGACGACACGCCGTGGATCTTCGGTGGCGCGTTGAAAACGTACGCGCCGATGGCGTCCGGCGGCACGGGAATGGAATAGCCGCAATAGGCGTTGCAGAGGATGCCATTCGGCGTGCCCCAGCTCACCGACTTCACCCATTCGTTGGTGTACTGGACGCCCGCCTCGAGCCGCGTCAGCACGCCGTCGTTGAAGGCCTTGTCCAGCTTGAACTGGTAGTTGTCGACCTTGTTGGTCACGTTGTTGCCGGAGCCCGCGTTACAGCAGTGCGCCGCGAGGTTGTCCATGTTGGTGGGCGAGAGGATGTTCGAATAGCTCGGCGGCTCGCTGTTGCCGTTGTTGGTCCAGGTCGGATGGGTGCCGAAGTTCTTCGCGCCGACCACGAGGAAGTAACCGTTGGGGCTCTGCTTGTTCCAGGCCTTGGAGCTGGACACATCCAGGCTGAGCTTGGTCGTTTCGTCGAGGTCGAAGCCGAGATTCAGCCCGTTCTGGTAGCTCTTCTCGTAGCTGGGCGTATACGACGTGACGTAATCGTTCGCCATGACGTTCGGACCCTGGCTGTTGCGCACGAAACCCAGCGCGGTGTTGTTGGCGTCGGTCGTCAGCGACTGGATATCGGCCGTGTTGCCGTACTGGCCGAACTCGTGTTCGATCGGATCGACCTTGTAGCTCGAGTACAAGGTGTCGAAAGCGACGGTGAGGCGGTCGATCGGCTTCCAGTCGATGGCGCCGCTGAACCCCTTGCGGGTACGCGACTCGTCCAGCACGTTGCTGGCCAGGGTCTCCGGAATCGCCACGTTGGTGTAGTTGGGGTTGCTCAGGTTCGACAGCTTCGAGATGTCCTGGCCGGCGTACCAGGAATTGGCCTGCGTGTTGAGCTGGGTGTCCTTCCGCTTGTAGTACGAGGCGGAAGCCGTCCAACCGAAGGTGTGATCCTTGTTCGTCCAGCCAAACAGGCCGGATGCCTTGGGTGTGGTCTTGCCCTTCCAGTCGCCGGTGAGGTTACTGTTGATGCCCGCGGCGCTCCATGCGCCGTGGTACCCACTGAAATCCAGCGGCCGGGCCGTCTGGATGTCCACCACGCCGCCGATATCGACTTCGGAGATGTCCGCCGACGAGGTCTTGTTGACCTGCGCAACGCTGATGATTTCCGACGGCAGCACATCGAAGTTGAAAGCGCGCGAGCCGGAGGCCGTGGCCATCGGCCTGCCATTGATGGTGACCGCGACGAATTCGGGACCGAAGCCGCGCACGGCGATCTGGCTGGACTCACCGCCACTGCGGTTCACCGACACGCCGGGAACACGCTGAAGTGCGTCAGCCACATTGGGGTCGGGGAACTTGCCCGCCTCCTCGGCCGAAATGGAGTCGACGACGTTGACCGAATCCTGCTTGATCGCCTGCGCTCGCTGGAGGGCCGCCAGCTGGCCGGTGACGGCCACGGCGCCCAACTCGGTGACCTTCTTGTCGTCGCTCTTGTCGGTCGCCGTCCTGGCCGCCTTGGCTGGCGTCGGCGAAGACTGTGCTCCGGCCGGCGTCGTATCCGTCGTTGCTGGCGCTGGCGCCGTCTGCGCAAAACCCGGTGCGCCGTAACCGACTATCCAGGCGACACCCGTTGCCACAAGCGAACGCCGCACGGCGACCGCCAATTTCGTTAGCTGCATGGTTACCCTCCCCCACGTTGTGGAATACCGTCCAATGAGCACTTACGGCTTTGCCGCCCGACGCTCATTGGCACCGTTATCCACAACGACGCCATGAAGCCTCGAATTCCCCGTCACCCCTTACCCCAGACAGAGCGATCAGCAGCTACCGCTTATTTGTCGTACTTATTCATAATTGCCTAGCTTCACCCGGGCAACAAGCTGCGGCGCAGCATGACAAGATCCCTTTGCCGCTCTAGATTTATTTGTCTTACAAATCGATTTATCGGGGCCTGGGGATGATTCGATGATGCGCGACGGGGACCCGCTGCCGGAGCGGGATGACACGCGTTCGGACCCGATGGACCGGCGCCGTTTCTTGCAGGTGAGCGGCGCCATGGCGGCCGTGCTGCCCTGGCTTTCCCTTCCCGGCTTCGCCCAGAGCAAGCCGGTACGGCGGCCCCTCGGTCAGCTCCCGACGGCGGCGGCTCATGTGCTCTGGTACCCGACGCCGGCAGCCGAATCGAACGTGCTGCGCGAAGGCTTACCGATCGGCAACGGACGCCTCGGCGCGATGGTCGGCGGCGATCCCGCATCGACGTTTCTCTATCTCACCGATGCCACGATGTGGCTCGGCAAGCGCGATGTCGTACTGGGCGACGACGGTCAGTTCGACTATTCCACCAAGCACTTCGGCAGCCTGGTGATGCTGGCCAAGTTGTATCTGTCGGTCGATGGGCACGACGCTGCGCATATCACCGACTACCGTCGCGAGCTGGATCTCGACCAGGGCTACCTGCGCGTTTCCTATCGAAAGGATGGTGCCGCGTACGCCTGTGACATCTTCGCCAGCCACCCCGACGACATGATCGCCATCCATCTTTCCCAGGATGGGGCTGGCCGGTACAGCGGCTCGCTGGCTTTGCAGGGCATGCATGGGGAAACCTCTCGCACGGGCGTTCTCCCTGGAACGAACCAGAGCGCAACCAGCCATTTTGAAGGCGTCCTGGAAAACGGCCTCAGATATGCGACGAACATCGTAACGGTGGCGGGATCGGGTGACGTGCGCGCAGACGCAAACGGACTTCATTTTGCGAACTGCCGCACACTTACGGTCATCGTCTGCGGTGGCACGAACTACACGCCGGACCTGGCAAAGAACTACATGGATGCTTCCCTCGATCCGTTGAAGCTCTCGATGCAGAAAACGCGAGCGGCCGCCATGCAGACGCCCGCCGTACTGCTGCGTACGCACATCGCCGACTACCGTTCGTTGTTCGATACGATGCGCGTCGAGCTTGGTTCATCGACGCCAGCGCAGCGCAAGATGGACACATGGACGCGCCTGCAGGCCCGGGCAGCAACCGGCTCGTCGGCCGATCCCGAACTGGAAGCATCCTATCTGCAGTTCGGGCGCTACCTGACTATCGCCGGTTCCCGCGACAGTCTGCCGACCGGCCTTCAGGGTCTCTGGATCAACGGCAACGCGTCTCCCTGGATGGCGGATTATCACAACGACATCAATATCCAGATGAACTACTGGCTGCCCGATCGCGCCGGCCTGCCGTCGTGCTTCGATCCGTTCACCCAGTATTGCCTGAGCCAGGTGGATGCCTGGACAGCCGTCACCCACCAGCATTTCAACGACCCACGCAATGGATACCGCAACAGCTCGGGAAAGGTCGCCGGCTGGACGGTGGGTATCTCCACCAATGTCTACGGAGGCGGAGGTTGGCGCTGGCACCCGGCCGGGAACGCGTGGCTGTGCAACAACCTGTGGCAGCACTATCAATACACCCCGGATCGCGCCTACCTCGCGCGGATCTACCCGTTGATGAAGGGTGCCTGCGAGTTCTGGGAGGCGCGCCTGCTTACCGTAAGCGTTAAGGACCCGAGCACGGGCGCCGCTCGCGAATATCTGATCGACGACGCCGATTGGTCGCCGGAGCACGGTCCGACGGATGCCAAGGGCAACACGTACTCGCAGGAGCTCGTCTGGGATCTGTTCGAGAACTATCGTCAGGCAAGCTCGCTATTGAACCGGGATGCCGGCTACGCCGCGTCGATAGCGAAGCTACAGGCAAAGCTCTATTTGCCCCAGGTGAGCGACAAGACCGGCTGGCTGGAAGAGTGGATGACGCCGGACAACCTCGGGGAGACGACGCATCGGCATCTGTCCCCGCTGATCGGCTTCTTTCCCGGCGATCGTCTTCGGACCGACGACAGCCCACCGCCTGTGATCGATGCTGTGACCCGGCTACTCGAGGCACGAGGCGACGGCGGCTATGGCTGGGCCTGTGCATGGCGCGCGATGTGTTGGGCGCGCCTCGGCGAGGGCGAGAAGGCGTATCGGCTCATCCTCGCCAACCTGTCGCCCTCGGCGCCGCATAGCAACGGGACGGCACAGAACTACTTCGACATGTACAAACTCGATGCCGACAGCGACGCCTTCCAGATCGACGCCAACTTTGGCACGCCCACCGCCATGCTGGAGATGTTGCTGTCGTCGCGACCTGGGTCGATCGACCTTCTGCCGGCGTTGCCGAAAGCCTGGGCGGCCTCGGGAAGCGTGACCGGCATCGGCGCACGTGGCGGTTTCCGGGTCGATCTGGCCTGGCGCGACGGGAAGCTTGCCTCGGTGACGGTGCGAAGTGTCGGCGGGGAACGGACCCGCCTGTCATGGGGTACGTGGACGAAGGCGATCACCCTTAGCCCGGGTGCTTCGGTCACCATCGTTCCCGACGCTGCCTACGACGGGTAGCGCATGCTGCCCGTATCCAGCCAGCGCTGATGCCAGGACAGCGCCTCGGGCAGCAGATGGGGCGTGTGCTTCCCATAGCTGTCGCGCAAGGCGCGGTCGAAGTAGTCCTCCAGCTGCGGGCGATAATCCGGGTGCACGCAATGGTCGATCATCTGGCGTGCCCGATGCCGCGGTGGCAGCCCGCGGAGATCGGCAAGACCCTGTTCGGTCACGACGATAGACACGTCATGCTCCGTGTGATCGACGTGGCTGACCATCGGCACGATGGAGGAAATGCTGGCGTTCTTGGCCGTGCTCGGGCTCAGGAAGATCGACAGGAACGCGTTGCGGGCGAAGTCCCCCGAACCGCCGATGCCGTTCATGATACGGCTGCCCATCACGTGGGTGGAATTGACGTTCCCGTAGAGATCCGCTTCGATCATGCCGTTCATGCCGATGCATCCGAGTCGACGCACGAGCTCCGGATGATTCGATATTTCCTGTGTGCGCATGACGATGCGCTCCCGGTAGAACGCGATATTGCGCTTGAACTCCTCGTTTGCCTCCGGGCTCAGCGCGAATCCCGTGCATGAGGCCACCTTCAGTACCCCACTACGCAGCAGGTCGAGCATGCCGTCCTGGATGACCTCGGTATAAGCGGTGAGATCGCGAAAGCCGCTGCTGGCGAGGCGCGCAAGGACAGCGTTGGGAATGTTGCCCACGCCCGACTGCAGCGGTAGCAGGTTGGCGGGCAACCGTCCCTTGGCCACCTCATGCGTGAGGAACTCGATCAGGTGCTCGGCAATGCGCTCGCTGTTCTCGTCGGCGGCCGCAAACGGGCTGTTGCGATCGGGGCCGTTGGTGCGCACCACCGCCACGACTTTGTCCAGATCGCACCGAAGCGATGTCTGACCGATCCGATCGTCCGTGTGCAACAGCGGGATCGGCTTGCGGTTCGGTGGCAGCGCGGTGCCGTAATAGACATCGTGCATGCCGTCGAGACCTTCGGGCTGCCAGTCGTTGACCTCGATGATCACCTTCTTCGCCAGGTCCAGCCAGGTCTTGTTGTTGCCCACGGACGTCGACGGAATCAGGGTTCCGTCTTCGCGAACGCCCGAGACCTCGACCACCGCCGTGTCGATCTCGCCGTAAAAGCCGAACCACACGTGCTGGGCGACATGACTCAGGTGGATGTCGATGTAGTCCAGAGTGCCGGCGTTGATCCGCTGGCGTGCGTCCGGATCGGTCTGGAACGGCATGCGCAAGGCGATGCCACCGGCCTTGGCCAACGCGCCATCGAGCTCGGGAGCCGTGGACGCGCCCGTCATCAGGCGGATCTGGAAGGGATCTCCGTTGAGATGCGCCGCCTCGATCCGTCGTGCCAGCGCCGGCGGGACCGCCTTCGGGTAGCCCGAGCCGGTAAATCCGCTCATCGCCACCGTTTCTCCCGCCTGAATATGAGCGGCAGCCGCCTCGGCGGTGACGACCCTGTCGCGCAGGACAGGATGGAGGATGCGTTCAGCAGACATGAGGGAGGGTCTAGGCGGGGGAGCGGCAATTATCGCGCACCCCGGGAGGCTCGCTCGTTGCACTATGGTCGAATGGAAAACCGGCGCAGCATGCAGGTACCTCGTTCGGTTTACGATCGCGCCATGGACTGGCCCTATCAACAACGGTGATCGACGCCGTGCCCAACACGCCGCAGAAGCACGCACGGGCCGGTGACGCGCTCGAGGTCGCCCGCGTTTTCCTTCGACTTGGATTGACCTCCTTCGGCGGCCCTATCGCACACCTGGGATATTTTCGCCGCGAGTTCGTCGAGCGGCGCCACTGGGTGGATGAACGACACTTCGGCCAGTTGCTGGCCCTGTGCCAGTTTCTGCCGGGTCCGGCCAGCAGCCAACTGGGATTTTCGATCGGCCTGCTCCGCGCGGGCTGGGCCGGTGCACTGGCTGCTTTCATCGCCTTCACCTTGCCCTCGGCGCTGCTGATGTTCGCCTTCGCCGAAGTGAGCGACCGGTTCGCCGGCGCATCGGGACAAGCGGCGATTCATGGCCTCAAGCTGGTCGCCGTGGCGGTCGTCGCCCAGGGCGTCCTCGGCATGTCACGCACGCTCTGCCCGGATCGCCCCAGGGCACTGATGGCTGTGGCGGCCCTCGGGCTCATCGAACTAGGCAGCTCGAGCCCGTGGACGCCGCTACTGGTGGTGATCGGCGGGGCCGCCCTTGGCCCCTGGGCCTGTCGTCAGGTTGAAGTCCGCCAAGGCGAGACGTTCTCGCTCCACTACGGCCCGCGGACCGGCACCTGCCTGCTCGTCGCTTATGCGGCACTGCTGGCGGTCGCCCTCATCGTGGCGCCGCTGCTGCCTCCACTGGCCCAGATCGCCGCCGCCTTCTATCGCACGGGCGCGCTGGTCTTCGGTGGCGGTCATGTCGTGCTTCCCCTGCTCAAGCAGGCCGTCGTGGATCCCGGTTGGATCACACCCGACCGCTTCCTGACTGGCTACGGCGCCGCTCAGGCGGTTCCGGGTCCGATGTTCACCCTCTCGGCCTACCTCGGCAAGGAACTGCACGGCAGCGCAGGCGGTGCCCTGGGTGCGACGGTCAGCTTGCTTGCCATCTTTCTGCCTGGCTTGCTCATGGTCTCCGGCGCTTTG
This sequence comes from Luteibacter sp., assembly GCF_035539195.1. GTDB lineage: Bacteria > Pseudomonadota > Gammaproteobacteria > Xanthomonadales > Rhodanobacteraceae > Luteibacter. Next base: position 120,854 of record NZ_DATLIW010000036.1, read on the forward strand.
CCGTTCTGGCGCGCATGGGCCGCGCGAACCCAGGCGGTTCGCATGCTCGCCGGTGTCAATGCGGTCGTGGTGGGATTGCTGGCCGCTGCGCTGTACGACCCGGTGTGGGTCGGCGCCGTCCATGAGGGCAAGGACGTCGGTATCGCGGCCGTTGCCTTCGTTGGGCTCACGGCGGGCCGGTGGCCGCCGCTGATCGCGGTGGCCTGGTGCGTGGTTGTGTCGGTGCTCTGAACTCAGCCGTCGAGTTCCGATTCGATCGCTTGATCCGGCTGAGGCCGCGGCGTCATGCCACTTTCTCGTCAAGCTTGGTATACACGCGCTTGGATCAGTCGGAATCGCCCATGTCACATGCAAAGCCGCTCGCCGTCATTATCGAACCCCGGTCACCGCTTGCCGGCACCCTGGCAGAGGCTCTGCATGGGAGAGGTTTCGAAGTGGTGGTAGCGTCGACCCATGCAGGGGCAGCGCGGCTGGTTGCCTCCCAGGACAAGGTCGACTTCCTGATTGCCGCCGTACCGGCTCCCGGTGAAGACCGAGCCGGAGCCTACCTGGAAGATGCCCGAGAGAAGAATCCGAACCTCGCGATGGTCATCATGCTGTCGGACCCGAATGAACCGACCGATGGCGCTCCCACCACGGCCATCCGTCTTATCAAGCCCTTCGACCTGCAGCAGCTCGCACATGCCATCGATGAAGCGACGAATCGCACTTAAGACGTTCCGGTAGACCATGCTGCAACAAGGCCCCGCGTCCGTGCGAGGCCTTGCTTTGTTTCAGGCCGCGGCCTGGTCCAACAGTTGGCGAACGCTGTCTTTCGCACCGGCGGCGGACTCGATGTCGATGCGACGCGGCTTCATCGCCTCGGGAATTTCACGCTTGAGGTCGATGGAGAGCAAGCCGTCGGCGAGCCTCGCCCCGACGACCTGGACGTGCTCGGCAAGCTCGAAGCGGCGCTGGAACGGGCGGGTAGCGATGCCTCGGTGGAGATATTCGCCCTCCGGCTCGGCCGACCGCTCGCCACTGACGGTCAGCCAGTTCGCCTGCGTCGAAATTTCGAGATCCTCCTCCCGGAAGCCAGCAACCGCCATGGTGATGCGGTACTGGTCGTCCGCAAGCCTGACGGAATCGAACGGCGGATAATTGTCGGCGGCCTGTCCGCGTGAGGAAGCCGCTTCGAGGAGTTCGAACATCCGGTCGAAGCCGACACTCGAGCGGTAAAGAGGTGCCACATTCAGAAGAGTCATAGCCATATCCTCCAGCAACATGGGAATGAGTTCTCAGCATCGCCCCCGTCGACGGGCGGCGAGGAGGCTGGCCCCGAAGCGGCCAGCGGGGAGTAATTTATGCAGCCCGGCGAAATTTTCAAGAGGCTTGATTCAGCCTTCGTTTAGCCGTCCATACTCCGCTTGCCAGCCATGACACCTCCCCTTCTCAACCGTGATCTTCGTCGTCGTGGGTTTGCTGGGCGGACTCCGGTTCCTTCGGTTTCTTCTCGACACGGTCGCCGGTGCCGGCGTCGAACTCACGCGGATTGCGGGGTGTGTCTTTATCGTCTGGTTTGGTCATGGCACCGCACGACACGTGTGGATTACGCATCATTCTCGGCCCGGGTCTGCGTGGAAAGGCGCTCCGACAACATCGTCAACTTTTCGTCCGCCGCCTTTTCCTCGGCGAGGGTTTCAAGGAGCAATGGCACAGCGTCCTTGTAGCCAAGCTGCTTGGCCAGGGCCGCCAGGGTGCCGTAGGAAGCGATCTCATAGTGTTCGACCTTGTTCCCGCCGCCGATCAGGGCAGCATCGCGCAGCGGGCCTTCTTCCACGCCGTCGATGACCTCCTTACCTTCTTCGACCAGGCCTTCCATCGCGGCACACTTGATGCGCTTGAGGCGGATGCCGAGCAACTCGACGATCTGGTCAATGCGTTCGACTTGACCCTGGGTTTCTTCCAGATGGGATTCGAACGCTTCTTTCAGCTCGGGCGAGGTCGATGCCCGAGCGAGCTTCGGGAGCGCCTTGGTGAGTTGCTTCTCCGCGCTGTAGATGTCGGAGAGTTCGTGAATGAAAAGATCTTCAATGGTCTTGATTGTCACGGTGGTTTCTCCCGGTGGCGATGAAGTGCGGGCTGCAAAGATGGCCCCCGGCGCATCAACGCCCAAGCGAAAGGCCGTGAAGGAAACGCTGACGAAAGCGAAGGCGGTCCCGCGATTCGTTCGCCGCAGCAAACGCCCTTCATGCCATCGTCATGACAAGGGCGATGCCCGCCGGCGCTCCCCTGCTCGTCGGGCTCCTGGGCAGTCTCGCGCGTGGGGCGAGGGTCGCTGTCATCGTTCTCTCGGCAGCCTGTGGTATCTAGGCGCCATGACTTCCAATCCGCCCACGTCGGCCCCGACTTCGCCGAAGCCTTTGCACCAAATCCTGGCTGAGGAGGCGCAGCGTGAGTGCGCCAAGGCCGATCGTGCGCTGGCCGACGCGGCCAATCGGCACAAGGGGATTCACGAAGCGCGCAAAGCCATTCGGCGGCTTCGCAGCCTCCTTAGACTGGTCGCGCCCGTCCTCGGCGATACCATCGACGCCATCGACAGCCGGTTGCGGCGGTTGGCCCGAGGCCTGTCCGCCCTTCGGGATGCGCACGTGGTGGTCAACACGGCCGAACTGGCGGCCGGGGAAGTCCCTACTCCACCCTGGGACGATCTGCTGCCCCCTTACGTGCCCGGCAGGAGCGGCACCTGGCGCAAGCTCTCGCCAAGGACCCACGATTCCACCGCCGCCGCAGCGAGTTGAGGGCGCTGACCGAGCGGTTGACCGCACTGAAATGGCCGGACGTCTCCCCGGACGCGATCGAGCGCGGGCTATTACAGTCCGAACGCCGCGTCCGACGTGCCCAGACCGATATGGAGGCGAGGCCCACGGTCAAGAACCTCCATCGGTGGCGCCGCCGGGTGCGCCGCCTGCGCATGCAGCTGGAGCTGATCCGGCGCATCCGGAACAAGGGACAACCACTGGCCTTCACTCGCCATCATCGCCTGGCGATTCGAACCTTGTCCGAAAGTTCCGACGCCATCGGCGCCATCCAGGATCTTCGGACGCTGCGCAGAGTGATCGGCAACGAAATCGATGTCGAGGTGGGTCGGCAAGTGAAGGAGACTCTGAAGGCTCTCGAAGCCCCGCACCACGACGTGCTACGGGAGCAAGCCCCGCCCCGGACAACGGCGATGGACGCTGCCGCGAGCTGAGTTGGCCCGAGTCGGCGGTTATGGGGCGGATGCTGGAGGCGAGTCGTGCAACATTCGACGTTTCGCGGTGCCACGTGGAGCGATGCAACTTTGAATGAAGTCGTCTATCAGTCGACGAACCAACGTTGAAGCGCGCTTTGGACCGCCCTTGATGCGTTGATTCATGGACAGCGACACGAGTCCGTGCAAGAACGCCCAATACAAGTCCGCTTGCTCTTCGCTGTCCCGATGTCCGTTCGTGCCCGCTGCGGCCATCAAGCGTTCTATGGGCGCGCGCAAATCCTCGAAGCAAGCACGAGCTTCTGGAGGTGTCTGATTTGTGCCGAACGAAACACCGCGCAGACCGTGCATCAGTTGATATAGCGTCGGACTGCCGAGGGCGAATTCCCAGTAGGTGAGTCCGAGGCCTTCGACGACGGCCTCCGGTGGCTGCGCCGCGTCAGCGACCTTCATCAGCGCCTCATGGAGACGCCCGAACCCCTTGCTCATCAGGGCAAGCAGGATGTCATCCTTGTTTTTGAAGTATTCGTAGATCAGCGCCGGGCTGTACTCGATGGCAGCGGCCACCGCACGGATGGTTACGGCGTCCCAGTCCTTGCTTGCCGCGATCTGTTCTGCCGCGTCGATGATTCGTTCGCGAACCGCGGCACGCTCCCGGTCGCGACGCTCTTTTATTCCCATCACATGCTCCCGTGGTGGCGCAACGAACCGGTCTGGACCGTGAAGTCTATCCCACAATCGAAGCCGATGGTTGGAAAATGAACGATTGACATGGTTCTGAACAACGTTCAGAGTTTCTCCATCGATCAGCCATCGGAACCGTTCGGTCCCGACTGATGCGATGAGGAGATCCCCATGTCAGACAGTTCAGCCAAGCTCGGCCACCTTTTCGCCGAAATCATGTCCAGTCACGACGTTTCCCGCCTCGACGAAATCAAGGCACCCGACTATGTGAACCACAACGCCTTCGCCGAACCGGGCCTGGAGGGGTCGAAGAAGGTCCTTGGGGCCATCATCGCGGGTGTTCCCGATCTCAGGGTGACCGCAGAAGACGTCTTCGCCTCGGCAGATGGCTCGCGGGTGGTCGGCCGCTACCGTTACGAGGGGACGCACACGGGAAACCTTCTTGGCTACCCCGGCACAGGCAAACCTTTCCTGATGCGTTCGATCGACATCTGGCGGGTTGAAAACGGTCGCTTCGTCGAGCATTGGGACGAACTCAACACGCTCGAGGTCTTCATCCAGATCGGTGCCGTACAACCGCCTGCCCAGCCGTCTAGCTAGCCGGGCAGCGCGAAGATGCGTGCCACCGACATGCTGAAGTCATTCAATTCGAAAGGCTTGGGTATCATCGACATGCCAGGGCCGAGAAATCCCGCGCGTGTGGGCACGTTCGCGGCGTAGCCGGTCATGAAGAGCACGGGTAGTTCAGGCAGCGACTGGCGCACGATGTCGGCCAGTTGCCGGCCGTTGAGCCCTGGCAGGCCGACGTCGGTCACCAGCAGGTCAAGACCCACTATGGAAGGAAGCAGCGCGAGGGCATCGTCCGCGTCTTCGGCCACATGCACGTTGTAGCCGAGCGTGCAGAGCAGTTCCGACACCAGGCCGCGCACCTGGGGGTCATCCTCGACCACGAGGATGGTTTGCCCGTTTCCTTCCATCACCTGCCTTGCTTTTTCTTCCGCCTCGGCAAGGGATCGATTGCCTGCAACGGGCAGCTCGAGACGCACGGTCGTGCCGCGCCCCGGCATGGAACTGATGTCGATGTTGCCATTGGATTGCTTGACGAATCCGTAGACCATCGACATGCCAAGGCCCGTACCCTGGCCCGTTGGCTTGGTTGTGAAAAACGGTTCGAACACGCGGGCGAGAAGCATCTCCTCCATCCCGATACCCGTGTCCGTGACAGAGAGAACGACCGACTCGGCCGAAGGCGGCTCTTCGTTGCCGTGTCGTTTGCTGGTTGTTCGCACGGTCAGGTCGCCGCCATCGGGCATGGCGTCCCGTGCGTTGATGACGAGGTTGAGCAAGGCGCTTTCGAGTTGGTTGACGTCAACCAGGGCATTGGGCAAACCGTCACCGAGTTCGACCCGTAGCCGGATATCTTCACCAAGGGTCCGAACGAACAAATCTTCCATGGAAGACACCATCGCACCGACGTCGACGGGCTTCGGGTCCAGCGTCTGGCGGCGGGAAAACGCGAGCAGCCGCTGCGTGAGGCCTGCCGCGCGTTGCGCCGAAGCCGCCGCCGTCTCGATCAGGCGACCGAGCGATTCGGTTTTTCCGCCCTCGATGCGCATGCGCATCAGATCCAGCGCTCCCACGATACCCGTGAGCATGTTGTTGAAGTCGTGAGCGATGCCACCGGTCAACTGCCCGACCGCTTCCATTTTCTGAGCCTGGCGAAGTGCCGCCTCACTGTCCTCCCTCGCCCGCATCTCCGCCTGCAGTTCCGCTGTGCGCTCCCTGACCCGCACCTCGAGCGCCGCTGCCTGGAGCCGTGTCGCTTCCAGCGCAACTTTCCGGTCCGTGATGTCCGTGGCGAACACATGAAAGCCGTCGACCTGCCCGCTGTCGCCCAAACGCGGCAGGTAACGGATTTCCGCGTCCCGCCTCAGGCCGTCGCGTGTCGGCCAGGCGGCTTCAAACCGGACGGCCTCGCCGTCCAGCACCCTCGCAATGGACGGTCTGCGCTCCTGCCACATCTCAGACCCGAGTACTTCATCGACCCGCCGGCCGAGTACGTCGGCGATCGGCACGCCAAACCAGTCTTCATAGGCGCGGTTGGCAAACCGGTAAACGAGGCTGCGGTCGATGAACGCGATGAGGACCGGCAGCGAGTCCGCAATCAGCCGCAATTCGGACTCACTCTCCCGAAGTGCCGCTTCGCTCCGTTCCAGGCGGACCATCTGCTCGCGAAGGACGAACTGCTTTTCCCGTGCGCGCAGGGCCGTCGAGACGGCGCTGGCCACCGATGAAGAACTCAAGGGGCGCTCGAGTTCGATGGCGTTGAGCACCTCGTCAGGCAGCGATGGCCGCAGTCCGGGAGTCGACGAACGCGCCGCCCGAAGCAGGATGAAGGGAATGTCCGACCAGGGCTCCTGTTTTCGCAGCGCATCGAGCAGTTGCGACACGTCGCCGATGATGGACTCTTCAGTGAGCACGACGGCACCGACGCTGTCATCGAGCTTGTGGGCAAGCGACAGGATGGAGCAAACGGCTTCCGACGGGTGGCCCCGGGTGCCCAGCACTTCCGCCAGCGTCGCCGCGTCCCGACCATAGGGCGCGAGCAGCAAGACCCGTCTATTCTCCGACACGGGCACCATCCAGGAGGGGGGATTCGTTACCCACGAACTTCGGGGTTCCGGTCAACACGCCCCGGAATTCTTCCAGGGGGGCACTCAGGCGGATGCCCTGCTCGTCGACGCGGAGTTCCCTAATGGTGTCTTCGTGCGGCCCGCTCCGGTTCTTCAAAACCGAGATCGCCTTCCGGATGCGTCCGTTCGCTTCGAAGAACCGGAAGAGAATGACCGTGTCGGCCATGTAGCTGACATTGAGGTTCCCGGTCGACATGGTGCCGACAAGACCATGCTGCGGATTCACCAGCAGGGTCATCACCCCGTTCTGGTTGAGGAACGACAGCAACTCGTGCATCTGCAGCATGAGCTGCTTTTCCTGCGGCATCGACGACATGTATCCGTTGAGGCTATCGATGACGAGCACCCTGCACTGCTCCTCTTCGACGGCTTTGCGGACGGTCCATGCAAATTCGCCAGGGGAAATCTCCGCCGGGTCCATCTGGCGGAGATTTAGCATCCCGCTTTCGATGTGGGGCCTCAAATCGAGACCCAGGGCTGCCGCGCGCGTGAGCAACGTGCCGGTGCGTTCGTCGAACTGGAAGATGCAGCAATGCTCTCCGCGCTCGCATGCTGTCCAGACGTATTGGAGCGCGACGTTGGTCTTGCCACTGCCCGCGGGGCCTGTCAGCAGGGCGCTGGTGCCCCGGAGCGGGCCGCCACCGAGGAGACGGTCAAGCTCAGCGACGCCGCTGGGCACGGGACTGCCGACAAAAGGCGTATGGTGTTCCGACGCGACGAGACGTGGGTAGATCTCGAGGCCGCCGGTACAGATGGCAAAGTCATGGTAGCCGGCAATGAAATCGCTACCGCGCAGCTTCTGGACCTGCATGCGGCGGCGCGCAGCGCCGAAGTCGAGCGTCAGGCGCTCGAGGGAGATGACCCCGTGGCAAAGACTGCGCAGATGCGCGTCCCGCTCCATGCCCTCCCCCGCCAGCACGTCGACCAGGAACACAGTGATATTGCGAGGCGCGAAGAACTGCTTGAGCGCGAGGACCTGGCGACGGTAGCGCAACGGGTCTTGAGCGAGCAGGCGAAGTTCGGAAAGGGAATCGAACACCACGCGGGTCGGCTTGACCCGGTCCACCTCAGCCTGGATGAGCCGGACTGTGCCATCGAGTTCCATCTCCCAGGGGTGCAGAATCGACTGCTGCCGGCCGTCGCCGAGGACGGCTTCCGCGGAGGCCAGTTCGAACAGGTGAAGCCGGTCGAGCGACCACCCGTGCGATTCGGCCACACCGTTGAGCTCGTCGGCCGTTTCCGACAGCGTGATGTACAGGCAGCTCTCGCCCTGACTGGCGCCTTCGAGCAGGTATTGCAGCGAGAGGGTCGTCTTGCCGGAGCCCGGCTGGCCTTCAAGGAGATAGAGCCGGTTAGCGGGAAGCCCCCCGCGCAGGATGGTGTCGAGGCCGGGGACGCCGGTTGCGATACGCGAAAGAGTCATGGAGGGAGCCGTTGCCGGTGGAACGAATCCGCCGGCGCGACGGGCACCCTCGGAGGCCATGTGCGGCCAAGGGCCCGCACATGACTATCCTAGGCAGACATTTGTGATGATTTCGCCAGCGCCGAGCGACCGCGCATGCGCCTGATGGCAGGCGACGGATGGGACGGGCAGCAGGCTTAATCCAGGCTCGTCCCATGGTCCCAGTCCATCCAACCGACCGGGCGGTTCATGGACCACTCGATTTCCCGCGCCTCGGCGTCACCCATGCCCCGACCGGCAAGGGCATCGCGCAGCGCCGCTTGAGGAACGCCGAGCAAGGTGGATTCCGCGATCAGCGCCTCTGTTACCCGGGCGCCCAGCTCTTTCAGTACGGTGACGAGGTTCTGTCGTCGATTGCCCTGCACCTGCCATCGTGCGCCAGCCTCGTGTGCGGACGCGCCCGTTACCGGTTCAGCGGTGGGGTCCGTCATCGTTTCGTTTTCCGTTTCACGTGGATCTCCGACGCCATCTGCGCCGCCGACCAAGAACCGCTGAAAGCCAGCCCAGTCGACGGGAGCGGAAACGGCCTCCGGGCGTTCCTCGGCGCCTTCGGGATCGGTACACAGCTTCTCAAGCATCGGAGCCTCTTCGCGAGGTAACACCTCATGCAAACACACGTTGCGGCAAGCACACCCGTTCTCGACCCCAACGCTACCCGGGTTGCCGGACGATTGCCTGCCCAAAATGTCCTTCGCTCATGCGGAGAAATGCACATGTGCCGCGACCGTCAGTATCTGGGTCCATCCAGCAGACAGTCCGAGGGGGACTCGCCTTTGGCGCACAACGCCCGGTAGGTGCCTGGCGACACCCCGACAACGGCTTTGAATCGACGGGCGAACGAGCTTTGGTCGGGAAAACCGGAGGCAAGCCCGATCATCCCGATGGGCATGGTTCCCCGGAGCTGACGCATCACGGCCTCGATCCGGATCTTGGTCAATGCCTGGTGCGGGGTGATCTGGAACACGCGGCGAAAGTGACGCTCAAGCTGAGCCACGGAAAAACCGGCGAGTTTGGCCAACTCACCGACGCGGATGTCTTCGGCAAAGTGTTCATGCATATGCGCCATGACGCGCTGAAGCTTGCCGTACGCCTGGTCCATGCCGTCGGGCGATCTGAGGTCTCGCGAGATGCCGATGAGACCGCATATCCTGCCGCCGACGATGAGCGGCCGCTTCGATGTGAGACACCAACCTGCCGTGAGGTTGTCGACCACATGCACTTCGAGATAACGATCGATCCGGTCGCCACCGAGTACGCGCTGGTCCTGGGCCGCATACGAGTCGGCCATGCCGAGGGGAAACAGCTCGGTGACCCGCTTGCCGATCACGTCACTTCGCTTCTTGAGGCGAAGCCGACGCACCAGCGTGTGGTTTGCATGACTATACCGCCCGTCCACGTCCTTGACGAAAAAAACGATATCCGGAACGTCGTCGAACAAGCCCTGCAGTTGATCGGCCGGTATGTCGGTTGGCACGAACGATTCTAATGGCACGGGATCTCCCTGTCGGTGCACACGCACCGTAGCGAAACGATTTCCCGCCAAGTCACTTTTCATCGGTCATAGTGCCCACACGACCACGATTGGGCAAGCTGTGCACCACTCACGGGTATCGTGCAACGCGGTCGAAACGTCAAAGCATGCGATGATCGAGCAGCTACGAACCCGCAACGATACTGGTGATTCATGCTTCAGCTAAGCCGCCGACGGTTCGTCACCGGATCGCTCCGTGCATTGGCATGCGCCCCATTCCTTCGCGTAGCGCGAGCAGCGGAGACATTCAAGCCGCTGCGTCAACTTTCGGCCATCAGGGGCGTCGCCTTCGGTTTTGCGGTGAATCCGGCCGAGCTCGACGACAATCCTCTCTACCGGGACTTCGTCGCTCGGGAAGCCAACGTTCTTGTTCCCGAGAACGCGCTGAAGTGGGCTTCGGTCCAACCCAGACCGGGCATCTATGATTTCGCACCCTCCGACCGCATCGCCGCGTTTGCACAGGCGCATGGCCAGCACATGCGCGGCCACACGTTCTGCTGGCATCGCGCCCTGCCCGACTGGGTCAGCCAAACCGTCGTTCCGACGAACGCCGAAGGTGTGCTGACTAACCACATTGCCACGGTGGCAGGCCATTATCGCGGCCGCATCCAATCCTGGGACGTGGTCAACGAGGCCATCCAGGTGGAAGACGGCCAACCTGGCGGGCTGCGGACCGGGTTCTGGTACCGCATGCTCGGACCGCGTTATCTGGACATCGCTTTTCATGCTGCCCACCAAGCCGACCCGAAGGCGATTCTCTGTTACAACGACTACGGGCTGGAGGGCGATACGCCTTACGGTCAACGCAAGCGTGCCGCCGTGCTTGCCATGCTCGGTGACTTGCGGCGACGCGGCGTACCGGTGCAGGCCCTGGGAATTCAGTCCCACCTGCGCGCCGGCGACGCCAACAGTTTCGGCCCAGGCCTCGCCGATTTCCTGCGCGACGTACGCAACCTCGGCCTGTCGGTCTACGTGACCGAACTGGATGTGGATGACAGTCATCTGGAAGGCGACACCGCGCAACGCGACGCGATGGTGGCCACGGTCTACAAGCGCTACCTCGACCTTGTCCTTGGTACGCAGAGCGTCTCGGCGATCCTCACGTGGGGCGTCTGGGACACGCCGCATCGCACGGGAGCCACGCCATCGGGCGGCCCGCTTGCACAGCGCGCGCTGGCGTTCGGTCCGGAGGGCGAAACCAAGGCTGCGAGTTGGGTGATTGAACACGCGTTGGAGCGCATGCGCGGGGCGTGACCCCAGACGCGGCGTGGCGAAGGGGTATGCTTGCCGTCAACCAGCCGGATGCCCGGTCATCTTCGCGAACAACAGGCCAACCCGTAAATCATGACGCCGAACGACCGGACGATCGAAGCATTGCGGCGGCGCATCCCGTCATTTACCTGCGTCGCCGGTTGCCATGACTGCTGCGGACCGGTGACAGCGTCGTCCGAAGAAGTGACGCGCCTCCCGGTGAAGACCGATGCCGAACACGCGATCGCCTTGTCCGAACTCGATTGCCCATACCTCGGCAAGAGCGGCTGCCAGGTCTATGGCGAACGCCCCCTCATTTGCCGCTTGTTTGGCACGACACCCAGACTGCCTTGCCCGAACGGAATGCGGCCCGTCGACATGGTGGACGAGAAGACGGAACTCGACGTTCACGGGTTCCTCGCGAAAACGCGGCAAGTACTTCTTTAGGCGCGATGCGACCACCATTTGGCGCTTCGGTCTGCACGCCCCGGAAACCGCTTCGCAATTTCTTGCGAATACTCTCTTTGTAAGTTACTTCCTACACCTATTCGGCCGGACGTGTGGCAACGATACGCAATAGCGGCAGAAATCTTTGCAACAGCTGGTTCGACGAACACATCGATCATTGCCACGTTTATGTTTCGTGACGGGCGTGAATGGTTCGCGCCCTTTAATCGCAGTAAGAGACATAGGAAGGTTCAAGCGATGAACGGAAATAACAAGGTTGGTAAGGCTCTTTCGCTTCTCACGCTGGTGGTCGCAGGCTCCGCCGGTACGGCCATGGCCCATGAAGCGCCGGTGACGGCCTCGCATGCTGCCTCCGCTCTGGAGCAGGCAACGGATGTCCAGTTCGCCCAGGCAACACAGGGCATCGAGAGCGACTTCCTGGCAATCCGCTCCGATGACGACACGCTCGTGGAGCACCACCATCACGACGTCGTGAACCCGTCGTCCTTCATTCAGGGATCGACCTTCAACGTTTGATGCAATGGGTCGCGGGCCGTGCCCGCGACCCAACTGTCACGATCGACATAGGAGATGCTTCGTGAGTCATACAACAAAGAAAGTCCGCCGCTCCCTCTCCCTGCTCACTTTCCTTATAGCAAGCGGCGCGGCCACGCACGCCTCGGCTACTCGTTCCTCCGAGGACGTACCGAAGCCCGCTGAGCCTGGTCTGGACATCCTTGCCGATGTTCTTGCCGCATCCGACAACGGGTCATCCGTCGAACTTGCGGTTCGCCACGACGATGACGATACCCTGACCGAGCACCACCATGTCGGCGTGCGCGCTGACGGCATGGAAGTCGCCGCTTCGAAGTTCATCGTCTGAGTCGCACAAGGAGAGTAGCCGACCATGTCCACCGCCGTTGATCACCTGCAACTCTTACCCGACGCCGAGCCAGACCTTTCTGTGCTGGGCAGCGTGACCCGGGTCTCCGACGATGCGTTCGAGATCATGGAATCCATCCTTTGGGGACGCCTCAAGGCGATGCGCAATCGCATGCAGCGCCTGCTCTCCCAAAGCCGGGGGAATGCCATTCTCACCGCCGCCGCCGATGTCTATAACGGTCTATCGCCCGTTCACCGCGCACGGGTCCTGGTCAGCTCCGAGTTCTGTGAGTGCTATTCGATGATCCATGTCGATCCGCGCTTCGCCGCTGCGCATGCCCGCTCTTCCGATGACGACCAAGTCTTGTTCCAGATCCGTCTCTACGACATCGTTTCTCGGGAAAAGGCATTAGCCGATCTCGAGGCGGGAAACGTAGGCGCCTATCTGCGGCAGATGAAGACGGATCGCGTCTACTCGCCTCTCGGCGACAAGGTCGCCGTGCGCGGAGACTTCGGACACTGGGAGGTGCAGCGGGCACCGTCCATCGGCGAGGTCGTCACCGTCGATTTCGACAGCCCCGTCGCCAGGAACTATGAAGCCAGAAGCGGCATCCTCAGCCAACGGTGTCTGGACTTCACACCGGAAGAAAAAGAGGTTGTGGTCGAAAAGCTGCAGACGGCGCTGGAGCAGATCGATGCGGTGGAGCCCGCCTACGGCTTCCTGATCAGAAATTTCGTCCGTCGCATCATCGTCCGCAAATCTATCGAGAGCCTCGACGGCCCTGAAGAGTTCGACCGCGTCTTCGGCTCCGAGCACGTCCCTCGGCAACCGGGGTCCTTCCGAATGCTAAATACGCACCTGCCCGACATGACTGCCGACGCGTGCATGGAGAGCATCATGCACGAGAGCACACACAACTTCCTCGCCGCATGGGAACTGGCAAACGGTCCCTTCGTCATGCACAACCAGAAGGACCGGCCAGTGTCGCCCTGGTCCGGGAATGGCATACCGAACTCGTCGTTCATCCATGCAGCTTTCATCTACTTCATCTGCCATCGCATGTACGTCCGTCACATGGCGTCGGTCGACCCAAGTGAGTCGTCCAGGTTGGCTTACCTCCAAAAACGCCTGGCAAAGTTCGTTGCTGGCTATCTGATCCCCCACCACGTCTGCGACCAACTCGTTCTACCCTCACCCCTCCCCGATGCGTTACGCGAGATCATCGGGTCGTTTCAGCAAGAAATCAAAGCAACCTACACCAAGCGCGCCGCCGAGGAAGGGACTCCATGAACCATCGTATTGTCATGCTCTACAGCGGCCAGGAAGACCCCTTGATGACTGCCGCCCGTCAGGCGGCGAACACGACGGTCGACTTCGTGCACATCGACGACCTCTTACCGTTCCTCGATCGTGAGGAATGGCCGGCTTGGCTTTCTGCTAACTTCCCAGACGAGATCGGCCGCCGCTTTCGGGACGCAGTCGTCATAAACCGGATATTCTCGACGACAGGAACGCGAACAGAAGACACCCTTCGGGGTTGGGGCCGTGATGAGCGCTGGCTGCACATTCGCCTCGACGACCTCCTTCGGAAGGCGGCCTGGCGTGCCCATGATGTCGGCGTTCGCGGTGTTTCGCATTGTCTCTTGCCGCTGAACACGCAATGGTTTCGAGTCGCCCAGTACGATCCCACGATCGCGACTCCTGCGTTCTCTTACGCCGTCGGTTACGAGGAGCCTGATCTTGCGGGACTGGCCGACCCGATGCAGAAGTCCGTCTGGTCCCTCTTCGACTGGAAGGAAGAGCACCACATACTCCCCGCTGAGCGCATGAGGCATCGCTTCTTCGTCGAAGCGCCCAAGGGCTTGCCCCTTTTCGGTCATTTCTACGGTGAATCGGTCCATACGACGTTCCCCCGTGATCGAGCCGATTTCTCCTCCGACCAAGTCAACCGCATCGCCAAAGCGTGCCGCATTCAGTTTCAAAGCGACGTGGGTGAATTCCTGTCTTATGTCGAAGGTGACGGAACCCTCCGCTTCCACGCTTTCTCGCCCTATATGCTCTCAGCCGCCACGGATACGTCCTTCCATGACCACGTAAGTGCGTGGTTGACTAGCCTGGCAACGCTGAAGTCGCTTACCCAAGACGCGACGATGGCAGCCTGATGACTACCACGGCGATTCATCACCGGAGCGAAACGGACGCTCGCTGGAGTATCAGAGACCGAATCGATTACCTTCTTGCGCTGCGAGAGGATCTGGGGCGAGTCCATGGGAGTGAGGAGATCTGCATGCTCCTTTACTCGATCGTTCGACGCGAGCGCCCTTCGGTCGTTGTCGAACTGGGGACGGGCATGGGCGTAACGTCGGCGTGGATCGCCGCGGCCATGCGGGAGAACGGACACGGCACGCTTTACACGTACGATAATGGGGCGCACTACGCCCGGCCGAAGGTACGGGAGTTCCTCCAGGAGATGCCTTCGCCGCTGCACGGTCTGGCAGCGATCGCGGAGGACGGATCCTATCCGGAGTTCCTTGCCAAACTGTTTGCCGATGCCGGCGTCGAAGACCATGTTCGCTTCACGCAAGGAGATATGAACATGGAAACCGTTCGCAAGGATCTTCAGGGAAGGACTGTCGACATCGTCTTCTCCGACTTCGACCATGCTGCGCCGATGGTCCAGCGAGTGATTTCCGCATTCTTGCCCTTGCTGAGTGACACGGCCTCCATTTTCATCGACAGCGCTTCCACGCACTTGCCGGCCTATCATGCACTGGAGTTGCTCACAGCCAAGTTGAACCAGGGTCGGTTACCCAAAGGCATGGCGGAAATCCTCGATGAGGAGGACGAATCGAGGGCGCGCGCCCTGGTTTCTCGAAGCGAATTCCGGCTCATGCATCTTATCGAAGCGGCGGATCGGAAGCAGAACAGTACTGCCTGGCTCCGAATGGAACCCAGTGATATGGTTCCTTCCCTGACCACTTTTTTTCATTGATCCAGTGTCCGCGGACGGGAGCCGCCGGACGTCCGCGGACACCGCATATTTACCGACAAGTACCCAGACACGACCCTGGCATAAGGCATGTTCATGGCACGCAAATTGCCTGCTCCTTTCAGGGGATAAGGAGAGGAGCTTCAATCCATGGAGAACATCGCTGCGATGCTGGCCTATTACCTACGCGTGGGCTGGATAAGCCTGCGCCAGAGCACGGTCCTATCCATCTTGATGGTCGTCGCTATAGGGCTAGGGATCGGCGCCAGCATGACCATGATCACGGTGGTCCATGTGCTTGGTGGAGATCCGGCGCCGGGGCGGAGCGGTCGACTTTTTTACGTGACACTCGATCCGACCCCCGAGGCGTACAAGAGTCCGACGGAGGGGCCCTACATCTCCGACAACCTGACATGGCGCGATGCCCAGTCGCTTCTTCACGCAGCCCGCGCGCCGCGCCAGGCGGCCATGGCAGGTGGTTCCGGCATCCTGCGCGCCGATGGCAACCCTACGCCCTACAACGAAGACGGTCGATATACGACCGCCGACGCGTTCGCCATGTTCGGCATCTCGTTCGTCGATGGTCATGGCTGGTCAAAGGATGACGACGACGCACGCGCCCGGGTCATCGTCCTGTCTCAGGACCTCGCCTACCGCCTCTTTGGCGACGCGCGTCCTGTCGGCAAGCAGGTGCGCTTCGGCGAAACGATGCTGACCGTTGTCGGCGTATCCCGTCCATTCGCGCCCTACCCTCTTTTCTACGCCGACACCTCCGCGAAGCTGTTCGGGCACCCGGATGCGTTCTTCGTCCCGCTATCGACCGCCGTGCAGCTCCAACTGGATACGAACGCCCATTTCGCAACATGGGACCGGCAGCAGCCGTCGGATAAACTCTCGAGCGATCGGTCTACCTGGCTGCAATTCTGGGTCGAGCTTCCCAATGCGGCCGATGTTGGTGCGTACCGTCGCTTTCTCGATGACTATTACGATCAGCAACGGCAGCTTCATCGCTTCGAACGCACCCATGGCGCAAAGCTGTACGGCCTCATGGAGTGGCTGGACCATCAGCGCTTGATTCCTACCGACGTGAATTTGCAACTCGGCCTTTCGATTGCGTTCCTGACCGTATGTATGGTCAACATCGTCGCCCTGCTCCTGGCCAAGTTTCTTCGCAAGCAAAACGAAGTCAGTATCCGCAGGGCACTGGGAGCCAGGAAGGCGGAGATCTTCCTCCAGTTCTCCGTCGAAGCGGCGATGATTGGACTCCTTGGCGGTCTTCTTGGCATAGCCATCGCGCAGCTCGGCCTTTGGAACGTACGCAGGAGGCCGGACGACTACGCGGCGCTGGTGCACATGGATGTCTCGATGCTTCTGCTGTCGTGCGTCTTGGCGGTGGCCATCAGCGCACTCGCAGGCCTCGTGCCGGCGTGGCGCGCGAGCCAGACCGCGCCGGCTCTGCACTTGAAGGTGAACTGAAGAATGATGATTCCGGTCAAAGACATCCTGGCGACGCTCCGCCATCACCGCCTCACAGTGACCATGATCGTCCTTCAGGTAGCGCTGACATGCATCGTCGTCAGCAACGCCGCCTCTATTATCGGTCACCGCCTCGATCAAATGGGTATCCCCAGCGGCCTGGCCGAAGACGAGCTGGTCGTGCTCAGCAGCACATCCATCGACAAGAGCGAGAACCATCAAACGCGGCATGCTGAGGACCTTGCGGCGCTGCGCGAGATCCCCGGCGTGACGTCTGTCGCGGCGCTGAACAGCGTGCCCCTCGGCACCTCCGATGAAACCTACGCCGTCTGCCCCACCTTGGAGGCGCTGCAACGCGCCATCGCAGCAGGCTCTCTCCAAGGTAGCGAGTGCCTGCTCGCGAGCCGCTACGACACCACCCCTGGTGCCCTGCAGACGCTGGGCCTGAAACTTACCGCTGGACAGGACTTCCCTTCCGACAGCTACTCGGTGAACCAGGCCTCTCAGGCGATCATTACCACCTCGCTTGCCCAACGGGTGTTCCATGGTACCAATCCCATCGGGAAGACCATGTACCAAGGGGATCACATGGTCACGGTCATGGGGACGGTAGACCACTTGCTCCGCCCACGCCTGGAGGCCGGAGGCCAGAACGAACTTAGCATGCTGTTTCCGGTGCTGCCCGACAGCAGCCGAATCACATACGTGCTCCGCACGCAGCCACAGGCGAGACATGCCGTACTCACCAGTGCCGTCGCCAAGCTGCGAGAACGCTCACCAAGTCGACTCATCAAGCCCAGTGACGTCCGAACTTATGAGACCTTGCGCGATGAGTACTTCAGGCACGACGAGACCATGGTGACCGAGCTGGGAAGCGCCGGGCTCGCGTTGCTCTGCGTGACGGCCGTCGGCATTGCTGGTCTGGCGAGTTTCTGGGTGCAACAGCGCCGTAAGACCATCGGCGTCCGGCGAGCCTTGGGAGCTACGCGGGCCGACATCCTTCGCTACTTCCAGATTGAAAATCTGCTCATCGTAGGGGGTGGACTGATAATTGGCACGATTCTGTCCGCCGTCGTTGGAACCTATCTCACCGCGGATTTCGCGCAGCCCACGCTGTCGGTCGCTCAGCTCTTGGGGACAGCGATCGGCATTGCCGTCCTAGGCCAACTGGCAGTGCTTGGGCCCGCTCTGAAAGCTGCCGCAGTGCCACCCATCGTCGCGTCCCGCGGACGATAGAGAAGAGCTTCTCTCAAGATCCGCTTCCGCCTTCCTGGTCGACAGATCGATTCAACCGCATTCAACAGGGAGAACACGCCGTGATCAGCAACACGACGAAGATATCGTTTGGCATAGCCGTCAGTGCAATGGGCGCACTTGCAACGCCCGCACAGGCCGCGTCGCTGGACGCCACGTTCGGTTCGGCAGGCACCACGTCCACCGCGTTCGGCAGCTACGGTGCCGCAGCCCGGGTGGTTATCCAGCCAGACGGACGGATTGTCGCCGCTGGCCAGGACGGCCTGGGCGACTTTGCTTTGGCGCGTTATACGACCGGTGGCGCGCTTGACACGAGCTTCAACGGCACCGGCAAGGTCACCACCACGCCGTCGGGCAGCTGCTCGGGACAGGCACGCGCGCTTGCACTGCAGACCGATGGCAAGATCGTCGTTGCAGGCACCTCGTGCCCGAACTTCACGTCCACCCGAAACTTCACCATTTACCGCTACAACACGGATGGTTCGCTGGACACCACCTTTGGCAGCTCGGGCAAGGCGACCGTCAATTTCTACGCGGGGGCTTCGGAAGCCTACGCCGTGGCCGTACAGGGCAGCTCCATCTGGGTGGCCGGCTATGCCGGCTCCAGCTTTGCACTGGCGCGCCTTACCGGCAGCGGGACACTGGATTACAGCTTCGGCAGCGGTTCCGGCACCGTCACCTCAGCGGTTGGCACCGGCTCCGCCTTCGCCAACAGCCTGGTCATCCAAGCAGATGGTAAACCCGTGCTAGCCGGCTACGCGTCGAGCGTCGGCACCGTATTCGCGTTGACGCGCTACACCACGAATGGCGCGCTGGACACCACGTTCGGTGCCGGCGGCAAAGTTCTGACCAATGTGGGTGGGACCTTCAACGGCAACTCCGCCATCGCCACTTCGCTGGCGATTCAAGGTGACGGCAAGATCGTCGCCGCCGGCTACGCGAACAGCGTGAGCTCCGGCTACTACCGATTTGCTGCCGTTCGTTACACAAGCACCGGCGCGCTGGACAGCAGCTTTGGATCCGGCACCGGAAAGGTCATTACCGCCATCGGCACCGGCGACGCGATTGGCAACGATGTGGCCATCGACGCCAACGGAGGAATCGTTGTCGGCGGCTACTCCAAAGCGGGAAGCTACCGCCAGCTGACCTTGAATCGCTACGATCAGTCCGGCAATCAGGACTACAGCTTTGGACCCGTTGTCACCGCCGTCGGCGGCGCGAATGCCGCTGTTCAAGGGCTTGCCACACAAGGCGACGGCAAAATCGTCGTCGCGGGCTATGGCAACTCGCCTGCGACCTTTGTCGTTGCGCGCTATCAATAAGCTGTAGCTCGAAAACGCCATTCTCGACGGCAGCATCGGCAAAGTCCCCTCTCGCGCGCCGCGGGAGGGGGATGGCGTTTCGACCGACTTGCCCTGCGCAACCGCAGCCCGCCAGACCTTAAAACCCCTTCTGCACCTGCACCCAGGCGCGGACATCGTGCGTATCGCCAAGGATCGCCGGTCGGGCACCCACCGGATGGGCAACGTCCGCGCTGACGACCCACTGGTCGTCACCTTGCCAACGCAGGCCCAAGCCCACGTCCTGCATGTGGGCACTGTTGGTGCCCGGCGCGAAGCGATCCTTGTAGAGACTCACCCGCCCCGCGTCGGCAAACGCAAGCGCGATGAAGCTGCCGGGCAAGCCCACGTGCAGGCTACGGCGAAATTCGAAGTTGACCATCTGTCCCTGGCTTCCGGCCAGTACGCCCGTGTCATACCCACGAACATTGTTCGCACCGCCGAGATAAAACTGTTCCGCCGTGTCGACGTTCTTGTTCGACCACTGCCCCTGGAACCCGAGGTACAGCGCGTTATTGTCCGAGATCTGCTGAAGGCGCGCCGCGGAAAGCGTGTATTTCAGATAATGGCCTTTTGTCTGCGCGCTGATCGCATCGACGAACTCGGCGAACGCATCGTTGAACCCGAGCAAGCCATAGGTGGCGGCCAGGCTGAAGTTGGTCACGCCGCGCGCATCGCGCTGGTCGCCGGCAAGCGTCGCCGTCCAACCATAGGTGTGGCGCAGCGTGCGAATGCCGACGACATCGATCGAATCGTTCAGGTGACGGCGGTCGTAACCGAGCTGGCCGTACAGATTCCCGTCGGTAGAACGGATGAACGGATGACTGACGAACACACTCGCCACCTGCGCCGTACCGTGGGCGTCGAGAACGCGCAGGTCACCCTTGAGCTTGTAGTCGAGCGACGAGACCGACGCTCCGACCACCGTGCCTTCGCCATTCACCAGGTAACGGTAGCCCAGGCGCCCGTAGTTCATGTTCGAGCCGGCGGTAAGCGCCGTAGCGTCCAGCACGTCGCCCTGATGGAACAAGCCATTGACATTGAAGGTGCCCGTCATGCGCGAGCGACCGGTGTAGCGATTGCCATAGTCGTCGAGCGCGACCGTGCCGGTGTAACGGGGCCGATCGTCAGTCCGAACGGCAAGGTCCGATGTGCCCGGCTCGGCCCCTGGGCCGAGTACCGATGTCTCCGACACGCCCGGAATGTCACCCAGCAGCAGCAGGCTGCGATCGAAGCCATGCGCGGAGACCGGCATGCCCTCCTTGAGCGGTGCCAGCGTAGCCTGCAGCGGACCGTCGTGCGTCGCACTGTGGTTCTCGAGCGTGACTTTACCCAGTCGTGCTTCCTGCACGGCAATGCGGACCGTGCCACCGCTCAGTGTTTGCGCCGGCACATAAGCGACCGTCAACGGGTAACCCTTTGCCCGATAAGCCGCCGTAATGCGAGCGGCAAGGGCGTTGAGCTGGCTCAGGGTGATGTCACTGTTCTCGCCCGAGGCGACCAGGGCGTGCAGATCGTCGACCGGCAACAACGTGGCGCCCGTGATCTCGATGCGCGTGACATGGAAGGGCGCGCTGTCGCCCTGCGCCGTCGGCACTTCCGGCGTGACGGTCAGAGCCGTGTCGTCGGAGCGCTGAGGCGCAGGGGTTGCCGGGACCTGGCGAAGCAAATCGCCCGCCTGTGGCGCGCGCACCTGAGCGGCTGCGCCCGAAGCCATGGCCAGCAGGATGCATGCACCCAGGACATTCGCGGTGCGCTTGGGAAATTGAACCATGGTCATCGGTAAGCCGTTTCCAATTCGAAGAGGGTTATTCACTGCATCACATCCGCAGGCAGCCGCACGCCGCCGCTGACGACCTGCAGCGAAAGGCCGGAATTGAAGTCCGAGCGCTGCGCGTTCTTTTCCACAGGCTGGCGGGTCTTCTTGTGGTTACCGGTGTAATCGCCGACCGTGATATTCGAGGCGACGCCGTACGGCGTGGCTAGCGAATCGGGTCCGAGCAGGGCCTGAATCTGGGTCAGTGCACTCGACGAGCCGCCTTGCGAGGCGTTCTGGGTGATGTTGGCCGTCGTGGTCGGGTTCCAACTGAGGATATAGTTGCCCGCATCGTCACCGCCCAGCATGCCGGTCACGTTCACCGTTTTCCCGTTGCCCACGTTTCTGTCGGAGAAAGCACCGACCGTGGACAAGGACACGCTGTCGCCTGCCAGCACGCCGCTCAGAACACCTTGGGTGGTGGCGCTGGTGTTTCCGTCGTAGGCCTTGTCGTTAGCCGTGATGCCCGCATGGATACCAAGTGGCGTGATGGTCGCCACGTCGTGTCCACCGACGAGCGTGTAGTTGCCGGCGAGCGAGCTGCCATTGTCGTTGAGCGCCAGCGAACCAAGGCCCGCAAGTGCGCGATCCGTGGCCACGTTCTTACTGGCGAGCACGCCTTGACCGGACAGGAGCAGACTTTCGCCCGCGATGCCTGCAATGACCCCGGCATGGCTGAACATGTCCGCACCTGCCACGGTGCTGCCGTCGTAGATGCGCGTGCCGGAAAGGTCGAGCACCACCTTTTCGATTGTCGCCGTCGTGGTCGTGTTGGTGGTCAGGGTGTAGTTGCCAGCGTCCGCGCCGGTCAGCTGGCCGGCTACGTTCACCGTCTTGCCCGACCCTGCATTCTTGTCGGCGAAGCTGCCCTGGGTGGTTACACCCAGATGGTCTCCGGCAAGCACGCCAGTGAGGCTGCCCTGGGTCTGCGCCGTGGTGGTGCCGTCGTAGGTCTTGTCGCTGGCGACGATGCTGCCACCGATGGCCAGCGGCGTGATGTTGCCCGTCGTCAAGGCTGTCGTGTTGAACGCGTAGTTGCCGGCGTCCGCACCAGAAGCGGTGATGCCATTGACCGTGATGGTCTTCCCATTGGCGACATTCTTGTCGCTGTAGTTTGCCGAGCCACCCGCGAAGGCAATCTGGTCGCCGCCGATGATGCCGGTCGCACCAAGGCCCGCTACAGCCAGGGAACCGCCGTCATAGACTTTGTTGGACCCGGTGGCATCGACCACGATCTGCTTTGGCGTAATGGTCAGGTCGTGCGTGCCGCCGACCAGGGTGTAGTTGCTGCCGAGCGCAGCTCCGTTGGCGGTGAGAGCCAGCGTGCCGGTCGAGGTCAGGGCCTTGTCGGTACCGACGTTCTTGTCCCCGACCGAGCCATCGCCACTCAGGTCGAGCGTGTCGCCATGGATACCCGCGACCACCCCATGGTTACCAAAATCACCGGCCGAAGCGACCGTCGAGCCGTCGTACTGGCGCTCGCCGTGCAGGTTGATGATGTAAGGCGTGATGTTCGCGAGCGTGGTCGCTACCGTGTTGTAGACATAGTTTCCGGCATCGGCGCCCGCTGCCGTAATGCCGCTGACCGTGACGGTCTTGCCATTGGCCGCGTTCGCATCGGAGAACAAGGACGAAGCGCCGCTGAAGCTCACATCGTCGCCGCCGATAAGACCGGTCTGCGACAGGACCGTCGTCGCCGTGGCATTGCCGTCGTACATCTTGTCGGCCGCGCTCGTGCCGACCACGATGGTCGCCGGGGTGATGTTCGCGGTCGTGGTTGTATTGCTGGTGACGACATAGTTGCCGGCATCGGCCCCGCCGACGACACCGGAGACATTGACCGTCTTGCCAGTGCCGACATTCTTGTCGAGGAAGCTGCCCGTGGTCGAGGTGTAATCGACGACATCGCCGCCGAGCACGCCCGACAGGCTGCCGTGCGTCGCTGCCCCAGTCGTGCGGTCGTAGACGCGGTCGTCGGCCACGATGCTCCCGCTGATGGCCAGCGGCGTGATGTTGCCAGTGGTCGCGGCCGAGGTATTGAACGTGTAGTTGCCCGCGTCTGCGCCGCTGGCCGTGATGCCGGTGACCGAAATGACCTTACCGTTGCCGACATTCTTGTCGCCAAAGGTGGCAGCGCCGGACGCAAAGTTCACCGTGTCGCCGGAAATCAGGCCGCCGGATGCCAGCGTGGCCGTTGCCGCCGTGGTGGCGTCATACACCTTGTTGCCACCGGTGGCATCGACCGTCACCGCGAGCGGGGTGATCGTAAAGGCGTCGGTGCCCCCCAGCAGCGCGTAGTTGCCGGCACTCGATCCACCCGTGCCGGTGAGCGCCAGCGTGTCGAGGTCGAAATCGCCCGTACCGTCCGCGGCCCGGTGGTAGGTGGCCACATTCTTGGATGCGCTCTTGCCCGCACCGGTGAGGATCAGCGTTTCGCCATTGACGCCGGCGACGACGCCGTTCGTCCCAAAGAGGCTCGCACTGGCCGTCGTCGTGCCGTTGTATACGCGCGTCCCGGTCAGGTTGATGATGAAGGGCGTGATGTTCGCGGTGGTGGTGGCGCTGGTGTTCGCCAGCGTGTAGTTCCCCGCATCGACACCGCCGGCCGTGATCCCATCCACGCTCACGGCCTTGCCGGTTCCCACATCCTTGGTATTGAACACATTGCTCGTGGCGCTGAAAGTCACCTGGTCGGTGCCCACCAGATCCTGGCTCGACAGCGTCGCCCCCGATGCCGCCGTGCCGTCGTAGACCTTGTCGACCCCATTGGCGTCCACATGGATGAGCTTCGAGGTGATGTCCGCGAACACGTTGGCCGGCTGCACGAGGGTGTAGTTGCCCGCGTCGGTTCCGGCGATGCCCATGGCCGTGGCGACCGACTTGTTCGTACCGACATTCTTGTCGCTGAACGTGCCTACATCGGCGTTCGTCAGGTCGACGGTGTCGGAACCGAGCACGCCAGTGAGCGTGGCATTGTGCAAGGCGGCGATGGTGTTCGCGTCATAGACCTTGCTGTCAGCCGTGGTGTTGATCACGTTGAGGATCGCCGGCGTGATCGTGTAGGTATCGGTGCCGCCGCTCAGCGTGTAGTTGCTGGCGAGGCCGCCCGCGCCATCGGCGAGGGTGAGCGAGCCCAGTGCGAAGTTGCCGCCGGTGTAGCTCCCGACATTCTTGCTCGCCGTGTTGCCCGTGCCCGAGAGGGAGAGGCTCTCACCCGACACCAGGTTGCCCAGGGTCAGACCGGGGCTGAAGATCGAGGTCGACCTGTCGTAGACCCGCGTGCCGCTCAGGTTGACGACGCGCGGCGTGATGTTTGCCAACGCAGTCGCGGTCGTGGTCGAGAGCACGTAGTTGGCTGCGTCGGCGCCGCCCTTGGTGATGTTGCTCACCGTGACGGTGCGTCCGTTGGCCACGTCCTTGCCGTCGAACTGCGGCGTCGTGGACTCGCCGAAGTTGACCGTGTCGCCCGCGAGGACGCCCGAGGACGAGACCGTCGCCGTGGCGTTGGTGGTGCCATCGTATTGCCGGCTGTCGGCCGAGGCCGTGGGAGTGATGGTCAGCGGCGTGATGGTCGCCGTGAGCCCCGTGGGCTGGACGAGAATATAGTTGCCGCTGTCGCCGCCGCTCACGGTCATCGACGTGCCAACGGACTTGCCGACACCGGCATTCTTGTTGGCGAATGTCCCGGTCGTGGCGTTGCCCAGCGTCACATCGTCCGAGCCCAACCGACCCACGAGCGTCGAACCCGAGAGCTGCGCCACGTTGGAGCGGTCATAGGTCTTGTCGGCAGCGACCGTGCCGGCCACCGTCAAGGTGGCCGGGGTAATGGTCACCCAATCGATGCCGCCGGCCAGCGTGTAGTTCGTAGCGGTGCCGCTGTTGTCGCCCAGCGCCAACGTGCCGAAGTTGGCGAAGCTTCGCTGACTGCCTACGTTCTTGGTCGACAGGACGCCGCTGCCGGTCAGCGTCAGACGCTCACCGTTCACGCCGGCAATCGTGCCGCCACTGGTGAACAGGGTGGCATCGGCACCGGTGGTCGCGTCATAGACGCGCTGGCTCATCAGGTTGATGATGAAGGGCGTGATCGTGCCGAGTGCGCCGGTCGCACCGGTCGGCAGGTCATAGTTGGCGAGGTTGGTCCCCGAGAGGGCGACAAAGTCCGACACCGAGAGTGTCGAGGTCAGACCGCGGTTGCTGCCAGCGTCGACATTGTTGTACTTCGCGGTGGACGACTGCGGGATGGTGGCCCCCTGGCCGCTCACGAAGCCCGAAAGCGTGTAATCACCTGCGGTCAGCGTCACCGAGTCCGAGCCGTCGTACGGTTTGGTCGGATCGCCCGTAATGGACGCGGTGACCGCACGCCTGGAGATATTGGCGGTAAGGCCGCTGACCTGGTTGACGCGGTAGTTGCCCGCGGCGCTGCCTGCCAATCCGAAGCCCGACGTCGTTACATCGAGGTTGTTGGCTGCATTGGCCGAGCGCACGCTGCCGGTCGCGCCCGAGGTATCGAGCGTCACGTTCCCGTTATCGGCACTGAAAATCCCAGCCAACGACGCCGTACCCGTGCTTAGGGCAATGCCGGTGTTGCCGTCGTACACCTTATCGATGGCCGACACACCGTTGATGCTCAGCGTGAACGGGCTGATGGTCGCGGTCAGGCCAGTCAGCGGCATGAGCGTGTAGTTGCCGGCTTCGCTGCCCGAGATGGAGAAGCCATTGGCTGTGACGGCTTTGCCGACGCCGGCATTGGCATCCGCAAAGGTACCCGTCGTGCCCGCCGTGAGGGCCACTTTCGCCGCGTCGTTCGAATCGGCGCCAACCAGCCCCACCAGGGAGGCACCACCGCTATTGAGCGCAGCCAGGGTCGTCGCGTTGTAATCGCGACTCTGGGCGGACACCCCAACGATGTAGAGCGGCGCGGCGGTGATCGTGCCCGGACCGGTCGCGACCGTCGGCAAGATGTAGTTCGACAGCAGCGTCTGGCTGTTTGGCAGGTAGGAGGACACCGCCATGTTTGCCGTAATGGTCTTGTTGCTGCCGACGTTCTTGGTGTCGAAAGAAATCGACGATGACGGCACGATATCCGCGCCTTCGCCGGCCACAAACCCGAGAAGCGCGTAGTTCTGGGGCGTGAGCGTCACATATTGCGTGCCGTCGTACACCTTCGAGGGGTTGCCCACGATCGACGCCGTCAGCAGCGCTTGCTGAATTTCGCCCGTGCCGTAGGCCACCGTCGGCAAGGTGTAGTTGCCAAGGTTGGTGCCCGCGTTGGCGTCGAAGTTCGCACTGGTAAGCGATGCGGAGACGGCCTGCTTGCCGACATTCTTCGAGGCGAAGATGCCGACGGTCTGGTTGACCGAAGCGCCCTCGCCCGCCGCAAAGCCGGAGAGGATGAAGTTCGCCGGCGTGAGCGTCGCGATGGTCGTGCCGTCATAGACGCGCGTCGGACCGTTGATGCCCGCCGTGATGTATCCAGCCAGCGGCGCCGGCGTGATGGTCCCGATGCCGGTCATCACCGTCGGCAGCACGTAGTTCGACAGAACGGTGCCGTTGGTCGCGGCGAAGTCGGCAACACTCAGGTTGGCCGTCACATTCCGCTGGCCGACATTCGCGGTGTCGTAGGTGCCGTGGGTCTGAGTGACCGTGGCACCCTCCCCACTGAGGAAGCCGAAGATCTGGAAGTTGTCGTTCGTCAGCGTCGCATCGGTAGTGCCGTCATAGACCTTGGTGGGATTGCCCACCAGCGACCAGGTCAGCACGGCCTTGGCAATCGTGCCGTTGCCGGTAATGGAGGTCGGGAAGGTGTAGTTGGAAAGCTCCGCACCGTTGCCCAGGCTGAAATCCGACGGCTCGAGCAAGGCCGTGACCAGCTGCGTGCCCGCGTCTTTGCTCGCGTAGGTGGCGCCGGCGCTCTGCACGACAGTGCCCGTCTCACCGCCTTGGAAGCCGTTGATGGTCACGTCGCCCGAACCGATGTTGGCCGTCCTGGTCCCGTTATACGTGCGGGTGGGGTTACCCGTGATGGATATCGACAAGGGCGCGGGCGTGATGTTCGCGGACAAGCCCGTAGGCTGAGACAGGGTGTAGTTGCCCGTGCCGGTGCCGGCCAGCGTGAATCCGGACGCGTTGACGCCAATACCATTGCCCACGTTCTTCGAGGCAAAGGCACCGGTCGCGCCCGCTGTGAGCAGCGAGATATTGGCGGTGTCGGTGCTGTTCACCAGGCCATTGAGCGCGAGGTTCGTGTAGGCGAGCGAGGCATTCAGCGTCGCGTCGTAGACCTTGCTCACGGCCGACACACCGCTGATGGTCAGCGCCTTCGGCGTGATGGAGCCGGTGATGTCGGAGGGAAGGACCAGGTCGTAGTTGGCGGCCTTGCTGCCGACAAGCTGGAACCCCGTGGCGGTGACCGACTTGTTGTTACCCACATTCGCGTCGGCGAACTGGCCCACGCCGTTGCTGCTGTCGAGCGTGGCGTTGGCCGCGTCCCCCGCGATAACGCCGAAGATCGAGACGCGACTCTTGTCCAGGTTATCCGTGGTGGTGCCGTCGTAGACCTTGTCGCTGCCAAGCAGGCCGGACAGCTGCACCTTGGCCTTGTCGATCGTGCCTGCGCCCGTCGCCGTGGTCGGCAGAACATAGTTGGAAAGCCTGGTGCCGTTCGCCGCGGTGAAGTTGGACGGCAGGAAACCGATGTTCACCGTGCGCGCGCCGGCGTCGGCGGAGTCGTAAGCGACACTGTTTGGCTGGCTGAAGGTGATGCTCTCGCCCGCGACGAGCCCTGTGGTCAGGTAGTTGGCGCTGCTCAGGGTGGCGGTGGTCGTCCCGTTGTAGGTCTTGGTCGGGTTGTTGATGACCGAGACACTGAGCTGGCGAGGGTCGATGACACCGATGTTCGCGGAGGCGCCACCACCGCTGATCGTGTATCCGTAGACGGGGACGAGCCCGCTCGCGTCGGTGAAGGTGTAGCCGGCCACGTTGCCCGACGCCGTCACCTGGATGCCGCTGGCGGCGTCCTTGCTGCCATACGTGCCGGTCGCGGTGGCGATACGGTCGCCGTTCGCCAGGGTGGCGTTGACGTTGGCTCCCGTCAGACTTGCCGTGGCCGTACCGTCGTAGGTCTTTTCAACGGTGCCGCTGAGGCCCGAGATCGTCGCGTTCGCCGTCTGCTTGTAGAGGAAGCCGCTACCTGCACCCAGCGGTGTCGCCCCCG
The DNA here is from genome assembly GCF_035539195.1 of Luteibacter sp. GTDB lineage: Bacteria > Pseudomonadota > Gammaproteobacteria > Xanthomonadales > Rhodanobacteraceae > Luteibacter. The sequence goes on from NZ_DATLIW010000036.1 coordinate 149,125, forward strand.
CTGCCGCGTTGTACTGGATGAACTGCGGGGTAAGGCCGCCGGTGACATCGGCCGCGCGGCTCGCGGAATAGACCAGCCACTTGCCCGAGGCGGAACTGAGCGCATTCCCGCCCGCATTGTTGATGAAGGCATTGGCGGCGGTGAGGGTCACGCCTGCCCCGCCGGCCACCGTGCCGCCTGCGGCGAGCGTGATGTTGCCGTTGCTGCCAGTGGCACCTTGGGCGGTGAGCACCACGCGGCCGGCGCCGGAAATGGGCGCGTTGACGTTGATCGCGCGGTACGCGGTCAGCGTCAGCGTGCTGTTCGGGTTGGTCCAGCTGATGGCCGCGTTGACGTTGATATCGCCGACGCCGCCGGGATTTTGCACGCCCGCGCCGGAAGCGCCGCCCGCCGAGGTCGATTCGGTGACGTTGGTGCCGCTATTGAGCGAGTTCGAGATCGTAGTGGCGGCCGCCGTGTCGATGGTCAGGTCGTACGGATCGACCAGCCAGGTGCCCGCCTTGCCATGGGCTGCGCTGGCGTCGATCGCCGCGCTGCCGATATGGGCGAACGCGCCCGAGGTCTCGATGGTGCCGCCGTTTCCACCATGGGGCGCACTCGCATCGAGCGTGCCTTCGACGTTCACATGGCCGGCCGTCATGCCGCCCAGCAAGACGATTTCGCCGTTGTGGTTCTGCACCGTCTGCGCCCGGACAACGCCGGTGTTGTTCACGGTGCTGGCCAGCAGCGAATCGGCCGCGCCCGCGGTCATGAGAACCCGCCCGCCGTCGGCCTGGACCAATTGGCGGTTTTCGACCAGGTTATCGAGCGTGCTGCGGTCGACCTGCAGATGGAGCAGCTGGCTGCCCTCGAAGGTAAGCGTCACGGCACTGCCGCCGCCCATCGCCACCGTGCCCAACTGCGCACTGATGGTGCCCTGGTTGGAAACCGTATTGCCCAGCAAGGCGACGTAGCCGCCACTCGCAGCACGAATCACGCCCTTGTTGACGACACTGCCCTTGCCGTCGCCACTGAACGTGCGTGAGGTTGCGTCCAGCGAGCTGTCCGCGGTGTCGAGCGTCGAGGCGACGAGGCCGCCGACATTCACCTGCGAGCCCTGACCGAACAGCACGCCATTGGGGTTGATCAGCCAGACCTGGCCATTGGCGTTCAGGTGCCCGTAGATCTCCGAGGCGCTGTTGCCGAGGATGCGATTGACCGCGATGGCGTCACGGCCCGGCTGCACGAAGTCGACTGTCTCGTTCGTGCCGATGTCGAATGTCTGCCAGTTCAGCGACAGGTGCTGGCTGGCCTGGTTGATCGTCGTCGTCGCGCCATGCTGGTTGATCGCGCCGCTGCCCGAAACGATCTGCCCCCCGGTCTGACCCGCATGAGCAACGCCCGCACTACCGATCGCCAGGGCCACCGCCAACGCCATGGTCGCCACGCGTGGCGCGCTTGCCGACGCGTTGACCCCGACGCCCGGACGGCGGCTGCGGGCAAGTTCGCTGGCCGCGACCCACTGGGAGGTAGCGGCGTTCCAGCACAGGCGATAGATACGATTCATTGTTGCGAGGCCCCGATTTGATGCAGTCGATTGCGCGCACGCGAGACGATTCGCAACACGCACCTCGCCGCCGCTCGGTGCGTCGTCAGGTCAGCGTCACGCTCGCGTGCAAGTGGCCGCATCGATCGGTCGCAATAATGCGAACTGCGTCACAGCGGCGGGGCGATTCTAGGAAGAGCGGCGCGACGTGATAAGGCCGCCGAACGGGAACTTCTGTCATGCCGGGCATGACAAGTTCCGCTCGATCAAAAGGACGACGGGCAGCTTCCGTCAGGACGCGAGAGCGGCCAAGGGTCAGGCGGGATCAACGCCTTTTGCGTAAGGGGACGCCAACGTCTCGCTTTCCTGTGGCACCGGATGGAGGTAGCCCTCCGGGCGCTCGGTGAGCCGGGCAACATGCGCCATCACTTCGGCCGCGTCGGAGGGCTTCAGAAGCACCTCCACGCCGGGAGCGCGCCACTGGGGGACAGTGGCAGGCGGTACAGCCGTGAACACCAGCAGCGACGCATCCGGTGCGAGGCGACGCAGGCGTGCGATGACCGCCCCCTCATCCTCGTCCGGCCACCGATGTTCGGCGATAACAAGGATCGGCGGCTCGGCTCCAAGGTCGTCGGGCTCGCCGGCCGATCCCACGGCGACCGACTGAAACCCGTAACCGTCGAGCAAATCGCACAGCACGGCGCTACGCGCCGCATCGGGCTCGGCTACCACCACCCTCCTGCCGTGCCCCTCCACTTCTACCGTGTATCGACCCGTGGCAAGGTCGGGCTCCATGTCGTGCTCCTGGGCCAGGGGCACCTCGATCTCGAATGAAAAACGACTTCCCCTTCCCTCCGGACCACTCCCTGCTTCAAGCCGGGATCCCATGCGAGCCAGGAGTTGCGCAACGATGGCGAGGCCTAGTCCGCTCCCAGGGGCATCGTCGATGTTCGTGCCGCGAACGAAGGGCTCCACAAGGGTCTCGGCGCCCGACTCTCCCAAACCGATGCCCGTGTCCTCGACGGCAAAGCTCAGGCGACACGATGTGCCGGCTTCGTTGATTCGGCCGCCGACGGTAAAGACGATCTGCCCGTCTCGGGTGTACTTCGCAGCATTGCCCAGCAGGTTCGAAAGCACCTGGCGTAAGCGCCGAAAGTCGAGTTCGACAACGGCCGGAAGCTCCGAATCGATGCGCACCTGCAGCCGGTTATGGTTGGACTGGACAAGGAGCACGTCCTCGTCCGCCACCTCATGGAGGAAGCGGTGGAGGTAGCCAGGGGCCGGTTCCAGTTGGACGTCCGTCAACTCGCCCCGCGAAAACGCCAGGACTTCGTCGATCAGTTCCATCAGCAGGCGTGCGTGGCGCTCGATCTTCTGCGGATGGTCGACCTCCGCTCCGGCCCCGCGCCACTGGCGGGCCACATTCACGATGGCCGAGAGCGGCGCGCGCAGATCGTGCCCGATGTGAGCGAGCAAACGGCGCCGAGCCTGAAGGAGCGTACGCAGTTCCGCGGTGCGCTCGACCACGATGCCTTCCAGCCGCCGGGCATGCGCGATGAGCAAGTGGGTCCGCCAGCGCCATGCGCCCACCACCAGGCCCACGATCGCCAGGGCGAGGGCGATGAAGGCGCCCGGTGTCATCCACCATGGCGCCTGGATGGTGACCTCGAACGAGGCGATGCTCGAGTTCGCACGCCGGTTTTCGTCCACCACCTGAACTTCAAAACGGTAATGGCCCCAGGGAAGCGACGCGTAGCGGACCTCTCGCTGGCTGGTGTCGACCCAGTCGCGGTCCAGCGGCTTGAGGCGGTAGCGAAAGTGCACCGGATGCCCTGCACTGTTGCCCGAAACGCCAAAGGCGACGTTCAAGGGGGCGCCGCTTTCGTAAGGCAGTGCTTCCGACGCCACGGCACGGGCCCCATAGCGAGCCGGAAAAAGCCGCGGGGTCATCGTTCGGGGCGCAAGCAGGTCAGCGGGCTTGAGTATGTGGGTCAGCCCGACGGGCGTCCCGATCCACACCGAGCCGTCTGTATCGGCGAAGAACGCGCCGTGGTTGGTTTCATCCCACAACAGGCCATCCCGGCTGGATAGGCGTGTCCACACCCCACCCGCAAGGACGTCCACGCCTTTACCGCCGCCGGCCCAGACACGGCCCTGGCCATCGGCGCGCAGAAAATAGAATCGCGTCGCCGCCAGAAGCGGGTCGTCGACAGGCTCCATGGTGAGGGTGTCCAGATCGCCGGCACGCCCGGAGAGGAGTCCCGGCTGCAATGCGCTGAGCCAGAGGCGCCCGTCGGGGGTTGCCGCAACGTTTTCGTAGCCTCCGAGCGATTCGTTCGGAAGGACGCGAACGCGCGCCCATCCGCTGTCGTTGTGGCGATACAAGCCAGAGTTGCAGGCGAGCCATAAACGCCCGGCGTTGTCCTGCGCCAGGTCGGAACACATCGTTGAGGGAATCAGGTCCGGAGCCACGTGCGCGACGGATCCGGAGGCAGGGTCGAGCTCATAGAGCCCACCCATCGTATAGATCCAGAGCCGGCCGGCCCGGTCCCTGTGTGCGCCGCGGATGAGATAAGGCAGTTCGGCGACCTGGGTCGTGCGGTGGGTTTCGGGTTCGTAACGGACCACCCGCCCATCGAACAGGAAGTACCAGATGGATCCGGCGGTATCCGTGACCACGGCGTGCGCCTGGAAGGGCGGAGGCAGGCTGATGGGCCATCGGTGCGCGCGCCCTTCGGACGGCACGATGATTTCCCCGCCGCTTTCGCCAGCCACCCAGATCGAGTCGGTACCTGCCCGGGTAATGGACCAGATGAGGCTGTCGTTGAGCCCCTGGTTGGCGGTCCAGTTTTCGACGGCGCTGGCGTTGCTCCAATAAAGCACGCCCCGGCCATACGTTCCCGCCCACACGGCCCCATCGTGATCGGCGATCAGGGCGGAAACCCCCACGCCGGGCAGCCCGTTGAGCGTGTCCAGCAGCTCCCAACGGGTGCCGTCCCAGCGCGCGATGCCCGTGTCCGAGCGCGTGAGGATTCGCCCCTCCCGATCTTGGGCAAGATCGATGCTGGTGGCCGCCACCTCGCCATGCGTCCCCGGCATGTTGTGCGGGACGAACACGTCACCGTCAGCGGCGAGCGTGAGGACCGTGCGCAACCCGCGCGCCCATACCGTGCCGTCGCGGGCGACCAGAAACCCGACCCATCTATCGGCGGGAACGCCCTGGGCAGTACCAAATCGGGTCAGGGCGCCCTTGCTCAGGCGACACACCGCCTCGTCGCACCCGAACCAGACCTCGCCGCGATGCTGGAAGACAGCGGCGACCTGGGTCGCTCCGGTGCCACTCGCCTCCCCTTCCGGCCATGGGGCCGCCGTCCACTGGCCGGGCGCCTGCTGCTTCAGGCGAAACAGATGATGCCCGCTGACCACCAGCATGCCGCCCTGCCCGTCCGGTGCCAGGGTCTGGCCGCGGTCGGCGAGCATGGTCCGGCCGTCCGGCCGCACCCAGGAAAACTGCCCATCATCGTTCTGCGACTGAAGGCCCGCTCTCGATCCCGCCCAGACATGCCCGTTGTCGTCCTCGGCCAGGCTCACCACTTCCGAGGTCTGGAAGCCGTCCTTTGCGAGCATCGGATTGAACCCAATGCCGTCGAAGCGATAGAGGCCCTGCTCCGTTCCCGCCCAGACAAAATGACGTCGGTCTTCCAGAAGGCGAACCACGGACAGGCTCGACAGACCCGTGTTCTGATCGTAGATCACCAGCGGCAGCTGGACATGCGGGGACGGCGCGGCCGCAACGGCCTGCATGCCATAGGCGAGCATGCACAGCGCGCACGCCGCCCGTCGTACCCAGCTCAGCACGTGCCGGTAACTCCTTGAGTCGCCTTCCGATACTGAGTGGGAGGGACGCCCAGCCGCTCCCGGAAGGCGGTCGTAAAGTTGCAAGCGCTCCGAAAGCCGATCTCGAGGGCGATCTCCTGCATGCTCAACGAGGTCTCGGCAAGCAAGCGGCGGCTTCGCTGGATCCGCTCCTCACGCAGCCACGCAAAAACCGTGGTGCCAAGGTGTTCCCGAAAGATCGCCGATAGACGCTTGTCATAGGTGCCCACGTCCCGGGCCACCTCGTCGAGGGTGAGGGGCTCGGAAAGACGCCGACGGAGAAGCCGCATGGCGGCTTGCAGGATCACCTCGTCCTGGGACGGCGATCCGACGGATACCGGATCGACGGATGGGACGGCAGACCGGGGCGCGAGCCTCAGATGGATACGCACCCGCGCCACCAGTTCAGCGGGACTGCAGTCCTTGAGAATGTAATCGACACCGCCATGACTAAGCCCTTCGAGGCGTTCCTCGAGGCTGTTCGCCGCCGTCAGAAACACCATCGGCGTGTGTTTCAACTGCGGAACTTCCTGCAGCAGACGGCTGACGACAAAGCCGTTTATTTCCGGCATCCGAACATCGAGCAAGATGAGGTCCGGGACCATCACCTGCGCTCGCCGGACGCCTTGACCGGCGTTGGTGACGATGCTTACCCGCCAGCCTTCCGCGCGGAGCGCCACAACGAGCGCGCCGATCTCCTCGGGTCGGTCGTCGACAACCATGATGTGTGGCGAATCTGACGTGTACAAGCAGAGCCCCAGTGTGCTGCCAAGCGTCGTGCGACGTCCCCTTTGGGCGGAGTATAGACAAATCGGCCGATTTTGCCCCCCGGGCAAAGGTCACCCCCCCTCCATCAAAGGTGACAGGCAGACTATCGTCCTACTGTTGCGCGCATCCATCGCATGTCATCACGAGCATGAAGCAGACGAACAACATGGCGGACCTGTTCCTTCTGGTGCAGGTGATCGAGGCAGGGAGCTTTTCGGTGGCCGCCGACCAGCTCAGAACGACGCGATCCCTGCTGAGCCGCCGGGTCATTGCGCTGGAGCGGCGACTGGGCGTGCAGCTCCTGCACCGGAACGCGCGCCGCTTCTCGGTAACCTCCACGGGCGAGGCGGTCTACCGACACGCCTCGGCCATGTGCGAATCCGCGGCCGCGGCGGAGTACGCGGCCACGCGCGCCGATGGGGAAAGCAGGTTCGTACGAGTCCACGTGCACAGCCTGCTGATGCCATTGATGTCGACTATCCTGCCGAGGTTTTCCGCGGTTCATCCCCGTGTCCGCGTATGGCTGACAACAGGCACCGGCGACGTCGAGCCGCTCCTCCGGCAACAAGCGGACGTCGTCCTGGCAGTGAACGACAGCCTGCCCGACAGCACGGACGTGGTCGCGCGATCGCTGGCCCGCATGCCCGTGATGACAGTCGCGGCGCCCGAGCTCCTTGCGCGCCTTGGAACGCCAGCCCACGCCGAACGCATCGCGGATGGCGACGTTCTTGCGTATGCTGGCCCGGGTGCGCCCGTGAGTCTTGTCTTTCGGCCAGGCAGGCAAAGCGAAGCGAGGCTGGTGACCAGCGACACGGATCTGCTCCTCGCCTCGGTCCGCGCCGGGCTCGGGTTTGCCCGCCTACCTGCCTGCCTATGCGAGGACGATATCCGGAGCGGTCGTCTGGTCAGGGTCCACGAATCGGCGGAACCGGCCCCTATTCCGGTTCACGCCCTGACGATGTCGGCTCGCGCGGTGAGCGATTCCGCGCTTGCTTTCGTGCGCTTTGCGCAAGAGGAGCTGAGTCAGGGAACTGTGGGGGAAAGCGTGGCTTTAGCCGGTTAAGGCACCTGGCAAGAAGTGTGTCTGAAGGGCCTCGACCTGCCGTGTGAATTCCGCCGGCTTGCTTGCCTTGAAGCGGGCCAGGTTTTCCTGCTTCCTGGAGACGGGGGATCCGCGATATTTCGCTCACGCCGTGGTAAGAGTTGCGCTTACCGGGCAAAGATCTCGCGTGGTCAAGAAACCGCAGCTCGTTGCGCGACGACAGGCTGCGCGCGCTGCGCCATGCCGCGGTAATCGCTCGGCGTCATGCCAACGGTGGCCTTGAACTGGCGCGCGAACGCACTCTGGTCGACGAAGCCGCACGCCATGCCGATCGCGGCGACACTGTCGTCACCGCTCAGCAGGCGCATGGCTGCCTCGATGCGCAGCTTGGTGAGTACCTGTTGCGGTGTCAGCTGGAACACGCGGCGGAAGTGCCGTTCGAGCTGGGCCACCGACAGCCCCGCCATTTGGGCAAGCGTGGGAATGCGAACGCCCTCGCCGTAGTGCTCCTGCATGTGCGCGAGCACGCGGCGAAGGCGCTCGTAAGTCGGATGCTTACCATCGGGAAAACCCAGGTCCCGCGAAATCCCGATCACACCGCGAATCTCGCCGCGCGAGGACAACAGCGGCCGCTTGCAGGTCAGGCACCACCCAGGCGTGCGATTGTTGAAGATGTGCACCTCCAGCTGATTCTCGATCAGCTCCCCGGTGAGCACGCGCCGATCCTGCGCAGCGTAAGAGCCGCCCATTATCGTGGGAAACAGTTCGGTCACGTCCTTGCCGATCACATCGCTGCGGTGCTTCAGGCCCAACCGACGAACTAGTGTCAGGTTGGCATGTGTGTAGCGGCCCTCGGTGTCCTTCACGAAGAACACGACATCGGGCAACGCGTCAAACAACGGCTCGAGCTCATCGGCGGAAATCTTCATGGCCGCGTGTTTCTCCGGAGGCGGTGGCGGCGTGGCGCAGCGAGATACCTGGCATGCCGCAATGCATCATAAGCGGCATAGAGCGGGTAAATGCAAGCCCGTCCGTCGACGCGTCCACCATGGCGGCATTATGTGGTTGTGCCGAATTCCGCATCCGTCCTCGGCAAAGCCTTCTATACGCCGACGGGGTGTCCCGGTGAGCATGAACCCATGCACCTTATTGAATTCATTGACTCGCACACCGGTGGCGAACCCACCCGGGTCGTGCTTTCCGGCTTCCCCGACCTCGGGCCCGGCTCGCTCTCCGAACGTCGCCAGCGCATGCGCGAAACGTACGATCACTGGCGCCAGGCCGTCACCTGCGAGCCCCGCGGTTCCGACACCATGGTCGGTGCCGTGCTGCTGGAGCCGAGCGATCCCTCCGCCTGCGCCGGCGTGATCTTCTTCAACAACGTCGGCTACCTCGGCATGTGCGGGCACGGAACCATCGGCCTCGTACGTACGTTGCAGCACATGGGGCGTATCGGCCCGGGCCGCCACCGCCTGGAGACGCCGGTCGGCATGGTCGGTGTCGAACTGCTCGAAGACGGCCGCGTGGCGGTCGAGAACGTGGAAAGTTATCGGCACCGCCGAAGCATCTCGGTGGACGTGCCCGGCCACGGCCTCGTGACCGGCGATGTCGCCTGGGGCGGCAACTGGTTCTTCATCACCAACGACACGCCGCATCCTCTCACCCTCGCAAACCAGCGCGCGCTCACGGTGTATACGGAAGCGATCCGCGCCGGTCTCGAACGACACGGGATCACCGGCGCCGACGGCCAGGAGATCGACCATATCGAACTGAATGGCCCCGACCATGAAACCGGTGGCGACGGCCGCAACTTCGTGCTCTGTCCCGGAATGGCTTACGACCGCTCGCCCTGCGGTACCGGCACCAGCGCGAAGGTGGCCTGTCTCGCTGCGGACGGCAAGCTGGATCCAGGTCAGGTATGGCGGCAAGCCGGCATCCTCGGCAGCATCTTCGAAGCGACCTACCGGCATGGCGAGCGCGGTGTGCTGCCACGCATCACCGGCAGCGCGCACGTCACGATGCACGGCACGATCGTGATCGACCAGGCCGACCCGCTGGCCTGGGGCATAGGCACCGCGTGAGCACGTTCGACCTGATCGTGATCGGTGCCGGCATCGTCGGTGCCGCATGTGCCGAGCGAGCAACCGCCGAGGGGTTGGACGTCGCCATCGTCGAACCGGGCATCGTCGGGGGTGGCGCCACCGCGGCGGCCATGGGACACCTCGTAGCGATGGACGACGATCCGGCTGAGTTCGCCTTGTCGCGCTATTCGCTGGCCCTTTGGGAAGCCTTCACCGACCTGCCTTCAGCCGAATTCAGCCGCTGCGGCACACTGTGGGTCGCCAGCAACGACGACGAGTTCTCGCGCATACCCGCCAAACTCGCGCGGCTCACCGAAGCCGGCGTCGAGGCGGAACTCGTCGAAGCGGTGCGCCTGTACGAACTGGAACCGATGCTCGCTCCCGGATTGCGCGGTGGCCTGCGGGTCCCTCGCGAAGCGGTGGTTTACCCGCCGGCTGTCGCGCGCCATCTCGTGGATCTCGCCCTGGAACGTGGGGCCACATTCCACGCGCAGCACGCACTGCGCATGCAACCGGGCTGTGTGGCGCTGCAAGACGGTAGCGTGTTGCGTGGTCCCGTGCTCGTTGCCACCGGCTGCGCCTTACCCCGCCTGCTGCCCTCGCTGCCGATCCGTGCGCGCAAGGGGCATCTGGTAATTACCGAGCGATACCCGCCCATGGTGCGGCATCAACTCCTCGAACTCGGCTATGCCGATAGCGCCCACGGCGCCGATGCCGCCAGCGTCGCCTTCAACGTACAGCCACGACCGACGGGGCAGATCCTGATCGGATCCTCGCGTGAATACGATGCGGTCGATACCGATGTGTCGATGGATATGGTCCGGCGCATGCTACAGCGCAGCTTTCGCTTCCTGCCGGGTCTGCGCGATCTCGACGCCCTGCGCATCTGGACCGGCTTCCGCCCGGTGAGCGTGGATGGACTGCCTTACCTCGGACGGGTGCCCGGCATGGCCGATACCTGGGTTGCCGCCGGTCACGAAGGTCTCGGTGTGACCACGTCGCTAGGCAGCGCTCACCTACTTATCGATCAGCTGCTCGCGCGCCCTACGGCGATCGACGCGGCACCTTATGATCCCGCACGGGTGCTCTCGTGAGCGGCAGCGACGTCAGCCTGATCGTGGATGGCGTGCCCGTCGACGTACCTGGGCGGATAAGCGTCGCCGCGGCGCTGCTCAGCCTCGAACATCCCTTCCGGCGCTCGTTGAGTGGACAACGCCGTGCACCGCTGTGCGGCATGGGCGTGTGCTTCGAGTGCCGTGTCCGCATCGACGACATCGCCCAGCAGCGCGCCTGCCAGGTCACCGTGCGCGAGGGCATGCGGGTGGACACGGATGGTTGAAGCCTTCGACATCGCCGTGGTCGGTGCCGGACCGGCAGGATTGGCCGCCGCCACCGCTGCCGCCGGTGCGGGCCGCCGTGTCGTACTCATCGACAGCCAGCCGAGAGCGGGCGGCCAGGTCTGGCGCCACGACGTCACGCACGGCTACCCCGCGATCGCCGAGCGGAGCATTCACGACGCCTTGTCCGAGCGCGGCGTGACGTGGTTGCCCGAGACGCAGCTGATCGCTGCGGAATCGGACCATCTGCTCTTGCAGGATCCTCGTCGCGGCTACGTGCTCCCCTACCGTTCGCTTGTGATCGCAACCGGCGCACGCGAACTGCTGTTGCCGTTTCCGGGCTGGACCCTACCGGGTGTGGTCGGTGCCGGCGGTCTGCAGGCGCTGGCCAAACAGGGCTGGGCTCTGCGCGGACGCCGAGTACTGATCGCAGGCAGCGGCCCTCTCCTGCTGGCGGCCGCACACACCGCGCGCCGGCATGGGGCCATTGTGCTCGGCATCCACGAACAGGCATCAGCCGCAACGATCCATCGCTTCGCGCGAGGGCTCTGGCGCTGGCCGGCCAAACTCACGCAGGCCGCATCGCTGCGGCTGTCGCTCGCCGGTATCGGCTATTACCCCGGCGGCGTCGTTACCGCCGCGCTCGGCGACGACGCTCTTGCCGCCGTGGAGATCGAGGGTCCACGGGGTCATGAGCGCCTCGACTGCGACGTGCTCGCGGTTGGCTTCGGCCTCGTGCCCGACCTGACGCTGGTCCGGCATCTGGGCTGCGCGACGCGCACGGATCACGTGCACGCACAGGTGGACGTGGACTCCCTGCAACGGACGAGCCGTATCGACACGTTCGCCGCGGGTGAAAGCTGCGGTATCGGTGGCCGGGACTGCGCTCGCCTGGAAGGCAAGATCGCCGGCCTCGCCGCGGCCGGGGTGCCCGTGCCTGCCGCGCTCCTGCGTCGCCGTGACCACGCGCGAGCCTTCGCCACCCATTTGCACCGTCACTTCGGTCTATCACAGCGAGTACATGCCCTTGCCGGCAACGACACGTTGGTCTGCCGCTGCGAAGACGTGCCGCTCGGCGCAATCCGGACGTATGCGGACGCTCGCAGCGCAAAGCTCGCCACACGTTGCGGCATGGGTGCCTGCCAGGGTCGTATCTGCGGCGCCGCTTTGACCGAACTCGGCCATGGTCCGCGCACCGATGCGCGGCCTCCCCTCTTTCCCGCCCGTTTGTCCACGCTGGGCGAACCGGATCTTCGTCCTTCCCTTCCTGCACCGAGAGGCATCCAAACATGAGCAACGCAACCTTCTGGCACGGCGTCCTTCCCGCCATCACTACGCCGTTCACCGCCGACGGTCAGGTCGATCACGACTTCCTCGCCAAGCATGCGGTGCAGATGCTCGATGCCGGCTGCAAAGGCATCGTGCCGCTCGGTTCGCTGGGCGAAGCGGCCACACTGAGCTTCGACGAAAAGACGGCCATCCTGCGCACGCTGGTCAAGGCGCTCGACGGCCGCGGCCCGGTGATCCCGGGCATCGCCTCGCTCTCCACCGCCGAAGCCGTCCACCTCGCGCGGGAGGCCAAGGCCATCGGCTGTTCGGCCCTGATGGTGCTGCCGCCCTACGTGTACTCGACCGACTGGCGCGAGATGAGCGCGCACGTGAAGGCTGTAATCGCCGCTACCGACCTGCCCTGCATGCTCTACAACAACCCGGTGGCCTATAAGACCGACTTCGCCCCAGCGCAAATCGCCGAGCTGGCAGGACAGTTTCCGAATCTGCAGGCCGTGAAGGAATCCTCCGCCGATGTACGTCGCTTTGCCGCGATCCGCGCGCTGCTCGGCGACCGCCTCGAACTGCTCGTCGGCATGGACGATGCCCTGGTCGAAGGCGTGAGCATGGGAGCCACCGGTTGGATCGCCGGTCTGGTCAATGCCTACCCCGCGGAATCGGTGAAACTCTTCGAGCTGGCCCGCGACGGTGGCCCGAAAGCCGCTGAATCGCTGTATGCGTGGTTCCTCCCGCTGCTCCGCCTCGATACGGTGCCGACCTTCGTCCAGCTTATCAAGCTGGTGCAATCGCGTGTGGGTATGGGCAGCGAAACCGTGCGCGCGCCGCGCTTGCCGGTTGCTGGTGCCGAGCGCGACGCGGCAATGAAAGTGATCGACCACGCGATCGCCACCAAGCCGGGAGCCTGAGTCATGACTGACCAGCCACAGGTCCTGATCGGCGGTCGGTGGCGTGCCGCGGACGCGCCAACCGGCTCGTTCCGGGCGGAAGACCCCACGCGTGCCGAAGCGATCGGCCCGGCATTTCCCGTCAGTGGTGCCACGGACGTGGAGGCGGCGCTCGTCGCCGCGTCTACAGTTGCCGCCGAACTGGCTGCGACGTCACCCGAACGTATCGCGGATTTCCTCGAGCGTTACGCATCCGCAATCGAGGGCGATGCCGAAACACTCGTCGCGCTCGCCGCGGCGGAAACAGCGCTGCCCGCCGAACCGCGTCTGCGGTCGGTGGAACTGCCACGCGCGAGTGGGCAGCTTCGTCAGACGGCGCGCGCGGTACGCGAACACAGCTGGAGCGATCCGGTGATCGACACGGCCAGTGGCTTGCGCGCTCACCGCGCGCCTTTGGGCAAGCCGGTGCTGGTGTTCGGCCCGAACAACTTCCCATTCGCCTTCAATGCGATCGCGGGCAGCGACTTCGCCTCGGCCATCGCAGCGCGCAATCCTGTCATCGCCAAGGCGCACCCTTCGCACCCTGCCACCTCGCGACGCCTGGCAGAGCTCGCCCACGAGGCACTCCTCGCCGCCGACCTGCCCGCCGCGGCGGTACAGATGCTGTACCACTTCGATAACGAGCTTGGCGTGCGCCTTGCTGCCGATCCCCGGCTGGGCGCGATCGGTTTCACCGGAAGTCGTGCCGGCGGACTGGCACTGAAAGCCGCTGCGGATACCGCCGGCGTGCCCATCTATGCCGAGATGTCGAGCGTCAATCCGGTTTTCCTGTTGCCAGGCGCACTGGCCGAGGACGCCGAGGCGCTCGCTGCCACCTTCTTCGCCTCCTGCACAATGGGCAGCGGCCAGTTCTGCACCAATCCCGGCATCGTCGTCGTCCCCCAAGACGCCGCCGGCGATGCATTCGTCACCCGCGCCACCCGCCTGTTCGCCGAAGCATCGCCACGCTCGCTGTTCTCGCGTGGCGTGCAGGACAACCTTGCGCGAGCCGTGCAGGGTCTGACCACGGCCGGCGCGCAGGTACTCGCGGGCGGCGACATCGGCACGGGCACGGGCTATCGCTTCCAGCCGACGCTACTGAGCGTCGACGGCATCGACTTCGTCGACGACAAGGGCGCATTGCAAGCCGAAGCCTTCGGCCCGGTCAGCCTGCTGGTTCGTGTCGATGGAGACGCTGCGTTCGCCGCTGTGGCAAAAGCGCTCGAAGGGAATCTCACCGGCACGCTTTACCGCGCCGCGGACGGTAGCGACGACGCACTGTGGGGGTCCATCGCGCGACATTTGCGCGAGCGGGTGGGCAGGCTCATCGCCAACCGCATGCCCACCGGTGTGGCGGTCAGCCCCGCGATGAACCACGGCGGCCCGTTTCCTTCGACCAGTAACGCCGGTTTCACCGCGGTCGGCATGCCGGCGGCCATCCACCGCTTCACCGTGCTGCATAGTTACGACAACGTCCCCGATGCATTGCTCCCCGCGGAACTGCGCGATCACAACGCCGCGGGCGCGCAGCGGCGTATTGACGGTCGCTGGACCCATGCCGACGTCGGAGCCGACGCGTGAGCGCGCAGATCGGCCATCTCTCACCGGAGCTCGCCTGGGCCGCCTGTACGCCCTGGACCGAGCTTGCGCCACGGATCGCGAACGACGAATACCTCGACCGTATCGAGCGCGCGCAGCGTCTGCTCGATACGATCGAGGCGGACGCGTTGCTCGTTACGGCAGGCACATCGCTGCGCTACTTCACCGGTATCCCCTGGGGTGCCACCGAACGGTTGGTAGCCATGTTGCTACCCCGGCGCGGCGAGCCGGCGATGATCTGTCCGGCCTTCGAGGAAGGTTCGCTACGCGCAGAGATGGCGCACCCGATCGCCATGGCGTTCTGGGAAGAGCATGACGATCCCTACGCGCTGGTCGCAGGCTGCATGGGTGTGCGCGGCGCGGCCACACTGGCCCTCGATCCGGCCGCGCCCTTCGGCGTCTATACGGGGCTTCGCGAAACGATCGGTAACCGTGCCATCATCGATGCCGCACCGGTGATCGACGGTTGCCGAGCGCGTAAATCGGCAGCGGAGCTCGCGCTGATGAAGCAGGCGACGGCGATGACACTGAAGGTGCAAGCGCTCGCCGCCGGCATGCTTCATGAAGGCGTCGCCGCCGGCGAGGTCAAGCGCTTCATCGACGGTGCGCACCGTGCGCTCGGCGCCGACAACGGATCCACCTTCTGCATCGTCCAGTTCGGTGAGGCCACCTCCTACCCCCACGGCGTACCGGGTGAGCAATATCTTCAGCCCAACCAGGTAGTACTGATCGATACCGGCTGCAGCGTCGCCGGCTACCAGTCGGACATCACCCGCACCTACGTGTTCGGCACGCCGAACACCGAGCACGCGCGAATCTGGGACCTGGAGCGCGCGGCGCAACAGGCGGCATTCGATGCCGTGCGGCCCGGCGTCCCGTGTGCCGATATCGACACCGCGGCGCGGCGCGTGATCGAAGCCGGCGGCCTCGGGCCGGACTATCGCCTGCCCGGACTACCGCATCGCACCGGCCACGGCTGCGGTATGGCCATCCATGAGGCGCCATACCTTGTGCGCGGCAACAACGCCCCTCTGGCTCCGGGCAACTGCTGTAGCGACGAACCCATGATCGTCATCCCGGGACGTTTCGGCATTCGCCTCGAGGACCATTTTTACGTCACCGAGGAAGGCGGTGCCTGGTTCACCGAGCCATCGCCGTCGATCGACCAGCCTTTCGCCAAGGGACTCGCATGACCCGTTCGACCGCCGTCCGCAGCGTCGTCGTCGCTTGTCTGTTGGCCGCACGGTGTTCCACCGCGCTCGCCGCGACCGGCCCTCAAGCGGACCTCGACGCTCTCGTTGCCGAACGCTGGGAGTACCAGTTGAAGGAAAGCCCCGAGCTGGCCACGACGATCGGCGACGACCGTTACAACGACCGCTGGACCGACTACTCGCTGGCTCATGTCATCGTCGATCGCGACGCGACAGCGTCCTTCCTGCATCGATTCCAGGCCGTTGACGTCTCCCGTCTCGACGAACAACGTCGCCTCAGCCAGGCGATGGCCGTACGTGAGTTGAAGGACCACCTCGAGGCGATCCGCCTCAAGAACCACGAGATGCCGCTGGATCAGCTCGGCGGCGTGCAACTGCAGCTGCCGGGCTTCGTGCCCACCATTCCGTTTGACAGCACGCGTCATTACGAGGATTACCTCGCGCGGCTGAAAGCCATCCCCGGTATCGTCGGCCAGCTCATCGCGGCGTCGCGCCAGGGCATGGCCGATGGCCTCATGCAGCCGCGCTACCTGCTCGAGAAAGTCGCCGTGCAGGCGCGACACATCGCGGATCCGGCCGGCGAAGCGAACGTCTTCGGCCAGCCTGTCGCGCACATTCCGGAAAGCGTTCCGGTGAAAGACAGGCAACGCCTGAAGCAGGCTATCCTCACCACGGTCGACCAGCAGGTACGCCCCGCTTACCGCAAGCTGGCCGACTTCGTCGCGAATGACTATGCCCCGCGCGGTCGCCTTCAGGAGGGCATCTGGTCACTGCCCGACGGCGAGGCGCGCTACCGTTTCGCCATCCATACGCAGACCACCACCGACCTCGATCCGAAGCGTATCCACCAGATCGGCCTTGACGAGGTGAAGCGTATCGAAGGCGAGATGACCGCCATCGCCCAACAGTTAGGTTACGCAAGCCTGCCCCTCTTCCGCGAGGCGCTGGAAAAGGATCGCACGCGTTACGCCACTTCACGCGAGCAGATTCTCAACGGCTACCGCCAGTACATCGCCGGTATGCGGCCCGAGCTGCCGAAGCTGTTTGGCCGCCTGCCGACCACCGCACTGTACGTGCAGGCGGTGGAGACCTATCGCGAGAAGGATGCACCGGGCGCCGAGTACCACCAGGGTACGCCGGACGGCAAACGCCCCGGCGTCGTCTTCGTCAATACCGGCGACTTCGCCCAGCGCACGCTCTATACGATCGAAGACACCGCCTACCACGAAGGCGTGCCGGGCCATCACTTGCAAATCTCCATCGCGCAGAACCTGCCGTTGCCGCCCTTCCGCCAGCAGGCCGGCTATAACGCCTACATCGAAGGCTGGGCACTCTATGCGGAGCGTCTCGCGAAGGAAGTCGGTTTCTACAAGGATCCATACAACGACTACGGCCGGCTCAGTGGCGATCTGCTGCGCGCCGATCGCCTCGTGCTGGACACCGGTGTGCACTCACTGCACTGGACGCGTAAGCAGATGATCGACTTCTTCCACGCACACCCCGCGGAAGACGAGCCCAGCATGCAGGCGGAGACCGACCGCTACATCGCATGGCCGGGTCAGGCGCTGGGCTACAAGCTCGGCCAGTTGAAGTTCCTGGAACTACGGCAGCGCGCGGAGAAGGCGCTCGGCGCTGCCTTCGATATCCGGGCCTTCCACGACGAGATGCTTTCGGGCGGCGCGATGCCGCTGGATCTGCTCGACGCACGCACGGATGCGTGGATCGCCAACATCAAGGCCTCGACACCCACTCATCACTGAACGGAGCGTCACGTGCCCCAGTACCTCGCCCGTCTTGCCTGCCTGTTGGGCATCGCCACGTTCGCCGCTCCCGTGCTCGCTGACGAGGCGACCCACCGCTTCCACGACATCGCCGACCGGGAATGGTCGTGGCGGCAGGCGCAGTTCGCCGGAGCGGACGACGAGGATGGCCCGGCGAAGCCATCCGACACGCTGCCGAAGGCGGATGCGACGACGCAGGCGGAACGTCAGCGTTACTGGCGTGAGGTGCTCGGCCAACTGCAGGCAATCGATCCGAAGCGACTGACGGGCGAGGACCCAACCAACTACGCCGTGTTCCGTCAGCAGATCGAAGTGTTGCTCGCCGACCAGCGTTTCATGACCTGGCAGATGCCCTTCAACGCCGACTCGGCGTTCTGGAGCAACCTCGGCTTCAGCGCGCGGGCGACGTTCACCGATGCCGCGGCTTATCGCCACTACCTCGGCCGGTTGCGCGACGTGCCTCGCTATTTCGATGAGCAGATCGCCGACATGCGTCTCGGTCTGACACGTGGCTTCACCCAACCCAAGCTCGTTGTCGCCAGCCAGTACGACGGAATCCGCTCGGTGGCCGATGCGGCGGACGAGGCAAACCTCTTCTACACGCCGTTCAAGAAAATGCCCTCGACCATTCCCGCGGCGGAACAGGCACGCCTGCGTGACGAGGCGCGCAAGGCGATCGCGCAACAGGTGCGGCCTGCGTACGCAAAGCTTCTAGCCTTCATGCACGACGAGTACTACCCGAAAGCCCGCGATAGCCTCGCTGCCGAAGACCTGCCGGACGGAAAGGCCTTCTACCGCGCGCAGATTCTCGAGTACACCACGCTGGACATGAGCCC
Organism: Luteibacter sp.; assembly: GCF_035539195.1. GTDB lineage: Bacteria > Pseudomonadota > Gammaproteobacteria > Xanthomonadales > Rhodanobacteraceae > Luteibacter. The sequence continues at coordinate 167,394 of NZ_DATLIW010000036.1, forward strand.
TGACGACATCCATGCGCTCGGTCTGAAGGAGATGGCGGACATTCACGGACAGATGCTCGCGATCATGCGCGAAGTGGATTTCAAGGGCAGCTTTCCCGAGTTCCTGCACTTCCTGCGCACGGACCCGCGGTTCTATGCAAAGACTCCCGATGAGTTGCTCAAGGACGCCGCCTGGATCGCCAAGGAGGTCGACGCCGTGGTCGGCGATTACATCGGCCTGTTGCCGCGCCGCCGCTTCGCGATCGAGCCCGTGCCGGCCGACCTTGCGCCAATCTACACGGGTGGACGCGGCGGCCCCGGCATTTACCTGGTCAATACCTATAACCTGCCGGCGCGGCCGCTCTATTCCCTGCCTGCGCTGACGCTGCACGAATCATCGCCCGGGCACGCCTTGCAGATGCCACTGGCAGCCGAGACGACAGGCCTTCCCGACTACCGCCGGTTCAACTACATCTCCGCGTACGGCGAGGGTTGGGCGCTCTACTGCGAATATCTCGGTCAGGAGATGGGTATCTACCACACGCCCTACGAGCGCTTCGGTTACCTCAGCTACCAGGCATGGCGCGCGGCGCGGCTCGTGGTCGACACGGGCATCCATCACCTGCACTGGACGCGTGAACAGGCACGGCAATACCTGCGCGACAACACAGCGCTGGCCGAGCATGAAATCGACACGGAAGTGGACCGCTATATCGCGTGGCCGGCACAGGCGTTGTCTTATTACCTGGGCGAGATGGCCATCCGCGAAGGTCGCGCCCGTGCCGAGAGAGCACTGGGCGAGCATTTCGACATTCGCGCATTTCACGACACCGTGCTCGCCACCGGTTCGGTGCCCCTTCCGCTCCTTAACGAACGGATCGACGCCTTCATAGCAGGTGGCGGCAAGTCTCCACATAGCCAGGGAGTTCATTGACTATGACCGATGCGTCGCAAGGCCATTTTCAGAAACGGCTCACCCTGGTCGACCTGACCTTCATCGGACTGGGCGCGATCTTCGGCTCGGGTTGGCTATTCGCGGCCGGGCATGTCGCCGCGCTTGCCGGCCCCGCAGGCATCCTCTCGTGGTTGATCGGAGGCGCAGCGGTTCTGCTGCTCGGGCTGGTCTATTGCGAGCTGGGCGCCGCCCTGCCACGCGCGGGCGGCGCGGTGCGTTACCCGGAGTACTCGCATGGCGCGCTGCTCGGCTCTCTCATGGGCTTCATCACGCTGATTGCGTTTTCGAGCCTTATCGCTATCGAAACCGTCGCCTGCCGGCAGTACGCCGCGGCATGGCTTCCCGCGCTGAATGTGCCGGGCAGCACACATGCGAGTGTGTTCGGCTGGTTCGTTCAGTTGGCCCTGCTCCTCGTGTTCTTCGCACTGAATTACTTCAGTGTGAAGACCTTCGCCAAGGCCAATAACGTCATCAGCGTTTTCAAGTTTGTAGTGCCCGTTCTGGTGGTCGTGGTGCTGCTGACGCACTTTCATCCGGGCAACCTGAGCATCCATGGGCTCGCACCCAACGGCCTGTCCGGCATCGAGGCCGCGGTATCCGCCGGCGGCATTATCTTCGCCTACCTCGGCCTCACGCCCATCGTCTCGGTGGCCAGCGAAGTACGCGATCCGCAGCGCACGATTCCCATCGCGTTGATCCTTTCCGTCCTGCTCTCGACAGTGATTTACGTGCTGCTGCAACTCGCCTTCCTCGGCGGCATCCCCACCGACATGCTGGCAGGTGGCTGGAACGGCATGGACAAGGCCTTCGCCCTGCCCTATCACGACATCGCGCTCGCCCTCGGCTTCGGCTGGCTGGCCACACTGGTGGTGTGCGACGCGGTGATATCGCCCAGCGGTACGGGCAACATCTACATGAACGCGACGCCGCGCATCGTCTACGGCTGGGCGCGCAGCGGCGGCTTCTTCCCGACGCTGACGCGGATCGACCGCCAGTCCGGCATTCCGCGCCCTGCACTATGGCTGACGCTCGCCTTGTCGATCTTCTGGACGCTGCCGTTTCCCTCCTGGGAGGCACTGATCCAGGTCGTCTCCGCCGCGCTGGTGCTGAGCTATGCGGTAGCACCGGTGACGGTGGCTGCGCTACGACGAAGTGCACCGGGACTCGAACGTCCCTTCCGCGTGCGCGGCTTCGCCGTGATCGGCCCCGTCTCATTCGCAGTCGCCGCGCTGATCGTCTATTGGTCGGGCTGGAGCACGGTGTCCTGGCTGCTCGGCCTGCAGATCGTCATGTTCGTCGGCTATGTCGTCGTCAAGCGCGCCACCGGCGCACCGCGCGACGTACTGGCCCGGCAGGTGCGCTCGTCGCTCTGGCTGGTCGGCTTCTATGTACTGATCATGCTCGTCTCGGCGCTGGGCACGTTCGGTGGTAACGGCAGCCTGGCGCATCCCTGGGACTCGGTGACAGTCCTGGTGTTCTCCACCCTGATCTACTACTGGGGCGCGTCGACGGGCCTGCCCGCCTCAGCGCTCTCGCTGGACGACGACGATGAGTGACCGAGAGGGCGTGCCGATGGCCCGCCGCGATTTCCTGCGTACGCTGGCAGCGGCAAGCGCTGCGATCGGTGTCGTTCCGTTGTCGGCCGAAGCTCTGTGGCGCAACGGCCCCGTATCGTCACCCGCCACCAGCCCGCCGCCGCAAGCACCTCGCGTGCCGCTCGACGCGCCTTCACTCAAGAGCTACACCACGCTGGCCCGCTTCCAACACGATGGCCGCGCCTGGCGAGTCGAGGAAGATCTGCGCACAACGGATGGCGCACTCGTGCTGACCGACGGCACGCAAGCCGTCGTCCTGGGCAAGCGTACCGAAACGACGTGGGACGAGGCGACGCAGCCGTATCTCGGTCTCGCACTGACGGACATCGCCGTCGCCGGCCCGGACCTGCTGGCGGACCGCCTGCTCGCCCATGGCGAGCCCGACGAGACCCAGGTGCGACTGGCGACGCCGCCGCCTGCGTCCGTGCTCGATCCGGAGAATTACTACGGTCGTCTGCCCTGGACAACCTTCGTCGGCACGCGGCGATGCGCGGACACCATGCCGGTCTATACATCAGGCAGCACGCGGGGCTACCACGCCGATCAGGTATTTGCCGATCTGCACGATCCGAAGAAGGTCGCCCGCCGGCGCGAAGGCCTGCTTGGCGGCTGGCTGCCGGCCGTGCATAAGGTGGTACCTATCGATGACCACCGCTGGTACGACGTCATTGTCTTCGCCGACGTCGACGCCACCGACCGTTTCGTCGTGCAGACCTGGCACCGAACCGCGCTGATCGAGCGGGGCCGCTTCACCAAGGTCGTCTACGGCCATAGCTACCCCGCCTATCCTCCCCGGCGCGAACCGCCCGCCGCCGAGGCGTTCTATGCAGCTCTGCTGCGTTTTCACGACGTCTGGCACGCCGAGCTCGCCGACGTCGTCCGTGCGGACATCGCCGCACCGGGCTGGGCCGACATGGCGCGCTATGCGTTCGCGCGCGAACTGGTGGCGCGTCCGGACGGCACCTATCCGCGCTATGGCGCGGTCGATCGCGATTACGCCGGCAACGAATACGACGGCTTCCAGGACACCTTCACCAGCTCGCTGTACGCCAACCTCGAATGGGGCCGGTTCACTCAGGCGGCCGCGGTGTTCGACGGCTATTTCAACGACTTCGTCTACGACGACGGCATGATCAACATGCGCGGCGCGGAAACGGCGCAGTTCGGGCTCACATTGTCCCTGATAGCACGCTATGTCGCGTACACCGGTGACGTGGCGCTGTGTCGCAAGCACCAGCGCAAGATCGAAGCGACCGCCGCGATCCTCATCGAATTGCACGATGCCTCCCTGCAGCTTCCTTCAAACGATCCCGGCCACGGCCTCATCCACGGCTGGAACGAATCGGACGCCTGCCTGTTTCCGGATCCCTCGCTGTGGTGGAAACCGTATTTCGCGAACAGCGCGCTGGCTGCGCGCGGTCTCGCCGACCTTGCCACCGCATGGCCTCGCATCGCTCCCGATGGCGGCCCCAACGCATCCCTCTGGGTGTCCCGCGCGGACACGTTGCGCAAACGAGTCGTCGCCAGCGTTCGCGCCAATGTGCGCCACGACCTCCAGCCGGCCTATATCCCGCCCCTTCCCGGGGTCAAGCGCACCTTCCGCGAGGCGCTCGCTGCCGAACATCCCAGCGAACAGCAATGGCCACACCGTGCGTATGCGGAACTGCTGCAAGCCGACATCCTGCCCGACGACCTCGCGAATCTCGTGATCGACGCGATGCGCGGCCACGGCGCTACCAGCCTCGGTGTCGTCGCCAACATCGGCCCGGTCGACCCGAAAAGCCGTGACATCCTGGGCTTCATCTCCTACGGCTATGCGCAACAGCTGCTTCGGCTGGGCCGCGTCGACGAGTACCTGCTGTTCCTCTATGCGCACCGTTACCACGCACATACGCCGGGCAGCTGGACGGCCGGCGAGGTCACCGATATCTCGGGCGGAATGCCGCTGTTCTGCATGCCCGCGCAAATGACTATTCCACTCTTGCTGCGCTGGGCTTTCGTCTTCGAGGACAGCGCGGGGGACAGCCTGCTGCTCGGCCGCGCTTTGCCGCATGCGTGGCTCGCCCAGGGTCCCGTCTCGATGACTGGCGCGCCAACCCGCTGGGGACGTTGCGATCTGCGCGTGGAGCAGGCGCACAACCGGATATCGGCCAGCGTCACGCTACCGCACGAGGCCACGCCACGCGAGACCTGGCTCACCCTGCGCGTACCGCCTGGCCGCAAGGCGAACGTCGTGCAGGTCGATAGCCAGCCGGCCCGCGACGACGATCGGCGCGGCGACGCTGTGCGCCTTCACGGGCAGCCCGGCCAGCGTATCGCCGTAACACTGTCACTGGATTGAGATGAGGTATGCGGTATTCCGCACCGACGGTCCGCAAATGACACAAGACGGCATACCCGTGTGACGGCACGATGAAAGCGTGCATCGGGGGATGCGCAAGTCAACGGGGAGCGGCATGCAGGGTTCCGACAAGCGCAGGCGATTTCTGAAAACAGGTGCGATGGCCTTCGCTGCAGCGCTGACCGCACCGCGCCTGCGCGCCTTCGACACCGCCGATCCACTCAGCACGGTCGCCGGTTCCGCCCGCGAAAAGCCGGTGTGCCGGATGCAGCCTTTCGCATTGGACCAGGTCCGCCTGCTCGAGAGCGACTTCAGCCGCGCCGCGACGATCAACCTCGACTATCTGCGCAGCCTACCCGTCGACCGCCTGGCCCACAGCTTTCGCGTGCAGGCCGGTCAGCGCTCCACCGCGCAGCCGCTCGGCGGCTGGGAGAAACCGGACTGCGAACTGCGCGGTCATTTCAGCGGCGGCCACTACCTCTCCGCTGCAGCGCTCGCCTGGGCAGCCCACGGCGACACCGCGATGAAGGCGCGAGGGGATGAACTCGTCGCCATCCTGGCCAGTTGCCAGCAACCGAACGGTTACCTCAGCGCGTTCCCCGAAACGTTCTTTGACCGGCTCAGTGCGGGCGAAAAGGTCTGGGCTCCGTTCTATACGGTCCACAAGATTCAGGCCGGCATGCTCGACATGTATCGGCTGGCCGGCAACAAGCAGGCCTTGGCGGTGGCGACAGGCATCGGCAACTGGACGGTGCGCTGGCTCAATGGTTTCTCCGATGCGGAAGTAGCGCACATCCTCAAGACTGAATACGGCGGCATGAACGAGTCGATGGCCGAGCTTTTTGCCATCACTGGCAATACGCGCTATCTGGATGCCGCCCACCGCTTCGATCAGGCGTCGCTGTTCGAACCGCTCGCCGCCCATCGCGACGAGCTGAAAGGCCTGCACAGCAATACTCAGATTCCCAAGGTGATCGGTGCGGCGCGACGCTACGAGCTCACTGGCGAGCCACGCTATCGCCGTATCGCGGAGTTCTTCTGGGAGACGGTGACGCAGAACCGCACCTATGCGACCGGCGGCTCCAGCAACGACGAGTTCTGGAACACCGGTCCTGGCGACCTGAAGCATCAGCTGGGCCTCTACGCCGCCGAATGTTGCGTGGCCTACAACCTTCTTAAGCTCACCCGCCACATCTACGCCTGGAACGGCGATCCGCGCGCCTTCGACTACTACGAGCGCAACCTCTACAACGCGCGGCTGGGCACCCAGGACGCGCAGGGGATGAAGCTCTACTACTACTCTCTGCAACCGGGCGGTGCGAAGTTCTATAACTCACCCACGGATTCGTTCTGGTGTTGTACCGGCAGTGGCGCCGATGAGTTCGCGCGCTTCAACGACGCGATCTACTTCCGTGACGGTGAGGCGCTGCACGTCAACCTGTTCATCGCCTCCGAGCTGGACTGGCCTGAACTCGGCCTCACGCTTCGCCAGGAGACAGACTTCCCACGCGAGGCCGCGACACGCTTCACGCTCACGTTGACGCAACCACGAGAGATCGCCTTCAACCTGCGCGTTCCGTCATGGATCGAGCCCGGCGCAAGGGTGGAGATCAATGGCCAGCTGCAGGACATGTTCGCCTCGCCCGGCAGTTACCTCACCATCAAGCGCACCTGGCGCTCCGGTGACCGCGTATCGCTGACGCTGCCCATGGCCCTGCGTCGCGTGCCGCTGCCCGGTGACGACAGCCTGCAGGCCATCATGCTGGGGCCGATCGTGCTTGCCGCACGACTCGGCGCGAAGGGGCTCACGCGCGACCAGCAGTACGGTAAGTACGACGCCGGCCCATCGCCGGAGCCGAAACCACAGCCCGCCCCGCAGGTGGCATCCGACGAGGGTAATCCGTTCGGCTGGCTGGTTCCGGCGAAGAAGCCATTGACGTTCCACGCGATGACGCGCCACGGCGTGGTCGAGGTGGCGCCACTCAACACGATTCAAGGGGAACGCTACGCCGTGTACTGGCAGACCGAAGAGGTTGCCGGCGGCGCTGGCTGATACCGGGCAAGCGGTTTAGCGCCGCTAGCTAAGGAACCCGCACCGGGCCCGGTGCGATGCGTTCGCGCGCAGGGATTCGCTCCACACCTCCACGACCGGTCGCTCGACCGGCCGTCGGACTTCTGCACCCTTTCGCCACCGCCACCGCCACCGAGGAAAGCCATGTATTTATGTCATAGCAAGAAGCTGCATGCTGCCCTCTGCCTCGCCCTGATGGGCGGCACGGGCCTCGTCCATGCACAGGACGGCTCCACAGCGACCGCCTCCGAAGCGAAAACACTGGAGGGCGTCACGGTCACCGGCTCACGCATCCGCCGCGTCGATGCCGAAACCGCCAATCCTGTCATCACCCTCGATCGCGCCGCCATCGAAGCCACAGGCAAACCGACCCTGGGCGATCTTGTCCAGGAGTTGCCCTCCATTGCGGGCAATGCGACCAATCCCAATACCAACAACGGCGGCGGCACCGGTGCGTCGACGGTCTCACTGCGCGGCCTGGGCGAGAAACGAACGCTGATCCTCGTCAACGGCGTACGTCTGGCCTATAACGACATCAATGCCATTCCAGCCGGCATGATCGAGCGCATCGAAGTGCTCAGCGACGGCGCCTCCGCTGTCTACGGATCGGATGCCATCGGTGGTGTGGTCAATTTCATCCTGCGCGACCGCTACGACGGTGTGCAGGTCTCCAGCGACTTCGGCACCAGCAAGCGCAGCGACGGCGACCGACGCAACTTCGCGCTCACCGCTGGCCACACCGGCAGCAACTACAGCGTCATTGCCGGCCTGTCGTACAGCGATATCGACGCGGTCTCGGCGGCCGCGCGCAACTATTCGAAGGACGCGCTCTACCTGGTCGACAGCACATCCGTGAAGCAGGGCTCGTCCGCCACGCCAGGTGGTTCGGTCAACTTCAACGACGGTTCCGCCGCGTCCCAGGCCCTGGCCGCTTCGTCCGGCTGCTCTCGGGTCACCCTCAACCCGGGTGTCGCGGGACAGACCGGCCGGGGCGACTTCCATTGTTATGCCAGCGGCGACTCGTACAACTATCAACCGTACAACCTGCTACAGACGCCGCAGAAGCGCACGAACGCCTTCGTGCTGGGCAAGTACCAGATCACGCCGGACGTGCAGGCCTATCTCAACGGTTACTTCAGCAAGACAAAATCGTCGTCGGTAATCGCGCCGATCCCCATCTTCGCCAACGGCGACAACTTCCTCGTTTCTGCCAACAGCTACTACAACCCGTTCGGCGTGAACTTCGGTACCGACCGGACCACCGGCACCTCGTACAACGATCTCAACACGCGCGCCACCGTGCTCGGTAACCGCAGCTACCAGTACAATACGTACAACCTGCAGCTCAATCCCGGCCTGCGCGGCTCGTTCGGCAACAGCACCTGGCAGTGGGACGCCGACATCAACTACGGTCGGGTGCGGCAGATCTCGCGTAACAACGGCTTCCTCGACTACGACAAGTTCAATCAGGCCGTGGGACCGTCGTTCCGCGACACGAACGGCACGGTGCGCTGTGGCACCGCGGGCAACGCAATCGCCGGCTGTACACCGCTGGACATCTTCAATCTCAACTCGGCGTCCAGCCTCGCCACGCTGCAATCGATGATCGTCAATCCGTCCGTCAGTACCGTCTATACCGTCAAACAGTTTGAAGCCAACGCCAACGGCGACCTGTTCGACCTGCCGGCGGGCACGGTCAGCCTGGCCAGCGGCTTCTCCTATCGGAAGGAGAGCACGTCGACCCAGGCCGATCCGCTGTGGACCGCCGACGAGAACGGCCTGTGTGGTGTTATCGAGTACTGTGGCACTACTCTGGCCGGCAGCTTCAACGTGAAGGAAGCCTATGCCGAAGCGCTGGTGCCCCTGCTTTCCGACCTGCCCGGCATCCGATCCCTCAACCTGACCGTGGGCTCGCGCTGGTCCGACTACAGCACCGTGGGTAGCAAGACCAACAGCAAGATCGCGCTCGAGTGGCGTCCGATGGACGACCTCCTGCTTCGCGGGACGGTGTCCCAGGTCTTCCGTGCACCCAACACCACCGAACTCTATGCCGGTGTAGCGGGCGACTCGGCCACCGCTAACGATCCCTGCAACGGCTACACCGGCGGCCACGCGGCTGCCTGCGCCAACGTGCCGGTGGACGGCTCTTACCGGCAGGCGGATGGCCAGGTCTCTGGCAAGGCATCAGGCTCCGTGGTCGCTGGCTACCAGCTCAAACCCGAAACCGGCCGTTCCTACGACATTGGCCTGGTCTACGATCCGCACTGGCTCGAAGGCCTGTCGTTGAGCATCGACAGCTGGAAGATCAACCTGCAGGACACGATCTCCAGTGTCTCGGCGCAGACCGTGCTCAACCAGTGCTACGCCAATCCGGACAGCGCCTTCTGTCCGCTGATCCGTCGTAACGGCAACGGCACGATCAATTACGTCGCCGAACCCACGGTGAACCTCGGCAAGCTCTGGGCAGCGGGCACCGACGTCGGCCTCGCCTATCGCTTCCCCGAGTCTCGCTACGGCAAATTCAATGCCTCGCTCAACGGCACGTACATGAAGCGCTACGACATCAATCCGGATACGACCGACACCAGCTCCGTCGTAATCCACAACGCCGGTATCTACACCTATTCCTACGGCAACTTCCCGCGGTGGCGTGCGCTTGGCACGCTGAACTGGTCGCTGGGCAACTGGAGTGCGTCGTGGCGGCTGCGTTACGTCGGCCGCACCCAGGTCGGCAGTGCCGATCTCGACCAGGGCCTTTCGGCCGACTCCGACGTCCCGGGTGTCGAGCGCAAGATCGGTGCATACGTCTATCACAACGTGCAGGTGGCTTATCGGGTCGAGCCCTGGCATACGCGTATCGAACTGGGCGTGGACAATCTCGCCGACAAACAGCCGCCTTTGTTCTTCTCCAACAACGTCAACAACGCCAACACCGACGTTGCCACGTATGACCTGCTCGGCCGCTACTACTGGGTCCGCGCCACGGTGTCGTTTTGATAACGCAAACGAGAATCGCCCCTCCGCACGGCTCGATGCCAGGCAGAGGGGCGATCCTTGGGATCGCCTGTACGTGTTGCGTGCGGCTTCTGAACTCGGTGTTGTGCGCCATTTGCGAATGCAAGGCGCGTCGACGCCCATGCGGTTGACGTAATGGTTGTAGATGGTTTCCCAACAACCACGCAACGAAGGGCCGGACTGGTTGGCCGCGGCAGTGAACAATGCCTTAGCAGCCTGACCTGTGCAGACAGAGATGGGTCATTACAGCTACGCCGCAAACCCCGGGAAACGACTCTTCACAAAGCCATTCCTCACGTCGATGGAGTTACGAGTGAAAACAGTGCTTCATGATGGGCGTTCTCAGGAAAGTTAGCGATATATGCCACGGTATGCGCGTGAGACCGCAGCACAAAATCCGCTAAATCTTCGCCTTCTTTCCTATCCGTGAACCAGTTCGCATAGGCGAGGCTCAAATGCTCACCGTCCTTGAAATACACGTCGCCGCCGAGAATCACGCACCCTGCATGAAGCAGGAGGTCTGCCCCGACCAAGGCATCCTCGCGGCGAAGCGCGATGTCCGCAATACCGAAGCGCTCGGACAACGAAAATCCTTTATTAAGAAGCAGATCGTCGTAGGCGGATGGCAATGTCATTCTGTCGGCCCCGCTTTGTCTGGAACGAATAGTCGATGGTTGATCTTACCGCTTTCGTCCTTGATGAACTCGAACACACCTTTTCCTCCAGATCCGGAACTCGAACCATACTCGCCGGGAATCTCAAGTTTCTGATAGGGCAAACCGTCTCCGCCCGTGATACTGGATACGCTGCCATTTTCTTCAAAGGCAGTGACGGACTCCGGAAACGAATGATACTCACCTGCCCCTTTGCCCATCTGTTCTACGACCTTGCTCGAATAACGAGATCCACTGAAGAATCCCTGGCCATTCGCCTCAACGAGAGAGGAAGCTTCGCCCGTGGCAGTTTCGCTTGCAGCGGCAGCGCCCTCTCCAGTCGTCTCCGCTGCCCCGGCCGCAACTTTTGCAACTGCCGCCTTGGCAGCAGTGCCGCCAACAGCAGCTATCGCAGCGTCCCCGCCCAAGATCACAGTGGGAAGCGGCATGATGCCAGCCGCCCCCGCTGCATATGGCCCTAAAGCCTTGAATGCGTCCGGATGGGTGGCAATAGATTTCGCCATCGAATCGCAGGTCAGACCGTCGACGCACCGACCGTCCGCGTCGACGTTCGCAACGGGGTTGTCGGCGGCATAGGCGTATCGGCCAAAAGTGAGCGGATTTCCTGGAGACGGAACGACCTGGTCAGTTCCCAAGAACCTCCCCACCGCCGGGTCGTAGTACCGCGCCTGCGTGTACACCAGGCCCGAATCAGGATCATTTACATGGCCCGTGTACCCCGGCCCCCCGGCTGGCGCCCCCAGCACCTGATCGCCATAAGGCCGGTAGTCGGACGTCGTCAGGATGTTGCCCGACGCGTCCGCCGTCGCGAGCGGAGTCCCCTGCTGGTTGGTGTAGTAGTAGGTAACGGTCTCGGCGACCTGCGCGAGACATGCCGGACTGACTGCCAACAACAAGCCGACCGCGAGCCAACGGCGAATGCAAGTCATCGTCCTCATCGATTCAGTTCCCATTGGGCACCTGCGTCGAGGCACTGTTGCTGTTGGCTGAGCATCCGTTGGCGTTGCACGCCTTGACCGTGAACGAGATGGTCGAATTGACGCCCTGGGCGAAGTAGCTGAACGATGTCAGCGGTCCGTTGTAGATGAGACCGTCGCCGCTCTCGGGCGGCGGCGATGCCTTGGCGGTGAGCTGGTAGCTCGTCGCACTGGCCGATGCGCTCCAACTGGCGACTGCCTTCATGTGACTGGGCGCACCCGTCGTACTGGCAGACAGCGACGGTGCCGAAGGATGGCAGGGAGGCACCAGCGATAAACTGGCGATACATGGCTTGGAAAAGGTCGCTGGCGGTGGCTGTCGGGCCTCTGGGATACGCGCAAGCTCGGCCGCGCACGCCTTCTTGAAAGGCTGGGTTCGTCACATCCTCGTCCGCGCCAACGGTCATTCTGTGCGGACTCCCCACACGAAGACGAACAATGGCTGAGTCGGATACGCGCTACGCAGTGGTCATCGAGTCGCACCACGTCCTGGCTGAGGGGGTCGCAGACTGCCTCCGCCATCGCGGCTACATTGTCGGCATTGCCGGCACACACGCGGGCGCTGCCGCGTGGGCCGCCAGTCGCGACCAGGTCCACTTCCTCGTGGCTTCGGTGCCTGCCGCGGGAGAGAACCCGGAGGGCGTGTATCTGGCTGAAGCGCGCGCCTGCAATCCCGCGCTCGCCGTCCTGGTCATGACCTCGGACAGTGATGCAGATACGGGTGACGTCCCGCGCGGTGCTGTGCCTATTCGAAAGCCCTTCAGCCTTCTTGAACTTGCCGATGCCATCGACCGGGTGAGCGCGTCGGTTGAGCCACGTCGCCTTCCATGATGATCGTCCTCGGCCGTGCACTCGACAACGGGATGCGTCGTACTACGCTGCCGACCGCGAACGAGCAAGGCCTCCCGCTCCGCCATGAAGCCGTACGGTTTACGGCCTCCGCACCAGCCCGGCTCACGACCCGCGACGGGAGTCGGGCTTGTCTGAGCTTCCCTGAATCAGCACCATCGACATCTGGGGGTAAACCGGGGTGGCGTCGCTCAGTGCTGGCGACCGGAATCCGACATCCGGGCGAGAGTCACCACGAAACTCGCCCCCGTATTGGCTCCCTCGCTATAAGCCTCCACCCGTCCGCCGTGCGCCTTGCACATATCCCGGACCACAGTCAGACCGATGCCGAGGCCCGTTCCGTTGTGGGCCACAGCGGTTCGGTCCTGGACGAAGGGCTCGAAGATGTCCGACAGCGAATCGGGGGAGATGCCGATGCCGCTGTCGGTCACAGTAACCCTGACCCATTTCTCGTCCGCTTCCACCTGCACGCCAATGGCGCCGTGCTCAGGCGTGTATTTCGACGCGTTGTCGAGAAGATTGGTAAATATCTGGGCCAACCGGACTGGGTCGCCCAAGACGCGCACCATGCCCTTGGGCAACGAACTGGTGAGCAACTGGCTGCGGACCTTGATGGTCGGCATGCAGGTGTCGATAGCCTGCTCGATGACGTTCGCGATGGAGACCGATTCGCGCTGGAGTCTTACTTTACCCGTGTTGATGCGCGCGACTTCCAGCAGGTCCGTGAGCAAGCGGGAGATGTGCACAATCTGCCGATTGATGACGTCCTGCAGCCGTGGAATCTGGTCGGATCCAACATCGCTCATCATGGCTGACGCCAGGCTGATGGGCGTCAATGGCGTCCGCAACTCGTGCGCCAGCACGGCCAGAAAATCCGTCTGCCGCTGCAGGGCCTGCTCGGCGAGTTCCTTCCTTTCGAGCGAAGTGAGAGACGCCATCAGCAGTTGCTCGTTCGCTTCGCACATGTACGCCTGAAGCGGCGAGCCCTCGGTGACGAGGAGCGCCTCATCAGGGGGTTGAATCTTCGATAACCCGACATCAACGGAAAGGGGGAACGAGGGCGGCTGCCGCATGGACCGGTCAAAGATGACGATGGCACGGCTCCCGCTGTGCAGCGCGTGCCGTGCGGCAGCTTCGGCACTTCCAACGAGGTCCAGCGGAGACTGGCCATGGTCGGGAAAAAAGGCTACCCCGATGCCGACTTTCAAATGCGGCATGCTGCCGTCGATGCCTAATAACGCGTCTAGTGCGGAGAGAATGCGCTGGCCAACCGAGTCGGCGTCGTCAAAGAAGACCTCGGGCAACAAGACGAGGAAACCATAGGCCTCGTGACGGCTGACGGTTTCAATTGTCCCCAAAGTATCCCGAATTCGTCCGGCGATGAGGCGCAGGAGGGCGTTTGCCGACTCCCTGCCGAACTGCTCGACCACCATGCGGAAATTGCCGATCTGGACCAGCAAGAGGGCAAGCCGAGTGTGGTGGAAGCTTGCGGTGGCCGTGGCCTGGACCAGGCGATCAAGCAACAACACACGGTTGGGCAACCGAGTCAGGACGTCGGGCCCAATGGAGCGAGACATGTCGTCCAGCAGGCGGGTGCTGGTGCGAACGCGGTCCTCGGCTTCCCCGAGACGCGCGGCCAGTTGTTGGTTGAGGGCGATGAGGCGCGCTTCGGCTTCGCCTGCGGCAGGGACCGGACCTTGCGGACCTCCCTGCCCTGCGCTCACAGCGGCTCGCCCACAAGCGGCTCTGCGCTCTCATTCAACGAGCGTAACGGTCGACCGCCAAGCAACCCCTGGTATCCACTGACCGGCGGGCCTATGTGGATGCCACTGTCATCAATCGTGTACCGACGCAACTCATCCGAATGATTGCTCGCCCTCAGCTTGGCCACGGCCAGGAAACGCATCAGGCGGCTGTCGATTTCGACATAGCGCTGCACGACGATGGCGTCGGTCATGAAGGCCGTGCCGTACGGACTGAAGCGCAAGTCGTTGTACCGGTCTTCGAGTTCGGATGTCATCATGACGGTCACGCCCTCATCGGCCAGAGCGAACACCATCTGCGACAACGACTCCCGGAAGTCTGCCTTGAAGCTCGGTGCAATGGCGAGCTCAAAACCGGACAAGGAATCGATGACAACGCGGGTGGCATTGAGCCGACGGACCTCGCTCAAGACCAGCAGGAGCACCTCGTTGATGGATAGGCCCGAGACTGGCACACCCACGACTCCGATGGTTCCACGCTCGACGAGGTCCCGGAGGACCACGGCGTGGGTGCGGTGCGGATGCTGCTCGAAAGACACCATGACCCCGGCCTCGCCGACCCGTGCGCCTTCGGCAAGGAAGGCCGCAGCCATGATGCTTTTGCCAGACCCCGAGGGGCCGGCGACCAGCAAAGAGTAACCGCGGGGCAAGCCACCGCCCATCATCTCGTCGAGTTCCGTCACCCCCATTCCCACCCGCTCGGTAAGGGCGGGCAACGCGTTGTTCTTCGTCCTTGGCAGGGCTGCGACGGGTGCGAAGACCTTCACGCCATCGGAGGTGATACGGAAGGTGTGCAGCCCCGGCAGGGACGGCTGGCCGCGCATTTTCATCACTTCGAGTTTGCGGACCATCGAATTGCGCATGAGGCTTTGCCGCACCCAAATCAAACCGTCGGCGATGGTGAAGACCGGATTGGCATCCGCCTCATCGAAATACTCGCCGATGAGGAAGGTGGTCGCCTGCCAGCTCGTCATCACCATCCCGAGCTTTTGCACGAATCGTTGCAGATGGTGCTGGGCGTTGCCAAGCGCTGTGCTGGCCATCGCCACCGACCGGAAGGAGTCCACAAAAATCAGGCCGGGATTATGGGTTTTGACTTCCTGGATGATGCGGTCCAGCACGGCGTCCAGATCACCCACGAGGGTTTCGTCGGTCAGGTTGATAAAACGCACCGACTGGCTGACGACCGCCTTGTCAAAAAATGGAAACTGCTGCATGTAGCGGAGCATCTTCAGCGGCGGCTCGCCGAGCACGGTGAAGTACAGCGTCGGGCGCTCCATGGTCGTCATGGAAAACATCATCTGGTGGGCGAGTGTGGTCTTCCCGCAGCCTGGTGCACCCGCGATGAGGTTGAACGAATACTCAGGAATGCCACCGCCGAGGACATCGTCCAGGCCTTCGACTCCGGTCGGCAAACGGCGGATATTGACGTTACTGCTCATGGCCTGGGGTCTCGCTGGCATCGTGAGGGGAGGTCACACTGACCGGAGATAGGAGCTGTGCGGTCAGAGAGGCACCGATCAAGCTGCTGAGGAGGTCGTAAAACGATTTGAAGAACGCGCGTGCGCCGTCGACAACGACGTTGGTTGGCTGGGCTGCACAGGCAGCCCGGAGGGCATCTAAGTCCATCTCGGTCATGGACTGCTCGTCGACAGCGGCGAGCCAGGGGACGGCTTTCCCCGTGACGGAAAGTGCGCGCTTGAACAAGACGGTCATGCCGCGACGCCCGAGAATCGGCGTCAGCACGCCCTGGATCTGGCGCCACACACCGACGACCTCTTCGGCGAGGACTGCGCTGTCGGCACCGCTTCGCACGCGCTGCATCAGGGCAAAACCGATCTTCTCGCTTGCCTCGATTTCCATTCAGTAAAATGTGTCCCTGCGCGCGTTGACGTTCCAGCCTACTCCAATTCCCAGTGACCGGTGACCCACCTAAAGCCGGACTTGAACGTACGTGGAGACCAAAGGGGTCCACGTGCCGCGCCGGTCTTCGTGTATGACATGCCCAAACATGAACGCGGCGCCTCGTGCGCGGCGGTGGCAATGCACCTATACGGCACGGTCACCTGCGGACTGGGTACCATCCGCGCACAGGAGATGGCCTGTTTCCTGACCCAACCGCCGCCTTGGCTGATGATGCTTACCCATACGCTGCAAGGCGGCCTGGGTAGC
Organism: Luteibacter sp.; assembly: GCF_035539195.1. GTDB lineage: Bacteria > Pseudomonadota > Gammaproteobacteria > Xanthomonadales > Rhodanobacteraceae > Luteibacter. The sequence goes on from NZ_DATLIW010000036.1 coordinate 183,785, forward strand.
GCGCCACTTGTCGGCAGCGCTCACTTGGAGCGTGTGATGAGCATCGATGCAACTTTCATTCGTTCCGGCTTTGCTACCGGCGGGTCTTGCCGCCCGCTCTACATGGTGCTGTATGACTGCACACCCTTGGCCGGCACTGCGGTATTGCGGGCGTTCGGGCACGCGGCCAGCGACCGCGCTTCGGTGTTCATCGCAGGCTTGCTGCTCCCGAATCCGACAAATGCGACAACGGTACCGGACCTGCAAGACGACCTTGATGCGCTGGTCTGGACGGGCAAGCGGGCGGGGATCAAAGTCACAGCCGTCATCGTGTCGCCTCCCACCATGGAGGCCATTGCAGACACAGCCGATGCCGAGGGGGTGACGCATGTCATCTGCATGCACCCACCCCATGCGTTACAGGAGGTGTTTAGCAGACGCGGCATTTTGCTCACCCTGCGCGACTGACCAGCCATACCTATGACGGGCGTGGGTATCGCTGTCGGCGCCGCGCTGGTCGCCCTGCCCTGTTGCGGCTTGCCCTCACCGTCGGCCTCAATCACTGGGCGGGTGACTCAGCGCTGTCTTGCCTGCCGCACTGCACCGTGTATGTCTGATCCATTGTTCTTCCGTGATACACCGATCTTTCGCGACCGTAATCGTTCGCGCCCTGCAGAGCGCTCTGTAAGTCCCATCCCGCTGCAGAGCGATATGGAACTCAGACCATCGGAGGGACAACGCGACGCTATGCCAACGAGCGGCGGGTGCGTTGTCGGTCCGACCCGAAGACACCCCTACTCGGGGGATCGACGCGACATCCCAAGCCAGGTCGAACCCCCACTGTGAACCATCCGGTTGCGTAACTGCCGTCAACGCGTGGAGGAACCCCCCCTGGGCGTAGGAATAAGACCAGGTGCGTGTTCCTGAAGCCCCGCCCTGTACGGTCACGCTCGAGACCCGTTGCGAGCCGTCCTCATAGGCGATTGTGACGTGACGGCCATCGCTCGCGGTGATGTCGGTCACCTGATCGCCGGAGTAGTGATACTCGACCGAATTTCCATAACGGTCCTCTATCCGCGTCACCAGCATGCGCCCTTCGCGGCGCGCCAGCATGTCCTGGTCGAGAGCCATCGGTGAGAAAACGCCGTCCGTTGACGCCGAACGCAGGCCTGGGCCGGAATCCAGCGGCCGGTAGATATTTGGCATGTAACGGTACGAGATGTGGTTGAACCAGTATTTTGTGCCATCCGGCGAAACAGCAAGGAAGCCTTGGGTCGTGGTTTTGTCGGCGGGCCCATCAAGGCAACCCAATGCCCAGTTTTGCTTCGTGACAATCGGATACGCCAGATTGTTGATGCCAGGGGATGCCGTAAAGTACTCGCTGCGGGTCAACAGCTCTTGGCTTCCTTCGCCGGGAATGTGCAGCTGGTACCCCGTCCACCACGTTTTCGGCTCCCAGTCCGCGCGCTCAGAATCACCGCCGGGGGCAGCCACGCTTGGCGGCTCCCTGAAATAAGTGCAAATCCAGTTCGGGTGGTCCTCTGACCCCACCACCCATCCCTGGACGTTGTTCTGGTTGGCGGTCGTGGTTGTAATGACAGGGACGTCAATGTCCCAGTCGCCAAAAGCGCGGTTCTGAAGATCCGGACGGTCATCGACGTTGTGCAGCTCAAGCTCGCGCCCCACGGTGATGGCCGGCCCGTTTCCGGTAACCGTGACGTCCACCTGGTGGAAAGAGAGGCCCCCGTCGTATAGGTTGATTCGTTCGCCGAACGGATTTTCGCCAAGAGGCTGAATGTCCTCGCCAACCTTGACTAGCTTCTTGTACTCATCCTCTGGCTGCGACACAGTTTGCGCGCGCGCCTGCATACAGGCCACCAACGCAACAACCGCTATTATGCTCAAGCGGGACGGGGTGCACTGCGCGACTGAGCCCACGCGACTTTCTTCCGCGCCCTGCATCTTCGAAATCATTCCATTGCCCCTGTGTCGACGTCTGTCGACTCGATTGATGTTCTCTACCCGAGAAGCGTGCGACGTCATTTTTGAAGGCGCTGCCTCCGGCGTCAAACTCTCACGGGACTCTCTCGCTCGCCAAAGAGCGGAGAATGTTCGACCACGACTTATGATGAATCGCGCACTTGTTTCCCAACGAATAGGAACGCTACCGGGGCTTGTTTCCTGGCCGGTCGCCGCAGTCGTACTTGGCGCATGCCGGACCCCAGGATTCGGGCCGTTTGTTGTCCACGCCTTCAAAGACAAGGGTTTTTGTATCAAACAATCCCAACAACGAGCCCTGGAACTCGTATTTATCGATGGCACGCCTCACGGCCACCTCGAACGGGTAATTGTGAGACGTCTCAGCGAAGCGGAGGCGGTATATTGTTCCCCACGGAGTCAGAGAGAACTCGACGCGAACGCACTCGCGCGTTCCTTCTTTTGTAGGCAACTCACCTATCGTTGGTTCGACCAAGGCCGCCTTCTTCACGCTGAGCATGGACTCGGCTATCTGTGCCCTGTGCGTGACGGCCCCACAATCTGTCGTTGTCGCGGTCTGGCCGCTCAAGAGCATCAAGGCGAATAGCGCGTGGCTCATCTCAAGCTCCGTTAGTGTTCCACCGGCATACCGGAATATGTTTCGCGTTTCGGTACGCCGTAAAACGCCCGGTACGGATTCTCGACCTTCCGCACGGTCTCAAGTTCGTCTTTGGTCGAATGCGGCTTTGCTTCGATGCCGAACACTTCCCGCCCTAAGGACGTATGAGCAAACTCGTGCATCAAAATCACATCGAGGGTCTGATCCCGAACCTCCGAATTGAAGGGACTGTTTACATAGCGCGCTTTGTAGGCTGCTATATTGAGCGTGTAAAAAACAGCCCCCACGCTCGGTTCGTACCGCATCTGCAACGCTGAAGCGGGCATCTGAACGAGGCTGATCTTCTCGCCGGTCCGCAGCGATGCCAGGACGAGCGCTCTCCCCTGCGGCGAGCCGATTATGTAGGCAAGGGCGGCGCGAAGCTGCTCTGGCATTTCTGACGCAGCAGCTTTTCCGAGCTCATCGGCGGTTTTGTGCTCGAAGACCCGATCAGCAATCTTGTCGTACTGTCCGCTAATCATGCCGCTCGAACTTGACGTCATCTGATCGCAGGGCACAGGACCGTCGCATATCTCCATGTCCTTGCCACCGCGCGCTTGCTTGCCATCCGGGTCGGTCAACATTGACGGCGACGCACGAACATAGAGATACATGTTGGTCGAAAACACGTCTCCTGGATTTGCGTTGACAACGTCTACGCTCAGAAAACGTCCAATGTCCGGGTCGTAATAACGGGCCTGCATATACACCAAGCCGCTTTCAGGGTCGTTGGCGTGACCCGTAAACCCAGGTCCACTCGCAGCCGTACCTAGCACTTGCTTGCCGTACGGGGAAAAATCGCTCTGCTGGATGGCATTGCCCGCCGCGTCGGTCACGACAAGCGGAGTCCCTTGGGGGTCGGTGTAGTAATAGGTCACCGTTTTATTTGCGCCTGCCTGCGCTGACACGGCGCATATGGCCATAGCGGTGGACAAGAGGGCCGAGCAAGCGAAGCGCAGCCCCGGCTCTCCGCCCTTGCGGCGACCGGGCCGCTTCTGGGCAGTGCTCTGGCGCGCCGGGGCCAGGCCGACCGCTGCATCATGCGCGTCAAAACGCGCGCGGCGCTGGGCCGCGTGTCGCACTTCCACAGCCACCCTCATAGATCGCGCCGTTGACGCTATTGTTCGGAATGAAGCATCCGATCTGCCCACCTACATCCGGAAGGTGTTCGTGTTCTAGCCACGCTCGTAGCCGCCGTGGTCGCCACGAACGTCGCTTGCCTCGCAATGACGCCCCATACCCAACAACTAGAAACAACAGCGGCTGGCATACGCAATGGCATACCAGCCGCTCTTTCTCGCGCATAAGTTATTTAAATTCAACAACTTAGGCGAGTTCACTGGCGGAGAGAGTGGGATTCGAACCCACGGTAGGCTCACACCTACGGCAGTTTTCAAGACTGCTGCCTTAAACCACTCGGCCATCTCTCCGTATTTTCAAACGCACCGAGAAGGCATTGCACCCCACCCGGCTCTAACCATTGGCGCACCCAGGAAACCTCGAGCGCGCCAATTGTACCCGACGACCGGGTACCAAGGGATCAGGCAATAGCCTCAATCCCAGCCATATACGGCCGCAACACTTCCGGCACCTCGATCGACCCATCCGCCTGCTGGAAGTTCTCCATCACAGCCACCAGCGTCCGACCCACAGCCAACCCCGACCCATTCAACGTATGCACCAACTCCGGCTTGCTGCTCGCGGGATTCCTCCAACGGGCAGCCATACGCCGAGCCTGGAAATCCGTGCAGTTCGAGCAGCTGCTGATCTCCCGATACGTATTCTGGCTGGGCAGCCAAACCTCGAGGTCATAGGTCTTGGCCGCGGCGAAGCCCATATCCCCCGTGCACAGCTGCACCTTGCGGTACGGCAGCTTCAACGCCTGAAGCACGGCTTCGGCATGACCGACCATTTCCTCGAGCTGGGCGAAGCTGGTCTCGGCGGTGGCGATCTGCACCATCTCGACCTTCTCGAACTGGTGCTGGCGGATCATGCCGCGGGTGTCGCGTCCGTAGCTGCCGGCTTCGGCGCGGAAGCACATGGAATGCGCGGTCATGCGCATGGGCAGCTCGTCGGCGTCGACGATGCTCTCGCGCACGAGGTTGGTCAGCGTCACTTCGGAGGTGGGGATGAGGTAGCGCTTCACCTCGTCGACCATGGTGCCGAACAGATCGTCTTCGAACTTGGGCAGCTGGCTGGTGCCTTCCATCGCGGCGGCATTCACGATCAGCGGCACGTTGTGCTCGAGGTAGCCGTGGCGCGTGGTGTGCAGGTCCAGCATGAACTGGGCGAGCGCGCGATGCAGATGCGCGAGCTGGCCGCGTAGCACGGTGAAGCGTGCGCCGGAGAGCTTGGCGCCGGCCTCGCCGTCGAGCCAGCCGTGACGGGCGCCCAGGTCCACGTGGTCCTTGACCGGGAAGTCGAACGGACGCGGGTGACCCCAACGCAGGATCTCCACGTTGTCGTTCTCGTCCTTGCCGATGGGCACGGACGCGTCGGGCAGGTTCGGAATGCCCAGGGCGATGTCCGCCAGCTTGGCCTGGACCTCGGCGAGCGCCTGCTCGTTGGCCTTGAGCTTGTCGCCTATGCCGGCGACCTCGGCCATGAGCGCGTCCACGCTTTCGCCCTTGCCCTTGGCCTGGCCGATGGCCTTGGACCGGGTGTTGCGCAGGTTCTGCAGCTCCTGGGTCTCGGTGGAGAGCGCCTTGCGCTCGGATTCGAGGCGCTCGATCGTCACCACGTCGAGGTCGAAGTTCCGGGCGGCGCGCAGGCGCTCAGCCGTTTCGGCGAGCTTGCCGCGCAGGAGGGCGGGATCCAGCATGAGAGGGGCTTCCGAGGGTGTACGAGCCGGGGATTATCGCAAATTTGGGCGCGGACGGGTCTGGCAGGCCCAACCTGGCGGGTCTGCCGGGGTGGCCCGCATCAACGCTCGGGCTTCCAGTCCGCGAACGCGACCGGCTTCGCCTTGTTGGCTCGGGTGACCGAGGTCTTGTCCGGCTTGCCCTCCAACGGAAAGGACGTCGTCACGATCTCGCTCTGAAAGAACCACTTGCCGGCCGTCACGTCGTAGCGAAAGGTGACGAAGTCCGACCAGTGGGACCCACACGAGACCGCGTTCTGCACAGTGAAGTACATCCCTTTGACGGCCAGTCCATCGTCATCCTCGTCGAACGGGTCGCATTGCCCACCCTCGTCTGCACGCAGCACCGCGACATCGTTGCGAGCGGTCAGCTTGAACGCGCCATCGTCCTGGCTTTCGAAGATGAGGAGCGGACGCGGCGATGCGTTCTCGCGAGTATCGACGGCGTGGTGCACGACGACGAGAAAGCTCTGCCGCTTGTTTCCGAGGTCCGGTCCCGCTGCGTATTGCATGACCTCGAAGCCATGAGGGAGCTGCGCCTGGATGCTCTTCGGCAATTCAGCGACCGCGGCCTGGCAGACGGCCGCCGAACCGAGCATCGCCGCGGCCAGGCCGAGCGCCGCGCGCGTGTTGAGTGCCATGACGTATTCCTTTGGGAGGTCTCCGATGTGCCCGTATGGTAAGCGTTGACCCACCGCGAGAACACCGGATGCGTCTTGCGCTCAGGTCTTCGGGATGGGAAACGCAGACGCCTCGCGATGCCGCTGCATCGACCGCCAGATCCACTTCGTCATCAGCAGGGCCATCCCCAGGTTGGTCATGACCTCCCCCGGCCAGACATGCCCATAGCTGATCTCGTGAAATCCCACCCGGTCGGCCACGATGCCCAGTACGTTCACCAGCGCCCCGGCGGCGATGCACGCGTGGCAAAGCCGCAGCAGGCGGCCGAGGCGGCGGTCGGTCAGCAGCCAACAACCGCATACCATCATCACCAGGCTGCATGAGAGGTCGGCGTAGAGATAAAAAAGACCATCGTTCATGGGTTGCCGCCTCCGGCGATACGGTCGATGACTCGATTGGCCAGCGTCTCGCCGCGCGAGTCGATGAGCCGCTGGACGATCATCGTCAGCCGCAGCCCGAAACAGCCGACCAGGAAGGAGACGCCGGCCTGGATCTCGGCCGGCGAATCCGGGAGGAAACGCCGTTCCAGCATGGGGGCGAGGAAGACGGCCATCATCGCCCCGCACACCACCTGCGCGACGGCACGTTTGCGCGAAGCCTCGTTACCCAGCGCCACCGGAAGGATGGCGCCACCCACCGCCGCCAACAGCAGCCAGAAGCGGGTGAAGAGCAGCATGGTGTCCATGAGGGTGACCTCGCTCAGGGTTGGGGCGTCGCCGCCGGCGACGACTTGAGTTCACCGTGCCAGGTGGTCTTCGACGATGGGAAATCGATAGCCAGGCGTCCATCCGCACCCGGCGTGAACGTCACATCGCGGCCCTGCAGGTCCTGGCAGAATTTCCCGCCGTTGGTCGAAACGCCGAAGCGATAGACCGATGCGGCCCCGGTATCCTTCAGGAACTTCGCCGGCACGGCGCACGAGAAGTGCTCGCCGAAATGCACGTTCACCGCGTCGCCCTGGAATGTCGCGTCCGCCGCCACGTCCGTGTTGGCCTGCTGCACCAGTCCCGTCCACACGCCTCGCGGCTGCGCCGCCAACGCCAGCCCCGGCAGTAGCAGAACCGCGACAAGCACCATTGCCCGATGTGGGAGCCGCTTCAGCGGCGATGCTCTTCCAATGTTCACAACCATACGTTTCTCCTCAATCCAAAAAGAAGGCACAGCCCGCCCTACCGGCCAAACCACACCGCCACGCCGGCACCCCCGGCAATCGCCAACAAAACCACCACCACTCCCCAGACCCACGCCCGACGCGGATCGCGCGCCCGCACGGGCACCTCATCCACGCAGGCCACCAGTGCCCTCGCCCACTCCGGCGACACCTTCATCCCCGACAACTTCTCCATCAGCCCGTCCCCGCCACGACCGGACCGCTCACCAGCCGATCGTCCAGGACGATGCGCGGCTGCCAGGCGTCACGGGCAAGAAAGCTGATGCTCATGTGATGCACCCGCGCCCGACGGAACCACACGCGCCGCGCCGGCCGCATATCGATCACCAGCTCGTCCACGCCAAGCGGCCCACGTTCGTAACGCAGCCGGCAATCGAAGGCCACCGACAACTCGGTCACCTGTGGCACGCGCGGATCGCGAAACGCGCGCAGCGGGATCACCACGGGTTCGAGCGGCGCGTCGGGTCCGGCATCGCGTGGAATCTCCACGTGCAGGGCCTGGGCGTCGGTATCGCCCGCATCGACAAGCGCGGCGCGACGTCGGCGTAGCGCTTCGTTGGCGGCCTCGACCGAGACACGCAACGTGTACAACAACTGGTCGAACGTGCAGACGGCCATCGTCTTACTCCCCGACCAGCCAGGACGGTTTGCGTGGGAATCCCACGTGGTAGCAGATCCACTGCAGCACCACCTGGTGCTCGCCGATCTGCAAGATGGTGAAGCTCTTTTCCACACCGATGATGGAACCGCGCGGCGAGTCGCTGAGGCAGCGGTTGAGCAAGGCGCGTGCCTCCTCGATCTTCGCCTCGCTATTCATCTGGTTGGGATTGTCGCTACCGACAACCACGCGCTTGACGAACTTCACGTCGGTCAGGTCGAACATCCTGTCTCTCCGGGAAGAGATCGCGACGACCTCGCGGGCGTCGCGATCCGTTATGGATCACAACGCTCAGGGATTGCCGGTACCGCCAGACGCAGCGCCACCGCTGGCCGCGCCACCGCTACCCGACGCACCACCCGCCGGCGTATTCGTCACCGGCACCGGCGCGCCGATCTTGCGCGGCGCGCAAGCGGTCTGCAGGATGTCCAGCACACGCATCAGGCCTTCCGGCGCTCCGCCGTCTTCGGCGTGAACCGAAACGTTGTACTTGGCCGAGTTGTCGGATGCGCGGGTGCTTTCCTTCGACGAAGCCACCGCACCGGAGACCCTCGCCGTGGCCTTGAAGATGCCCCAGCCGATCGACATCGAGGCATCGAACGAGCCGCTCTTCGAATCCTTCTCGGTCTGGCTGAAGGACGACTTCACTTCCATGTTGAAGGTGATGTCCACCGTGGTGATACTCAGGTTGGGAACCTTGACGATGGCCAGCAGCGGCACTTCCAGCTCGACCTCTTCCTCGGCGATGCCAGCGCCGTTCGGGTCGTCCACGGGACGCTTGAACTTGAAGCTCGCGGTGCGTGTGGCGCCTACGCCGGTGGCGTCATTCGCGGCCGGCGGCAGGAAGCCGATGACCTTGATGAAATCCGCGGTGGCCTGGGCCAGCTTGACCTGGGCCTCGCAGGCGGCGGTCAGCGGCGAGCCGATCAGGTCGCCCATGGGCAGACCCTTGAACTGGCTTGAAATGTTGACGAGTTCGTCAGCCATGATGTGACTCCTTGTGGTGTTTGACGCGCCGCGCGGGATGCGCACCGCGGTTCAGCGCGATCGACGGATCAGTCGCCCGGCTTGAACGTCTTGAAGACCCCCTGGGTCTGCGAAAGGTGGTTCATCAGCCGCGCGGCGCCATCGGTGGGCTCGCTGCCCTCGACACGCAGCACGACGTGCACCGCCCCGCTCTTGCCTTCCTTGCCGCCGGCCGCGGGGTCCACGCGCAGGTGCGGACGCGTCGATGCCGGCTTGCCTTTCCATCCGGGCTGCGCGGTCGCGTCGTCGTCCGGCGCGTCACCTTCGATCACCAGGCCGATGTCGGCATCGAAGGTGATCTCGACGTCCTTGATGCGCAGCACGTTGGTCGAGACCAGGGGCAGGATCGGCGCGCGGTAGAGGTCTTCGTCGTCTTCGCCGGCGTCCGGGTGAAGGGATGGCATGCGGATGACGACGCTCTTCGGCCGGTTGTCCTCGTCGAAGAAGTCGCTCAGGTGCGACATCTGGTGTTGCTCGATACGATCCTGCGCATCGACGACGGCGCCGGCGATGGCTTCGATCAAGGTGTTCAGTGAGGTCTGCGCGGCCATGGCTCAGCGGCCCCCCGTCGATGCGGGTGCAAGGTCGGGGAAGGAATCCACGCGGGCCAGCCAGCCCTTGAGGAACTTGCCCAGCGACGGGCGCTGGGTGACCAGGTCGTTGTAGTAATCCTTGCGGCCCTGCTTATAGGCGGTGTAGACGGCGACCGAATCGGCTTTTGCCAGGGTGGCCATCGTGCCTGCGCCGATCGCGCCATCCACGCTCAGAGGCGGTTTGGCACCGAGCGTGTTCAACACCCGTTGCAGCAGCTTCGACGCGTTGGCGCCCGCGTTCACCTGGAAGTCGAACACGATGTTCGCCAGCGGCTGCAAGGCGATCTCGTCGCCGTGTACCTTGTCCCAGTACAACGCCTTGTAGATGATGCCGGCCTGTGCATCGGTCAGCGCACGCAGGTTGTCGAGTGTCGGCGGGATGTTCAACAGGCGCTGCGCGCACTGCTGGAACGTGCCAAAGGTGACCCCCTTGTTGGTTGCGCCACCCGGGTCGGCGGGGTCGTTGACGAACCCGCCCTCGTGCTTGAGCAACGTGGGAAAGAAGCTGGTGAAGTCGGCCATGAGTTGATCTCCCGATGCGCGTTGTGTGCCCTGGTGGGATCACTATCCGTTCACGCCGGAAGCTGCGGCATCGGGAGATGCCTGATTTACGCGCGTACGAATCCTGATCGCAGGACATCACGGTTCGCGTGTCACGGTTCGAGGGCAGTGAGGCCTTCGCGCAGGGCGTAGCGCGTGAGCTGCGCAATGCCATGGATACCGAGCTTAGCCATGATGTGTTCGCGGTGTGTGCCGACGGTCTTCACGCTCACATGAAGCCGCTCCGCGATGTCACGCGCGCTGAGCCCTTCGGCGAACAGCTGGGTGATTTCCCGCTCCCGTGGGCTCAGCGGTTCCCGCGGTGCGAACGAGGGGCTGCTGCTCCGGCGCATGCCGTCGACCAATAAATGGGCGATATCGGGGCTGATGAAGAAGCGCGAGCGCATGACACTGTCGATCGCCTCGTGCAGCACGTCGAAGCCATCGCGCTTGAGCACGTAGCCGTGCGCGCCGGCGTCGAAGGCGGCGCGCACCCAGCGCGAGTCGTCATAGGAAGACAGACACAGCAGCCGCGTGCGTGGACATCGCGGCGCGATGCGTCGGATGACCTCCAGGCCACTCAGACCGCGCATGGCGCAGTCGAACACGATCAGGCCCGGCTGGCAGCGCAGCGCGCTGCGCACGCAGTCGCGTCCGTCGGCGGTGCTGCCGATCACCTCGAAGCGTGGCAGCGCGGCCAGCAGCGATGCCACGCCTTCGCGCAGCAGTGCCTGCTCGTCGGCAAGCAACACGGTCACCGGCATCACAACGTACACCGCCGCATCGCCGGCACGCGGTCATAACGGAAAACACCGCCACAAGGGGCGGTGGTGTGGTCATGCGAAGACATCCTGGACCCCCTTAAAGTCCCTCTGCCAGCTCCCCTGCCGGATGGACGGTCGCCGGGCTCTCCCGGCGACCGTTACGCGCGCGTGCGTCCCCCCTCAGAGACGGCTCACACCTTCGGTGATCTCGTCCACGTCGTCTTGCTTGGTGAATTCCTTCCAGAGGTCGCTCCCCGACGGATTGGTCGGAACGATGCCGTGCGTCGCATCGGCCTTGAACGCGGTGCCCTTGCCCACTTCATCGAAGAGGAGCACGCGCTTGGTCGCCGCCACGCGGGCGCCGGTGTCGTTGGCCAGGCGCTGCCCGGGCGCCCACAGTTCGTTGAAGTCGCTGAGCGTGCCGCCGGTCCGGGTCTGGGCGCTGTTGCAGTTGGCCATGACGACCCACTTGATGCCGAGCTGGGTCACGCATGCGGCCAGGGCCTTGAGTGTGTCGACCGCTTCTATCTCCTCGCGGTGACCGACGACGATCAACAACGAAAAATCTTTCGATGTCACACCGGCGAGCGACGAGCCGTCCACCCAGTTGGATGCGGCGGGATAAAGCGCCTGCAACCGCTTCGCTTCGCGCTCGCCGTCGGTGGAACCATGGGGCCAGGTGATGAGAGTCTTTGCCATTTTTGTGCTCCTCGATGGAATGGGTTACGCCGCCCAGCTCCAGCCGCCGGTGTCGACACGGGCGGCCTGCAGCACCTCGTTGCGGGCACCGACGGTGAAGTCGTAGTAGCGCGAAGGCAGGTAGCCGGGGCGCGGGGCCGATTCGTTGCGATGAGAGAACACGCGGACGGATAGACCGTCATAGCCCACGGCCTTCATCAACGCGGAAACGGACGTGGTACAGCCACCCGTGCCTTCGCACGGCAGCAGCGTGCAGTCGATCTCGACGCGAACGATGTCCCGGACCGTCGCCGCTGGCGTGGCTTTGCCCAGGACGACCGTGAGCGTCTTGGCCGATTCCCGCCAGAATTTCTGGTCCGGATGATTGATGGCGCCGGAGCCGCTGCCCTGGATGGCCTTGCCGATCGCGACGACCCGGTTGTTGGTCAGGATGAGGTGGGCGATGTACTCGACGGCGCCGGTGTTCTTCGAGTAATCGGCGGTGACTGCATAAATGGGCTGCTTGGTACGCGAATAATCGGCAGGCATGACACGCTCCGGTCGGTGGTAGGTGCGAGAACCGTAGTTCGGCGCACCCCACCGGCCGTATCGGCCAAATGCTGATTTTCGAGACGAAGAATGCCTGGTTGAGAACGGCGCCTCACTTCGGCGGCGTGTCTTCCGGCTAGCCGCTGCGGATGCGAGTAGCCTCGGCCGGGAGCACGGTCGGTTCGCGCCAGTCCAGTTGCTCGAGCAGGAAGTTGTAGTCGTCGTCGCTCAGTTGAAACGCCAGGCGGCAGCGTTCCAGCTCGGCGCGCTGGGCGGCCACGGCCGAACGAGTGCCGCGGCGAACGGCAGGCCAGCGAGCGCCCAGCCGGCCCATGCGACCAGCAACGCCGTCAGCAGCACACCGCCAGGGGCGAGGGTCAGCAGCGGCGTCCATCAAGGCCGGCGCGATGAAGCAGGAGGCTTTCGAAAAGTGTCAAAGCGTGTCGCCCCCCAAGTCTGGTGTCTGGAGGGTACGTCTCTCCGCCCGAAGAGGCTACTTCGCTGCGAAGCCCCGCTTCACGCCCCTGCCAAGCCACCAGCCGATCGCCGCGCCGGCGAGCAGCCATCCGCGACAGCGCAGCTCGATCTGACGGACACGGCGACGCCGCTACTTGCCGCGGCGAGCTTCTTCGCGGGCGGCGCGCAGCGCGGTGAGCTTCTCGCGCAGCTTGAGTTCTAGGCCACGGTCCACCGGCTCGTAGAACGTCATGCCCACGAGTTCGTCGGGCAGGCATTGCTGATCGAGTGCCACGCCGCCTTCCGCATCGTGGTCGTATTGGTAGCCGCTACCGTAGCCGAGGCCTTTCATCAGCTTGGTCGGCGCATTGCGCAGGTGCATCGGCACCTCCAGCGTGCCCATCTGCTTCACTGTCGCCTTCGCCTTGTTGAAGGCCATGTACGCGGCATTGCTCTTGGGCGAGATCGCCAGCCAGATCGCCAGCTGCGCGAGCCCGAGTTCGCCCTCGGGGCTGCCCAGGCGCTCGTACGTATCCCACGCATCCAGCGCCATCCGCCAGGCGCGCGGCTCGGCCAGGCCGACGTCTTCCACCGCCATGCGCGTCATGCGCCGCGCGAGATACAGCGGATCGCAACCGCCGTCGAGCATGCGCGTGAGCCAGTAGACGGCGGCATCGGGATCCGACGAGCGCACGGATTTATGCAGCGCCGAGATCTGGTCGTAGAACTGCTCGCCACTCTTGTCGAACCGACGCGTGCGATCGGCGAGCACCTGCTCGAGCGTCGCGTCGTCGATATGCCCCCCCTCGGCCAGCTCGGCGGCGATTTCCAGCAGCGTGAGCGCGCGGCGAACGTCGCCGTCCGCCGCGCTGGCGATGAGCCGCAGCGAGGCCTCTTCCACGGTGAGGTCGAGGTCGCCCAGGCCGCGTTCGCTATCGGCAAGCGCACGACGCAGCGCGGCGACGATATCGTCCGGGCCGACCGGATCCAGCACGTGCACGCGGCAGCGTGACAGCAAGGCCGAGTTGAGCTCGAACGACGGGTTCTCCGTGGTCGCGCCGACGAAGATGATGACGCCGCGTTCGATATGCGGCAGGAAGGCATCCTGCTGCGCCTTGTTGAAACGATGCACCTCGTCGACGAAGAGCACGGTGCGGCGCCCCTGCGCGAAGTTGCCTTCGGCTTCGGCCAGCGCCTTGCGCACGTCCGGCAGGCCACTCATCACCGCGGAAATCGCGCGGAAGTCCGCGTCCGCATAACGCGCCACCAGCAGGGCCAGCGTGGTCTTGCCACAGCCCGGCGGCCCCCACAGGATCATCGAATGCACCTTGCCCGCTTCCAGCGCACGGCGAAGCGGCTTGCCTTCGCCGGCCACGCGCTGCTGCCCGACGATCTCGTCGAGGCTGCGCGGACGCATGCGCTCCGCCAGGGGCTTGAGGGCTTCGGGTTCGGCGAAAAGGCCGGGGGACTGGAAAGACATGGGACTCGGTGCCGAGGGTGAACGCCTAGTATCGCGCGTTCACCGTAAAGGCGGGCTCAAGGCTCTTCACGCGGCCCGCTGGGCGGCTTGCGCAGCAGGCTGGCGGCCATCCCGACGACGACCAGCACGCCCGCGCCGAGCACGACCCAGAGCATGACGCGGGTCCAGTCGAACGGCGCCTCCGGCGCCGCCAGGGCGTCCTCGCCGGCCATGCGCTCGCCTGGGCCGACCGTCGCCTCGACAGGCCGCCAGCCCTCCGGCTGCTGCTTGCGCAGGCCCGCGAGCGCGTCGCCGATCGGCCAGGCCGGGCGACGGGCGATGCGGCTGCCGACGAGCAGCCGGTAAGGCGCCTGGCCCTCCGGAACGAAGACGAAGCGGTCCGGCACCCATCCCAGCGCGAGACGCGGCGGGTCGCGCAACGGCGTGGCCGAGTGCAGGCGCAGGGCATCGCGGCGACCCGCCGGGATCTCAAGCGTCGTACTGCCATCGCCCTGCCCGGCGGTGACGACGAGCGTGCCGAGCGATTCGCCCAGATGCTCGCCATCGAGAGCCATCGCATCGACGCGCGCGACGGCATCGTGGCCACGCGTGAGACGCAAGGCGTCGATCGGCAGCGCGGCGGCAAGCGTGTAGTCGTAGTCGACGCCCTGCCCGCTGGATCGCGTGTTGCTTGGCTGCACGTCCAGCCACTGGCGCGGGGCTTCGTCGGCGCTGAGTTTTTCTTCCAGGCGCCCGGCAAGGATCGCGGTGGCTTCGCCTTCCGTGGCCCAGTGCACGCTGCCGCTGACGATACGCACGCGGAAGTAACGGCCGCTGCCGCCCTCGAGTTTCACCGTGGTGACATCCGGCGTGTCGCCGCCGTGTCCCCTCGACAAGATCGTGGCCTGCCGGATCAGGCTCGTCCAGGTTTGCAGATCGTCGCTGACGTCGATCGACACGTTGTCGAGCCGCACGTCCGCACCTTCGCTGACCTGTGCGGGCGGCAAGGTGATCTGCGTGAGGTTGATCGACGTACGCGCGTCGATCAACCACTCATGCACGGGGCCGGGGGCGTTGTCGTTGCCGGGCTGGATGACGATGTCGCCGTTCGTGCTGCGCTCGATGCGCGGGCCGGGCGAGCCCGACTGCGCCGCCGGCACGGCCAGCAACGGCAGCGTCAAGGTCACCGGGCGCGAGACGGATTGCGGCGGCTGGTAGACGCCCGAAGGCACCTGTTGGCCGGTGGCGTCGACGACCACGATATCGCCCAGAGCCGTGTCGGGCCGGCTCCAGGTATACGCGTCCTGCGGCAGCGACACGACATAAGCCGGCGCACCCGGCGCCGCTGCGATCGGATACTCGGTGGCGAACCGCTCGGCGGGCACGGCGGCATGGGCGCAGGACGCGACGAGGGCGAGGGCCAACAAACCACGGCGAACGTCAGGACGCATGCGAAGACTCCGGATCGGATTCGGTGGGTTGCCGCGGTGGCGCGGGGGCGAGGTAACCGATGACGGTGCAAAGCAGGCCATAGGCGATGAACGAGGCGATCCCGAACAGGTTGCCCAGATGCCCACGATCCACCAGCAGCAGCTTGGCAAGCACGAGCGCCATGGTTCCGGCGCCGGCCATCCACAACAGGCGCTGTCCACGCTTCGATCCCATCACCCAGGCGACGACCCCGATGATGCTCCAGACCACGGTGAGCGACAGCTCGGCGAGACTCGAGCCTGGC
Organism: Luteibacter sp.; assembly: GCF_035539195.1. Lineage (GTDB taxonomy): Bacteria > Pseudomonadota > Gammaproteobacteria > Xanthomonadales > Rhodanobacteraceae > Luteibacter. The sequence goes on from NZ_DATLIW010000036.1 coordinate 199,569, forward strand.
ATGGCGTTATCCCAGGGCACGCCGCCAAGGTGGTGCACGGAGCGCAGCGTCATGCTGGTCGCGATGATGAAGAACATCACGGCGAGCACGGCAGGCCGGAGGCGACGCACGCCGGCAGGCATCGTCGCATCCGAAATGCCGCGTGCCGTGAGCAGGAGCACGGCGACAAGCAGCAGGTCGACCGGATTGAGTACGGGAATGAAGACCAGCGGATGCGATGCACCGGCCGTGCCCAGCGCGGTGAGTCCGGCAAAGAACAAGGCCAGCGCGGCGCAGGCACCCACGGCACGGCGAATCGCTTCGGCATGCACGGTGAGCGGCGCGGCGACGACACGGGGCCGCCACAACACCAACGCGGTGAGCAGCAGCGTCGGCATGGCCGCGGCGAGCACATGCCAGCCCTGCCCCAGGGTGGTCACGACGTCGAAGGCCAGCACGATAGCGGCCGTGCCGATGGCGAGCCAGCGCACCCAGCCGATCGTCGCGGCAAGGATCGCCGCCACGCGATGTCCCGCCAGCGCACGCAGGGTGAACCAGCCGGTCGCCAGCATCACCGCGATACCCGCGAGCGGCCAACCGGCGAGCGGCTGGATATCCTCTTCGGCGGCCGAGAGTGCCACCGCCATGCCCGCCAACAGGAACAGCGGCGCGGCGAAGGCGAGCACAACGCCGAGATCGAGCTTGCGTACGCGCTTGCATGCCTCGGCGAGCAACCACGCGGTGACCGCAAGCACGGCCAGCCAGTCGCCGAACGCCAGCGGGCGGTCGAACACGAAGGTATCGATCTCATTGGCGAAGGTGGCCAGCCACCAGATCACCGCCCAGACCAGAAGGCCCACGCGCGCCAGACCCGACACGCCGCGCGACGTGCCATGCCGGTCGAACTGCCACACGCCCACGCTCGCACCGATCACCAGCAGCAGGCTGCCGATGAAGGCGGCGTTGAGGACAGGCGTATCGTTGTAGTGGTGGCTGAACAGCGTCGCGACAATCCACGCCGCGCCAGCGGCCAGTTGCAGGAACACGCCAGACCAGCGCGGCAGGCGTCGTGCCTGGCGAAAGCCCAGCCAGATCAAGCCGGCACCTTCGAGCGCGAACACGCTCGCGGTGACACTGGCACTGAGTGCAAGCGGCACGGCGATCGTCGCGAAAGCCACCGCCAGTACGGCCCAGGTTTCACGGAGCAGGCCCATGTCGTCGCGCTTGCGAATCGCGAACGCGATGGCGACGTAGATCGCCGCGGCGACGAGTGCGGAGATCGCCAGCGGCATCGGCTCCCAGTCGAGCAAGGCACCTTGCAGCAACAGGCTCGCAATGGGATTGCCGAACATCAGGCAACCGTCGAGGATCGCCCGCTCGCGCTTCGGCGAGCGCAGCACGTGCAGCCAGGGCACGGCGAGATACAACAGGAAGTGCAGGATCAGGAACGGCTCGGTACTGGCAAACCATGTCGGCCGATAACTCAGTACGCCCCACAACGTTCCCACCCCGAAGGTCGCGATGAAGCCGAGCACGTTGAGCACGCGCCACGCCTTCTTCCAGGCGATGCCGAGGATGCCGAGGTTGAGGACGGCATAGTACGAAAACAACGCGACGTGATTCCCCTGCCCTGTCGACGCGATGATCGGTGCCGCAAAGCCGGCGATCAGGCCCAGCACGGCAAGCGCCAGCGCATCCTGCAACACGGCCAGCACGCCGAGGCCCGCGACGAAAACGACAAGCAGGGCGAATGTCGCCGTCGCCGGCAGCAGGCCGTAAAGCCGGTAGGCGGCGAACACCGTCATCACCAGCACGCCGAGCGCGCCACCCTGCAACGACAACGCGAATGCCCGACGCTTTTCCCGCTGCAACCAGCCAAAGCCGACACCCCCGATCGCGAACAGCGCGACAAGACTCAGGCGCACGGAAATCGGCACGCGCAACAGCCCCTGGTCGGACGCGTACTTCAGGAACGCGGCGACGCCGGCGAACAACACCAGCATGCCCACCTTCACCGGCACATTGCCTTCGGTGAACCAGCGCTTGGCCGCATCGGCCAGCCGCTCGATCCACGACGGTCCAGTCGGCGCGATCGGCGCCACAGGCGGCCGCGACACCGCCGAGCCCGAAGGCATCGGCGGCATCGGCGGCGGCACTGGAAAAGCGCCGGCTGCACCAGCGATCGGAGCAGCCGCGGACTCAATGTGGGAGCCGGCTGCGCCGGCGACAGGCGCCGCATCGGGCCACTCGGCACGGGTATCCTGCAAGGGCTTCGATGCCACGACACCCGCCCCGGGCGCCAACTCGGCCAGGCGCTTCCGCACGGCATCGAGATCGCTCTTCAGCCCCGACATCCGGCCCCAGAGCAACCCGACGGCGCCTCCAAAAACGCCCCCTACCCAGCCGTGCTCGACCAGCGCCCCGACAATCGCGCCGATGATGGCCCAGATGACAATCATGCCTTCCCCACTCCCGAACATCCTGTGTGCGACGAGTCTGGCATGAAAATGCGAACCTGTAGCAGGGTTGCCCGACCCTGCGCGGCGCCATGCGATTCATGTGGGAGCCGATGAATCGGCGATTCCTGCGGCCGCAGGTGATGTTCCTGCAAGCACCCAATCGCCGCTGAAGCGGCTCCCACACGTCGCCGACGAATCGGCTTACCGCTTATCGGCTTACCGCTTATTTGACGGGCTGGGTCTGCAGGACGGGGGCGTCACCGATCACGTCGGTACCCTGCGGCGGCACGAAGTCGAACGTGCCGGGCGCGACCGGGGCATTCTTCTGCCAGCCGGCGAACTGGATCTTCGTGGTGTTACCAAGCTGATCCTTGAACACCATCTGCGCCAGCCCACCCACGTCGAAACCGAGGTCCGCGAAATCGAACTGCGGGTCCTTGCCGGTGGACTGCAGGCGCAGCCAGACCAGGCCATCGTGCTCGCCCTTCTCGGTGACCTTGAAGTCCTTGTCCATCTGGGTCAGGTCGGTCAGCACGGTCAGCGGGCTCTGGGCTTCCTCGCTGCTCTGCTTGCGCACGGTGACCTGTTCGAGATCCGGGTCGTACAGCCACACGCGGCTGCCGTCGGCGACGATGGTCTGCTTGTACGGGGTGAGCGTTTCCCAACGGAACTGACGCGGCGCTTCGAGCGCCATCGTGCCGGTGCTGGTCTTGCCTGGATCGCCGTTGGCGTTGGACATGGTCTGGCTGAAACGCCCGGTGATCGAGTGCAGACCCTTGGAAAAGGCATCCAGCCGCTCGCGCGCCGGACCGGCGGCGGCGAAGGTCGGCAGGCTGAGAAGGGACAGCGTCGCGGCAAGCAGGAAGCGTTTCATCGGGAGGTATCCGTTGGGGTCGGCGCGATTGTCAGCGATCGGTTTCGAACAGCGACTTAAGCATGTCGATGGCTTCGGACGGGCTGATCTCGCCCGCCTCCATCTTCTCGCTGATATCGGCGATAGCCTTGCCGTCACGATGCCAGAACGGCGCGGCACGCGTGGCGTTATGCACCGGGCGGGCCTCCTGGCCGAGCACCACGATTTCGGCGATCTCTTCCTGTTCAGCGAAGATCACTTCCAGCGCGTCGTCGACGCCGGCGGTGTGGCCGGTCGGGTAGTCGCGGGTGACGAAGCAGGCGCGGCCGTCCTCGGCGCGCAACTCCAGACCGGGAATGGAGGGATTGAGTTCGAAAATGCTCTCGACCTCGTCCCGTACCTCGGCCGTCGGCGCAAGGTCACCGGTAACGAGCAAGCCCCAGGGGCGCTGGCGTAGCGCGCCCGGCTTCATGGCGTTCATGGCGAATCAGTCCTTCGGAGGCGGCGGCGCGAGCACTTCGCGGTTGCCATTGTGCTGCGGCGCGCTGACGATGCCGTCCTGCTCCATCTGTTCGACGAGGCGGGCGGCGCGGTTGTAGCCGATGCGCAGGTGGCGCTGCACGCCGGAGATGGAAGCGCGACGCGTCTCGGTGACCACGCGCACGGCGCGGTCGTAGAGCGCGTTGTCGCTGTCGCCATCGCCTTCGGCGTCCTGCGGCAGGCCGGAGTCGTTGATGATCTTGCCGTCGGAGGTCGACTGCACTTCTTCCAGCACGCCGGAAATGTAGTTCGGCGCACCCTGCGCGCGCAGCCACTCGACCACGTTATGCACTTCGTGATCGTCGACGAAGGCGCCATGTACGCGCTCGGGCGTGGCCGTGCCGGGCGGCAGGTAAAGCATGTCGCCGTGGCCGAGCAAGGCTTCCGCACCGGACTGGTCGAGGATAGTCCTCGAGTCGATCTTGGACGACACCTGGAACGCGATGCGCGTGGGGATGTTCGCCTTGATCAGGCCGGTGATGACATCCACCGATGGACGCTGCGTAGCGAGGATGAGGTGCACGCCAGCGGCGCGCGCCTTCTGCGCCAGGCGGGCGATGAGTTCTTCGACCTTCTTGCCGACGATCATCATCATGTCGGCGAATTCGTCGATGATGATGACGATGTGCGGCAGCGGCTCGAGCGGTTCGGCGACCATGCCCGGCATGTCCGGGTTGGCGCGGAACAGCGGATCGAGCAGCGGCTGGCCGCTGTTTTCGGCGTCCTTCACCTTCTTGTTGAAGCCACCGAGGTTGCGCACGCCCACCGCGGCCATGAGCTTGTAGCGGCGTTCCATCTCGGCCACGCACCAGCGCAGGGCGTTGGCGGCTTCCTTCATATCCGTGACGACCGGCGCCAGCAGATGCGGAATGCCCTCGTAGACCGAGAGCTCCAGCATCTTCGGGTCGATCATGATCATGCGCACGTCTTTCGGGCTGGCCTTGTACAGCAGGCTCAGTACCATGGCGTTCACGGCCACCGACTTACCCGAGCCGGTGGTACCGGCGACGAGCAGATGGGGCATCTTGGCCAGGTCGGTAACGACGGCCTTGCCGCCGATGTCCTTGCCCAGCGCCAGCGCCAGCGGCGACTTCATCTGGTCGTACTTCTCCGAACGCAGGATCTCGGAGAGGTAGACGATCTGCTTCTTGGTGTTGGGGATTTCCAGGCCGATGACGTTCTTGCCGGGAATCACGTCCACCACGCGCACGCTGACCACGGAGAGGCCGCGCGCGATGTCCTTGTCGAGGCTGGATACCTGGCTGCCGCGCACGCCGGCGGCGGGTTCCAATTCGAAACGGGTAATCACCGGACCCGGATAGACGCCCATGACACGGGCCTCGATGCGGAAATCCTTGAGCTTCAGCTCCACCTGGCGCGAGAGCACCTCGAGGGTTTCCTCGGAGTAGCCCGGGCCTTGCGGCGGTGCTTCGTCGAGCAGCGACAGCGGCGGAACTTCGCCATCCATCGATGCGCCGGTAAACAGGGGAATCTGGTTTTCGCGGGAGGCGCGATCGCTCTTGACCACCATAGGCACCGGGGTCTCGATGCGCACGGGCTCGCGCCGGGCTTGCTTGATCGCCTCGGCCTTCTTGACCACCTCGCGCTCGGCGCGGGCGTTGCGTGCGGCCATCACTTCCGGCGCGCGACGCATCTTGCCGCCGAACCAGCCGCCGATACGCACGACGCCCTGCCCGGTCACGTCCATGAGCTTGAACCAGGACAGGCCGGTGGCGAGGGTGACGGCGATAAGGAAGACGGCGAGCAGCAGCAGCGGTGCGCCCTTGTCGCCAAAGGCGCTGTGCAGGCCGTGACCCACCCACTTGCCGACGATACCGCCCGGGCCTTCGGGCAGGACGGGCGAATCGACGTTCAGGTACACCAGCGCGGGGCCGGTGATGAAGAAGAACACGAAACCGATCAGGCGCAGGGAGGGCTCCCACGGCGCGACGAGTCTCTCGCCGCGCGCGCGGAGTACCTGTATGCCCAGGGCCAGCAGGAGCAGCGGAAAGCAGTAGGAAACCAGGCCGAAGATGTACCTGAGCAGGTTGGCGATGTTCGCCCCGACCGAGCCACCGAAATTGGTGGCCCGCTCGGCAATGCCCATGTGGCCCCAGCTCGGGTCCTGGTCGTTGTAGCTGAGCAGGCAGACGAGCAGGTACAGGGCGAGCGGCAACAGCAGCAACGCCCCGGCCTCGCGCAGGCGGCGCTTGAGCTCGTCGCTCAAGCCCTCACGCTGGGCCTTGACCTGGCTCCTTGCCTGTTTCTTTACGACTTTCGCGCTGCGCGCCACTTAGCAGAGGACCTCGGATCCGGTTTTCGGCATCATGCCATGCCCTGAAGGGCCGGGTGCACGACCTTGCCACCCTCGATGTTGATACCGCCAGCCAGTGCCGCGTGGTCGCGCCACTCGTTGCCGGCGGCCAGGCGCTGCACGTACGGCAGGATCGCCGCCGAGATGGCGGTGGACGAGGTCTGCGGGACGGCGCCCGGCATGTTGGTCACGCAGAAATGCGTCACGCCGTGGACGTCGTAGGTCGGCTCCTTCCAGGTGGTCGGACGCGAGGTCTCGAAGCAGCCGCCCTGGTCGATCGAGATGTCGACGAGCACCGAGCCCTTCTCCATCGTCTTGACCATGGCTTCGGTGACTACGCGCGGGGCCTTGGCCGACGGGATCAGCACGGCACCGACGACGATGTCGGCGTTGCGGACTTCCTCGGCCACCGACGACTCATACGCGTACAGCGCGGTGACGTTCGGGCCCATCGCCATCATTTCGGCGAGGCGATCCTGGCGCTTGTCGAAGACGACCACGTTGGCACCGGCCGACGCGGCCAGGGCGGCGGCGTTACCGCCGGCGGCGCCGGCGCCGAGGACGACGACCTTGCCACGCGGGGTGGAGGCCATGCCGCCGAGCAGCTTGCCCTTGCCGCCGTTGGGCTGGTGCAGGAGGGTGGTGCCGATCTGCGTGGCGATGCGGCCGGCGATGACCGACATCGGCAGCAGCAGCGGCAGCACGCCGTTTTCGTCGACGGACTCGAAGGCGATACCGGTCAGGCCGATGTCCAGCAGGCTCTTGGTCAGCGCCGGCTCGGCAGCCAGATGCAGGTAGCAGAACAGCAGGTGGTGCTTCTTGAGCAGCTTGAGATCGCCCTCGATCGGCTCCTTGACCTTGACGATCAGTTCGCCCTTCTCATACAGCGCGGCGGCGTCGGGAACGACGGTCACACCCAGCTGCGAGTAGTCGGCGTCCGCGTAGCCGCTCTTGGTGCCGGCGCCGGACTGGATGAAGACTTCGTGGCCACGACGGACCAGATCGGCCGCGGCGGCCGGGATGAGGGCCACGCGGCCTTCGAGGGTCTTGGTTTCGGAGGGGATACCAATGCGCATCTTGAGGAGGATCCTGAATGAGAATAAAGCCGCCCCGTGGGGACAAGGCGACAGCCGTCATTGCATCAATGTCTTGAATCGCACCCCGGTCTTCCCCATTCTTCCGGGTCGACACACCTCGCAAACCCTCGACACGGCTTCAGCATCCTGCCGCAAGAGGCTAGCGGTACGACCGAAACACGCCGCAGTAAACCTCAAGGATTATACATGAGCACCCCCAAGCACAGCCGCCTGCTGATCCTCGGCTCCGGCCCCGCCGGCTACACGGCCGCCGTCTACGCGGCGCGCGCCAACCTCAAGCCGACGATGATCACCGGCCTGGCGCAGGGTGGCCAGCTCATGACCACCACCGAGGTGGATAACTGGCCGGGCGACGAAAAGGGTGTTCAGGGTCCTGAATTGATGCGGCGCATGGCCGAGCACGCCGAGCGCTTCGAAACCGAGATGGTTTTCGACCACATCCACAGCGTCGACCTGGCCCAGCGTCCGTTCCGCCTGAAGGGCGACAGCGGCGAGTACACCGCCGACGCGCTGATCGTCACCACCGGCGCCACCGCCAAGTACCTGGGCATCGCCTCGGAAGAGAAGTTCAAGGGCCGCGGCGTCTCCGCCTGCGCCACCTGCGACGGCTTCTTCTTCCGCGAGCAGGACGTGGTCGTGGTTGGCGGCGGCAATACCGCCGTGGAAGAGGCGCTGTACCTGGCCAACATCGCCCGCAAGGTCTACCTGGTCCACCGCCGCGACAAGTTCCGCGCCGAAAAGATCATGCAGGACAAGGTGTTCGAGAAGGTCGCCGCGGGCAAGATCGAGCTGCTCTGGAACCACCAGGTGGACGAGATCCTCGGCGACGACTCCGGCGTCAACGGCGTGCGCGTCAAGGACGTCCATTCCGGCGTGAAGCGCGACCTCGAGGTCCAGGGCTTCTTCGTGGCGATCGGCCACACCCCGGCCACCGGCATCTTCGAAGGCCAGCTCGAGATGAAGGACGGTTACATCCAGATCCAGTCCGGCCTGCACGGCATGGCTACCGCCACCTCGGTACCGGGTGTGTTCGCCGCCGGCGACGTGGCCGACCACGTCTACCGCCAGGCGGTCACCTCGGCGGGCTTCGGCTGCATGGCGGCGCTGGACGCCGAGCGCTGGCTCGACCAGCAGCACATGTTGACCTGACCGGAACCGGCCCCGCGCCTCGCGCACGGGGAAACCGCCGCATGACCGGCATTCGTTTCCTCGACAGCCTTGGCGGCATTCCTGCCGCCGACTGGGACGCGCTTGTGCCCGACGGCAACCCGTTCGTCTCGCACGCCTTCCTCAGCGGCATGGAAGCCAAGGGTTGCCTGCGCGAAGACTACGGGTGGCGGCCGTACCACCTGGCCATCTTCGACAGCCACGAACGCCTGGTCGCCGCCGCGCCCACCTACCTCAAGGGCAACTCGCATGGCGAGTTCGTCTTCGACTGGAGCTGGGCCTCGGCCTGGGAACGCGCCGGCGGCGAGTACTACCCCAAGTTGCTGGTCGCCTCGCCCTACTCGCCCGTGCCGGGCCCGCGCCTGCTGGTTCGCGATGGCATGGAGGCCGAGATCCTGCGCAACCGGCTCACCGCGGCCCTGGTGGACGAAGCGGACCGTCTGGGCCTTTCCTCGATCCACGCCAACTTCCTCGCCGATGCCGATCTCGACGCCTTCGACGATCGCTGGCTGGTGCGCGCCGACTACCAGTTCCATTGGCATAACCGCGACTACGCCGACTTCGACGCCTTCCTCTCAGCGTTGAAGGCGAAGAAGCGGAAGAACATCCGCCAGGAGCGCGCGCATGCGATGGCCTCCGGCCTGCACATGGAAATGCGCGGCGGCGACGAACTCTCCGACACCGAGTGGCGGCAGATCCACGCGCTCTACGAACTCACCTTCGACATGAAGGGCAACCACGCCGCGCTCACCGCACGTTTCTTCCAGTATCTCGGCCGCACGATGGGCCCGAAGGTGCAGGTGGCGATGGCGCGCGACGATCGCGACATCGTCGCCATGGCGCTGTTCCTGCGTGGTGGCGATGCGTTGTACGGCCGCTACTGGGGCGCGAGCGTGGAAGTCTCCGGATTGCATTTCGAACTCTGCTATTACCGCGGTATCGACTATGCGATCCGCGAAGGCATCGCGCGTTTCGAACCCGGCGCGCAGGGCGAACACAAGCTGGCCCGCGGCTTCCTGCCGACGCTGACGCACTCGCGGCATTACATCGCCCATGAAGGGTTTCGCCGGGCCGTGGCGGCTGCGCTCGAGCAGGAGGCGCAGCATCGCGACGCCTATCGCGACGAACTGCTCGCGCATTCGCCGTACGCGGACCGATGATCCGCCTGCCGCAACTCAATCCCCTGCGCCCCGGCCTCTTTCCGGACCCGGAGGACGCGCTCGTCGAGCCCAACGGCCTGCTCGCCTGGGGCGGCGATCTGTCGGCGGAGCGTCTTCTGGCCGCCTATGGGCAAGGCGTGTTCCCGTGGTTCAACGAAGACGAACCGATCCTGTGGTGGTCGCCCGATCCACGCTGCGTGTTCCACACCGACCATGTCCACATCAGCCGGAGCCTGCGCAAGCAGCTGTCGAAGTCGAACTGGCGGCTCACCGCGGATACGTCGTTCACCCGCGTCATGCGTGCCTGCGCGGCGCCGCGCAGCGGTGCTGCCGGCACCTGGATCGGCGAGGACATGATTGCCGCCTACGAAGAGTTGCATCGGCAGGGCCATGCGCACAGCGTCGAGGTGTGGGACCGCGGCTCGCTGGTCGGCGGGATCTATGGCGTGGCGGTGGGCCGGCTGTTCTGCGGCGAATCGATGTTCTCGGCACGCACCGGTGGCTCGAAGGTCGCGTTGGCCGGCATGTGCCAGTTGCTGCACCGCTGGGGCTTTCCCTTCCTCGATGCACAGGTGACCAACGATCACCTGCTGTCGATGGGCGCGGTGGAGATTCCGCGGCGCCAGTTCGTCGCGCAGGCCAAGCGCCTGGCGACGATCCCGGGCCTGGTCGGTTCGTGGGTGAGCCACCCCATCGCCCTGCCCTGACCTGCTCCATGTAGGGCTACTTTCCGTGGGGGCCACTTTTTGTGGGGGCTGTTTTTTTGTGGGGGCCACTTTTTGTGGAAGCTGTTTTTTTGCGGGAGTCACTTTTTGTGGGAGCCACTTTTTGTGGAAGCTGCTTTTTTGTGGGAGCCGCTTCAGCGGCGAAGCTTTTGCCGGGGAAGAGCATCGCCGCTGAAGCGGCTCCCACAAGAAGCCCATCTCCCAGGAGAAACCCACCTCCCACAAGAAGCCCACCTCCCAGGAGAACCCCATCTCCCACTACATGTACCCGTCCTACCGCATGCACCTGCCCTACCGCATGCACCTGCCCTACCGCTCGCGATGCCCGCTCATCTCCGCCCCGGCATTGCGCGGCAACAACAGACATACCGGCGCCGCGATCAGCGACACCAGCGTCACCACGATAAACGCCACGCTGAAATCCGGTAGCTGCGCATGCTCGTGCCCGTTCCACGTGACCGACACGTGCAGTGCCGCGGCGGCCACGCAGATGCCGAGCGACAGCATCAGCTGCTGGAACGTCGTATAGAAGCTCGTCGCACTGGAGAAGCGCTCGCTAGGCACGTCCGCGTAGGCCACCGTGTTGTACGCGCTGAACTGCAGCGACTGGAAGAAGCCGCTGAGCAGGAGGACGGTGTAGATCGTCCACAGCGGCCAGTCGGGCCGGAAGGCCGCGCACAAGGCGACGCAGACCATCGACAGCACGCCGTTCCAGACCAGGGTGGCGCGGAACCCCCACTTGCGCAGCACGGGTGCGGCGGTGGCCTTCATCAGCATGGCGCCGAGCGCGGATACGAAGGTCACCACGCCACTGTGCGCGGCGGAGAAGCCGAAACCGATCTGCATCATCAACGGCAGCAGGAAGGGCACCGAACCGGCCGTGATGCGCGTGAGCGAACCGGCGATCACCGAAAGACGAAACGTGGTGAAGCGCATCAACGAGAGATCGAGGATGGGATTGGCCACGCGTTTCGAATGCCACACGTACACCGCGCCGACGGTCAGGCCGCCAAGGATCAGGCCGGCCGAGCCGGACCCTGCCGTACCACCGCGACTGGCCATCTCCAGCCCGAACACCAGACACGACAGCGATATCCCGGAAAGCACGAAGCCGACGCGATCGAAGCGTTGCCGCTCCGCGATACGCACGTCGGGCACGTACTTCGTCGCCAGCCACATGCCGGCGATACCGATCGGCACGTTGATGTAGAAGATCCACCGCCACGACGCCCAGGTGACGATGAAGCCACCCAGCGGCGGCCCGATCACCGGGCCGATCAGCGCGGGCACCAGCAGCCACGACATCGCACTGACCAGCTCGGACTTCGGCACGGAACGCAACAGCACCAGGCGTCCGACCGGCACCATCATCGCCCCGCCCATGCCTTGCAGCAGGCGCGAGAGCACCAGCAACGGCAGGTTGCCGGAGAGGCCGCAGAGGATCGAGCCGATGGTGAAAAGCAGGATGGCCGAGCGGAAGACGTTGCGCGAACCGTAGCGATCGGCGATGGCGCCGCTGGCGGGAATGAACACGGCCAGGCTGAGCATGTACGAGGTGAGCGCCACGCTCATGTGCAGCGGCGATACGTCGAACGACTCCGCCATGGAAGGCAAGGCCGTCGCCAGGATGGTGCCGTCCAGCTGCTCCATGAACATCGCGCTCGCGATGATCAGGGCTACGGTGCGGAAGCCAGGGGCGGGAGTCATCCGGGGAGGGTTTGCGGGGGAGCGCATAGTCTGCGCCCGCAAGGATCAAAGGTCGAGTGAACGTAAACTTAGGAAGCGCCGTTCGTCGCCGCTGAAGGGATCGATGAAGGAGAGCTCGCGCGCGAGCAGCTGGAGCGGCTCGCTGAAATCGGCGGCCTCCTCGCGCAGCACGGGATAGAGTGGATCGCCCAGGATCGGCGCACCGAGTCCGTCCATGTGCACGCGCAGCTGATGCTTGCGCCCGGTGACCGGCTCGAGGCGATAACGCCAGACGTCCTGGCCGCGCTCGATCACATCCACGTGTGTCGTGGCATTCGCCGGGCCATGCACCTCACGCGAACGGAAAAAGGGCTCGCCGCGTTCGATGCGGCTGCAGCGGGTCAGCGGGAAGGCATGCCCGGGGAGCGGCGCCGCCAACGCTTCATAGGTCTTGGCGATGGCGCGCTCGCGGAACAGGCGCGTATACGCGTCGCGGCTGGACGGCCGTGCCGAGAACACCACGAGGCCGGCCGTGCTGCGATCGAGCCGGTGCAGGGCGACGAGGTCCGGATTGCCCAGGCGACGCACCAGGCGCACCGACAAGGTCTCCTCCACATGGCGCCCGGCCGGCATCACCGGCAGGAAGTGCGGCTTGTCGGCCACGACCAGATCGTCGTCCTGATAGACGATGGTTTCCTCGAAAGGAATCCGTGGCTCGTTAGCCACCTCGCGCCGGTAGACGACCACGTCGCCCGGCCGGTAGGGGGTGAGGCGGTGCACCGCGTGGCCGTCCGTCTCGACGAGCCCGCGCTCCATGCGGTCCTCCCAGGCGTCGCGGCCGATCGCGGGGAAGCGCTCGCAGAGGAAGTCGAGCACGCTGGGCCAACCACCGGGGGGCAAGGCGATCCTGCTGAGGGGCATAGGGTCCATGGGTCAATCCTAACCTCGCCGGCGCATGGGCCGCCAAGTGTTTCCGGCCAGGCCGGGGCTTATACTGGCGCGGCCTCCCCCTATCGAGACACCCGCGTGATCGGCCGGTTCTTCAGGAAGTTGTTCGGCGGCAGCGCGCCTCCCGCCCGCGCCGTCGTGCCCGTGCGCCCTGTCGTGGCCACCACGCCGGTGGCGATCGACGCGGCCGTGGTGGAAGCACCGGTGAGCGCGCTGGCCGCGGAAGAAATCGAGGACCGCTTCTATCGCCTGATACTTGGTCTCGCGCCATCGGACGACGCCGCCTTCTCGCCGGCCGAGCAAAGCGTGCTGCGCCGCGTGCGCGATGCCTTCGGCGGCGAGCGCTTCGACGTCGGCTCCTTGCCCCGGCTGCCTTCGGTCGTGCCCCAACTCATGCGCTCTTTGCGCAACGACGACACGGACAGCCACGCGCTCGCCGAACTGATCGCCCGCGACACCGTGCTGGTGGGCGAGATCGTGCGCGTGGCGAACAGCGCCTTCTTCAAGACCGCGCGCCCGGTGACCGGTCTGCCGCAGGCGATCACCCTGCTCGGCCAGGACGGCCTGCGTCGCGTGGTGATGCAACTGGTGATGCGTCCCATCCTGCGTACCAACATGGGCGGCGCCAGCCAGCACGCCGGCGAGCGCCTGTGGGAGCACGCCGAGCGCTGTGCCCGCGCGTGCATCTACCTGGGCCGCGACGTATGCGACCCGTTCGAAGCCTTTCTGGCCGGCCTGATCAGCCAGACCGGGGCGCAGACCATCCTGCTCGAACTGGAAGAACAGAACGACACCCGCGCGACGGCCTTCAGCCGCCCCCTGGTCGTCGCACTGGCCCAACAGATCGAGCGGCTGTCACTGCACGCGGCGCGTCACTGGGCGTTTCCCTCGCGTGTGGTCCAGGCACTGGCCGAGCGCGCGGATCCCGCCGACGCCGGTGCGCGCACGCCGCTGGGGCGCGCCCTGCTTGCCGCAAGCCGCGTCGCGATGCTCGATGTGCTGATCGAACAGGGCCTGGCCGACCCGGACTCCGCCCTGCTGGCGAGCCCGGGCCAGGCATTCACCCAGGCGCAGCTGATCGCCTGCCGCGACGCGCTGCGAACGGCGGCGCCGGCCGAAGCCTGAGCGCCGCCTGGAGGATCAGCGGCGGACGCCCGTCGCGACCACGTCCGCCCAGAGCTGGTCGGCCAGCTGGGTGGAGGCACCGGTGATCAGCGCCGGCACGATCGTGTCCAACCGCGGCGGATCGGACAGCACGGGGGCGGTCTGACTGACGTGGTACGCCTTCGAGGCGACGATCCCGCGGGCGACGATGCGACAGTTCACGGTGAGATCCATGGTCACCACCGAGGGCTCGCCGTCCGGCGTGCGTACCGCGGTGTTCTGCTGCAGGCCACGGCAGCCGATGATCAGGTCGGTGAAGTATTTCGGCTGCAGCGAGCTGCGCAGCACTGCCTCGACAGCGGAAGCGATATCCGGCGTCACCTGCACCTTGGCCGAGCCGGGCAGACCACCGACACCGATCACGCTGTCGCCCTTGTTCTCGACCGTGAGCCAGGGCGAGGCCGGGCTGGCGGCCACCGTGCGGCTCATGTCGCTTTCGATCATGGCCTTGCCGCCGCAGGCGGACAGCATCATTGCCGCGGTGACGACCACCGCGCACTTGGTTACAACGAACTTCATCACGTGCTCAAACCCCTGTTTTCCCCCAAGACAACCTTCCCAATCTACCGGCTGCCAGGCGCAGCGGCAACCGGTCGGGCGGGTGAAGGGGCTCATCGGGCCCGCTAAAGCACCGTTACGTGACGCCGATATCCTTTTCGACCCGACCGCGCGAGCGGTTATGATGCCGGTCTGATCCCTGGCAGGACCTCGCCCACGATGTTTTCCGCTCGACCGACTTCCGCTGGTGGAACAGACGCGCTCGCGCGCCTGTCCTGGCAAGACTTCGAGCACCTCCTTGCCGAGCATTACCGCGCCCAGGGTTACCGTGTGGAACACCACACCCCTGCCCGCTCCCTGAAGACGCTCGCCGACGGCGTCGACCTGCGCCTGAGCCGGGGCAACGAGTCCATCATCCTGCAGTGCAAACACTGGGACGCCCTCGAAGTCGAGGTGCAGGAAGTCAACGAGCTGCTCAGCGTGATGCTCAACGAGGCGGCCACCAAGGGCATCCTCGTCACACGCGGCCGTTTCAGCGCCGAGGCGATCAACGTGCAGCGCCGCCAGCCACGGCTGCAGTTGATGGACGGCGACGTACTGCGCGTGCTGCTGAAGCTGCCCGACCATCTCGATGCCTCGGTGCCCGGCAAGGCCACGGCGTCACCCGTCGTGAAGCACAGCGCGAGGGCGGCCCGACGCCGCGGCGCGTCGTCGCAGGGATCGCGCCTGCTACCGGCGCTGCTCGGCGTCGGCATCCTCGTCCTGCTGGCACTGTTTGCCTGGAAGGTCATGTCGCGCCGCGATGCGGCGGTCGACACGGCGCCAGCCGACACACCGACCGCTGCAAAATCCGCAGTGGTCCCAGGCCCGATCAAGGATCTGCCGCCTGCGCCGCCACCGCCGCTCAGTGGCGCCTCGGGCATCGTCTCCGTGCCTGGGTCGTCGGGCCTGCCCCCGCCGCCGACGCACGAACTCCAGGAACGCCAGCGCCTGCTGGAACAGGCCGCGCGCGACCGCGCCTCGCAACACAAGAACGAAGACGGCCTGAAAGTGCTCGAGAAGAATACGCGCGAGCTCGGCTCGGACCACTGACAGCGGCGTCGCCGCGCACGATCGCGACGTCGTTTCGGCAAGCACGTGGCAAGTGATTCTTTCCTTGCAGATCCTCCCGAAAACGTGCCGGACTTCGGACGCGTTGCAGGCGCGCATTCTCACGAATGAATAACGCCAGGCGGCCTAGCCTTTTCCATCTCAGGGACACGGGGAAACATCGAGTCTTCGGCCTCGATCACTTGGACAAGGAGATAGCCATGTCGACATCACGTAGCCTCCCGCCGCGTCACGGATCACGCTTCCTGCTCCTGCTGATGGCCCTGTTGGGGATTGCACTGGCAGTAGCCGTACCTTCGGCAGCCCATGCCAACGCCGCCGTCTGCGCCGTGGGCAGCCATAGGGCCAGCTGGTCACCAGGCGTCACCAACGCGGTTGAGCAGCACGTTGTGACGACGGACACGGACTGGAGTTGCGTGCAAGTTCAGTTAGGACTACCCCTCAGCACAACCGCATCGTCCCACGCGGAATTCACCGCTCCGTTCTCATGCGTGAACCTTTTCTCGACCGAGCCGACCACGTGGACGATCGACTGGGCCGACGGGCGCGCGCCGGCAACCAGCACCTTCAACTTCACCGCGACCGCCGTACCGGTCGATGGCAACCTGGTGATTACCGCGACCGGAAGCATCACCTCCGGACGCTTCAATGGCCACCGGGCAACGTCGGAGTTCATTCTGGCAAATCTTGCCGCTACGCTGAACGGCCAGTGTGCCTCGCCCAATGGCGTAACCAACGCCAGCGGTCTGGCCACGCTCGTCGTCCTGTGACATAGCGGCATCCGGCCCGGCCAGGGAAGTGGCCGGGCCGACGCATCGACAAGGAAGTTCGGCCATGGTCACCCTCTGCCGCCCCGCGGTCGCCGTCCCCGAGCACGTCATCACCCTCGATGACACGCTGCGTCTGGCACGCGACCTGCACGCAAGCCACGATCAGTTGCCCTTGGTACTGCGCCTGATCAAGAACACGCAGGTGGCCAAGCGCCACTTGGTCCAGCCCATCGAGACCACGCTGAAACATCCCGGCTTCGAACAACGCAACGCGGTGTACGTGCGCGAGGCCAAGGCCCGCCTGCCCGACGTCGTCGCACGCGCGCTGGTCCACGCCGAACTGGCCGCCGATCGTATCGATGCGATCGTGTTCGTCTCCTGCACCGGCTTCACCATGCCCTCGCTGATCCCCTGGATGATCAACGAGCTGGAATTCCGCAGCGATACGCGCCAGTTGCCCATCGCGCAGATGGGCTGCGCCGCCGGCGGCGCGGCGATCAATCGTGCCCACGATTTCTGCCTCGCCTACCCCGGCGCACATGTTCTCGTCGTGGCATGCGAATTCTGTTCCCTTTGCTATCAACCGACCGACCTGGACGTCGGCAACCTGCTTTCGAATGGCCTGTTCGGCGACGCCATCGCCGCAGCCGTCGTTCGCGGGAACGGCGGCTCGGGGCTGCGCGTGCTCGGCAATGGATCTCGGCTGGTGCGTGACACGGAAGACTGGATTTCCTACGCCGTCAAGGCGACGGGCTTTCACTTCCAACTGGACCGTCGCGTACCGGGCACGATGGAACAGCTCGCCCCGGAGCTCCGCTCGGTAGCGGCGGAGTATGGATGGGACGCCGGCGCTCTGGACTTCTATATCGTCCATGCCGGCGGCCCGCGCATCCTGGACGATCTGTCGCATTTCCTCGGTGTCGAATCGGGGATGTTTCGCCACAGCAGGGCCACACTGACCGAGTACGGCAACATCGCGTCCGCCGTCGTGCTGGACGCGCTTGGCCGGCTGTTCGAGGCGGGCGGCGTTGCCCAGGGCGCTCGCGGCCTCATGGCGGGATTCGGCCCCGGCATCACTGCCGAGATCACCCTCGGCACCTGGTTTGGCCCATCCGCGAGCCGTAAGCCACGCAGCCATCACCTTATCGGCAAGGAAGCGACGACATGAGCAACCACGAACTGCGCGCCTGCGCCCAGCCCTTTCTCCTCGGCGGCGAGCTGAAGGTCAACCGGATGGGATATGGCGCCATGCACCTCACCGGTTACGGCATGTGGGGACCACCCGCCGACGAACGCAACGCGATCCAGGTGCTGCGCCACGCGGTGTACGAACTGGGCATCAACTTCATCGACACGGCCGACGCCTACGGCCCGGGGGATAACGAGGAGATCATTCGCAAGGCCTTGTATCCCTACCCCGACGACCTGGTGATCTGCACCAAGGGCGGCATGTTGCGATCGGGCGAGCTGGACTGGATCCACGACGCGCCTGGCGCGCCCTATATCCAGCCCCTTGGCGACCCCCGCTACCTGCGCCAGCAGGTCGAATTGAGCCTGCGCCGACTGAAAGTGGACAGCATCGCCCTTTACCAACTGCACAGCATCGATCCGAACGTGCCGCTCGCGGAGAGCCTCGGCGAACTGGTGCGGCTGCAGGAGCAGGGCAAGATTCGCCATATCGGTCTTTCCAACCAGCCCGGCGTGAGCATCGCACAACTGCTCGAAGCGCAGAGAACGGCACGGATCGTCGCGGTCGAGAATCTGTATAACGTCGCCGATCGCGCGGACGATGAGGTTCTGGAGTACGCGACACGCAACCATATCGCCTTCATCCCCTGGTTCCCGCTCGGTCACGGCGGGCTGGTCGGCGCCGAGAGTCCGCTGGCTCCGATCGCCGAACGATGGGGCATCACGCCCTCGCAGCTCGCCCTTGCCTGGCTACTCAACCGCTCGCCGGCCGTCCTGTTGATTCCCGGCACCACCTCGGTGCGGCATCTCAACGAGAATGCCGCCGCCTCGGCCGTGGCCCTCGATCCACCGGAAGTACGCGCCATTGCCGAGGCCGTCGACCGTGTCGGCTTGCCCGGCTGGCGCCCCGTTCGCGACGCGCCCCCGGTCGCCGCCCGCTGATATCGCCCAGGTGCCGCCATGTCCAGCTTGCATCCCAACATCGCCATGCTCGCCGACGTCTACGACGACCTCCGCCAGATCGACCGGTATGCCGACGACGATATCGTGCTGCACCTGGCCCAGCGCAGCGGCAGCGCCGGGCCCACGCTTGCGCCCCTTCGCGGCAAGGCGGCCGTCCTCAAGCAGATGCATGCGTTGCTTCGCGACAGCGCCGACACACTGACGATGCAGGTCGAGAGCATCGTCGCCAACGATTATTTCGGTGCCGTGCTAGGGAGCATTCGCGCGAGGCGCGACGATAGCGAGATCGCCATGCCATTCTGCGGTTTATGGCGCTTTCGTGACGGACGCATCCTCGAGCACTGGGAGAATGCCTACGACATCGAAGCCCTCGATGCCTTCATGCAGGGCAAAGGTCCCGATCGGCACGAATGGGTGCGACCCTCGAGAGCGGTCGAGCGACGCAAATAAGGCCCGTTCTTTCACGCCCACGCAATCCCGTACCGCCTAGGCTGGAGGGCGAACCCGCCGCCTGGAAGTCCTACCCATGTCCGAGACGCTTGCGCCCGACCTCCTACGCCGCATGCACGCCTATTGGCGTGCCGCCAACTACCTCACCGTTGGCCAGATCTACCTCCGTGACAATCCCATGCTCGAAGAGCCCCTGACCAAGGAGCACATCAAGCACCGCCTTCTGGGCCACTGGGGCACCACCACCGGCCTCAACTTCATCTACACCCACCTGAATCGCGCGATCGTCGAGCGCGATCTCAACATGATCTACGTGATCGGCCCCGGCCACGGTGGCCCCGGCCTGGTGGCGCACACCTACCTCGAAGGTTCCTACACCGAGATCTATCCGCATATCGACCGCAGCGTGGCCGGCATGCGCGAGCTGTTCCGCCAGTTCTCCTGGCCGTATGGCATTCCCAGCCATGTCGCGCCGGAAACGCCGGGCTCGATCCATGAAGGTGGCGAGCTCGGCTACTCGCTGTCCCATGCCTTCGGCGCGGCCTTCGACAATCCCGACCTGATCGTCAGCTGCGTGGTCGGCGACGGCGAGGCCGAAACCGGTGCGCTGGCGACGAGTTGGCACTCGAACAAGTTCCTCAATCCCGTGCGCGATGGCGCGGTGCTGCCGATCCTCCACCTCAACGGCTTCAAGATCGCCAACCCCACGGTGCTCGCCCGCATCGAGCCGGAGGAACTGCGCGACCTCATGCGCGGCTACGGCTACGAGCCGCACTTCGTCGAAGGCCACGAGTTCGAACCGATGCATCAGGCGTTTGCCGCGGCGCTCGACACCTGCCTGGACGAGATCAAGCGCATCCAGACCGAAGCCCGCGAAGGCAAGGCCGCGGACGCCAGGCGCCCGCGCTGGCCCATGATCGTGCTGCGCAGCCCCAAGGGCTGGACCGGCCCGAAGGTGGTCGATGGCAAGCCGGTGGAAGGCACGTGGCGCGCGCACCAGGTGCCCATCGACAAGTTCGACAAGGAGGGCCACCTGCGGATCCTCGAAGACTGGATGAAGAGCTACGACGCGCACGAACTCTTCGACGAGCATGGCCGCTTCCGCGAGGAGTTCGCCTCGCTCGCGCCGCGTGGCCAGCGACGGATGGGCATGAACCCGCACGCCAACGGCGGCCTGCTGCTGAAACCGTTGCACATGCCGCACTTCCGCCCCTTCGCCGAGGACGTCAAGAAACCCGGCGATCACAAGGCCGAAGCCACGCGCGTGCTCGGCAAGTTCCTGCGTGGCGTGATGCAGCAGAACATGCAGACATTCCGCCTGTTCGGCCCCGACGAGACCGCGTCGAACCGACTCGAAGCCGTCTACGAAGCCAGCGGCAAGACCTGGCTGGCCGAGTACGAAGCGGTGGACGAGAACCTCTCACCGGACGGCCGAGTGATGGAAGTGCTCAGCGAGCACCAGTGCCAGGGCTGGCTGGAAGGCTACCTGCTCACCGGCAGGCACGGTTTCTTCTCCTGCTACGAAGCCTTCATCCACATCATCGACTCGATGTTCAACCAGCATGCGAAGTGGCTGAAGGTGACCCGCACGATGTCGTGGCGGCCACCGATCGCCTCGCTCAACTATCTGCTCAGCTCACACGTGTGGCACCAGGACCACAACGGCTTCTCGCACCAGGACCCGGGTTTCATCGACCACGTGGCGAACAAGAAGTCCGAGATCGTCCGCGTGTACCTGCCACCGGACGCGAACTGCCTGCTCTCCGTGGCCGACCATTGCCTGCGCAGCCGGCATTACGTCAACGTGATCATCGCCGGCAAGCAGCCGGACTGGCAGTGGCTGGACATGGAAAGCGCGGTGCGGCATTGCACCGCCGGCGCCGGCATCTGGTCGTGGGCCAGCCGCGGCCAGGACGATCCCGACGTGGTGATGGCTTCCGCGGGCGATGCGCCGACGGTGGAAGTGCTCGCGGCGATCATGCTGTTGCGCGAATACGTGCCGGACATCCGTATCCGCATGGTCAACGTCGTCGACCTGATGTCGCTGGAAACGCCGGACGAGCATCCGCACGGCATGGACGACGACGTATTCGACGACCTGTTCACCAAGGACAAACCGGTGATCTTCGCCTTCCACGGCTACCCCGGCATCATCCACAAGCTCACTTACCGCCGGCACAACCACGACAACATCCATGTGCGCGGCTACAAGGAAGAAGGCACGACGACCACGGCGCTCGACATGATGGTCCTGAACAACATGGATCGCTTCCAGCTCGCGCTCGACGTCATCAATCGTGTGCCGCGCTTCGCCGGCGAACGCGAGAAAGCCACGCAGCGTTACTGGTCCGACATCCAGCGCCACAAGCTCTACGTCAGCGAGCACGGCCAGGATCTTCCCGACGTGCGTGACTGGCAGTGGCAGGCCGAGGAGACCGCCGGGTGAGCGGCGTCGCGGGCCATGTGCTCGCCCTCAACACCGGCTCCTCCTCGCTGAAGTATGGGCTGTATCGGGTGGATGGCGACACCTGCGAAGCCCTACTGACCGAGCAGACCGAATCGGCGGGCGCCGGCAGCGACCCGATCGCGACCATCGTCGGCAGCCTGCGCGACCGGGGGCTGCCGCCACCCGATGCGATCGGCCACCGCCTCGTGCATGGTGGCCCGAACGTGCGCGCGCATGCGCGCATCGACGAGCAGCTGATGGTCCACCTCGACGAGGCGCGCGCCTTCGCGCCCCTCCATGTTCCGGCGGCCGTGCAGATGGTGAAGCGTTGCCGTCTTGCCTTCCCCGGCGTGCCGCAAGTCGCGTGCTTCGACACCGCCTTCCACGCGACCATGCCCGAGGTGGCCCGCACCCTGCCCTTACCGGCGGACCTGCGGGCGGGCGGCATCGAGCGTTACGGGTTCCACGGATTGTCGTACGAGTCGATCGTGCGGCAGCTCGGCGCGGCGCTACCGTCCCGGCTGGTGATCGCGCACCTGGGTAACGGCGCGAGCCTGTGTGCGGTGCGCGATGGCAAGTCGATCGATACGACGATGGGGCTCACGCCGACCGGCGGCATCGTGATGGGCACCCGCCCGGGCGATCTCGACCCCGGCGTGTTGCTTTACCTGATGCGCGAACGCGACTTCGACGCCAAGCGTCTGGAAACCCTGGTCGATCGCGAGTCGGGATTGAAGGGACTGTCGGGCGGCACGAGCGACATGCGCGAGCTGCATACCATGGACAACACGGCTTCGCGCCTTGCGCTGGATGTCTTCGTGCACGTGGCACGCAAGCACATCGCAGGGATGATCACCTCGCTCGGTGGCATCGACCTGCTGGTCTTCACCGGCGGCATCGGCGAGAACGACGCAGTCACCCGCGACGCCATCCTCGCCGGCCTGCAGTGGATCGGCGACTTCGATTCCCGCGTCATCCCCACCGAAGAGGATGAACAGATCGCCCGCCACACCTGGAAACTGGCCGGCTAGCCAACTCGTGCCCGGCAGAAGCCGACTCTGCAGGAGCCAATGCATCGCCAATGCGCTTTCTGTAGGAGCCGATTCATCGGCGATGCTCTCTGTGTAGGAGCCGATTCATCGGCGATGCTCTCTGTAGGAGCCGATTCATCGGCGATGCTCAATGTGGGAGCCGATTCATCGGCGAATGGGTGCTCGCCGCACCCTTACGGCCGCTTCGCGGCCATCGCCGCTGAAGCGGCTCCCACAGACAGCTCCCACGGCCAGCTACCACAGACAGCTCTAACGGCCAGCTGGAACGGCCAGCTGGCACGCACAGCTCCCACAGACAGTTGGCACCACCGGCGATGCTTTTAAACGACCACCACGGGGATCTTGCCGATCCGTGACTGCCATTCCTTCGGGCCGGTCAGGTGTACCGACGAACCGGCGCTGTCGACAGCCACGGTCACCGGCATGTCCTTCACTTCGAACTCGTAGATCGCTTCCATGCCGAGGTCTTCGAAGGCCAGGACACGCGACGCCTTGATCGCCTTCGACACCAGGTAGGCGGCGCCACCGATGGCCATCAGGTAGACCGCCTTGTTGTCGCGAATCGCCTCGATAGCGGTCGGACCACGCTCGCTCTTGCCGACCATGCCCAGCAGGCCGGTCGTCTCGAGCATCTGCCGGGTGAACTTGTCCATGCGCGTGGCCGTGGTCGGGCCGGCAGGACCGACGACTTCGTCACGCACCGGATCCACCGGGCCCACGTAGTAGATGAAGCGGTTGGTGAAGTCGACCGGGAGCTGTTCGCCACGGTTGAGCATGTCGATCATGCGCTTGTGCGCGGCGTCGCGACCGGTGAGCAGCTTGCCGTTGAGCAGGATGGTCTCGCCCGGCTTCCAGCTCTGCACTTCTTCGCGGGTGATCGTATCGAGGTTCACGCGACGACCCTTGGACGAGTCGTAGGTGAGCTTCGGCCAGTCTTCCAGCGACGGCGGATCCAGCGCGACCGGGCCCGAGCCGTCGAGCACGAAGTGCGCGTGGCGGGTGGCGGCACAGTTCGGGATCAGCGCGACCGGCAGGTTGGCCGCGTGGGTCGGGTAGTCCTTCACCTTGATGTCGAGCACGGTGGTGAGGCCACCCAGGCCCTGCGCGCCGATACCGAGGGCGTTGACCTTCTCGTACAACTCCAGACGCAGTTCCTCGGCACGATTGGACGGGCCGCGGGCGATCAGGTCGACGATGTCGATCGGCTCCATCAGCGCCTCCTTCGCCAGCAGCATCGCCTTCTCGGCGGTGCCGCCGATACCGATGCCGAGCATGCCCGGCGGGCACCAGCCGGCGCCCATGGTCGGCACCGTCTTAAGCACCCAGTCGACGATGGAGTCGGACGGGTTGAGCATGGCGAACTTGGACTTGGCTTCCGAACCGCCGCCCTTGGCGGCGACGATGATGTCGACGGTGTCGCCGGGCACGATGGAGACATTGACCACGGCCGGCGTGTTGTCGCGCGTGTTCATGCGCTTGCCCGCCGGATCGGCGAGCACGGAGGCGCGCAACTTGTTGTCCGGATGGTTATAGGCGCGACGCACGCCTTCGTTGACCATGTCCTCGACGCCCATGGTGGCGTCGTCCCAACGCACGTTCATGCCCACCTTGAGGAACACGGTGACGATGCCGGTGTCCTGGCAGATCGGCCGATGGCCCTCGGCGCACATACGCGAGTTGATCAGGATCTGGGCGATGGCGTCCTTGGCAGCCGGCGACTCTTCACGCTCGTAAGCGGCGGAGAGATTCCGGATGTAGTCGACCGGGTGGTAGTACGAGATGTACTGGAGGGCGTCTGCGACGCTCTGGATGAGGTCGTCCTGCTTGATCGAGGTCATGGCGCTGCGGCTGGCTCGCGAGGCTGGCAAAGCGGGCATTTTAGCGCACCTGCCGGTGTAAGGTGCCGGGATGATGGCCGGTCTACTCCCGGCAACCCGAAAAACACGGAGTTTCCATGCGCAAGATCCGCCTCGTCTTCCTCGCCCTGTGCGTTGCCCTGGCCTCCCTGGCCGCGGCCGGCACGGCGACGGCCGCCCAGACCGCGCCCGAGTTCGCCGGGATCGCCAAGTGGCACAACTCGCCGCCGCTGACCATGAAAGGGTTGCGCGGCAAGGTGGTCCTGATCGATTTCTGGACGTACTCCTGCATCAACTGCCTGCGCACCCTGCCCCATGTCACCCACTGGTACGACCAGTACAAGGACAAGGGCCTGGTGGTGATCGGCGTGCATTCGCCGGAATTCCCCTTCGAGAAGCAGGAAGGCAACGTGCGCGATGCCATCGCCCGCTTCGGCATCAAGTACCCGGTGGCCCAGGACAACGACCTGGAAACCTGGGACGCCTGGGACAACAAATACTGGCCGGCCGAATACCTGGTGGACCAGCGCGGCAACGTCGTCGCCCACCACTACGGCGAAGGCAACTACATGGACATGGAAAACGCCATTCGCACCCTGCTCGGCCTGCCCCGCCTGGCAGATGCCGCGGCGGAAACCGACAAGGATGCGCCGGACTTCGCCCAACTCGGCTCGCCGGAGATGTACTTCGGCGCCGACCGCAGCGAGAACAACGCCAGCCCCGAGGGCAAGGACACCGGCACGCGCGCCTTCACCGCCCCCTCGCGCCTGGAGCTGAACAAGTTCGCCCTGGTCGGGCGCTGGGAGATCGGTCGCGACAACGCCAGCCTGGTCGGCGCCGGCGGCGAGATCCGCCTGCATTTCAAGGCGAAGAAGGTCCACATGGTTGCCAGCGCCAACGATCCGATCGCCGTGGAAGTGGCCGTGGACGGCAAGCCCCAGCCACCCGTCACGGTGCAGGCGAGCAAGCTGTACACCCTGTTCGACGGCGACGGTTACAAGGATCACGTCCTCACCATCACGATCCCGAAGGCCAATTTCCATATGTTCACCTTCACCTTCGGCTAAGACCCCGCCCCCCCCTTGTGGGAGCCGCTTCAGCGGCGACAAAACGCTCGCGACACACCCCTGAAATCGCCGCCAAAGCGGCTCCCCCCACAGAGCGGCCGAGTCGGAGGCTATTGCCAAGAGTGTTTCTTAAGATATATCGTACGATCACTACGTACGATACATCGGAGAACACGCATGCACTTTTTCCATCACGCCAGGCACCGTTTCCACGAACAGATGGCTGCCATGGCCATGGGCCGCGGCGGCCGCTTCGGCAGCGGCCCGTTCGGCTTCGACGACCGTGACGGTATGCGCGGCGGGCGCGGCGGCGGGCGTTTCGGCGGCGGCCGCATGTTCGGCACCGGCGACCTGCGCCTCCTGCTCCTGGCCCTGATCGAGGAACAGCCGCGCCACGGCTACGAACTCATCCGCACCATCGAAGAGATGTTCGACGGCCAGTACAGCCCCAGCCCAGGCGCCATCTACCCGACCCTGACCATGCTCGAAGAGCTGGGCTACGCCCGCGTGGAAGCCGAGACCGGCGGCAAGAAGCTCTACGCGATCACCGAAGCGGGCAGCAAATTCCTCCAGGACAACCGTGACACGCTCGAAGCCCTCACCGAACGCTTGCAGGTGATGTCCCGGCACATGCGCCGCATGGGTGTGCCAGACGCCATCCGCGAAGCCATGCACACGGTCAAGCACCAGCTCATGAACCACCACAAGAGCTGGGACGATGCCGAAACCAAGCGTGTCGCCGGCATCATCGCCGCCGCCGCGAAAGCCATCGCGGAGCGCAACGCATGAGTGCGACCGAACGGCACGCCATCCAGCGCGTGCGCCATGAACTGAAGATGCGCCTGCTCGAGGTGAAGCAGGTGACGCGGCTCACGCCGCACATGGTTCGCGTCACGCTTACCGGCGACGACCTCAAGGGTTTCGTCTCCGCTTCGCCGGACGACCACGTCAAGGTCTTCCTCCCCGTCGAAGATGGCGCGATCAACCATCCGACCATGGGCCCGGACGGCCCGGTCTACCCCGAAGGCGTCACCCCATCGCCGGCGCGCGATTACACCCCGCGCCGTTACGACGCCGCCACGAACGAACTCGATCTCGACTTCGTGCTGCACGGCGAAGGCCCGGCATCGACCTGGGCGGAATCGGTGAAGGTCGGCGACACGGTCGGCGTCGGCGGCCCGCGTGGATCCATGGTCATCCCCGACGACTACGACCACTACGTCCTGGTCGGCGACGAAACCGCCCTGCCCGCGATCGGTCGCTGGCTGGAGGAAATGCCCTCGACCGTCCCCGTGACCGTGTTTGCCGAGATCGCCTCACTCGCGGAGAAGCAGTCGCTTCGCCGTGATGTGCGATGGTTCGTTCGCGGTGAGTCGCCATCGATGGACGAGGCCCTCGCCGCACTGCCGATACCGCCCGGTGATACGTTCTGGTGGGTTGCCGTGGAGTCCACGCGTGCTCGCACGCTGCGTTCGCTGCTGGTCGAGAAGCGCGGCATAGACAAGGAT
The DNA here is from genome assembly GCF_035539195.1 of Luteibacter sp. Classification (GTDB taxonomy): domain Bacteria; phylum Pseudomonadota; class Gammaproteobacteria; order Xanthomonadales; family Rhodanobacteraceae; genus Luteibacter. The sequence continues at coordinate 226,569 of NZ_DATLIW010000036.1, forward strand.
TGGGTGAAAGCCACCGGGTATTGGCAGGCCAACTGAGCGCATGGCCGGCGGATCACGCCGGCTACACCTCGCTTAACCGCTGCCCTCCATAAACACATAACCTTGTCGGGCCAACGGTTACCTCTGTCACCGTTATGGGAGTGGAGGCGACACGATGCGGCGTGGAAGGAAGATAGTGGCGTGGGTGGTGGGCATCTTTGTCCTGCTGATTGTCGTGATCATTCTGTTTATCGCCCTGTTCGACTGGAACAGGCTGAAACCGACGATCAACGAGAAGGTTTCCGAGGCGATCGGCCGGCCCTTCGCCATCAACGGTGACCTTTCGGCCCACTGGTCGCGCGAGCCCGGCGAAGACGGGCTGGTCAGCCTTATCCCGTGGCCGCACTTCACCGCGCTCGATATCACGGTCGCCAATCCGGATTGGGCGAAGACGAAGCAGTTCGCGACGCTGCAGTCCCTGCAGTTCCGGCTTTCGCCGTTTCCGCTTATCTCGCACCGCATCGTCGTGCCGGAAATCCGCCTGGGTCAGCCGAATATCGACCTGGAACGTGTGAAGAACGGCGACAACACGTGGACGTTCAAGATGCCCGAGAGTACCGGGCCGTCCGAATGGCAGCTCGAGCTGGATGCGATCGCCTTCGACAAGGGCCACATCGACTTCAACGACGCGACCAACCAGATCGCGATGGGCATCGATGTGACGCCGCTGGGCAAGGGCATTCCGTTCGACGAGATCATGGCGCAGCAGGAAAAGGATTCGCGCGCGCAGGCGGCGAAGACCAACGGCGCCACCGCCAGGACGATGTCGAAGAACGGCGCGGGGGAAGCGGACCGCCAGGACGAGACCAAGAAGAAGCAGGTCTATCTGTTCGCCTGGGACGCCAAGGGCACGTACAAGAAGTCCACGGTCGAGGCCAAGGCCAGGACCGGCGGCGTGCTCGCCCTGCGCGACGCCAATCGTCCCTTCCCGGTTCAGGCCGACGCACGCTTCGGCGACACGCATATCGCCTTCGTCGGCACCCTGACCGACCCCCTGAACGTCGGTGCGCTCGACATCCGCCTGTGGTTCTCCGGCACGAGCATGTCGCACCTCTACGACCTCACCGGCGTGACCCTGCCGGATACGCCGCCGTTCGCGACGGAGGGCCATCTGAAGGCCAACCTCAAGAAGGGCGCGAGTGTCTTCACGTATGACAACTTCACCGGCAAGGTCGGCGGCAGCGACCTCGGAGGCAGCCTCACCTTTGATACCGGCGGCCAGCGGCCCAGCCTCACCGGCAAGCTGAAGTCGAACCAGCTGCTCTTCTCGGACCTTGCCCCGCTGATCGGCGGCGGCTCGAACGCGGAAAAGAGCGAGCGCGGCGATTCGGTAAAGCAGCCCGACGACAAGGTCATCCCCGTCGAGCCCTTCAAGACCGATCGCTGGAACGCGATGGATGCGGATGTCGAGTTTACCGGCGTCCATATCGTGCATGGCGATCGCCTGCCGGTGGACAACCTCTACACGCACCTGACCATGAAGGACGCGATGCTTGCCCTGGACCCGCTGAAGTTCGGCGTCGCCGGCGGTACGGTCGGCAGCAACATCCACGTCGATGGCTCGAAGACGCCGATGAAGGGCACGTTCAACATGGGCGCACGTCATCTGAAGCTGAAAGAGCTGTTCCCGAAGCTGGCTCCGGGCGATACGACCCTGGGCGAGCTCAACGGCGATGCCTCGCTGACCGCCGTGGGCAACTCTCCCGCCGCCCTGCTCGGCAGCTCCAACGGTGAGATCAAGTTGCTGATCAACGACGGCGCCGTCAGCAGTTCGCTGCTCGAGCTTGCCGGCCTCAACGTCGGCAGCTACGCGGTCAACAAACTGTTCGGCGACGAGACGGTGAAGATCAACTGCATGGCGGCCGACCTTGTCAGCACCAACGGCGACATGGATTCGAAGCTGTTCGCCTTCGATACCGAGAAAGCGTTGATCAACGTCACCGGCGACATCGACTTCAAGAGCGAGAAGCTCAACCTCGATATCGTGCCGCACACGAAGGGCTTCCGAATCTTCTCACTGCGCTCGCCGCTTTACGTGCACGGCACAATGAAGAACCCGTCGGTGGGCGTGCATTCGGGACCTCTGATCCTTCGCGGTGGCGGTGCCGTCGCGCTCGCCGTCTTTGCCGCCCCGGTCGCTGCCGTCGCCGCCCTCGCCGTTCCCGAAAGCGGCAAGGCCGACGCCACCCAGTGCAAGCCGCTGCTCGACGACCTCAAGAGCGCCCCGCCGAAGGCCCCGCCCCCGGGCAAGACCCAGGCCCAGGCGGACGCCCGCAAGAAATAGAACGCCACCTTCTCGGTAGGAGCCGATGCATCGGCTCCTACAACATCACACCTGCGGCCTCAACATGAGGTAGTCGTTGTATGCATCCACGTCGCGCGCCCGGATAACCAAAGCATCCAGGTCATCGCTCTCGGTGATGTACCGACCCGTCAGTTCGTCATACGACCCAGACAACAGCTTCACCAGCTGCGTGGCTGCCCTCTCCGGGGACGCCGCCTTGTCCGATGCCATCTGGGCGCGGCACCACGCCCCGATCTTTGCCTCAGCGGCGACGGAAGAGCCGTGTAACGCCGCGGCCGCGTTCGTCATTCCCAGAGGCAGCAACCCGGGATGGTACGCAAACACCTGCAACCCGAAGCGGCTGCATTCGAGGGCGAGATTTTCACTGAACCTGATCAGCGCGGCTTTCGACACCGAATACGCGGAGACTGTCGGCCAGCGATACGCGCCCGCGTGGCTGACCATGTTGACGATGCGACCGTGTCCGCGCCCGACCATCTTCGGGATAACGGCCTCGCTGACGACGGCCGTGCCTCCCACGTTGATCTGAATCGTGGACCACCAGTGCTTCCACCTGCATTCCCACGTGTTGCCGACGGGACCGACGATACCCGCGTTGTTGATCAACACATCGATCGGCCCGATCGTGCGCTCCACTCGTTCGACGACACGTCGTACGGCGCGCCGGTTCGTCACGTCGACGACGAAGGTGAAGACCCTTCCACCACACTCGCTGATCTCGCGGGCCGCGCTTTTGAGCTCCGTTCTCGACCGAGCGATCAGTACCACCGTGACACCTTCGGATGCCAGGCGAAGTGCAAACAGCCGACCCACGCCACGGCCGCCACCCGTAATGAAGGCCAACGATCCGGGCAACGTGGAATCCATGAGTATTGGCATCACTCGCTCCATGAGTTGGGTTAAATGCGATGGTGGACGTCAAAGCCGGTCAGGCGCCCGCACGCAACATTCGATAGTCTTTGGCCGCAACCGGATTTCCGACGCGCTCGACCAGAAGATCCAGATCGTCGTGCACGCTGATGTAGCGACCGGTCAGGCCGTCATAGGCGCCAGACAGCAACGAGACCAGTTGTCTGGCAGACGCTTCCGGGGAAGCCGCAGCGTCCGTGTTGAGCTGAGCGCGGAACCACGCTGCGACTCTCGCCTCGGCAAGCGTTGCCGAAGCGGGCACATTCATCGCTTCGGTTGCCAGCCCGATAGGCAGGAGTCCCGGGTGGTACGCGAACACGCTCACAGAGACATCCCGGCACTCCAAGGCCACGTTTTCGCTGAACTTGATGAGCGCCGCTTTTGACACCGAGTAGGCAGAGAGGGTAGGCCAGCGATACACCCCCGCTTCGCTGACGATGTTGACCACCGTCCCCCTGCGGCGCGCCGCCATCCTCGGAATCACTGCGTGACTAAAAGCGGCGGCGCCCCCAAGGTTCACCTGAATCGCCTGCCACCACTCCTCCCATTGGCACTCCCAGGCATTGGCGATGGGACCGCGGGTCCCTGCATTATTTATCAATACGTCGATCGGACCCTTCTCGTCCTCGACACGATCGATCAGATGCCGCACGGCGACAGCGTCGGTGACATCGACGGGGTAGCTCGAGGCCGATCCACCGTCTGCCTCGATGGCGCTGGCAACGTCATCGAGTTCGTCGGCGGATCGTGCTGCCAGCACCATTCTGGCGCCCTTGGACGCGAGATGCTCCGCGTACACGCGACCGATGCCGCGCCCTCCGCCAGTGATGAGCACTAACCTGTTACGCAAAGGATGATCCATCGGGTTTACCATCACTCACTCCATGAGCTTCGGGGGTGGCGCTTCACTGCCTCCGTTCTAGCCCCGAGGGGCATGCGTTAGGAATACGCCATCGGTTGTAGGCGCGACCGGAAACGGCAGATACGATCGCTACCGTGCGGGGGTCGTCCGAATATGGCCGTCTCCCGAACCCGACGCAGAGCTCGCCGATGAATCGGCTCCTACACAAGCACTGCGTTTTGCCGCAAGCTTGCGGGCATGCTGCCTTCCCGCAAAGCCCATCTTCAGATCCACTTCTGCGTCCTGCTCTGGGGCTTTACCGCCATCCTCGGCAAGGTGATCACGCTGGCGGCGTTGCCGCTGGTGTGGTGGCGCATGTTGCTGGTGTCGGCCACCCTGCTCTGTGTGCCGCGTGTGTGGCGCGGGCTTCGCGCCCTGTCGCCAGGACTGCTGCTCTCCTATGCAGGCATCGGTGTGATCGTCGCGCTGCACTGGCTCACGTTCTACGGCGCGATCAAGCTCGCCAATGCATCCGTCGCGGCGACCTGCATTGCCTTGTGCCCCGTGTTCCTCGCTATCGTCGAACCCCTGGTTGCCGGTCGCCGTTTCGATGCGCGCGAGTTGTTGATCGGCGCGGCGGTGGTCCCAGGCGTCGCACTGGTGGCCGGTGGCGTGCCGGGCGACATGCGGCTCGGCCTGGCGATCGGTGTCCTGTCCGCGCTGTTCGTCGCGTTTTTCAGCGCGTTCAACAAGCGGCTGATCGATCGCGCGGACGCGCTCACGGTGACCTGCGTCGAATTGGGTACCGGGACCCTCTTCCTGACCCTGCTCGCGCCGTTCATGGCGTCGCCGGCCTTCGTGCTGCCGAGCCTGCACGACAGCGCCTTGATCGTCGTACTCGCTTACGGATGCACCTTGCTGCCGTTCGCCATGGCCTTGGCCGCGCTGCGGCACCTCACGGCATTCGCCACACAGATGGTGACGAACCTGGAGCCGGTTTACGCGATCGTCCTGGCGATTCCCTTGCTCGGCGAGCAGCGGGAGCTGGGGTGGACGTTCTACCTGGGCGTAGCGGTGATCATCGGCGCGGTGTTCGCGCATCCGCTGTTACACCGGGGCGAGCCTGCCGATGCCTCGGATCTGGTCGCGCCTTAGCGGCGACCACCGCGCGACGAAACCGTGCGCTGGCGGCGAGCGCGCTCGGCTGCCGACCTTGCGGCGCCTTTCTTTCGCGCCGAGGAATTCTGGGATGACGAACGCTTCGCTCGCAGTAGCGGGCTGGATGTCTTCACGGGGTACTCCGGAAACAGGACCGGGAGGGTCCATGGTGAACCCTCCCGGTAAAAAACCCGCTAAGGCTTCGTCAGATGAGCTTGATTTCGCGCAGGCGCTCGAGCAGGTACTCGTGGGCCGTGATCGGCTCCGGGTAGCGCTTCGGGTTGTCTGGCGAGATGCAGGATGGCAGCACGTCGAGAACGACGTCCGGATTCGGGTGCAGGAAAAACGGCACGGAATACCGTGGCTTGCGAGCGTTCGCATTCTGCGGGTTGGTCACCCGGTGCGTCGTGGACGGGTAAACGTGGTTGGTCAGGCGCTGCAACATATCGCCGATATTGACCACGATGGCGTCGCCTTCGGTCGTGATGGGCAGCCAGTCGCCTTCGCGCGTGAGCACTTCCAGACCCTCGGCGCTGGCACCGACCAGCAGGGTGATGAAGTTGATGTCCTCGTGAGCGCCAGCGCGCACGTTGGGGACGTCATCCTGGACGATCGGCGGGTAATGGATCGGACGCAGGATGGAGTTGCCCGAATCGATCTTGTCGTCGAAGAAGTTCTCCGGCAGGTCGATATGCAGGGCAAGGGCGCGCAGCACGCGGGCACCGAGCTGGTCCAGCGCCTCGTAGATGCCATAGCCCTTCGCTTCGAAATCCGGCACTTCGCTCGGCCAGACGTTGGGCGGCATCACCTCGGCGAACTTGGAGTCGCGTGGGATCTCGCGACCGATGTGCCAGAACTCTTTCAGATCCGCGAACTTGCTGTCTTTTGCTGTCTCGACCTTGAAGGGCGTATAGCCACGCGCGCCACCACCACCGGGGATGTGGTACTTGCGCTTGGTCTCGTCCGGCAGGGCGAAGAAGCGCTTGAATGCGTCGTAGGCGCCGTCGACGGCCTCGGCAGGGATACCGTGGCCGCTGATACAGCAGAAGCCGAATTCACGATAAGCCGCGCCCAGCTCGGCCACGAAGGCCTCGCGGTCGGTGTCATAGCGGCGGATATCGAGGGTGGGAACCTTTTTCATGCGAAGTCCGGTGGAGGCGTCAGGCGGTCGCCTGAGCCGCCGATTTTACGGCGTCCGCCAGTCTCGCCGCCAGCCGGTCCACCTCGGCGGCGTCGGCCGCCTCGATCGTCACGCGGACCAGCGGCTCGGTGCCCGAGGCGCGCAGGACCACGCGGCCACGCCCTTCGAGCACCGCTTCCACCTCTTCCAGCACGCGCTTCACCGATTCGCTACCCAAGGCCGCCTTCGCACCCTCGACGCGCACGTTGAGCATGGTCTGCGGCAGCTTGACGAGGTCGGCACGGGCCTGGGCGAAGGTTTCGTTGTCGTCGGCCAAGGCTTCGAGCAGGGCCAGCGCCGCGACGATGCCATCGCCGGTGGTGAAGCGGTCCAGGCAGAGCACGTGGCCGGAGGTCTCGCCGCCGAGCACGCCGCCGTACTCCTTCAGCTGCTGGAGCACATAGCGATCGCCCACGTTGGCACGGATGAAGGGGATATCCATCTGCTTGAGAGCGCGCTGCAGGCCGTAGTTGCTCATGAGCGTGCCGACGACCGGGCCCGGCAGGCTGCCACGGCGCTTCCAGTGTCGGGCGATGACGTAGAGCATGTCGTCGCCGTCGGTCACGCTGCCGTCGCGATCGACGATACGCACGCGGTCGCCATCGCCATCGAAGGCGATGCCGAGATCCGCGCCGCGCTCGACGACGGCTTTGGCCAGGGCAGCCGGGTCCGTGGAACCGACGCCGTGGTTGATGTTGAGGCCGTTCGGCTCGGCGCCGATGGTCGAGACCTCCGCGCCCAGCTCACGGAACACTTTCGGCGCGACCTGGTAGGTGGCGCCGTGGGCGCAGTCGAGCACCACGCGCAGCCCATTGAGGGTGAACTCGTCGGCCACGGTGGATTTGCAGAATTCGGCGTAACGCGTCACGGCGTCGTCGATGCGGCTGGCCTTGCCCAGTGCCTCGGAGGCCACGGTGACGAAGTCGGCGTCCAGTTCGGCCTCGATCTCGGCCTCCAGGGCATCGTCGAGCTTCTCGCCCTGGGCGGAGAAGAACTTGATGCCGTTGTCCTGGTGCGGATTGTGCGAGGCACTGATCACGATGCCCGCGTCGGCTCGCAGCGAGCGCGTCAGGAAGGCGACCGCCGGGGTGGGCATCGGACCGAGCAGGCGGACGTCCGCGCCCGACGCGACCAGGCCCGCCTCCAGGGCCGACTCGAACATATAGCCGGAAACGCGGGTGTCCTTGCCGATCACCACGGTGACCTTGCGGCCATGGTCGCGTCGGTCCGGACCGGCCCCGACGCCACGCTGGTCGGCGGCGCGGCGGCGCGCCAGCACGGCGCCCAGGGCCCGGCCGAGGCGAAGAATGAAGTCCGCGCTGATCGGATAGGTGCCCACGTGGCCACGAATGCCGTCGGTGCCGAAGTATTTACGCTCGCTCATGCCAGTCATCCTGCCGTGGACGGAGAAGCATACTCCGACAGCACCTTTAATCAGATATTCCAAAGGCCTGTAGCACTTTCGTGGGACGGACCGAGGATGCGGGCCTGGGACGGACCGAGGATGCTGACTCCTGTGTAGGAGCCGATTCATCGGCGATCCCGCGGCAGCGGGCTCGTGTGTAGGAGCCGATTCATCGGCGATCCCGCGGCAGCGGGCCAGGTCACGGCCAGCACCCGATCGCCGATGAATCGGCTCCTACAGAAGGAGGGTTGCAGCCGCTTTTAGTCGTCGTCGGGCCAGCGGGGCATCGAGGGTTTGTCGTGGCGCGGGGCGGTGTCGCCGGCTTTCACGGCGGCCCAGACCGCCAGGGCGTCCACCGTGGCCGCCACATCGTGCACACGGACCAGGATGGCACCCCGCTGGGCGGCGATCAGGGCCGCGGCCACCGAGCCGTGCACGCGGGACGCGGGATCGTTGCGGCCCGTCATGGCACCGATCATCGACTTGCGGGACACACCCACGTAGGCGCCGGCCCCCAACTCGGCAAAACGGGCCGTGGCGCGCAACAGGGCGAGGTTGTGCTCGAGGTTCTTGCCGAATCCGAAGCCCGGGTCGACAAGCACGCGCTTGCGGTCGATGCCGGCCAACTCGCAGGAAAACAGGCGATCGGTGAGGAAGCGATGGACATCGCCGACCACGTCGTCGTAATCCGGCGCCTCCTGCATGCCACGCGGCTCGCCCTGCATGTGCACCAGGCACACGGGCACGCGCAGCTCGGCGGCGGTGTCCAGGGCGCCCTCGCGGCGCAGCGCGTAGACATCGTTGATCATGCCGGCGCCGGCGCCCACGGCAGCGCGCATCACTTCCGGCTTGGAGGTGTCGATGGACAACGGCACCGTGGTCGCCGCGGCGAGGCGCTCGATCAGCGGCAGCACGCGGCGAATCTCGTCCTCGGCGGGTACGTCGTCGGCACCGGGACGGGTGGACTCGCCACCGATGTCGAGCATATCGGCGCCCTCTTCGACCAGCCTCAGCGCGTGGGCGTAGGCGGCGTCGAGGTTGTCGTAGCGGCCGCCATCGGAGAACGAATCCGGCGTGACGTTGACGATGCCGACCACGCGCGGCCGGTCGAGGACCAGGGCGCGGCCATTGCAGTCCAATACAGTGGCGAAGGGGTCGTTCATGCGCTCAACCCTGTTGGGTGCCCGCCATCGGGCCCATGAAGCGGCGGTAATAGCGCAGCTCGTCGATCGAGTCGCGGATGTCCGACAGCGCCGTGTGCGCGGAGTCCTTCGCAAAGCCACGCGAGATCTCGGGCGACCAGCGGCGCGAGAGTTCCTTCAGCGTGGACACGTCGAGGTTGCGGTAGTGGAAGTAACGTTCCAGCTTTTGCATCTCGCGATGCAGGAAGCGGCGATCCTGGCAGATGGAGTTGCCGCACATGGGCGACTTGCCGGCCGGCACCCACTGCTTGAGGAAGGCGATGGTGGCTTCCTCGGCCTGCTCGGGCGTGGCGTCGGATTCGACCGCACGGCCCCACAGGCCCGAGCGCTGGTGCTGGTTACGGTTCCAGGTATCCATCTTCTGCAGGCGGGCGTCGCTGTGCGAGATGGCGAAGACCGGGCCTTCGGCCAGCACGTTCAGATCCTTATCCGTCACGATCGTGGCGATCTCCAGGATGGAGTCGTTGTCCGTGTCCAGACCCGTCATCTCCAGGTCGATCCAGATGAGGTTGTCTTCGTGTGCGGGCGTCATGGGTTCTCCTTGGAAGTACCGCGCAGTCTAGCCTATGCGATCATTCCCGGATGGCCGAACCGACCTTCTTCTGGCACGACTACGAAACCTTTGGCGCCGACCCCCGTCGGGACCGCCCCAGCCAGTTTGCCGGCATCCGCACCGACGCGAACCTGAACGTGGTCGGCGAGCCCCTGATGATCTACTGCAAGCCGCCGCGGGACATGCCGCCGCAGCCGGCCGCCTGCCTGATCACCGGCATCGCTCCCCAGCTGACCGAGCGTGAAGGCCTGCCGGAAGCGGAGTTCGCGGCGGCGATCCACGAGCAGCTGGCTACCCCGGGCACCTGCACGGTCGGCTACAACTCCCTGCGCTTCGACGACGAATTCACCCGCCACCTCCTGTATCGGAACTTCTACGATCCCTATGGGCGGGAGTGGGAGAACGGCAATTCGCGCTGGGACCTGATCGACCTGGTGCGCCTGTGTGAAGCGCTTCGTCCCGAGGGCATCGTCTGGCCGACACGGGAAGACGGCAGCCCCAGCTTCAAGCTGGAGCACCTGGCGACGGCCAACGCCCTGAAGCAGGACCGCGCGCACGACGCGCTGTCCGACGTCGAGGCCCTGATCGCCCTGGCCCGCCTGATCCGCCGGCACCAGCCGAAGCTGTGGGACTGGTACTTCGCCCTGCGCCGCAAGCAGCGCGTGTTCGAACTGCTCGACGTGGCGGCCATGACCCCGGTGGTGCACGTGTCTTCACGTTACCCGGCGAGTCGCCATTGCCTGACCGTGATTGCGCCGCTGGCGGCGCACCCGTCGCGCGCCGGCGAAGTGATCGTCTACGACCTGAGCGCCGATCCCTCCGACCTGCTGGCACTGGACGATGACGACGTGGCCGACCGCGTCTTCACCTCCCGTGCCGACCTGCCCGAAGGCGTGGAGCGCATCGCCCTGCGCACCGTGCGCGCGAACACGGCGCCGGCCCTGGCGCCGCTGTCCGTACTCAAGGGCGCCGACCACGGCCGCCTCGGGCTGGACATGGCCGCGGTGGAACGCCATCTCGAGATGCTGCGCAAGGCCGACGGCCTCGCCGAAAAGCTACGCCGCATCTACGGCCAGGCCGGCTCGCCGCCTGCGGCTGACGATCCCGAACTCGCCCTCTACGGTGGCTTCCTGCCGGATGCGGACCGCCGCCTTCTCGGCGAGGTGCGCGCGACGCCGCCGGACCAGCTGGCAACGCGTCCGTTCAACTTCCGCGACCCACGTTATCCGGAACTGCTGTTCCGCTATCGCGCACGCAACTGGCCGGAGACGCTGAACCCCGAAGAGCAGGCACGCTGGCAAGCCTTCCGTGTGGACCGGCTTACCCGGCACAGCACGTTGACCACGCTCACCCTCGACGATTACAACGCCGAACTCACCGCCCTGCGCGCCCTGCCCGGCTCGCCCCTCGCCCTGCTCGACGAGCTGGAAGCGTGGGGCCTCGAACTCGCCCTGAACTGACCCGACCCATGGCCAAGACGTATTTCACGCCCGCGACGTTTCGCTTCTTCAAATCGCTCATGCGCCACAACAACCGCGAGTGGTTCCACGAGCACAAGGACGACTACGAGCGCCATGTGCGCGAGCCCTTCCTGGCCTTGATCGGCGACCTCGACGCCCCGCTGAAGAAGATCAGCCCGCATTTCCGCGCCGACACACGCAAGGTGGGCGGCTCGCTGTACCGCATCCATCGCGACACACGTTTCGCCAGCGACAAGCAGCCGTACAAGGGCTGGCAGGGCTCGCGCTTCTTCCACGAGCGACGCCACGAGATCCAGGCGCCGGGTTTCTACCTGCACATCCAGCCCGGCGAGTGCTTCGCCGGCGGCGGCATGTGGCATCCGGAACCGCCGGTGCTGAAGAAGCTGCGGGACTTCCTGGCCGACAACCCGGATTCCTGGAAGCGCGCCACGCACACGAAGGCGTTTCGCGAGCGCTTCGAATTCTGGGGCGAGAGCTTGACGCGTCCACCGCGCGGGTTCGACCCGAACCACGAGTTGATCGAGGACCTGAAGCGAAAGAATTTCGCCGCCGGGCAGAATTTCGACGAAGACCTGGCGTGTTCTGCGGAGTTGCTGCCATTCGTCGTCGACGCCTTCAAACGGCTGGCGCCGATGGTCGATTACCTTTGTGCGGCCCAGGAGCTGGAGTTCTAGAAAGAGCCTGCTTCCGTGGAAATCCATTTCCACGGAAGCCGCTTTCTGTGGGAGCCGCTTCAGCGGCGATGGCTTCATGGTTGAAGGGCATCGCCGCTGAAGCGGCTCCCACACGGAACGATGGCTTCATGGCTCCCACACGGAACGATGGCTTCATGGTTCCCACACGGAACAAGTCACCGCCGCTTCACCGCTCGTACAACTCGATCGGCAAGTCGTCCGGATCGGCGAAGAACGTGAATCGCTTCGCGGTGAACTCATCCACACGGATCGGTTCGCACACGACGCCGCGCTGCGCCAGCGTCGCGACGACGGCCTCGACATCGCTCACCACAAACGCCAGGTGGCGCAACCCCTGCGCCTCCGGCCGTGACGGCCGCTGCGGCGGCGACGGGAAGGAAAACAGCTCCAACTGCACGCCGGGGCTCACCTCGAGATCGAGTTTCCAGGAATCGCGGGCTTCGCGGTAGGTTTCGTGGATGACCTTCAGGCCGAGGGTTTCGGTGTAGAAAGCCTTCGACCGCGGATAGTCGGCGCAGATGATCGCGACGTGGTGGATGGCTTCGAGCATGCGGCGTTCCATCATGCCTCGGCGAACGGAAACGCCAGCACCTCCGCAATCGCGTCCGTGTCCGCCAGCACCATCAGCAACCGCTCGATGCCCAGGGCCACCCCGGCACACGCAGGCATGTCCCCCAGCACCGCCAACAACCGCTCGTCCATCGGCACCTCGGCGTCACCACGGGCGCGACGCTTGGCGTTGTCACGCTCGAATCGTGCCCGCTGCTCGGTGGGATCGTTCAACTCGTGGTAGCCATTCGCCACCTCGTAGGGTCCTACGTATGCCTCGAACCGCTCGGCGACGGGCGGATGGCTCTGACGAATCCGCGCCAGCGCACACTGGCTCGCCGGAAACTCCGCGACAATCGTCACCCGATCGCGCGGGAATTCCGGCTGGATGCGATGCGTCAGCAACAGGTCGAGCCAGTCGTCCCGCTCCAGGCCCTCGCCGTTGATGTTGGCGTCCGCCAGCGGCTTCTTCAGCGCTTCGATCGGATCCAGCAGCGCGTCCACGCCCAGCGTGTCGTGGAACAACCCGCGGTACGTGGTCTCGACGATCTCGAACGCACGCCCGGCTTCGAGGAGGAGGCGCTCGAGCAGGTCGATCACCTCGCGCGCGAGGCGGTTATGGTCCCAACCGACGCGATACCACTCGAGCATGGTGAATTCGGGATTGTGCCGACCGCCGGCCTCGCCGTTGCGGAACACGCGCCCCAGCTCGTAGCAGTCACCCACACCGGCCGCGAGCAACCGTTTCAGCGGAAATTCCGGTGACGTGCGCAACCAGCGTTCACGCGCCCCCGCGTCGACATGACCGCTGAAGCTGGCATGGAAGCTCTGGATGTTCGGGTCGGTGTTGCCTGCGGCGGAGAGGATGGGCGTCTCGACTTCGAGCACACCCCGCTCGTCGAAGAACGAGCGAATCGCCGCATAGGTGCTCGCACGAAGGCGCAGGTGCTTCATATCCTTCATGGCGCCACACCGTGATCGGTCAGCAATGCCAGCAGGTCGGCTTCCGTATACACCGGCACGCCGAGTTCGTTGGCCTTGTCGAGCTTCGAACCGGCGGCCTCGCCGGCGAACACACCCGTGGTCTTCTTCGACACCGAACCGGCCACTTTCGCACCGAGCGACTCGAGCCGTTCGGTGGCATCGTCGCGCTTGAGCGTTTCCATCGTACCGGTGATCACGTAGGTCATGCCTTCGAGCGGCAACGCACTCGCAGCCCTTGCCGGCAGGGCCGCTGCCAGGGACCGCATGGCCTCGTCGGCACGACGCAGTTCGGCGACGCGTTCGGGGTCGGCCAGCGTGGCGGTGAGGTTCGAGGCGGCCGCCTGTGGCACACCGGCGACGATCCACTGGTGCTCGCCGGCCTTCACGAGCGCGTCGAGGCTGGCGTAGTTCCTGGCGAGGATGCTCGTGCTCTTCGGCCCGAGCTTCGCCACCTTCGCCGCATCGAGCAGCACGTCCAGACCCAGGCGTTCGCGCAGCTTCGGCGAAGGCGCACCCTCGTCGGCAAAGGTGATACCGGCGTCGAGCAAGGCATCGACCACCTTCTGGTTGCCCTCCTGCTCGAAAAACGCCGCGATGGACCTGGCCACCTCGTCGCCGATGTCCGGCAGCACGCGCAACACCGGTGCCGGCGTGTGCCGTACGTGTTCCAGCGAGCCAAGCCACGAGGCCAGCGTCTTCGCCGTGCTCTCGCCGATATGCATGATGCCCAGGCCGAAGAGGAAGCGGGGCAGCGTGGATCTCTTGCTGGCCTGGATCGCCTCGACCAGGTTCTCGGCCCACTTCGTGGCGACCTTGCCCTGCTTCACCGTTTCCGGCGTGGAGCCGTCGCGCTCGTCCGCCAGCGTCTTCATTTGCACGAAGCGCTCGACGGTGAGCGCGTAGAGATCGGCCGGCGTATGCACCATGTCGAATTCGACCAGCGCGTCGACGAAGCGATCGCCCAGGCCGTCGATGTCCATGGCGCGACGCGAGGCGAAGTGGATCAATGCCTCCTTGCGCTGTGCGGCACAGATGAGCCCACCGGAGCAACGATACGCCGCGGCGCCTTCTTCGCGCAGCAGTTCGGAACCGCATACTGGGCAGGCCGCCGGCATTTTCCAGGGCACGGTGTTCGCCGGGCGATGCTCTTCCACCACGCGGGCGACCTCCGGAATCACGTCGCCGGCGCGGCGCACGATCACGGTATCGCCAACGCGCACATCCAGGCGCGCGACCTGATCGGCGTTGTGCAGCGTGGCATTGGTGACCGTCACGCCGCCCACTTGCACGGGCGTGAGCCGCGCGACCGGCGTGGCCGCGCCGGTACGGCCGATCTGGATCTCGATCGCCTCCACCGTGGTCGTCTGCTCCTGTGCGGGATATTTGTGCGCGATGGCCCAGCGCGGCGCGCGCGAGACGAATCCCATTTCGCGCTGGCCGTCGTAATCGTCGAGCTTGTAGACCACGCCGTCGATGTCGTACGGCAGGCTGTCGCGCTTCGCACCGATCTTGCGGAAGTAGGCGAGCAGGCCGTCGAACCCCTTCGCCGTGGACACCTCGGGCGATACGGGAAAGCCCCAGTCGCGCAGCTTCGCCAGCGTCGCCGAATGCGTCGCCGGCAGTTCGCCGCCTTCGACACGACCCACCGCGTAGGCGAAGAAAGCGAGTGGCCGCTTCGCGGTGATCGCGGGATCGAGCTGACGCAGCGAACCGGCTGCGCCATTGCGCGGGTTGGCCAGCGGCTTCTCGCCCGCCGCACGGGCGCGCTCGTTGAAGGCCTCGAATGCGGCGCGCGGCATGATGACTTCGCCACGCACTTCGAGCATGCGCGGCCAACCTTCGCCGCGCAGGCGCAGCGGAATCGCCTTGACGGTGCGCAGGTTGGCGGTGACATCTTCGCCGACCGCGCCATCGCCGCGCGTCGCGCCCTGCACGAACACGCCGTCTTCGTAGCGAAGGCTGATGGCCAGGCCGTCGAGCTTGGGCTCGACCGAGAACACGGGGTCCTTGCGGTCCAGCGTCTGCTCGATACGGCGCTCGAAGTCGGCCACTTCGCGAAACGTTTCGCGATCGGTCTCGCCTTCCTGCTCGAAGGCGTTGCCCAGCGACAACATGGGCACCGCGTGCGTGACTTCGGCAAAGCCGCCCTGCGCGCGCGCACCAACGCGGCGGGTGGGCGAATCGGCGACGGCCAGCACCGGATACCGGGCTTCCAGGGCCTCCAACTCACGCATCAGGCGATCGTATTCGGCGTCGGCGAGGGTGGGATCGTCGAGCACGTGATAGCGATAATTGGCATCTTCGAGGCGGCGACGGAGGTCGGCGGCGCGCTCGACGGCATCGACCGGGGCGGAGGCTGGGGGCATGTGCGGGGTCCGTCAGGCGTCTGTTCGTCTATAATGTTACAGCCATGCCACCCCACGACGTCATCGAAATCATCCCGCCGACCGACGTCCACGCCCTCTCCACCGACCGCCCGGCGCTCGCGCCCGCGGAGCCCTCGAGCAGGGCCCGATACCGCGGCCTCATCTGGCTGGTTTCGGCCGCTTTTTTCATGCAGGCGCTGGATTCGACGATCGTGAACACCGCCGTGCCGGCCATCGCGGACGCGTTGGACGTGGGCCCGTTGAGCATGCGCACGGCGCTGACCAGCTACGTGTTGACCCTGGCCATCTTCATTCCGATGAGCCCCTGGCTCTGCGACCGGTTCGGCACACGGCGCGTTTTCGGCGGCGCCATCACCGTGTTCGCCCTGGGCTCCCTGCTCTGCGGTCTCGCACAGACGCTGCCCGAACTGGTCGCGTCGCGCATCGTCCAGGGACTCGGCGGCGCCGCGCTGATGCCCGTCGGCCGCTACGTGCTGGTGCGCAGCATCGACCGCCGTGAATTCGTCAGCGCCATGACCACGGTGGCCACCTTCGGCCTGCTCGGCTCGGTGTTCGGACCGCTCCTGGGCGGCGCGCTGGTGGAATTCACCAACTGGCGGCTGATCTTCCTGATCAACGTGCCGGTCGGCATCGTCGGTCTCGTGCTCAATCGCCGCGAGATGCCCGAGTACCGCCTGGAGCGGGCCAATCGCTTCGACACGACGGGCTTCCTCCTTTTCGCCGGCGCCTCGGCCCTGTTCCTGATGGCCGCGGAAACGGTGGGCTCTTCCGGGCACTGGCTGAGCGTCACCGGCTACGCGGTCGCCGCGCTGGGCCTGGGTTTGCTCTATGTCCGGCACAGCCGCCGCACCGAGCACCCGGTGAGCGATCTCTCGCTGCTGAAGGTGCGCAGCGTGTGGGTGTCGCTCGCCGGCAACCTGTTCACCCGGCTTGGCGTATCCGGCATGTACCTTCTGCTGGTCTTGTTCCTGCAGATCGGTTGCGGCTGGTCGCCCCTGCGCGCGGGCCTGATGATGGTCCCGCAGGCGATCGGCTCGATCACGGTCAAGCCGTTCATCCACCGGCTGCTGACGCACTTCGGCTATCGCCGCCTGTTGCTCGGCAATACGATCGCCGTCTCCATCGTGCTGTGCTCGTTCGCCCTGCTCACCACGGAAACGCCGATGTGGATCATTGCGAGCTTCGTCTACGTGTACGGCGCTTTCATGTCGCTGCAGTACACCTCGATGAACACCCTGGCCTACGTGGACCTCGACGTACGCCATGCATCCATGGCGTCATCCATGGCCTCGACCGCCCAGTACCTGTCGATGAGCTTCGGCATCGCCCTCGCGTCCCTGCTCATGGGTGGCTTCCTGGGCTCGCACAATGCGCAGGGTTATGTCTGGGCGTTCCGCTGGTCGGTGATCGTGCTGGGCATGGTCACCCTCGCCGCCAGCTGGATCTTCAGCCGCCTGCGCGAGACACGGGCTGGCAAAGTGGCCGACGTGACGGCATAAACGGTTACCCTCGGGACTACCGCACCCTCTTTGTCGGCTTCGATCAGGAACGATCCCATGCATGATTCCGCAGGCATCCTGCTAACCCTCTTCATCATCTTCGTCGCCGCGCAGATCGGCGGCGAGATCGCGCAACGCCTGCGTTTGCCGGCCGTGGTGGGCGAAATCGCCGCCGGCTGCGTCGTCGGTCCCTCGGCCCTGGGTTGGGTCACCCTGCCCGATATCGCTACCGGTACACCACTGGATGTGCTCGCCGAAATCGGCGTCATCCTGCTCCTTTTCTCAGTCGGACTGGAAACGCGACTCGACGACCTGAAGAAGGTCGGCGCCAGCGCGTTCATGGTCGGCGTCCTCGGCGTGGTGATTCCCTTCGTACTCGGCGCCGTCTGGGCGCATGGCTCCGGTTTCGACTGGATCCGCTCGATGTTCGTCGCCGCCGCCTTCGTCGCCACCTCGGCGGGCATCACCGCGCGCGTGCTGCAGGAGCTCGGCGTGCTGCAGCGACGCGAGGCGCGGATCATCCTCGGTGCCGCCGTGATCGACGACATCCTGGCCATGCTCCTGCTCGGTATCGTGTCCTCGTTGCAAGGCGGTGGCGCGGTGGACGTCGGCGGCCTCGTCGGCACCCTGGTGGGCGCCATCGGCTTCGTGGCCGTGATCGGCTGGGGCGGCACCCGCGTCATGCGTCGCGGCTCGGGGTGGCTGGACAAGCCCAGCAACCCCATGTCGCCGCTGGCGATCGTACTGGCCTTGTGCCTGGGCCTCGCCTTCCTCTCGATGAAGTTCCACCTGGCGGCCATCATCGGTGCCTTCCTCGCCGGCATGATCGCCTCGGAAACCAGCCAGCGGCATCAGCTGGAAGAACAGACCGCGCCCTTGCTGGCCTTTCTCACGCCGTTCTTCTTCGTCGTCACCGGCGCCAAGGTGAACCTCTCGGCGCTGGCCAGCGCCAGCGCGCTGGGCATGCTCGCCGTGGTCACGCTCATCGCCATCGTCTCCAAGCTGGCCGGTGGCTACCTCGGTTCGATGTCGCTGGGCCGCCGCGGCGCGCTGATCGTCGGCTTCGGCATGGTGCCGCGCGGCGAAGTGGGCGTCGTCATCGCGTCGCTCGGACTCGCGGCCGGCGTCTTCGACGAGACGATCTACGCGGTCATCGTGGCGATGTCCCTGCTCACCGCCATGGTCACGCCGCCGGTGCTCGCCCTGCTGCTCAAGGACCGCTCCGGGCCGCCTGGTACGCCGTGAGCGCGTCCTCACGGCTACGCTTGAGGTCGACCAGCGGCGGCGGATAGCCCGACGCTTTCAGGAAGGCCTCGTCTTCCCATGGCGCGTGGACGAGGCGCCCTTTCGCCTGCGCCAGTTCGGGAACCCAGCGGCGGATGTACGCGCCGTCCGGGTCGAACTTCTCCGACTGCGTCACCGGATTGAAGATGCGGAAGTACGGCGCGGCATCCGCGCCGCTGCCGGCGACCCATTGCCAGCCCATCGCGTTGTTGGCGAGGTCGGCATCGACCAGGGTGTCCCAGAAGTAGGTTTCGCCGAGCAGCCAATGCTGGAGAAGGTTCTTGGTCAGCAGGCTGGCGACCAGCATGCGCACGCGGTTGTGCATCCAGCCCGTAGCCCACAGCTCGCGCATGCCGGCGTCGACGATCGGAATGCCTGTCCTGCCTTGCTTCCAGCGCTTCAGCGCATGGGCGTCGCGTTTCTCCCAGCGGAAGGCGTCGAACTTCGGGTTGAAGTTCTCCTTCGGCGTTTTCGGGAAGTGGTAGAGAAGGTGGTGGCCGAACTCGCGCCAGCCGAGCTGCCTGAGATAAGGCTCGATGTCGGCGCCATTCGTCCGCTTTGTCACCTGCTCGCGTAAGCCTGCGGCGACCTGCTGAGGCGATATCTCGCCGAAGTGCAGGTGCGGCGACAGGCGCGAGGTGCCGTGTCGTGCAGGTATGTCGCGGCTTTCCACGTAATGCCCCACGGCATCGTCGGCAAACAGGCCGAGCATCTCCTGTGCGCCGCGCTCGCCTGGCGTCCATTCGGCGAAGCCACGCGCCCAGTCGAGCGTGGGCAGCAGGCCGAGGGCATCGAGGGCCGAGGTTTCCGGCAAGGCGACCAGAGAGAGATTCGCAGGCGCGTCCAGTGGACCGACCTCGTCGATGCGCGGGCGCAGATTTCGCCAGAACGGGGTGAACACCCGATACGGCTCGTCCTGCTGGGTGGCGATGTCCCAGGGCTCGCACCAAAGGGCGGCGTTGAACGATGCCACCTCGATGCCGTCGGCTTCCAGGGCGCGTCGTACCGCCTTGTCTCGGGCGATCGCCCTCGGCTCGTAGAGCCGGTTGAAGTAGACCGCGGTCGCACCGCTCGCCTTTATGGCAGCGCGCAAGGCGTCCAGGCTGGATCCATGCCGGATTTGCAGGCTGCCGTGGTGCACGCGCAAGGAAGCGTCCAGGGCGGCCAGCGAGTGGTGCAGCCACCAGCGACTCGCGGCGCCGGGCGCCCATTCGCCGTCCTCTTCAGGGGCGTGGACATACAGCGGGAGCACCTTTTCGTGGGCGGCCACAGCTGTGCTGAGAGCGGGATTGTCTGCAAGACGCAGATCGCGACGGAACCAGAGGATGGCGATACTCATCCGCCTAGTATCCATGCAACGCGTGAAGCCGGAATCGCTCTATCTCCATTCAGCCGCGATGCTTAGACTGTGCCCATGCGGCTACCCCTGCCTGCCGCCCGAAAGGAGATATCCATGAATTTCAAGACCGTCCTCGGCATTCCCATGGCCGCCCTGCTCGCCACCGCGGCAGTCGCACCGGCCTCGGCCGCCACGATCACCCGGGCCGACGGCATCTATGTCCGCTGCGACCAGTGCGGCGTGGTCCAGAGCATCGAGCGCAATGTCACCCAGGGCCGTGACCACGGCACGGCAGGCGCGGTGATCGGCGCCATCGCTGGCGGCGTCCTGGGCAACCAGGTCGGTCGCGGCAACGGCCGCAAGGTCGCCACGGTCGCCGGCGCGGTCGGCGGCGGCTTCGCCGGCAACGCCATCGGCAAGGGCGGTGGCAGCGAGAGCTACACCCTGCGCCTGAAGATGGGCGCCGGCGGTTACACCAATGTCCAGGTGGCCGATGCCTCGTCCATCCGCGAGGGTGACATCGTGGTCGTCGACGAGAAGGGGAACGTCCAGCGCGTGCAGTAACGCGGCAAGTCGTTCCGTGGCTTCGAAGGCCGGCCCATCGGGTCGGCCTTTTTCATGGGTTCGCCCACCCCTGCGACCAGGGGCCTGTTCCCGGCCGTCGGGGGAATGCCTCGGATGGCCCCGCCGACCGCAAATGGCCAAGACATCGTCTATTCGGCCGACCGACACGGTGAGACCTTATCGCCATTGCATTGGCGCCTACGCGCGCACTCTTGCCGCGATGGCGTCGTAGAAAGCGTCGGGGAGCACGGCGCGCACCGGCACGCGCCACCAGTTCGAACGCGCAAAGTCACGACACTTCACCGCGTCCTTGTCCGTCATCAGGACAGGGCAGCCATCGGCGAAGGTGAAGTCGTCGCGCGTGAACGCGTGATGGTCTGCAAAGGGATGGCCATCGACCGCGATGCCCTGCGCCGCGAGACTGCCGAAGAAACGCGCGGGGTTGCCGATGCCGGCGACGGCATGGGCGGGACGGCCGGCAAACTCCGTCAAAGGCGCCGCGAGCGACGGATCCGCCATATTGATCGCCACACCCCCTTCCAGGGTCATGCCGATCTCGCCCGCACCCGGCGTACCGCCGTTGACGACAACGAAGTCGACCTCGTCCAGGCGACTCGCCGGTTCGCGCAGGGGGCCTGCAGGAAGCAGATGTCCGTTTCCGAGGCGACGCTCGCCATCGATCACGCAAATCTCGACATCGCGGCCGAGCCGATGATGCTGTAACCCGTCATCGGCAAGAATCAGATCGCAACCCGCATCGACCAACAGCTGTGCCGCCTCCGGACGGCCACGCCCGATCGCCACCGGCACGCCGCTCTGGCGGATCAGGCTGGGCTCGTCGCCGACGATCGCCGGATCGTCCTGACCGCCGAGCAGATACGGCCCGCGTTCGCTGCCGCCGTAACCGCGACTCACCACGCCCGGCACGAACCCACGTGCCGACATCGCTGCCGCCAGGGCCACGATCAACGGCGTCTTGCCGGTGCCGCCGATGGTGATGTTACCGACCACCACGACCGGCACGGACAGCCTCACCACCGAGGACGGATGCTTGCGGAAGCCCTCGGCGCGACGCCGCACGACAGAGCGATACAGCGCCTCCAATGGCCGCGTCCAGAGCGGCGGCGTACCGCCGCCATACCAGCGCCGTTGCAGTGAGGCGCCGAGGCCCACCGCTCAGCTCGCCGCTTGGTCGTGGAACTGCATGCGGTGCAGGGCCGCGTACTGGCCACCGCTTTCAATGAGTTCACGGTGCGTGCCGAGCTCAACCACCCGGCCCTGATCCATGACGGCGATCTGGTCGGCGTGTTCGATCGTCGACAGACGGTGCGCGATCACCAACGTGGTGCGGTCGCGCATGAGGCGCGTCAACGCATCCTGGATCAGCCGCTCCGATTCGGTATCGAGCGAACTGGTCGCTTCGTCAAGCACGAGGATCGGCGCGTTCTTGAGGATGGCGCGCGCGATCGCGATGCGCTGGCGCTGGCCACCGGAAAGCGAGTTACCGCCCTGCCCGATCTGCGTCTGCAAACCGTCGGGCAAGCGCTCGATGAACTCCATCGCGTTGGCCGCCTTGGCCGCCGCCACGATGTCGGCTTCGGACGCACCGGCCATTTCGCCATAAGCGATGTTGGCCGCCACGGTGTCGTCGAACAGGACCACGTTCTGACCCACCCAGGCGATCTGCCGGCGCAGCGAAGGCAGCGTGTACTGGGAGTAATCGCGGCCGTCGACCAGGATGCGACCTTCGGTCGGCTGGTAGAAACGCGGCAGCAGGCTCACGAGGCTGGACTTGCCGCTGCCGGAGCGGCCGACGAGGGCCGTCACCGTACCGGGCTTGCAGACCAGGTCCACGCCACGCAGGGCGACGTGGTGGTTGCGCTCGTATACCAGGTGGATGTTCTCGAAGCGGATGTCGCCCCGGGTGCGGACAAGATCTTCGGTGCCCGTATCGACTTCCGCCGGCGTGTCGATGATCTCGAACAGGTCTTCGGCCGCGGTGACGCCCTTCTGCAGGTTCGCCTGGATGCCGGCCAGTCGCTTCAGCGATGGCAACATGCCGCCCATCGCCGTGAGCACGGCGGTGAAGATGCCAGGGGTGATCGTCTCGATGATGCCCGGCCGCGTCCCGAGGAACACCAGGGTCGCGAGCGCCACCGCGCCAACCGTCTGGATGGTCGCTCCCGAGGCCGCGCTGGTCGCCGAGATCTTCAGGTTGAGACGGCGCTGACGTTCGGCGATCTCGCTGAAGCGGTCGCCCTCGCGCGTCTGGCCACCGTAGATACGTACCTCGCGATTGGCGGCGACGGCTTCTTCCACGGCGCTGGTCACGCTGCCCATGTTGCCCTGGATCCGCTTGCTGATCTTCCGGTAGCGTCGGCTGATCACGGTCACGATGACCACCACGCAAGGCACCAGCACGAGCAGCGCCATCGCCAGGTAGGCACTCCAGTACAGCATCACGCAAAGCATGCCGACGACGGTGAGGCCCTCGGTGATGGCCATCTTGAGCGAATCCGCCGAGGCGGAGGCCACCTGCTCACTGGTGTAGGTGATGCGCGATATCTGCTGCCCCGACGGCTCCTTGGCGAAAAAGGCGGCCGGCAGGCGAAGGTAGGAGGCGAAGACGTCGATACGGATGGCCTGCACCACGTTGCGGCCGACATAGGCGATGCCGTAATCGGTGGCGTACGAGGCCACGCCGCGCACCGCGAAGATCGCGATGATCCAGATTGGCATCCAGAAAATCGTGTAGGGATCCTTGTCGACGAAGAGATTGTCGATCAACGGCTTCAGCAGGCTGGTAAACAGCGACAGGCAGACCGGGTCGACGATCATGCCGAGGATGGCAATGAGGCCCGCCGTCCGGAAACGCCGCGTGTAGCCGAGCAGACGCTTGTATGTCTGCCAGGTCTTGGCATCCCACACCGAAACTTTTTCCTTGCTCACTGCGCCGGACCCGCCTCGCTCGGCGTGGTCGCGATCGACAGACGGGTGAATCCCACCTGGCCGAGCGCATCCATCGCGCGAACCACGTTCTGGTGAGGCGTCATGGCGTCGGCGCGGATCACCACCAGGCGATCGCGGTCGTTGCCGGCGACACGTTCGATGGCCGCCTTGAGCGGCTCGATACCCTCACCCAGCACCTCGTCGCTGCCGACCGAATAACGACCGTCACGGTCGACGACGATCGTGAGCGCGTTGTCCGTGGACTCGCGCGCCTGGCTGTCGGCCTTGGGCAGGTTGACCTTGAGGCGCGAGTGCTGCACGAACGTGGTGCTGAGCACGAAGAACATCAGCAGGGTCAACAACACGTCGATCAACGAAATGACGTTGATCTCGAAATCGTCCTCGCGACGGGAACCGATACGCATGGATCAGCCAGCCTGCGAGGTGGCGGCTTCCGGCGCAGCGGTGCGACGGCGCGGTGCCGGGCGCGGCGCGGACAGGTCGTCCAGCAGCGCGGTGGCTTCCTTCTCCATCTGGACGACGTAGCCGCCGACCTTGGAGCGGAAATAGCGGTGCAGCACATACGCCGGGATCGAGACGACCAGGCCGAAGGCCGTGCAGATGAGCGCCTCGCCGATACCGCCGGCCATCTTGGTCGGATCGCCGATGCCGCCGGCCATCACGCTGAGGAACATGCGGATGAGACCGATCACCGTACCGAGCAGGCCGAGCAGCGGGCCGATGAGGGCGACCGTGCCGAGCGTATTGAGGTAGCGCTCCATGCGGTGGACCACATGGCGACCGGTGTCCTCGATGCGCTCCTTGATGATCTCGCGCGGGCGGTCACGCACGGCGAGCGCACCGGCGAACAGCTCACCCAGCGGAGAACCCTTTTCGAGTGCCTGCAGGTGGGCGTTGTCGAGCGAGGCAGAACGCGCCCACTCGCGCACTTCAGCGCCCAGGCCCGGGGGGAAGACAGCCGCGCGACGCAGGGCCCAGAAGCGCTCCAGGACGATCGCCAGCGCAACGAACGAACAGATGAGGATCGGCAGCAACGCCCAGCCGCCAGCCAGAAGGATCTCGAGCACGTCAACCCCGGATGAACAAAAGTCAGGCGGGCATCATAGCAGGGCCCGCCGCAGGGACTGAGGCGCTCTTAACACTTGCAGAGGTGCACCCGGCTGCAGGAGCCGCTCCACTGTGGGAGCCGTATCCCTGTGGGAGCCGTATCCCTGTGGGAGCCATATCCCTGTGGGAGCCGCTTCAGCGGCGATAGGGGTGAGGCAAGCACCCATCGCCGCTGAAGCGGCTCCCACACAGAGCTCTCACGGCAGAACTCTCGCACAGAGCTCCCACACAAAGTTCCCACACAGAGCTTCACCGATGGCCGAGGAACTCGACCTCGCTCAGGTCCAGGCCATTCGTATCACCGGCAACGAGACGCAGGCGGTACCACGCATAGGCACCGGGTGTGCCCACAGCGAACGCCCGTGTCTGCCGACGCCACGGCCAGCTTTCACCCTCGCGCTTATCCACCGTCTGATAGTGCTTACCGTCCGTCGACCCCTCGAGCACCCAGCCGGAGGCATCGCCGGCCTTGGCTCCCGAGGTGAGGGTGAGCATCTCCACCGTCACCGGACGATCGAAGTGCCAGCCCACTACCGGGTCCTTCGCGGCCAGGTGGGCCGAGGTGTCCGACGTGTTGTCGAACAGTTTCGCCAGCGCCTCGCCCTTGAGGGAACCGAAGGCCTTGCCGCCCTCGCCTGTCAGGTCGACCAAGGGTGCGGGCTTGCTGCCTTCCGCGCTGATCGATGCCGGTAGCGCGTCGGCACCGGTGCCCCAGGTCGACGGTGTCGGGCCCATGGCGAACTCGAGCGTCGCGCCCTTCGCCAGCAACGCGTGCGGCAAGGTGACCTTGTTCCAGGGCTGGCCGTTGACCTTCAGCGACTGTACGTACCGATTCGTATCGCTGACACCGGGCGCCTTTACGTCGATCGTCGCCCCGCCCTCCAGGCGAATGCTCATGTGCGGGAAGTGCGGCGCGCCGATCACGTATTCCGGCGTGCCCATGCGCAGCGGATAGAAGCCGGCGGCGCCGAACAGCCACCACGCCGACATCTCGCCGTTGTCTTCGTCGCCCGGGTAACCCTGGCCGATCTCGCTGCCCACGTAGAGGCGGGAGACCGCGTCGCGCAGCTTGTCCTGCGTCTTCCACGGCTGGCCGGCCTCGTCGTACATCCAGATGATGTGGTGCGAGGGCTGGTTCGAATGACCGTACTGGCCCATGCGCACGTCTCGCGCCTCGAGCATTTCGTGGATCACGTCGCCGTAGTCGCCAACGTCGAACTTGCCCGGCGTGCTGAAGAACTGGTCGAGTTTCGCGCCCAACGCGTCGCGGCCACCGTACAGGGCGGCCAGACCGGCGCCGTCCTGCGGGGCGTGGAAGGCCATGTTCCAGGCGTCGGTCTCGGTGTAGTCGCCACCCCAGCGGATCGGGCTGAACTCCTTCGCATTCCAGCGCCATTTGCCTGCGGCGTCGCGCGCCACGAAGAAGCCGACGGCGGGATCGAACAGGTTCGTATAACCGAGCGCCCGCGAGCGATACCAGGTCGCATCGTCGGCATAGGACGAGCGATAGGTATCGCCCGCCGGTGCATCCTTCGCCAGCGCCGCCGCAAGGTTGCCGATGGCGAAGTCGTTGATGTAGCCATCCATCGACCAGGACAGGCCTTCCTTGATGCCGTCGTCGGTATAGCCGTTGAACAGCGAACGCTGGATGCCCTTGCGACCCGTGCCCTTGACGTCGCTGACACTGGACGCATTGCGGATCGCCGACTGGTAGAAGGCGGAGACGTCGAAGTTGCGCACGCCCTTCAGCCAGGCATCGGCAAACGCGACATCCGAGCTGGTGCCCACCATCAGGTCGGCATAACCGGGCGACGACCAACGGGCGATCCAGCCCGCGTCGCGGTACTGCTGTACGAAGCCGTCGATCATCTTGCCTGCTTCGGTCGGCGTGAGCAGCACGTAGGCCGGCCACGCCGTGCGGTAGGTGTCCCAGAAGCCGTTATTGACGAAGGGCTGGCCGTCGACGATGCGCGCGCCCGTCGCGGTATCGGTGTTCGCGCCGGCAGGCGCCGAGAACGGGCTGGCGTAGCGCCACACCGGCGCGTCCTTGCTGCCCGTGTTCTCGTAGGCATGGTTCGGGTAGAGGAACAGGCGGTACAGGTTCGAGTACAGCACGGTCTTCTCGTCGGGCGAGGCGCCTTCGACCTTCACCGCGTCCAGGCGCTCGTCCCATGCCTTGCGGGCGCGCTCGTGCACGCTGTCGAAGGTGTCGTCCGGTGCGATCTCCTGCGCCAGGTTGGCCTTGGCCTGCTCGACGCCGATCAGCGACGTCGCGATACGCATGGTGACGACGCGATCGGCCTTCTTCGACGTGTCGAAGCCAAACCACGCCGAGGCGGCATCGCGCTTCTCGCCCGTCAGGCGACCGCTCTCGGCCACCGGCTTGTCGAACACCGCATAGAAGAACAGGCGCGTGGCACCGGTGGACAGCCCGCTTTTCACGTCCGACCAGCCCTGGATGCTGCGCTGGCCGGGATCGAGCGTGACCGACGCCTTCTCGTTGAGGTTGTCGAAGACCAGCTGCGAACGCTTGTCGCTGAAGGTGAAGCGGAAGATCGCCGCGCGGTCGGTCGGCGTGATCTCGGTCGTGATGCCGTTGTCGAAGCGCACGCGGTAGTAGTCCGGATGCGCCACTTCGGCGTCATGGCCGAACGAGAGCGCACGCGTTTCGCGCTTCAGTGCCGGTGCACCGGAGGCCGCCTGGGCCGGCATGACCTGGAAGGTCTGTCGCTCGCCCATCCACGGGCTGGGTTCGTGCGAGAGCGCGAAGGCCTCGATGCGTGGGCGGTTGTCGTCGCCGTTGCGTGCCTGGTACTGGTAGATCCAGTTGGAGCCGGCGTTCGTCGTCGGCGTCCAGAAGTTGAAGCCGTGCGGCATGGCCACCGCGGGAAAGTTGTTGCCGCGCGAGTAGTTTTCGTTGGCATTGGAGCCGCGACGCGTATCGACGTAGTCGGTCGGGTGCGTGCTGCTGATGGCCTTGACGTCGCCGATGCGTACGTCGTCGAGGTAGCCCTCGAAGGCTTCGCCCGAGGGCGCATCGGCGGTCAGCTCGATCGAGCGGACGCGACGGCCCTTGGCCGCGCTGCCGAGATCCACGCTCACGTAGTTCCACTGGTCGGGATAGAGCACGCGTCCTTCGCCCTGCCCCTTCGCCGTCGCCGGCACGCGGTGCTGGTCGAGCGCGGCCTTGGTCGAGAGGCGCGAGCCGTCGTCGAACACCAGGTCCACGGCGACGTAGTTCGCCGGATTGACGAGGTCGTTCTTGTTCGAACGTGGGAAAACCAGCCAGGAAAGCATGGTGTCGTCGCCGACGCGGACATCGGTGTCGAACAGCTTCGTCGTCGCCGGGTTGCCATTGCCCGTGCCCGCATAGCGCAGGGAGTGCATGCCGGTGAAGCCGACATCGGCCTTGGCCGTCAGCACCGCCTCGGCAGGCGGGCCACCGACCACCCGAACGTCGAGCGCACCCTTCGCCGCCAGCGGTGCGGGCTGGCCCGACTCGAAGGAGCTGTCGAAGCGCTGGGTCGCCGCGAGGGCTCCCACCGGTACTCCAAGAGACGCCGTCACCAGGGCGAACGCCGCCCTGCCCCAACCGTGCTTCGATACCGTCACGCTTATCCCCTCGTCTAGCGGAATCTCCATTTAAATCGTTCTAAATCGGGAATGTCAAACCGCGGTGCAACACTGCGAGCCTGCCGGGGCACCTCATTCGCGCCAGTAACGACGGGCCGGCCGACGCCACTCCCGCGCCACGAACGGGGCGGTGTCGCGCGGCAGTTCGAGCAGGATCGCGCCACTGACGGCGGTGTTGAGAACCTCCGCACCCGCATCGCGATGCCGCATGAGCACCGATGCGTGCGGATGGCCGAAACGGTTGCGCCAACCCGACGAGACGATGGCCAGGTCGGGTTGCACGGCACGAAGCCAGAGCACGTCGGAGGAATGCTTGCTGCCGTGATGGGCCGCGGTGGTGATCGTCGGAAGATCGGACCGCAGCGCGTCACGATCCATCCGCCGCTCGGCCTTGCTGCTGATATCGCCAGTGAGCAGGAAACGACCGCCCTTGCCCTCGATCGACAACACGCAGGAGCGGTCGTTGCTGGTGGTCTTGCCCGGCGCGTCGGGTGGCACGTCGAGGAACCGGAAGCTGACCTCGTCCCACATCCAGGCGACCTTCGACGTGCATGCTTCGGCCGGAAAGCCCAGCCGCCCCGGCTCGCCGGACAGTCGTCGCGCCCGTGGATAGCGCGCCACGACAGCCGCGGCACCGCCCGCGTGGTCGCTATCGCCATGGCTGACGACGAGTGCATCCACCGGCCCCAGGCCCAGTGCGCCGATCGAAGGCAGCACGACACCGGCGCCCGCGTCACGGCCGGCGCCATACGCGGGCCCGGTGTCGTAAACGAGCGTGTGATGCCGCGTGTGGACGACGACCGCAAGGCCCTGCCCTATATCGAGCACCCAGGCGCGGAAGGCACCCGCCTTGGGCGATTCCCGGGGCGGGAACAGCAGGGGCAGGAACAACAAGGCACCGTATCCCCGTAATGGCACGCCCCGCGGCATGAACAACCACAGCGCTCCCGCCGTGGCAAGGACGACCGGCAGGATGCCGCCCTGGGCCACACTCCATTGCGCCCCCGGCATGCCGGCCAGCGCGGCGAGCATGCGCCACAGCCAGCCGAGCAACCAGGCGGCGCCGATCAGCAACGGCGCCGCAAGCGACGGCAGGGGCAACAACACGCAGCCCAGCAAGGTCAGCGGAACCACCAGGAAGCTCACCAGCGGCGCCGCGACCAGGTTCGCCACGAAGCCCATGGGCGACGCGCTACCGAACAGGCCCAGCGACAGCGGCAGCAACGCGATGCTCATCGCCGCCTGGGCCCTGAGCAACTCGCCGAGCCAGCCGAGGAAACCCCGCGAACGCGGCGCCACGCAACAGACCAGGAATGCCACGCCGGCAAACGACAGCCAGAATCCCGCCGACAACACGCAAAGCGGATCGACGACGAGGACGGCCAGCATCGCAAAGGCAAGCAAGGACCCTCCCCCGGCACGTCGCTTCGCCAATCCCGCCCATACGACGACACCGATCATCAGCAGCGTGCGCACCGTCGGTAGCCCGAGACCGGCAAGCAAGCCGTAGCCACCGGCCACCAGCAGGCCCGCCGCCGCCTGCGCCATCTGCCTTGGCAGCCGCAGACCGAGCAACGGCAGCCACGCGTAAAGCAGCCGTACCGCGAGGACCCCGCCGCCAGCGGCGACGCCGACATGGAACCCGGAGATGGCGATCAGATGCGACACGCCCGTGGCGCGGGCGATATCCCAGTCCGATGCTTCGAGTCCGCGCGTGTCGCCGACGGCGAGGGCCTTGAGGATACGGGCGTCTTCCGTGCCCAGCTGGGCGTCCAGCGCCCGCGCAATACTGTCGCGCCAGCCATCCACACAGACACCCTGCCCGATGCGCTCGTTGTCGGGCGCTGCGCGCACGTAGCCAGTCGCGACGATGCCACGCTGCAGCGCCGTGCGCTCCGCGTCGCCACCGCCTGGATTGACACTGCCCCGGGGGCGGCGAAGACGAACGGTGAGGCGCCAGCGCTCGCACGGCGCCGGTGCGACCCGGGTGCGATACCAGGTGAGCCTGAGCGTTCCGCGTGGCCAGGAGGCAAGGCCTCCCACTTTCGCAGGCTCGAACAGGAACGACGCGTCGCCGCCTCGTGCGCGCGGAAGATCGATCACGCGGCCGGTGATCGTCACGTCCTGGCCCTCCGCCTCCACCGGCAGACGCGCCGCCATGCCGCGTGCGCCCTGTACGGCGGTCCACGCGGCAAACAGCGCGAACACGGCCAGGAACCGCGCGGGACGCCACGGCGCCAGGACGATGCCGACGAACGCGACCACGGCGGCGCCCATCGACCAAGGCCATGCAGGTAACCACGCGCACGTTTGCACCGCGGAGCAGCCAAGCAGGGCGACCCACGCCACGGAAACGAGTGTCAACGGAGGAGCACGAACCATCGCAACGAGCGCCATCACCCACGGCAGTCCAGCCTAGGTGCCAACGCACCTACCCTGGTCGTTCACATGGCGTCGGCCGTCACCGCGACGTCGGTCGTCCCCGCGTCAGTGCCCGTGATCACGGTCCGCACCACGGCTGTCGTTTCCGCGAGCCGGCCAGTGCGACGACGGCGCCCCTTGCGACGGACGCCCGCCGCCATGCCAGCCGCCCGCCGGCGGGGCAGGACGCCCGCCACCGCCGTGCCAGCCGCCCGGCGGGGCATGATCGCCGCCCTGCCAGCCACCTGGCGGCCGCGGATGATCGCCGTGCTCGCCCGCCTGCCACCCTCCCGGCGGCCGGTGGTCGCCATCGCCCGGACGTCCGTGCCAATCGCCAGGCTGCGGACGATGATGATCGTATCCGTCGCGATCGCGGTAATAGCGGCGGTCGTAACCGCCTCCGCCATACCAGACGGAACCCACGGCGATATCGGAATAGCCACCGTAGTAGCCGGGCCCGAAACCGTAACCGTAGCCGGGGTCGTAGTAACCACCGCCCGGCTGTACGACCGTCGTCTCCGTGCCGTAATACGCATCGCCACCGCCGGCACTGCGACGAACGTAACCGGGGTCGTAGTAACAACCGGCAAGCGGCAGCGTTGCCGCGACAGCCAGAAGCAAGGAATACGCACGACGCATTAGGAATTCTCTGATGAGAAGGACGGCGATGGACGACTTCGACACTGCGCCCGCACCATTGAACGCCCGCTAAAAAAGAAAAGGGCCGCCGACGCGACCCTTTCCCTTCATTCAGTCTGCGCCTCTCAGCCCTTGCTCTTCTGCTGATCGCCGCGCTGGTGCGCCTCGTTGGCGTAGTTGGCTTCCGGCGAGGCTTGCGACGGCGACGGCGGATTCGGCTCGCTGCCCGGCGTCGATGCCGGAACGCCATTGCCGTTTTCACCGGTCGGCCACGACGGCGGCTGCCGATCGCGCTCGCGCTTGGCTTCGAGCAGGGCCTGGATATGCGCGACGGCCTCTTCCTGGCTGATGTGCTGGACCGGCTCGTCGGCCGTCGTCGCCGGCTTGGCGACGGGCTTCGGACGCGGCTTGGCCGCGGGCTTCGCCTTGGCAACCGGCGACGGTGCCGATGTAGCCGCCGAAGTCGCTGCCGGCGGGACCGTCAGCGGCGGCTTGCGCGGTGTCTTCGTCGCGGGAATACGCGACACCGGTTTCTGTTCGATCGTGTGCGCGCTTGCGCTGCGCCTGGTCGGAGACGGCGTGGATACCGGCTTCGCCGCGACCTTCTTCGCCGGGGCGACGCTCTTGCGCGCCGGAGCCTTCGTCGCGGCGACCTTCCGGGCGGGTGCCTTGCGCGACGTGTTCTTCGCGACGGCCTTGCCGGCAGTGGTCTTGCGTGCCGGCGCCTTGCGTGCGGAAGCCTTGGTGCCCGCTTTCTTCGCCGCGGCCTTGCGTGGAGCGGCCTTCTTGGCGGCGACCTTGCGCGCCGGGGATTTCCTTACCGCGGCTTTGCGCGCGGCGGTCTTCTTCACCGCCTTCTTCACCGCCTTCTTCGCAGCCGACTTCCTCACGGCGGTTTTCCTGCCCGCTGCCTTCTTCACGGCGGTCTTCTTGCCGGCGGCTTTGCGAACGGCGGTCTTCTTGGCGGTTGCCTTCTTGACCGCCGACTTCTTCACCGCGGCCTTCCTGGTGGCCGATTTCTTGACGGCCTTCTTCGCCGCTGCCGGACGGGCGGCGGCTTTGCGTGCGGTTTTCTTTGCAGCGGCACGAACGCCCGCTTTCTTCGCGACGGTCTTCTTCACGGCGCTCTTCTTGGAGGCCGGTTTACGAGCCGCTGATTTCTTCGCGGCGGACTTTCGGGTGGTAGCCATGCGTTCACTCCTCCTACGTTAGTAGCCGACGCGAACTGCCCCACCGGGGAAGACCCGCGTGCATGCCGGACGACTTCGAAAAGGGTGACGTTCGATCCGGACAAACGCATGATGTATCAGCTGTCGTCCGAAGTCACATAAATGATTCGGAAAAATTCAGGTTTCGGATCAGGAAAAGCGCGGTTGTGACAGTAACGCGATGAACCGGGGAAGCAGCGAGGGCTCGAGCGCGATAGTGAAAATCACGCCGTATGCCGCACCCCAAAGGTGGGCGCTGTGGTTCACGTTGTCGCCGCCGCGCTTGTCCATGTAGATCGAATAGGCGACGAAAAGCACCGCGTAGATGATCGCCGGCAGCTTGACGATGAATACGTAGATGCTCGACCAGGGGCTGACGAGGACGAAGGCGAAGAGGATCGCCGACACCGCGCCGGAAGCGCCCAGGCTGCGGTAGGCGGCGTTGTCGCGATTCTTCATGTACGACGGCAGGATCGAGAAAAGCAGGCCGCCGATGTAGAAGGTGACGAAGCCCAATGGTCCCATCGCCTCGGTGAAGAGGCCTTCCATGCCACGGCCGAAAAAATACAGCGTGAACATGTTGAAGATGAGGTGCGACCAGTCCGCGTGGATCAGGCCGTAGCTGACGAGCCGGTAGTACTCACGGCTGCGCGAGAGCGCGGGCGGCCAGAGGATCAGGTCGTCCATCAGGCGACGGTTGTTGAAGGCGAGGAACGAGACCACGGAGGTCACGAGGATGATGAGCAGCGTGATCATGCGACGAACAGCGTCCTTGAGGACCGAGCCAGCGCGCATCTTGGCGGTAACCGGCGCCGATGTCGAACCCCCGGCCCATGCCGTACAGGTAATGGACGGCTATCATGTCCAACCTCCCCGCTCCCGGCACGACCGATGTCCCCCATCCGTTACAAGCAGCTCGACGTCTTCGCCGCCCGTCATGGCGGCGGCAATCCGCTGGGCGTCGTCATCGACGCCGAGGGCTGGTCCGACGAGCGCATGCAGCGTTTCGCCCACTGGACCAACCTGGTCGAAACCACCTTCCTGATGCCCGCTCGCGCCGAAGGCGCCGATTACCGGGCTCGCATCTTCACGCCGACCAAGGAAATCCCCTTCGCCGGCCACCCGACCATCGGCAGCGCGCACGCCGCGCTCGATGCCGGTCTGGTCACCCCCGATGCCGCCGGCATCGTCTGGCAGGAGTGCGGCGCCGGCGTGTTGCCGATCCGTGTGGAGAAGGACGGCAAGGCGCGCGAACTCTTCGTGCAATCGCCGAAAGCGCGGATCGTCGGCGACGCCTCGTGCGCCGGCGAAACGTTGTCGGCCGTGCTCTACGGCGTGAAGCTGGGTGCGCTTGCCCCGGCCTGCGTGGAAGGCGGTCGTCGCTGGTGGGTAGCCGAATTCGCCGACGAAGCCGCCCTGCGCGCCTGGCGCCCGGATCATGCAGCCATCCGCGCCCTCGCGTTGGCCACCGATACCCTCGGCCTGTGCGTCTTCGCGCGCTCCGCCGAAGGCTTGGCCGTGCGCGCCTTCCCGGCCGGTGTCGGTATCGTGGAAGACCCCGCCTCCGGTGCCGCCAATGGCCTCATTGCCGCCTATGTCGCCGCCAGCGACACCGGCGGTACGCTGAGCAAGGGCTATATCGTCAGCCAGGGCCGCGAAGTCGGCCACGATGCCCGCATCATCATCCGCATCGACGGCGAAGCCGTGTGGGTCGGTGGCTGCACCAACACGATCGTGGACGGACAGGTGGACTGGACGGACGCCTGACCATGCAGATCTGGGTCGACGCGGACGCCTGCCCGAATGTCATCAAGGACATCCTGTTCCGCGCCGCCGAGCGCGAGCAGGTCGACGTGACGCTGGTCGCGAATGCATGGATCCGCACCCCGGCCTCGCGTTTTGTCCGTTCGATCCAGGTGCCGGGCGGTTTCGACGTGGCCGACGACGAGATCGTCCGCCGCGTCGAGCCGGGCGACCTGGTCGTCACCCAGGACATCCCTCTGGCGGCGTTCGCGATCGAGAAAGGTGCCCTCGCGCTGCATCCGCGCGGCGAGATGTTCACGAAGGATACGATCGCGCAACGCCTGTCCATGCGCAATTTCATGGAAGAACTCCGTGGCTCCGGCGTCGATACCGGCGGCCCCGCCGCCATGCACCCACGCGACAGGCAGGCATTCGCCAACGCGCTGGACGCCTGGCTGGCAAAGCGTCGCTCTGCGACATGACGCTGGGGTCGGCCCTTGCGGCCTACGCCGAAGCATCGCCGCTGAAGCGGCTCCCACAGTGACCGCATCGGGCGCGAAGCGACCGGCCTTTCGCCGCTGAAGCGGCTCCCACGGTGACCGCATGGGGCGCGAAGCGACCGGCCTTTCGCCGCTGAAGCGGCTCCCACATGGGGTTCCACCGACTGCGATCCCTCGGCGGCCCGGCCGTTCTTGATCGGCAGCGCTCTAGGCCCCAGCCACCTCGTCGAGACGCAAGGTCAGGCACTTCGCCGCTCCGCCGGATTTCATGAACTCGTCCAGGGCCACCTCGATCACCATGAAGCCGGCACCCTCCAGACGCGAACGCAGATCGGGGCTCGCGCGGTTCAGGATCACCACCTTGCCGAGGTTCACCGCATTGCAGGCGAAGTCCAGCGCATCGTGTTCGTGCACGGCGATACGGTGGCCCGGGGGAACATGCCGCTCGATCAGCGCGAGCGATGGCGCGTCGAAGGCAGCCGGGAAATACAGCGTGTAACCATCGGCCAGTGGGCAGAAACACGTATCCAGGTGGTAGAAACGTGGGTCCGCGAGCTTCAGCGGCACGACTTCCACATCCAGCAACCGAGCCAGCGCCGGGGCGGCGGATGCGTCGGAGCGATGCCCGTAGCCCAGCCACAGTCGTCGCGAGATACCTCGATCGAACAGCCCGTCTCCGGCGCCTTCGAAGAAGACGTCGTCGGGCAGGTCCGCGATATCGAAACCATGACGGCTGAACCAGGCGCGGTTCGGCGCTTCTTCGCCCTGGCGCTCGGCGTAGCGGAAGCGACTGGGGACGAACGTATTGCCGAAGACGAGGCCCGCGTTGGCGGCGAAGGTCATGTCCGGCTGGCCCGGCGCGGCTTCCTCCAGCGCGACGTCGGCATGGCGGGAGACCGTTTCGCGAAGGGCATCCCACTGCCGGCGCGAACGCTCGGCCGTGGTGTCGTGGACGTGATCCGTCATCCATGGATTGATGACGTAGCTGACCTCGAAAAACGTCGGTGGGCACATCAGGACGCGAGGAACGGTACGTTCCATCGTCGGGGACATCGTTTCTGCCATGGACGGTACTCACCGGGATGGGGGAACGAACCCCCATCATGGCAGAAACGCGGATTCGTCCGTCAGGCCAGCTTGCCGGCGACGGCGGTGACCGTGTCCGACGAAAAATGCAGTTCCTTCAGGGCTTCTTCGAGCGAGTCGCGCGAGTTCGCTTCCACTTCCACTTCTTCGCCGACACTGGCCGGCGAGACATGCACGTAGCGGCTGCCTTCCTGGTAGGCGATGCCCTCGTCATGGAAGATCTGCTTCGTAGCCAGCTTGAAGGTGCCGTCGTTCGACTCCTTCACGGTGATCGCGCGGCCTTCGTGCATGCCCTCGTATACCGTCTTCCAGCTTACCGTCATGATGTCCGTCCTCAGCTGCACAACAGCGTGCGGGTCCCATTGTCGCGGACCCGCGGGGCTATTGATTGTGAAGGCTTGCCGAAATCCGGGCCGTCTTCAATCCTTCAGACGCGCCCGTGCGCCAGCCACGCGGGCCAGGCCGGAGAAATCCAGTTCGCCGTCGCCCGCCGCCAGGGATTCCAGCAAGGCATCGTGGAGCACGCTGGCGAAAGGCATCGGCACCCGTTTGGCGTCCGCCGCGGCGCGCGCCAGGCCGATGTCCTTGAAGCCCAGGCTCAGCTTGAACGCCGCCGGGGTGTAGGTCTGCGCGGCGATCATGCCGCCGTAGACCTTGTAGATCGGCGAGGCGAAGAGGGAGTTGGACATGACGTCCAGGAAATCCGCCGCCGAGACGCCGTGGGCGCGGGTGAGCGTGGTCGCCTCGGCCATGCTCTCGATGGCCGCGCCGATCAGGAAGTTGCCGCCGATCTTGACGATGGTCGCGCGGATCGGATCGTCGCCCATGGGCCAGACCTTCTGGCCGATCAGCTCGAGCAGCGGCTGCACCCTGGCGATAGCCTCCGGTTTGCCCGAGGCGACCACATTGAGATTTCCCGCGGCCGCCACGTCGGGCCGACCGAAGACGGGTGCGGCGACGTAGCCGAGGCCACGCTTCTCGTGCGCGTCGACCAGCTCCTGCGCCAGCGCGACCGAGATCGTCGCGTGGTTCACGTGCACGGCGCCCTTGGGCAGCGCGTCCAGCACGCCGCTCTCGAGAATGACCTCACGCACGGCGGCGTCGTTGGCCAGCATGCTATGCAGCACATCGGCAGCGGTGGCGGCGTCCGCCGGCTTCGCCGCGACCTTAGCGCCCTGCTCCGCCAACGGCTTCGCCGCGTCCGCCGAGCGGTTCCATACGGTCAGCTCGTGGCCGCCCTTGATGAGGTTGCCGGCCATGCCGGTACCCATGTTGCCCAGTCCGATAAAACCGATACGCATACGTTGCTCCGAGTCAGACGGCCAGGCCGGCGGCATGGCCGGAGGCCCAGGCCCATTGGAAGTTGTACCCACCCAGATGCCCTGTCACATCGAGCACTTCGCCGACGAAGTACAGGCCAGGCTGGCGTTTGGACATCATGGTGGAGGAAGAGACTTCGTCGGTATCCACGCCACCGAGAGTGACCTCGGCCGTGCGGTACCCTTCGGTGCCACTGGCCACCACGGGCCAGGAAGCCAATTGTGCGCCGACGTCCTTCAACTCGGCGTCACGGTACTGGCGCATCGGCCGGTTCGCCAACCAGATCTCGCACAGGCGCTCCGCCAGGCGACGTGGCAGCAAGGTGGCGAGGACCGTCTTGAGTTCGGCGAGCGGACGCTCCGCACGGGCGGCCAGCAGGGCCTCCGCGGCATCGACACCCGGTAACAGGTCCACGCGCAGATCGGTTCCCGGTTCCCAGTACGAGGAAATCTGCAGGATCGCCGGACCGCTGAGACCACGATGGGTGAACAGCAGCGCGTCGCGGAAACTCGCATCGTTGGCCGCGGCTTCCACCGGCAGCGCCACGCCTGCCAACCCCTCGAAGCGCTCCTGATGCTTGCCGCTCAGCGTCAGCGGCACGAGGCCGGCACGGAGCGGCAGCACGGCGTGACCGAACTGTTTCGCCAGCTCATAGCCGAACCCGGTCGCGCCCAGGCTGGGAATGGACAGGCCGCCGGTGGCGACCACCACCGACGCCGCGCGCACGTGACCGAGGGGCGTGTCGCAGCCGAAGCCGGTTTCCGTGGCACGCAGGCGGGAAACCGCGCAATGGATTTCCACACGCACGCCGGCCGCGGCGCATTCGTCGAGCAACATGCGCACGATCTGCTTGGAGGAATCGTCACAGAACAGCTGGCCGGGCGCTTTCTCGTGCCAGGCGATGCCGTGCCTGTCGACCATCGCGATGAAGTCCCACGGCGTGTAGCGCGCCAGGGCGGACTTGCAGAAATGTGGGTTGGCCGAAAGGAAATGGGCCGGCGTGGTCGCCGTATTGGTGAAATTGCAGCGGCCGCCACCGGACATCAGGATCTTCTTCCCCGCCCGGTTGGCGTGGTCGACCACCAGCACGCGCTTGCCGCGGCCACCGGCGACAAGGGCTGTCATCAGGCCTGCCGCGCCCGCCCCGATGACGAGGACGTCGTATTCCATGCTGGGTTTTCCGCCGTACAAACACACATGGTAGCGCCCTCGCGTAAACTTGTTGACCTCGCCCCGCGCCCAAGGACCCCTCTCATGCCCTCCTTCGACATCGTTTCGGAAGTCGACAAGCACGAACTGACCAACGCCATCGACCAGGCCAACCGCAAGGTGACGAGCCGCTTCGACCTCAAAGGCACCTCGGCCGGCATGGAACTGGACGACAGCACCGTCACGCTGAAAGCGGACAACGAGTTCCAGCTCGAACAGCTGATGCCCATCCTTCGCGAATGCCTTGCGGCGCGCCATATCGACGTTCGTGCCATGGATCTGGGCAAGGTGGAGACCAACCTCGCCCAGGCCCGGCAGAAGATCACCATCAAGCAGGGTATCGAGCAGCCGATCGCGAAGAAGCTCATCGCGACGATGAAGGAAGCCAAGCTGAAGGTGGAAGCCCAGATCAACGGCGACAAGGTTCGCGTCAGCGGAAAGAAGCGCGACGATTTGCAGATGGCGATGGCGTTGTTGCGCAAGGCGGATGTCGAGTTGCCGCTGCAGTTCGACAACTTTCGCGACTGAGGCGGGGGGGCTGGGACTGCCAAGAGCATCGCCGCTGAAGCGGCTCCCACAGAGGGCGGCTTCTACATAGGGCTGCTCCTATGGAGGGCGACTCCTATAGAGGGCGGCTCCTATAGAGGGCGGCTCCTATAGAGGGCTGCTCCTATAGAGGGCTGCTCCTATAGGGGGCGGCTCCTACAGGGGGCGGCTCCTACAGAGGGCCTCTTCCACAGACGGGGGCTCCTACGGAGGGCGGGTCCTACTGAGAGCAGATCCCACGCGGGGGGCGTTACAACCCGGCGATACGACTGCGGTTGCGGCCGTCGTTCTTCGCTTCGTAGAGCGCCTCGTCGGCGCGGCCCAGCAGGGAATTTAGCGACTCCGGCGAGCGCCACATGGCGACGCCGGCGCTCACCGTGATGCGAATCCGGTAGTCGCCGTGCACGATCACCAGGGCCGCCAGGGCATGACGCACGCGCTCGGTGATATCCAGTGCGTGTTCGGCCAGCGCACCCGGCAGGCAGAGGATGAACTCCTCGCCGCCGAAACGCCCGGCGAGGTCGTCCGCACGGCACATCGACGAGATCACCCGCATCGTTTCGCGGATCACCGTGTCGCCGGCCAGGTGGCCGAACGTGTCGTTGACCGTCTTGAAGTCGTCGATATCCAGCAGCACGAGGCTGAATGGAATGCCATCGTTCGCGGCGCCCTGGCGCACGCGCTCGGCCTGTTCGAGGAAGCGGCGGCGGTTGAGCGAGCCGGTGAGTTCGTCGGTACCGGCGAGGTGGTCGAGGCGCTCGTTCGCTGCCTTGAGGTCCCGCGTGCGCGCGTCGACCTGGGCCTGCAACAGCTCGGCCCGACGGCGCAGGTAGAGCGTGCGCAGCGAGACCAGGCCGAAGAACGCCGCCACCGCGAGCGCCACCGCGGCCAGCAGGGTCCAGGGGCTTTCGTACCAGCGCGGCGTGACGTCGATGCGAATCGAGGTTTCCACCGTGCGCGCGTCGAGCCCGCGCATCGTCGCGCGCAGGCGCAAGGTGTAGGTGCCGCTGGCAAGGTTGGTATAGATCGCACTGGGCGGAATGCCGTGCGCCACCTCGTTCCAGCCCGTGTCGGCATCGTCCATGCGATACGCGTAATGGGTTTCCATCGGCGCCCGGTAGTCGAGCAAGGCGAAATCCACGCGAAGATTGCGGCCGTCGGCGCCGATGACGATCCGGCCGCCGTCCTCCGGCACATCGGCCAGCGGCAGCGACTTGTCATTGACGCTCACGTGCGTGACGGCCATGCGCGGCGGCACGATCTGCGGCGCCACCCAGTAGGGACGGATGACGGTGAGACCGCCGAGGCCGCCGAACATGAGCTCGCCGCCCGGCGCTTCCGCCGCCGCGCGATGGATGTAGCTCGGGATACGCAGGCCGTCGCGGATGCCCAGGTCGGATACGCGATGGCTGGCCGTGTCGACCATCGCCACGCCGTTGGCCATCGACGCCCAGACGCGATCGTCGTGGTCGATCAGCAGCGCGTTGATCTTGGTGTTGACCAGCCCTTCGCGCGCGGCGATCAGCCCGAAACGGAACGGCCCGTGCGGATGGAAGGTGTCGAGGTAGGCGATACCGCCGAACGTGCCCAGCCACAGCCGGCGATGCGAATCGAACACCATCGAGCCGGTGTAATCCTGCGGCAGGCTGGCCGGGTCGGCGGGATCGTGGCGCAGGTTCACGAAGCCTGGCTGACCGTCGTAACCGATGCTGATGCCGCTGATGGTGGCGAACCACCACGCATCCGGCATGCGCACGATGTGGCGCACCTGGTCGCCGACGATGCTGGCCGGATCGTGCGCATCGTGGCGCATCTGGATGAGCTTGCCGGTGACCGTGTCGTACTGGAACAGGCCGTCGTACCCACCGATCAGGATCTGGTTGCCGTCGCGCTGCATCGACAGGATGAGCCGACCGTCGAGGCTGGGAATCATCGAGCTGCGCAGGGCGAAGGTGTCGGGGTCGATGCGCGAGATACCCTGCGCGCCTGCCCAGATGGAGCCGTCCGGTGCGACGACGAAGGCCTGCACGTCGCGCTCCGCCTGCTCGCCGCCGAGTTGCAGGTGGTGCATCGTGCCCTTGCCGAGGTCGAGCACGTCGATACGCCCCATGCCCAGGCCGAGCCATATGCGCCCGCGCGGATCGACGAAGACCGAGTGCACATTGGCGTTGGACAGCGTGTGCGACTGCAACGGTGACGGCAGCACCGAGAACACCTTGCGGCCATTCGGATCGTAATGCGCGGCGCCGAGCTCGGTGGCTACCCAGATGTTGCCGGTACTGTCCTGGAAGATGTCGCGCGTGATGTCGCCCGGCAGCGACGATGGCATGGCCGCATCGTGGCTCAGGATGCGCAACTGCTGCGTATTGAAGTCGTAGGTCACGACGCCCGCACCGTCGGTGGCGGACCAGAGCACGTGCTGAGGCGTCTCGTGGAAGGCGCGCACGGTGCGTCGGCGCGCCATGCCGTTCTTGCCGGAGAACCCCGGAACCAGCTGCGCATGTCCCTGGGTATCGATGTACACCGCGCCAGACTGGCCGGTGCCGACCCACAGGCGCGACTGGCTGTCCTGGAACAGCGCCCAGACCTGGTCGCGGAGAATCTCGTCGATCGCCGGGTCGCTCGAGACCACGCGCTGGAAGCGCCCGCCCGGATGACGCACGAACAGGCCGTTGTCCGCGCCCGCCCAGACATTGCCCGCCTTGTCTTCGGTTACGACAAAGGTGCGTGCGAGCATATCCTTCGCGTCGCCCGGCTGACCGGACTCGCGGGTGATCTTGCCGGTGCCGACGTCGACGCGGTCGATGCCGCCTTCGGTGGCCACCCAGAACGCGTCGCGTTCGCGGGCCCGCGCGATCGCAAAGATCTTGCCGTTCGACGTGCCGCCCGCACCGATCGGGTAGACGTGGAAGCGCGTCGTCACCGGATCGAAGCGGACCAGGCCGCCGGCATTCGTGCCGATCAGCAGACCGCCGTCGGCCAGCGGCATCAGGGCGCGCACATAGGCATCGGGAAGCACGGCGCCGGCGTAGGAGTCCGGTTCCTGGCCGAACACCTGCATCCGGTAGCCGTCGTAACGCGCGAGTCCGCCGAAGGTGCCGATCCAGATGACGCCGCGGGTGTCCTGGACGATCGCCGTGGTGGTCGAGTGCGGCAAGCCATCGGCGACGCCGACGGTGTCGAACCAAGCGGTTTCGTAGACCGCCCAGGGGTCGAGGCCGACCGTGCCCCCTTGGGTGGGAGCCGCTGCGGCGGCTCCTACGGAAGCCAGCAGCATCCAGGCGGCCAATACGAGGACACCTGCGCGCCGCCTCACGTCAGCCCGCATAGACCAACGTCGAATCGAGGTAGCGGCTGAAGGCGGCCGGCGTCATCGGACGGGCGAAGAAGAAGCCCTGCCCCACGTCGCAGCCGAGCTCGCGCAACCAGTCGGCCTGGGCCTCGGTCTCGACGCCTTCGGCGATGGTCCGCATGTTGAGTTTCTTGGCCAGGCCGACGATCGCTTCGGTAATCTCGCGGTCGGCCAGGTTGGAGTCGCTGCCACGCACGAAGGACTGGTCGATCTTGATCGTGCCGATCGGCAGTTCGCGCAGGTGGCCGAGGTTCCAGTAACCGGCGCCGAAGTCGTCGATCAACAGGTCGAAGCCATGCGAGCGCAGCTTGACCAGCTGGCGCAGGGTTTCCTCCGGCTCACGCATGGCGGTGGATTCGGTCAGCTCGAAACGGATCCGCATGGGATCCACGCCGTAGGAGCGCACCGTACGCGCCAGCGTTTCGACGAAGGCCGGGCGGCTGAGTTCGTGCATCGACAGATTGATGGCGACATATGCGATATGCGAGCCGCCGTCATCCCACAGCTTCACCTGGGTGAGCACGGAACGCAGCACGTACTCGCCCAGCGCATGGATAAGGCCCGAGCGTTCGGCGATCGCCACGAAGATGGAGGGCGGTACATCGCCGCGCGTCGGATGGTGCCAGCGTGCCAGCGCTTCGACACCTGCCAGCGTCCCGTCGCGGAGGTTGCGCTTGGGCTGGTATTCCACGTCCAGTTCGCCGCGCTGCAAGGCTTCGCGCAGCTCCACCGTGAGGGCGAGCCGCTCGCGGGCCTGTTCCAGCATGCCATCTTCGTAGAAACGGAAGTCGGCCTTGCCGGTTTCCTTCACTGCGTACATGGCGGCGTCGGCGTTGCGGATGAGGGTTTCGGCCACCTCGCCGTCGCGCGGTGCCACGGCGATGCCGATGCTTGGGCTCACCGCGACGAACTGGCCGGCGACGTTCACCGGCTGCGAGACGAGATCCAGCACCTTGCGGCAGACACGGACGAGATTCTCGAGGCCACCATAGGACTGGACCACCACGACGAACTCGTCGCCACCGAAGCGCGAGACCACGTCGCGT
Organism: Luteibacter sp.; assembly: GCF_035539195.1. Taxonomy (GTDB): domain Bacteria; phylum Pseudomonadota; class Gammaproteobacteria; order Xanthomonadales; family Rhodanobacteraceae; genus Luteibacter. The sequence continues at coordinate 269,723 of NZ_DATLIW010000036.1, forward strand.
TCGCGCACGCTGCTGCGCAGGGAGGTGGCTACCGCGCGCAGGAAGGCGTCGCCGGCCTCGTGTCCGAGCGTGTCGTTGATCGACTTGAAGCCGTCGAGGTCGATGAACAGCACGGCCAGGGACGGCGTTTCACCCGAGGCCAGGGCCTGCTCCAGCTCCTGCATCAGGTAGGCGCGGTTCGGCAGGCCGGTCAGGGTGTCGTGGTAGGCATGAAAGGCCAGCGCCCGGCGCGCCTGTTCCTTGGGATCTTTCAGGCGCGCATTGAGGCGGCGGCGCTGGGTGTAGAGCCAGCCGATGACCAGCCCGGCCAGGGCGCTGACGACGATCAGCGCCACGAGCCAGCCCAGGCCTCCGCCGACCGTGCTGAAACCCGAGCAGCGGTCGCCCCCGCCGGGCCCGACAAGGGACCAGCGAGCGCACTTCGCCATCGCCAGGTCAAGCCCGGCGTCGCTACGATTTGTCAGCACGCCACGCTCCGGCCCTGCACAATACGCTTCCCTTGGGAGTATCGGCCACCATCGTCCCCGACTTTAGAGTCGACACCAGTCCGAATGATGATGGGTCGGTGGAAAAACGCAATCCATGATGGTCGTTCGGTCAACCGCCGCTCGGGAATGCCTATTTTCCGTTGGCCGGCAGGTAGCGGTCGAACCAGGCCAGGGCCCGGGCCAGCACGTCGCGCCGGCTGGCGTCGCGCGCAAAGCCATGACCCTCGCCCGGGTAGACCACCAGCGAGGTCGGCACGTTCTGGGCGCGCAACGCGTGCCAGAACTCGAACGACTGGGGCGCCGGCGTCTCAGCATCGCGCTCGCCGACGACGATCAGGGTCGGCGTGCGAACCTCCTTGATGAAATTGATCGCCGAACTCTTCGCGTACACGCCCGGATCGTCGTACACCGAGGCTCCAAAGTAGGGCTTCATCCACTGGTCGATGAGGTTCTGGCCGTAATAACTCTGCCAGTTGGAGATACCCGCGCCGGCCACCGCGGCGCTGAAACGATGGGTCTGCGTCACCGCGAACATGGTCATGAAGCCGCCATAGCTCCAGCCGGTCAGGCCCAGGCGCTTATCGTCGACGGGGTGCGTTTTCTCGATGGTATCGACGCCGGCGAGCACGTCGCGCAGATCGCCGTAGCCGAAATCCTTGCGGTTGGCCTGGACGAAGGCTTCGCCCTGGCCGTAGCTGCCGCGTGGGTTGGGCATGAAGACGAAGTAGCCCAGCGCCGACAACGGCGCGCCGCCATAACCCGCACCGGGCCAGCGCGGCGTCACCGCCGCCGCCGGGCCGCCGTGGATCGAGACGATCATCCCGTAGTGTTTCTTCGGGTTGTAGTTGGCCGGATACAGCAGCCAGCCCTGCACGTCGTGACCTTCGTTGGTCCAGGTGATGGACTCGGCCTTGCCCCACGACGGCTTCAAACCGGCATTGAACGAGGTGATGGCGACCGGCGCGGCCTTGCCGTCGAGGCTGGCGAGATGCACTTCGTAGGGCTTGTCGAAGGAGCTGGCGGTGAACACGGCCTTGCTCGCGTCGCCGTCGAGCGAGACGGACATCGACAGACGGCCGTCACCGATCGTCATCGGCAATTCGAAGAGTGTCGAAGCGGAGGCTTCACCATTGGCCGAAAGCGCGTAACGCGACACTCGGCTGGCGCCGGCGGCGGCTTCGGAAACGAGGAGTTCGTCGGTGCCGGTCCAGGCGAGCCAGGCCGGCGTCGTGGTAATGCCCGGCGTCACGTCGACCGGCGCGGCGCCCCCGTTGCTGGACACGGTCCAGATATCGCCTCCGGTGGAACCCTGGTCGCTCATCAGGCCGCCGATGAAGGCGATGCGCGAACCGTCCGGCGAGAACCGCGGCACGGCCATCTGCAGGTCCTTCAGCGGACCGGTGAGCGTGGAGGTATCGACCACGGTCACCGGCTTGCCCTTGGCGGTCGCCGCGGCGGGCTGGACGTAGAGCTTGGCCAGCCACCAGTTGTTGTCGCCCGGCGGCTCGGCGGCCACGTAGGCGATGCGACGGCTGTCCGGGGCGAAGGTGAATTCGTAGACGTGCAGGCCAGCCGGGCTCAGCGTCGTCACCGCCCCGCCGGTCGCCTCGACCATGGCCACCTGCTGGATCTCGATGCCTTCGACACCCACTTCGCCGGTCTGCACTTTCGCCGCAGCCGTGGCGCTGGCCCGACGGGTGGCATTGGGCACGTAGAGGAAAGCGAGCGCCTTGCCGTCGGGACGCCATTCCAGGCCGTCGATATAGCCGGTGAGGTGGGTCAGGCGTTGCGGCGCGGCCTTGCCGGCGGTGTCGACGACGTTGATGTCGTTCTGCTTGCCCTCTTCCACGCCCGGCGCCTTGCCGGCGCAGTCGGAGAGGAAGGCCAGGTGCCGGGAATCGGGTGCCCAGGCGACGGAGATCTCGCTGCAGCCCTTCGACGCGGTAACCCGGTGCGCGTTGCGTCCGTCGGCATCGGCCACTTCGACCACCGGTTTGCCATTGGTCTTCACCGCCCAGGCCAGGTGCTTGCCGTCCGGCGAGAGGGCCACGGACTCGACGGTGCGGACCTTGCCCAGGGCGTCGAGGATGGCAGCGATGCGCGGATCGTCCGCGGTCTTCGCGGCGGTGTCGGCCTGGGCGGCACCCGCACAGGCAAGCGCCACGGCGGCGGCGATCCACTTCGTTCGCATAGGGTGACCCTGAATCTGAATGGGGAGCGGGAAAACTAGCACGTCCGTTCAGGTTCGGGCGAGCATCTCACGCCAGCAGGTGCGAATACTCCGGGTTCCGCTTGAACCAGGCTTCGGCATACGCGCAGGCCGGATCGATCTTCCAGTGCTGCTTCTGCGCCGTTTCCACGGCGAACTTGGTCAGCAGCGCCGCGATCCCCCGCCCGCCCACCGGCGACGGCACCCCGGTATGCGTAATGCTCATGATTTTCCCCTGCAGCCGGTACTCCAGCTCGCAGTCGTACCCGTCCACCTTGGCCACGAATACCTGGTTCGCGGTGTCGTGACTGATTTCCAGCGGTTTCGACGTTTCGCTCATCGTTCTCTCCAATCAAGGCTGGCGGACCCTTCGCATTATGTGGATGCCCGGGCCGGTAACGTTCGTAGGTCAGCATGCGCGTGTTCCAACCGGCATTCCATCACCAGTCAGGAGAGCATCATGCAAAAGTGGGGATCAGCGGTATGGCAAGGCGGGATCAAGGACGGCCAGGGTGTCATTTCGAGCCAGACGGGCGTTCTCAAGGAAGCCCCGTACGGGTTCAAGTCCCGCTTCGAGGACGGTCCGGGCACTAACCCGGAGGAACTCCTCGGCGCGGCCCATGCGGGCTGCTTCAGCATGGCCCTGTCCGGGCTGCTGAATGCGGCCGGCCTCACCGCCGACAAGATCGAAACCAAGTCCACGATCACCCTGGACAAGGACGGCGACGGCTTCGCCATCACCAAGGCCCACCTCACCGTGAAGGCGAAGGTGCCCGGCACCGACCAGGCCGGCTTCGAGGCGATCGCCAAGCAGGCCGAACAAGGCTGCCCGGTATCGAAGGTGCTCAAGGCCACGATCACGATGGACGCGACACTGGAAGGGTAAACTGCCCTGCGCCGTCGGCTTCGCCGGCGGCGTTCCCCGCGTAGCCAAGGACACCATCGCACGTGCTGATCATTCACGAACACGGGAATCACACCGGCCCCGTCACGTGGTCTGCCGAGATGGGCCCGCCAAAGGCGCCGATCTGGATCGACCTGTTCGACCCCAACGACGACGAGCGCCGCTGCGCTGCCGAAATCACCGGCCTGCGCGTGCCCGAGCGCAGTGACATCGTGAACCTGGCCCTGTCCAGCCGTATCCGTACGGACGACGACGCCATGTACCTGTCCATCCCCTATTTTTCCGACACCGACAGCGGCCACTATCCGGGCCCGGTCGGCATCGTCGTGACCAACCACGTCTTGATGACGCTGCGCTTCGCCGAATCGCCGGCATTCAAGCTGGCCAGCGAAAGCTGCCGCGAGCATCACTGGGAATCCAGCGCCGACGCACTGGCCACCCTGATCGAAGCCATCGTGAATCTCGCCGCCCAGCGCATGGAAGACGTCTCGGCCGAACTGAAGAAGCTCTCCGATCGCGTGTTCACGCCCGAGCGCCTGGGCACACCGGTGTTGCGCGACATCATGCTGGAGATCGGCCGGCTCGAGGGTCTGCAGGCGCGTAACCGTTCCTCCATGCTGGGAGTGCAGCGCATCGTGTCTTTCGTGCGCGCGAAGAAACCGGAGTGGATGTCCGAGAGCGTGGAAGTTCGCCTGCGTGTGGTCGACCACGACTTGCGCACCCTGGACGAATTCGACGACCAGCTGACCAACAAGCTGCAGTTCCTGCTCGACGCCACGCTCGGCTTCATCAGCACCGACCAGAACCACGTGATGAAGGTGCTGACCGTCGCCTCGGTGGCGACCATCCCGCCGATCATCCTGGCCGGCATCTGGGGCATGAATTTCAAGGATATGCCCGAACTGGGCATGCCTCATGCCTATCCGATCGCGCTGGGCGTGATCGTCCTCAGCATGCTCCTGCCCGTGTGGTTCTTTAAGTGGCGCGGCTGGTGGTCCGGAGACTGAGCCGATGACGGCTCTGGCGCGATGGCTCCGCCCCGCCTCCGCGCCGATCCGGCGCTGGGTGCTCAGCGCGTTTCCGCGCGCGCCCGCCGGCGGTATCGACTACGAACATCCGTCCGGCGACCCCGGCCTGTTCGGCCCATCCAGCGTGACCTGGCGCATCCACTCGGACTTCTGCGGCATGCTCGCCGGCGGCCTGTGCGCGCTGTACCTGCAACTGCTGCATCCGCGCGCGCTGGCCGGTGTCTGGGATCACTCGAATTTCCGCGAAGACCTGGTCGGCCGCCTGCGTCGGACCACCGCCTTCGTCGGTGCCACCACGTACGCGCCGACGCGCGATGCGCAGGGCATGATCGAGCGCGTTCGCATGATCCACGCCAAGGTGCGCGGCGTGGACGAAGCCGGCCTGCCCTACTCCGCCGACGATCCGGATCTGCTCACCTGGGTGCATGTCAGCGAGATGTCGAGTTTCCTGGCGGGGTATCGCGCGTATGGGCCCATGGCGGTCCCGATCGCTGTCGCCGATGCGTACCTGCACGAGACACGGCGGATCGCCGAAGCCCTGGGCGCGCGAGACGTTCCGGGCTCGGTGGCGGACATGGACGCGTATATCGCCGGCGTGCTGCCCTCGCTGGTCTTCGGCGAGCGGTCCCGGGTGGTCCTCGACGTGCTCGGCCGCCTGGACCTTCCCGTGCCGATGGCCGGTCTGTCGCGCGACCTGTTCCTGCACGCGGGCGCGGCCCTGTTGCCCGACTGGGCGGCAACGTTGCTCGAGCGGACGGACGGCGACCTGCGCAAGGCGCGACTGGCAAGCGGCACCCTGCGCACCCTGTCCCCCTTGTTCCGCGTCGCGCTTACCGAGGGTGTCGCCTCGAAGTCCTGCCGCCGGGTAGGCGTCGATCCGGGACTGCTGTCGCATTGGCCGTCATAAAACCGACGCCTAGCGCACGCGATCACATTCGTGAAGACGGTAAAAGTGGATCACGGTCACACTTTCTTACATTGTTGCCGAATTTGCCCTAAAGTTCGCGGTTGCGATGCCGCTACCAAGTACGAGGTTGCGCGGTGGCGACCCATCGCAATGACAACACGGGGCGCGCATCACGCGCGTCCGACTCGGGGGAGGATGTGTTCGGTGGCAGCCAATTGCTCGTTTAACGGACACCACGCCGCAGGCATGGCGCGGTCATGAGGTCGCCCTGGCATTCGCTCGCCGGCGGCCCGCCCGAGTCGCGCCTGCTCGCCTCCGTGGCCGAGTTCACTCATCACCGCGATATCGACGCGCTCGACCACAGCCTGGTGCTGTCCCTCGCGGAACTGATCTCGGTGAGCAGCGTCACCCTGTGCAAACGCGGCGAAAGCCTGCAGCTGCCCGTCGAATCCATCGTGGTCTGCTCGCGCAACGCCGAAGGCGCCTTCATGGTCGAAGCGCTGGATCCCTCGCGTGACGGCGACCCGATCGACACCATCGTCTGCGCGATGGAGACGCTCGAAGCCATCAGCGACATCACCGAAGACGGCACGTCTCGCCTGGTCATTCCGATCCAGCGCGATCATGCGGCCATCGGCGCCCTGATGCTGGAGTCGGACGATCCGCTCGACAGCGTCCGCAACATGGTCGAGGGCTACGCTCGCATCTACGGCAACTACATCGCCCTGCTCAACGAGAGCGAGCGCGACAAGCTCACCGGCCTGTACAACCGGCGCAGCTTCGAACAGCGCCTGCAACGCCTGCTCAAGCTGCAGCGCCAGCGCGCGCGTGCCGCCGCCAAGGGCGAGGACGAGCGCCGCCTGCCGCGCGAGGACGATGTCTCGCAGATCTGGCTCGCCATCCTCGACATCGACCATTTCAAGCGCATCAACGACACCTACGGCCATGTCTATGGCGACGAAGTCATCCTGATGCTCGCCCAGCAGATGCGTCACAGCTTCCGCCAAAGCGACGTGCTGTTCCGTTTCGGCGGCGAGGAATTCGTCATGCTGATAGCCGCGCAGGACGAGCGCGTAGCACACATGACGCTGGATCGCTTCCGCCACTTCGTCGCCGAGCACGCGTTCCCGCAGGTCGGGCATGTGACGGTGAGCATCGGTTATGCCCGCATCACCGAGAACGATTACCCCGAGATCGTGCTCGACCGCGCGGACAAGGCCCTGTACTTCGCCAAGGAGAACGGGCGGAACAGCGTGCATGGCTATGAGGCGCTGACCAAGCGCGGCGAGTTGGGTGCGGCGGTGGCCCTGGGCAGCATCGACCTGTTCTGAGGGTGCCCCGGTCAGACAGGAGCCGGTTCATCGGCTCCTGTCTTTCGATCCTTACTTGACGACGCCGCAGGCGATACGCGCGCCGCCGCCGCCCAGCGCTTCGGGCTGGTCGGAGTAGTTGTCGCCACCGGCGTGGATCATCAACGCGTGGCCTTTCAGCGTGGCCAGGCTCTTGAGGTGGGGCGCGGTGACCGCCGTGGTATCGGTGCCATCGGCGCCGACCGTGATGCGCGGCAGATCGCCTTCATGGCCGGCGGCGTCCGGGCCTTCATGCTTGCCGGTGTGCTGGGGGTCGAAGTGCCCGCCGGCGGCGAGCGCCGCGCCCTTCTTGCCGTCCTTCTCACCTGGATCGCAGCTCGGCTTCTCATGCAGGTGGAAGCCGTGCTCGCCGGGCGGCAGGCCCTTGAGGTTCGGCGTGAACACCAGGCCGCCAGCGGACTCGGTCACGGTCACCGTGCCGACCGAGGCGCCCGGGCCATCGGCGGTCACGGCGGTCAGGGGGACGGTGACGCTCTTGTCGGCAGCGTTGGCCACCGTGCCGGCGAACAGGCTGGCGATGGCAACGGCGATAGCGATCTTGGTCATCGGGTACTCCTTGAGGATCGGGTGGACCTCTGGATACTGCACCCGCCGCTTACCCAAGGTCCACCATGGCCGCCCGACCCGGTAGCAGCCGATTCATCGGCGATGCCCTTCCTCCTGCGGCGCGGCGAAGATTCGCGCGGTGTCTTCGGCGGTGAGCTGACGCCATTGACCGGATGGAAGACCTTCGAGGGTCAGGCCACCGAGGGCCACACGCTCGAGGGTGACGACGTGGTTGCCGATCGCGGCGAACATGCGGCGGACCTGGTGGTAGCGGCCTTCCGTCAGCGAGAGCCGTACATGGCGGGGGCCGAGCACCTCGAGTTCGGCCGGTTCGAGCGGGTCGGTCTCGCCGTCGAGCATCAAGGTGCCGGCGGCGAACGTCGCTGCCTCGTCGCCACGCAGGTCTTCGGCGAGCGTGGCCTCGTAGAGCTTCGCCACCGAGGCCTTCGGCGAAATGATCCGGTGTAGCAGCGGGCCATCGTCAGTGAACAACAGCAGGCCCGAGGTCTCGCGGTCCAGGCGGCCGACCGTGGACAGCACCGGATTGCGGATCGCGTAGCGCGGCGGCAGCAACTCATAGACCAGCCGACCGACATCCTTGCGCGAGCAGGTGTAACCGGCCGGCTTGTTCAACATGATCAGCATGCCTTGCGGTGGGTCCAGCGGCTCGCCTTCGAAGCGGACGTCGGCGTGTTCGACCTTGTCGTCGGCATAGAGCACGTCGCCGGAGGCGTCGGTGACCAGACCCTCGCGGAACATGGAGGCGACCTGTTTGCGGCTGCCATAGCCGAGGTTCGCCAGCAGGCGTACGAGTTTCATCGGCGAGGCTCCTTCGCTTCGATCACTTTGAAGCCGTCGCGCTCGGCGACGGTACGAACGTGGGTGAAGCACGCATCGAGCGTGGCTTCGTAGGCAAGATGCCGGTTGGCGACCATCCAGAAACGCCCCCGTGGCGACAACGCGCGCGCAGCCACGGCGATGAACGCGCGGCCCAGCTCCGGCTGGTCGGCGCGCCCCTGGTGGAACGGCGGATTGGACACGATGGCGTCGTAGCCACCGTCGATGCCCTGCGTGACGTCGTGCCAGTGCACCTGCGTGGCAAGGGATCGGCCGGCGGCGGCGACCGCGGCAGCGACGTTCTGGCGCGCCGGTTCGATCGCACGCCCTTCCGCCTCGTAGAGGTCCACGGCGGTGACCTGGGGATTGCCCGCGATCACCCGGCAGGCAAGATAGCCGAAGCCCGCGCCGAGGTCGGCCACACGCCCGGCGAGGTCCACCGGCAACACCGAGGCAAGCAAGGCGGAGGCGATATCGATGCGATCCCAGGCGAACAACCCACGACGACTGACGAAACGCCCCCCGTCGATCGGCAAGGCATCGTCCAGTGCGCGCCACGCGGCGAACAGCGAGGCGTCCGGCGCGACGCCCGGGTGCGTCCAGAACACACGGCATTTGTGCTTGGACAGGTTGGACACCCTGCCGGCGAGCAAGGCGAGATCGGCCTCGGCCGTCTTCGCACCTTCGGCGTTCGGCACCGCGGCAACCACGATACCGTCGCTGGCGACATGGGCCATCGCCTGCGCGAACAAGGCCCGCGTCTCTTCGCGCTGGCGCGTCGGCAAGACCATCACCACGCGAAAGCGCGCTTCGGGGATATCCGCGCTCACGGCGAACCCGGAACGCGCCAGCGCATCGGCCGCCGGCTTGAACGATTGCTGCAACACCCAGCCCGGGCGACGCCGCTCACGCAGCGCGAAGCCATCGCGGGCACGCAGGATCAGCACATCGCCGGAGGCCGGCCAGGCGAGATCGCCCGTGGAAAACGGGACGAACAGCGCTTCGAGGGCGGCATCGGAGGCGGAACCAGCGGACAACGCAAAAGGCCTGAGAGGGAAACCGGACCGGCGATTCTACCGCGCGGCGGGTCAGCTGCTGCAGGAAAGCATGGAACAGCCGACCCGGTCGCGCGCCCACTCGGGCCGGCGGCCGGCAAAGCGATCCCGTCCGGGCTGCTCGTCGTACGGATTGCGCAGGGTATCCATCAGCGCGTGCAGTGGCGCGTAGTCGCCCTGCCCGGCCGCATCGATCACCTGCTGCGCAAGGTAATTGCGCAGCACGTAGCGGGGATTGCTCGCGTGCATCAGGGCCAGGCGCTCCGCGGCCGGCGACGCGTCGGCACGCACGCGCTCCACATACCGCTGCAACCAGGCGCTGAGCGCGTCCTGGGTCGCCACCCGCTTTTCTTCCTCGTAGAACGCCGCCCCCACGACACCCGGATGCGGTGCGTCGAGGTCGAGCAAGGCGAGGTCGCGGAAGAAGATCGTCATGTCCATGCCACCGAGCGTGAGCAGGCCGCGGAGATCGGCGACCAGCGCCTCGTCGCCTTCGCGCGCGTTGGCCAGGCCGAGCTTGGCCGCCGAGAATGCCGCATCGGTCGCCTCGAAGACGTCGACATACCGGTCCAGCCCCGCTTGCAGGGCGTCGACGCCGGTGAACAGCGGCGACAACGCCTGGGCCAGGCGTTGCAGGTTCCAATAGGCCACCCGCGGCTGATGGCCGAAGCGATAGCGTTTATGCGCACGGTCGGTGGTGTTCGGCGTCCAGTCCGGGTCGAAGTCGTCCACCCAGCCGTAGGGGCCGTAGTCGATGGTCAGTCCGAGAATGGACATGTTGTCCGTGTTCATCACGCCGTGCACGAAACCGACGCGCATCCAGTGGGCGATCAGTCGGGCCGTGCGCTCGCAGACCTCGGCGAAGAAGGCGGCGTAGCGCGCTTCGCCTTCCAGCCCGGCGAAGATCGGGTAGTGCGTAGCGATCGTGAAGTCGGCCAGTCGGCGCAGCAGCGCGAGGTCGTTACGCGCCGCCGGCAGCTCGAACGAGCCGAAACGCAGGAACGATGGCGCCACGCGGCAGACGATCGCCCCCGGCTCCAGCGCGGGATTGCCGTCGTACATCACGTCGCGAAGGACCTCGTCACCGGTGACCACCAGGGACAGCGCCCGGGTGGTCGGCACACCGAGGTGGTGCATGGCCTCGCTGCACAGGAACTCACGGATCGACGAACGCAGTACGGCACGCCCGTCTGCCCCACGCGAATACGGCGTGCGCCCGGCACCCTTCAGCTGCAACTCCTGCCGCCCGTCGCGGGCGGTGAGCACCTCGCCCAGGCCGAGCGCACGGCCGTCGCCAAGCTGACCTGCCCAGTTGCCGAACTGGTGGCCGCCGTAGGCCATCGCGTAACCGGTCATGCCCGGCCAGCGCGCGTTGCCCGAAAACACCTCGGCAAACGCCGGCGCTTCGGTCGACACGCCGAGCATGGCCGCAACCTCCGCGGAGGCTGCGACCAGTCGTGGGGCGGCCACCGGTGTGGGCTCCACCCACGAAAAGGCGGCGCCGACGACCTGGCGGGGACGGTTGGCGGTCTCGAGGTCGGCCGGCAACTCGCGGACGAAGGCATTGTCGAAACGGAGGTCTGTCATCGGGATCGGGGGAAGGACGTTGTTTCCAATATCCGGGCAATCACGGCGCATGCAAGGGTGCGGGTAGTCGTGCAAACTAGCGCCCTCGCTCACCCCTACCTGGCCCTCATGCGTCCCACTCGCCTCCTGGCCTCCCTGCTCGCCGCCCTGCTGGCTCCCATCGTGGCGGCGGACCCCGTGAGCGTGCCACGCAGCGACAAGACCCTGGTCGAGATCATCAATTCGACCATGGGCACCTTGCCGAACGCGGTGGACTCCCTCTCCAGCAAGCTACCGGGCGGCCTGCACGCGACGGCCGACGCGCCGCCGCAGATCGTGCGCAGCATGCCCTTCGTCACCCGCGACGGCTACCGCGTGAGCGCCTTCGAGGCACGCGGCTTCAACGAAGGTGGCGACGTGCCGATGGTGCGCTTCACCTCGATCCAGCTCGAACAACGCCCCTGCTTCCCGCGCGGCGAACTGGCCGAAGCCTTCCACACCGCCACCTCGGAAACCAACCTGCCGGCCGCGCCGTCGATGCTGCCTAACCGCTACATGGTCATGCAGATGCCATGGGGCCGGCTGTCGTTCGGAAGTTCGCAGGATAGTGGCGCCTGCATCATCGCCATCGTCGGCGACGCCACCGGGGGAATGGCGGATGCGCGCATGCCGCTACCGCTGCCGCAGCCCACGACGATGCCCGGCATGCCCGACCTGCGTCGTACCTGGCCGATGCCCGCGGACGTTTATCCGGCCGAGTAAGCCGCCACGCCCAGCGCCGGGTAATACCCGCTGACCCGGTCGATCCGGTCTTCCGCCACCGCCGGCGAAAACAGGAAGCCCTGCAGCTCGTCGCAGCCTGCGTCGCTCAGGAAGGCCCGCTGCTGCTCGGTCTCCACGCCTTCGGCCACCACGCACAGGCCGAGCGCTGCGCCGAGGTTGGACACGGCGCGCACGATGGCCGCCGAATCGCCGGCCAGGGTGGCGTTCTGGACGAAGGAACGGTCGATCTTCACCTTGTCGACGGCCAGATCCTTGAGCAGGGTGAGGCTCGAATAACCGGTGCCGAAGTCGTCCAGGGATATGCGCACGCCGGCCTTGCGCAGGCGTTTGAGCAATTGCACCGCCGCGCCGTCCGCATTGACGATGGCCGTCTCGGTGATCTCCAGCTCCAGGCGCTTCGGCGCAAGGCGCGTCTCGCACAGCGTCCGCATGACCATGTCGGCGAAGCCATCGTCGCGCAGCTGCACGGCGCTCACGTTGACCGCGATGAACAGGTCGTCGAGCCTGGCCACGCGGGCACAGGCCGTGCGCAGCACCCATTCGCCGAGCCGGCCGATCAGGCCGGTCTCTTCCGCCACGGCGATGAACTGCACCGGCGAGACGACACCGAGCGTGGGATGCCGCCAGCGTGCGAGCGCTTCGAGCCCGACGACCTTGCCGTCGGCGGTGCGGATCATCGGCTGGTAATGGCAACTCAGCCCTTCGCCGGTCACCAGGGCCTCGAGCAATGCCCGCTCGATGTCGCGACGATGGGCCAGCGCGGCGTCCATCGCCTTGGTGTAGACCATCAGTCGGTTGCGTTTCTTCTTCGCTTCGTACAGCGCGCTATCGGCCTTGCGGGCCAGCTCTCCCGCGGCGACCGCATCCGCGCCGATCGCCACCATGCCGATGGACGTGCCGACGAAGGTGGTCGTCGCCAGCACGTCGAAGGGCTCGCCGGCCAGCCTGAGAATGCGCTCGGCCAGGGCATAGACATCGAGGTCGCCGTGGTCGTCCACCAGCACGGCGAACTCGTCGCCGCCGATCCGCGCCACGGTGTCGTCCGGGCCGACGGCGCTGCGCAACCGCGCACCGAACTGCACCAGCAATTCGTCGCCGCTGAGGTGACCGAAGGTGTCGTTGACCTTCTTGAAGCCGTCCAGGTCCAGATGGAACAGCGCCGCGTGGGCGCCGCCGCTGGCGGCGCGCCCGATGGTGGCGTCCAGGCGGCTGAACAGCGCCGTGCGATTGGCCAGTCCGGTCAGGGCATCGTGGCAGGCAAGCCAGCGCACATGGGCCTCGGACTCGCGCAGTTCGGTGATATCGGTGACCGAGGCCAGCACATGCGGCGCTCCGTCCATGGTGATGCAGGTCTTGCGGGTAAGCAGGGTGCGGACGTGGCCCTGGGGGTCGGTGACGGTTTCCTCGGCCTCGACCACCTGTTGGCCGCGCAGCACGGCGTCGTCACCGGCCTCGAAACGGGCGGCCTGGTCGGGCGGAAAGATCTCGGCGTCGGTCCGGCCGAGCACCTCGTCGGCCTTCACCCCGAAGTAGTCGCAGCCCATGCGGTTGACGAAGACCCAGCGGTGCGCGGCATCGCGCACGAACATGGCCGTGGGCATTAACTCCAGCACTGTCGACCAGCCGGCAAGGTCCTGCATGAATCGAGTCTCCCCCCGTCAGGAACACGCCACTAATCTGAAACGTGTTCCGTGATGTAGGTGTATGCACCTTCGGTCACCCCGCGGTCAAGGTGTGGCCGGCTGGCCGAGCGGGCGCAGGGACTCGAACTTGCGCTGGTACTCGTCGGTGACCTGCTTGGCCTCGTCGCCGTTGGTGATCACCCGGGGGGTGATCAGGACGATCAGCTCGGTCCGGGTCCGCGAGCGGCTGGTGGTACCGAACAGGCGGCCGAAAATGGGGATCTGGTTGAGTCCCGGGATACCGGTATCGGTCAGGGCCTCGTTCTGCTTGATCAAGCCGCCCAGCAGCACCGTCTGCCCGCTCTGCACCGCGACCTGGGTGGCGACCTCGCGCTGCTGGATCGGGAAGTTGCCGGTGGTCGTGTCCTTGATACCGGGGCTGCTCACCACCTGGCTCACGTTGAGGTAGACCAGGCCACCCGGATTCACGCGCGGGCGCACGTTGAGGATCACGCCGGTGTCCTTGTACTCCACCTGGCCGATCGTGTTGTCCGTGTTGGCACCGGTGTTCACGAAGGTCTGCGTGATCGGAATCTGGTCACCCACTTCGATGTGCGCTTTCTGGTTGTTCAGCACCACCAGCGACGGCGCCGAGAGAACCTTGGTGTTTCCCTTCTGTTCCATCGCATGCAGCGCGACGGAGATGTTGTTGTTGACGAAGGAGTAGAAGAAGCTGTCGTTCGGGCTGTAGGTCGCCCCGCCGCCGCCGAGCGCCCATTGTTGCTTGTTGCCGGGCTGGGTCGGCTGGCCGTTGGTGGTGCCCACCAGTCCCTCGAGATACCACTGCACGCCGAACTCGAGCTGGCCGGTCAGGGTCACTTCGAGGATGCGCGTTTCGATCTGCACCTGCATCGGCACCGCATCGAGGCGCTTGATGGCCTGCTCGATCTCCGCCCACTGCGCAGGGCGGCAACGCACCATCAACTGGTTGTTCGCATCCACCGAGGTGATCCGCACGCCGTCGTCGGTAGTGGTGGACGAATGACGGTTGCCCGCGTCGGCCGAGTTTTCGTCGGAGGAACCCGAGCCGGCACCCAGGCCCGTCGTGCTGGCGCCGCCGATGCCCATGCTGCCGCCACCCAGACCGTTGCCCGAACTCATGCCGCCGGTCGTCGAGGTGCCGGACGATGACGAGTTCGTGTTGCCGAAGGCACCCGTGGTGCTGCCGATGCCGGAGCCACCGCGGTTGCCCAGATCGCTGTCGCCACCGCCGAGGGTGCCGGAGCTTAGCCCGGGGCCGACCTTGCCGCCCTTATCCCCCGCGCGGCCGGACGACCCACCGCCATAGATGTCCGACAGGTAATCGGCCATGTCCGAAGCCTGCACGTTGCGTACATCCACGACGTACAACTGCGGCTCGTTACCACCGCCGCGATCGATACGGTCGATCCACGTGCGCACTTCTTCCAGATAGGCAGGCTGCGGACTCAACACCACCAGCGAGTTCGTCCGTTCGATGGGGATGAAGCGCAGCATGCCGGCCATCGGCGTATTGCCCTTCTCGCCGAAAATGCCTTCCAGCTTGGGCGTGAGGTCTTTCACCTGTGCACGCTGCAAGGCGAACACGCCGACCGACATGCCGCGCAACCAGTCCACGTCGAACGTGGCCACGGTGCGCTGGTAGTTATCGAGTTCGGTCGGCGTGCCGGCCATGACCAGCACGTTGCGCGTGGGATCGGCCAGCAGCGTGGCGTCCGGCCGCGCAAAGGGCTTGATCAGTTTCTGCATCTCCGTCGCGGAGATGAAGTGCAGCGGGAACAGTCGTGCCTGCAGGCCACCGGCCGGCGCCGTCGCGCCGATGCTTGGCACGAGGTTGCCGGCAACGGCGTCCTTGGCCGGCATCACCACGTAGCGACCGTTGCTGTGGACCAACGCATTGCCCGTCCACGAGAGTAGCGTCTCCAGGATCGGCAGGGCCTGCTCGGCGGTGACCGGCTGTGAGGTCGAGAAGGACACGTTGCCCTGCACGCCCGGCACGATCGAATAGTTCTCGTGCAGCAGGTCGCCCAGGATGGCTTTCACCACCGACTCGACCGGCTGGTTCTCGAAATTGAAGGTGACCGTGCCCGCGCCCTCGGCCACCGGCTTCGGCTTGGCCAGGCCCACCGGCTTGATGAACTCACCCGTGCCCGTGGTGACCTGCGGTGGTGTATTTGCCGGCACGGGCGGATTGGTCGAGGGCATGATGCGCGGCTTCGGCGCAGGGAGTTCGGTGCCGGCCATGGCTTCGCGTTGCAACGCACCATCGTCGCGCGGCTGAGGCAGCGTGGAACATCCTGCCAGAGCCACCGCCAGCGCCGTGGCGCCGATCGTAAGAAAACGAGTCATGCAAAAACCATCATGGTTATTGAAGCCTGCGAGATTGGGGGGTGCGTGTTGCGTTGCCGTGACGCACTGTTGCATGGCATACGCAAACCGGCAACTCACCCAAAAGAAACGGCCATCCCGGAAGGGATGGCCGCGGATTTCCCGGGCTTCTCCGCGCGAGCCGTCAGTACGGCTGGGTCGCTACGGCGGTCGGCGCGCTACCAACGTTCACCGTCGCGATGACCGCGTTGGTACGCGGGTCGATCACGGAAACGTTATTGGTGCCCGTGTTGGTGACATACACCCGACCGGAATCGCGGCTGACGGCGACAGATTCGGGCGAATTGCCCACCGCCACCGTAGCGAGGGTCTTCTTGCTGAAGGTCTCGATCACAGAAACGGTATTGTCCGCGAAATTGGTCACGTACGCCGGCGTACCGACAATGCTGGTCGCCACATCATAGGTGCCGTTACCCGCGGTAAGCTTGCCAATGACCTTGTTCTGGAGCGTATCGACAATGGATACGTTGTTGGAACCGACATCGGGCACGTACAGACGCGCGCCGAGGGGGCCAACGCCCAGGCCGAAGGGAACGCCACTCACCGGCACGGTGGCTGTCACCTTGCCGGAACGCGTATCGATGATCGACACCGTGCCGTCGCCGATGTTTCCCGTGTACACGCGAGCGCCGCCGGGACCGGCGGCGATGCTCAGGGGCGAGCTGCCGACCGCGATCTCGCCGACCACCGAATGGGTGGTCGCATCAATCACGGAAACCGTGTTGGCGGCAGAATTGGCGACATACACCTTGGCACCGTCGGCACTGACTGCCACCGCGGCGGGAGTTGCGCCCACCGGGACATTGGCGGCCACGATGTTAGTGGCGGCGTCGATCACGGAAACCGTATTGGCCTGACTGTTGACCACATAGACGCGATTGCCGTCGGGGCTGACCGCGGCAGCCACCGGGGTGGTACCTACCGGAATCGTCGAGGTCACACCGTTGGTGGCCATGTCGATCACGGACACCGTGTTATCGATCTGGTTCGCCACATAAGCGTGGTTATTGTGGGTCGCCGATGCAGGGAGCGCCACGCCGGCCGCCAGAAGCGGAAGGGTGCAGCGCGCCGCGGACGCGAGCCAGCGGCGACGGGACGCCACGTGTTGAGTCGTCATGAGAACACCTCGGTAATGGAAGTCGGTGATGGATCCAGTGCGCCGTCGAGACCCGTCTTCGTCCAAACCCAAGCGTGCGCCGGAAGACGCTATCGCGCCCTCGTGACCGTTTGGCGATGTGCATATCTCCGTGGACGTGACGATTCCAAGACGCCGGCCCGTCAGGACGCGGGAACGGACGCCGACGCCGAATGGCCGTCGCCCGGCATCTCTTCCGCCGCCACCTGGACCCACCGGAGCACGCGATAGGCGCGCGGATCGCCGGGCGCGTTCTGAAGGGCGACCGTCGCCTGGATCCGCACCGCCTGCGTGTCGCCCAGGGTCGCCGTGGAGACGATGGTGACCGTGCCGCTGCTCGGCACAAAGGACTGCGCCGACCCGACGTTGCCGGGCACCGTAGGAAGGCCTCCGTGCTCGGGATCCATGGCGCGAACGTCGGCTACGTATGCTTCGGAGGCCTCCCTTCCGGCTCCCGTCATCGCGACGACGACGACAGGGGGAGCATGAGCAAGGTTCGGGCCCGAGGTCGACCAGAGCGTCAGCGCCGGTTCCAGGCGATCGACCACGTCGCCGGGCAAGCCGGGAACCCGACGCAGTTCTTCCAGACTGGTGAAACCGCCCTTTGCCAGCAGGCTATCGGAAAAGCGCTCGCCGCCGTTTCCCCATCGAACCATGGCGTCGCGCAACCGCGGCACCTGCTCGGGGTCGACGCCGACCGCTTGAAGCAACGCACCCAGTTGCTCGGGCGCCGCCTTGTTGAGGTTGAGCTTGCCGTCCTCGTCCGTCACAGTGACCGATACGATCGCCTCGCCCTCGCGCAAACGGTAGGTCCGGCCGTCGACAGCCCACCGCTGCGAGGCCTGCTCGGCACGAAGCCGAAACACCGCTTGCTCGATGCCGGCCTCCGCCGCGTAGAAACCCCTGGTCTGCAGATACTGACCTCTCGCCTGTATGCCTTCGACCTTCGCGCTGCTCGCCAAAGCGCCAAGCGTGATCGCCGCCAGTGTGCATCCCCACAGCACCACGAGAAGCGCGATGCCCCGTTCCGCACCTACACGCATTCGCGCCATCATGGTTTCGCCTGGACAGCAGCAAGTCGCGTATAGGCTTCACGATCGTTCACCGCCGCCGAATCCATCCGCAGGGGCACCACGAACGTTGGCCAGTGAAGACCGACACGCAACTGGAGTTCCACACCGACCATCGTCGGCATGCGCTGTTCATAAGGCCACGATGGCTTCCAGGTCACTGGGTGGCCCTGATCGTCCAGCCCGCTGTAGACGATACGCCCCGACGTAACGTGCTCGAGCAACGTCTCGGGCGATGTCGGTACGACGCCGGCACCCGCCCGCGTCGCGAGCGGCGCGAAGGATACCTCCAGGCGCTGATCACCCGGCTTGCCGACGATCGCGAGTTTCTGCAACTGGAGTCCATCGGCCGCGAGATAGCCGGGCCCGGGCGAAACGAAAGTCACTGCCTGCCCATCGCCACGAAATACCACGGGCTGCTTATCGTGGCCGAGTGCCCACGGGTAGGCCAGCGCACCCGATAACGCCCTGCGCAGATAGTTCTGTGCGGCCCGCATTTCGTCGAGTCTCTGCGTCGCGGCAAGGCTCGCGTGCGTCGATCGTGCAATCGTGTCCAAGGATGCGATCACGCCGAGAAGAAGAAGCGCCAGTAGTGCCAGCGCCGCGAGCGTTTCCATCAGGCTGAAGCCCGCCGGCCGTTTCATGAGTCCCCCCCGGAAGAAGGTACATCACGAGGTGGAACTTCGGATACCGCGCGCTGGGTCACGAAGCGCGCCGACGCATCTTTTCCCTTCTCGTTCCATTCGACGGTCAGCTCGATGCGGTAAAGACGCATCGGTGCCGTCGTCCGAATGAACGTTTCCGATGGCGGTTCGGACACCGTCATCTTCCATCGGTAGGTATCGTCGAACCGCCCCTCATGGACGCCCGTCGAAGGGAACTCGGTGACGTACTGCCTGTCGAGTAACCCACTCGCCCACAACGACGCCTGCGTGTAGTCGGCGGCCCGCGCGTTGAGAGCCATGGATGCTCCCGCTGCGTGCATCAAGGCACCGAAACACAGCGCGAGAAGGAACATCGCCGCCAGTGTTTCCAGGAGGCTGAATCCTTGGTCGCGACGTTTCCGCATAGTGTTCCCTCCTTCCAACACAAGAGTACGGCGCGTTAGGTTTCGTTCGCATGACGCGATAAAGGAAAGGGCCCCAAATGAACTGACCCCCGGAAGTTGGACACCGTCCAATCTCCAGGGGTTTTTTCATGACTAAGTACGACAAAGCATTCAAGTTAAAGATCGTGAGGCTGTGCCAGCGGGGCCCTGGGGGCTACAAGGTGGTGGCGCGGGCACAT